>NZ_KQ758617.1 GCF_001457035.1 Fictibacillus enclensis | reverse complement strand
GCACTTGAGGAAGGCATTACACTCTTTGATACAGGGGATTTCTATGGCGATGGACACAATGAATTACTTCTACGTGAAGCATTCCAAGGAATCCAACGGGAAAATGTGTTTATTTCAGTAAAATTCGATGGCAAGCTACACTCTCAGGGCAAGAGTCATCCAAAGAGTGATAACCACCCTAATACAGTAAAGAATTTCCTTGAGGATACCCTACTGCGCCTAGGTGTTGAATACATCGATCTTTATCAACCTGGCACAGCCTGCATCGATCCAAGCGTTCCAATTGAAGAAACGGTTGGTGCAATTGCCGATATGGTAAAGAAGGGATATGTGCGTTACATTGGTCTTTCTGAAGTAGGAGTGGATACAATTCGTCGCGCGCACACTGTACATCCTATTAGTTGGCTGCAAATGGAATACTCACTATTTAATAGGAGCATCGAATTAAATATCTTGCCAACTCTACGGGAATTAGGCATTTCGCTTTCGGCTTATGGTGTTCTCTCAAGAGGTTTATTGAGCGGTACATGGTCAAAAGATCGGGTTCTAGGTTTGAATGACAAACGCAGTAATGGTCCACGGTTTACCAACGAAAATATTGAAAAAAATTTAGCCCTTGTAGAGGCATTGCGTGGAATTGCTGAAGAAAAGCAGGCAACCATTGCGCAGATTGCTGTCGCGTGGGTTTTATCCAAGGGTGAGGATGTTATCCCATTGATCGGCGCAAGAAAGCAGTCACAACTTCATGTTTCACTCGGCGCAGTTGACCTGAATTTAAATTCAGACGACCTTTTACGAATTGAAGGAGCCGTACCTTCAGAACTTGTCGCCGGCGAATATTACCCGGTACCACGGAAAAAATGGTTCTTCAACTAACGGGTGCGTTAGCTGAAGATCGGAGCTGTCTTAAAGGCGGCTTTTTCTTATGGAACTATAGGGGCAGGTTAGTTGAAGTATGAGCTTAGAAAACTAGAGATAAAAAGTTTATTTAGAACATAGAAACATATAAAAGGGAATATTGGAACCGGGTAAAAACAAAGGAGGGGTGTAATGAATGGTGACCCCATAGAATTTATATTAACTTGGGTGGCATACATTACCCTTGCATTTCTTGTTTGTAGAGTGCTGTGGGAACTATTCGCTTTTATTTGGATAGTCATCTTGCAAAAAAAAGATTATGACCGCTTTCTTTTCTGGATAAAGCCAAAGTTAAAAAGAAAACTCAATAAAAAGAAAAAAAGAAAAAAGCTCTAAGGATGAGTACAAACTTATATTGTATATACCAGAAACATATCCCTTTAAATTAAGAATTTTCTTGATAACTTAACTGGAAGAGTAAATCCTTATTCAGGTAACCGGTGCGGTAGCTGAAGATCGGAGCTGTCTTAAGTGAATAAGCAAGGTGCAGGGGAAAAAATGATGGCAGAAGTTTTGTTGTTACACCATGTTTTAGGCTCGCTAATTTTCATCTTTGATAAAAATAGGCTCCTCAGTAAGATATATATCCCAAACACCTTCTAGAAGGAAGCCCTACTATGAAGTTTAAACGAGGAATAGGGTCGATGGCGTTTCGACTGTTATCTAAGCAATATTTATCTATAAGTTCGTCTTATAGAAAAGAGGAATCGATCAGCTCATTAACTTTTCTTAACCTATTATCTTTAGGAACCACTACACATAGATCTCCATAAAAGGACTAAACGTCATGGATTGTTGTTTTTGGATCATCGCAACCTCCCACATGATTTTGATACGACCATTATACAGAAAAAAGGAATGATTTCTCACTAAGATGAGAAATCATTCCTTTTTTAAGTTTTTTAGACGGGCCTTTGTTATCTTACTTACCCGTTAAAGACGTATATGCATTTGCTTCACCGGCACCAAAGTATTGATCATGACCTGGTTTGCCATAATCTAATGAGGTCTTTTCAATAAGCGCCTCCACCTGAGCTGGTTTGTAGTCCGGATGTGCAGCTTTGATGACTCCAGCAATACCGGCAACCTTTGGTGAAGCCATGGAAGTTCCGTGGAGGTATGCGTATCCTGGATGCTCAGGATCAATTGTCGTAAAATATGGCTCTAAATAAGTTGGCCAAGTGGACAACGAACGGTAAGTAAAGTCACGATCGTTTAAATCTCCCGTTCCAGCATATTTAGGACCGTTGTCTCCGCCAGGTGCCGCTACAGTAATAAAGCTATTTCCATAGTTAGAATAAAATGCGAGTTGATTTTTCGACCATTCATTTGAGGAAGATACCGTAATAACGCCAGGGGATCCTCCTGGTACTTCAATGGTGACGCCTTTAAAAACAAGGTTAGTATCACCATAATTAGCATTCAAATAGTCGGTAAGTGATTTTTTGTCAGCATAGTTTAACGACTCATTACCGGCAGCGGCCACAATAGTTACATTATGATTCAATGCATATTTGACCGCCCGTTTCCAAAGGAGAACATCTGCAATGTCACTATATTTCGAGCCATTGAACTCATATTTTAAA
Organism: Fictibacillus enclensis; assembly: GCF_001457035.1. Taxonomy (GTDB): domain Bacteria; phylum Bacillota; class Bacilli; order Bacillales; family Fictibacillaceae; genus Fictibacillus_C; species Fictibacillus_C enclensis. Next base: position 2,033,289 of record NZ_KQ758617.1, on the reverse strand, counting down.
TTATCATAGCCGCCAAGGGACATATTCACAACGTCGACTTTATCTTTTGCACTTTGAATAACTGCTTCAACAATTGGTGCAGTTGGGGCGCTTCCAGAGCTGTCAAATATACGGTATGCCCTGATTCCCAGATCCGGGCCGACACCCTTTATTTTTCCGTTGGCCGCAATGGAACCGGCTACGTGTGTACCATGACCTTCACGATCAAGTACATCATTGGGGTTACCCGTTTCCGATGGATCATCCCCACTATAGCCACCTTTAGGAACGAAACTTTCCCCTCCAACATAGTTTGCTTTAAGATCGGGATGGTTTGCGTCAATACCTGTGTCAATCACTCCGACAATGGCCTTATGAGTGACCATTCCATTTGCTTCCGTACCGCCTGACTCAATTTTGTACGATTTTCCATCATTAGTTAAATGACTAATATCCCACTGTGAGGACCAGTATGTACCATTCTTATCAGGCTGAAGTGTTACAGGCTGGCCATCAGCCCCTGCCGGTTGTTCGTCATCAAGTTTATAGTGCATTTCCACATTTGCCGCAATAATACTAGAATTAGATTTTAAATTGCTGAGAAAATTAGGATTCGATGAGCGAACTTCTAATCCGCCGATTTCTGGAATGGCATTTATCACCACTCCTCCGGCATTCTTAATGTCTGTTTGATAGGTTTTAGGTAATGATGACTGATTGTAAGCGATGAGGTAGTTTTTAGATAGAGGGGCTGCAGAAGTTTGCGGATTAAAAGATGTTAGAGAGAGTGCTAATATACTACTGGTTACGATAGCCATTCCCATTTTTCTTTTCTTCAATAGAATAACCTCCTAAAAAATTTATCTAACACTTCCATTTTAATTTAACAACCAACCTCTGGAAATAATAACTTCTCGATAAAAAACGACACTATTAATGGAAACCTTCGACTTATTCTGCTGTATAAACTAGTAATATTCCTTCCATGCGTGCAGCCAAAAAGAAAGTGGAAATCCCAAGGAGAAACCGTTGTCGTAGCCCCAACTTTTTGGAGATGATTTTATGGCCAGTGCTCCCAATCAGAAGTGGGTTACCGATATTGCGTACATCCAATATGGACCATCCACTCTCAAGAAATTTGAGAATAAAGGGGAAGATACGGAAGACCTGATTTCCATCGGGACCATCGGACTGATCAAGGCGATCGAGAGCTATTCGAGAGGGAAAGGTACGAAGCTTGCGACGTATGCGGCCCGTTGTGTGGAAAATGAGAATCTAATGTCATTACTATAACTGTATTTATATCCTAAATACATAAGAATCCTAAAATTAGGCTCTAATTTTTATTAAGATAACTGGTGAATTCCTTTAAGATCTTAGCTGCCAAGAAATGGGTAAAAATTGATATGTATCGTAATAGGTTTCGGTGGGAATTACGAACCCGGCAGTCTTTAACGCATATCAAATTGCCGTCGAAAATCCATCAGCGGAATAATTGGTATAATATAAAAAAGCGTACATTCTTTGGAATGTACGCTTTTTTTGACTATTATTGTTTATCTTGGTTCTCCTGAGACTTGTCCTGTTGAGCACTTCTTACATCCCGTTTAACAGGAGTTAATTCAGAAGACGCTTCTGTTTGAAATTGTGGCCTTCCTGTTTGCATGGTTTGTTGCTGATTGGAAGCCTGTTTGCCAGGTTCTCTTCCTAATAAGCGATGGAAGAAGATTTCAAAAGCTGTGATTGCTATCGAGCCAATAAGTGAAGCGGATAACACGTCATCCTCAATGGTCATATTATCGATCATTAGGTAGAGAATTACAAACGCTAAGGCAAAATCAGCAATAGTTGCCACTGTGTTATTGGTAACCCGTAATAAAAATAAGTCACCCACTACATAACTAACAATAGCTAATACCGCTGAAATCCCTAGGATATCAGAAGCACCCAAATCGTAGCCCAACGCATCGATAATGCCCAGAACAACAGCAGCTGCAATAAACTTCATGACAATTCTTAAAATATGCATTTCTTACACCTCCTTTGTTTATTTTTCGATAAAATCTTTTTAGATATACACCCAGATAAAAAGAATTTCAGGAGGTTAAATTGGATGCTAACTTGAAGGTCATTTTTTATTGTTGTTGTACTAAGTACGTAAAGGGATAAGAAGATGGGTTAATTAATGCTGCAATGAATGTTGGTGTAGGTTTATCCATTATCGATATATTATAGCGGAGAAACAGGAAGCATAGGTTCTAGAATTTTGCTTGGATTTGGAGGATTAACGGAAAATGAAATCAATACAGGAATTAAGTTATTAAAAGAAGCCTGGAAGCTCTAAGGTAATGCCAATTGTACACTCAACAATTAATGAGTTTTTGAATGGTACTTACACTATCGGGTAGCTTATGTTAAAAATGGGATGGCTGCGGTGATCCCGTTTTTTTATTGTGCTAACGGGGCAGTTTAGTTTAATAAAGGAAAACTACAAATGAGGTTATAAAAGTATAAAATGGGCTTAAATAAAGGTTAAGGGGATGAAATTAGTTGTTTGAAACAGAAAGATGTTTTATTAATACCTTCAAAAAGACAGATTTTGTTGATGTGAAAAAAGTATTTGTAAATCCAGAAGTAAGAAAATTCCTCGGTGGCATCCGTCAGGAAGATTCAATAAAAGTATTATTAGACGAAATGCTTAATTCAAGTGATCATTCCTTTTATTGGGTTGTTAGAGAAAAACACACAGATATTTTTATTGGTTTAGTTTCTCTTGACCTCCATCAAGAAGGCATTTACCTTGAAATTTCATATCAATTATTACCGAATTGGTGGGGAAAAGGTTATGCAACAGAAGTAGTCCAATGCATAATTAATTATGCTTTAAACGAGCTAAGTCTTAAAAAAGTAGTAGCTGAAACTCAAACTGCAAATAAGACCTCTTGTAAGCTTTTAGAAAGATTAGGTATGGAATTAGAACGGACCATTATAAGATTTGGAGCTGAGCAAGCGATTTATTCTATCATAAAAAAAACTAAATAATCCTTCTTGAACAGGTGCGTTAGCTGAAGATCGAGCTGTCTTAAAGACAGCTTTTTCTTTATGCAACTATAGGGGCAGGATAGTTGAACTTTTTGAGACTGTTTCCATATCAGGTTACCAAAACATTGTTATTTATATTTGCCTTTATTTGTTTTAGTGTTTATGCATTTGCTCACAACTAACAGGGCTTAGTTCAATAACATGGGTTGCTGCGGCAGCCTTTTTCTTATGGCACTAACGGGGCAGTTTAGTTGAAAAGGGAGTTAGATAATTATGCTAATATAAACTTAAGTTAGGGGGAGATAATGTGGATGACAAATTAATGGAAATGCCCTTTCCAGAACTTATCTCAAAATTAGTGGTAGCCCCTTTATATATTTTAGTGGTAATAGTGGCTATTTTAAATGTAATACTAAATAGAAAAAATAAAGGATGTTTTAATTTTTTCTTGATAATGGGTTCTTGGGTATACATTTGTATATATTTATTAGCATTGTATTTCTTTTTCTTTAGAAAATAAATAGTTATACAACCGAATTAATTAATTGTCTTATCGAAGTGGATGTTGATTATGTACAAGTTTCATTAGCTGATGCTCTTTCTTCGATAAAAAAACATATCTTGAATTAATTGTTGAACATGTAAACGGCAGAGTTCCTGTAATGGCTGCTGGTTCTATGGCAACTCCGGATGACGTTGCATCTTCCTTAGATAAAGGTCTATCCCTAGCAGCAGTTGGTCATGGTTGAATCATGTATCCAGACTGGGTAGAAAAGATTCAGAATGGAAAAGAATCTGAAATTGAGACAGCAATTAACTCTTCAAAAGTAAGCGAGCTTGAGCTTCCAGAAAAACTTTGGAATGTAATTCGAGCTTCAGGTCCTTGGTTTAATAACGAAGAATAACATTCCTATAGTGAAGTTTGCTTACCGGTTTTTTTGAGGAAAGGATGTCATTTATATGTCAAATATTCAAGATAAGGTATCATTATTACGATTTTTTTAACAAAAAGGTTTTAAAATCCAAAGGAGTTTTAAAATGGAAAAAAGAAAAAGTACCAAATAATGGTAAGAAGATTAGGAGATAACATGAATCATTTTATTAACATTGGAAAAAAATAAGAGGTTTTTTTTGAATCTGAAATGAAGAATATGTGTATTGTAAAGACATCTCTTGGCTTGTTAGGTGGCGAGATAAGAAAAGGAGGTGTAGAAAATGAGCATTAGCGGTAATTTTAGGAAAGAGGAACCACACGACAAAAAACAATACACTCTCCTAGGAGAAGATGGACGCTTTTACCAGAGTATCAATCCCGGTACATTAGCTGGCAATGGTCGCAGCAAGATATATGGCCGATTCGATTGCCCCTCTGCACTTCGTGCGATTAGACAGGGCGGGTATGTAGAGCATCGTGTATTTTTTGCAGATGAAAGGACAGCAATTTTTGCGGGATACCGACCGTGTGGTACTTGTCTTAAGAAACAGTATACTCAATGGAAAGCTACCCGAAGATAGGGAGGACGAACAAAGAAAACTCATCCCGTGGGAAGCAAGCCAGTTAAAACACAGACAGGGTAGGATGTGGCGTCATCTTCGGGTCTAATTTGCATGGAGTTACTCGTAAAGAGAATTTTGAAACTAACCGATGAAAAATAAGTAAATTAAACTGAAAAACGGTTAGAAAAAGACGACTCTCGATTCGATAATTGAATGTGAGTCGTCTTTTTTATGTAGCCAGTTATTTTCTTCTTAAAAAACGCAAGTTTTTCAGTCGCCTCGATAATCTCGCATATCTTTTTAATCCGTTTTTGATTTTCTGTTTAACACTTTTTATGGCTGGATTTTTATTTCTTTTGTGGAGTTAGCTGGCACCGTCACTTTTAATTCCATCCATTGCTTTGTTCCATATAATTTATTTTCGGTGATTTCTCCGTCTGTTGCTTTATAGGTTCCTGGTTTCATATATAAAGGAACAGTGATAGTGACCTCTTTTTTCAGACGATTCGTCACGGTAGCAGTCTGTGCTCCCTGTGTACCGTCATTGGGTTGCGCTAAGTTTGCCTCGAAAGAAACCGTTCCTGCAGCTGAATTACCATTCTCATAAACTGGAATTGAGCGGTCAGTTCCTTCATAAATGTAGGAATTAAAGTTTTTACTATCAGGGTCTTTCTGGAATGTACGATAGCCTTCCCATGGTGTTGCAGACAATTCAATGGAGGCGGTAGTGGTATATAGAATTCCATTCTGTTGGGTTATATTATCAGTATGTGTATGGCCGTGAAGTGAAAAACTCACGCCATGCTGCTTCATAACATCAACTAATTCCTGAGCCCCTTCACCATGCCAAAGCTGATCATACTTTTGTCCAAGTTCCTCTGCTTTGAGCAATGTGCTGAGATTTTGCGGATTGTGTTGTGCGTCATACTCCTTCCAGTATTCCTGAACATCAGGGTCAGATGACGGCCATATTTCCCTGTCGCGTTTGACTGGATTATTGTGGGAAAACAAACCCTTTACCTGATTGGCATTAGCTGTCTGATCATTTTGCTCCAAATCTTTCTTGATCCAATTCATTTGTGCTTGTCGAATTTGACCGCCCCAAGTCGGAACAGAAAGGCTCCCATGTCCTTGCCTGTCAAATTTGTCCCAATCCATGGAATTAGCTCCAACCATATGGCAATAGGGACCGTAATTAAAGGAATAATATTCTGGACCGAAGTATTCTCCCCAATATTTTGCTCCGTCTGTCAAAGTCGCGTCCTGGGCGTAAAAATCATGGTTACCCGGGATAATATAGACGGGCACGTCAAACTTCTTTAACATGCGGTATGTCTCTTCATATTCATAGATATATTCTTTAGGATTCATTTGGCCGAACATTAAATCACCTGTCAAAACCACAAAATCAGGCTTTAATAAATTTACCTCTTTGATGGTTTTTTGCAAATAAAGCCAGCGTTTTGATTCATCAGGGTTCCACATTCCAGCTTCAGTTGCATTGGCAGGATCTTGTATATTCCTTGGAGATCCTACGTGGATATCCGTTAAATGAATAAAACGGAAATCTTTTTTAAAGTCATTAACGACCTTGACCGAGTTAGGTTCTTCATCTTTTACTTGAGCTCCGTCAGCCGTATATGACACATCCAGGTCGTAAAGCTTTTCTGTGACATCATTAGGAATAGAGACGGTAACGTTGTAAATGGAGCTGCTGTTCTTCCAATACGAAGAACCTTTTTCTGCCTTTGTTACAGGAAGTGAATATTCACCTTCCACCTTGGAATTCGAGTTTTCATTTAGCTTTACATTCCATCCGGAAGGGTCTTTTCCTTTCGTATCGACCTGGATGGTTAATGCAGAGCCCTTTTTCTTAATTGCAGGTGTTGCCATTAACGGATAAATAATATTTTTAACTTTTGGATCAGCTGCAATGTCAGGATTTTTTTCCATATAATGGGTGGTATTTCCGATCCCACCGTCTTGCTTGTCCATACTGGTTAGAGCATGTGCCTGGGTGACAGGAAACGCGACCGATGCAATGGTAATTATTCCTATGATAGTTTTCCAAATTTTCATTGGGTTGCTCCCTTCTTTGTTGTACAGCGTAAGACTAACAGTCCATTATAAAGAAAATGTTACGGATTTTTTAATTGTCTGTATAACTTAAGTAAATAAAAAAATCCCCCCAAACCGACGGAGGGCACTGAAAAAGTCCTCTTAACTTAAAAAAGGTATGATTTCTCAATTTGGTGAGGAATGGTGCATTGTTTGGACTTCTCATTGTCTTTTAGGATCTTTACAAAAGGGCAATTGACAATGATTCTCATAGGTATTATACTTTGTAATGGAACAAATGATAATGATTTTCATTACCTGCAAATAAATTGGTTAATTTTAGAGTTGGGGGAGAAATGATGAAACGTAAGGTTCAATCCATTCTTACAATACTTCTAATGGGAGTCTTGATATTACCTATACATAGCTTTGCTAAGGGGAATGCAGCTGATGACATGACCGAAGCGAACAAGCTCGTTACACAAGCTTTACAATCATCCCAAAAAGGTGATATGAATAGCACCTCTAGTAAATTTAAAACGTTTTCAAGTACTTGGTTGTCCATTGAGGATGGAATTAAGGAACAATCGACTACTGCTTATCATGATATTGAGGATGCGATGGGACAAGTTCAGTTTGCTCTTGCTCAAAAGCCTGTAAATAAAAAAAATGTAACCGCTGGCCTGGAACAATTAAAGCAAACGAACCAAAAGTTCATTGACGGGAAATATCCTAAAACGTCTAATGATGAAAAAAGCAGTTCAGGTAAAGAAGGAGACGTGGCAGGCCTTGTTTCCTTACTGGACCACTCCTTGAAAAATATCGATCAAAATGATGTTCAAGGGGCCAAAGCTGACATCGAGAAGTTTAGAAAGTCTTGGTTAAATGCAGAAGGTGCTGTACTTACCCAATCTTCAAAAGTTTATAGCAACGCTGAACGGGATATGGTTACTTCTTATGCCCAGTTATCATCAAACAATATAGACGGGGCTAAAAAAACCATTCAAGAGATGCGGGATTACCTGGCTCCCATAGCCATGAAAACAAGCTATAACATGATGGATGCGACAACGATTCTGCTTCGTGAAGGACTTGAGGCTTTGCTTGTAGTAGTAGCGCTGCTTGGTTTCTTGAAAAAAGCAGGACACGAAGACAAAAAACAATGGATCTGGATGGGAGTAGGTTCAGGAATTGGCGTCAGCATTATCCTGGGTGTCATTGTGAATCTCCTCTTTTCGGCAGGAGCATTTGGAAGCAACAATTTCTTGATTGCAGGCTGGACAGGTGTTTTTGCGGCTGCGATGTTGCTATACATGAGTTATTGGCTTCACAGTAAATCCAGTCTAGCGGAATGGCAGCGATACATTCGCACAAAAAGTACAAATGCACTGAATACTGGAAGTTTATTTTCACTAGCGGCCTTGTCTTTCCTTGCCGTTTTCCGTGAAGGAACAGAAACGGTATTGTTTTTCATAGGTATGGCGAATTCAATCAAGCTACCTTCCTTATTAACTGGTATAGGTATTGGGGTTTTGGTACTTGTGATCCTTTCTTATTTCATACTTAAGCTAGGGTTAAGAATTCCGATGCGGCCGTTCTTCTTAGTATCCAGTGTTCTCATGTTTTACCTTTGCTTCAAATTCACAGGGATGGGGATTCACGGACTTCAACTTGCTGGGTTATTTCCAGTGACACAAGTGAATTCTTTGACAACGATTGATTTTTTTGCGTTCTATCCCACAATTGAAAGCATGATTCCACAGGCATTTCTTATTTTGGTCGCCATCGTGGCAGCCATTATGAATAGAAAAAAGGATATCAAATTAAAAGTTGAACTCAAAAAACATCAGGGGGAACTTCGAAATGCAAACTAAAAAATACATCGTACCTATCGTACTAGCAGCTTCTCTTACATTATCAGCTTGTGGAACAAAAGATAACGGATCAGGTAAAGCGAAAGAATCAACAATCGCTGAAGGATCCAAAGAAATGAAACAAACACTGACGGATCTTAAATCTCAGTTAAAAGCGAACGACGCAGATAAAGTGAAAGAATCTGGAGAACAGTTAGAGAAATCCTGGGAAACATTCGAAGACGGTGTTAAAGAAAAAGACGCCGATCTTTATGAAAAAGTAGAAACACCGCTGCACACCATTGAAGCAGGTGCAAAATCCAAGCCTCTGGATGCAAAGACCTTAACTAACGCAGCTGACGAACTAAATAATGTTTTATCCAAAGTTGAAAAATTGAAATAAAAACAAAATGAATATGAACTGACCTAGCTAATTGGGACAGAAAAAAACACCTAGGCTGCCATGCTCCTGAATTCTACAGGAGTATGGCAGTTTAATTTTGTAAATGGTCGATTGTAATTATAATAATACATGTGTTAATTTTAGACGAATCACTTCTCTTTTAGCTTTTCTGAATAGACCTTCTTTTTTCTCACCATAAGAAAAACACCTCCACTTTGTCGAAAATTGTATTTACGACCATGGGGGTGTTTTTTCCTTTGTCTCATTTAATTAGGTTACTCTAGTATGGACCTGGCTTTGTAGTTAGGAAAATCAATCTAACCCACTACTTTCCTACGCAGGACGATCCAGATCATGTCCGAAGGGTTAAAAAACATCCGTTTTTTTCTCAGTCTGGACTTTAAGGCACGCCTGGTAGTTTTATACTTATTTTTTTCTTCTAATCATAGCTTTAAGAAAAAGAACAGTAAAGGAAAATGGTTCTTTGTCGATTTAGGTCTGTATGATGTATTTAGATATATCTTTTTAGAAACTTCAACGTAAAGGGGGCGATATGATGACTAACGACTTTAATCATCACATGGCTGTTAAAGATCATTATGAATAATCACCGAGAATAGATTGCTTAATCTCTTCTATGTGCTCTTCCATTAATATCTGCGCTTTATTTATTTTCGAATGAAGAAGCGCATGTAGTATTTTTTTATGCATTTCGTTTGCTTGTAATGGTCTGTCCAAATTTCTGGTCATAATAATTCCAAACCATTTAATTTGCATCTCTAAATTATCCATGATTGAAATTAATCTTTGATTGTTAGAATGCCGAATTATCGTCCGGTGAAGATTTCTATCCGCTTGAAAAAATGAAGTAGTTTCTCCACGTTTGATGTCAGACTCTACTTGATTTGCCTCTTCAAGCAATGAGGTTAAAGTATCTTTAGAGATGTTTAATGCAGCTAGCTCAACCGCCTGGCGCTCTAGTGCTTTTCTTAAGTCGTAGATATCAACAATATCTTTAACTTGAGGTGTACTAACATAGGATCCCGATCGAGGTTTAACTTCTACCAATCCATCTTGTTGAAGACGGTTTAATGCATCGCGCACAGGTGTTCTACTTACCTTTAGTTCATCGGTAATTTGATGATAATCAATCCTTGAACCGGGCTTAAGTTGAGAATAAAGAATTTTATCACGAAGATATATATAAACACGATCATGTAAGTTACTGTTATCAAACTCCATAGTAGGTATCCTTTCAACATTATAGATCATAAAATTATTGGTAATCTCTAATATATCAAGAAATGAGCAAATAAAAAATTATTATTTTGAAAATAACATAATTGACAGAATAGTCTAAAATGATATAATAACTAATATATTAGATATTAGATTATTGTAAAGGATGTGATTATTAGGGACTAAGAAGCAGTAAATGTAATCGTTTTTACAGTCTTCTAGTATGTGTTCATGTGGTCAATGAACGATAAGTTGAAAGATAACTTATTTGAAACCGCTTACATTAAATTTTTTATTTTGATTGTGAGGTAAAGAAATGAATGAGAGACCAGTGATTATGGTAACAGGAGGCTCTTCTGGTTTAGGAAAGGCCGTGACAGAGAGGTTTGCCCATAAGGGATTTCCTGTGGCAGTAGTAGATATTTCAGCGCAAAATGGGAAGTGTTTGGAGGCCTCTTTTTTAGAACAGGGAAAAACAGTTCGTTTTTATGAGGCAGATGTTACTGACCAAGAGACAGCTAAGAAGGTTGCATCAGATGTTGCAAAAGATTTTGGACGCATTGATTATTTGGTTAACGCGGCGGGAATTATCCGTCGAAGTCCATCCATCCATGTAAGTGAAGATGAAATAGGTGCTGTTATAGATACCAATTTAATTGGAACCGTTTTCATGTGTCAGGCTGTTCAGCCATTTATGATTGAAGCAGGTGGCGGAGCTATTGTGAACTTCGGTTCCATGCTAGCCCATTATGGAAGTAAAAACTTATTGTCTTATGCTGCTTCCAAAGGAGGTGTGGTACAAGTCACTAAATGCCTTGCCGTAGATTGGGCAGAATACAACATCAGAGTCAATGCAGTTAGCCCAGGCTATATAGAGACACCATTATCCTCCGGGGCAACTAAAGATAGTGTATTTCGTGAACGGATATTATCACGAACACCTCAACGACGATTTGGCACCCCTGATGAAGTGGCTTCAGTAATTGATTTCCTCTGTTCACAGGATGCAAGTTTTATTACAGGAGTTGATCTTCCGGTGGATGGTGGTTTGTTGGCTGGAGATCCAGTCTTGTTTCCGCCAATGAGTTCTTATGAAAAAGACAAAATAACTGTAGGAGGAAAGACCGATGGAACAAACACTTGATCAATTTACCGAATTAATTCAATTAAATGATAGGGCGATTGATTTAAACGAAATCCCCTGGATTCCCCAGACAGAACGTGCGTGGTTTAAACCAGTTCGCTTTGATATTGCCACAGGCCGATGGATTAACCTACTTAAAGTTAAACCAGGAGGTCAAGTCAACCGTCACCGTCATACGGGTGGACAAGTACTGGCATATACCATTCAGGGAGAATGGCGGTATCTGGAAAGAGAATGGGTAGCGAAGCCGGGTACATTTGTTTATGAACCACCGGGTGATATCCATACTTTGGTTGTAGATGGCGTAGAAGAAATGATTACTCTCTTTATACTCGAGGGGACCGTACAATACTTAGATGATGAAGATAAGATTACCTATCAGGATGATGTGTTTAGGAAGCTTAAACTGTATCAGGATTATTGTAAAGAAAACAATATTGAAATGAAAGAGTTGATATACTGATAAGCCTAAAGATCACTTATAGGGATTTGTATAGCGCTTAATATCTACCCCACACTTCAAACAGGGGTGTAGGGACTTAAGGGAGGATAGTGATGGAAGTTAATAGGAACGTACCTATACTATTTCCGACAAAAATCAGATTCAGAGTGGCAATTGCAATCTCCTTTGCATTTTTTGTCGCGTATTTTGACCGTACGAACGTGGCTGTGCTTATTGCAAATCAAGATTTCAATCAGACTTTTGGCATTGACGGAAATAAAGCTTCACAGGGATTATTATTGACCGCGTTTTTATTTCCGTATGGGCTTGCTAATTTTGCGACAGGGCCATTGGGCGATAAAATAGGTGGTCGCAAAGCTGTTTCAATATCTATCGTAATTTGGACGGTCTTAATGGTATTAATGGGTTCAACGAGTAATTATATCTTTTTAATTGTTCTTCGAATCCTTCTTGGTATTGGTGAATCTATTATGACACCTGCCTGCAATATGATTGTTGCCAAATGGTTTCCGGATAAAGAGCGAGCGCGAGCCAACTCTGCATGGTTGGCAGGGTTATATCTGGCTCCGGTCTTTTCTTATCCAGTGATAGCATGGATCATCTCTACGTTCGGATGGAGAATGAGTTTCTATGTCCTGGGGGCGATTGGTTTATTTATTGCTCTTCCCCTTATGTGGTTCTGGACTAGAGACACTCCTGAACAGGATCCCTACATCACTCAAAATGAGCTTCTGTATATCCGTTCTGGACAGATTGTGGCAAAGCAATTTATCCAGGAGGACGGGTTTTGGAAGCAAGCCGGTGTAGTCTTTAAAAACTACAGGTATTGGCTTTGTGTGTTTGCATATTGTGGGTACACTGTAGGATTCTGGGGCATTGGTACTTTTATGCCATCCTATCTTAAAGAACAGCGTCACCTAGGTTTTGAATTAGCCAGCTTAATAGCAGTCCTACCGTGGATAGCGGCGACCATCTTAACGATACTTGGTGGATTGATCGGTGACAGGAAAGTTCGGATTAGAGCCCTCCTTTGGTCAATCGGATATGTGCTGGCGGCAGCTCTCTCATATATGGGTATACTTACAAGCTACGTTGGTATGTCAGTCCTGTTAATTTCATTGGCTGTGGGATTATTGGCATTCACGTTAGGGCCTATGTATGCAGTTATTCAGGAAATGGTGCCGCATAATGTAGCGGGAATCTCTTTCGGAGTCTTTAATGGTTTAACTTACATCGTTGGAAGCTTTGGACCCGCATTGTTTGGAATGATTGTGGATAAAACCAACTCATTTAACATTGGTTTTTATTTGCTAGACATCTGGCTCATTTTAACGGCAATCGCAGTCATCCCATTGTGGAAAGGGCACCGAGGAGTAAAATTAGCGGGATCAAAATTAGATTCAGGTAGTTCAAAAACTGTCGGATAATATTTAAAATTAGTTTTATAGGATTGAAATACATCACAAATTTAAATAAAAGGGTGGTTTGTATGGATTTAGCCCCTACAAAATCGAAATCATCAAGTATTATCGATTGCGACTTTCATCAAACATTAAAAAGCTTTGAAGATTTAAAACCTTATCTTCCCAGGGTATGGTGGCCTAGATTATGTGCCCCGGAAGCAACATTACCCATCACTATCTTTAAACCTATTCCATTATCACGAAGGGATGCATCACCTGGTAAGGGTCTACCACCAGGCTCAGATCCACAATACGCTATAGAAGATGCACTAAATCGGTATAATATTTCAAAGGCTGTTCTAACAGGTAGTCTCCTCACCGTTTCAGCACATAATAATCCGGATTATGCTGCGGCAATTGCCTCAGCTTTCAATGACTATACACTTGATCATTGGATACCAACAGATGATCGATTTTTAGCTTCTATTCTAGTAGCGACGCAGGATCCTGTCTTGGCAGCGCGTGAGATTGATCGTCTTGGTTCCCATCCTAAAGTGGTTCAGGTACTTCTGCCTGTCGGATCTCGAGAACCTTTTGGACAACGAAGATTTTACCCGATTTATGAAGCGGCTGTACGTAATAATTTGGTTGTCGCTATTCATGGTGGCGGTGAAGGGGACGGCATTAATCCTCCAATTTCAGCAGTTGGCCAACCAACGACCAATTTTGAACGACACAATATTTTGGCGATCCACCACATGTCACAATTGAACAGTATCGTTTGTGAAGGTGTATTTGAAACATTTCCAACATTAAAAGTGATTTTTATAGAAGGAGGTTTAGCATGGGTCCCTCATTTGATGTGGAGAATGGATAAGAATTTTCGGGGTATGAGGAATGAAGTCCCATGGTTAAAGAAAAAACCGAGTGAATATATTATTGAACATTGTCGTTTCACTACACAACCGATTGAAGAGCCTGATAATCATGAACTTATACAAATGCTCAGCATGATGAGAGCTGAAAAAACCGTCTTGTTCGCTACAGATTACCCCCATTGGGACAATGATAGTCCGACATTTGTGCTCAATAAGCTACCAGGTGAATTACGTCGACGTATAGCTTATGAAAACGCAGCGGAACTGTACGAACTTAACCATAGTCATGTTGAAAAAGAGGGTGTCTCTAGATGAGGAAATACAATGCTGCTGAAGTTGGAGAGATAGAAGTTGGAGATTGCAAAATATTAAATATAGAAGGGCGAAGCATAGGTATTTACTACGATGGTGAGAATTATTTTGCTATTCGTAATGTATGTCCCCATGAACAAGCGGAGTTGTGTAAAGGTACATTTACAGGAACAACATTGGCGTCAAAACCACATGAATATATTTATGGAATGGATGGAGAAATCTTGGTGTGTCCTTGGCACGGATGGGAATTCAACGTTAAGACAGGTCAGTCACTTGTTGACCCCAATAAATATAAAGTAAAGGTTTACGATGTAGAGGTTGAAAATAACAGAATTGTTGTAAACCTATAAGATGGATAAGAGAGTCGGTTCTTCCTACGATATGGGGAAAATCGGCTTTATTAAATTTCGAGAACAGAAAGGACGGTAAAAGTCATTTCTTTATTTCCATATAAATACTTTTTGCCGACACGATTGGAATGCGGAAATGGACTATACAATAAAACCGGTGAAATGATTAAAGAATTAGGAGCTACCAGAGTATTGATCATCACGGATAAAGGAGTAAGAGCAGCTAATCTGCTTGAAGGAATTGAGAAATCACTCCTTGCTGTCAACGTTGAAGGTATTAAATGTTATTACCAGTGCATTATGATTGTTAGCATTTTATCCGTTGATTTTTAATGATAAATATCTATATTATAAAAAATAAGACCCCTCTCAAAATGAAATTATTGAGAGAGGGTTGTCGACGGATATCTAACTATTCCTAACCAATCTTCTTCTACTTATTTAATACAGTACTTTCTGATTTCTGCAAGGTATTGTACGAAATACTTAAATCTAAATTTTGTCCAGATTTTCTAACGGCTGGCTGATAGTTTTGATTAAAATCAAGACTTAGTATACCAGGAACAGAATAATGACCTGCCGGGTCTACTGCGTATTTGCAATAAACGATCATTTCAAGGTCAATATCTGCATATGCAAAACCCTCTTCATTTTTCGGAACAATATTACTGATTACCGTACTCTCAGGTGAGATGATTTGTGTACATCCACCACCTTGCTGGATCATTTGTCTTTGATAATCATTTTGACAGAGTTTATCAATCATTTCTTGTGTAATAATTTGTGTAGACATTAACGTAAAGCACCCCGCCGATACAGAGTAATATTTACTTGCTGTGACATTTGGTCCTTCTGTAAAAAGGGTTCCTATGTTGCAGCTAAAAGCTGGCCATGAGCCTACATGAACCTGTTCATTTAAAGAATTCATTGCAGCAATATTTAATGGAATCATATGTTCCCAGCATTGTAGCCCACCTAAATTTCCAATTTCTGTTTTGAAAACCTTCATCATGCTCCCATCACCTTCGCCCCATATATACCGTTCAGCGCTTGTTGGCTTCAGCTTGCGATGTTTCCCCATCAAATTTCCATTCGGATCGAACCAAAGTTGGGTGAGATAGAGAGATCCTCCGTCAAGTTCAGTTACGGAAACACAAACGTAAGTTTCAGTACTTTTAGCAGCTTCACTAATCTTTCTTACCGCTTTGCTTGGAATCTCAACTGCGTTTTTATATAATTCTGCATAAAATGGAGCACCATATGCGCTGGGATCACCTAACCAGATCCACCATGGGTAACCAGGAATAAAAGATTCAGGGAAAGCTACTAGATTCGCTCCATTATTTGCAGCTTCTTCTATCAATTTACATGTTTTCTCAACAGTAGCATCTAAATCAAGAAATACAGGGGCTGCTTGAACAGCTGCAGCACGGAATTTAGGATAAGTCTTTCCCATAATTAAAACCTCCTATTATAATTTTGTGTAACTTTATACGATTGGATGTATTCTAAAAGCAATAAAGTATAGATGAGAAAATGAAAATTTAAAAACCTGCATAAACTTATTTTTATGGTAGCGCTTCCGAATTTAAAGTTAATTTAAGTTTATTAGAACGGTACTCTATTAGTCAACATATATTATTCAAATTTTCCGAAAATAATCCTGATAGATAGATTTAGTTGTGAGTGTTAAACAAAATTCAGATGAGTTAGGGTTATCATGATCGACTTGAAACCACTATTTCAACCTGACGAAGGAAATAGATTCGTATAAAAAGTGAAAGAGTTATAGCCAGCTGAAACGTAGCGCAAAAGGGTGAAATACAAAAAGAGACATAAAAAAAGCAGACGCGCGTCTGCTTTCCTTTGCCTTTCCTTGTCTTTTTATTCCCTATTAAACGCGAAAGGAATAGGAACGTTTTTCTTCTAGTCCGTAATTTTGTTGGTGGATTCAGGGTCATAATAGGTTTCGGTATTTGTTATCAAAAAGTGGTCATACACTGGTAACTTTAAACTTAGAAGTGCCAGTTTGTTAAAGATTATAAATGCCTCTTTTTTATTGAGTGATTCTAATTATTCCCCGTAGCTTTCAATCATGTTGGCCATATGGGCATAAGCACCACCTGCCAACAGTGCAGCTGCAACTAAAATAGCTTCTGATAGCTCTTCTTTTGTTGATCCTGCTCGTTGGGCAGATTTTGTATGAACGTCAATGCAGTACGGGCATTCTGTGGTATGTGCTATCGAAACTGCTATTAATTCTTTTAACTTTGCATTTAATTTTCCTTCTTTGGTTGCTTCAGTGCTGAAACGGGAATACGCACTAAAACCATTAGGGATTAATTGTTTCAAATTGGCTAACTTTTTAAGATTGGATCGGCGATAGAGGGTATCATTTTCATCTTGATCAAGGGCATTTTGCATATGAGTGCTATGAGTAACTGCTCCTCCGGCTTCAAGTGCAGCTGTTACAAACACTGCTTCTACCAATTCTTCGAGGGATGCACCCGATGTTTTGGCATTACGGGTATGCACATCAATACAATAAGGACACTCAGTTGCGTGCGCCACAGCAACAGCAATAATTTCTTTATCCTTTTTTGTAAGAGCGCCTTCTTGCATTACGGTTCTACTAAAATTTTCGTAAGCTTGCTGTTGTGCAGGAGCTAATTCGCCCAGCTTAGCAAGATGACGTAAATTTTCCCTTTGATATAAGTTGTTTGCCATCATTCATATTCCTCTCTAAAAACTGCTTTTTTTAAATTCAAAGTCCATCCAATATTACTTTCTCAGATTCACCTTTGCCTGTTCCATTTTTTATACTATCCATTTTAAATAAGAGTATTCAAAGCTTGCCAGACCGTATTTTACTAGGAATTAAAAATCAGTAGGTATTTTCTTGGACACAGAGCATGCCTGCTTTTTCCTGTCTGGTATGCAGCTGATACCGGTTTACAAAACTTTGCGAACAACAAAGAAATACATAAGAATCCTAAAATTAGACTCTAATTTTTATTAAGATAACTGGTGAATTCCTTTAAGATCTTAGCTGCCATCTCAGGCAGCATTTCTTATTGAGCTAAAGGGGCAGGTTGCTTTAAGTCCTTTTTTTCACAATGTTATTAAATACTGGAAGGAAAATGATTTGTTTTAATACCAATAAAGACTTTCCGTTCCTTGTTTTGATAGCTTTTTGACCTGTTTTTGACTGTTAAACATACCATGCTATCTTTAAAATAAAAAATCACTTGCGTTGTAGTTATAACTACAAGGTATATACTTCAATTCAGTTTTGGATTATTTTAGTAACTTAAAAAGCATGCAGCAAATGTAGCTTCTTATTCCCCAGAAGGTTATGAAGCATAGCGAACATAAAAGGAATTCACTCCATTTTATAGAAGTGAAGACGTTTTTTCACTTCCCATTTATTAAGAGGTCGAGAAATCATTAGGTTAGAAAATTTATCCACTTATGATAGTAGCTGATTCTATATTATGTTGGCTTAAAAGTAATGGTATGACAATCATTAAAGGTCTCAGGTGTCCATCCAATTGGAGAGTACTTCGAAAAAAATTGTTAAAAATCCATATTTGCCCCTTACGTTCTTGTCTCTTACTGCATCCTATAAGAGTATCAACCATAAATACGCTAAGGAGGAAACCTATTGTCTCGCACCTCAAAGGATTTAGTTCTTATTGTGTTCGACAGAAGTCCAAGGTCCAGACGATTTAGAATCGTTAATTTTTCAATCATCGGCAGTGCCGGCAAATGTAGGGAGTTTTTAAAAATAGGTAACGACGTAGTACATGCTGAAAGTTGTCTTTTAAGAAATGGGTTTCGCATCGATTTTGAAAGTTCAAATGTTTTGCTTTTTGTTCGTAGATAACAGTTTTTCTATAAATATGAGATTCTTAAATCCCTTGGATGTTTCTTCATCCGACAACCTGGCATGTCATACTACACTAACTAGGCAGCATTTTAGGGACTGGACACTTGATTCTAAGCTAGACAGACCTATTGTTGAATGGGGGACAAACCCGTAATCATTGGAAGCTAATTAGCGATTTTACAAATAATAAATTAAAGTTTGTACAGGGAAATATTAACTTTGCTTTAGAATGTAAACTTTTTCCTAACGGGTGCGTTAGTTGAATATCGTTTGGCCGCATTTTTATGATGCTGTTTTACTCAGGGGCAGGTTACTAAAGCAGGTTAATTGATATTAACAAATGAAAAATGCAGCAGGGCTTGCCCGGCTACATCTCATACATCCTATTTAACAAATAACAGCTTCCATCTTCGGCAAACCATAAAAATTTACCAGATTTAATATTAAACTCAACGGTTTTTTTATTATAAATTAACTTTGTTACTTTTTTAAATTGCATTAGTAATTCCATCGGGGGATCTGTGATAATGTCCTGAGTGTAGTTTGTAATGACAAATCCTTTTGGATCTAATCTTCGATCAGGTTTTACTTCTGTCATCCAATTGCCGTTAAGCAAAATCGATTTAGCTATTATCTTCTTTTTCCGATTCTGAACAGACCAGATCTTTCGGCAATTACACCGATGTATTTTACACTTCATCCCATAACCTCTTTTCTTTTAAAATAAGGTCATGGTTCATTATATTTAAACTTTTAGCAAATCATTATGATAAGATGATTGCCTTTGATTAGTTTTTTTAGTTAACAGTAAGAATGGTAAAAATATTCCGCCTTTTCTACTTGGGGTTACCTTGTAATTAAAAATTTAACTAAAATTTTTTTATAAAACGGGTTAGTTCTTGTTCAACGAAAGGGAACGTGAGCACAAAAAGATCGCTACGGCGAACATTTCTCTTCTTCAAGAGACTGTCAGGTTAATGAAGAAATATTATCAAGTGTATCCTTGATAAAATCAAGTAAGTATTCCTCAGTTTCCAAAAAGGTTAAAGGGGATTGTTTTCAGTGACAATGACAAAAAGAAAAAAGCTCAGGCTAAAAGAAGAAAAAGATAATAAACAATTTCGTTTGTGAAACAATCGATTATTGAAATAAACTTATAAGTACTTATTGTGCTAATGGGTGCGTTAGCTGAAGATCAGAGCTGTCTTAAAGGCGGCTTTTTCTAATGCGAACTAAAGGGGCAGGTTAGTTTAAGAAGTAATTAACAAAATAAGGAAGAAATATATAATATTCCACATATATATTAGAGCCATCCATAAAGGTAATCTTCTAAAAATAAATATCCTTTATAACTTCGTTAAAATATGCAATGTAAAGGCAAGTACAGAATGAATTTTTATCAAAACTCAAATGTGAAGGAGAACCCATTATGAAAGCTATGGTATACAATAAATATGGAACGACTAACGTTCTTAACCTAAAAGAGATAGAAATACCTACTCTAAAACAAAATGAAGTATTGGTAAAGATTCATGCAGCTTCTGTAAATTCCTGGGACTGGGACCTCCTTAGAGGTAAACCATTCCTGAATCGCCTTGGGGGTCTTCTAAAACCAAAATACAAAATCCTGGGTGCGGATATAGCAGGAAGGGTTGAAGCAATTGGTAGAGAAGTCAATCATATCTCTGTAGGGGATGAGGTATTCGGAGACATATCCTGGTGTGGTTGGGGTGGGTTTGCGGAATATGTAAGTGTGAATGCAGAGGCATTTACGTTGAAGCCAGCCAGAATGACATTTGAGGAGGCTGCTGCGATACCACAAGCGGGAGTTCTAGCTCTACAGGGGCTTCGTGATATAGGACAGATTCATGAAGCTAAAAACGTCTTAATTAATGGTGCGGGTGGAGGCGTTGGAACATTTGCATTGCAAATTGCCAAATTATATGGAGCTGAAGTAACTTGTGTGGACAGTAAGAAAAAATTAGATACTCTTAAGTCCATTGGTGCAGACCATGTTATTGATTACACTGAAGAAGATTTCGCACAAAAAGGACAGTTCTATGATTTGATTCTCGATGTTGTAGGAACTCGTTCTATTTTCGACTACAAGCGGGTACTAAATCCTAAAGGAAGATATGTTATGATAGGAGGCTCCACGTCTCGAATCTTGCAACTGTTGATACTGGGACCCATGATTTATAAAACTGAAAGTAAGAAAATGGCTATTCTTATTCATAAACCTAATAAAAATGACCAAAATTTTTTAAAGGAACTTTTCGTTGCTGGTAAACTTGTACCTATTATAGATAGACGATACTCGTTACATCAGGTTGAAGAGGCTATTCTTCATCTTGGTGAAGGAAACGTCAAGGGAAAGGTGGTCGTCTGCATGACAAATAATCAGACTTAATTAAAGATACTATGGAATTTATTTAGAATGTTACCAGTCCCGCAAAGATGCGTTTCCGCAGCCCCTCTCCGAGGATGAGGAGAAAGAATACTTAAGTAGGATGGCCGAGGGAGACCAGAAGGCCAGGAGCAAACTGATCGAACACAACTTGCGTTTGGTTGCACATATCGTGAAGAAATTTGATAATACAGGGGAAGATACGGAAGACTTGATTTCCATTGGGACCATTGGGCTCATCAAGGCATTCGAGAGCTATTCAAGAGAGACTTGCGACGTATGCGGCCCGTTGTGTGGAAAATGAGATTCAAATGTCATTACTTGTTCATAAAAAAACGCCTCCACAGCGCATGGTAGTGATTGAACTTCTCCCCCTGTTTTTGTAAGTTCTGGCCTAGGTATGTGTTAGAAAAAGTGCAAAAGACAAACCCCCATTCAAATTAATTTAAATAGGGGTTTGTCTACTGTCTGAAGCTCTGTAGACCGAGCTATTTTATTTTGAGATTAAAAGTTGTAACTGCCCATAAAGAACGAATAACAATAACGAAACCATTAATGATCATTCAGACGTGATCATTTCCAATCTTAGATGGGATAATTCCTTGATTTTTTGCTCATCCTCAACCTATGAGTGCAAGAAGGTCCGACGATTGAATTCGTTGCGACTCTTTTGTTTTGTAATCAAATATTTACATTGTCCCCCAATTATATAAAAACTAGCGAGCCAAATATATAAACAATCAAGTCTAGTCCACTTGATTCAAAAATCCATATTATAACGATAGTAAGTAGGGCGCGGCGGTAAAACGCTGTTGCCTTTTTTACTGTATATAGCTCGGTAAATGATTTCTAATTGCCATACAGTCCGTTTCAATTAGTGTTGGAAAGCGGCGTTGAGATGTTTTTGTTCTCATCTACATATCCATAAATACAGTTATGAAAATGTGAGCGTTTCAAAAAAATTGTCTTTCTAAATTTTCAGTTGGATAGGCAATAAGTATAGGAATAGAGCCTGAGAGTGTTCAATTCTCTCAGGCATCTATTTCCCTACAAGGTGTTTATTATATATGATAGTTTATCTAATTCCCTGGATTTCACCGCATTCGTTGCAAATTAATGCGGCGAAAATCAAAACTTTAAATCAAAACCTTAGTTAACAGTATTTACTGTTGTTGGAGTACTTTTTGAGACAGACTTTTTATGCAGCCATTCATAAATAATAGGAATGATGATAAAACTGTTGATGGTTGAAGTTACCATACCTCCAATAACGACAATACCTAGCGTCTGAGAAATGACTGTATCTGCACTGTGTGATATTGCTAGTGGCAACAACGTTAGGATGGTTGCTGCTGCTGTCATTAAAATCGGCCGAATCCTTGAGAGGCTTCCATTCAGTACCGCCTCGTTCACGGGCATTCCTTCTCTTCGGTTTCTTTCGATCTTATCAATTAACACAATACCATTTGTAACGACGATACCGGTTAGCATCAGAACGCCAATCAATGCCGCTAAGTTCCATTCTCCGTGGAACAGAATTAACGCAATGACCACACCGCTTAAGGCAAGCGGGATGCTTAACAGTACCGATAACGGTGCTCTCCATCCTTTGAAAATGGAAGACGTAATGAGCAACACTAAAAGAATAGAGAATGCGACTGCCACTGACATATCAAAGATCATATCTTTTACTTGCTGCGTGATCCCACCCATTGAATAGGTTACACCTTTAGGAAGTTTCATGCCGCTTAATGCTTGATCTGCCTGGCTTGATACCTTACTGATATCGTTTGAGGTAATCTGTGCGGTCACAAGAGAGAATGGCTGGCCATCTCGTTCGCTAATGGTTGAAGGCGTGTTATCCTTTGAAATTTTAGCAATCTGGTCCAATTTTATCTTTTCACCATTTTTACCAGGTACGGTTTCAGCAGAAAGAGAAGCTAAAACATCACCGGCCGTTGCGTTTAACGTAATGCTGGAGTCCGTTCCACTCGCAATTTGGTCTAAATATTGGTCCACAGGAAGTGCTTTATGATCCACTGTAACGGTAGCATCTTTGGATGGAGCGATATAACGATTAATGACCGGCAGAATGTCTGTCACTTTTATGCCTTTATCCTGCATCGCTTTTTGGTCAAACGTCACCTTATACTTAGGTGAACCATTGGTTAAATCCACTTTTCCATCTACACTTAGATCCGAAACTTTTGATAAGCTGGTTCTTGCTTTTTGAGCTGCTTGGTCCAAGGTTTCTTGGTCCGAACCTGTAAACAGGATACGCATTTGGGAATCGTCACCAGAGATGTTCTGGCTTGTTACCGTATACGTTACATCTTTTGATAATGATGGCAGCTGCTGTTGTAATTGTTTAATGACTGAATCCGCTTCTTTATCATTCTTCAACACAACGGCCAGGTTCGCGACGTTCGGATACGTGATAAAGCCGCCGCCCTGGTCAAACACATCATCACTTTGCGGTGTCATGGTAGACCCGAAATTGGATGAATACGCAGCAACCTTCGGATTATTCTTTAATGCTTTTTCGATCTTTTGCACTTCAGAATCCACTTGTAGTAATGTACTTCCCTTTGGCAATTCTGCTTTAATGGCAATTTGTCCAATTTTTCCGCTCGGTAACAAACTTACAGGAAGGAATGCAGAACACGTTCCAGCGGCCAGGAACACTACGATCGAAGCAATGATCATGGCTTTCTTATGTTTAAAGGCCGATTGCAAAATGGGTTTCATTTTTGTATCGAGTTTGACAGTTTGTTTATCTGCATTTCCGCCTTTCCATCCCATAAAAGCAAGGGCAGGTATAACTAACATTGCGACAAAGAATGAAATGATGAGTGCAATAACGACTGACCAGGCAAAACCGCTGTAGGAGGCACTGATGACCCCTCCGACAAAAGCAATCGGAATATAAACGGCAATCGTGGTAAGCGTTGAGCCCAGAATCGCTGGAATCATTTCAACCACCGATGATGCCAGAATAGAAAGCAATGGTTTATCCTTTTGTTCCTCACGTTTTCTGTACATATTGTCCAGGATCACAATCGAGTCATCGACAATACGGCCCATCGCTACGATCAAACCTGAAACGGTTAAAATGTTTAGCGTGATCCCCATCGATTTTAAGAAAGCTGTGGTTGCCAGTAATGAAATCGGCAGTGAAATGGCAATCAATAAGGTGCTTCTTACATTTCGGAAGAAAAAGAACACACAAATCATCGAGAATAAACAGCCTAATAACCCTTCTCGAATCAATCCGAAAAGTGAGCTGTTCAATTCATGCTCCCGGTCCAGCAGAACACTGAACGAGACATCTTTCGGATTTACGGTATCCAAATGAAGATGTGCCACACGGTCTTTTACTCCATTGGCCACATCCGTGATATTGGCTGATGGTGTCTTAATCACATTTAACGTAACACTTGGTGCTCCATTTGTTCTGGAAACGGTTTTTAGGTCATTTAAGGAATGTGTAATGGTACCGAACGCTGATACAGGAATGACTTTTCCTTCCGAATTCTTAATCGTTGCGTTCTCCATTTGTTTTGGCGTGAATTGCAGTCCATCAAACGACACTGGAATGGATAATTGGTTGTTTATAATCGTTCCCTGTGGCATGGCTGGAACAGCTAACGCAAATGATTTATTGACATCATCCAGTGTTAATCCGTTTTTCACCAGGTCTTTCATGCGAATCGTTAATACATAGCCATCCTTTGCTCCCCCAATGACAGATACATCCGATACACCAGGAACAGATTTTAATTGTTTTACAATTTCCTGTGTGCCAGTGGAGCGCAGGGTTTGTTCATCCAATTTTGAACTTGATATGCTGTATGTCAAAATCGGGAATGAGCTGGTTGTTAATCGTGTTACCGAAGGCGTGCTTGTAAGGGTTTGTGGAAGATCCGCATTTGCTAAAGCTTTGTTTACCTGATCCTCCGCTTGTTTCATGTCCGTATTCATGGGAAAATACAAACTCATAAACAATCCGCCGTCATAGGAAGTGCTTTCCACATTGGATAAGCCATCCACTGTTTTAACGGCACTTGCCAGATTATCGGTGATTTGCTGTTTGACCTGAGCGGCTTGATAACCGGGTACTCTCATACTAACGGAAAGAGTCGTATTGTTAATCCCAGGCAAATAATCTCTCTGCATCTGGTAAGCAGAAATACCTCCCCACGCCAAAATAATGACAACACATACAATCATAAGAATTGCCCGCTGCATGGTTGCCTCCACTATTCGTTTCACTTCATTGCCATCCCCCGTCATTTTTATAAAAATAACCCAATTATTTTATGCGTTTCGTTCAATCAATTTGGGCAATCTAATCATACGAAATAAATTTTTAGTTTCTCCTTAACAAAGGATTAATATTTGATTAAAACTAATAACCTCGGTTTAAGATTTAGACTGGGCGTATAACCTTTTTGTTCTATTAATAAAAGATTAATAATTCCTTAATCTGAAAACCTTTCTTAAAAATAGTGGTACATTGAAAAAGAAACGGTATTGATTAGTAATCATTTTTCTGTTTATATTCGGGGGCAGTTTCATGTCACATTTAATCACTTTATTTGAACAGCACAGTTATTTGATCTTATTTATAGGAATTTTTCTGGAGCTGATGGCTCTCCCTATTTCGGGAGAATTCTTAATGAGTTACGCTGGATATTTTGTCTATCAAGGCAAGATGAATTATATTTTGGCCCTCTTGGTGGTGGTTGCTTCAGCCGGTGCCGGTATTACCGTCACGTACTGGATTGGCAAAGCAGGGGGCTATAAATTAGTTGAAAAGTATGGGAAGTACATCCACCTTGGACCTGAAAGGTATCAAAAAACATCTGCCTGGTTTGAGCGGTCAGGCAGTAAGCTATTAGTTTTCGCTTACTTTATTCCGGGGATCAGGCATTTTACTGGTTACATTTCGGGGATTTCCAGATTGCCTTTTAACAAATTCATTATTCCAGCCTATACAGGAGCCATATTATGGGGGATTTGCTTTATTACGCTTGGCAAGGTTCTGGGACCGCAATGGGAAACATTCCATCAAGCTGCCAGTAAATATGTAATCATATTTGTCATTGTGGCAGGTGTATTAGTAGTTAGCTATTTTGCTTACCGTTTTTATAAAGTACAAATTAAAGATTTTTTTATTCATTGGATCAATCGTTTGATTAAAAAGCTAAAAACAATCAGAGCGACCGAAATTTTTCTTGTTTTCCTTACTCTTGTATTCATTGGAATGGTTACGTTAATGCTCGGACTTGCTCAAGACTATATTTATAATGAATTTACTCAGTTTAACGATATTGCGGAATATATGGCCCAATCAGTGATTTACAGTAACTGGATGAGGGGGATTTTAGTTTTCCAATCTCCCCTGGCTATGGGACTTATTATGGCGGGAGCCATGATTGGTATTTGGCATAAAAGACAGAACAGAGGATTGGAATATCTTCTCCTTAGTGTTTCAGTGTTGGGCGCAAAGCCCTTTCACGATACAGTCTTGGGGGTGTTTTCTTACTTACAGTCCATCGGTTTCATCAAGCAGCCTCATTCGGCTAATTTTCCTGACTTTAACGCGACTATTATAATAATTGTTTATGGCGTTTGTTTGTTTTTGCTTGTTCGCCATTCGAAAAATAATTACTTTTATATACTCGCTGCTCTCGTTGGTTTAGTTATTTTTCTTGGACTGGCCGTTATAAACATTGCTGTAACCCCAGTTCTTCCAAGTGATATTGTGGGTGGATATGTCTATGGCGGTGTTTGGATCTTTTTTAACTTCTTATTGTTTGAAATGATAAGGCTTGTATTGGAAAAGCATTAGAAGGGTTGAATTTAAAATGAAAACAACAATTTTAGTGATTGAGGATGAGACTCAAATTGCGCGGGTTTTGAAGATGGAGCTGGAGTACGAAGGGTACCGGGTCGCCGTTGAGCATGATGGTGCATCAGGTTTAAAAGCCGCTATGGAATCCGAGGCCGACTTAATTTTATTGGATGTCATGCTGCCAGGAATAAGCGGCATAGAAGTATTAAGGCGATTGAGAAAAACTAACAAGAAAACGCCGGTAATTCTTCTCACTGCCCGAAATGCAACATGGGATAAAGTGGCAGGGCTGGATCATGGAGCAAATGACTATGTGACAAAGCCATTTGAAATTGAAGAATTACTAGCTCGTATCAGAGCTTGTCTCCGGAACAGCGAGAAAGTAGAAACGAACGAGAACCCCTCCTTATTATCGGTCGAAGATTTAATCATTAATACGGAAACAAGAGAAGTGACAAGGGCTGGTCAACCTATTACGCTAACGCCCAAGGAGTACGACTTTCTGGTGTATTTAATTCTTAATAAAAACAAAGTAGTGACAAGAGAGAAGATCATTATCAACGTGTGGGGATATGAGTATGAGGGCGAAACCAATGTTATTGATGTATTCATAAGGCACTTGAGACAAAAGGTGGATACGAACTTTTCTTTCCCATTAATTCATACTGTCAGAGGGATTGGCTACACCATCAAGGAGAAAAATGGTGAAAATCACAACAAAAATTAATCTTCTAACCACTGCCTGGATGTTGTGTATCTTGATACTTACTAATTTTTTGGTTTTCTTTTTATTTATGAAAAACACTGTAACTATGGATGAGAATATGCTTTTTCAAAAGTCGAAGGATATTATGGCAGAGATTCACCTCAATCAGTCATCTTCTCAAATGGAGGAAACATTACGAGATTCGCTAACGGAACATTCCTTTATCCGTGTAATAGGACCTAAAAACAAGGTCATCCTCCATGAAACAAACGATAAGTTACTTTCAAAGAAAATAAAAGGAAAGTATACAACAAAAAAGCAGACTCAAACCCATATTATTTTTGCTGAACATGGAGAAGAACAAGTATTAGTGGTTCGTGTTCCCATAAAGAATGGTACGAATTTCAAAGGAAGTTTGGAAATCGCAGAACGCCTGCAAGGTCTTGAAGCCAGAAGGGAGCTTCTTAGAGTCATTTTAATTTCCTCCACGGTTATAGCTGCCTTTTTATCCTTGCTTGGAGGACGATGGTTAGCCAATATGATCATGCGGCCGATCTCTAATATGATCCATACGATGGAGGATATAGAAAAGAGCGGGGTGCCGAAAACCATCAGTATTCAAGATAACACCAAAGATGAACTTCAAACCATGGCCAAAACCTTTAATCGGATGATTGCCAGGCTTCAACTAAATATAGAGAAACAAAGACAATTCGTTTCAGATGCTTCTCATGAATTAAAAACACCGTTAAC
Organism: Fictibacillus enclensis; assembly: GCF_001457035.1. Classification (GTDB taxonomy): domain Bacteria; phylum Bacillota; class Bacilli; order Bacillales; family Fictibacillaceae; genus Fictibacillus_C; species Fictibacillus_C enclensis. The sequence continues at coordinate 2,005,053 of NZ_KQ758617.1, read as the reverse complement.
CGTGATAAAAAGTTATGCCAATCTATTGAGACGACATGGGCTGAAAAACAAGAAGATGACGGATGAAGCCATCGCAGCTATTCATTTAGAAGCAACAAGGATCCAAAAAATGACTGAAACTTTCCTTGATTTAGCTGAATTAGAGAATGAAACTCTACTCGAAACAGATCAGTTTGACCTGGTGTCTTTATGTAAAAGTATCATTAAGCAATTCAAACAAGTGTATAAACGTGAGATAAGCTTTCACTATAAAGAAAATCAAATCCTGATGGATGGTGATGAATTAAAAATCAAGCAAGTTATCATTATTTTATTAGATAATGCCATAAAATACAGCAATGAAAAAATTGATGTATTTCTAGAAGGACATGAAAATCAAGTCCTGGTTCGTGTAAAGGATTATGGTATTGGAATCCCTGAAGATGAGATCCAGCACATTTTTGAACGATTTTACAGAGTCGATAAAGCAAGAAGTCGAGAGACTGGAGGTTCTGGTTTAGGTCTTCCAATAGCCAAAAGTATTATGAATTTACACAAGGGAGAAATCAATTTGATAAGTACACAAGGGGAAGGAACAGAGGTAATATTAAGATTTTCACAAAAAAACAATTTACTAAAATAGCTGTGGTGTTGTTGAAATATAATCCTTTTATCGGAAACGCAATCGAAAATATTTTTCAAATTCCAGCATATTTGTTCAGTGTAAGATGCGTTCAACAGTAGAATGCTTCGATAACATGTAAATTCTCCTTCAAACCGTATCTGGTCTCATTCTGCAATAAAAAAAGCTTGTAGACATGAGACTTTGTCAACAAGCTGAAGCTGCCAAATTTGGCAGCTTTTTTTAGCAATGAATCTTAACAATAAAAAAATTAATCCTTTTTTAATGGAGAATTAAGGGTCTTTTCATGGGAGAAGGGTACTGTTTTAAATGAATTATTAGAGATATAAAGGATGATGACTTATAAATTGGAGTAGGATGTGGAGTGAACTTGAACTAAAAAATAAACATTTATGGCTGGCTTGGCTCTTATTGGCCGTATACCTGTCACCTCTTTTTATTCTCGGGGAGAATGCCCATATCCGGGTACATGACAACCTTGATTCCAATATCGCCTGGTATAAGGTATTGCGGGAAAGCGGTCTGCTGTTTGGACCGGTCGACAGCACTGTTCCTCAAATTATAAACGGCCTGCCCCGGGATACCTTCGGGACAGAGTTCAGCGGGATCGAGTGGCTGCATCATTTATTCCCATCGATGATGGCATTTGCCCTGAGCCAGGCGATTACAAGATGTTTTGCATTCATGGGGATGTACCTTTTGCTGAAAAAACATTTTCTGAAGGAACCCGAGGTGTGGCCCATTTCAGTTTGGGTGTCTTTCGCATTTGCAATCACGCCTTTTTGGCCATCCGGGATGCTTAGCACCTTGGGCATGCCCCTTGCTTTATGGGCCTTTTTAAATATCCGAAATGGGGACAGCACGCCTAAAAACTGGCTGACCCTTATTCTTCTTCCTTTGTATTCCAGCTTCGTGCTTGGATTTTTTTTCTTTTTGGCCTCCATGGGTATTTTCTGGCTTTATGACGCTCTCATTCGGAAGAAGCGAAACTGGGTATTTTTTGGGGGAATTGCCCTGATGACGGCAGTATACCTTCTGGTGGAATACCGGCTTGTTTATTCATTGCTGTTTCCACAAGAGCCAACCAGCAGGGATGAGTTTGTCAGTTCAAATCTGGGATTTTGGCATGCTGTAAGATTAACGTTTGAAAACTACCTGCTTGGCCACACCCATGTAATGACCCTGCATACCGCTGTGATCCTGCCTGTTCTGTTTATCGTGATGTGGAAAATTTGGAAATCGGGGATCAAAACCGAAAAGACATTTATATGGATGTTTATGATTAATATTATTTTGTCCGTTTGGTATGCTTTTTGGTTTTATAAGGGATGGCAGCCAATCAAGGATAAAGTCAGTCTTTTAAATACCTTTAATTTTGCGAGGTTCCATTTCCTTCGGCCACTGATCATTTATCTTTTGTTCGGCCTTGGCTGCCGCTTTTTATGGAAAATGGGATCTGGCTGGAAAAAGGCCGTTAAATGGGCGCTTGTTCTGCAGATCCTGATCTTGTTCGGGGCAAATCCTGAAATTGATTACAGAGTAATAGGAAAACCCTCCTTTAAAGAATTTTATGCAGAAAAACAATTTGAACAAATCAAAGAGTATATCGGAAAGCCGCAGTCGTCATACCGGGTGGCAAGCATTGGGCTACACCCGTCCATCGCCCAGTATAATGGCTTTTATACACTTGATACGTATAACAACTACTACCCTTTGTCCTATAAAAAGAAGTTCAGGAAAATCATTGCGCCAGAGCTGGAAAAGAACCGTATCCTTCGGACCTACTTCGATGATTGGGGAAATCGCTGTTATATCTTCGTCGATGAATTGGGGAAGAATTATGATTTTACAAAGAACTCCGATAAGAAAATCCGCCATCTTGATCTAAATACCGATGCTTTCAAGCAGTTGGGCGGCGATTATTTCTTTTCAGCAGTTCCAATCGAAAATGCTCAGGAAAACAGACTTAAGTTTCTGAAAGCATTCAGTGAAAAAGATTCGGCATGGAAAATTTATCTGTATAAAGTACAAACCAAACAGGAGGGATTATGAAAATGAACAATCCATATGTAACGATTGTCATTCCGTGTTATAACGAAGAGGATGTGCTGGAAGATACGTTGCAGCAGCTGGGTCAATTGCTGGAGAACATGATTGAAGACAGCATGGTTGCCCCTGCAAGCGACCTATTGTTTGTGGATGACGGAAGCAAGGACAACACGTGGGATATCCTTGAAATGTCAAAATACAGTTTCGTGAAAGGCCTTAAGCTGACAAGGAATTCCGGTCATCAAAACGCATTATACGCTGGTTTAATGGCTGCCAAGGACCAGGCAGACTGTGTGATATCGATTGATGCCGATCTTCAGGATGATATCAACGCCATTCCGAAGATGATTGAAAAGTACATGCTGGGCAATGAAATTGTATACGGCGTAAGAAGCAAAAGAGATACAGATACGTTTTTCAAACGGACGACAGCCTTGGGATTTTACCGTTTTATGAATAAAATTGGGATTGATCTGGTCGAGAACCATGCGGATTTCCGTCTAATGAGTTCCAGAGCCTTACATGAATTATCCAACTATAAAGAACAAAATCTTTTCCTTCGCGGCTTGGTTCCCCTTATTGGACTTCCATCTTCAACCGTTGCTTATGAACGGAAGGAGAGGAAGGCGGGTGAATCCAAATACCCTTTAAAGAAGATGCTTTCTTTTGCTTTTGACGGCATCACGTCTTTCAGTGTGGCACCCATACGCCTGGTAACCATGATTGGACTGCTGTCTGTTATCCTTAGCTCTGCAGCCGGCCTTTACGCGTTAACGCAAAAGTTCTTGGGCCATACGGAATCCGGCTGGACCTCACTGATTATTTCGATTTGGCTCATCGGTGGTCTGCAGCTCCTCGGAATTGGCCTATTAGGGGAATATATCGGGAAAATCTTCACGGAAGTAAAAAGACGGCCAAAATATGCCATTGAAATCGATAAATATACCAAGAAAAACACTGTTTTTCCGTCCGTTCATCTTGAAGGAACGCGAAATGACTGACCATTCTTTTTTTCGCTTCCTATTAGTAGGGGTGGCAAATACTGCAGTTGGACTATCTTCCATTTAAATATTGCTTCATTGGGGAGGGTTGGAATATTGGCCGGCAACTTTTTTGGGTAATGCAGCCGGGGCATTGGTAAGCTATTTTCTGAACCGTACGTTTACCTTTAGAAGCAGTGAAAAGATGGGGAGCAGTTCGATCCGATTTGTGGCAGTCATTTTTGTTTGCTATTATGCAGCTTACTCATTAGGCAGGGAGACAGCTGACTTCTTGGCGAACACGGTTCATTTCCTTCCTTCCCTCTTTCAAAAAGATGTTTCTGTTTTGGCTGGGACTGTTCTTTATACACTATTCAACTACCTTGGACAGAGGAATTTTGTTTTCAGGAAAAAGGAGGAGAGGAGGAGACATGCTGCATAATTTTTCACGAAAAAAAATAGACCCTGCCATTGTTCTTATCCTTCTTTTTGCAGCAGGGTTCAGTCTGCTTGCATTTCTGGTAATGAGCAATGCCGTTTTCCCTGCTGACATGGCAATTATCAGCTTTGTCCAGGGATTTGAGTCTCCACTCTTCACAACCGTCATGAGATTCTTTACCTTTATAGGATCATTTCCCGTGGTCCTTGGTATCAGTGTGTTAATCCTTCTGCTCCTGTTTAAACTGTACAAACAAAAGGCGGAGCTGATCGTCTTCATGATTGTATTGGTGGGCAGCCCACTGTTTAATGAGGGGTTAAAACGATTTTTTCATCGAGTACGCCCTGAATACCACAGGCTAATAGACATCGGGGGATTCAGTTTTCCGAGTGGACATTCCATGAATGCTTTTTCTTTGTATGGAATTCTTGCTTTTCTCCTTTGGAGGCATATTCGCTCAAGAGCAGGAAGGACAACATTGGTACTATTTAGCGTTTTTATGATCCTTCTTATCGGTATAAGCAGGATTTATCTTGGCGTTCACTATCCCAGCGATGTTCTTGGAGGCTATACCGCTAGTGGATGCTGGGTAGCAGTGGTGATATGGAGCTTTCAGAAATACAAAGATAGAAGGAAGAGCAAATGAAAAGTGGAGGCGACTGACTTGCAGTGAAAAGTAAAAAGAGTGCGAAATGCACTCTTTTCAGACCGTAGACAAAACCCTTTTCAATTTTCTTTGAAAAGCAAGCGAACGTTTTAAAGTTAGTCTTAAAAAACATGTTGAAATGGGAATCACAGCTTTTCCTTTCTTTCAAGTTCCTTGTCTTGAAAGAACTTAACTTTACGAGAGAGATTCATTACAAACTGAACGAAAGGTTCCAGCTTGGCTGAAAAGTGCAATATAAGATATCCGCAAGCATATGCCAGGAGTGCACTTCCGGCTACATCGACCGGATAATGAACACCGACAAAGATGCGCGAAATGCCAACCAATGCCGCCCAGCAAAGGACAGGTATCCGCCAAGTACTACTTCTCATCCATAAAATCCATGCGATAGAGAATACTACTAGGGCATGATCACTGACAAATGAGGAGTCCTTGGCATGAGGAATCAGTTTGTGTACATGCTGCACAGCGAACGGCCGTGGATGATAATAAACAAGATGAAATATGATATTCAGCACTAATGCAAGAGCGACAGTACAGCCAGCATAAATTGCCGTGCGTTTGTTTTCTATATCATTCATTTTTCCTGAAGTAAACCATAGCATCAACATGATCGCTGCAGCTGTATAAGATACACTGCTTGACAGTAAAATCATACTTTTATCTAAAATAGCTGATTGCGTTGCCCAGCTATTAACCCAATGAAAAATCATATTATTCATAGACTGCTCTCCTTTATTTGACTATCAAAGTGGATGATCCTGGACCAAAACAAAGTATAGACCGGTTAGCTGAAAAAACACTGAAGTCTACATTAAAATTCAATGAAAATAAGAAATTCGGATTGGGTCTCATGGTAAAGTTTAAGGAGCGCAAGAAAGAAGGAATAGAAATGAAGCAGCGGATACTAGTGGTTGAAGATGAAGTGCAGATTGCTAAAGTTCTTAAGATTGAATTGGAATATGAGGCGTATGATGTTCATGTTGAGCATGATGGGCAATCTGGACTTGAACAGGCTCTTCGCGAAGAGTACAACTTAATCCTCCTAGATGTGATGCTTCCGAAACTAAGCGGAGTAGAGATGTTGAGGCGGCTGAGGAAAGCAGGCACAAATACACCAGTTATTTTATTAACCGCCCGAAATTCAACGCTGGATAAAGTAATGGGATTGGATCTCGGAGCGAACGATTATGTGACAAAGCCATTCGTGATGGAGGAACTGCTCGCACGCGTAAGATCCACCATACGCTATTATTCTTCAATCCTTAACATAAAAGCAGGAGGAACTGAGGGGCAAAAGCTTTTCTTCAAGGATTTAAGTGTGGACACGGAAACGAGGGAAGTCTCAAGAAACGGGACAAGCATTTTTTTAACGCCTAAAGAGTACGATTTGCTTGTATACCTTCTTCATCATAAAAACAAAATCGTCACACGCGATGGAATTATAACAAATGTCTGGGGCTATGAATTTGAAGGAGAGACCAATGTTATTGATGTTTACATTCGCCATTTGAGGAAAAAACTTAAAGATAATTCTCCGGATTCACTCATACAGACCGTTCGCGGTGTAGGATATACCATGAAGGAGAAGTAAAGTGAAAATTACCACAAAGATTAACCTCTTAACAACAGCCTGGCTCGTTTTTATTCTATTGATTATGAATGTCCTCGTCTTTTTCACCTTCATGAAAACGATTGGCACTATTGAAGAACGGTTTCTCAATCAGAAGGCTCATGAGATCATCAAAAGAACAGAAAAGAAAGGACCAGAGGAATTAACGAAGGATCTGCTGGAGGTCTATCTTTCTGACCATTCTTTCATCCGGATCGTGGACAAGCATTCGGCGGTCATCAAGCAAATTACGGATGATACAGAATTAGCAAACGTACAACCAGAGTTTACACGCAAGGAAAAGTCCGAAATGCGGCAGATCGGTGAGGAACAGTTTCAAATTGTACGTGTCCCCATCTCCATCAATCATAATGTTTCCTATTCGATGGAAATCGCGCAAAGGGTAACGGGTCTAGAAGTGATGAAGGACAAGCTTTTATCCATCTTGGCAGCATGTTCAGGAATTACGCTTCTCCTCTCATTGGCTGGGGGCACACTGCTTTCCAGCGTGATTATGAAACCCATCTCAAGAATAATCAGAACGATGGAGGATATCGAGCAAAGCGGAGTCCCAAAAACAATATTCATTCAGAACCGCTCGAAAGATGAACTTTATACACTTGCCAACACTTTTAATCGCATGATCAGCCGTTTACAGGAAAACATCAATAGACAGAAACAATTTGCTTCTGATGCCTCCCATGAGTTGAAAACCCCGATCACGGTCATCGGCAGCTATGCCGACTTATTACTGCGGCGAGGTGTTAATAACGTCAAACATTCCAGGGACGCAATTGAAGCCATTCATCAGGAAGCGATGCGGATGCAAAAGATGACCGAGACACTGCTTGATTTGGCATCTTCTGAAAATGAAACCTCCATTGATGTGGGCAAGGTGAACCTGACACAAGTATGCGAAAACTTGGTGATGCAGCTTCAAAGTGTGTATAAACGTGAAATCCTTCTTCACAAGGAAAATAAACCTGTTATTGTTGAAGCCGACGAGCTGAAGATGAAACAGGTTATCATTATCGTTCTTGATAATGCGAGCAAGTACAGCAAATCGAAAATCGAAGTTACAGTTGGCGAAGATGAGGGGGACGCCTTCATTAGGGTAAAAGATAGCGGAGTTGGGATACCGGAAGAAGACCTTGACAACATCTTTGAAAGGTTTTACAGGGTAGATAAAGCAAGGTCTAGAGAAACAGGCGGCACTGGCCTTGGATTATCCATTGCGAAAACAATCATGAAACTCCATCGAGGCGATATTTTTATACAAAGTAAAGAAGGGAAAGGGACTGAAGTGGAATTAAGAATTCCTGTTTTATTCAAAAAGACTGAAGGCGCCTAAACATTAAAATTTACTGAGAAGAACATTAAATATAAATGAATGCTACAGTGTAAACAAACTGTAGCAATTCTAAAAAAAGTCCTTTCGCTCTTACCCACTGGTTCTCTTTCATTTGGCGGCAAGGATGAATATGTAACATGTCCTGAATGCGAAGGCACGGGAAAATTTGTTAATGGTATAGCTTATGACTACTGTGATGGAGAAAAGGCAAGATTGAAGAGTCAAAGTACTATGAAATACTTTTCAAAGGTGACTATGAAGAAATATAGAAAGCTGTCACAAAAAGAAAGCGCTCCGAATCAAGGAACGCTTTCTTTTTGTGTTATTCTTCTACCGGGATCTCGTCTCTCCGGGTCTTTGTTAAATATATTACGAGAGCTAATATAATTGCCAAGAAAATCATACTTGTTCCAGTCGTTCCGAGACCAAGCCCTCCTGCATGACGGGACTGGGAAAGAAAATCTCCGATGGATGCTCCAAGTGGACGTGTTAAAATATAGGCAATCCAAAAGGAAAGAACAGCATTCATATTAAACTTGAAAAAGGCAAGAGTTACTAAAGCTATGACAACCGCGAAAAGGATGCCTGATTTCCAATAGCCTAATCCAATATCTTCAGAAACAAGATCTCCTGCTGCTGTACCGAGTGCAAAGGTAAATAAAATAGCGAGCCAGTAAAATGTCTCTCGTCTCGTTGTAAAGATGGAGTGAATGGAGAGCGTCTTTTCACTCTTATACCAGGCGGCGAATGTAATCGCCAAGATGATGGAAAAGACAATCGTTGATGTAACGAGCGGCACTCCAAAATGGTCAGTGAGATTGTCGGTAATCAGCGTTCCGACTACGCTGATCAACACGACAGCAAGCCAATAGACGCCAGGAATATATTTTCTCGCCTTAAATTGAAAAATAAGGGTGATGATTAATAGAGCGCTCATGACAAAGGTTGTATTCGTGAGTCCCCAGTGCAGCTTGAATGTGAGAAAGTCGGCTGCTGTTTCCCCAACGGTTGTGGCCATAATTTTTATAATCCAAAAGAAAATGGTCACCTCGGGGACTTTATTCAGCATCTTGCGGCCAAGAGAGGGTTCTCTTGTTTCAATAATCGTATCCAATCGTGTTTCCTCCTTTTTTAAGGCAATAATGAGTACAACATCAACCTTACATAGGAAGAATGAAAATCACCTGAAAAACAAATTAAAAATGTGTGAAAAAGAGAATTTGTTATTCAACTAACGGGGCAGTTTAGTGGAAGAAGATTTGTCACAAAATACCATTGGTATTCTCGTAATTATACTTATAAAATGAAGCAAATCATCCTATAAGAGAGTGAAAAACTTGAAGCATAATCGACTTTTATTCTTAGCGTTAGCAAGTAGCATATTGGTTATTTTAATTGCATTTTTTCAATGGTATTTAATGATATAATAACCGAATTTTTAATGCTTCCCATTTGGTTAGTGATATTTGGATTTTTTATTTTCATTACAGTGAAGACCATTATCAATTTATTTAAAAAGAAGGATTGGAAGCCGTTCACAATCCAGTTATTAACTATCTTACTGTGGCTGTTCTTTCCTTTTACTCAAGTTATGTTAGATTAGGACTTCAAAATGAATAAATCAGAAAGAGAAGAAGTAGTGGAAATGGTGGAAAAAGGTACTCTGAAACCAAATGTTTCATACGATTCATCACTTATCCTATTACCTAAAAAAAAATGAACAACTATCTAAAGGTGTTGGAGAAATTGTTATTGAAAAAAACGATGACCTGGTTTTGTTCTTCACATACCGTGGAATGTTAGATAATTTCTCTGGGTTCGTATACCCAATGATAAAAAGCCAAATCAAAGTGATTTTGATGGAGATTTTAAACAAATAAAAAAGTTAGATAAAAATTGGTATTTTGTAGGTTCTTATTAAGCTAACGGGTGCAGGAGTTGAACCAAACGGGGGTATCAGAAAATGTCATCAAATAACAGAACAATGATGGACAGTGCGTTGAAAACGTTATCATCAGAGGTGTTTTTATCCACTTATTTTGTAGTTGATAAAACTATAAATCGAAATACACTTCGCAGTTCCATATGGAAACTTATCGATGGTAGATGGCAATTATATTTCCACCAAGGTACGATTCTCCATTACAATTAAACGATGTTATTAAAGGCACCGATAGAAAATAAGGTTATTGTATTAACAGGGGCATATCTATAATAATTTCTACCTACTTTTACACTAGGAAATGATGTTCATAGAAATAAAAAGGAGTCTACAAAAGATGAAATTCCTTACAACAGAAACTTTGACAGAGCTGGAAATCATTAATAATGCTTTGAAAAATGAAGGACTAGAAGAGATATCAAGTGAATCTGGGATTAAAAAGTTAGGAGAAGGGGCTTGGCATTTTGCCTATTTGATAGACAAGGAGCAACTCGTACTCCGTATTCCGAAAAAAATTGCCTACGATAAAAAGGTAGTCTTCAATCGTGAAGAGTTTATAGCGGATTACGCTGCTACAAAAGCGTTTTACAAGCAAGCCAACAGAGCAAAAAAAGGAATTTGCCCTGAGCATTTCGAGTACTTTGTCAATGAAGAATTGACCTATACGATTGAATCTTATGTAGGGAAATCCATAGGCCTTGGCGACCAAACAACGACACAATCAAAACGTTATGGGACGGAGTTAGGAGAGTTCTTTCTTGCACTTGAAAATCTTGATCCCCCTTATAAAGGCTTAGGATATTTGAAAATTGGAGAAAAAGGTGAAATAAAAGGTGAACTAGAAATGGACTTGAGAGAGTTCATCCTTGAAGAAACTAAAGAATATCAAGATGAATTAGATGTTTTACTCTCAAGCCCTTACGAATTTAATAAGAAAAAAGTGATAAAGACTGCGAAGGATTTAATTTCTGTTCGTTCGATAGACCGCGAAAAAATTATCCTGACAAATCAGGATACATCTCCAGAGAATATCATTTTTTCAAAGAACGGTGCTAGGATTATAGACCCTTATCCACTTCTATATACAGGGACTTCTCTAGCTGCCAATTACATATTCAATTATCAGACCTTTTTCTATACAGTACATAACACCCTAAGATATAGAAAAAGTAATTATTATCTTCATATCCATCAGTTAAGAGCTAATGCTGAAGGATTTATTGAAGGGTATACCAATGGCTCTAAGCAGAAAAGTAAAGATTTGAACGTTGAAGTGTTCTTGAAGCTCGTAACTATGGCATATACACATTATCAGTTATTAAATAAAGAATCTTTAAGCCGTGAACAAATTATTCGTTACGGTACAAAAGAACAACTAAAAGAGCGTCTGGAAATTTACCTGAAAGAACTTGAAAAATATCCGCTTGATTAACGGGGCAGGTTAGTTAAAGAAGGAACTTGAGATAAATTGGTATAATAAGTAAATTTGATATATATCTTAACCTCTAAGTATTAATAAGAGGAGAATGTCTATGGGAACTAACGAAGTAAAAAGTTTAAACTAAAATAAGCGCGGGGGGTTGAAAAATATGAAACAATGGGGAACGCTATACTTTTTCTGTGGAAAAATGGGAGAGGAGAAACTCTCGACAGCCTGAGGAAGCGTTTTTACCCTTCCTCCTTTTTTAGATTTTCATAGAGTACATGCAAAGGCTTACTGTGGTTGTTTCTCTTCGGGGAGCGGAAGGTAAGAATTGGAAAATACTCTTTAGACAGTATGGTCTAACACTAGATGGTCCCAATCAAAGATAAAAAAAGATCGCTCAATGTAAAGAATATTTTACCTCTTCATTTTCCCCCTTATGTTTAAAAAAAACCTGTCGAATATTATTTAAACAACATCATTTCGTTGTAAAAAAAAGAATAGCATCGTGTAAAGAAGAGATCGAAACTTTTGTAAAACCATTGTGATGAAGTGATAGAACTGAAGGGAGATAAGATGAGATCAAGAGTTCAACGCCAAAAGAGAAAAAAGATGCATATTACTCTGAACGGCCTAATTTGTGTCGTATTGGTCCTAATATTTATTGCAGCAGGAAAAATAATGTGGGGAGACAGCAATCAGGCCTCAACCGATAACCGACACAACCTAACCAAAAGTGAAAGTGAACAAAGGAACCAACAAAATAATGACACAACGATCAGTAAAGATAAAGAGATCGAATTAAAAAACCAAGATAAAAAATTGAGGGAAAATAAAAAAACTAAAGAGCAGCAAGAAGCTAAAAGAATTCAGAAAGACTCCGAAGAACAAGCTACAAAAAAACAAAAAGTAGAAAAAGACAGAGAAGAGCAGAAAGCAAAAGAAGCCAAGGAAGAGCGCGAGAAGCATAATTCTCAAGATGAGGAGAAAGTGACAGGACCTGGGTCGTCGAAACCCATTGGAACGAGTCAGACTGGACCACATACTTCGAGTTATGTTAAGGATTCAGTGGATTGGAACGAAAAAGTAAAAGCGATTCAAATGGCAACAGGTCTAGGGGTCAACATGAACATCTGGCGTATTGAAAATGGCGGGGGACCTCAAAAATCAGTTGGAAAAGTGAGCCCTGACGGCGAAGATAGTTGGATGTACGTTGTGAATCTTGAATGGGTGGATCAAAAAGGGTGGAAAGTAACAAGTGTTAGTAAACAAAATCGATAATTTAAAAAGGCGAAAAAAAACCCTGGATAATGGAAAACAAGAGCTCAATACATTGTAAAAACAATCGGGCGCTTTCCTGTAACAAGGAACAGCGCTTTTTTAATTTTAGGGCCAGAATGTTGAGGAAAACTTTCGAAAACAATAGCTGGATATGAAGAAAAACGAGGAGATGTGTACTGGGAAAACATGGATGTATTTGTTGATGACCCCTCCATCTTAAAACAATGAATATGTTTAATACAAAACAACGCCACTTGGGTATTCCGCCCTAGTGGTTTTTTATTTTTATAGTTTTATCATATTTAATAAAGGAAAAAAGTACTATAAAATGGAATATATAAACATTAGAAAATTTTGGAGGTTATCGACTTGAAAAAGAAAATTGCAGGCTTAGTTTTATCATCAGCACTTTTGGCAAGTACATTAGGGGTATCGTCAGCACATGCAGCATCTGCTCCTACATATAGTGATACAAAACAGGAACTAAAAGTGGCTGTACAAAATAGCGGCCACCACACAGAACGCTTCAGTCATCCGCTTTTTACCACTAAAGCAAAATCCCAAGCTATGAAAATGTTAAAAGCAGGGGATATATATTATGAAAATGAACCAAATAACGACCTATCATTTGCTGATTTATTAAACTCTGGAGAGTATGTGGTTGGTTCCTTTTACGATTATGATGTCGATATCTTTGGATTTGATATTAAAACACCCGGGTACCTTTCTGCAGCAGCACTTCCGGTTGATTACCCCTATTCCCTCATGGACCTTGGATATGGCATGATCGATACCAAAAAGAACTTCCTGCCTATCGATTACCGCGAGGTAACAGATAAAGGAATTATTGGTCAAGGGTATGATGTGAAGAAAGCTGGCCACTATTATCTCGTTGCACTTGATTTAGCGAATTTCGGTAGTGGTGATGAGTACATGCTAAGCTACCGTTTCACGCCTTATGACAAAACAGCACCGAAAGCTCCGACGGTGAATACAGTCGATGATAATGATACGGTTGTTAAGGGTAAGGCAGAGGCTAAATCGACCGTTGAAATAAGTGTTAATAAGAAATCCATTGGAAAAGCGACAGCTGACAAAAATGGTAAATTCACCGTTAAGATTGCTAAACAGAAAGCGGGAACTTCATTATCTGTAACAGCGACGGATGCGGCCAAGAACAAAAGTAAGGTGACTGTGAAGAAAGTTATCGACAAGACTGCTCCTTCATTAACTGTAAATAAAGTGGATGACAATGATAAATCAGTTAGCGGTAAGACAGAAAAGAGTGCAAGTGTTGTCGTGAAGTATGGCAGCACAAAGCTAGGCAGCAAGAAAGCCGGTTCTGATGGTAAATTCAAGATCACCATTAAGAAACAGAAGAAAGGTAGAGTGTTAACCGTTACATCTACTGATGCTGCCAAGAACACTAAAACTGTAAAAGTTACCGTTCAGAAAGCTAAGTAAAAACATTGGAAAGGGAGGGCTACGCCCTCTCTTATTCAATTAATGGGTGCAAGAGTTGAAGAACCAGCTGCCATTTTTGGCGGCTTTTTTCTATTGTGCTAACAGGGCAGGTTAGTTCAACAATGTATATGAAAAAAAGGATTCAATTTCCATATGTAAAAACATTTGGGTATAGTAAAATATGATTGCTCACAACTAGAAAAAGGGGTTTTTATGGCTTTTCTTAAAAGTTCAAGGATTAAATTTATTAAATTGTTTCTTCATACAATTTTTCTTACGATTATTCTTTCATTTTTATCGAACATATGTACAGATATAATTGCTTTGATTCTTGGGCATCCAATAGAAAGAGATACAGAATATGTAGTAACTTTTATGGTTCTAATTTGGCTTTTCTTTGCATTACAGAGTGAAAAGTATAGGGTGAGATAATGGATTTATTGGGTGCAATGTCTGTTTTGAATGGTTGTTTATTAGTCATCTAGGCGGAGGAATTTGAATACCTTTTACGACCTATGTTTTAAAACATTTAAGATAAAATACCAAAAGTGAGTGAAATTTTATGGGTAAAAGAGTCTTTATTTCTATATTTATCGCTGCAATTCTTTCCGTTGTTATTGGTTCCATACTTCGTACCAATGGCATTCACAATTTTCTTAGTGAAAATTCACTGGTCAAGCATTAGTATATTTGGTCATTTGTTTATTGATTTTCTTTGTTTTTAAAAAGAAGTCTGAAAAATAAGACTTATGCACTTGTCAAAATCTTGTTCAACTAACGGGTGCGTTAGCTGAAGATCGGAGCTGTCTTTAAGACAGCTTTTTCTTATGGATTTATTGGTCAGCTAGTGGAAGAGGGATTTAAAAAATAATGGAAAAATCGATGAGAAAAATTAGATATTTTAGAGTGTGTTTCATTCCATTTGTACAGACACCTAACAAGCCCAACCCGGCATACAGATAAGAGTAAGAAATAACCGCCGGGAGGTGTCTGAATGTCCGGGTTGCTTGTTGTATTAGGGTACTTTTTCAAAGAAGTTATGCTGTTTGTCTCGTATGTTAAAAACAATGCGTTTCCGCAGCCCCTCTCCGAGGATGAGGAGAAAGAATACTTAAGTAGGATGGCCGAGGGAGACCAGGAGGCCAGGAGTAAACTAATCGAACACAACTTGCGTTTGGTTGCACATATCGTCAAGAAATTTGATAATACAGGGGAAGATACGGAAGACTTGATTTCCATTGGGACGATTGGGCTGATCAAGGCGATTGAGAGCTATTCAAGAGGGAAAGGCACAAAGCTTGCGACGTATGCGGCCCGTTGTGTGGAAAATGAGATCCTTATGCATTTGAGGGCACTGAAAAAAACAAAAAAAGATGTATCTCTTCATGATCCGATTGGGACCGATAAGGAAGGAAATGAAATTACTCTCATTGATGTACTAAAAGCGGAAACAGAAGATGTGGTGGATGTTATCCAGCTGAAAATGCAAAAAAAGAAAATTTATGATTATATCCATGTGCTAGATGACCGGGAGAAAGAAGTCATTGTCGGCCGCTTTGGCCTGGATATGGAAAAAGAAAAGACGCAGCGGGAAATCGCGAAAATGCTTGGTATTTCGCGGAGCTATGTATCAAGAATTGAAAAGCGGGCATTGATGAAATTATTTCACGAGTTTTACCGGAGCCGGCAGCAGAGCCAGAAAGATCGCCCAAATTATTAAAATTCAAAAGGGTATTCCTTGAATCGGGAGTACCTTTTTATTTTTGTAAGTGTAATGGTTAACAACTTATTGATTTATCGCAAGATCTATTGCCTTTTTTCTTTCAGTAAAGGCCACCGGTTGAGTGACTTTTTCTAATGTACTTTACTGTGGGACTAATGTGTTTAGGACAGTAAGATTGAGAGCTATTCAAAAGGGGAGGGCATGAAGCTTGAGACTTATGTGGCACGTTGTGTGGAAAATGAGATTCTAATGTCATTACTATAGCTGTATTTATATCCTAAATACATAAGAATCCTAAAATTAGGCTCTAATTTTTATTAAGATAACTGGTGAATTCCTTTAAGATCTTAGCTGCCATCTCAGGCAGCTTTTCTTATTGAGCTAAAGGAAAGGTTAGTTGATTTTGATGGGGATATTTACGCTTTTTTCAAAGAAGAGAAACTTCAGCTCGGATACTACCACCTCCGAGGGCGACTAAACAAACTGGTGCTTTACTTCATTACTAGGAATGATCAGCAGCTCCTTTTCTTATGAAACTATATGGCAGAAATATTAAATATTAAACAAGGATAACTCCTATAAGGAGCGTATTTTTATGGGTAAATTGATTCTTGCTGGAGGTGGGGATGCTGAACAAACCCTACCAATTGATAAAGTATTTGAAAGTTTAATTAACAAGAAAAAACCATTGTTATACATCCCTATTGCAATGGATACGAACTCCATACCCTATGATTCTTGCTTTATTTGGATAAACAGTGTTTTTAACCCACTTGGAGTTCAAGGTATAACAATGTGGACCGAAAGCGAGCTAGATAACAAAAGTGCTGAAGATTTAAGACAATTTTCTGCAGTATATATAGGTGGTGGCAATACATTCAGCTTTTTAAAAAGCTAAGGGGTTTGTAATAGATATATTGGTATTTAGATTTTGGTTATATTTTTGGTTATGTATTTTAAGTAGTTTTTGAGGTTTTAGAGAAGTTCTCTGTTATTAACCAAAAACGGTTGTTTATGGCGATTTTACCCATGAACTAATGATGTAAATGGTTTTTTTAATTTTGTTCAACAATCGGGCCAAATTGTTGAAGAAATCAAAGGGATTAAGTTATTAGAGTTGTGTTACAATTGAATAAATTAAGAGCAGTTAAAAGGTGTGACTGCATCATATTACGAAAAAATGTGGCTTTATGACTTATGGTTTATGGAGCATTATTATAATTTTCACCAATAAAAGTTTATGTCAGAGGTATAAGGAGGGGTCATACGATGACCGAGAAGATGCATGCTGACGAATTGGAAATTGAAGAGGGACTTGTGCGTCGTTTGCTTGTCGATCAGTTCCCCCACTGGGCAGAGTTGCCCCTTCGAAAGGTAGAGCCAGTTGGAACGGTAAATGCCGTTTTCCGACTTGGCGACGAATATTGTATTCGGCTGGCGAGAAGGGAAGGACCGAAAACACCAGGAGGGCGCGAGTTCTTATGGCTACCAAAACTCGCATCATCAGTTCCACTTGAAATCCCTATACCTATCGCTCAGGGGCGCCCCAATAACGAATACCCATGGTTTTGGGAGATACATTCATGGCTGAGGGGTGAAATAGTGCCGATTGAAGCGATTGACGAGATTCAGGCAGCACGCGATCTCGCAAGGTTTGTCCTAGCACTGCAACAAGTCGATTCAACGGGAGGGCCGTTAGGACGCGGCATTCCTTTGGCCCAACTGGACAAGGACTTCCGATATTGGCTAGCACGATTTAATGGCGATCCCGCGGTGTCTAATGTGTGGGAGTCGGCTCTTTCTGCGCCACCATGGAACGGTCCTCCTGTTTGGCATCACGGCGATCTAGATGTACGTAACTGGCTCGTACGTGATAAGCGTATTAGCGGTGTGATTGATTGGGAGACGATGGGCATAGGTGACCCTGCGTGTGATGTGATGGTCGCGTGGAAGTTGCACTCGCCAGAGGCGCGCGATGTGTTCCTTGATGCTATTCGTACGGATGACGCTACATTAGCAAGGGCCCGCGGATGGGTCGTATCACAGGCAGTTGCAATTCTTGCCTACTACACGCCGCAAAACAATCAAATTTTGTACAATGAGGCGAAATCCTGGCTAGACCTAGTGCTAGTTCAAAATTAATTCTGTTTTCAAAATGAAACATGTCTCAGTTACTCATTCAACGAGCGCAAGAATTGAATAAGAATGGACTATTTCAGCAGTCCATATTGACGTAATTAGCGATTATTATCAACAATGCTTTTACCATTTTATAAGAATATGAAACATAATCTAATTGAAATGAAGGACAGATTTGATTAAGAACGCTCTTCATCAATCGGGCAATTTTCTTTAATAACCAATCTTCAATCCGGAGCTTTAATGAAGTAATTAAAGCCTAATTTCTCGATGTTAAAAGCGAGAAATTAGGCTTTTTTTTATTTGAATTTCCTTACCGTTGTAAACCGTATTTTCCTAATGTTACTCTCTTAGCGTATGTTTTCGCGTTTTGTTGGTAGGACCCCAGCAAATCTATAATTTTCAAATCGGTTATTAGCTGAACATTCTGTTATTAAAATTGTGATTAAAGAGTGTGTAAATGTTTGTGTGTATGCTTGCGTTTTTATAAACGGGTGTATTTTTGTTGAACTTACAATTTTTGTGCGGGTATTACTGCACTTAATCACAGAACAAAAATCCTCTCATTTTTGAGAGAGTTTTTAATCGATTAGCGATATTGATTATTGCCAACCCCACAGAAAAAGTCCAGCCACTATCATATTTCATATTTATAAATAAAGAAAATTCTTTGGAGTTTTGATGAAGTAAGCCATAAGTTTGACTTACAGAGTACAAAATTTTGGAAATGGTTAACTAACCAAAGAATTTTCCAAAAAAAGTAAGTGCGCAAATTAAACACAGAAATCTCTTCAAACAGAACACTTCCCATTCAGCGCGCATACTGTACATCCAATTAGTTGGTTGCAAATAAGATAGTCGCTTTTTAAAATAACTTGCCTTCTCTACTGAAATTAGGCATTTCGCTGACGGCTGCTTACGGTGTTTTTTCCAGAGGGTGATGAGTGGTACATGGTCATAAGATAGAGTGTTAGTTGTGGAGGATAACCAGCGGAAATCTTGAAAGAACAAAGCCCTTGTAGAGTCATTGCTTGAAATTGCAGATCAGGTATCTGTAGCGCAAATTGCCATCACACGGTAGTTTGATTGCTTTATCTAAATTAGTATTTCTTTGTGACCTTTTTTAATGTTATTACGACTAAGAATTTGAAAAGGGTTAACTGTACGACAGGAGTGATGGATGGGGCTTGGCAATTGCACAATCATCTTTTTTCGTATTGTTTTACCATTTTCAAAAACCTCTAGAAGGAGTGTATTATTTTGAAACAAAAAATTCGTTTCATTCGAAGTTTAATTGTTTTTTTAACACTTTCACTCTTCATGCTTAGTGGACCTGCTTATACTTCTGCCGCCGCAGCATCTCAGCAGTCTACACCGGATATCTTGATTCGCGAAATCATGGGCTTAGCTTATGAATCTCAACAGTCGATAAACAGTGTCCCTTTTTCTGTGGGTGATTCATTGAAGAAAGTCAAAAAATCCTGGGGTCCACCTGAAGATTTAAGTACCGCTGCAGCCAATTATTGGAGTCATAATGTTCGATTCCTCTATGACAATTCAACCGGTAGAAAAACGATTACCGCCATTGAGGATTTTGACCCCCAGTTGCAAACCATTCATTTATCAGAGTTAAAGACATTGATAGGTGAACCAGTAAGTGAACAGGAAAATGAAGGAATGCACTATGTCACTTACACTGATTATGAGAATTATAAGGTGGTCTTCGTGTTTGAAAGCTCCTGGATTAACACTGATCCATTATTGTATTTGTATACGGTTGAACTGGCAGATGAATAATAAGTAAAATACCAGGCATAAGGAATCGCTTATCTTAGATGGGCGGTTCTTTATATGAGAAAAAATTTAACACTGGAGTATTAATAAAGAAATCAATTGATTTAAAGTGTCGTATATTCATATAATACTTTTATTGCGAATTTACCAGGTGTTTGATAAAAGATTTAGGCGTAACAATGCATATAGTGGCACATCTTACTTTTTTGAACTGCTTCATTAGTGACAGGCAACTTTGAAACGTCTTGCTTGGTTTACATGATTAGCTACATCCCGCAGCATAGAGTTAAAGAATTCAAACTGACTGATAAAGAGTAACCAAAACTTCAGTTAAACGGAAAACTAATTAATTTAATTACTAGAAGCTTAAATACCTGCTCATGGAGCTTTGCTATGTTATTAGTACACTTTGAATTAAAGATCTAGTATTTCAAGGAGAGGGATATATGGTGAACAGCGTAACTTGAAAGAAGTGGCTCAAATTATGGTTACTTTAGGTTTAGACATTGATAAATTTAATGTGAAAGGAAACCTGCACCAGGCCTTTATGGAAGTTAGAAAGTAAGTAAATAATTAGGAGGAAGGCAAACGGCTGCTTTCCTCCTTTTAAGTTTTTATTAATCAATTGTGTAAGGGTATCCTCCTCAATGGAAGCTGATTCCCACTCGCGTTTATCATAAAAGGAATAAAACTGATACACCTTTTTTAAGTGATCATATTTTATTGAAAATTTTTTCTCTTCTTTGAGAGTGAATGTATGCGTTATGTAACTTATTTCAAAAAATTTTTTAAAAATATCAAGTAGTGAGTTATTTGAGCAATAGACAAAATTTGGGTAGGCAAGGTAATACCCCGTTTCCTATTTGAAAATTTCTTAGGACTAAATGCCCGAATTTTAATCAGTGTATATGATTTTTTATTAAGGTTCAATAAATTTTTCTGACTAGCAGTTTGTGCAATTTATAAAATATAGGTTTACATCTAGGTTAAAGGGGGAATGGGGAATCGATATGTACGTTTATATCATTTAAGGATGTGAAGGAGATGGAACAAAATTCGAAGAGCAGGTTAGGAAATTGGCTAACACATCAGCAATTAGATAATGCCTGGTTAGAGCACTCGTGTGGAATAAGTCCTACACTTTCATATAAATTAATTAATGATTTTTCATACAAACCAAATACAAACGTGATGAGGAAGGTTTTACGCGAAGTAAAAGGTGTTGAGAGCAACGCTAAAATTAAGGACTTTTGGGACGCTTAGTTTTGGTAACTAAGTGCCATTGTAAGAACATCCATTTTGAGGATGTTCTTTTTTTATTCATACATTTCTTGAAAGTGATTAAACGAAAGGAGTCATAACAGGAAAAACCTCTCCTTTCGTTGATATACGTAAAGGACTTCCATATGGTACAGACACCTAACAAGCCCAACCCGGCATACAGATAAGAGTAAGAAATAACAGCCGGGAGGTGTCTGAATGTCCGGGTTGCTTGTTGTATTAGGGTACTTTTTCAAAGAAGTTATGCTGTTTGTCTCGTATGTGAAAAACAATGCGTTTCCGCAGCCCCTCAACGAAAACGAGGAGAAAGAATACTTAAAACGGATGGCCGAGGGAGACCAGGAGGCCAGAAGCAAACTGATCGAACACAACTTGCGTTTGGTTGCACATATCGTCAAGAAATTTGAGAATACAGGGGAAGATACGGAAGACCTGATTTCCATCGGGACCATCGGACTGATCAAGGCGATCGAGAGCTATTCGAGAGGGAAAGGCACGAAGCTTGCGACGTATGCGGCACGTTGTATTGAAAATGAAATCCTCATGCATCTGAGGGCTCTGAAAAAAACGAAAAAAGATGTATCTCTTCATGATCCGATTGGGACCGATAAGGAAGGGAACGAAATCACGCTCATTGATGTGCTGAAAGCGGAAACAGAGGACGTGGTGGATACCATTCAGCTGAAAATGCAAAAAAAGAAAATATATGATTATATTCATGTGCTTGATGACCGGGAGAAAGAAGTCATTGTCGGACGATTTGGCCTGGATATGCAAAAAGAAAAGACCCAGCGGGAAATCGCAAAAATGCTGGGCATTTCGCGGAGTTATGTCTCAAGGATTGAAAAGCGGGCACTGATGAAGCTGTTCCACGAGTTTTACCGAAGCCGGAAGCAGAGCCAGAAAGATCGGCCAAATTATTAAAATTCAAAAGGGTATTCCTTAAATAGGGAGTACCCTTTTATTTTTGTGAGTGTAATGGTTAACAACTTATTGGTTTATCGCAAGATCTATTGTCTCTTTTATTTCTGTAAAAGCAACCGGTTGAGTGACTTTTTCTAAAGTACTTAATGAAATCCTTTTTTGCAGTGGGAATAGGGTGTTTAAGACAGTGGTTTGGACTATATAAAAGTGCCACTGCTCGGTATTAAGAACATCAATCAGATTGGCATCCTTTTCATAAAGTAAACAAAATACATAAAGATCTGCATTTCGGATAGGTTCTGTTGTGTAGGTTCGTGTTTCGTAGTTATAAGCTCGTTTTGCTTCAATCCCAAAGCTAATTTTGGAATATTGGCCCTCATGCCAGGATTGTATATAGGCAGCAGATTTTACTTCGATTTTTTTGTCTTTGTACATTAAATCATAGGCGTCCCATTCAATACGAGGTCGGTGTAATACATCTAATGTGCTTCCCACAAGAAATTCTGCAAAAACACCTCTTAATGAATTCGTTAGAACATCTGAAAACCCCCAAGACCAAAAGTCGGATATATTAAACTCGGTACCCTGTATTTTCGTGTCTGGGGCAAGTCTTTCCGCCATAATAAACTCCTTTCATTGCAGTACGAAAGTTGTTATTAATGTTTATACCACGGTAATTTTCTATAAAACGTAAATTGAAACAGGGTTAATTTCTTAAAACCAATTTTATGTAAAACATAGGATATTCTTGTTAGAGGAAGGAAATCAAAGAATTTTAAAGATAATTGTTTAATATAGTATAAATGAAAGCGATTACAATAGGGAAGGAACCGCACGATGTACAGGTATGATACATTGCTTCGGAAACAAGCCTTTGATCAGCTTTTTAATCAATCAGAACCACCAGAAGAAAATAACCTGATCATGAATTACATTCTTGCTTTAGCTGGAATTATAGTGGTCATTGTGAGTAAATTGATAGGATAAAAAAAACAACAAGTCGGGGCATAAGCCCGGCTTGTTGTTTTTTAAAATTCGCCTCCAAATGTCTGATAAATAAGGAGGCCATTCAAAATAATAATGATGGCTGCTACCAAAATCAGCAGGATGTTGGTCCACCGCTTGTTGGCGTAGCTTCCCATGATCTTTTTACTGCGGGTAAACATGATCAATGGAATAATCGTAAACGGAAGCTGCATACTTAGAACGACCTGGCTGACCACGAGCGCTTTCCACGTATTGATTCCTGCTCCAATAATGATTAATGCTGGGATCATGGTAACGAGTCTTCGCACCCAAATCGGTATCTTAATGTTTAAAAAGCCTTCCAGTATATATTGTCCTGCCATGGTTCCGGTTACAGAGGATGAAAGACCGGCGGAAAGCAAGGCAATGGCAAAGGCAAGACTGGCAAAACCACCGAGAAGCGGTGTCAGGGTAGAATAGGCATCTTCAATGGATGTAACCTTCAAGCCATTCTTGTAAAAGACTGCTGCCGCTACGACGATCATGGCTGAGTTAATGAACCATGCCACGTTTAACGCAAGCAGTGAATCTACGATGGCATACTTATACACCCGGTGATTATGCTTTGGCTGGTTCTTTTTCAGCCTGTTTTTCACAACGGAAGAATGAAGAAAAATATTATGCGGCATAACGGTTGCACCGAGCATTCCGATGGCTACAAGGATGCTTGCCGAGTTAAGATGGGGGACGACCAGATGATAGCCGACCTGCCCAAGGTCCGGTTTAGCATAAAACAATTCAACAATATAAACAGCCGCCACTATAATTACAAAGCCCAGAATCAATTGTTCAATAAAACGGAAGCCGTATTTATGAAGCAAAAGGATACCAAATGTAACAGCAGCTCCGATCAATGCAGCCGGAAACAAGGGAATCCCCAGCAATAAATAGATCCCGAGTGCTGCTCCGAGGAATTCGGCGAGGTCGGTTGCCATGGCAGCCAGCTCTGCTGTAATCCACAAAAAAACAGCGACCGGCTTTTTAAAATGCTGCCGGCAGTTTTCTGATAATGACTTTCCTGTGGCTACCCCGAGTTTTGCAGCTGTTGTCTGCAACAGAATGGCCATCAGGTTACTGAGCAGTAAAACCCACAATAGCGTGTAGCCAAAAGCAGAACCGCCTTCGATATTGGTGGCCCAGTTTCCGGGATCGATATAGCCCACACTCACAAGAAACGCGGGGCCGAGAAAAGGAATGGCTCTGCGAAGTTTACCTTTTCTGGGCATTGCAGCTTCCAATGCTTTACTATTCAATGTTGCTCACCTTCTTTTGCAAAATAAGTCACAGGGTGTCCTTAAGGTTAAAAAGTTTCCTGCATTCAACTTTTTGAGAATTGACTATAATATATGCGACGATACAGGAAAATGCAACAAATTCGAATTAAAACACAAGCTTTTTTCTTTTTCCCTTTCCATAGTATTTTCGTAGGAAGCTTCTTGTATCAAAAAGACTTGAAAGAAAGGACATAATGTTTTCGATCGAATAATACCAATAAAGGGATTGATCTCGTAATTAAGGGGAATAGATGTAAAGAACAATCTACATAAGGGAGGCTCGGGCGTATGCAGGAAGTTTTGCTATTTGCCATAATGATCATTACTCTCGTTTATTTCATGTATCTTTGCATCGCAGAATAGCTTCTTGGCTCTCTTCCTAAATGAAGGAAGAGAGTTTTTATTTAAAATAAACTAAAGGGTCGATTTTTAATAAAAATTTCACTATAATGGAAATAGATCGAATATTTTATACATAAGGGGGATTTTAGATGCTATTGCAAGGTTTGCGTCAAAGCTGGGATCTGGAATCAATATTTAAGGGCGGAAGCCGCTCGGAGGAACTACTTGCCGCTATCGGACGCATTGAAAAACAACTGGCTGATCTTAATCAAAAAGTCGAGAGCTTTCAATTTTCGGAGGAAGCCCTTCAGGAGGTTGTTGAAGGCGTTCAGCAAAACGCTGCGCTTATCAATGAATGTGTATCTTTTGTCGGATGTTTGACGGCGCAGGATGTCAATGACAAGCAGGCCCTGAATCTTCGCGGAAAATTGGAATCATTAAATGCTGTTTATTCTACAATATTGGTTCTTTTGGATAACAAGATGGCGGACATTCCGGATGAAGAGTGGAATCGTGTGATTCAAAAACCTTATTTTGCTGCCATTGCTTTTCCATTGTCTGAAAGACGAAATCTTGCTTCACAAAAGCTTTCTTATGAACAAGAAGCGTTGATGAATGATTTGGCAGTCGACGGTTATCACAGTTGGTCCACTCTGTATGACACAGTCGTCGGAAAAATTGGCATAGAAGTGGAAAAGGACGGAAACAAGGAAACCCTTTCTGTCGGGCAGGCCGAAAACCGCATGACAAGTCCGGACAGAGAGGAAAGAGAAAGTGTTTTTGCCAAGTATACAGAAGCATGGGATGAGCAGGCAGATTTTTGTGCAGAAGCTTTAAACCATATTGCTGGATTCCGGAACAGTGTTTATAAACATCGTAAATGGGACAATGTCCTGAAAGAGCCTCTCGATATTAACCGAATGTCAGAGGAGACATTAAAGGCGATGTGGCAGGCGATCGAGGAAAACAAGGAGCTGTTCGTGACGTATTTGAACCGAAAAGCTTCACTGTTGGGTGTGGAGAAGCTGAGCTGGGCTGATGTGGATGCTCCTCTTACCAATGTTGACAGTACAATGAGCTATGACGAAGGTGCCAGCTTTATTGTAGAACAATTCCAATCCTTTAGTCCCAAGATGTCGGAGTTTTCCAAACATGCTTTTGAAAAGCAGTGGATTGAAGCAGAAGACCGCTCCGGAAAACGACCTGGCGGATTCTGCACAGGATTTCCGGTGAAAAATGAAACGCGGATCTTCATGACGTACTCCGGTACTCCAAGCAATGTTTCCACATTGGCTCATGAACTTGGCCATGCCTTTCATTCGTACGTGATGGACGACATGCCATTTCTGGCGACAGATTACGCGATGAATGTGGCTGAAACGGCTTCTACGTTTGCGGAGATGGTGGTATCTGATGCCGCCGTGAAAAACGCAAAAAGCAAGGAGGAAAAAATCGCCCTCCTCGAAGACAAAGCTCAGCGCTCGGTTGCGTTCTTTATGAACATCCACGCACGCTTTTTATTCGAAACAAGGTTCTATGAAGAGCGCAAACAAGGCCTGGTTCCTGTTGAACGCTTGAAAGAGTTCATGGTCGAAGCACAAAAAGAAGCATTTTGTGATTCATTGGGAAGCTACCACCCGTATTTCTGGGCATCAAAGCTTCATTTCTATATTACAGATGTTCCGTTTTACAACTTTCCCTACACGTTTGGCTATTTATTCAGTGCCAGCATTTATGCGATTGCCAAACAGGAAGGAACGAGCTTTGAAGAAAAGTACATTGCGTTGCTCAGAGACACTGCGAGCATGACGGTCGAAGAGCTTGCAATGAAGCATTTGAATGAAGATGTAACAAAGCCTGAGTTCTGGAAAAAAGGGATTGAAGTGGCAATCAAAGACGTGAAGGAATTTTTGGAACTGACTCAAGATTAACCTTATAAGAAAACAAAAAAAACAGCTGTAAAGCTGTTTTTTTGTTTGCCCTTATTGGCTTTATCTTTTTTGTATTGAGATCGTACTGATCATCAGAAAGGAAAAGGCGATCATAATAAACATAAAGAAATAGCCGGGAATGAACGGAATCAAAAGGTAGCACATGGCAATCAGACAGCCTGCCACCGTAATCGGGACTCCGACAAATGATCCGGTGAATTCCGTGATATTGAAACGCGCCAGTCGTATGGCACCGCAGACGATAAATAAAATCGTAAAAATAATGCCGGGAACACCAAATTCAAAAAGAGAAGCTTGATACATTAAAAACGCGGGTGCGATGCCAAATGAAATTAAATCACAAAGGGAATCTAGCTGTTTGCCAAACTCTGATTCTATGTTTAATTTCCGGGCAACCATACCATCAAAACGGTCAAAAAGACCAGCTAAAAAAATTAAAATAAAGCCAGTTTTCAAATCTTCTTTAAAGATAAACAATAAAGCGAGAGCACCGAGTGAGAGGTTGATCAATGTTAAAATATTGGCCGTTTGGCCTTTTACTTTTTTTACTGTGGAATCAACCCGTTCTCTTGCCGTCATGAACATAACATCACTTCACTCTCCGTACCTTATGTCCGTAAGACAGGAAAGATACTTGTGTAATCAATCATTCACTATTAATGAAATATATTAGATTCTTATCATTATATGTTAATTTTGTAAATTTGGAAAGGGTATATTTCCCAATACCTTCCTGTCCGGTTTCATTAATAGTAATCCCTCTCGCTGTTCAACTCATCCTGTATCGTTTTTTCGGATAATGGAACACCACTTCGATAGGCGGCCCTGGAAATCATGTGACCCCCTACAGGCGCTGTCAGCAGAACAAATACAATTCCAAGAAGAAGCTTACCGCTGACCAAGTCCTGAACAAACAGAAAGAAAAGGAAGGAGCCAATCAATATACCGGAAACACCCAATGTGGCACTCTTGGTTGCGGCATGAAGCCTGGAATACACATCGGGGAACCGGAGTACGCCCAGCGTTCCCGAAAACACAACAAAGGTACCAAGGATAAGAAAAATACTAATTACGATCTCTGTCAATGAGCACACCCCTATCCAAAAATTTCGCAATGGCCACGGTTGCTATAAAGGTGAGGATGCCAATTAGCAATATGACATCATGCAGGTCAATGGTATTCAGACGAATGGAAACGAGAGCGGTAATGGCGATAAGATTTACCCCGATTGTATCAATGGCAACCGCTCTGTCTGCACTAGAAGGCCCCCAAACCACCCGATAGACCAGTAAAAGAACAGAAAGGCAGTTCACAATAAGACAGACAGTAACCACATTTTCGAACCAGCTGCTCATCTTGTCACCTCGATAATTGCTTTTTCAAAGGTTTCTTTGATGGAATGAATTGTTTCATTTGTGTCGGGCAGATCGATAGCATGGATATAAATGAAGCGCTGATCTCTCGAAATATCCACCGACAGGGTGCCGGGTGTCAGAGTAATCAAATTCGCCAGCAAATTGATCTCCCAGTTGGTCTTCAAATCGATGGGGAGGGCAATAATCCCCGGCCGGAAATTCATTTTTGGTTTATAAATCCATTTTAGAACATCAAAATTTGCTAGGATCAATTCTTTTATAAACAAGAAGATGAGTTTAATGATGGCCCAAACCTTCAGGAAATAAAATTCGTCGGGGATATAGCGGTTCAGCAGATAAATCAAGCCAATCCCGACGATAAACCCGCTGACATAACTGCCAAACGAATAGTTTTCAGACAGGAACATCCAGATAACCCCAATAAAAATATTGATCAACAATTGAACGGCCATTAATCACTCACCTCGCTTTTAAAACTTCATTTATATATTCCGACGGATTGGCAAGACCATCGGCAATCGATTGTATATGCGGATAGATCCATTCTGCTCCTATGCCTAGAAAAATGGAGAAGCAAAGAAGCGCAAGAGGAGGAATCACCATTCCTGGCTTCAGTTTTATCCTTTTAACCTCTTTTTGTTCACCCCAAAACGCCATGATAAAGATTCGAATGATGGACAGCAGGATCAACAGGCTGCAGCCAAGACCGATGGCAGCGATCATATAGTGTTTTTCTGCAAAAGCTCCTTTTAACAGTAAGAGTTTACCGATAAATCCGCTAAACGGAGGGATTCCGGCAAGAACGAGAGCCGAAAGGAAAAACATCCAGCCGACCAGCGGATATTTTTGTATATACCCACCCATCTGCCGCAAATCGCTTGTTCCGGCAATATAAACGAGAATGCCTGCCAGGAAGAACAGGGCCGCTTTTATAATCATGTCATGAACCAGGTAGTAAATAGTACCCGCCAGTGATTCTGATGAAAACGTACCGATTCCAAGTATCATAAAACCGATGGCAGGAATAATGTTGTATGCAATAATCAGTTTTACATTATGGGTGGACAAAGCTCCTATCACACCGAAAACCAGAGTGAAACCTGCCAGTATGACGAAGAAGGTATGAGTTGTTTCCAATTTGTAAATGAAGATTAAGGAAAAGACCCGTAAGATGGAGTAAATTCCAACCTTCGTCAACAAAGCCCCAAACAGAGCGGAGATGACAGGTGGCGGTGCAGTGTACGATTTTGGGAGCCAAAAGTAAAGCGGGAAAAGGGCTCCTTTCGTGCCAAATACGACAAACAACAAAATGGCGATGGCCGTTAGAACTCCTTTTTGCTGTACATCGCCTACACGCTCGGCCAGCTGGGCCATATTCACGGTTCCTGTAACCGAATACAAAAACGCTACGGTTGTAACAAACAACATGGATGAAAAAAGGTTAAGCAGTACGTATTTAATGGATTCTCTCAACTGGATTTTTGTGGCACCAAGCACAATTAATCCATAGGAAGCCATCAGCAGCACTTCAAAAAAGACGAACAGGTTAAAAAGGTCACCTGTCAGAAAGGCACCGCTGACCCCCGCAATGAGAATCAGAAACAGCGTGTAGAAATAGTGTTTTTCACGTTCTTCATCGAGTGTCGCTCCTGCATACCAGCAAGCCGCCAACGCGATGATGTTGGTGGTTAAAATCAGCAAAGAAGACAACTTGTCGGCAATAAGAATAATGCCATAGGGGGCTTTCCACCCGCCGGTCTCAAGGATCAATGCGCCTTTCGAAAAAACCTCGTAAACGATGAATACCGCAGTAGCTGTATTGATCAAGAGGACAAAAAAAGACAATAGCCGGACAGTTGCTAATTTATTATGAAAAAAAATAAACATTGTACCAAAAAACAAAGGAATCAGAATAGGAAGGATGACCAGATTACTCATCTTCAGTACCTCGCAATTGGTCCATCATATCTGTGTTGTTTTTCTGGTAAGCACGATAAGCCAAAACAAGTAAAAAGCTGGTCACTCCAAAACTGATAACAATGGAGGTCAGGATGAGCGCTTGAGGAAGTGGATCTGTATAGTGCTGGATTCCTTCATTTAATACAGGAGGTGCGCCTCGGTTTAATTTTCCCATTGTTAATATCAATAGATGGGCTCCGTGGGAAACCAAAGCCGTCCCCAGGATGATGCGGAGCAATTGGCGCTGCAGCAGGAGGTAAATCCCTGCTGCAAAAAGGGCGCCTCCCAAGATACACATCAAAATTTCCATTATTGCTCCATTCCTCCTTTTTTTCGTAATCGTATTTTAATCATTCCATAGATCCCTAGTGCAGCCAAGCCGAGAACCGTTATCTCAAACATGGTGTCCAGCCCCCTGAAATCAACAAGAATAACGTTCACGATGTTCTTGCCACCGCCAAGCGAGTAGGAGGTTTTGACAAAGTAGTCAGAGATGGGCTGAAACCATTTCGAGCTGTGTGATGAGATAGCGACTAATGTAATGAGTGTACCTGCTGCTAACGAAATCAGGACATCCGCCACCTTGGAACGCAGCGGTTTAGAGTTTGGTTTCATCACAGGCAGGTGGGAAAAACAGAGTAAAAAGAGAACAA
This sequence comes from Fictibacillus enclensis, assembly GCF_001457035.1. Lineage (GTDB taxonomy): Bacteria > Bacillota > Bacilli > Bacillales > Fictibacillaceae > Fictibacillus_C > Fictibacillus_C enclensis. The sequence continues at coordinate 1,974,779 of NZ_KQ758617.1, read as the reverse complement.
CGGTTACTGTTTCAATAATGAGCTGAGTTAACGCAAGGTCAGGAGCACGGAACAGGACAAACAACAGCGCCAATCCATAACCGACCACGCCGATTACAATTACGGCAGCGATGCGGCGTTTCATAAAAATGGTGGCCACTGCTGCTAGCAACATGGCAAAGCCCGTAATAGCTTCCGCCCATTTTACAGGTGAAAGATCCGCCATACTGAAGGCAAATCCACCGGTGGCAGCCATCATCCCTGCGGTCACGCATACCAGAAACAATACAATGATTGCTAAATATAGACTTAATGAACCTGTCATGTAAGAAGATGTAGTCTTTTTTGCTCCCCGCAGCAAACTGTTAAGAAGTGCCTGATATGCTTTGTCAGCGGAAAGTTTTCCGGGAAGATACAGGTAAATACTCTCCCAGTAACGCTTGAAAAGAGATAACAAGGCGCCTGCAGCGACTACGATCAGAGACATAATGAGCGGAAGTTTAATGCCATGCCAAAACGCCACATGTATATGGATTGGATTTCCGGCTATTGAACCAGCTGCGGGTGCCAAAAGGCGTTCATTGATCAGGTTGGGAAGAACGCCGATTACGACAATGAAACAAACGAGCAAGAACGGCGGAATCAGCATGCCGAACGGGGCTTCATGCGGTTTTTTCTCTAGCCGGTCCAATTGGACTTTCCCTCTGAAGGTTCCAAAGAATAAATGCATGGAATAGACAAACGTAAAAATGCTGCCCAAAACAGCGAGATAGGGAAAGAGAGGTGCTGCCTGTTTGGCAAGACCGGATGGAGCCGCTGTTTGCAGCGATGCATCAAAAAACATTTCTTTACTTAAAAACCCATTAAAGATAGGTAGAGGGAACCCTGCCATGGAAAACGTTCCAAAGAATGCAAGAGTTGCGGTTATCGGCATAAAGGTCATCAAACCGCCGAGTTTCCGAATATCTCTAGTCCCTGTTTCATGGTCCACAATCCCGGCAACCATGAACAGGCAGCCCTTAAAGGTGGCGTGATTAAAAATATGAAAAACCGCCGCAAAAATGGCAGCCTCTGAACCAAATCCGAGCATGGCCATGATCATTCCAAGCTGGCTGATGGTGGAGAAAGCCAGTATGCCTTTGAGATCCGTTTGCCGGACGGCCATGAACGAACCCCAACATAGGGTGACCAGACCAAAGCCTGATACGCAAAGGAAAAACAGATCACTGCCGGTGAACAATAATGATAATCTGGCAACCAGGTAGATCCCCGCTTTTACCATGGTGGCGGAGTGAAGATAAGCACTAACAGGGGTCGGAGCTTCCATGGCATCCGGAAGCCAAGTGTGGAAAGGAAACTGAGCCGACTTGGTAAAGGCACCGACTAAAACGAGCAGCAAGATGGCTGTAAATAGAGGACTTGCCATTAACTCTTCTTTTTGGCTGATGATTTCCCTGATGCTGGTAGTGTCAGTTGCAATCCACAATAGTAGAAAACCGCCGAGCATGGAAAGCCCGCCAAACACTGTGATCATCATGGATTTTAGAGCGCCATATACGGATCGCGCACGGTGTGACCAGAAACCGATCAGCAAAAAAGAAGATATGCTGGTAAATTCCCAGAACGTATACAGAACAAATAGATTATCAGACATCACAAGCCCCAGCATGGATCCCATGAAAAGCAGCAAGTAAATATAAAAGTTAATCAAATTTTCTTTTTTGCTCAAATAAAAAATCGAATACAAAACAACCAAAAAGCCAATGCCTGTTATGAGCAACGTGAAAAGAAGGCTAAGCCCATCCAGGTAAAAGGAAAGCTGTATACCCATCGATGGAATCCAGTTCGTCAATGAAGCTAAAGGCTGTCCTTCTGAAATTCCGCTACTGTGTGTCAAAAACAAAATAAACAGAACGAAAGGGATAATTGCCACCAACCATCCGGGATGGAACGTCTTTGAATGCGGGCGGGAAAAAAGAGAAAGCAAAAGGGCCGCGATAAAAGGCAAAGCAATGTAGTACAAAAACAAATCCGTTCCTCCTTCTAAAGTCATGATTATGTACGTGATTTTTTAACCAATGCCATTTCATTGTAAGCAGAAAAAACAGGGACAATCAACTTAAAACCGTTGAAAATACTGAATGTTTTTGTTTCTTCCTATTTAATATAAAAATCTGAAAAAACATGAATGATGAGAGTTGAAAATACGGTTAGTTTTTCCTTCAAGGGAGGGTTCTATAATCAACATAAAAAAAAGCCTCATCTAGTGATGGGCTTTCAGGAAATAAACGTTCAATCTCTTCTCAAGGGATCTTCGTTCAATTTCTTGTTGGATTAAAGAGATAAAGTCAGAGCTCAGTCGCAGTTCTTTTGCTTTAAAATAAGATTCAATCAAAAGTTCGTCCGATAAATTTTCCATAAGTGAGCTGCCATCGGGTGGCATGTTCACCTCCTGTTTTTTAAAATGCCCTAGGATGCATTTTTTCACGATGAATGGGTTATGAAATGGTTCAGTTCGGCATAAACTATAAGTTCTGATACTTTCTAAATTCAGCTTACCATGAAAAAGAAAACAGAACAATCGTTCGAATATCCACAATGTTTGGTGGATAACCTGTGGGTAGGTTGTTTATAAGACAGAAAATTCTGCTCATTTCGCAGGGAAAAATGTTGATAAAGTTATCCACATTGTCGGATGCGAACAATTTGTCGAAAACTTTTCTGTACAAGCCTTCTTTTTCAGAGGCTGGCAGCTGTCTGAAAACAATAAAAAAGTTGTTCCATGGCGAATAACTGGTACAATGTAAAAGTGTAACTGAATGAAATAGTATAGAGGTGTCCAGCATGTTAAAACAATTTTTGCCGGATGAACATGTCCAGAGCATTTTTGATATAACGCCTGAAATGTTAGTGAAACGGAATGTAAAAGGAATTATCACTGACCTGGATAATACCCTTGTTGAGTGGGATCGTCCGGAAGCGACTCCAGAACTGATAAAATGGTTTAGTTCATTTAAGGAGAAGGGAATTTTAATAACGATAGTTTCCAACAATACGCAGCAGCGAGTAAGCAGTTTTTCTGACCCTGTACAAATACCATTTATTTATAGCGCAAGAAAACCGATGTCCCGAGCGTTTAAGCGGGCAATCCGCGACATGAACCTGAAGCGCGATGAGATCGTGGTAATCGGCGATCAATTGTTAACGGATGTACTGGGAGGAAACCGCCTTAAACTGCACACCATTATGGTTGTGCCTGTGGCCAGCACGGACGGATTATGGACAAGAGTAAACAGAAAAATCGAAAGAATGTTATTGTCTTGGATGAAAAGGAAAGGCATGCTCAACTGGGAGGAATAAGATTGAAGGAACAGATTAAATGTATCGGATGCGGAGCGCCCATACAGACAGAAAACAAGGAGGAGCTCGGCTATGCACCACCCTCGAGTTTAAAGAGGGATGTTGTCATTTGCCAGCGTTGTTTTCGTTTAAAGCATTATAATGAAATCCAGGATGTCAGCCTTACGGATGATGATTACCGCAAAATTTTATCCGGCATCGGAGATACGGATGCATTGGTTGTTAAAGTCGTTGATATTTTTGATTTTAACGGTTCTTGGCTGCCGGGCATCCACCGCTACATCGGCAGAAACAAACTTATGCTGATTGGGAATAAGGTGGATTTGCTTCCTAAATCCGTTAACAAAAACAGACTGACACAGTGGATGTCTTCCATGGCCAGGGAGCTGGGTGTAAAGGCAGAGGAAGTCCATCTTGTATCCGCTGCAAAAGGAACGGGTCTTTTAGATGTGGCTGAACGGATTGATGAGCTGCGCGGCGGCAGAGATGTCTATGTAGTAGGCTGTACGAACGTGGGGAAATCAACGTTCATTAATGGGCTAATCAAACAGCTTGGCACGGAGCAGGAAGACATCATTACAACATCCCATTTTCCGGGAACCACGTTGAACTTGATCGATATTCCTTTGGATGAAGAAAGTGCTCTTTTTGATACGCCAGGTATTATCAACCATCACCAAATGGCTCACTTTGTCAGCAAGGATGAGCTGAAGTTCATTATGCCTAAAAAAGAAATCAAGCCGATGGTCTTCCAGTTGAATGAGGCTCAGACTCTGTTTTTGGGAGGACTCGCACGTTTCGATTATATCAGTGGAGGAAGAAGGTCTTTTGTCTGCCACGTGTCCAATGACTTAAATATCCACCGGACGAAGCTTGAAAATGCAGATGAGCTGTATCAAAATCACCTCGGTGATCTTTTGTCACCGCCTTCTGAACCGGATAACCTGCCTCCGCTAAAAAGGCATGAGTTTACCATTAAGGAAAAGGATACAGATGTGGTGATATCGGGCCTTGGCTGGGTTACGGTTAAAGAACCGGGGGTCAGGATTGCAGCCCATGCACCAGAAGGCGTTGCTGTAACGTTAAGGCCGTCGCTCATTTAACTGAGGGGAGAGGGAAGGATGAGAAAAAAAGTTGGTTTAATTGGATATCCTGTCAGCCATTCCATGTCTCCACAGATGCAGAATGGTGCTTTTGAAAAAGCAGGGCTTTCCTATGTTTATGATAAATATGAGGTACATCCGGACCAGCTGGCAGAAGCTGTCGGGGACATGCGTGAAAAAGGCTTTGCCGGGTGGAATGTAACGATTCCGCATAAGCAGGCCATTATGCCGTATCTTGATGAAATTGCAGAAGATGCCTTGAAAATTGGAGCAGTCAATACGGTAGTCAATGAAAACGGAAAATTGACCGGGTACAATACAGACGGCGCCGGTTTTGTAAAAGGTTTGATGCGCCATGTCAGCTTTCCAATGGAAGAGGCAAAGGTTCTCATCATTGGAGCAGGAGGAGCGTCCCGGGCCATCAGCTATGCAATGGGCAAAGAAGGACCGAAGACCATTGCGATCACGAACCGGACGATGGAAAAGGCACAAGACATTTTTAGCGAGTGTTTGAGAGACCAGGACCAGGTCATCTCCCTTCAGGAAGCCGAAGAAAGGCTCACTGACTTCAACATTGTCATTAATACCACATCGATCGGCATGAAAGAGGACCGTTTGCCTTTACGTGTGAATCATCTAAAAGCGGGAACCGTGGTTTCGGATATTATTTATAATCCTTTTAAGACCGCTTTATTAAAAGAGAGCGAAAAACGAGGGGCCATTATTGATAATGGAGTGGCCATGCTGGTTTTTCAGGGCGCGCTGTCGTTTGAAAAATGGACAGGTGTTGCGCCGGACGCATCATTGATGGAGAAGATTGTGATTGAAGAATTGGGAGGAAGTTATGTTAACAGGTAAACAAAAACGCTTTTTGCGTTCCAAAGCAAATCCGATTCAGCCTATTTTTCAGGTAGGAAAGGGCGGAGTCAACAGCAATATGATCAAACAAATCCAGGAAGCGCTGGAAGCCAGAGAGCTGATTAAAATCAGCATTCTTCAAAACTGTGAAGAACCGCGCGAGGAAGTGGCGGAAGCCGTTGCCAAAGGCACGAAGGCTGAGCTCGTTCAAGTGATCGGGAATGTCATTATTCTTTATAAAGAGTCCAAAGAAAACAAAGAGATCGTACTTCCTTAAAGGAATGATACAATGGCGAAAATAGGGATATTTGGAGGGTCTTTTCATCCTCCTCACAATGGGCATTTACTCATTGCTCAGGAAGCGCTGAGTGCTTTTTCACTTGATGAGGTGATTTGGATGCCAGCCAATCATCCTCCGCATAAACAATTGGCATCTGGTGTCTCAGATCATGACAGGATTGAGCTGGTTAAAGCGGCAATCCAGGATAATGCTAAATTTTCCCTCTCTTTGATCGAGTTTGAAAGGGAAGGGCCTTCATATACTATAGATACGATCAAAGAACTTCAAAAAAAGAATCCGGATTATGAGTACTTTTTTATCATTGGTGGAGATATGCTCGATTCACTCGACACCTGGCATGAGATTGATGAATTGAGCCGTATGGTAACCTTTATCGCCATCAATCGTAGCGGTCATCCGCTTAACGCCGAACATAATCCATATCAGGCCGCCATGCTTGAAGTGCCGTTATTTGATGTTTCCTCTACCCTTATCCGGGAAAGAGTGTCTCAAGGGGAAAACACCACGTATCTCATTCCGGAACGTGTCAGAAAACAAATCGAGGTGAAGGGACTTTATGGATCGCGAAAAAGCCCTTGAAATAGTTAAAGAACAATTAACAGAGCACCGCTATCAGCATACGCTTGGCGTTGTGCAAACCGCTCTTGAACTTGCAGACCGATATGAAGAGGATCAAGTTAAGACAGAACTGGCCGCTATCTTTCATGATTATGCCAAGTTCCGGTCAAAGGAAGAGATGAAGGAAATTGTAAGAAAGCAAGCCATGCCGGAAAGTCTGCTTCATTATGGAGGAGAGCTCCTTCATGCGCCAGTCGGCGCCTACCTGGTAGAAAAGGAAGCAGGAATTAATGATCGTGACATTTTGGCTGCAATCGCCTATCATACGACCGGCCGTGTAGGGATGGGGAAGCTTGAAAAAATTATTTTTCTGGCCGATTATATCGAACCTGGAAGAAAGTTTCCCGGGGTGGAAGAGGTTCGGCAGCTGGCAAACGAAGATCTGGACACAGCGTGCCTTCAAGCGCTGAAAAATACAGTAACTTTTCTGATGAAGCAGAATCAGCTGGTCTATCCGGAAACGATCAATACGTATAACAGTCTTTTGGCGCAGCTGAAAAAAAATAAAGGAAACGGAGGAATGTAATTTTGAATGAACAGGAACTGATTGAACTCGTAGTGAAAGCGGTGGATGACAAGCGGGCTGAAGACATTATAATGCTCGATATGAAGGGGATTTCTCTTGTCGCAGATTATTTTCTAATATGCCATGGGAATTCTGAGAAACAGGTTCAGGCCATTGCCCGGGAGCTTAAGGATGTAGCCGCAGAGAAGGAAATCAATATTCGAAGGATGGAAGGTTTTGATCAGGCAAGATGGGTTCTTGTTGATATGGGGGATATGGTCGTCCACGTTTTTCACCGTGATGAACGATCCTATTACAACCTGGAAAAATTATGGGGAGATGCCCCATCTGTTGACCTGAATCAAATCCTTTCATAAATAAAAGGAGCAGGCATGAGCTATCAACATTTTGCGTATTATTATGATCAATTAATGGAAGACGCTCCTTATGAGCAGTGGATCTCTTTTTTTGAACAGGCGATTGTCTCTGTTGGAGCTGACATATCGAGTGTTCTTGATGTTGGCTGCGGGACAGGCTCGATTTCCATACCGCTTTCGTTAAAGGGTTATGATGTAACCGGAATCGACCTGTCCGGCGATATGCTTGCTGTGGCTCACGAAAAGTCGTTGACCCAGCATGCTTCTGTTCAATTTCTGCAACAGGATATGACCGAGATCGACGGCTTGGCGGAGTTCGATGCTGCTGTCATTTTTTGTGATTCACTGAACTATCTTTTGACAGAAGAGAAGGTAGCTGCAGCCTTTCAGTCAATATATCGGCATCTGAAGGAAAACGGGCTATTTTTGTTTGATGTACACAGCCTTTATAAAATTCATAACATTTTCTCAGGGAATACATTCGCTGAAAATGCGGAAGAGGTTTCCTACATCTGGCAGTGCTATGAAGGCGAATATCCAGACAGTGTAGAACATGAACTAAGCTTTTTTGTACGGGAAGAGGACTCGCGATATTCCCGATTTGATGAAGTACATATGCAAAGAACATTGTCAGTGAAGGCTTATGAGCAACTTCTTGAAGAAGCGGGCTTCACGGTATTGAAAATTACTGGGGACTTTTCAGAGAATAAACTTGAATCCGAAGCCGAGAGAATCTTTTTTATTTGTATAAAATCAAAATAAGCCATCATAACCGATGGCTTATTTTTTTCTTTTAAGGAAGGATTTCGGGGATAATGAGAGAAATCTTATTTTAGTTCTTCTTTTACCTCGAATTGCTCACTGATCTTTTCACATTCCTCATGGTATTTTTCATGCGTCCGTTCGATCACACGATCAAATACTTCTCCTGCATCCTCATTCAATATCTTGATTCCTTCTCCTGTTATGCCACCTTTTACACACACTTTTTCAATCAGCGATGGAAGAGAAAAAACCTCTTTTTCCAACAGTTTGCCCATGCCGATAATCATTTCACTGGCAAGAAGAGTAGCCTCATTTTTGGTAAGGTCCGTCTTTTTTACAGCACTGTCCACAAAGCATTGCACAAGGTAACCGATGAAGGCTGGACCGCAGCTGGCGATGTCGGATGAAATGCGGGTGACATTTTCGCCGATAATCACAGGCTTTGATATGAAAGACATGAGCGATAACAATTTTTCCTGATATTCAGTGTGGCATCTCGAGCCAAACGTAATAAGGGAAGTGCCGGAAAGTGCCCGGTTTGTAATGCTTGGGATCGCCCGGGCTACGTTACAGTCAAGTAAATTTTCTATCTGTTCACAAGAGATGGGACTTGTAATCGAGACGACAAGTTTATGTTTTGAAATGTGTTTTTTATTTTCACAAAGAAGGTCAAAAAATTGGTGCGGTTTTACACAAATGAACAGAATATCTGCAAAACGAATCACATCTTCTGCGGCAGCTGCCACCCGTAGTTTGGGATGGGCAGCCTGCAGCGCTTCGGCCTTGGACAGTGTCCGGTTGGTCACCATAATGCGTGACGGTTGTATAGCAGCCGATTCAATAAAGGAAGACACCAGGATGCTTCCCATATTTCCCGTTCCAATAAACCCTAGCTTCACTGTTTACTCCTCCTCTCCTTGATCCATCCTACCTTGATACATATGCATACGCGGCCTGTTTTATGAAAAAATGAAAGGAGACACGGTATGCTAAAAAAATATGAAGTTTGGTTTCGTAAGCTACGTTATATACTGCCTGCTGTTCTTGTAGTGGGGATAGGGGCAGTGTACGTGTATGAACAAAAGGTACCTACGGAGGAAACAGCCATAGAGGAGCTGCCACAGGAATTAACAGCGAAAGAATTGAATGCTGCCCAGAGTCCTGTGAAAGAGAGCCAAAAGCCGGCGAATTTGCAACCGGCAAAAATTATGCTCGATATAAAAGGAGCTGTGGTCCGCCCGGGTGTATACGAAATGAAGGAAGGAGACCGGGTGATTGATGCAGTGGAAAAAGCCGGAGGATTCACCAAAAGCGCTGAACAGCGCAGTGTAAACCTTTCAGGTAAGGTAAAAGATGAGATGCTGCTCTATATTCTTGAAAAAGGTGAAGAAGCAACAGTGCCAGCTAGGGGTGATACCTTGGGAAATGGAGCAGGACAGGAGACTGACAGCGGACAGGCTGCAGTGAATATTAACACAGCCAATGATCAGGAACTGCAGACCATAACCGGCATCGGGCCCTCAAAAGCGAAAGCCATCATCACATTCAGGGAAGAGAATGGTGGCTTTAAAACGGTTGACGATCTGTTGAACGTGCCTGGCATTGGAGAGAAATCGCTTGAAAATATGAGAGCCCAAGTTACTGTCGATTAGGATTTTTCATTGACTATCCACTTGGAGAATGCCTACACTAAAGACAAGATTCGATTGGGGGAGAGAAAAAATGGAGCGTATTTCCTGGGATGAATATTTTATGGCGCAAAGCCATTTGCTTGCCTACAGAAGCACATGCACAAGGCTGGCAGTGGGAGCGACGATTGTGAGAGATAAAAGAATTATAGCGGGAGGATACAACGGTTCTATCTCAGGGGGTGTCCACTGTATAGATGAAGGATGCTATGTTATTGACGGACATTGTGTACGCACCATTCATGCAGAGATGAATGCTATCCTGCAGTGTGCAAAGTTCGGGGTTCCCGTAGAAGGTGCAGAAATGTATGTAACACACTTTCCTTGTCTTCACTGTTGCCGAACCATTATACAAAGTGGAATTAAAACCTTGTATTACGCACAGGATTACAAAAACCATCCCTATGCCATTGAACAATTCAGGGAAGCTGGCCTTGTTGTGAAGCAGGTTCCGTTTAATGAGAACAAGATGAACCCACATTATGAGGATCAAATGGAGCTGACGTTTGAACTTTTACGAGCCATGGAACAAGGGGCTGCAGACAGTCAGGATAAAGTCGAAAGGCTCAGACAGAAGGCTGAGCAGCTCTATCCTGCCCCACTGCATCTGAAATAAAGATGAAGGCAGGCTATCTTTATGCACTATGTGCGATAGCGGCAATCTATTCATCGAATGAACATTGCATCTGGGCGATTCTCATAATCGCTCTTTTTTATTTTTTACCGAGGGTGGATGGAAAAACGGTTTCCCTTTGTTTGCTTGTCTTTGTATTTTTTTATTTTTATTATCAATTGGCCGATGGACGAAATATAACGGATCTGAAGGGCGATGAAGGAGTATTCCTCGGAAAGATCGAAAGCATCCCTGACATTGACGGGGATTTGCTGAGCTTTAGGCTCAAACTGAAGGAAGAAACGGTCATTGTGCGGCAAAAAATTTCTTCACAGGAACATCAAAAATCCCTACGGGGTCAGCTAAAAGCGGGGATGGTCTGCCAGTTTCAGGGGAAGCTGGAACTTCCGCCAGGGCAAGAGAATTTTGCCGGAATGAATTATTCCGAGTATCTAAGAAAACAAGGGATTCATTGGCTGGTCACCGGTAAAGCTCTGCTGCCATCCCAGTGCAAATCACAGGATCGCTCGTTTTTTGACCATCTGATCTCTTTTCGATCGAAAGAAATTCAATTCATTGAGCGTACCTACCCCGAGGAAATCTCAAGTTTGTTGAATGCGCTGATCTTCGGATATAGGGACCATATTCCCGATAAAATCAATGAGGCGTATCAGCGTCTCGGCCTATCCCATTTGCTTGCTGTATCAGGATTGAACGTCGCCATTCTTTCCGGGATGCTCTTCGTTCTGCTTCTAAGGGCGGGTGTGACCCGAGAACAGGCGGCTGTATGTATTGCTGCCATACTGCCTTTGTATATATTTTTGACAGGTGGTGAAGCATCCATTGTGCGTGCCGGCATGATGGGAATGTGTATCGTGCTGTTGCAGCTATATAGAACGGAAGTGCATCCTTTAGCCATCATCTCTTGCGTTTGCCTGGTTATGCTTCTCATCAACCCCTATTATGCCTTTCAGCTTGGTTTTCAGCTTTCTTTTTTGAATGTGTTTGCGCTGATGGTTTCTTCCCGTTTTATTTTCATCCGCTATACTTCCTACTGGGTTCAAATCTTCATGTCCAGTTTGATTTGCCAGTTGGTGTCCTACCCGCTGATTATTACCTCGTTTTATGAAGTTTCCCTTTGGTCTTTGCCGCTAAATCTCCTCTTCATCCCGTTATTATCTATCATTGCTCTTCCCAGTGCCAGCCTTGGTGTTCTTTTTTCATTTGTTTCGGTTTCTTTAGCTAATCTTCTTTTTTATCCGGCAGTGCTTGTCCTGAAATTTACAAACCACACGCTTCTTGGCTTGGATCTTGGTACCTATGCCATGACGTTTGGTAAACCGCCGTTCATTATGTTCCCTGTTTATTACGCGGGGATTTTATACTTTTTGATTTGTTTGGAAAAAGGTGGTCTGACCCGGATGTTGATCCCGCCGCTCCTCTGTCTGTTTTCTGCCGGGATCCTGCATTGGAATATTCATCTTATCGATAATAAGGCAAGAGTGACTTATTTAAATGTGGGACAAGGGGACAGTACATTGATTGAGCTCCCATTTCGTAAGGGAGTCTATTTGATTGATACAGGAGGCACCATCCATTTTCCAACGGAAGCGTGGAAGAAACGAAAGAAGGAGTATGATGTCACAAAGGAGGTAGTGCTTCCGGCTTTAAAAGCGAGGGGAATAAGGGAAATTGATAAACTTATTCTCACACATGGTGACATGGATCATATCGGCGGGGCACAAACCCTTCTATCAGGTCTAAAGGTGAAAGAAGTGCTGTTTCCGAAAGGAACGATCAAAGAACCGCTGGAAACACGGGTATTATATGAGGCGGCAAAAAGACACGTGCCAATCACCGTTACACAGCGGGGTAAAAGCTGGTCGGCGGGGGGAGGCGGGGTGTTTGAGGTGCTGTCTCCCTATGGAGACGAAACGGAAAGCAATGCACGCTCCATTGTTATCAGGGCACAAATAAATGCCACTTCCTTTTTATTTACCGGAGATCTGGAGGAGGGGGGAGAGCAGCGGATTCTGAGAGAGGGGGAGGCGACTGAGGCGACCTTTCTTAAGGCTGGCCATCATGGCAGCAAGACTTCCTCGTCTGCTGCGTTTATTGATCAAGTAAAACCGTCCTATGCCTTGATTTCAGCCGGAAAAAATAACCGGTACGGGCATCCCCATCCTGAAGTGATGAAACGATTTCTTGACCGGGGGGTTAAAACAATCCGAACGGATGAACAGGGTGATGTAGAAATTACGGTTATAGGTGGAGGCTGGAAAATCCGGCATAGTGTAACCGCCTCCAAAAAATAAAAAGAAGCCTCACTGGGGGCTTCTTTTTATGTATTAAGATGCGATTAATTTGATGATAACTCCCAGTGCAAAGATTAACGTGAAAAAACCAAAGGACCAAACAAAGCCCATGCCTGAATCGATTAAATCATTCCGTTTGCTTTGAACGTCTTTTTCGAACTGATTCATTTCCGCAACCCTCCCATATCGATATAAGTATAAGCTATCCCTAAAAAAAAATCCATAAAGGATTCAGAATTGCACAGCAAATCCTGTATTCTTTGCCTGTTTTGCTAACTGTTGTCACCAATATTGCTGAGCCGCATAGGATATCATAACATTAAAGGGCATCTCAGGGTTTACTCGCTGGCTGCCGGGAGTCCCGGGTTCCTGGTAACCGGTGTTTAATATAAATGAAGAAGCAGCATATGCTGCTTCTTCTTTCAGCATTACATGCAATGAGGTTCCACTATTGAAAAAAAATGCGTTCCGTCTTACGATAAGAATAGAGAAAGTTTGAGGTGAAGGGTTTGTCAATTACAGCATTACAAAAGAAATTAAAACAGAATCAATTTGCTCCCTATTATATTTTGTACGGTACAGAATCTTATATTATAGAGAAAGCCATTTCATCTATTGTGAGTTACGCATTGAACGATGAAGACAAGGATTTCAATTATTCAGTATACGACTATCAGGAAACGCCGGTACAGGCGGTAATGGAGGATGCAGAGACACTCCCGTTCATGGGAGACAGGCGTGTGGTTGTCATAAAAAATGCCCTTTTTCTTACGGGAGCAAAATACAAAAGCAAGGTGGAGCATGATTTATCCACCGTCGAACGGTACATACAGGATCCTGCTGATTTTACAATACTTGTTTTTGTGGTGCCAGCTGAAAAGCTGGATGAACGGAAAAAGATTGTCAAAACATTGAAGAAAAACGGCGAGGTTCTTGCCGCCTCCCCGCTAAGCGGGGATTCTGCGATTGAATGGATCAAGGACCGTGCCATGCAGCAAGGCGTTTTTATAGATGCAGACGCTGCCCAATATTTGAGTTCAAAAGTCGGTAATGAGCTGATGGCTCTCGTGCAGGAAATGGATAAGCTTGCATTGTTTGTAGGTGAGGGGAACAACATTTCCATTGAAGTCATTGATCAGCTGGTTCCCCGCACGCTTGAAGACAATATCTTTTCCCTGATTGATGATATCGTTCATAAGAAAATTGATGAGGCTCTCAGAACATTTTATGATTTAATGAAACAAAATGAGGAGCCCATTAAAATTCTTTCTTTAATGGCTCGTCAATTCCGGATTATCTTTGGTGTGAAAGAGCTGTTTGCCAAAGGATACGGAGAAAAGCAAATTGCCGGGGCGCTTAAGCTGCATCCCTATGCGGTCAAACTCGCTTCCAGACAGGCAAGGATGTTTGACGAACAAGAACTGTTTACCCTTCTGGACCGGATTGCAGAAGCCGATTATGAAATGAAAACCGGTAAAATGGACAAGCAGCTGATTTTGGAGCTTATCATGCTAAAAATGGCCAAATAAAACGAGGAAGACCCGTAAAAGGGATTCTTCCTCGTTTTTATTTAGATTCTGCTCCAAAAATAAAAACGACCCATAAGGTCGTTTCATGTCTGTTCCCGTATTACGCGTTAATTCCGTTCAACGCTTTAGCAAGACGAGACTTTTGACGTGATGCTGCGTTTTTATGGATAAGTCCTTTAGTTGCCGCTTTATCAACTTTTTTAGTAGCAGCTACAAAAGCTTCTTTCGCACCTTCAGCATCGTTGTTAGCGACCTTCGTTTCGAAATTTTTCACAGCTGTACGCATAGCAGACTTTAAAGATGCATTGTGAGCACGGTTCTTATCGTTCGTTTTTACACGTTTAATAGCAGATTTAATATTAGCCAATCCATTCACCTCCCTAACATTGCAACTTGGGTTGCAAAAAAATAGGACACAAAGTATTCTATCAGTTTCATTCTTCAATTGCAATACAAGAATGAAAAGGGTTTTTGCGGGCAAAAATAGAGACAATATATCCCATGACAGGACGGTGCCTAAATGAACAGCAAAGATCTCGATTTGAACAAGTACAATGTCCGGACCGATTTAGCGATTGAAGCGCATGAAATGCTGGTCAATGATGAAAAGATGAAGGAGAAAGAAAGCACAATAGAAGGAATCATCATTAAAGAACAGGATCATGACGGGATAAAACTGACCCGGGTGGAAATTGATGAACGTGGAGCAGAGGCTACAGGCAAAAAGCCAGGTACATATTTAACGTTTGAAATGCAGGGCATCCGAGAAAAGGATTCCGCTCTGCAGGAGCGGGTTCAGGAAGTATTTGCCCGCGATTTCAGAAATTTTATGAACGAGCTGGGCATCCAGGAGACGGATACTGCTTTGGTTGTCGGTCTGGGCAACTGGAACGTCACACCTGATTCACTGGGTCCAAACGTATTGGAAAATCTGCTGATCACCAAACATTTATTTGATATATCTCCTGAGAACGTGGAGGAAGGGTTTCGGCCGGTGTGCGCCATTTCTCCAGGAGTGATGGGAATCACCGGTATAGAGACAAGCAATATTATTGAAGGTGTGATCAAAAAAGTCAATCCTGATTTTGTCATTGCCATAGATGCTCTTGCCTCACGCTCGCTTGAACGGGTAAACACCACCATTCAGGTTTCTGACAGTGGAATCCATCCGGGCTCAGGGGTAGGCAACAAACGAAAGGAACTCAGCAAGGAGACGCTTGGTATCCCCGTGATTGCAATTGGCGTTCCAACGGTTGTAGATGCAGTTACCATTGCAAGTGATACGATTGACTATATTTTGAAACATTTTGGACGGGAAATTAAAGAGAAGGATAAGCCTTCTAAATCTCTGGCTCCTTCATGGATGACATTTGGAGAAAAAAAGGTACTGAATGAGGATGATCTTCCGGCGCAAGAGCAAAGACAGTCGTTTCTTGGAATGGTGGGCACATTGGAGGAAGATGAAAAGAGGGCATTGATAAGAGAAGTGCTGTCACCGATCGGTCATAATTTAATGGTAACTCCGAAGGAAGTGGATACGTTTGTGGAGGACATGGCCAACGTGATCGCAGTGGGACTGAATACCTCGCTTCACAGACAGGTGGACCAATCGAACAGCTCTTCTTATACGCATTAACACATAATAGGACAAGCTTTCACATACGAATGTATTAAATTGAAGGTGAACGGAGTGGGTCCTGTGACGAAATTTATGATCAAGTGTTTTTTAATTACTGCTGTCCTTTTTTTCGGCGTTCTTCTTGGAATGCAGCAGGCTTCTGATGGAATGAGCGCATTAAAGGGAAATAAGGAGAATGGTGAAACCTTGACGCTTGAAACAGGCAAAGGTGCTGGGGAGGCTGAAGTACTTGGCACCCAGGTCGATGTTCATGACTTAAAAACAAAGCAAAAGCAGCTGGAAGAATCAAAAGCGTTTAACTTTTTTTCTTCAATGGGAGAGAAAGTGTCCGGCCTTGTTTCTTCCTTATTCCAAGGAATATTGAGTCTGATTTCAGCCATTCTTTCACAAATTTTTGGTTCCCTGAGCTGACAGTTATTTTTCTCGCGGAAAAATAACTGTTTTTGCTTTATAAGCGCTTTCGCAATTAGGTGGGTTCAGCATTGAACAACAGTGCTTGTATTGCTATAATCTAAACTAGTGTACTTTGCGCAAAAATGTAGGAGTGAAATGAATGAACCGAGAACAAAAACTGGAGAGGCAATCGAGGATTCGGAATTTTTCCATCATTGCTCATATTGACCATGGAAAGTCCACGCTGGCAGACCGGATTTTAGAGAAAACCGGCGCTCTTACCCAAAGGGAGATGAAAGAACAGCTTCTTGATTCCATGGACCTTGAACGTGAGCGTGGAATTACGATAAAACTGAATGCTGTGCAATTGAATTACAAAGCAAAAGACGGGGAGACATACATTTTTCATTTGATCGATACCCCGGGACATGTTGACTTTACCTATGAAGTATCCAGGAGCCTGGCTGCCTGTGAAGGAGCCCTGCTTATTGTTGATGCTGCTCAAGGGATTGAAGCACAAACGCTTGCCAACGTTTACCTGGCGCTTGAAAACGACCTGGAAATTCTTCCGGTCATCAATAAGATCGATCTGCCAAGTGCAGAGCCGGAGCGGGTAAGGAATGAGGTAGAAGAAGTAATCGGTCTTGATGCGTCTGAAGCTGTCCTCGCTTCTGCTAAAGCCGGAATTGGTATTGAAGAAATTCTCGAGCAGGTTGTTGAGAAAGTTCCGGCACCGGCAGGCGATCCCGATGCCCCGCTTCAAGCCCTTATTTTTGACTCCCTTTACGATCCATACCGCGGAGTTGTCACATATATTCGGGTGACAGAAGGAACGGTAAAAGTGGGGGATAAGATCCGTATGATGGCCACCCAAAAGGAATTTGAGGTCGTGGAGCTTGGAGTCTTTACCCCTAAAGCGGTCAACAAAGACTTTTTAACGGTCGGCGATGTTGGCTATTTAGCCGCGGCGATTAAAAATGTTGGGGATACCCAGGTGGGTGACACCATTACAAGCGCGGTCAAACCGGCGGCAGAACCGCTTCCGGGTTACCGAAAAATGAACCCGATGGTTTATTGCGGTCTGTACCCGGTGGACAATGCCAAATATAATGATTTGCGCGAAGCATTGGAACGACTTGTGTTGAACGATTCAGCACTGCAATATGAACCAGAGACTTCCCAGGCGCTTGGCTTCGGTTATCGCTGCGGTTTCCTTGGCCTGCTTCATATGGAAATCATTCAGGAGCGAATCGAGCGAGAGTTTAACATCGATCTGATCGCCACTGCTCCAAGTGTTATTTACAATGTGGCGATGACCGATGGTGAACAGGTCATCGTGGATAACCCGGCCAACATGCCTGAAGCCCAACTCATTCAGACGGTGGAAGAGCCGTATGTAAAAGCGACGATTATGACACCGAATGATTATGTTGGAACGATCATGGAAATTTGTCAAAAAAAACGCGGGATTTTCCAGACCATGGACTATCTTGAAAACAATCGGGTCAATGTGCTGTATGAAATCCCTCTTTCTGAAATTGTTTATGATTTCTTTGACCAATTGAAGTCAAGCACAAAGGGCTATGCTTCACTCGATTATGAATTGATCGGTTACAAGCCTTCCAAACTGGTAAAGATGGATATTTTGCTTAACGGGGAAAAGATTGACGCACTATCGGTTATCGTTCATAAAGATTTCGCGTATGAGCGGGGGAAAGTCGTCGTCGAAAAATTGAAAGAGCTTATTCCGCGCCAGCAGTTTGAGGTTCCTATTCAAGCTTCCATCGGTCAGAAGATCATTGCCAGATCGAACATTAAAGCATTGCGTAAAAATGTACTGGCGAAATGTTACGGCGGTGACATCTCTCGTAAGCGGAAGCTTCTTGAAAAGCAAAAAGAAGGTAAAAAGCGGATGAAGACGATCGGGCGTGTTGAAGTCCCTCAGGAAGCGTTTATGGCGGTCCTGCGCATGGACAATGATTGATTTAGCCGAATAAAATAGGCACCAAGAGAAGACCGCAGATTTTTTGCGGTCTTCACAAATTTTAGAAACGAAAGCAGTGATCGTATGCCGGATGCGGCTTATTTTCATATTCCATTCTGTGTGAACATCTGTCATTACTGTGATTTTAATAAAGTTTTCCTGAAGGGCCAGCCTGTCAACGAGTACCTGGACTATATGGAAAAGGAAATGAAAAACACGCTAAAACAGTCACCGTTCTCCAGCATGAAGACACTTTTTGTTGGAGGAGGGACTCCGACTGCTCTGGATTATGAGCAATTTGAACGGTTTTTAAACATGGTTAATCAGTACTTCTCGTCTTCGGACCGGCAGGAATTCACGGTGGAATCCAACCCGGAACAGACGGATCTAAGAAAACTTGAAATCATGAGAGATGCGGGTGTTAACCGATTGAGCATTGGTGTACAGGCATTTCAGGATAATTTATTGAAGGAGCTCGGACGGACTCATAACCAGCAGGATGTTGTACGAACGGTTTCGGAGGCCAAAGGGCTGGGGCTTGATAACATATCACTCGATATTATGTTCGGTCTTCCACGCCAGACGGTTGAGATGCTGAAGGAAACGCTTGATATCGCATTTTCGCTTGAGGTGCCTCATTTTTCTGCCTATTCCCTGCAGCTTGAACGGAAAACCGTTTTTTATAATCGTGCTGCCAAAGGGGAACTTCTGCTGCCTGAACAGGAAGAAGAGGCGCGGATGTATGAGGTGCTCATGGAAGAGATGGATAAGCATGGTTATGTTCAATACGAAATCTCAAACTTTGCGAAACGTGGTTATGAAAGCCGGCACAATCTGCAATACTGGGATAATAACGAATATTATGGTATTGGTGCGGGGGCTCACAGTTATGTGCACGGAACACGAAATGCTAATGCAGGACCGCTGAAAAAGTATATGTCGCTCATTGATGAGACGGGTTTTCCTTATATACATAAAGATGTTCTGTCATCTTCCGAGAAAATGGAAGAGGAACTTTTTATGGGACTCAGGAAAATGAAAGGTGTTTCTGATCAGCGATTTATGGAACGCTACGGGCTGTCGATGTTTGATGTGTTCGGAAGTCAAATCGATAAACTGCTGGAGCGTGGGTTGGTCAAACGATCGGGGGACATGCTTGCATTAACCAGGAATGGAACGTTTTTGGGCAATGAAGTGTTTCAGGAATTTATCGGAGTAGTTTAATCGTTGACAATCTTTAGTGGCATTTGGTAATTTAATATTAGATTTAGCACTCACTCTTTTGGAGTGCTAACAGCCACGGAGGTGAAAAGGATGTTATCTGAAAGGCAGCTTTTTATACTTCAGGTGCTGATCGATGATTACATCCAGCACGTTGAACCTGTTGGATCCCGGACGATTTCTAAAAGAGAAGACGTTCATTTCAGTTCTGCTACCATTCGAAATGAATTAGCTGATCTGGAGGACATGGGGTATCTTGAAAAAACGCACACCTCTTCCGGACGGGTGCCTTCTGAAAAAGGGTACCGTTTCTATGTGGATCATCTGTTGAGCCCAACCATTCTTTCAACAGCTGACATTTTTAACATACAGGATTTATTCAATGAGAAATTGGCAGAAACGGAACGGATTTTTGAGCAATCCGCCAAAATTCTATCCGAACTTACCAATTACACTTCCATTATCCTGGGACCTGAGGCTCTGGAAACGACATTAAAGCACATTCAGCTGATTCCGTTGGGTGGACAGCAGGCCGTCGCGATCTTCGTCACAAGCACGGGCCATGTGGAAAACCGGCATGTCTCCTTGCCGGGTGGCATAGCGCCCGAAGAAATTGAAACACTCGTCAATATTTTGAATGAAAAATTGACGGGTGTTCCGCTCGCGGAGCTCCACCAAAAAATACGAGATGAGCTTAATCTTGTGTTCAGAAAGCATATTAATAATCACCAGCAAGCGTCATTGTTTATCGATGATATCTTTAAGTGGAGCAACAGGGATAAAATATTCTTTGGTGGAAAAACAAAGATGCTGTATCAGCCAGAATTCAGGGATGTGGAAAAAGTCCGTATTCTGCTTGATGCACTGGAAGAGAAGACGGTCATCGAACAGCTGTTATCTGCGAATAATGAAGGGATAACGGTAACGATTGGACAGGAAAACCAGGTGGAAGCGGTCCGGAATTGCAGTCTGATTAAAGCATCCTACTCTTTTCACGGAAAGCATATCGGCACAATTTCATTAATCGGGCCGACCCGAATGGAGTACAAACGGGTTATCGGTCTGCTTGATACCATCAGTAAAGAATTTACGAATCTGTTTAATGCGAGATATTAAATCTTAACGAACACCGTATCAGGTTAGGGAGGTGACAACATGGAAAACAATCATAAAGATACTGCTGAATTTGAGGAAATGAATGATACTTTGCAAGAGGAAGCTGCTGAGGCTGAACAACATGAAGTTCCAAACGCGCAGGGTGATGAAGATCAAGCGGCTGAATCATCTGAACCTGTTGTGGAAGACAGCAGAATTGCTCAACTGGAAGCCAGCCTGGCTGATACTGAGAACCGGCTGCTTCGTGTACAGGCCGATTTTGAAAATTTCAAACGCCGTACACGGGAAGACCAGGCGGCTCAGTTAAAATATAAATCTCAAAGTCTGATTACACAGCTGTTGCCTGCTCTTGATAACTTCGAAAGAGCCATGGATGTTAAGGTGGAAGATGCTCAAGCCGCTTCTGTTCTGCAAGGAGTGGAAATGGTGTATCGCCAGCTTCTTGAGGCGGTGAAGAGCGAAGGACTGGAAGTTATTGAAACCGAGGGAGCAGCATTTGACCCGAATCTTCACCAGGCGGTCATGCAAGTCCAGGATGAAGAATATGAGTCCAACGTGATCGTTGAAACCCTGCAAAAGGGATACAAATTAAAGGACCGAGTCATTCGGCCGGCAATGGTAAAAGTAAATCAGTAATATTAAGGCACTTAATATTACATATAAAAGTGGAGGGTATGTTACATGAGCAAAATTATTGGAATTGACTTAGGTACAACAAACTCTTGTGTTGCTGTAATGGAAGGCGGAGAAGCGACGGTTATTCCGAATCCTGAAGGCAATCGCACAACTCCTTCGGTTGTAGCCTTTAAAGATGGAGAGCGTTCAGTTGGGGAAGTGGCAAAACGCCAGGCGGTTACCAACCCGAATACCATCATTTCTATCAAACGCCATATGGGTTCTGATCATAAAGTGGAAGCAGAGGGCAAAGCATATACACCTCAGGAAATTTCTGCGATCATCCTTCAAAAATTGAAAAGTGATGCAGAGAGCTATCTTGGAGAAAAAGTAGAACGTGCAGTAATCACTGTTCCTGCTTATTTCAACGATGCACAGCGCCAGGCAACCAAAGATGCTGGGCAAATCGCAGGACTGCAAGTAGAACGTATCATTAACGAGCCGACTGCTGCTGCACTTGCATATGGTCTTGAAGAAGAGAACGATCAAAAAATCCTCGTATTTGACCTTGGTGGCGGTACTTTTGACGTATCCATCCTTGAAATCGGTGATGGTAACTTTGATGTTCTTGCAACTTCAGGTGACAACAAGCTGGGCGGTGACGACTTTGACCAAGTAATCATTGATCATCTTGTATCTGAGTTCAAAAAAGAAAACGGCATCGACCTTTCTCAAGATAAGATGGCGCTTCAGCGTTTGAAAGATGCTGCAGAGAAAGCGAAAAAAGATCTTTCTGGTGTCACTCAAACTCAAATTTCACTACCTTTCATCACCGCTGATGCAACTGGTCCTAAGCACTTGGAAGTATCCATGAGCCGTGCGAAATTTGAAGAGCTTTCTTCTGACCTTGTGGAGCGTACTATGGGGCCGACTCGCCAGGCATTGAACGACGCAGGATTCTCACCAAGCGACATTGACAAGGTTATTCTTGTTGGGGGATCTACTCGTATTCCAGCTGTTCAGGAAGCGATCAAAAAGTTCACAGGAAAAGATCCATTTAAAGGGGTTAACCCTGATGAAGTAGTAGCTCTTGGTGCAGCAATCCAGGGTGGAGTAATTACTGGTGACGTTAAAGACGTTGTTCTTGTTGACGTAACTCCTCTATCTCTTGGAATTGAAACACTTGGGGGTGTATTCACAAAGCTGATTGACCGAAACACTGCGATTCCGACTACAAAATCTCAGGTATTCTCTACAGCTGCTGACAACCAGCCTTCTGTTGACATTCATGTTTTGCAGGGTGAGCGCGAAATGGCTGCAAACAATAAAACACTGGGCCGTTTTCAATTGTCAGACATTCCTCCAGCTCCACGCGGTGTTCCTCAAATCGAAGTATCCTTCGATATTGATGCGAATGGTATCGTAAACGTGCGTGCGAAGGACCTTGGAACAAACAAGGAACAGTCCATCACCATCAAGTCTTCTTCAGGTCTTTCAGAAGAAGAGATTGAAAAAATGGTACGTGATGCGGAAGAAAATGCAGAAGCTGACAAGAAGAGACGTGAAGAGATTGACCTTCGTAATGAAGCTGACCAGCTAATTTTTGCAACAGACAAGACGCTTAAGGATCTTGAAGGCAAGGTTGATGAAGCCGAAGTAACCAAAGCAAACGAAGCAAAAGAAGAGCTTAAAACAGCGCTTGAAGGCCAGGATATCGAAGCGATTAAAACGAAAAAAGACGCGTTGAGCGAAGTTGTTCAACAGCTATCCGTTAAGCTTTATGAACAAGCTGCACAAGCACAACAGGCAGCTCAAGGCCAAGAGCAGGGCGAGAAGAAAGCCGATGACAACGTGGTAGATGCGGAATACGAAGAAATGAACGACGACGAAAAGAAATAATAACGTGATTTGGTAAGGAAAAAGTCAAAGTCAGGCGATCATCTTGGCTTTGACTTTTTTCCGTTTTGATGCATTTCACTTGCAGATGTTAAAAACAATTCACATATTTAACGATCTTTGTTGAAAAAAGAAAAGCAACAATGGTAAGATAATTTTTATGTGAAGATTCGGGAGTGGGTTTCTATGAGTAAACGAGATTACTATGAAGTACTCGGTTTGGATAAGAATGCATCCACCGAAGAAATAAAAAAAGCCTACCGCAAACTGACTAAGCAGTACCATCCTGATGTAAACAAGGAACCGGATGCTGCCGAGAAGTTTAAAGAGGTGCGGGAAGCGTATGATACGTTAAAAGATCCTCAAAAAAAAGCACAGTACGACCAATTTGGCCATACGGATCCTAATCAGGGATTTGGCGGTTTTGGAGGTGCAGGAGCTGACTTTGGCGGCTTCGGAGACATATTTGATATGTTTTTCGGCGGCGGGGGAAGAAGAAACCCTAATGCCCCGAGACAGGGATCAGATTTACAGTACAACATGAACCTCAAGTTTGAGGAAGCGGTTTTCGGTAAAGAAACCGAAATTGAGCTTCCTAAGGAAGAAACATGTGAAACATGTCACGGATCAGGCGCGAAGCCTGGCACGAAACCGGAAACATGCTCACACTGTAAAGGTGCAGGCCAGCTGAACGTCGAGCAAAATACACCGTTTGGACGCATCGTCAACAAACGAGTATGTCAGTACTGCAGCGGAACAGGCAAGATTATCAAAGAAAAATGCGGTACGTGCCATGGTAAAGGGAAAGTAACTACCACAAAGAAAATCAATGTGAAAATTCCTGCAGGCGTGGATAACGGCCAGCAAATCCGCCTTTCCGGGCACGGTGAACCAGGCGTAAACGGAGGTCCTCCAGGAGACCTTTATGTGGTTTTCAGAGTTCTTCCTCACGAATTTTTCGAGAGAGACGGAGACGACATTTATTGTGAAATGCCTATTACCTTTGCTCAGGCTGCCTTGGGAGATGAAATTGAAGTTCCTACATTGCACGGGCGAATCAAATTGAAAATACCGGCTGGAACACAGACCGGAACTCATTTCCGTCTGCGCGGAAAAGGAGTTCAAAATGTCAGGGGACGCGGTCAGGGAGATCAGCACATCCAAGTGAAAGTGCTGACACCTACCAAGCTTTCCGACAAACAGAAGCAATTGCTGAGGGATTTTGCCGAAATCGGCGGAGATGTGCCGGATGAGCATGAAGAATCCTTTTTTGACAAAGTAAAAAGAGCCTTTAAGGGCGAGTAATGGATCATAGGAATGGAGTTGATAGAATTGAAATGGTCAGAAATTAGCATTCATACTACCCAGGAAGCGGTTGAACCAATCTCAAACATTCTACACGAAGCAGGTGCCAGCGGCGTGGTGATAGAAGATCCGGAAGATTTAATAAAAGAGAGAACATCCGTTTTTGGGGAAATCTATCAACTCGATCCTAATGATTATCCTGAAGAAGGCGTACTGATAAAAGCGTATTTGCCGGTAACAAGTTTTCTCGGTGAAACAGTAGATGAGGTCAAAGAAGCCATTAATAATTTAATGACCTATGATATCGATCTCGGCCATAACCATGTAACCATCAGTGAGGTAAATGAAGAAGAGTGGGCAACCGCCTGGAAGAAATACTACAAGCCGGTAAAAATTTCCGAAAAGATAACCATTACACCGACATGGGAAGATTATCAGCCGGTGAGCTCTGATGAAGTAATCATTGAACTGGATCCGGGAATGGCTTTTGGCACCGGGACCCATCCAACAACGGTCATGTGCCTGCAAGCCATCGAGAAATACCTGAACCCAGGGGATGAGGTCATTGATGTAGGAACCGGCTCCGGTGTTTTAAGTATCGCTGCGGCCCACCTGGGAGCGAAGCATGTTCAGGCATTTGACTTGGACGAAGTAGCAGTTTCAAGCGCCAATATTAATGTGAAACTGAATAAAGCAGCGGAAAAAATCACTGTAAAGCAGAATAACTTGTTAAACGGTATTGAAGGTCCTGCCGATCTAATTGTGGGCAATCTGCTTGCTGATATTATCCTGCGTTTTGTTCCAGATGCCGCAAGGGTGCTTAAACAAGATGGCCTGTTTATTACTTCAGGCATTATTCAAGGAAAAAAGAACGAAGTAAAAGAAGAGCTGAAACAAAACGGGTTTACCATTGTAGAAGTGCTGGAGATGGAAGACTGGGTAGCAATCATTGCGCGCAATCTTTCGGACTCGAAAGAGGTCTAACATGCAAAGGTACTTTGTTTCAGGAAACGATATGAGCGAAACCAACGTGACAATCACGGGCGATGATGCAAATCATATTGCAAAAGTAATGAGAATGGAAAACGGCGATCATATTATTTGCTCCGATAGTCAGGGCCGGACGGTGCTCTGTGAAATCACGGCGGTAGACCGGGATTCTGTCCATGCCTCTGTGATCGAAGAGATACAGGAACAAAAGGAATCTCCTATACAGGTCACCATTGCCCAGGGAATTCCTAAAGGAGATAAGCTGGAAACGATTGTACAAAAAGGAACCGAGCTAGGGGCAAAGGGATTTTTGCCTTTTTCTTCATCACGGTGTATTGTAAAATGGGATGAAAAAAAAGGTCAGAAAAAAATCCTGAGGCTTGCAAAAATTGCAAAAGAGGCGGCTGAGCAGTCACACCGCAGCGTCATTCCTGACGTGTTTTCGCCTGTTTCCTTTACAACTCTTTTGAAACAAGCAACTGATTTTGATTATAAAATTGTGGCTTATGAAGAAGAAGCGAAAGAGGGAGAGACAAAGCGGCTGGCTGAAGTCCTGTATTCCATGTCTCCCGGTTCGACGCTTCTTTGCGCCATCGGCCCGGAAGGCGGATTTAGCGGGCAGGAAGTATCTGAATTAAAGGAAGCTGGTTTTGTTTCCTGTGGACTTGGCCCCCGAATACTGCGTACAGAAACAGCAAGTTCTTATCTCCTTAGCGCTGTTTCCTATCATTTTGAATTAATGAGGTGATTGAAATGCCATCAGTGGCTTTTCATACATTAGGCTGTAAAGTAAACCATTACGAAACAGAAGCGATTTGGCAGCTGTTCCATAGTGAAGGTTATGAACGTAAAGAGTTCGAGCAGACAGCTGACGTTTATGTAATTAATACATGTACTGTAACCAATACAGGCGATAAAAAAAGCCGTCAGGTGATCCGCCGGGCGATCCGTAAAAACCCGGATGCGGTCATTTGTGTGACGGGCTGCTACGCCCAGACCTCTCCTGCGGAAATCATGGCGATCCCGGGTGTGGACATTGTGGTCGGAACCCAGGATCGTGGGAAGATGCTTGGGTTTATTGAGCAGTTTAAAGAAGAACGGCTTCCTATCAATGGTGTCGGCAACATCATGAAAGCACGTGTGTATGAAGAACTTGATGTTCCATCATTTACGGACCGTACACGTGCATCCCTGAAAATTCAGGAAGGATGCAACAACTTCTGTACATTTTGTATCATTCCCTGGGCACGCGGGCTCTTGCGCTCACGGGATTCAAAAGAAGTCATCCATCAGGCGCAGCAGCTTGTCAGTGCCGGATATAAAGAGATCGTGCTTACTGGCATTCACACTGCGGGATACGGTGAAGATTTGAAAGATTACAACTTTGCCATGCTTCTTTCAGAATTGGATGAGAAAGTGGAAGGATTGAAAAGGCTTCGCATTTCTTCCATTGAAGCGAGCCAGATTACGGACGAAGTGATCGAGGTCATGAACCGATCCGATAAGGTCGTTCCCCATCTTCATATCCCGCTTCAGTCCGGTTCCAACACGGTTCTTCAAAGAATGCGCAGAAAGTATACTATGGAACTTTTTGCAGAGCGCATTACCAAGTTGAAAAATGCACTTCCTGGTTTGGCGATTACTTCAGATGTCATTGTCGGATTTCCCGGGGAAACGGAAGAAGAATTTATGGAAACCTATAATTTCATCCGCGACCACAAATTTTCCGAGCTTCATGTCTTCCCATATTCCAAGCGCACCGGCACACCTGCCGCACGGATGGAGGAACAAGTTCCTGAAGAGGTGAAGAACGAACGAGTTCACCGCTTGATCGAGCTTTCAGATCAGCTCGCCAAAGAATATGCTTCAGATTACGAAGATGAAGTCGTAGAGGTAATTCCTGAAGAAGCATATAAGGAAGAAAAGGGAACAGGCCTGTATGTTGGGTACACACCGAACTATCTCAAAGTCAGGTTCCCTGCAACCGAAGAGATGATCGGAAAACAAGTCCTTGTGAAAATTTCGAAAGCGGGTTACCCGTATAATGACGGCCAGTTTGTAAAAGTAATCGATGATCATCTTTCCAAAGAAATTGCAAACTTCTGATACCACTGAAAGTCCGGATACCCGGGCTTTCTTTTTTTTGTGTAAACCCGGGTTTTGTATTTTAATGTCGGGTTTTGGTAAAATACATAGGAAGAGAAGAAGTGTAGAAAGGATGATAAAAAATGGCTGCATCAGATCTTGCTAAACTCATTGACCATACCGCTTTAAAACCGGAAACAACAAAAGAAGATATTTTAAAATTGTGTGCCGAGGCAAAGGAATTCAATTTTTTTTCAGTTTGTGTTAATCCGGTTTGGGTATACACTGCGTTTGAGCAACTGAAAGGTACAGACGTGGCTGTTTGTACAGTCATTGGTTTTCCGCTTGGTGCGAGCACCCCTGAAGTGAAGGCATTTGAAACAAAAAATGCCATTGAAAACGGGGCAACTGAAGTGGACATGGTAATCAATATCGGTGCTTTAAAAGGGAAAGAGTACGATCTGGTTGAACGAGATGTCCGTGCTGTCGTTGAAGCTGCAAAGGGGCGTGCACTGACCAAAGCCATTATTGAAACGTCCCTGCTTACAGATGAAGAAAAAGTAAAGGCCTGTGAAATCGCAGTTAAAGCTGGCATCCAATTTGTGAAAACCTCTACCGGGTTTTCCACAGGAGGAGCAACGGTAGAAGACATCCGCCTTATGCGAGAGACGGTCGGCCCGAATATTGGCGTAAAAGCTTCAGGCGGAGTACGCGACAGGAAAACCACGATTGCCATGGTGGAAGCTGGGGCAACCCGGATCGGGGCAAGTGCAGGAATTGCCATTGTTAAAGGCGTAAGCTCAGAATCAGATTATTAAAACAAAGCGGATTTTTGTTGACCATTATCAATTGATATATTATAATGGCAAAAGATATGTGACGCATTTCTATCACTCATTGTGACTGAAATGGTCTGGAGGGAGGGAAAGAAAATGGCAGAAACCCGTGTTCGTAAGAACGAATCCATTGATGATGCTCTTCGTCGTTTTAAAAGATCCGTTTCCAAAGATGGAACTTTGGCAGAAGTGAAAAAGCGCAAGCATTATGAAAAGCCAAGCGTTAAACGTAAGAAGAAGGCTGAGGCAGCAAGAAAGCGCAAGTTCTAAGAGAGGTGTAAGTTTATGAGTCTTCTTGATCGATTAAACCAGGATATGAAACAAGCGATGAAGGACAAAAACAAGCAAAAGCTTTCTGTGATTCGCATGGTGAAGGCATCCCTTCAAAACGAATCAATCAAGCTCGGGCACGACCTGAATGAAGAAGAAGAGCTCACTGTTCTTGCACGTGAAATGAAACAAAGAAAAGACTCCCTCCAAGAATTTGAAAAAGCTGGACGCAATGATTTGGCAGATCCTTTGAAAGAAGAAATTGCCATCATTACGGACTATATGCCACAACAATTATCCGAGGATGAAGTGAAAGAGATTGTCCTGGGAGCCATCGAACAAGTTGGTGCTTCATCAAAAGCGGATATGGGTAAGGTGATGGGAGTGGTGATGCCTCAAGTAAAAGGCAAAGCCGATGGTTCTCTTGTCAACAAGCTCGTTCAACAAAATTTATCTTAAATCGAACAGACGCCTTGAGGCTTAGCCTTAAGGCGTCTTTTTGCGTTAATTATCCACTTGGTTTTTCCAAAATACATACTATACAATGGAGAGGGAACTTTCCAGATATTGAAACTTTTTTGTTGGTCAGTCGTATGAATAAAGGGGGATTAAAAAGGGGGGGAAACGTTGAGAATAATCCGGATGATATTCTTCATTGGACTAATGATGCTCCCGCTGCTGACGGTCATCAAGCCGGCGGCCGGTGAAGGGAATGGCGAGACGGTATATGTAATTCCGGTACAGCAGGAAATTGAAAGAGGTCTTGAAGCCTTCCTTGAGAGAAGTTTGGACGATGCCGAAAAAGCAGGTGCAGACCACATTATTTTTGAAATCAACACGCCAGGGGGAAGAGTGGATTCAGCTAATAAGATTGCCCAGCTGATCAGATCTACGCAAATACCCACTACAGCTTACATAATTAAAGATGCTTTTTCTGCCGGAGCGTATATTGCATTGAATGCAAATGAAATTGTTATGAAACCGTCAACAACAATGGGCTCTGCTGCTGTAATCAATGCACAGGGCAATACTGCTGGGAAAAAAGCAGAATCCGCCTGGATTGCAGAAATGGAAGCGGCAGCAGAACTCAACAACCGCGATCCTAAATATGCAAGGGCCATGGCAGATGAAAACATAGAAATCAAGGACCTGGGCCTTGAGAAAGGGAAACTGTTAACCCTGACAGCCAATCAGGCGCTTAAGGTAGGCTATGCAGAAAAAATAGTGAATGACCGGCATGAACTGCTTTCGTATCTTAAGCTGGACGACGCAAAAATTACGGAAGTAAATTTAAGCCTGGCCGAAAAAGTAGCTCGTGTGGTTACAAATCCAATTGCAGTAGCCATCCTTTTTTCTGTTGGATTTTTGGGGCTCGCCATTGAACTTTTTACACCTGGTTTCGGTATTGCTGGCACCATCGGTCTTCTCTCAATGGGTCTTTATTTCTTTGGTCATATGATTGCAGGACTTGCCGGGTGGGAATCCGTCGCGCTTTTTGTGCTGGGTCTTGTGTTTTTGTTCCTGGAAATTTTTGTTCCGGGAGGCATTATAGGAGTGTTGGGGGTGGTTGCAGTGATTGCAAGCTTGGTCATGGCAGCAGGATCGGTAACGACTGTAGCCATTTCGATAGGAATCGCTTTTATTGTTACTGTAGTAGGATCTTTCTTTTTCCTTAAATATTTTGGCTATCGGGGACCACTGAGAAAACTGATCTTGTTTGACAGCACGAGCACGGAAAAGGGATACATTTCAAATGACCAGAGAGCGGATCTTACAGGGAGGATTGCGGAATCTATCACGCCTCTTAGACCATCTGGTACAGCAGATCTCGATGGAGAATATCTGGATGTTGTAACAGAAGGCAGCTTTATTCCAAAAGGGAAAAAGTTAAAAATTGTTAAAGTACAGGGATCTAGAATCGTAGTTAGAGAAGTAAAAGAAGATTTATCAGAAAAAGGAGGAGATTAAATGTTTTCAGGTTCCATCGCAACGCTTGTTTTAATTGGCGTTATTATTATTGTGCTTGCAATTCTATTTACATTTGTACCGGTTGCTCTTTGGATTTCAGCACTTGCTGCAGGAGTACGGGTTGGGATTTTTACACTGATCGGTATGAGGTTAAGACGGGTTATCCCCTCAAGGGTCATCAATCCGCTGATCAAGGCACAAAAAGCCGGGTTAAATCTTACGACCAATCAGCTCGAAAGCCATTACCTGGCGGGAGGAAATGTAGACCGTGTGGTAAACGCTCTCATTGCCGCACACAGAGCGAACATTGATTTGACGTTCGAAAGGTCGGCAGCGATTGATTTAGCCGGAAGAGACGTCCTGGAAGCCGTACAGATGAGTGTTAACCCCAAAGTAATTGAAACGCCGTTTATTGCCGGTGTGGCACTGGATGGCATTGAAGTAAAAGCGAAAGCGAGAATAACTGTTAGAGCCAATATTGAACGCCTGGTCGGGGGAGCAGGAGAAGAAACCATTATTGCCCGTGTAGGGGAAGGTATTGTTTCTACGATTGGTTCAAGTGAGAATCATAAAAAGGTTCTGGAAAATCCGGACACCATTTCGCAAACCGTTTTATCCAAAGGACTGGATTCCGGAACCGCGTTTGAAATTCTGTCAATTGATATTGCTGATATTGATATTGGCAAGAATATTGGGGCAGCACTGCAAACCGACCAGGCGATGGCTGATAAAAATATTGCACAGGCGAAGGCAGAAGAACGCCGGGCCATGGCTGTTGCCAACGAACAGGAAATGATCGCCAGGGTTCAGGAAATGCGTGCAAAAGTGGTGGAAGCCGAAGCCGAGGTGCCACTTGCCATGGCCGAAGCACTTCGTTCGGGAAATATGGGTGTGCTTGATTATGCCAATTTGACCAACGTGATTGCAGACACAAACATGAGAGAATCGATTGGAAAACAGGCGAATCCTTCATTAGGAGAAGATGATTTGCCGGGCACTAAAGGGAAGAAATAATGGATACCCTTATCAATCATCTTTTCGATGCCATCGGTGATTTGCTTCCATTTATCATTTTTGTGGTCGTGGGGCTGTATGGATTGATTAAAAAAGGTCTGTCGCAGCAGAATGATCATCAGCGACAACGGCGGGTTCAAAGGAGAACAGTGGAAGCTTCGGATGCTGCAGCTGCCCAGAAAGCAAAAATGGAAAAGACCGCAAAGAATGAAAAGTTAGAAGAAGTTTCTTCAGCAACAACGATGCTGGAAAGTTATCAAAACATCCAGATGAAGCCACGGTCATCTTCAACTTCCCGGTCCGGTGTCTCTTTAAACGACAGATACAAGGACCGAAGCAATGAAATTGTATCTTTTACGGTAAAAAAGGAGAATCTCGTGGAGGGAATTATTTGGTCGGAGATTCTTGGCAAGCCACGCGCTTATCAGCCGCTTCACAGAAAAAAATGAAGAAGAACCATGTGTCAAAGGGGACTGCATCTTATGCGGTCCTTTTTTTAATTTATGGTGATAGTTTATCTCACCCTTTCATAAAAATGAGATGAGAGGGGTGTTGCTGATGGCAAAGTGGAGGCAGCAAGTAACAAAATGGTTAGTGGAAAAACTTGATCTCCCAGCTGATGCCATGATGGATTTACCCCGCATTACGATGATTGGCCAGTTACATATCTATATAGAAAATCACAGAGGGGTTATGGCCTTTTCAAGGGAAGAACTAAAGCTTCGTTTAAAGCAGGGACACCTTGTGATCAAAGGTCAGGACTTTGTTATTAAAACCATTCTTCCCGAAGAAATATTGCTTGAAGGAACCATTGAAGGGGTCTATTATGACAAATCCACTTAAAAACCAGTACGGGAGGCCGCTATGAAAAAGGACTGGCTGGAGCCGATAAACAGTTATGTGAAAATCGAATTGAGAGGCGACGATATTGAAGGTTTCATCAATGAATGCCTGGCCCGGGGGATCGCAATCTGGAACATCGAACGGACAGTAGAGGGGTCAGTATCCGCCTGCCTTTATACCAAAAACATGAAAGAAGTACGGCCGCTTATGAAACAAACAAGGTGCAAGTTTCGCCTGTTAGAGAAGAACGGTTTGCCGTTTTGGGCAGTCAGGATGTGGAAAAGGAACGGCCTCTTGCTTGGACTTGCAGGTTTTTTTGTGGTTTTATTTCTGCTATCCAATATGGTTTGGAATATTAATGTGACAGGAGCAAATCCTAAAACAGAATACCAGCTTCTCAAAGCGGCAAAAGAATTGGGGATAAAAAAAGGCAAGTTTATCTTCCTTCTCCCCAATGTCAGACAGCTTCAGCAGCAGCTGACCAACGCCATGGACAATGTAACCTGGATCGGAGTCAGTCTGAATGGGACAACCTATAATTTTCAGGTTGTAGAAAAGGAAATCCCTAAACGAAAGGAAACGTCATCACCAAAGCATCTGGTGGCAAAAAAGGATGCGGTGATCTATGATATGTTCGTTGAAAAAGGACAACCCGTGGTTTCCCCGCATCAGTTTGTCTATAAGGGCAGTCTCCTCGTATCCGGATATATTGGAAAGGAAGGGAAAACCAAGCTTGTCCCGGCCAAGGGAGTAGTCTGGGGGGAAACATGGTATACGACAAGCGTGACCGTTCCGCTAAAAACGGAATTTCAAACCTTTACGGGAAACATGGTAACGCAGCATAAAATAAATCTGTTTGGTCTCAAAATTCCGATTTGGGGCTGGAAAGACGAGGAATATAAAACACAAGAGGTCAGCAAGAATGAAACTCCGCTGAAATTTTGGAAATGGACACTGCCGATTTCTTATATAAAGAAGGAAATCAGGGAAACGGATGGCGTGCACCGTGTGTATACAAGTTCCCAAGCCATCCAGGCAGGGAAAGCAATGGCCAGAAAAGAAGTAAGGAAACTGCTGTCCCACGATGCGAAAATTAAGGGAGAAAAAATTTTGCGCCAGTCCGTTTCAAATGGTAAAGTAAATTTATCGATGCACTACCAGGTAATTGAAAATATTGCATCTGAACAACCTATACTTATCCAACAAGGAGACTGAGTAGTTTGTCAGAAACCACTAAATTACAGCGATTACAACTAGAAGATCAGGGAGAAGCCCTGGCGCTTTTCGGACCGAACGATGCTTTTCTGAATATTATCGAAGATAAGCTTTCAGTCACCATTGTCACAAGAGGCGAAGACATATCGGTTACGGGAACGGATGATGCCGTTCAAAAGGTGGAAGATGTGCTGATCGTGCTACTGGGATTGATCCGAAAAGGAATTCATATTTCCGAACGAGACATTGTTTATGCTGTTCAGCTGGCGGAACGGGAAATGCTCGATGAAATCACTGAATTGTATCAGCAGGAGATTACAACTAACGTAAAAGGCAAACCAATCAGAGTAAAAACACTCGGTCAGCGTCATTATGTAACAGCGATGAAAAAAGGCGACCTGGTCTTTGGGATTGGCCCTGCAGGTACAGGGAAAACCTACTTGGCTGTGGTTATGGCAGTAGCTGCCTTGAAAGAAGGAAAAATCAAAAAGATTGTTTTGACAAGGCCGGCAGTTGAAGCTGGTGAAAGCCTTGGCTTCCTCCCTGGCGACCTGAAAGAAAAGGTCGACCCCTATTTGCGTCCGCTGTATGATGCTCTTCATGATTTGTTGGGAATGGAACATACAGAACGACTGATTGAAAGAGGCACCATCGAAATTGCACCGCTCGCCTATATGAGGGGAAGAACGCTCGATGAATGTTTTGTCATTCTTGATGAAGCTCAAAATACCTCTCCAGAACAGATGAAAATGTTTCTGACACGCCTTGGCTTTGGCTCAAGAATGGTCATTACGGGCGATTTAACCCAAATTGACCTTCCAAGAGGGAAAGAGTCAGGGTTAAAAGTGGCAGAACGCACCTTGAATGGCGTGCCAGGCATACAGTTTATTTTCTTAAAGCAGCTTGATGTGGTAAGACACCCGCTGGTCCAGCGCATCATTTCGGCCTACGAAAAGAACGAGGGTGGCAAGTAGAAGAAGCCTCAGGTTTATTAAATAAAACCTGAGGCTTCTTCTTTTTTTGCAGAGAAAAATTTACGCTTGCAATTCTGCTATACCTTCTCTGTCCAGTTTTTGTTAATATGGAAATACAAAGCAGTGACAGGCGGGGGCTGAATGTGATGAGCAATAATGTGATAAAACGGTTTAAGCTTAAAAGAAAGAACTCACCTAAAAGTTGGTCGATCCCGCTCTTTGGATTATTGGCCTTGATCATTTACTCGACTTTATTAAGCAATGTCACACCTGATACGGTGGATGCTGAGCCGTATTCCATTTCTCCTCGGGACATACAATCACCGATCACCATTGAAATGAAGGAAGACACGCTAAAAAAGCAAAAGGATGCGGCGGATAAGGTAGAAAATATCTATTCCTATGATCAAGACAGTCCGCTCAAACAAGCTGAAAAATCAAATGAAATCTTCAAGGCCATTGAAAAAATTAACGAAGCGGAAAAAAAGGACAAAGACAAAGAACCACTTACACTCGATCAGAAAATCGATCAAATCAAGGGCATGGTCGGCAACAATCAAATTTCACCCGAAGCTTATACTGCTCTGTTTAATGCATCTTCTTCAGAATTGCGTTCAGCAAGAGATTTGGCTAGTTCGGTTATCAATGACACTCTGAAAAATAAAATCAGAGTGGACCAACTTGGATTTTTTCGCGACCGGGCCGAAGATAACATCCAGCAAAATTCCAACTTTGCTTCTTCTTTAAAAAGTGCAGTAATCGAGCTGACGAGAAGCAATATTGTTTCTAATTATCTGCTTGATGTGGATAAAACGAAGCTTGCCAAGCAAAAAGCCATTGATGAAGCAGAGCCTGTGGAGATTAAAGAAGGGGAAATCATCGTAAGAGAGGGCGATGTCATAACGCCTGAAAAATTTAAACAGTTAAAGCTAGTCGGTCTGCTGGATAAAGAAGTTGCGGTATATCCCTATGTTGGATTGCTCCTTTTTGTTCTTATCCTGGTCATAGGCTTGTATTATTTAATAAGAGATTCATTTGCTGCCAAAGAGAGCAGCAAAAGGAAACAGATTCTCCTTTATATCATCCTGATGGCTTTTTCCCTCCTGGTGATGAAGCTGTCCAGCTTCATTGACAAAATGGAGATTACAGGAATCTTTTTTATCGTTCCTATTGCAGCGGGAGCGATGATGATCAAAATGCTCTTTAACGAATTTACAGCTATTCTTTCAAGTGTTTTATTTGCGCTGTGCGCCACATTGATGTTTAATGAAGGATCGACCGGTACATTTAACTTTCCGCTCGGGATCTATGTACTGCTGGGGTGTATTGCAGGCGTTATTTATCTGGGCAAGCGCCATTTAAAATCAAGGATACTGAAAGCGGGGCTTCTCGTTTCGTTTATTAATGTTGTATCGATCCTGATCATTCTGCTGCTTCAAAACGGAAAATATTCACCCGTACAGATTGGAGTCGAGATTGGGTTTGGTTTTGTTTCCGGATTTTTGGCATCCGTGCTCGCGTTGGGTCTGATGCCTGTATTTGAATCATGGTTTGGTGTGTTATCCACAACAAGGCTGATTGAACTCTCCAACCCAAATCATCCCCTTCTGCGCAAGCTTTTGCTTGAAGCGCCGGGGACGTATCATCATTCCGTCATGGTTGCCAACCTTGCCGAAGCAGGCTGTGAATCTATCGGTGCGAACGGGTTGCTTGCAAGGGTGGGCTCATATTATCACGATCTTGGAAAAACAAAAAGGCCGCACTTTTTTATTGAAAATCAGATGAATATGGACAATCCCCATGAGAAATTAACTCCACAGCTGAGCAAGACCATCATTATTGCGCATCCGTATGATGGATCGGAGATGTTGAAAGAATATAACTTGCCGGCAGAAATTATTGATATTGCCGAACAGCACCATGGAACCACACTGCTTCAATACTTTTACCATAAGGCAACAGAACAGAGCGAAAAAGATATTCCGGAATCGGATTTCAGATACCCGGGTCCAAAAGCACAATCAAAGGAATCTGCGGTTGTAGGGATTGCAGACAGTGTCGAAGCAGCCGTGCGTTCTCTATCTAAGCCGACACCGGTTAAAATTGACTCCATTATTCGCAAAATTATCACAGACAGGCTGGAGGATGGCCAGTTTGACGAGTGTGAACTGACCTTTAAAGAATTGGATACGGTCGCTAAAACGCTAAGCCAGACATTGAACGGTATCTTCCATTCGA
The DNA here is from genome assembly GCF_001457035.1 of Fictibacillus enclensis. Lineage (GTDB taxonomy): Bacteria > Bacillota > Bacilli > Bacillales > Fictibacillaceae > Fictibacillus_C > Fictibacillus_C enclensis. The sequence continues at coordinate 1,938,166 of NZ_KQ758617.1, read as the reverse complement.
GGATTGAATACCCCGAACAGCAAATTAAAAAGAAGGTGGATTTATAAATGAGCTTACACATTGATTTTACTGACGAAACCGAACAGGTGACACCGGAGCAGGTAGAGGAATTGACCAATCTTCTCAATCATGCTGCAGCCATGGAGGAGCTGCCTGATGAAACCGAGCTGTCATTAACATTCGTGACCGATGAGAGGATCCACGAAATCAATAGACAATACCGGGACAAGGACCGGCCAACGGATGTGATTTCATTCGCCATGGAAGAAATGGGCGAAGGGGAAATTGAAATCACGGGAGCCGAACTGCCAAGAATCCTTGGGGACATTATTATCTCCGTGGATACTGCAAAGCAGCAGGCCGAAGAATACGGGCATCCCTTGATGAGGGAGATTGGATTTCTTGCGGTCCATGGTTTTCTTCACCTTTTAGGCTACGATCATCTATGTGAGCAGGATGAAAAACAAATGTTTGGCCGGCAGGATGAAATCCTAAATGCATACGGCCTGACGAGATAACAGGGATGGCTGCCCGCCGGTTTTTTCGAAGTTTCAAATTTGCATGGTCCGGTATAAAGACCGCTTTAGCAGGGGAGCAAAATATTAAAATCCACCTTTTGATCAGCCTGGTTGTTTTGGGTACTGCGTATGTGCTGGATTTTTCTGTAGTGCGATTTGCGATTCTTTTCATTGTCATTGGAGTTGTCATTTCGTTGGAAATCGTCAATACTGCTCTTGAACGGGTGGTAGATCTTGTTACGGAGGAATTCCATCCTTTGGCCAAGCAGGCCAAGGACATGGCAGCGGGTGCCGTTTTGGTTTTTTCACTGATTGCTGTTATAATCGGATTACTGCTATTTGTAAAACCTGTCTTGCATTATCTTTTTTAAAGCCATAAACGTAAACAAAATAGATGAAGCATTGTATCAATCAGTAGGATAAAGGATGAATGTTGAAAGGTGGAACGAATATGGAAAAAGACAAACTGGTCAGGGAAGCGGTTACAGCCAGAGACCGTGCGTATGTTCCCTATTCCAAATTCCAGGTGGGGGCAGCCCTTCTGACCAAAGACGGAAAGGTCTATCATGGCTGCAATATCGAAAATGCGGCCTACAGTGTGACAAACTGCGCGGAGCGTACCGCCCTTTTTAAGGCGGTCTCAGAGGGCGATAAAGAATTTTCTGCACTGGCTGTTGTGGCAGACACAAAACGTCCGGTTCCGCCTTGCGGAGCCTGCAGACAGGTCATTTCGGAATTATGCCCATCTGACATGAAAGTGTATTTAACCAATTTACAAGGAGACATTTTGGAAACGACTGTGGAAGAGTTGCTTCCTGGAGCGTTTTCACCGGGGGATTTAAATGAATAAAACTGGTTATAAATCAGGCTTTGTATCCATCATTGGACGGCCAAATGTAGGAAAATCAACGTTATTGAACCATATCATCGGCCAAAAAATTGCCATTATGAGTGATAAGCCGCAAACAACAAGAAACAAAATCCAAGGAGTTTATACAACTGACCAAGCACAGGTTATTTTTATCGATACTCCGGGTATTCATAAACCAAAACACCGGTTGGGTGATTTTATGACAAAGATTGCCCAGCAGACATTAAGAGAAGTGGATTTGATCCTTTTTGTCATTAATGCGGAGGAAGGCTATGGACGGGGCGATCAATTTATCATTGATAAACTTCAGGGAATCAACCAGCCGATTTTTCTGGTAATCAACAAAATCGACACCATTCATCCAGATAAACTTCTGCCGCTTATTGAATTTTACCGCAATAAAGTCGAGGTGCAGGAAGTCATTCCTATTTCCGCGCTTCAGGGGAATAATGTAAACACCTTGATGAATCAGATTACGGAATACCTTGAGGAAGGACCGCAGTACTATCCCGAGGATCAGGTCACTGATCATCCGGAACGCTTTATTGTCGGAGAACTGATTAGGGAAAAAGTGCTTCATCTGACTCGTGAGGAAATTCCTCACTCGATTGCTGTCGTGATTGAACAAATGCAGCGCCGCGAAGATCGCGATGTCGTCTTTATCAATGCTACCATCATTGTTGAACGAAAGTCGCAAAAAGGAATTATTATTGGAAAACAAGGTTCCATGCTCAAGGAAGTGGGCAAGCGGGCACGCACTGATATTGAAAACCTGCTGGGAACCAAAGTTTTTCTTGAGCTGTTTGTAAAAGTTCAGGCGGATTGGAGAAATAAAACGAGCAATCTGAAAGAATTTGGATTTAACGAAGACGAGTATTAAGCTTCCATATTTTCCTTCACATTTAATTTTTGTTATAAGGCAACCCTAAGGACAAGAGAGTTTAAAAAAACAACGTGAAAGGTGGAACATTCCCATGAAAGAATTTACCTGGAAGGTATTTTGCGAAACGGGCAGTATCGATACCTATTTGTTGTTTAAAGAACTTGAAGTGGACATGTCAGCGAGAACGGTTCAAGAGGAGGATCCTCAAGCACCTATTGACTCTCCCATCCAATAAGGAGCCTTCATTAAAAGAACCTGGTGGTGGTAAACTTGCTGCAAAAGGTTGAAGGAATTGTCATCAGAAAAGTGGACTACGGTGAAACAAATGTCATCCTGACTCTTTTTACACGGGAAAAAGGTAAAATCGGTGTTATGGCAAGAGGGGCGAAGAAACCTAAAAGTCGCCTCTCTTCTGTTGCGCAGCTTTTTACATACGGTCATTTTGTTTATCAACAGGGCAGAGGCCTGGGTACCCTTAATCAGGGAGAAATTATTGACTCATTTCGGGGAATTAAAGAAGATTTGTTTAAAACCGCCTATTGTGCGTATATGATTGAATTTTTGGATAAAGTGACTGAGGAGCAGAACCCTCAGCCTTATTTATTTGAGCACCTGTGGCAATCCCTTCACCAACTGGACGAAGGAGCAGATCCTGAAGTTATTACCTTTATTTTTGAGATGAAAATGCTGCGGCAGGCCGGAATCGGCCCTCAGGTGGATCACTGCGCCAATTGCGGCCGAACGGAAGGAGAATTTTCCTTTTCAATTCGGGAGGGTGGTTTACTTTGTGAGAGATGCAGCCACTTGGATCCGAACCGGATACCTTTGTCACAGCCGGCAGCTAGGCTTCTCCGGCTTTTTTATCATTTCGACCTGAACCGTCTGGGGAACATATCATTAAAAAAACAAACAAAAGATCAGATCCGTTTTGTCCTGACTACATATATCGATGAAAATTCAGGCATGGTTTTTAAATCAAAAAAGTTTCTCAATCAATTGAATAAATTTGAATAACCCTGTGTTATGGTTTCGTTTGCTCCCTTAATTAGTATATAATGTTTAATTAAGAGTATAACACATTTAAAAGTTTGCTAAGGTGGTGCGAACAATCGAACTAAATAAGAGGCAAGAAACGATAGTGCAGATCGTAAAAGATCATGGGCCGATAACCGGGGAACACATAGCTGACCGTCTGAGCCTGACGAGGGCCACGCTGCGGCCGGACCTTGCCATACTGACAATGGCTGGCTATTTGGATGCCAGGCCGCGAGTAGGCTATTTTTATACGGGAAAAACCGGATCGCAGCTATTGACCGAGAAAATCAAAAAAATAGAGGTACACGAATTTTCATCCATCCCGGTCGTAGTTTCAGAATCCTCCACGGTTTATGAAGCGATCTGTACCATGTTTCTCGAAGACGTAGGAACATTGTTTATCGTAAATAAACAGTCTCATCTTGTTGGTGTGGTCTCAAGGAAAGATTTGCTGAGGGCAAGTATGGGCAAACAGGAACTGAACGCCATTCCTATCAATATTATTATGACCAGAATGCCAAATATCACGTTTTGTTTCAAGGAAGACCATTTGCTCGATGTGGCACAAATCATGATTGACAAGCAAATTGACGGACTTCCGGTCGTAAAGCAATCCACAGCCGGCGAAGGCTATGAAGTCGTGGGCAGGATTACAAAAACGAACGTCACCAAGGCCTTTGTTGAATTGGCCAGGGATGAAATGATCCTTTGATCTTAACTATCAGGAGGTAAGGATGACTGACAAAATAGATCGACCAATGATTTATATTGTATCTGATTCTGTGGGGGAAACGGCAGAGCTTGTGGTTAAAGCCGCGGCCAGCCAGTTTAATACCGCAGCCATTGAATTGAAACGAGTACCCTATGTGGAGGACCAGGGCACCATTAAAGAAGTCGTTGCCTTGGCCAAAGAGCACAACGCGCTGATTGCGTTCACACTCGTTATACCCGAGATGAAAGAATTCTTGCTTCAACAGGCGTTAGCGTCAGGTGTTGTTGCCGTGGACATTATCGGTCCAATGATGAGCCAGATGCAGCAGCTGCTTCAGCAGGTTCCACGTTATGAGCCTGGCATTGTACATCAACTGGATGATGATTATTTCAGAAAAGTGGAAGCGATCGAATTTGCCGTCAAATATGATGATGGAAGAGATCCGCGCGGAATTTTGAAGGCGGATATTGTTCTGGTCGGGGTTTCAAGAACCTCGAAAACTCCGTTGTCCCAGTATCTGGCACATAAGCGGCTGAAAGTGGCCAATGTTCCGTTGGTGCCCGAAGTTGAACCGCCAGAGGAGCTTTTTAAGGTTTCTGCCAAAAAGTGTTTCGGTTTAAGTATTACACCTGAAAAACTGAATAATATCCGTCGGGAACGCCTGATGGCTCTCGGGTTAAATTCAGAAGCGAACTATGCGAATATGGATCGCATTCGCCAGGAGCTTGATTATTTCAATAAAACGATAGACCGCATTGGCTGCAGAGTCATTGATGTTTCAAATAAAGCGGTCGAAGAATCGGCAAATTTGATCTACAATATATACACAGGGAAAAATTACAGATAAACGTCTGTCTGGCGTACGAAATCAAATGGATTTTGTGCGCCTTTTCCTGGTGATTATTTTCTCTGGCATTATGATTAATTTTTAGTTATAATATAAAATTGTGATTAAAAGTTAGCAATGCAACCAAGAATAGGACTGGAATGTTCTTTCTAAGGGCATGCTTGCGGAATTCTATGAAACAACATTCTTCTACAGCAGTAAAACAAAAAGAGGTTTTCTTCGACAAAATGGTTTTAACAGAAGGAAACCTATGAAGGATGTAGAATTGTAATTTATGCTAAATTCTAAAGTAAAAGTATGGGTTGATGGGGATGCATGTCCGGCTCCGATAAAAAAGGCAATTATCGAACATTGTCGTGAAATTGGAGTACCGGTATTTTTTGTTATCTCTTATGCCCACTACACGGATCCTGCGCCTGGTGTGGAATGGGTGCTTGTCGATTCCAACCGGGAAGAAGTAGATTTATATGTTATGAATCATTCAGTGAAGGGAGATATTGCCATTACACAGGACTTTGGCTTGGCAAGCATTCTCGTTCCAAAAGGTGTGGTGACCTTTCATCCCCGTGGATTCATTTACCAGGAGGAAGAAATGGAAAAAATACTTTTTGAAAGATACATTTCCGGGAAACAGAGAAGAGCAGGGAAGCGAACAAAGGGCCCATCGAAGTTCCGTGAAAGTGATCTGGAACGGTTCTCTGAACAATTTCAAAAATTATTGTCGAATATTGAAGGACTTCATTAATTTATAACGAATAATTATTACCTGTCTGAATTTTTCTGAGACAGGAAAGTAAATAAAGCGGTGTTTAAACATGGCAGAACGAATTCCGGACGAACTAATTGAAAAGGTTCGAACGTCTCAAGATATTGTTGAGCTTGTCAGTGAATACGTAAACTTAAAGAAACAAGGGCGCAACTATTTTGGGTTATGTCCTTTTCACGGTGAGAAATCTCCTTCTTTTTCCGTTGCACCGGACAAACAGATTTATCACTGTTTTGGCTGCGGGGTGGGCGGAAATGTTTTTTCGTTTCTAATGAATATTGAAGGGTTTTCCTTTCTGGAAGCCGTCAAGCATATTGCACAGCGAACCGGAATAGATTTACCTCAGTTGGAACGCCAGCAGGGGAACTCTAAGGCTTCCGATAACCGTGCGGTGATGACAGAGGCCCACGAGCTATTGGCAAAGCTATATCACCATTACCTGCTCAACACTGAGCAAGGGCTTAAGGCGCTGGAGTATCTAAAGAACCGGGGATTTACGGATGAAGTTATCTTACGCTTTCAGATCGGTTTTGCTCCTGACTCATGGGATGCGGCGACCAATTTTTTAAAGAGAAGAAAATTTTCGCTCGATCTCTGTGAAAAAGCGGGCTTGCTCGGTACACGTGATTTTGACGGGAAGTTTTTTGACCGTTTCCGAAACCGGATAATGTTTCCGATTTGGGATAGAAACGGCAAGGTCATTGCTTTTGGCGGAAGAATCCTCGGCAGCGGTGAACCCAAGTATTTAAACAGTCCTGAAACCATGCTGTTTAATAAAGGGAACAACCTGTATGCCATGCATCTTTCGCGGCCGCAAATGAGGAAGAAAGAGCAGGCGGTTCTGTTTGAAGGCTATGTCGATACGATTGCGGCATGGCGGGCTGGTGTGGAGAACGGGGTGGCCACACTTGGTACTTCCCTGACCGAGGAGCAGGCTAAATTGCTGAAACGGAATGTTCCTTCCGTTGTCATTTGCTATGATTCGGATAATGCAGGTGTGGAAGCTGCCTTCCGTGCCTCTGCCATTCTTCAAAAAGCTGGCGTTAATGTCAGAATTGCGCAGATGCCTGATGGACTTGATCCCGATGACTACATCCAAAAATTTGGCACTGAGAAGTTTAATAGGGATGTAATAGGGGCAAGTTTAACCGTAATGGCATTCAAGATTCGATACTTCAGAAGAGGGAAAAATCTTAACGATGAAGGAGAACGCATGCTCTACATCGAAGAGATTATTAAGGAAATCAGCAGGCTGTCCAATGCTGTCGAAAAAGACCATTATTTACGGCAGCTTTCCGATGAATTCAACCTTTCTCTGGAGGCACTTAAACAGCAGCAGTACCTTACTGCAAAGCAGCAGAAGCGAAAAAAGGATAATGTGGAACCAAACAGGAATAATAATCCTAGGTATAAAACATATTTTAACAAACCGCTTTTGCCTGCCTATCATAATGCTGAACGGATTCTTCTTGCACATATGCTGAAAAACACCGATGTGGCCATTAGGGTTCAGGAGTCAGTTGGAGCGTCATTTAACATTGAAGAACACAATGCAGTTGCAGCTTATTTATACGCCTTCTACGAAGAAGGAAATTTGCCCAATGTTGGTTTATTCCTGCAGCGCATTGAAGATGAAAGGTTAAACAAGATTGCATCCGAACTGGCCATGCTGACTGTCAATGAACATCTTTCCGACAGGGAAATGAGTGATTATATAAGGCAGATCACCAACTATCCGAAATGGTTGGAGATACAGAGTAAAGAGAAACAAAAAAAGGAAGCGGAACGCGGGCAGGATTTTGCCAGGGCGGCCCAAATAGCAATGGAAATACTTCATATGCAAAAAGAGTTAAAAGGTTCATAATTTTTTTGGTGAAGTGTGGAAGGAGGGGATCGAATGGCTGAAAAACCAAACCGTCAGGAGACGGAAGGCGAATTAACCATCGATCAAGTAAAAGAGCAACTAATTGAAGCAGGTAAAAAGAACGGGGTGCTGACGTATACCGTCATCACAAATAAACTGGCTCCTTTTGACCAGGATTCCGAACAAATGGATGAGTTCTACAACTTCCTTGAAGAACAAGGGGTAGAAGTTTCCGATGAAACCGATGGCGATGAGGAAGAGCCAAAATTTGAAGCCGGTAAAGAAGAAGAGGAATTTGACCTCAATGACTTGAGTGTTCCTCCAGGTGTTAAAATAAATGACCCCGTCAGAATGTACCTGAAAGAGATCGGCCGTGTGGACCTTCTTTCCGCTGAAGAAGAAATTTCTCTTGCAAAGCGAATTGAAGAAGGAGACGAGGAAGCAAAACGCCGTCTGGCGGAAGCCAACCTCAGGCTCGTTGTCAGTATTGCCAAACGGTACGTAGGCCGCGGAATGCTCTTTCTTGACCTGATTCAAGAAGGTAACATGGGATTGATCAAAGCCGTTGAAAAATTTGATTACCGTAAAGGATATAAGTTCAGTACTTATGCCACATGGTGGATCAGACAGGCGATTACCCGTGCGATAGCGGACCAGGCAAGAACCATCCGAATTCCTGTTCACATGGTTGAAACCATCAATAAACTGATCCGTGTCCAGCGGCAGCTTCTTCAGGATTTGGGCCGTGAACCAACTCCGGAAGAAATTGGAGCAGAAATGGAACTTACACCTGACAAGGTGCGTGAGATCTTGAAAATAGCTCAAGAACCTGTATCTCTGGAAACACCGATCGGGGAAGAGGATGATTCCCATCTTGGTGATTTTATTGAAGACCAGGATGCTCTTGCTCCTTCAGAGGCAGCCGCTTATGAGCTCTTAAAGGAACAGCTGGAAGACGTTCTTGATACCCTTACTGACAGGGAAGAGAACGTGCTTCGCTTACGATTCGGCCTGGATGACGGGCGTACAAGAACGCTCGAGGAAGTCGGCAAAGTGTTCGGTGTTACACGTGAACGGATCCGCCAAATCGAAGCAAAAGCTCTTCGTAAACTTCGTCACCCAAGCCGAAGCAAAAGACTCAAGGACTTCTTGGAATAGAATAGTGAATGATCAAGTCTGCCTTAGGGCAGGCTTTTTTGTTGATGTGATTTCCAAATTTACCATTTATTAATATGTATTTTACTGATTCTGAGAACGGAATGCAAATGCCTTTGAGAAATACAGACTTCCAATAAGAGGTAAAAAAAGAAAGAAATCGAAAATGTTAATGTTGTAAAAATTCTGCCTTTATATCTATAATAAACTTGAAAGCGATTACACACAATGGTGAAATTACACAAAAGGTGGGTCTGCCATGAATTACGCATTAACAGATGAACAGGCAATGATTCAAAAAATGATGAAGGAATTTGCGGACGAAGAGGTGGCTCCGGGTGCCGAACAACGCGACAAAGAAAAAAGGTTTCCTCTGGAAATTTTTAAAAAGCTCGCGAAGCTTGGAATCATGGGTCTTCCATTTCCGGAAGAATACGGAGGTGGAGGAGCCGACACCATATCGTTTGCTATCGCCGTAGAAGAGCTCAGCAGAGCCTGTGGTTCTGCAGGCATTACCTATTCTGCGCATGTATCACTGGGTGGCGCTCCTCTTTATATGTTTGGAACAGAAGAACAAAAACAAAAATACCTTGTGCCGATCTGTACAGGTGAATCGATGGGTGCTTTTGGACTAACCGAACCGAACGCTGGCTCAGATGCAGGGGGTACACAGACAACAGCGATCAATCAAGATGGTCAATGGACCATCAACGGAAGCAAGTGCTATATTACAAACGCGAGTTATGCAAAGCACCTGGCGCTCACGGCGGTTACTGGAAAGAGTAACGGCAAAAAAGAAATCAGCGCTATTATTGTTCCAACGGATGCAGAAGGTTTTAAGGTTATTGATAACTATGAAAAAATGGGGCTTCATTCTTCCAATACAACTGAATTGATTCTCGACGGTGTCAACGTGCCGGAGGAAAATCTGCTTGGAAAACGTGGAGATGGCTTTAAGCAATTTTTGATTACCCTGGACGGGGGAAGGATCGGCATCGGAGCGATGGCTGTAGGCATTGCCCAGGCAGCCTACGATAAAGCGCTTGCATATTCAAAGGAAAGGAAGCAATTCGGTTCCTCTCTTTCGAAGTTTCAGGCGATTCAGTTCAAACTTGCGGATATGGCCATGAAGATTGAACTGGCACGAAACATGGTCTATAAGGCAGGATGGCTGAAGGACCAGGGTAAGAGATTTTCAAAAGAAGCGGCTATGGCGAAACTATATGCATCAGAGATTTGCATGCAAATCTGTTCCGAGTCCGTACAGATTCATGGCGGCTATGGCTATATGAGAGATTATCACGTAGAACGATATTTCAGGGATGCCAAACTGACAGAAATCGGTGAAGGCACATCGGAGATCCAACGTATGGTTATCGCAAGAGAAATTGGCTGTTAAATCCAGTAGAAGGGGTGAACTATGGCTGTGAATGGTTCTTTGACAATTGGCAAATACCTTGAAGGGCAGGCACATGCTCTGGCCTCACATGAAGCCGTTGTTTACAGCACGCTCGGAATTCGTTATTCATATCAGGAGTTTTATGAGTTAACCGAAAAAGTGGCAAAAGGCTTAATGGCCCTCGGGGTCAGGAAAGGGGACCATATTGCAGTCTGGGCGACCAATGTTCCGGAGTGGATTTTGCTTCAATTTGGGTCTGCACGAGCTGGTGCTGTCCTTGTAACGGTAAATACAAGTTATCAGCAAAACGAGCTCGAGTATCTGCTCAAACAGTCGGATGCCAAAGCCCTTTTTTTAATCGAAGGATTTAAAGATACATCCTATGTACAAATGGCACAAACCATTCAGGCGAAAAAAGAAGAATTCCCATTTCTTGAAAAGCTGATATTTATGGGCAATGAAGCACATGACAACATGTTGACCTGGGAAGAAATGCTGGACGCTGGCGAAGCCGTTTGGGATGATGATCTTGCCCAAAGAGAGGAAAGCCTGCACCCGGATGATGTCATCAACATGCAATATACGTCAGGGACGACAGGTTTTCCCAAAGGCGTTATGTTGACGCATAACAACATAATGGGCAATGCCCACCGGCTGGCTGCATCAATGAAACTCACTAGTGAGGACCGACTTTGCATCCCAGTTCCATTTTTTCATTGCTTTGGATGTGTCATAGGAACGCTCACAGCTGTTTCGGCAGGCGCCACCATGGTGCCTGTCGTCCAGTTCAACCCGAAAGAAGTGCTGGATACGGTTGAAAAAGAAAAATGTACGGCTCTTCATGGTGTTCCAACCATGTTTATTGCCGAGCTAAACCACGAGAACTTTGAACGCTATGACCTTAGCTCGCTAAGAACGGGTGTGATGGCGGGATCTACCTGTCCAATTGAAGTGATGAAAAGTGTTATCAACAAAATGGGGATGTCAGAAATCACCATTGCCTATGGTCAGACGGAAACCTCTCCTGTGTTTACACAGACAGTTCCTGATGATCCCATTGAAAAACGGGTGGAAACCGTAGGAAAGCCGCATTCCGGGGTTGAAGTGAAGGTGATCGACCCTGTTACAGGAGATCTTTTGAAAGCGGGAATGCAGGGAGAGCTTTGTACGAGAGGGTATCATGTGATGAAAGGTTACTATAAGATGCCTGAAGCGACAGCTAATGCTATTGACTCTGAAGGCTGGCTGCATACGGGCGACCTGGCTGTTATAGACAATGATGGCTATGTGGCAATCACCGGACGTTTAAAGGATATGATCATACGCGGTGGAGAAAATATTTATCCGCGTGAGGTGGAAGAATTCTTATACTCCCATCCATCGATTCTCGATATTCAGGTGATTGGGATTCCCGATGAGAAATATGGTGAAAAAGTAGCGGCCTGTGTGCAGCTGAAGGAAGGGGAACAGCTGACCAAGGAAGAATTGGTGGATTATTGCCAAGGGAAAATATCCAAATTTAAGATCCCGGAGCATATTTTCATTATGAAAGAATATCCCATGACCGCTTCAGGTAAAATTCAAAAGTATAAACTCCGTGAAGAGGCACAACGACTGATGAACGTAAAAGAAGGCCTGGTAAGGTAAAATCGTCCGCCCAGCGGACGGTTTTTTCTCATCAAGTCCAAGAGGCAGGCCCGAAAGTAAAGTGTTGTACCGATACTTGTGTAAGATTGATAAAACTAGCAAAAGTTTAACTTTTTCTTTCCTTCAACTCTATTTTCAAGTAAAATAGGATATGGATTGTTAGCACTTACATAAGCAGGCAGAATGTACACCAATTGTATAACAGACGAAGGAGGAAAAATCATGAAACGAAATCCGCTTATTCCTTTTATATTCACTGCAGTGATTGGTATTATTCTCGTTATTGGCATGTCGTTTTGGGGAATACATAATCAGGAACAAGCGAAAAAAGAAAAAGAACAGGCAGCACTGGATCCGGCAGCGATTTTTAAACAAAACTGTTCTTCCTGCCATGGACAAAACCTTGAAGGCGCGGTTGGACCGAATCTTCAAAAGGTTGGAGGCAAGTATTCAAAAGAGCAGATTACCAACATTCTTAAAAATGGTAAATCAGGCGGAATGCCGGCGGGTGTTGTAAAAGGTGAAGAGCAACAAATTATCGCTCAATGGCTTTCAAAGAAAAAGTAATAGAAAAGCTGACTCCGGACGACACAGGTGATGTGTTGTGAAGAGCCAGCTTTTTGTTTTTTTAGCACGAGTTGTTCATAATAAGAACTATGAAAATAAAAGCAGGTGGAATTAATGAAACGAGATAACCTTTCCCTCAGGCTGAGAACGGTGGCAGCCCATATACACAGGGAGGCAGTGATGGCGGATATCGGTTCTGACCATGCCTATCTTCCGTGTTATTTAATCCTTGAACATCAGGTGGTCTATGCGATTGCTGGTGAAGTTAATGAAGGCCCCTATCAATCCGCTCTCCACGAAGTTCAGGCGGCCAACCTTCAAAACAAAATATCAGTGCGCAAGGGAGACGGTTTGGACATCCTCTCACCAAACGAGGCAGATGTGATCACCATTTGCGGAATGGGCGGCCAATTAATTTCGAGTATTCTGGAAAAGGGAAAAACGAAAATTGAAGGTGTAAAAAGGCTCGTGCTGCAGCCCAATGTTGGCGCAGATACTGTAAGAAAATGGCTCATGAAAGAAAACTGGATCCTTGTGCATGAAGAAATTATTAAAGAGGACGGTAAAATATACGAAGTACTTGTGGCTGATTGGGACTGGGACAAAAAAGAACAGCAGCCTTATAGCGAAAAAGAAGAGCTGGAATTGCTTCTTGGTCCATTCCTCATGAAAGAGAAAAACGAGGCATTTGTTGAAAAGTGGAAAGGCGAGCTTCGTCAGTGGGAAAAGATTCTGCAGCAGATGGAACGAAGTGAATCCCCTGATCTGGCCGAAAGAAAAGCAAGTCTGCAAAAGCGCATTGATTCGGTGAAGGAGGAGTTAAGTCTATGAGTAAATATGCAAACGGACAAACGATCATTTCAGATTTGCATGTCCTCGCACCCAAACAACTGGCAGAAGAAGGGGATCCGATTGGATTGCAGGTGGGAAACCTTAACCAACCGGTCAAAAAGGTAATGATTGCACTGGATGTATTGGAGGAGGTGGTGGATGAAGCTATTGAATCAGAAGTACAGCTCATCATTGCCCACCATCCAATGATTTACCGTCCCTTAAAGAAAGTCGATCTATCCACTTCGCAGGGAAGGATGATTGAGAAGCTGATTAAGCATGATATTGCTGTTTACGCGGCACATACGAACCTTGATATTGCTAAGGGTGGAGTGAATGACTGGCTGGCAAATGCGATGGAGCTTCAAAACACAGAAGTGCTTAAAACCACGGTTAAGAAGCGGCTGTACAAACTGGCTGTTTATGTTCCAGAGCAGCACAGCATAAAAGTGAGAGATGCGATGGCTGCTGCAGGAGCGGGACATATCGGAAATTACAGCCATTGTACCTTTAACACATCCGGCGAAGGCACGTTTAAGCCGCTAGAAGGAACTGATCCTTTCATTGGAACAAAAGGCCAGCTAGAGGCGGTCAGCGAGCTTAAAATCGAAACGGTTGTTCAGGAAGAACGAATGAATCAGGTGGTGGCAGCTATGGTTCAGGCTCATCCTTATGAAGAAGTGGCTTACGATGTGTACGAACTGAAAAACGAAGGACAAGCTCTCGGGATTGGCAAAATCGGAATGCTGAAAGAACCAATGGAGTTTGAAGCGTTTATTGCCCATGTGAAAAAAACGCTGGATGTTCGTTCGCTGCGCGCGGTGAAAGGGAACAATAAAAAGGTACAAAAGGTTGCAGTTGTTGGAGGGGATGGAAATAAATTTATTTCTTCCGCGATTATGAAAGGTGCAGATGTTCTTGTAACCGGTGATATGTACTATCACAATGCACATGATGCTCAAGCGGCGGGCCTTTCGATTGTGGATCCAGGACATAATGTAGAGAAAATCATGAAGAAAGGGCTTCGGGAGTATCTCACGGCAAGTTTGGAAAAAAAGGGATACTCAACCGGAGTCGTTTCTTCCGAAGTTCATACCGATCCTTTTCTCTTTTTCTAAAAAAAGCCTGGTTCAAATATCTTGAACCAGACTTTTTTTATTTTGCTTTTACTTTTGGCAATATTTTGGCCAAACTTACTTTTCGTTCTTTTTCCCATGTTGAAGGATCCATTTCATCATATTGTTCGAGGAAAGAGATGACTTCCTTTGTAATCGGGGTTGGGGTGGAGGCTCCTGAAGTAACACCGAGTGTCTTCACACCTTTTAGCCAATCCAGTTCAATTTCAGTCACATCTGCAATCCGGTATGCCTGTGTTCCTGCAATTTCCTGCGAAACCTGTGCCAGACGGTTGGAATTGTTGCTTTTTGGGTCTCCAACTACTAGAACGAGGTCACATTCCTTAGCCTGTTCGGCAACTGCCTCCTGACGGACTTGAGTCGCCAGGCAAATTTCTTTGTGAACCTCGGCTTCAGGATATTTTACAAGCAGCTGTTTGATAATTTCGGCTACATCCCACTGACTCATTGTTGTTTGGTTAGTGATCAGGATCTTTTTGTTATCGATTTGCAAGTTTTGAATATCCTGCACATTCTCGATAAGGTGAACAGCCCGGGGCGCAATACCGATGGCTCCTTCGGGTTCAGGGTGACCCTTCTTTCCAATGTAGATCACTTCATACCCATCTTGTTCCTTTTCACGGATCAAATCGTGGGTTTTGGTTACATCAGGGCAGGTGGCGTCTATTTCCATCAGCCCTTTTTCATGGGCGAGGCGCCGCACTTCAGGTGATACACCATGGGCGGTGTAAATCACTGTGCCGGATTCAATGTTTCGGATAATATCGAGACGGCTTTTGCCGTCCAATGTAATAATTCCCTCTTCTTCAAAAGCGTCAGTTACATGTTTATTATGAACAATCATGCCCAGAATATAGATAGGACGGGGCAATGATGGGTCTTTAGCCGCCTGTCTTGCTAATACCATGGCATCGACTACGCCATAGCAATAACCTCGAGGAGATATTCTTACTACCTTCATGTACATCTCTCCCTTATACAACGTAAAAGTAGGATATGCAGAATCCGTCACGAAGACGGTCTGAACACCTTATACCATTATAAAGGAGAGTGTATCAGAAAACAATGAAGGGACCCTGCACCGCTAGATAAACAGTTTTGGTGCAGGCTGCAGCTTTTTGACCGGCCCTTTTTTTAGAGCTTTTGGTGGTGCCTGGATGTTCTTTACCTTTGGGGCAGCTGGGGCAGCGGCAGGACCGATCATAATTTTTGCATCTTCTGGTGTTCCTTCGGGGATGTCATACGGAAAGCTTGAGCTCTCTCCATTTACAGGCAAATCATAAGGAAAACTGCTTTCATCCAGCCATTCACTGTTTACTTCGATTTTAACAGGTGGTTTGGACTGGCGTTTTTGCTGAACCTTTGGTGTCTTTTTGGTTTTTGCAGCAGGTCTTTCTTTCTTTTTGGTTGGTGCTTCTGCCTGAACTTGGACTGTGTTTGCTTTTTGGACTTTGGCTTCTTCTCTTGCTTCCTTTTTTTCTTTAAAGGCTTTATTGGTATTATCTCTGAATTCCTTAAGCGATTTCATCATGTCTGGCAGATTTTTAACCATTGGTCCGTACTGTTTAACCATCGGGCCCATAGTTTCAGCCACTTGCAACATTTTCTGGACGTTTTCCACCATCGTCAGCATGTTCAATGGTGATCTTGCCGCACCGCCCAGGCCTGGCAGGGACCGCATGCCGCCTGGAGGAGCGAATCGTTGTCCGGGCGGCACGTTGGCATGAGGCGTACGTCCTCCCTGAGGACCTCTAGGGGGAAATGGATACATGGTTTTGACCCTCCCTTCAAAAAAATACCCTTCCCTTAAAGATATGAAATGGATGGCCAGGAGGTGTGCGGATGTCATGCTATTAGGCGGATTTCCTATTCTACATGGCTAAATTCAAAGACTTCCTCTATAATACTAAAAGTAGACCCTACAAATGTAAAAAGTCAGGTGATAAAAAATGAAAACAGCGTTTGACCGTTTAAATATAAAACCTTTTTTATTAAACGCAATGACCGAGCAAGGTTTTAAAAAACCAACCGATATTCAGGAACGGGTTGTTCCCGGGATATTGAAGGGCCACGACATTATCGGCCAGTCACAAACCGGATCAGGAAAAACTCTTGCTTTTTTGCTTCCGGTTCTGAGCAAGATCGATCCAGCGAGAAATGAAATTCAAGCTGTGATTACCGCACCAACAAGAGAACTGGCACAACAGATTTTTGATGAGTACGAAAAATTGACTCCTTATTTTCCGGAAGACCAGTATGTGCGAGCCAAGACCGTGGTCGGTGGTACCGACCGGAAACGAATGGCAGACCGTTTGAAGAATGCACCCCATCTTATCATAGGAACTCCGGGCCGCATTAAGGATCTGGTTAACAACGAAGGAATCAGTATTTTTTCGGCAACCACACTTATTGTGGATGAAGCGGACCAGATGCTTGATATGGGATTCATTGAGGACGTTGACCAGGTCGCTTCACGCATGGCAAATGAAATTCAAATGCTGGTGTTTTCAGCGACTATACCTGAAAAACTGCAGCCTTTCCTGAGAAAGTACATGAATAATCCCCGGCATGTTCATATCAGTCCGGAACAGGCAACGGCCAAAGAAATCAAGCACGTGTTAATCCCGTTAAAACACAGGGATAAAAAGAAAACACTGATTGAGGTGGCAAAGGCCTATAATCCGTATCTTTGCTTAATTTTCGTTAATACGAAAAAAACAGCGGACGAGGTCGGGGATGCAATGCTTGCAGAGGGAATGAATGTTGAACGCATTCATGGGGATGTGCCTCCGCGTGAGCGAAAAAACATCATGAAACGCGTACAAAAAGCCGAGTTCCAATATGTAGTTGCGACCGACCTGGCTGCGCGTGGTATCGATATTAAAGGCATCAGCCACATCATTAATTTTGAACTGCCGTCTGATTTGGATTATTATATTCATCGTACAGGCAGGACGGGACGTGCGGGCATGTCTGGTATTGCCGCAACCATTTATGAACCATCCGATCAGCTTGCGATCCAAAAGCTGCAAAGCCGCAAGATTCATTTTGTCCAGGAAGAAATCAAGAACGGTGAATGGATTGAAGTTCCTGTACGGATGAAAAAAGCTTCCGTTGAAAAAGGAAAGCAGGGAGCAAGCCTTCCAAAGCCCAAAAAAGTAAAGCCGGGCTATAAGAAAAAGATGGCTGAAGAAAAGAGAAGAATGGAAAAAAGGCAAAACCGCAATAAAAAGTAACAAACCGGTTAGAGAAGGAGAACAGGCGATGCTAAAACTAGGATCACATGTATCAATGAGCGGAAAAAAAATGCTGCTTGGCGCAAGTGAGGAAGCAGCTTCCTACGGAGCAAACACCTTTATGGTATATACCGGCGCTCCCCAAAACACGCGCAGAAAAAAGATTGAAGACCTTAACATTGAGGCCGGGATCAAGCATATGCAAGAAAACGGCATGACGGAACTCGTCGTGCATGCACCATATATTATAAATATCGGAAACTCATTGAAGCCTGAAACGTTCCAATTGGGAGTAGACTTTCTGCGTTCGGAAATTGAACGGACTGCAGCAATCGGCGGAAAGCAGATTGTCCTTCACCCGGGTGCACATGTGGGTGCCGGAACAGAAGAGGGAATCAAAAAGATCATTGAAGGATTAAATGAAGTACTGACACCGGATCAAACCGTGCAAATTGCACTTGAAACCATGGCCGGAAAAGGCTCAGAGTGCGGGCGTACCTTTGAGGAGCTTGCAGCTATTATTGAAGGGGTACATCAAAATGACAAGCTTTCCATCTGTTTTGATACGTGCCATACGCACGATTCCGGCTACGATATTATCAATGACTTCGATGGCGTTATCAATTCATTCGATAAAATTATCGGGCTTGACCGTCTGAAAGTCCTTCATATTAATGACAGCAAAAACGAATGTGGAGCGAGCAAAGACCGTCACGAAAATATTGGGTTTGGGAAAATTGGATTTGATGCATTGAATTACATCGTCCATCACCCGCAGCTAGATGATATTCCAAAAATTTTAGAAACTCCTTATGTGGGAACAGATAAAAACAACAAAAAGCCTCCTTACCAATTGGAGATCGAGATGTTGAAGAATAAAGAATTTGTTCCTACTCTGCAGGAGCAGCTGCTGACGGTATGACTAAAAAGAGACGGAAGGTGAACTGCACCAGGGTATGCTGTTCATGTCCGTCTCTTTTTTTTATCTGTTTAAATAATTGTTGATTAAGTATTGGATGGTTGCTGCCTTTTCGCGATTGACTTCATGAGCTATGGCTTGAATGATTTCTTCCCGTTGTGCAGCATTCATTATGTTTATGTTATATCTTCTTAAAATGTTTACTACTTGAGTGGCTTCCTGCATAGAAACGGGAAACTGGTGCTGTGCGGCCAGACCGACGAGCTCTTGTGCAGTAAGCTGATTTAACTTGTTGTTGATCATATGAACCATAATCGGATTCATGATATCCCCTCCTGTCACCCTATCCTATGAAGGAGCGGAAAAAAAGTGAACAGAAAAAAGCCGTTTAAAACGGCTTTTTGATTGATCATTTATATGAAAGAATGAAAGACAAAGTTAATTAAAAATAATAAAGCGATGATGTACATGGGGGCAGGAATCTGCTTTCGTTGCCCAACAGCCAATTTTAATATAGGGTAGGCGATGAAGCCAAATGCCAGCCCGTCCACAATACTGTAAGTGAGCGGAATAAGCGCGATGATCAAAAATGCAGGAAATCCTTCTGTAAAATCGGAGAGAGGAATCTGCTGTATGTTTTGAACCATCAATCCCCCAATAATAATCAGAACAGGCGCAATCGCCCCATCCGGAATCAGACTTAAAAACGGCGTAACGGCAATGGAAGCAAGGAACAGGATTCCAGTCACCACACTTGTCAGCCCGGTCCGACCGCCTTCTGAGATGCCGGCCGCACTTTCTACGGTAGAAATGGTAGGACTTGTCCCGAAAACTCCCGAGATAAGAGACGTGACAGCATTGGCCTGAAACGCTTTTGGAAACTTTTTTTGGTCCGGAAGAAGGCCGTGCAAAAGTCCCATGTTTTCAAACGTTACAATCATGGTTAAGGAAAATGTAGCGATCCAGAAAGGAAGGCTCCACATTCCTTTAAAATCGGCTCCGAAAAAAAGCTGCATAAATGGAGAAAGTTCCAATTTGGTATGTGAATCTTCGGCCGCATGTTCCCATCCTGTAACATAGCCAATCAGACAGGTGACCGCAATTCCAATAAGAAAGCTTCCTTTTATGTTTCTTGAAAAAAGAAACAGAGTAATAATAAGACCGATGATGGTCAGCAAGGTTGTGGGATGGCTTAAATGGCCAAGTTTCACAAATGTGGTTGTGCTCGCTTCAATAATACCGCCTTTTTGAAGGCCGATAAACGCCAGGAACAAACCGATTCCTACGGTTATGCTATGCTTTAAGGAAGCTGGGATGCTTTCTGACAGGACATCTTTAAGCTTTGTTGATGCGATGATAAGAAATAAAATGCCTGAGAGAATAACAGCAGCGAGCGCTTCTCTCCAGGACAGCCCCATACCCTGTATAATCGTATAGGTAAAAAAAGCGTTGACGCCCATTCCCGGAGTCAATATGATAGGGGCATTGGCGTAAAACCCCATAAAGAAACATCCGGCAACTGATGTCAGAATGGTAGCCAGCAGTACACCGTAATAGGGCATTCCGGCGTCCGCCAATATAAGCGGGTTGACGATAATGATATAGGCGATCGTAAAAAACGATGTAACCCCCGCCAATATTTCCCGTTTCACTGAACTGTGGTGCTTTTCTACTTCAAAAAATCTTGATAACTTCAAGTGTTTCCCTTCTTTATTTACTTATCCCTCGCCCACCCGGCATCCTGCTATCGCAGGCTGCCAATTAAAAATTATAACGCACCGCTAATCTTTTGACTACTTCTTCTTTTGACAATGGGATTGGTTTTGAGCGAAAAAAGGATGATACATATGAACTATAAAGCAGTTTGTTTTGATATGGATGGAGTATTGGTAAATACAATGGACGATCATGCTTTGGCTTGGCACCACGCGTTCCGCGAACAGGGGCATGTAGTCAAAGCGGCCGATTTTTACGAGCTGGAAGGTATGCCAGGCATGCAGACTATTCTTCATGTGAACCGTATTTACGGACTGCAGCTTCCTTTGGAACAGCAGGAGGCGATCTACCGCAACAAGCGGACCCACTTTGTGAAGCATTCCAAGTATGGGTTTTATCAACACACCTTACAGGCTCTTAAAGGTTTATCCCAATCCGGAATTCCAATCGGTTTGGCCACGGGCAGCAGGAAGGAATTTGTGAACGAGGTACTGGAAAGGCTTGAGGAGATGGGTATAACATTTGATGCGGTGATTACAGGTGATGATGTGGAAAAGGGAAAGCCTTCACCTGAACCTTACGAAAAGGTCTTTGCGCAATTTTCATACCGTCCAAATGAATGGATCGTGGTTGAAAATGCACCGCTTGGCATCCAGGCAGCTGTGGCTTCAGGAGCATTCGTTCTGGCTCTTTTAACTACACTGCCTGAAGAGAAGCTGATTTTGGCGAATGACATTTTGAAGCATCATCAAGAACTTAAAGAGTATTTATTGAGTGAAGTTGGTGTGCAGGCGAGGGATTTTACAAAATAGAGGGATTCTTGTATACTTTACAGGAATATAAATCGTAATCGTTACTATTGCTTGGAGGCGCTTATGTCAAAACACGATAATACGGCTGCCGTGAAAATCGAGAATTTATCTTTTCATTACGGAGACAGGTATGTTCTTGATCGCATAAATTTTGAAATACCGAATGGTGCTTTTATCGGGCTTGTCGGGCCAAATGGCTCCGGAAAATCCACCCTGATTAAATGCATTCTGGGTTTGCTGAAGCCCCAATCCGGAAGGGTATCCTTTTTTGGTATTCCTCTCGGTCGATTTAAAAATTGGGAAGAAGTTGGGTATGTTTCCCAAAAAGCGAACAGTTTTAACACGGCTTTTCCAGCAACCGTATATGAAGTGGTGTCAATGGGGTTGTTCGGTAAGGTCGGGCTTTTTCGTTTTTTAACGAAAAAACACAAACAAAAAATAATGGGGGCCATTGAAACGGTGGGTATGACCGAATTCACTCACCGGAATATCGGTGAACTTTCTGGCGGCCAACAGCAGAGAGTATTTATCGCAAGAGCCCTGGTCAGTGATCCAAGGCTGCTCATTCTTGATGAACCGACAGTAGGAGTGGATGCCGCATCTGTATCCAACTTCTATCAGATGCTTAAGAGCCTCAACGAAGAAAAAGGACTGACATTATTGCTCGTCACCCACGATGTCGGTGTAATGTCCGACTATGTAACCCATGTTGCCTGTTTAAATAATCAGTTGCATTTTCATGGGGATACAAAAGAATTCAAAGAAATCTCAAAAGAGGGTTTCTCTCAGATGTATGGGCATCATGTCCATGTACTGGAACATCTTCATTAACCGGAGGAAGTTTGGATGTCATTTCCGTTTTTTCATTATGAGTTTTTACAAAATGCGTTTTTAACCGGCATCATGATCGGCCTTTTAGCTCCGGTTCTTGGCGTGTTTATCGTTGTCAGAAGACAGTCCCTGATCGCCGACGCACTCTCGCACATTACGCTGGCCGGCATCGCAGCCAATTTGATGCTGGGCCGGAGCCCTGGGTTTTTCCAGGGGTTGAACCCGCTATATATGGGGATGGTTTTTTCAGTAGGTGGAGCAATTGGAATCGAGCAGCTCCGGAAGGTTTATAAGCATTATGAAGAGCTTGCGATTCCTATCATCATGTCTGCAGGTATTGGACTCAGCGTCATTTTTATTTCATTGGCGAACGGCTTTAATACGGACTTATTTAATTATCTTTTTGGAAGTGTGCTGGCTGTGAAAAAATCGGATGTTTGGACCGTTTTTTACATCCTTTTGCTCGTGTTTGCTTTTGTCCTGTTTTTGTACAAGGAACTTTTTTTGCTTTCTTTTGACGAAGAACAGGCAGCTGTTTCAGGAATTAAAGGAAAGTGGATTCAATTTTTGTTTATTATCATGGTAGCCTTGGTCATCGCATCCTCCATGAAGATTGTTGGAATACTTCTGGTTTCCGCACTGATGACGCTTCCGGTTGCGGCAAGTCTGCGCATTGCCAATGGATTTAAGCAGACCTTTGTTCTTTCTGTTATTTTTGGTGAGACAGCTGTGATCCTTGGCTTGATATCTTCGTACTACTTGAACCTGGCTCCCGGCGGAACCATTGTTATGATCTCTGTGTTGATATTACTGCTTTCTCTTGCCTGGAAAAAATGGAGAGCCAGAAAACCGATATTGAGTGAATAGTGGAGGTGGAAAAATTTGGATGTTTTAACCGCGATGGATTTATTAAAAAAGAAGGGCTTTAAATACACCGACAAACGCAGGGATTTGTTGCAATTATTTTCGGATGAAAAACGATATCTAAGTGCAAAAGAGGTTCAGGATGCCTTAAAGGAAAATTATCCAGGACTTAGCTTTGATACCATTTACAGGAATCTCTCCACTTTTTCCGAGCTCGATATTCTTGAGGAGACTGAGCTCGAAGGAGAAAAGAAGTTCCGCTTTACGTGTCCGACCAAGGAGCATCATCATCATCTCATCTGTCTGAAATGCGGAAAAACAAAAGAGGTCAATGCGTGTCCCATGGAAAATGTAGCAACGGATTTGTCCGACTTTCAGGTAACGGGCCATAAGTTCGAAATTTACGGTGTCTGCCAAGTGTGTGTGAATTGAAATGGCGGGTATGATGATTCTCCAAATGGCGCATCCTAGCTGTAAAAGGAGGAGAGTCATTTGCCAACCGTAAAATGTAATGTAGCAAATTGTACCTATTGGGGAGAAGGCAATAATTGTGTTGCCGATGCCATCCTTGTAGAAATCGATAAGCATGCCAATAAAGACTACAAAATGGAAGCAAGCGGAGAGCTGATCGGAGATGCCAGGCATAAAGACAGCGCGGATAAATCTGCTGAAACATGCTGCCATACGTTTAAACAAAAGCAGTAATAAAAAGAGGAGCGCACGCGCGCTCCTTTTTATTTTGGACCTTTTAAATTTCATAATTATTAACAACTATATTTCAACGTGATCAAGACATACTAAAAACGCTCCAATTCAGAAAGAGAGGGATTAGTATGGCAGAAAATAATGCATCGGAACCCGTTAACCGTGATCCGGATTACAGAGAGGAAATGGCTGCAGATGTTGTGCCCATCACAAGTGGTACAGCACTGCCGGAATACGAGCGTCCGCGAGACGACTCAGAGATTCATGAAAGGCGAAAAGGACAGGAAGCCAGGGAGGATGCAGGCCAAACCGGAAGGGTCATTGGCATGTTTTCGGTTATTCTCTCTGTCCTGTCATTGTTTATTCTTCCCGTGCTTTTTGGCGCCGCCGGTATTATCGGAGGATTTGTTGCTGTAAGGCGCGGAGCTGCCACTTCCGGTTACTGGGCGATCGGAATTGGAATTGCTTCTATCGTAATCAGTTTGCTGTTTGCACCTTTCTTTTAGAAACAATCTGTGGAGCACATAAAAAACCCCTGCCAGCATGGCAGGGGTTTTCCATTTATACAAGTTCAGCTTGCTGTTTGGAATGATATTCTTCAGCCAGCTTGTCTATTTCTTTTTTAAGCTCATCAAGCAATTGATCTTCAGGGATCTTGCGTACAATTTCGCCATGGCGGAAAAGCAGCCCTTCGCCTCTGGCACCGGCAATTCCGATGTCAGCTTCACGGGCCTCGCCAGGTCCGTTTACGGCACATCCGAGCACCGCTACTTTAATTGGAGCACGCACTTTGGAAATGTATTCTTCCACTTCATTGGCAATAGAAATCAGATCAATTTCAATCCTTCCGCATGTCGGGCAGGAGATCAGTGTAGCAGCATCAGAAAGCAATCCAAAGGATTTGAGAAGTTCTCTTGCTACTTTTACTTCTTCTACCGGGTCGGCACTAAGCGAAACACGAAGTGTATTTCCGATGCCTTTGTTTAAAATAACGGCCAGTCCGGCAGCACTTTTTACAGTTCCGGCAAATAGTGTTCCGGATTCGGTAATACCGAGATGAAGCGGGTAGTCAAAGGCCTGTGCAGCTTTTTCGTACGCTTCAATGGCAAGATTGATATCGGATGCTTTCATGGAAACAATGATGTCGTGAAAGTCCAGATCCTCAAGGATTTTAATATGGTCAAGGGCGCTTTCGACCATTCCCTCCGCTGTTGGATATCCGTATTTTTCAAGATATTTTTTTTCAAGAGAACCAGCGTTTACACCTATTCGAATTGGAATGCCTTTGGCTTTTGCTGCTTTAACGACAGCCTCCACTTTTTCCCGGCGTCCAATGTTTCCCGGATTGATTCTGATTTTATCTGCTCCGCCTTCAATGGCTTTTAGAGCCAGTTTGTAGTCGAAATGGATATCAACCACAAGAGGGATGGAGATTTGTTTCTTTATATCAGCAATAGCCTCTGCTGCACGCATGTCAGGACAGGCGACACGCACAATTTGGCAGCCTGCCTCTTCCAGGCGTTTGATTTCAGCAACAGTTGCTTCCACATCATGAGTCTTCGTTGTTGTCATACTTTGAACAATAACCTGATTGTTTCCGCCAATGGTTAAAGGGCCGACTTTCACAGGTCTTGTTTTTGAACGATGCGTAATTTCACTCATAGGTGAACCGCTCCTTTAATCTCTATTTATTCATAACAACAGATTTTTTCCATCTGTACAATAGTATATTTTAGCAAGGTTGTCTTTAGTTTGGCAAGGAAACGAGTCCTTTAATTCTTTTTATATACCGGAAAATTATAGCTTTTGCCCACTTGGATACTTTCCGGACGTATTCCGTGATTCAAACGCTGAAAGTCCTTTGCCAGGTCGGGGATCGGTTTGGAAAGGGAGGATGGATTCAGTCTTTCAATCACTGACAGTACTGTATCTCCGGAAGAAATTTTGACCTTTTGATAAGGTGTGCTATTTTGGATACTAATTGCGGCAACAGGAGCAGCCTTTTGATTGTACGGCTGAAGGGTACCAACCTTTAGATCATAGGCAATCGTATAAACGACAACAAGGGTGAGGCAAATGTATATAAACTTTTTCATAAGCTTGTCCTCCTTTATTTAGGACATGTATATGTACGAGCGATCAATTTATTCCTTTTTTATCGCTGTTGAAGCTTCAAGGATAAGTTTGCGGGGAGAAAGATGTGTGGTGTAAAATGGGAGATGTATCTTAAAAAGAGAGAGAAAGATACATGGGTACAGATGGGAAAAACAAATTATGAGGTGGAGTATAAACATGAATCGGAATGTAAAATGGTTAATTCCAATGCTGCTTGCACTTGTTTTTATGGTTCCTTTAAAAGCATTTGCTGACGCAGCTCCCGGAGATGTCATCGTTACATTGGGGGAAGATTTGACTCCGGATCAAAAAACAAAAATTTTGAATGAAATGGGCGTATCCTCAGATGTGGATACTGTTACCGTAACGAACGAGGAGGAACATCAATATCTCGGTAAATATGTTTCAAAGGCCCAGTTGGGCACCCGGGCGATTTCATCTTCAAAAGTTACCCTGGCAGAAAAGGGGAAAGGGCTTCATGTTGAAGCTAAAAACATCAATTGGGTAACAGACAGCATGATTGTGAATGCTCTTGTTACCGCGGGTGTTAAAGACGCCGACATTTATGTGACCGCCCCATTTGAGGTATCGGGTACAGCCGCCCTTACAGGAATTTTAAAAGCATATGAACAAAAAGCAAATGTAAACATTCCCGAAGAAAAAAAGCAGGTAGCCAATGAGGAAGTGGTTAAAACCGCTGAGCTTGGTGACCGTATTGGAACAAAAGAAGCGACTCAGCTGATTACCGAAATCAAGCAGGAGCTTGCGGATCATCCGGTAAAGAGCGAGGATGAACTCCGTGATTTGATCAAACGCGTAGCTGAACGACTGGGAATCACACTGACAGATGATGAATTAAACAGCCTGGTTTCCCTTTTTAATAAAATGAAGGATTTGAACATAAACTGGGATAGCGTTCAAGACCAGCTGCATAACGTCAGAGATAATCTTGATGGTTTTCTCAATAAAGAAGAAACACAATCGTTTCTTCAAAAATTCATTGATTTCATTATTTCCATCATAGATGGCATAAAAGGTCTTTTCCAAAAGTAAAAGGCCATACGAAAAGGAGCCGAAACCGGCTCCTCTTTTTATGCTTGTGGATCAGGTGTTTCTTTAATGGAAAGATGTAGGAAGAGGGAAGCCACTGCCCAATAAATGATAAAAGAGAAGGGCACCTCGGTATGTAAAAGCTTCATGACCGCAAAGAAAACCGTAGGCAGGGTAACGGAATAGGCGGACATGACCCACAATCTTCTGTAATTAAGGCTTCGGCGGCTGATGTTCTGCAAAACAAGGCCGATGACGGCGAGGACAGTTACGCCAATAAACTTCATGGCTACAGTAAAGAGGTAAATGAACAAAAAAATCAATGGAAGCAAAATAGGAAGCAAATCCGAAAGTTTATTGATCCAGGAACTCACATCCTGTTTGGTCAGTGTCACATCGCCAAGCGTCTGATACGGAAAGGCTTGGGT
Source organism: Fictibacillus enclensis (assembly GCF_001457035.1). Lineage (GTDB taxonomy): Bacteria > Bacillota > Bacilli > Bacillales > Fictibacillaceae > Fictibacillus_C > Fictibacillus_C enclensis. The sequence goes on along the minus strand of NZ_KQ758617.1, from coordinate 1,911,259 downwards.
TTCACCACCCGATGTAATGATCGCCTTGTTCTTTAACATGGCAATGACATCATTGTACTTATTAAGGTCGCTTTCCTTTACGGCTCCCGTGGTATCAAAGATAAAGGTTTGATTGTCATCGGTTTGAATGACGGGCTTTTTGAGCTGTGAAGAAAGCTTTCCATCCTTTAACGTGAAATCAGGTATATCGGACTTCATGGATTGCTCAAATTCCTCGGTGCCTGATTTAAAGGCCATGGAAAATGTAATTCCAAAGGGAATGGAAGTGAGAAAAATAAGAAAAAATATGTATCCGATTGCTTTTCCAACCCCTTGAAAGCGTAGACGCGCCACAGTCTGCGGGGAATACAGACTCTTAATAAAATGATTGACAATTCTCATGTAACTCCTCATTTCCTAAATGGTCTCTATTAATTTTAGCGAATAATGAGAAAACAAACAATGTGCAGCCATTGGTTTGTTAAGGTTTTCGGAAGCATCTTTACAGAACATTTATAAAACTAGATAATATCAGAAGGATGATTAGTAAAAAGGGGTTGTCAAATACATTGAGTGTTCAGGATATGCTGTTTCAGTTTTTGGGCGGACTCGGCCTTTTTCTTTTTGGAATCAAATATTTGGGCGAAGGGCTTCAGAATTCTGCCGGAGACCGGCTACGAAACATTCTTGACAGTTTAACAACAAATCCATATACAGGGGTTCTCACTGGTCTGTTTTTTACGATATTAATTCAGTCCAGCTCCGCCACCACTGTAATGACTGTCGGACTTGTTAATGCACGCATGCTTACATTGAGACAGGCAGTGGGAATCATTATGGGAGCTAATATAGGCACAACTTTTACCACTTTTATTATTGGCTTTGATGCTGCAGCCTTCGGTTTGCCTTTGCTCGCAGTGGGTGGATTCTTTGTTTTCTTTATTCGCAGCTATAAATATATTTCCATTGGACGAATTCTTTTTGGACTTGGCGCACTGTTCTTTGGAATACAGTTGAAGGCATCGGGAATTGAGCCGCTGCAAGTCCTAGATTTTAAAAATTTAAATGACCATCTTAATGACCAGCCCTTTTTGGGGATAGCCATTGGGACACTAGCTACTATGTTTATGCAATCCTCCAGTGCAACTGTAGGAATTCTTCAACAAATGTTTTCCATGGATTGGATTCATCTGAACGGTGCCCTTGCTGTATTGTTTGGTGAAAACATTGGAACAACCATCACCGCAGTAATTGCAGCCATCGGAGCTTCTCAGAATGCCAAGCGTGCGGCGCTCGTTCATGTGCTTTTTAATGTAATCGGCACCGTCATTTTTTTCATTTTCTTTATCCCCTACAAAAGCATTATTGAATGGTTCGCACGCACGATGAATTTACAGCCGGCGATGGAAATCGCATTTGCACACGGCTTTTTTAATGTCGCAAGCGTCATAATTTTGTTTCCGTTCATTTCATTGTTGGTTTATGCTGTTACCCGTTTGATCAGGGATGATGAATGGACCGTTGATACCCAAACGGTGAAGCTGGATGAAAAAGTGATTAACAGTTCAGCTGAATTTGCCTTGCATCAGGCGAGACAGGAATTGCTGAAAATGGCGGCCTATTCCCGGGATGGCCTTAGACTGGCGTTGCTTTTTTTTCAAACACGAAAAAACCGTTATGCTGACACTGCCATGCAGTATGAAGAGGAAATTAACCGGTTTGACCGACAAATCACAAAATTTCTCGTAAAATTATCGATTCATTCTCTTTCCAAAAACGAATCAACTGAGCATACGATGCTGCTCAACCTCTGCAAGGATATCGAACGAGTGGGGGACCATATGAAAAATATGATTGATCTGGTCTGTTTTATGGCTAGAAACAATATTAAGCTTTCAGAGGTCACTTCCAGGGATTTTGAGAATATGATGATTCTTACCCAGTCGTGTCTGGAAAAGGCCATTAAGGCGCTGGAGACCAATAATAAGTTCATGGCTGAAGAGGTACTCTCCATTGAAGATGATATTGATGAAATGGAAAGAACGTTGAGAAAGAAGCATATTCAGGATATCAACAATAATTTGAGCACCGGCCAGGAAAGTGTTGTCTATGTTGATTTCATCAGCAATCTCGAACGGATCGGTGATCATTCCGTCAATATTGCTGAAGCTGTTCTTGAGCGATAAAAAATGCGAGGATAGTTGGAGGTAAAACGTTGGATTATTTATATTGGACGCTGATCATCTTGTCTTTTCTGTTTGCCTTTGCAGGCTTAATCTATCCGATTTTGCCAGGCGCACTGTTTCTTGTACTGGGGTTTGTTTTGTATGGCTTGTTTTATTCCTTTCACTCATACACGATCTTTTTTATCGTTGTGCAGTCCGTTCTGCTGGCGAGTTTGTTTGTTGTGGATTATGTCAGCAATTTATATGGAGTCAAAAGGCGGGGAGGTTCGAAAGCGGCAATATGGGGGAGTACCATCGGCCTGCTTGTCGGTCCGTTTGTCATTCCGGTGGCCGGTATTATTGCCGGTCCATTTATCGGGGCGTTTCTGGCTGAACTCGTTATTGGACGCAAATCTCCCATGGATGCCTTCCGAGTCGGTGTAGGCTCGGTCCTTGGCTTTTTGGGAGGGACGGTAGTTAAGATCGTCATTCAATTGATTATGATTGGATACTTTTTGTATGTGGTTTTATAAAAAAGTGCTTGCTAAGCGGATGGGAACATGCTATATTTATATCTGTCTTCTCGACAACGGCCAACCAAGGCTGTTGAAAAAAGAGTTGACTTACATAATGGAAAAATGATATAGTAATTCTTGTCCCTTAGAGGACAACATAATTGTTCCACAGTAGCTCAGTGGTAGAGCTATCGGCTGTTAACCGATCGGTCGTAGGTTCGAGTCCTACCTGTGGAGCCAACTATGGCGGTGTAGCTCAGCTGGCTAGAGCGTACGGTTCATACCCGTGAGGTCGGGGGTTCGATCCCCTCCGCCGCTACCATATTTTTTAGGCGATGGCGATCGTGGCGAAGTGGTTAACGCACCGGATTGTGGTTCCGGCATTCGTGGGTTCGATTCCCATCGGTCGCCCCATTATACTTACATATATGATATACTAAATAAAACCACATGGACCCTTAGCTCAGTTGGTCAGAGCGGTCGGCTCATAACCGATTGGTCGTAGGTTCGAGTCCTACAGGGTCCACCACATACAATCATACGGAGGTATACCCAAGTCTGGCTGAAGGGATCGGTCTTGAAAACCGACAGGGGCTTAGCGGCTCGCGGGGGTTCGAATCCCTCTACCTCCTCCATTTACTTTGTAAAGAGGAATAACATTCGTAACATATCATCGCGGGGTGGAGCAAGCCTACGACGGTGAATCAGCACCAATGATGGCTTGTCTCGACGGATACACTTCAAGAAACAGCGTGTAGAGGAAGAGACAACAAACTCGGACTCATCGTCCAAAACCTTAATATCATCGCGGGGTGGAGCAGTCTGGTAGCTCGTTGGGCTCATAACCCAAAGGTCGCAGGTTCAAATCCTGTCCCCGCAACCAAAGTGGCTCGATAGCTCAGTCGGTAGAGCAGAGGACTGAAAATCCTCGTGTCGGCGGTTCGATTCCGTCTCGAGCCACCATTTCTATACATACGTAACCTTTGCCGTTTTGGCAAAGGTTTTTTGTTTACAACATTTCAAAATAAATGCGTCGAATATGCTCGATTAGTGTCAACATATACGGTTTGAGAGTAAAAGGGGCTTTTTTGAGAATAAATCGGTTCATTTTGAGAATAAACACAGGAGTTTTGAGAATAATTAAATATCACCCGCTAATGTGTGGACATTTATGATAAAAATTCATTCCAAAAGGGAGAGGTCTGTTACTCTCCAGTCTAAGATTAACAAAAAAATTGCAAAACTGTGCATTTTGCAGGGAATTTACCGCTTTTTAATCCATTTCTATGAAAACAAGGCATAGCGCTCTATTCCCTCGTAAAAAATAAGCTTCTTCCAATAAGGGTTTATCGTTGAAAGATAAGGGTAAATCTGATAATGTATGTGTTGTGCTACTTATTAAACATTCTTGTTGACTAAGTTTTCAATTTGGGGTTTCCCAAAATGAAATAAAAAATGAACTACATATCAAGGAGGAGATGTATCATGGCAAAGTTTGAACTGCCTGCTTTACCTTACGCCGCAAACGCACTTGAACCACACATTGATGAGGATACGATGAATATCCACCATGACCGTCATCACAAGACATATGTTGACAACTTGAACGCAGCTCTTGAAGGCCAATCCGAGTTTGAAAGCAAAAACTTGGTTGACATTCTGACTAACCTTGATTCTCTACCAGAAAACATTCGCACGGCTGTACGCAATAACGGCGGCGGGCATGCGAACCACAGTTTGTTCTGGGAAATCCTTAAACCAGGCGGATCCAATGAGCCAACTGGTGAAGTGGCTGATGCCATCAACAACAAATTTGGAAGCCTTGATGCTTTCAAAGAGCAGTTCGCGAACGCTGCAAAAGGCCGTTTCGGATCTGGCTGGGCATGGCTTGTTGTAAATAACGGTGAGTTGGAAGTAACAAGCACTCCCAACCAGGACAACCCTGTAATGGAAGGCAAAACACCAATTCTTGGACTTGATGTTTGGGAGCACGCTTATTACCTTAAGTATCAAAACAAGCGTCCTGACTATATCAACGCATTCTGGAATGTTGTAAACTGGGATGAAGTTGAAAAACGCTACAACGAAGCAAAATAAGCAAGTATTTCAGGTGAAAGCCGGTTTCCTCAGGGGAGCCGGCTTTTGTTTTTATTGGAATTACAATAAAAACCAATTTTCCGATTGGCGAATAGCCCCTTATAAGTGGTGAAAACTACATGTGAATTGCAAAGGGGCGAGATCATGAAATTTAAATTGTTCGGAGATACAGACAGAACGAAGGAATTGCTTTTATTGCTTGTGATTGGCGGACTGTTCGCGCTGAGCACCGCTTTGTCCAATACATTCGTTAACATTTATTTGTGGAAACAGTCGGGAGAATTGAGAGACATTGCTCTATATAATTTATCCATTGTGTGCATTCAGCCTGTTGCTTTTTTTATTGCGGGGAGATTAACCAAAAAAATTGACAGGGTTATTGTACTTCGAATTGGTGTTACCATCCTGTCGCTGTTTTATTTGTTTGTGCTTTTTCTGGGAGAACAGGCAAGCGAGCGTCTTCTCTTGCTTGGAGGTCTTCTTGGTGCGGGCTCAGGGTTCTACTGGCTGGCTTTTAACGTGTTGACGTTTGAAGTGACTGAGCCGGACACGCGTGATTCCTTTAACGGTTATCTTGGTGTATTCAATTCGTTATCGGGTATGGTTGGACCTATAACCTCGGGATTCTTAATTTCCCAGCTGGATAAGTTTACTGGCTATCGCATTATTTTTACCGTCTCGTTGTTTTTGTTTTTTACAGCTGTAGTCATCAGCTTTTTCTTGAAGCGGCAAAAAGCCGAAGGGAAGTTTCATATATGGCAAATCCTTAAATCCCGGGCATACAATCGAAACTGGGCGCGAATCTTGTATGCCCATTTTTTTCAAGGGATTCGAGAAGGCACATTTATCTTTTTGATCGTCATCTGGGTTTATATTATTTCAGACAGTGAATTTGCGCTTGGCACGTTCGGCCTTGTTCAATCGGCAGTATCTTTTATCGGCTATTTTGTTGTATCCCGGTACATGAACAAGGAACGAAGGAAAAAATCCATCTTTGTTGGAGGGTTGATCCTGTTTCTTTCGCCGTTCTTGTTTTTAATGAATGTCACCTTTCCTCTTTTAATGTTTTATGGTGTTGTGATCTCGATCGCCTATCCTCTTCTTCTCGTGCCATATGTTTCTCTGACTTATGATGTGATCGGGAGATGTGACAATGCAGGGCCGATGAGAGTGGAGTATATTGTCGTGAGAGAACTTTTTTTAAATGCGGGACGAATCCTTTCGATTGTTATTCTGCTGATCACGATTCAGTTCTTTAATGGGGACTACAGCATTCCACTATTGCTTCCAATCCTTGGAGCCGGGCATTTTGTCATTTACTTTTGTGTGCGGTCCATTCGATTTTCGAACCTTCCAAAATCAGACATTGTATCCAACTACTCACAGAACAATACAGATCGAGAAGACGGCAGCAGAGTGTGACATTTTTCTTTCCGAAACAGTGATTTACTGTTACTATTATTGTAGTAAATCAATTTGTGGAAAATGGAAATGAGCAGAAACTCTTTCCATACATAGGTAAGGTGGAATGAATGACGAAAGAAACGAAGAAAAAGAATCATGTCCCTATACGTCTGAACGCCTTGTTTCTTGCGGTGTTCTTTCTTTTCTCAATTTTAATTTTCCGTCTGGGGTATGTACAGATTGTCCAGGGGGAAGAGTATCAGCGATCCGCGGATAAAAAGGAAAATGTAACCGCACGGCTGGATGCGCCGAGAGGGAAGATGATGGATACTGAAAACCGTGTAGCGGTGGATAATAAACCGGTATATTCCATTACGTATACACGTACACAGAAAACAAGTGCGGAAGACCGTGAAGCCATTGCCGAAAAGTTGGCTGGCTATATCAAAAAGGACACAAAAAATGTAACAGAGCGGGATAAAAAGGATTATTTTATCTTTCTGCATCAAAAGGAAGTAGAAAGCCGCATTTCGCCCGCTGAAAAGAAGCAATTGAATGATGATCAGTATTACAAGCTTATGCTTGACCGGATCACCAAAAAGGATCTTGATTCCTTTACTCCTCATCAAATTGAGGTACTGGCGATCAAGAGGGAAATGGACAGCGGATATGCCCTGACACCACAGCGTATTAAAATCGGTGCATCACAAAAGGAGATCGCCACAATCAGTGAGCATCTTTCCGATCTGCCCGGCATTGATATTAAGCCCGATGCCAAACGGGATTATCCATATGGTGATACGTTCAAAGCGTTGTTTGGACAGGTCAAACAAATCCCTTCCAGTAAAATGGATTTTTATTTATCACGAGGAAACGAACGAAATGATTTAGTCGGAACCAGTTTTCTTGAAGAGCAATACGAATCGTTGCTCAGAGGAAAAAAATCAAGTGTTAGATATGTAACCGATAAAGCAGGGAACCCGGTTGGCGAACCGGTAGAAGTAGAAGGTTCAAGGGGCAAGGACCTTACGCTAACCGTTAATATGGAGCTTCAGCAAAAAGTGGAAGACGTGATTGAAAAGGCCATGAAAAAAGCAAAATCCGGCGGATCTGCCTATGCCAACCGGGATCTTACGGAAGCTTATGTCGTTATGATGAATCCCGAAAATGGAGAGATTCTTTCCATGGCGGGAAAAAAATACGATACAAAAACCGGCCAATATAAAAACGCGCCATTCGGTACGGTGTATAACTCGTTTGAGATGGGTTCTGCCGTAAAAGGTGCGACAGTGCTCACTGGACTGCAGAAGGGAGCGATTACACCAGCCACGCATTTCTACGATGCTCCGCTCGTATTCGGTGACGGAAGGAAAATGAAATCTGCCCACTCAGGTCTTGGCAGCATCGGACCAGTGGAGGCACTCGAGGCTTCTTCCAACGTTTATATGTGGCATGTCGCAATGAAGCTTGCTGGCTATGATTATTCACATAAACGGTTTATTGACCATCACGTGGACGAGGCGTTCAGAGTACTGCGGGATTCATACAGCCAATTCGGTCTCGGCGTACCAACAGGAATTGATTTGCCTTCTGAAGCGACAGGCTATAACACAGGTATGAGCGATCAGCTTGCCCAGGCGATGTTCTTTGCCATCGGACAGTTTGATACGTATACACCGCTGCAGATGGCTCAGTATGTATCGACCATTGCCAACAATGGCTACCGAATGCAGCCGCATCTTTTAAAAGAAGTACGGGAACCTTCCACTCAGCCAGGAAAGCTTGGCAAATTGGATTACAAATTTGAACCCCATGTTATGAACAAAATTGAAATGAAACAAGAATACCTCGATGTGGTCCATCAGGGCTTCCGCCAGGTTATGGTGGGAAGCCATGGTACGGCGGCTGCGTATTTTAAAAACAAGAGTTATCAGCCGGCAGGAAAGACAGGTACCGCTCAGGTTGATGTTAAGTCGGGATTAAACAATAAAACCCTTGTTGGTTATGCACCGTATGACAACCCGGAAGTCTCTTTTGCGGTTGTGGTTCCAAAAGTCCGTGAAGGTTCAATCAACCTTGAGATCGGTTCAGGGGCACTTGATGCCTACTTTAAATTAAAAAAAGACGGAAATAAGACGAAATAACTAGCTGTTTGTAAAGAAAACGCGTCCTTTGGGCGCGTTTTTTTTTGTGCATAAATAATTTTTAGGCAGAAACACTAGTACAGATGTCGTGCTTTCTTTACAATCTCTTAACATTAGGTTCAAACAGCGTTAATAATGCTCGCTTATTGTAGTAGATGTGAAGTGATTAACCGATTGTTGGGGGTGGGCGATAGAGACAACGACAGTATAGAAATAGCAAAATCTCTATCAACAAAAAATCTTTTAAAACATTTTGGAGGGACCAAAGACAATGAAAAAAATGAAATCCGTTTATCTTTTGGCAGTAATGGCATTAATCCTGGTTGTTGCCACAGCATGTGGAAACAATAATAAAGACAACAGTGCGAATGGCGGCGGAGGGAAAAAAGCTTCCGGTTCAATCGTGGTTTCCGGTTCAAGTGCAATGCAGCCGCTTGTAGCAGCAGCAGCAGAACAATTCAAAGAAAAGAACCCTGATGCTGATATTCAAGTACAAGCCGGCGGAAGCGGAACAGGCCTAAGCCAGGTGTCAGAAGGCGCGGTTAAGATTGGTAACTCTGATGTTTTTGCTGAAGAAAAAGAAGGCATCCCAGCGGACAAGCTTAAAGATCACCAAATCGCAGTAGTTGGTATGTCTGCAGCTGTTAACCCTGAAGTAGGACTCAAGGATATTTCTAAAAAAGACCTTATCAAAGTATTCACTGGTGAAATCAAAAACTGGAAAGAACTTGGCGGAAAAGATCAAAAGATTGCATTGATTAACCGTCCCGATTCTTCCGGAACACGAGCTACTTTCGTTAAATATGCTCTTGATGGAAAAGAACCAGTCGAAGGTGCTGCAACAGAAGATTCATCAAACACAGTACAAAAATTGATCAAAGAAACACCTGGAGCTATCGGTTACCTTGCATTCTCTTACTTCACGGACAAAAGCGGTGTTACTCCACTTAGCATTGATGGTGTAAAACCGACAGACGAAAATGTTCAAAAAGGTAAATTCCCAATCTGGGCTTATGAGCATTCTTATACAAAAGGTGAGCCTAAAGGATTGGAAAAACAGTTCCTTGACTATATGATGAGCAACGATATCCAAAACAATCTTGTACCTGAGCAAGGATATATTCCTGCAAGCAAAATGGAAGTAAAACGTGATGCTGAAGGAAAAGTTACAAAAAAGTAACAGAGTGAACCATTAAGAAGCCTATTATCAGGGTAAGTGTCCAAACCATAATGGATATTTACCCTGTTAGGGCGTTTTGGGGAGGTACGAAAATGGATAACAAGACAATGACCATGGCAGCCAGCCAAAGGCTGTTAAAGAAATCAAACAAATCCGCACTACAAAAAGAGAAGCGGGGAAAATACCTGGTGTTGGCCAGTGCTCTATTGATTATTTCGGCGACCATTGCGATTACCATTTTTCTTGGGTCCAAAGGGTTGCAGGCATTTATCAGCAACGGCGTAAGTATATATGAATTTTTAACCAGCACGAAGTGGAATCCAACAGCAGAGAATCCATTGTATGGTGCAGTTCCGTTCATACTGGGATCTTTTGCAGTGACTATTCTTTCCGCTTTAATAGCGGCTCCGCTCGGTATTGGCGGTGCCATCTTCATGACCGAGATTGCTCCTTCTTGGGGAAAAAAGATTCTTCAGCCGGTTATCGAGCTGCTTGTTGGTATTCCATCTGTTGTTTATGGATTCATCGGCCTTTCTGTTCTTGTTCCGTTCCTTCGGGATACTGTTGGCGGACAAGGATTCAGCTTGCTCGCTGGGATGATCGTTCTCTCCATTATGATCTTGCCTACTGTAACGAGTATTGCAACAGATGCAATGAGCTCCCTTCCGAAAGGATTACGAGAATCCTCATATGCTATTGGGGCAACCCGTTGGCAAACGATCTGGAGAGTACTTATTCCGGCAGCTATGCCTACGCTATTAACAGCTATTGTTCTGGGGATGGCACGGGCTTTCGGAGAAGCTCTTGCGGTTCAAATGGTTATCGGTAATGTTCGTTCATTGCCTTCAGCCATCACGGACCCTTCGGCTACATTGACGACCATTATTACACTGAATATGGGACACACGACATTTGGAAGTGTTGAAAACAATGTTCTTTGGTCACTTGCCCTGATTCTATTGGTCATGTCCTTTATCTTTATCCTGTTGATCCGTTATCTTTCTTCAAGGAGGCAGTTCTAATGAACAGTAAAGTTGCTGACCGTATTGCAACCACGATTTTTTACTTGATTGCAGCGACCATCGTCACCGTTCTGGTGGGACTGCTTGGCTATATCATTTTTCACGGATTTTCCAAACTTAATCTAGATTTTTTAACCTCACCGTCCAGCTCGTTCAGAGCAGGAGGGGGAATCGGCAACCAGCTATTTAACTCCTTCTATATCCTGTTTTTGACGATGGTGTTCACTGTACCTCTAGGTCTTGGAGGCGGTATTTACATGGCTGAATACGCGCGTCCCGGCAGGCTGACGAATGCCATCCGGACGTGTATCGAAGTGCTGGCTTCACTTCCATCTATTGTCATCGGTATGTTTGGTTTGCTTATGTTCGTTAATTTGACGGGCTGGGGCTATTCCATCCTCGGGGGTGCGCTTGCCCTTACTGTTTTCAATCTTCCGGTCATGGTACGTGTGTGTGAAGACGCATTGCGGACAGTGGCCAGAGATCAAAAAGAAGCAAGTCTTGCCCTTGGTATCACTCACTGGCACACCATTAAAACGGTTCTTTTACCGGCGGCATTTCCAAGCATTCTAACAGGAGCGATTCTTGCTTCCGGGCGTGTATTCGGAGAAGCAGCTGCATTGCTGTTTACAGCAGGATTAACAACACCTACTCTTGATTTTTACAACTGGAATCCGTTTGATTCGACATCACCATTGAATATTTTCAGACCGGCCGAAACCCTTGCTGTCCATATTTGGGCTGTCAACACACAAGGGCTCATCCCGGATGTGCGAGAAGTGGCGGATGGCTCTTCAGCTGTGCTGATCATTTCTGTGCTGATATTTAACCTGCTTGCCCGCTGGATTGGCAGTGTCGTACACAAAAAGATAACAGCTTCTAAATAAATTTTAGAAATTAGGTGGGGTAACATGAAAACTGTGATGGAACCAAAACAAACAAATACACGTATTGCCGAACAGCCGCGATCAGAAAATACAGAGATGAAGCAGGCTGCTCTGGATGTAAAGCATTTAAATATTTATTACGGTGAGAACCATGCAGTAAAAGACGTTAGTTTTTCAATCGGAAAAAATGCGGTTACTGCATTGATCGGACCCTCAGGGTGCGGGAAATCCACATTTCTGCGCTCAATCAATCGGATGAATGATCTTATTCCGGGTGCTCGGAGCACAGGAGAGATCCAGTATGATGATGTTAACCTGATTGGTGATGACATTAATGTTGTGGCATTGCGAAAAGAAATTGGGATGGTGTTCCAAAAGCCAAATCCGTTTCCAAAGTCCATTTATAACAATATCGTTCATGCGTTAAAGTTTAACGGAATCCGTTCCAAGAAAAAGCTGGATGGAATTGTTGAAGAAAGTTTACGCAAAGCTGCATTGTGGGATGAGGTAAAAGACAGGCTGCATGAATCAGCGCTTTCTTTGTCGGGAGGACAGCAGCAGCGTTTGTGCATAGCGAGGACACTGGCCATGAAACCGAATATTCTGTTGCTCGATGAGCCTGCTTCTGCACTCGATCCGATTTCCAATGCCAAAATTGAAGACTTGATTATGGAACTGAAAAAAGAGTATACGATTGTCATCGTGACGCATAACATGCACCAGGCTTCACGTATATCGGATAAGACTGCGTTTTTCTTAAATGGTGTACTAGTGGAATTTGATAAGACCGATAAAATTTTCACCAATCCATCTAAAAAAGATACGGAAGATTACATTACCGGACGGTTCGGATAAGGGGGATGAAAATGGGACAAGCAATAGCAACACCAGCAGCCGAGAAAAGTGTTTTTGATATCAAAAATTTAAATTTATGGTACGGCAAAAATCTTGCCCTGAAGGATATTGATTTTACCATTTACAATAATGAAATCACAGCCATCATCGGTCCGTCGGGATGCGGGAAATCCACGTTTATTAAAACGTTGAATTTGATGATTCAAAATATCCCCGGTGTGAGAATGTCCGGTGAAATTAATTATGAACAGACAAATCTGCTGAATGACAGGGTGGATCTGGTGGATTTGCGGAAAAAGGTGGGGATGGTCTTTCAAAAAGCCAACCCTTTTCCGAAATCCATTTATGAGAATGTGGCATACGGCCCAAAAATCCACGGGATGAAGAAAAAAGGAAAATTGGATGAAATTGTAGAACGTTCATTAAGAGATGTATTCCTTTGGGATGAAGTGAAGGACCGTCTGAATACATCTGCTTTGGGTCTGTCAGGAGGACAGCAGCAGCGTTTATGTATTGCAAGAGCCATCGCTACCAAGCCGGATGTCATCTTGATGGATGAGCCGACATCAGCCCTTGATCCGATTTCCACTATTAAAATAGAGGAACTGGCACTTGAATTGAAGAAGAATTATTCGATCGTTATGGTTACCCACAACATGCAGCAGGCAGCACGCGTTTCCGACCGAACCGCCTTCTTCCTGATGGGTGAACTAATCGAATATGATCAGACAAACAAGATCTTTTCGGCTCCTTCTGACAAGCGGACAGAGGACTATGTAACAGGGCGTTTTGGATAAAAACTAGAGGAGTGAAAAGCAGATGGTTGTACGGGAAAATTTTCAGCTTCAATTGAATGAATTAAAGGCGATGCTTGTAGAAATCGGAGAACTCACTGAGCACGCATTAAAAGAATCAATGGAAGCTCTTAAAGAACAGGATGTAGACAAAGCACTTGAAGTGATTGAGAACGACCAGCGGATCAATCAGCTGGAGGATGAAATCAATGATGCAGCCATACTGCTGATCGCCAAGCAGGCACCGGTTGCCTCCGATCTGCGGAGAATTATTGCCGCCATCAAAATCTCTTCCGACGTGGAACGGATGGCTGATTTTGCAGTGAATATCGCTAAATCGACCATTCGTATCGGAGAAAAGCCGCTAATTAAGCCTTTGGTTGATCTCCCGCGGATGGCGGAAATTGCTATTGGCATGCTCACCGATTCCATTAAAGCGTATGTGGACGAAGATGTGGTATTGGCGAAGAATCTTGCTGATACAGATGATTCCGTGGATGAGCTCTACGGAAAAATCATCAGGGAGCTTTTGGAATTGATGACCAAGCATCCCGAATCTCTTGCCCAGATTACGCAGCTGTCGTTTGTGTGCCGTTATATCGAACGTACAGCGGACCATGCCACAAATATTGCCGAAAGCATTATTTTCCTTGTGAAAGGCAAGCGCTACGGTTTAAACGAATAGATGCAAAAAAGGGAGCCTGCACGCTGCAGGCTCCCTTTTTAAATGTTTTATAAATGTTATGTGATGGCATCGGCCAGTTTTTTAAAGTCCATGCTGCTGTTGACTTTAAATGTACCAAACCGGACTTGGCCTTCAAGCTTGTTTTTGCGCAAGTATTTCAGGAAAGACTTGCTGTCTTTAATGATATTTTCTTTTTCGAGAAAGTCACAAACCTCTCCAGTGCTCATACCTCTTGTAACATGAAGAGCCGCTTTAAAAACCTTCGGCTTCTCTTGTTTTGCTTCTTCAGAGTTGTCCTGTTCTTTCGGAGCGGGAGCCGCTCCCACTCTGTTTTCCTTCAAACGCTGCAGTTCTTCGGTTGTAATAGCTGTCATACTTTTTGAATGTAAATATGTATTGACCGTGCTGTCGTTTAACTCGGCTTTTACTTCCTTTTCGGGAGGCGTTTGTGAATAGTATACGCCTGCGATCAATCCGGAAGATACAATCATTCCGGCAGCGAAACCTCTTAGTGTTGTATTTGTCATTCTCAAATCCCCAGTATTTTAGTATTTAGATTTATCTTGCGTTGGCATTGCGTCTTCAATGACCTTTAGCTTCTTTTTTAGCTGGTACATTTCTTTTAAAATCTGTATTGAAAAGTTCTCCAGCTGGACCTCCAGATTGTTTCCTTTATCTTTGCGATAAGAGATGGCAAGAAGAATCAGTCCTAAAGCCAACAAGGAAAAAATAATGATATTCATATAAAACCTCCTCAAGTTTAACCTGCCCCCTATTTTTTATACCATAGTATTCCGCTGAAATGTAGATATTTCGCCAAATCGTTAAACTTTTTGCGGTATTTCGACGAGAAATTCGACGGTATCTCCAGCATGCAGAGGAAAATGGGGCGTTTCTTGTAGAATTTTGTCAATAAAACCCTTGATTTCGTCGAATAAGGTGATTTTAAGCGGTTACAAAAAATTTACATTATTGATTTTCGCAGACAGGACAAGCAACCAACAAAATTCTACAAATTCTGTATATTGTGAAAGTAAATGCATAATGATACGATATTTTCAAATAAATCGGTAGGCTTTTAAAAGTATTTTAGTAGCAGTGGTAAGCCATTGGAGACAAAAAACCGGGGTGAAGAAAATGATTAATGAAATTGTCAAAATGAAGGAAAAAGGGCTGACCCTTCAGCAGATTGCCGACAGGATGAATCTCTCGATCGGCAAAGTCCAATATCGGTGGAACAAATACCGCCAGGAGGCTGGAAAAGCAATGGAGCCAAACAGTAAAAAGGGAAGCACCGTTCAGGAAAAGCCAGATGAACCGAGGGAAAATATTGTAGAACAGCCAAAGATTCATTGGATAATGCCGTATGAATTTGACGAAGATACTCTATTTGCAATGGTGCAGTCCCCCACGAGTATTTTTGTGTACTGGAGCATTTCAGCCATGAAGCGACAAATGGTAGAGCATCATTTCCGAACCAGCTGGAGCCGTCTTCCCAAAAAGATGAAAATCTACGATGTTACAGATATCATCTTCCAAGGACATAACTCTCATCGCAGCTTTGAAATTGACCTTCCGGAAATGACGAACAATTGGTTTTTGCAGCATTTGGAACCAGACCGTACGTATGTGGTTGATATTGGCACCCAAACATTCGATGGAAGCTTCTTTACCGTATTGAGATCAAATCCTGTTGAAACCCCGAGAGACGCTGCGAACGATCACCGTATGCAAAACGTGGTGAATTGGAAAAACGGCAATGCACATGAGCCGGAGTGGATGGAGAATTTCAGCAGCTATTCATACTATCAAAAAATCAGATAGGAGCTTTTAACCTATGAAAAGTGGATATTTCACATTTATACTGCATGCCCATCTTCCATACGTTAAGCATAAGGAAGCCAACCGCCTGGAAGAGCGATGGGTATTTGAAGCAATGACAGAAACCTACATCCCGTTGCTTTGGGCGTTGGACCGCCAGCCTGAAGGTTTTACGTGGAGTATTTCCTTTTCTCCCCCAGTAATGGAGATGCTGTCAGATCCTGTGCTTCAACGAAGATATCTGGAGTATTTGGACAGCACCGATCATTTAATCAAAAAAGAAAAGCTTCGATCCCTGGATCAAGAAGAAACTGAAGTGATTCGGTTTTACAGCGACCGCTATGAGAAAATCCGAGAGACGTTCTTCAAATGGAATCAGAATCTGCTCGATGGATTTAAGTATCATCACCAGCGTGGAGCGGTTGAATGCTTTACCACTGCAGCAACTCATGCCTTTTTGCCTTATATTCAAACGCATGAAGCACTGGAAGCGCAGGTGGATATGGGAATCAAAACTTTTAAGAAATACTTCGGTGAATTGCCAAAAGGCTTTTGGCTGCCTGAGTGTGCATATACTCCTGGCATTGATAAACTGCTCCATCAAAAAGGCATAAGATATACGTTTGTAGATGAACAAACTCTCCTGAACAGCAGTCCAAAAGCGACAAGAGGTATTGGTTCCCCCGTATTCTCACCGCACGGCGTCGCGCTCTTTCCAAGAAACCGCGAAATATCAGGAAAAGTATGGAGTTCAGTTGACGGATACCCTGGAGACCCTGACTATCGGGAGTTTTACCGCGATATTGCTTATAACAGGGATCTTGATTACATCCTTCCTCACATTCACCCCGAGGGAATCAGGATTGACACTGGCTTGAAATATCACAGGATCACTGGGTCTGTTGAACAAAAGCAAATTTATGTTCGCGAATGGGCGGAAGGAAAAGTGCAGCAGCATGCGGAGCATTTTGTTCAAACACTGGAACATACGCTCAGCGAAAAAGAAGAAGAATGCTATCCTCCGCATCTCATTACTGCTCCTTTTGACGCAGAGTTATTCGGCCACTGGTGGTATGAGGGAACAGACTGGATATCCGCTGTTCAGGAAGCCTGCAAGGGTAGGGTGGAATGGATTACGCCGGCTTCGTTCATCAACCGTCATTATCAGGACTTGCAAACGGTGCATGCCTCGTTTTCGACATGGGGCAGGAATGAGTACGGAGAAGTCTGGCTGAACGAAAAAAATGCCTGGATGTACCGCCACTTGCATAAATGCGAAAGAGAAATCATTACAGCAGCTGCTACACATTCGCCACTGACACCGGTAACCAAACGCTTCCTCAAGCAGATGATCCGGGAATGGATGCTTGCTGCAAGTTCAGACTGGGCATTTATAGTCGACAATGAGACGGCAGCACAATATGCGAATGAGCGTTTCAACACTCATATTGAACGCTTCCATATCATTAGAGAAATGTTAAACCAATCACCTAAAGACACAGCATCAATAGAAGCATTTGAACAGGACTTTCCATTTTTAAACGATATTGATACCAGCTATTTTGAAACTCCTCATGACCAATATATCCAACAACATCACAGCACCGTTTCTGAAACAAACAAAATAAAAGTCTTAATGCTTTCTTGGGAGTTCCCGCCAATGGTTGTCGGCGGACTGGCCCGGCACGTATTCGATCTCGCCAAAACGCTTGTAAAACAGGGTCAGGAGGTACACGTTGTCACCTGTCATGTGGATGGATACCCGTCCTACGAAGTGAATCAGGGAATTCATGTGTACCGTGTACAATCCAATCAGCCACAAACTGATCAATTTTTCCATTGGACAGGCAGTTTGAATCTGGCCATCGCTGATCAGGGAAGGGAATTGGCAAAGAAAATTAACTTTGACTGCATCCATGCGCACGACTGGCTCGTTTGTGTAGCGGCCAAGGGTCTGAAGCAGGAACTGAACATTCCGTTGATTGCCACCATCCATGCCACGGAACATGGGCGCAACAACGGCATTCATAATTCGCTTCAGTACGAGATCAATCAGAAGGAATGGGAGCTCTGTTATGAAGCGAGCGAAGTCATTGTCTGCAGCCCATACATGAAAGATGAAGTGGCGACCGTCTTCAGCGTTCCGGAGGATAAGATAACGATTCTTCCAAACGGGGTCGATCCTGAATTAATACAAACGGAAGAAGTGACCGACGGATACCGGTTTAAGGAACCGCATCAAGTGCTTGTCTTTTCCGTAGGCCGTGTCGTAAAAGAAAAAGGGTTTCAGACCATCATTGATGCGGCTCATCTGATCAGGCAGCAAAATCAAAATATCAAATTTATCATTGCCGGCAAAGGGCCGATGCTTGATGAATACCGCAGCCGGGTTCATCAGGAAGGACTGGAAGGCACTGTCACCTTCAGCGGTTTTGTGTCGGATGAAGACCGCAATCGGCTGCTGTCTGAATGTGATATCGCATTGTTCCCAAGTTTGTATGAACCTTTTGGCATTGTGGCACTGGAGGGAATGGCTGCAGGAAAAGCAACCGTTGTTTCAGACACAGGCGGCTTGAAAGACATTGTCCGGCATGAAGAAACCGGATTGAAAATCTATCCGGGTAATGCAGAAAGCCTAGCATGGGCAGTCCTCTCGCTTGCTCGAAATGAACATCTGAGGCTTACTCTCGCCAGCAACGGCAAAAGAGAAGCGGAAACTGTTTTTAACTGGAATAAAATTGCTCAACAAACTAGCGCATTGTATCAACAATGTTTACAAAAAAATCCGGTATAAGGGGCTGTGTCTAAATGAAAGGTGTAATAATGGCTGGGGGAAAGGGAACCCGTCTTCGTCCGTTAACTTGTAACTTACCAAAACCAATGGTGCCGCTGCTTCATAAGCCAGTTATGGAGTATAGTATTGAATTACTAAAAAAATATGGCATCACGGACATTGCTGTCACGCTTCACTATATGCCAGAAGCGATCAAAAATTATTTTGGCGATGGCAGTGATTTTGGGGTGAATCTTCATTATTTTGAGGAAACCACTCCACTCGGAACTGCAGGCAGTATTAAAAATGCCGAGGAGTTTTTGGACGAGCGCTTTATTGTAATCAGCGGTGACGCATTAACCGACTTTGATCTATCCAAAGGCATCAATTATCATGCTGAAAAGGATTCACTGGTGACTATTTTTATGAAACAGGTGGAATCTCCGCTGGAATACGGCGTTATTATGACCAATCAGGATGGAGAAATCATCCGCTTCCTTGAAAAACCAAGCTGGAGCGAGGTTTTCAGTGATACAGTCAACACCGGAATTTATGTTCTCGAGCCGGAGATCTTTAACTATATGGAGAAGGATGTACAAACAGATTTCAGTAAAGACTTATTCCCTCTTCTCATGAAAGAAGGGCGTCCATTGTACGGATTCCCTGCTGATGGATACTGGTCCGATATTGGCAGCCTGCAGCAATACCGCCAGTCTCACCGCGACATGCTGGATGGAGAGGTTAACCTGCCATTTTCGGGGCACGAAATCGATAAAGGAATCTGGGTTGGAAACAATGTGGTCATTGAGGACGGAGCGAAGCTGGAAAGCCCGGTTCATATAGCAGACGGAGCGGTTATCCGTTCAGGTGCAGATGTAAAAAGCTACACTGTTATCGGCCGAAACAATGTGATATCCTCCCAGGCATCCTTGAAGAAGAGCATTCTCTGGCATGATGTGTATGTTGGTTCAGACTGTGAGCTTAGAGGCGCCACGCTGGCCAATGGCATCATGGTTGAACAGGGAGCGACCATTTATGAGCATGCAGTTGTTGGAAACCACTGCAAAATCGGAAAACGCTCCACATTAAAACCGGAAGTGAAGATTTGGCCAGAAAAAGAAATTTATGATGAGGCACTCGTTCATACCTCTTTGATTTGGGGACGAAAAGCCACTAAATCGCTATTCGGCGGACGCGGGGTTTCCGGAATTGCCAACGTTGAAATTACACCAGATTATATTGCAAGACTTGCTTCAGCTTATGGCGCAGTGCTTCCCCACGGATGCCATATCGCCATCGCAAGCGATTCCCATTCTTTTTCCGAACTGATCAAAGGGGCATTCATTCAGGGGCTTTTGTCTTCAGGAATTAACACATGCGACACCAGCCCGACCGTAGCTCCTGTTGTGCGATTTGCGATTGAAGAAGACAACCTTCAGGGCGGCGTATACATCCGGTTCTCTAACAGAGGCGGAGAGAAGCAAGTGTTCATTGAATTTTATGATCATAAAGGCCTTCCCATCCACCCTGATCTCGAGAGAAAGATTGAAAACGCTTATTGGCAGGAAGATTACCGCCGTGCAGCCTTTGATATGATCGGAAAGGGGACACACAACAATTTCAAAAATGAAGAATATATCGAAGCGCTCCTTCACACGGTGAACACGAAGCGCATCAAAAATTCCAAATTTCGAATTGTCGTAAATTACAACCACCAGCCATATTTAAGTTTTATTCCGATTCTTTTCAACAAGCTGGACTGCGAGTTCTTAACCGTACCTTCCCAGACTGGAGCAGAGGAAATGGCATCATTCGTACGAGTGACCAATGCCAATCTTGGAATTCTCGTTGGAGAAGCCGGAGAAACACTCAGCTTGATCACGGAATCCGGAAAGCTGCTTGATGAAGAAACAATGCTTTCCCTCTATGTTCTGGTTACCTTCTATGAAGGAAAACAAAATGAAATGGCGATTCCCATTTATGGCTCATCTGACCTTGACAGCCTGGCCGGTCGTCTGAATGGAAGGCTCATTCGTACAAAAGCGAATCCACGGTCGATTATGGAAGTGGGCAGCGGAGTGATGAACTTCCAATACGATGCACAATATGCGCTTATTCACATTTTGGAGATGATGGCGACCCAGCAAATTTCGTTGTCCGAACTGGTCGATTTGCTGCCTAATGTGAATATGTTAAGAGAATACGTACCTTGTCCATGGGATAAAAAAGGAAAAGTCATGAGACGGTTAATGGAGGATATCCGGGATAACAATGTAGAACTGGTCGACGGGATTAAAGTCTTTCATCCTGAGGGGGGTTGGACGCTGATCCTTCCGGATGTAGAGCAGCCGATCTTTACCGTCTATTCCCAAGGATCAGATATGGATCAAGCGAAGGAAGCTGCAGCGGAATTTATTAATAAAATCCGGCAGTACCAGCAGGTCTGATTCCATATGCCAAGGGAGCTTGTGGCCGGAAACGGCAAGATTCTCGTTAACATCGATCGGCACCTTCAGATCAGAGATATCTATTACCCATATGTCGGACAACAAAATCACGTACAAGGACATGCCAACAGAGTGGGGATTTGGTCAGACGGCCAATTCTCCTGGCTTTCCTCTGAATCTTGGTCGATTCACAATGATTATCATAAAGATTCTCTTGTGACCTGCTGTACAGCAGAAAACAAGCAGATGGGCCTCCGTCTTGTTTTTGAGGACGGAGTTCATCAGCGTGAAAACATTTTTATTCGTAGAATTAAAGTGACGAATACCACACCTCACGAAAAAAAGATCAGGCTGTTTTTTCACCAGGATCTTAATATTTATGAAACAGAGGTCGGCGACACGGCCTATTTTGCCCCTGATTCACAATCCATTGTCCACTATAAAAAGAACCGCTACTTTTTGTTTAACGCCCTTTTTGGCAACAACGGCATCTCGCAGTATACGACCGGGATTAAACGGTTTCAAAGTGCAGAAGGAACATGGAAGGATGCGGAGGATGGCTCTCTTCATATCAATCCTATTGCACAGGGGTCTGTCGACAGCACCTTTGCCGTGGAGCATACGGTAGGCGGCGAGCAGACGGTTGAAGCCTTTTATTGGATGACGATCGGCCGCAACCGCGAAGAAGTGGTTGCCCTGAATGACTATGTCCAGGAAATCGGTCCTTCTTTAACGATAGATAAAATTTTAATCTACTGGCGAAGGTGGGCAAACAAGTCTCACTTTCCTGAAACCGACCTGAGCGATGAGATTCTCTCCCTCTATAAACGAAGCCTTCTTGTGGTACGGACACAAACCAATGAGAATGGCTATATCATGGCTGCAAATGATTCTGATATCCAGCAATATAACCGGGACCATTACAGCTATATGTGGCCGAGGGACGGGGCGCTTGTTGCGGCGGCGATCGCCAAGTCCGGTTACCAGGGAATGGTGAAAAACTTCTACCGAAGGTGTTCCGATGTCCTGACAAAGGAAGGCTATTTGCATCATAAATACAATCCGGACGGTTCCATTGGTTCCAGCTGGCATCCTACCATCGCAAAGAATGGCAAAGAGCAGCTGCCCATCCAGGAGGATGAAACAGCTCTCGTATTATGGGCGTTCTGGGAGCATTACAAAGAGACGGGGGACATCGAGTTTGCACAATCTCTTTACCGGTCGCTGGTCAGACCAGGAGCCCGCTTTTTGCTGGGATTCATGGATGCAGCGCTGGACTTGCCAAACCCTTCGTACGATCTTTGGGAAGAAAGACGAGGCATTTTTTCTTTTACATGTGCGGGTGTTTACGGCGGTTTGATGGCTGCCCATAATTTTGCTCTTTTATTTGGGGAGGATGACCGGGCAGCTCGTTATAAAACGGGTGCTGAGCGCGTGAAAAAAGGGATAGAGGCGCATCTGTATGATGAAGAGGCGGGCCGGTTCCTGCGCGGCATCTACCTTGATGAAGAAACGCGCGAAATCAAAAAAGATTATACGATTGAAAGCAGCATTTACGGCTTGTTTGCCTTTGGGGTGTTTTCTCCGGATGATCCGCGCATCCGTTCCACCATGGAAGCGATTGAGCGTGAGCTCTATATCAAAACGGATGTCGGCGGTGTTGCCCGTTATTTTAACGATTATTATTTCCAGCAAACCCATGAGGTGGATAAAGTTCCCGGTAATCCATGGATCATCTGCACTCTTTGGCTGGCAAAGTGGAAGATCTATACGGCACAGAGTTTATCGGAATTGCAGGAATGCCGGCACTATCTTGATTGGGTCGCTGACCATGCGTTTACGAGTGGAGTTCTTCCCGAACAACTGCATCCTTTTACCGGTGATCCGCTCTCAGTGGCACCGCTGACCTGGTCTCACGCCACGTTTGCTGATGTGGTCGTGGATTACATGAAAGCTTATGAACGTCTTCAATAAATACCACTTGCTGAAAATGACTGTGTCTGCTATTATATTAAAGTATGAATTAATTTGGAAACAAATCAATCAAAGCAGTACACCATTTTTGTAATGGTTAAGGTTTGGAGGGAAAATACATGCGTGTAAACATCACTCTTGCTTGCACTGAGACTGGTGATCGCAATTACATCACTAAGAAAAACAAGCGTAATAACCCAGAGCGTCTGGAGCTTAAAAAATACAGCCCACGACTAAAAAGATACACATTGCACCGTGAAACGAAGTAATGTACGAAAGGCCGCCACATTCCTTATGGAAGACTGGCGGCTTTTTTCATGGCGCGGACCCTGGTAAAATAAGAATATTAATCACACATAAGAGGAGCTGCTCATGGAAACAAAAAAGGAATTGCGCAAAATGATGAAGGATCAACTCCTTTCATTCGATCCGGCCGTACATAAAAGAAAAAGCGGAGATATCGCTCAGCATTTGTTCAGCCTGCCGGTATGGAAAAACGCAAAGCATATTGGAATTACGGTTTCCAGAGGGTTTGAAGTGGATACGAAACAGATCATACAAAAAGCATGGGATGATGAAAAAAAGGTGAGTGTACCAAAGTGCAGTACGGTCGGTGAACGGCTGATGAATTTTCATCGGATTACATCGTTCCAGGAACTTGAAAATGTCTATATGGATCTTTACGAACCAATCATGGGCATGACTGAACTTACACCGCCGGAGGATATGGATCTTATGGTTGTTCCTGGATTGATTTTTAATCCCGAAGGCTACCGCATTGGATTTGGGGGTGGTTTTTATGACCGGTATCTCTCCGGTTACCATGGCACAACCGTTTCACTTGCCTTTGATATTCAGTATATGAACAGTATTCCGGTTGAACCGTTTGATATACCTGTGGAGTACATTATTACGGATAAAGGCGTCAAGAAGGACGGAAGGTGATGGCTTTTGCCCTTTTTATGGTGGTTCTCGCCTTGTTTGTCGCGATTGCTTATAAGATTCGGATGCTGACACTGGGTGGTGCATTTTCGAGCTGGGGGATTGGCGTAGTGGTTTGCGCGGCTTTTGGATATCGGGGCTTGAGTTTATTGCTGTTGTTCTTTATCAGCTCATCATTATTGAGCAAATGGGGAAAAGAGAAAAAGAAGAAGCTGCGCACTTTGTCGGTTGAATCAAAGGGAAGAAATGCAGGACAGGTCTTTGCCAACGGAGGGGCTGCGTTTCTGGCGGGTGCAGGTTTTCTGTTTTTTTCACATCCTTTCTGGCTTGCCCTGTTTATTGCCAGTCTGGCAGAAGCGGCTGCTGATACGTGGGCTTCAGAAGTTGGTGTTCTTTCAAAAGGTGAGCCGTATCATATCTTGCGCAGAACCCGGGTGGAACGGGGAATATCAGGAGCCGTTTCTGCACTCGGACTGACAGCGGCTGCGTTGGGCTCGCTCTTAATCAGTGTCACAGGTGCTTTGTTGTTTTTTGAAGGCAAATGGGCATTTTATGTTTTCCTTATAACTTTTTTAGCAGGATTCCTCGGTAATATACTCGATACTATTATTGGAGGCACGGTTCAGCTTGGCTTTCGCTGTCCAGTATGCGGAGCGGAAGTTGAAGTGCACACCCATTGCGGGGTACCCACTGAACAAATCAAGGGCTGGTCTTCGGTCAACAATAACACGGTCAATTTTATTTCGAGCACGCTGGCAGGTGTCGCGGCAGGGGTGATGATGTTTTGGGTTCTTTAAGGAAGATACACAGGACAGGCATTGTGCTGGCAGGGGGCGGATCGACGCGTTTTCCGTTTCATAAAGCGTTCGCAAGGTATAAAGATAGGTATTTTTATGAACTTGCGGTTGGTTGTTTGAAACAAATAACGGATGAGGTTGTCCTCGTATCACAGAGTGACATATCGGACCGAATGAAGCATGCAGATGCAAAATTAATATTCGACTTTCCCCAGTATCAGGGTCAAGGGCCACTTGCTGGAATTCTTTCGGGGATGGAAAGCGGAGAGGAGTCGGATTGGTATGCGGTCGCGACCTGTGATATGCCGTTTGTTATGCCCCTCCTGTTTGAGAAGCTGTTCTCCATAGCAGATCAGAAACCGGGAACCCAGGCTGTTGTTCCTGTGGCCGCAGGCAGAAATCAACCGCTCGCCGCCATCTATCATAAAAGCTGCAAGGGTCACATTGTGCGGCTGCTTTTGGAGGAAAGGCGAAGCATGTACGGCTTGCTGCAGTCGGTGAATACCATTTTTGTTGAGGCAGAGGATTATGATCTTCCTCAGGAGATGTTTATCAACATCAACACGGCTGATGAGTACAAGCAATATATCGAAAACGGGCGATTCGAATAATTTCAGGTATCTATGCAAAAAGTAAGGACAAGGAGGAATGTTCTGTGACCAGATTTTTCATCAAGCTTGTCCTTTTTGTTGCTTTGGTTCTGATTGGTTATCAATATCGATACCGGCTGCTGAACGTCATACTTGGAGTGCCACTGATCCGGCGTGTGGCGGTTGGCAAAATGCTGTCGTTTCCAGGTGTCCGTGATAAATTTATGAAAGAAATGTTTTGAGGCGCTTTTTTGCGCCTCTTCTTTTATCGTCATGAAAGTGGATGCTGTCTTTTTTGATTTGGATAATACGCTATATGATTATGAACGGGCATTCCGGCTAGCTGCTCTTCAAAGCTTTACAGAACTCTGGAAAGAAGGGAACATTACTGGAGAGGCAGCAACAAAAGCCGAACAATGGTTCCGGCGCTTTAAATCTTGCTGTGACCGGTTCTGGGGAGAGTATGAAAACGGTCAACTTTCACGGTCCGCTTATCAGAAAAAGAGATTTTTACACTCTTTAAAGGAGTGCGGGCTGTTATCAGTTTCCAGAGATGCCCTCTCGTTTGAACAACTTCTTCGCCATTATATTTCTTCCTATTGTGTGCTTTTCGCCGGTATGGATGGGCTGCTTCAAGCATTAAAGGACCACCAGATCCTTACGGGGATCATTACCAACGGGGAAGAGGTGCTACAGAAGAAAAAAATAAAGGCTTTATCACTTGATCACTGGATATCTTCCGAAACGGTTTTTATTTCGGATACGATGCCATTAAAAAAACCAGATCCCAAGATTTTCTCCCTTGTTCAAAAGCAATCCGGCTGCAAACATCCCTTGTACGTGGGTGACACGTGGGAGCTTGATATCCTGCCCGCCAAAAAAGCGGGATGGGAGGCCATCTGGATGACAACTCAGAATGCAAAAACAGAGAATGCCCTACATGCAGCCTTCTCCATTTGTCAACTGCACAAACTTCTTATCTCGTATATTGAATAAGCTGGATGAATTCCCCATCCTTCAGTTTAAACAATACCATCAGATGGGTTTTGTCTTTACTGAACATAATCAGCGGCATACTGCTGCCGACCGGGCTGACCTTTTGGCCGTTGCTTTTCTTCACCCCGAGAAAATAATTTTTGTAGAGCCCTTCCCACAAGTTTCCAATAATCTTATTGGTTTGGTCCTGTGTAAAGCCGGGGAGAGGCTTCTTTTGGTATTGAGGCAGGTCTGCGAGAGCAACCGAGTAGTAATTTGCACCGGTTACATTGTAAAATTGTTTTGCGCCGTTCCATGTTTTTTGCAGATAAGAGTAGGTTTTAACATCCAGCTTAGTTTTCGCAGTCCGTTCTGCCTGTGTTTGTGGCTTTTGGAACGACGCGAAGGAAGCTCCCTTTTGATAGATGTACATACTTTGTCCGCTCATGTCCTGGGCACTTCGATACGTGTTTTCATTTTTGTGGATTTCGGCATAATGAAAGCTGACGCTCTGGGACAGCCGTTCATTTCGTCCGGACACCTTTTTGGATTCTTCGATGCTTTTGGTATCCTGTTTCCATTTATTCATGGTGCTGGCCAGGACGCCGTTGCCATACAACAGGGAGATATCCTGACGAAGATAGACCGGCTGATTGGTTTCGGAAGCCACGTTCCACTGAAGAGTATAGTTTTCAGGGGTGGAACCGCTCAAATGCACGCTTGTATTGGCTTTTGTAAAATAGACCTGATTATCAATCGGAAAGAAAATGATGCTTTCTTTTACAGGTTCTTTGCCAAAAAGATACATAAAAAAGAGGATTGCGAAAAATGCAGGAAGAACAATGCCGAGCCAATTTCTCATTTTCATCTTATAACCACCCCGTTGGACAGACTGTTGTTCCATGTGTATGCAGCAAACGTTAAAGAAAGAAGAAGGAAATGAGAGGAACGAAAAGAAATCGTTAAAAGAAGAATTAGATAGGAGAGAGGCATTTAATGATTAATGAACAAGAAATTGTACAGAACATTAAGGATCTGGTCAGCATTCCAAGCCCTTCAGGCTTTACAGGGGATGCCATTTCCTATGTCAGTGATTTTCTCAAGAAAGAAAATGTGCCGTTTTACCTGAACCATAAAGGGGGATTGATTGCCACCCTGAAAGGAAAAGACGACAGCAAGCATCGTCTGCTGACGGCTCATGTAGATACGCTTGGAGCGATGGTGAAGGAAATCAAAAGCAGCGGGCGACTGAAGCTCACGATGATCGGCGGTTTCCGTTGGAATGCTGTGGAAGGTGAATATTGCAAGATTCATACAGCAGACGGAAAAACGTATACAGGTACCATCCTCATGCATCAGACCTCGGTTCATGTGTATAAAGATGCCGGCGATGCGAAGCGCGATGAGCAAAATATCGAAGTGCGGATTGATGAAGTAGTAAAAACAAAAGAAGAAACAGAAAAGCTCGGCATATCTGTAGGAGATTTTGTTTCTTTCGAACCGCGTGTGGAAATCACGGAAAGCGGGTTTATTAAATCCAGGCATCTGGATGACAAAGCCAGTGTCGGCATCCTCATGCACCTCATCAAGCTGATCAAAGACAACAACATCGAACTTCCTTATACTGTTAATTTACTGATCTCCAACAATGAAGAGATCGGTTATGGAGGCAATTCCAATATCAAAGAAGAGACAGTAGAATACATCGCGGTTGACATGGGCGCCATTGGAGACGGACAATCCACCGACGAGTACAGTGTTTCTATTTGTGCGAAAGATTCAAGCGGCCCTTACCACTACGAACTGCGCAAACATTTGGTGAAGCTTGCTCAGGAACACAGTGTCGATTACCGCGTGGACATCTATCCTTATTATGGTTCCGATGCTTCGGCGGCAATCAAGGCAGGCTTTGATATCAAGCATGGACTTGTCGGGGCAGGAATTGCCGATTCCCATGCCTATGAGCGCACCCATGTGAGCTCGCTTCGCCATACGGCAAATTTGCTTCTTCATTACGTACAATCGGAACTTGCATAAAACGCGAAAGAAACCGCTGTCTTTTCAGCGGTTTTTTTCGTCAGTCTCTGCTATAATAAGCAGGGTGATAAAATGAAAACGCTATATGACGTACAGCAGCTATTAAAAAGGTTTGGCATCTTCATTTATACAGGCCATCGCCTCGCGGACCTGGAACTGATGGAGGAAGAGGTGCGATCTCTGTATGAGTCAGGGATGATGGATCCGCAGGATTATAAGATGGCGCTTCTTGTGATCAAGTCAAACATGCACCAATACAGGTAATTAAAATTCATATAAAGGGTGACAGCAATGGATGAGAAATGGTATGTAGGCGTAGATTTGGGCGGAACGACAATCAAGATGGCATTCATCAGCGATTATGGCGACCTGATTAAAAAATGGGAAATTCCTACGGATATTTCGGAAAAAGGAAAGAACATCACAAAGGACATCGCCAAGAGCATTGATTCTGTGCTGGACGAGCTTGGAGCCAGCAAGTCGAGACTCCATGGCATTGGAATGGGTGCCCCTGGATTTATTGACTTGTCGAGAGGATTCATTTACCACGCGGTCAATATCGGCTGGGTGAACTTTCCGTTAAAAGAACGCTTGGAAATGGAAACCGGTCTTCCGGTAGTCGTGGACAATGACGCTAACCTGGCTGCTGTAGGCGAGATGTGGAGAGGCGCCGGAGATGGTGCGAAAGATCTTCTCTGTGTCACGCTCGGAACGGGAGTCGGCGGCGGAATCGTTTCCAACGGAAAAATTGTTCACGGCAAAAACGGCATGGGCGGGGAAATCGGCCACATCACAGCGATTCCTGAAGGTGGTGCTCCATGCAATTGCGGAAAGACAGGATGTATCGAAACAGTGGCCTCGGCAACAGGCATCTGCCGTTTAGCCAGAGAAGGACTGCACAATTATCCTGACTCGCTCTTGCACAAGGAAGAGGAAAAGGAAGGCGGTATCACGGCCAAGGATGTTTTTGATGCGGCTGACCAAAAAGATGAGCTGGCTCTTTATGTGCTTGAGCTTGTCGGTTATCACCTCGGCTTTATGCTTGCCAACCTTGGATGTACCATCAACCCTGGAAAAATTGTTCTTGGCGGCGGTGTGTCAAAAGCAGGGGATAAAATCCTTGACCCGGTTAAACGAAACTTTGAAAAGTTCGCCCTTCCCCTTGTGAAAGAAGGAGCAGAGTTTGCGATCGCTTCCTTAGGAAACGATGCAGGTGTCTACGGTGGAGCTTATATGGCCAAGACCCTTCATGAAGAAACGGTAATGTAATCAAATAACGTTAAGAAGAAACCATGCTTATGACTCAAGCATGGTTTTCTTTATTTTCATATCCTCTGTGTGAGACGAATAATATGAAAGGTAGAAGCGAAATACAGGAGGAGGAGCTTATGAAGATAACGGTAAGAAAAGGAGATACGTTCTCCTACTACAGCCAATTATTCGATCTCCCCTTGCAGCTGCTGCTTGATTCCAACCCTAACCTGAATCCGGACGCGTTGCAGCCGGGATCTTTCGTACGGCTGCCTGGATATTTTGCAGAGGGTATACCGATCAATCATGGAGATACAGTACATTCCATCTCTCAAACCTGCCGTGTTCACCCAGATGCCATATGTTTGTTGAATCCGCTCGTTAATATCCAGTCGCTTCAGATTGGTGAAAGGTTGTTCGTGCCAAAGCGTGCATCAGGAAGAGTGGTCTCCTCAGGCGTACCTTATGACTATCCTACGCTTCAAAAGGACCTTCGGAAGGTATGTGAACTGTATCCCTTTATACAGAGTGATATCATTGGACACTCGGTTTTAAAAAAAGAACTAGTTCAGCTGAAATGGGGAAGAGGAACAAAAAAAGTGCACGTTAATGCTTCTTTTCATGCAAATGAATGGATTACTACGGGGATATTAATGACCTTTTTGAATGATTACCTGCTCGCCCTTACCAACAACATCCCGATCCGCGGGGTGAATATGCTTACTCTCTATGAACAAACAACACTGTCTGCTGTACCAATGGTGGATCCGGACGGCGTGGATCTTGTGCTGCATGGACCGCCTGTGCAGGAACCTTTTCATAGTCTTGTTAAGTCCCTAAATAAGGAGTCAATTGACTTTAAAGACTGGAAAGCCAATATCCGGGGAGTAGACCTGAATAATCAGCTTCCAGCCCGTTGGGAAAAAGAAAAAGTTCGGAAGCCGCAGGAAGCGGCCCCAAGGGATTATCCCGGGGACTATCCGCTTTCCGAGCCGGAAGCCCGGGCGATGGCAGATCTCGCCTTCGAGGAGGATTTTGACCGGGTCATTGCTCTCCATACACAGGGGAAGGAGTTTTACTGGGGGTTTGAAAAGGAAGAACCGCCTGAAGCGGAAGACATTGCCCGGGAGTTTGAGAGAGTCAGCGGCTACAAAGCTGTACAGTATGTTGACAGTTATGCCGGCTATAAAGACTGGTTCATCCAGGAATTTCGCCGTCCGGGCTTTACAATTGAACTCGGCTACGGAGTCAATCCTCTGCCGCTCTCACAGTTTGATGAAATCTACGAGGATACACTCGGGATTTTTCTTGCGGGTCTTTATATGTAAAAATGAAGATTCTTCCGCCAGGCACCAGGGGCTTCCCGGGTGTCTTTTTTTCTGCTGATTTTCTTAACCTCTCACTTTACGTTCGTTTTTTCGAATTGCTAGGAAACATGATAAACTGATAAGGAATTCATATTTATGGAGGTAAGAAAAATGGCCATTATTGATATTACCGTGATTCCGATTGGGACAGAGACTCCCAGTGTCAGCAAGTATGTGGCCGGAATTCAGCGTGTACTGGAAAGCTATGGAGAGAAGATCAACTATGAACTGACACCCATGAACACGATTGTTGAAGGGGAGCTGGAGGTGCTGCTGCAAGTGATCAAAGATATGCATGAGGCTCCTTTTGCTCAGGGGATCGAGCGCGTGGCCACCAATATCCGCATTGATGACCGCAGAGACAAGCCATCCACGATGAAATCGAAGCTTGAGAGTGTCAGAGCCCAAATGAAATAAAAAAACAAAAACCCATCGGCACAGGAAGTGCGCGATGGGTTTTTGTTAGTTGGTTTAGTGACCTGAAGAGCCTCCGCCTGTGAACACATCAATAAAGGTCATAACGGTAAACCAGCCGAATACGGCCAATGTAAGGAATGCAAAACCGGAACCTAACATATTTTTAATTTTTAAAGAACGCAGTAAACCTAGAGCAGCTAAAATCGTTACAATAGCAAAAATGATGGCTAATCCCATATCCTATGCCCCCTTACTCTGTAGTAATCTAAGTTCTTCCTAAATTTCCTATGTATAGCAAATCAGACGGATACTACCTTGTACTATTTTACTTGTTTTGTAACCGTTTGTACAGTGTCCTTTTTTCACAAATCTACCGTAATGGAGACATTGTAAGCACTTGCATATTTTTCAATGAGTTCCCGCTCAGTCCGGTCCGCATAATAGATTTCCTTTTGTTTTTTTCTTTCGGTTCCAAGCAGATGCTCCTCCAATTGAAACAAAAACTGGTCCGTCTCTCCGGACTGCGGGTTTGTAAGGTGAAAACCGAACGTGAGATCCCCATATAGGTAATAGTGATGTGCAGCGGAAAGAAGCCCGTAATCGTGAAAACGATCGGTCGGCTGGAACGTTTCCATGCGGAGTAGTGGATGGATATCTTCAAACATGCCTTGTGATTCATAATACTCCTTTAACCGCAACGCTTCTTCCTTGGTTTCAACAATGGCAATCTCACCGTCCCTGTCTGAAACCGAAACGAGGCTTGCCGTCTTTCTGACCACCTGGGCAAGAGCACCCGGCTTTTTGGTGATGTCCGGTTTCATTTCAATCCCATAGCAAAGCGTCACATGTCTTTCCTCCACATCGTTTTTGTTTTTAGTGTAAAATAGGGAGAAACAGATTGCAATGGAGGGATAGCTATGAGTTGGGAACGATTGACGGTCGGCCCTGTTCAGGAAAATACATATGTATTGTGGAATAAAAAAAAGGAAGGAATCATTTTTGATCCGGGAAGTGAAGGCAAGAAAATCATTTCCTTGATCGAAAAAAGGGGAGTTAAGCCGCTTGCCATCCTTCTGACGCATGCGCATTTTGACCATATTGGTGCAGTGGATGAAGTCCGTGAAAATTGGGGCATTCCGGTTTACATACATAAGAAGGAAGAGGACTGGCTCGGAGACACGAGCAAAAACGGTTCGGCTCATTTTATGCAGCGAATTGTCGCCAAGGATGCTGACCATCTGATTACAGAGGAGGGTGAGTTAAAAATCGGCAGCTTTACCTTTAAAGTATTTGAAACACCGGGGCATTCCCCGGGAAGTGTTTCGTATTATGCAGAAGAAGAGGAGGTTGTTTTCTCGGGAGACGCGCTCTTTTCCGGCAGCATTGGAAGGACCGACCTGTACGGCGGCAACCACGAGCTTTTACTAAAAAGTATTCACGACAAGCTCTTACATCTTCCTGAAGAAACGCTCGTTCTTTCCGGCCATGGCCCGGAAACGTCCATTGGTGCCGAAATGGACTCCAATCCTTTCTTAAGCGGTTTTTGATATGCTCTCCGTCATCCGGGAACGCATAAAAAATGCCCCAGGCGGCTCCATCACTTATGCGGAATTCATGGAAATGGCTCTGTATCATCCGGAACATGGTTACTATCAAAAGAATAAAACAAAAATTGGCCGGAACGGGGATTTTTATACGAGCAGCTCAGCTTCCGCGGTGTATGGCGCCGTTTGGGCCGATGTTTTTTATTTCATGTTCAGGGAGCTCGGATTATCTTCATATGTCCTATGCGAAATCGGGGCAGGAGACGGCTCCTTTGCCAGAAGCGTTCTTGACGAATGGCAAGCGAAAGGATACCCGGCACTGGAGTATGTGGTGATCGAATCGAGCCCGTATCATGCGGAACAAATCGGCAGGAAGCTCGAAAATCATTCTTGGTCGCACTATTCAACTCTTGAGGAATTTCAGTCCTTGTGTCCCTTTTTTCATGGCATTGTTTTTGGAAATGAGCTGCTCGATGCCATGCCAGTTCATGTGGTCAGGCAAACATCAAGCGGTTTGAAAGAAATTCAGGTGTCTCTGAACGAAACTGGGGATCTTATCGATGTTGCTGTCCGTGCGGATGATCAACTTAGGAAGTGGATCGAGGAATACCATGGAGAACTGGAACCCGGACAAACGATGGAAATTCCGCTTGCTATGACCAGCTGGCTCGGTAAGCTGTATGAATGGATAGGGCGCGGATATGTGGTTTTTGTTGATTATGGTTATTCAGAAGAGGAATGGCGGCAGCCGGAGATTAGTGAAGGAAGCTTGCGGGGCTATTACCGCCACCAGCTCATTCCAAATCCGCTGTCTTATCCTGGAGAGATGGATCTGACCTCCCATGTTCACTGGGATTGCATCAGAAAAGTGGGGGAAGATTATGGATGTCCAACATCCGGCTTCCAATCGCAGCAGGAATTTTTGCTGAAAAACGGGATACTGGATCACCTGGCTGAAAACGTAAGCAGGGATCCTTTTTCTTCTGAACATAAAAAAAACCGTGCGATCCGCTCGTTGATCATGGACCACAGCATCAGCCGGTATTTTCAAATATTGATCCAAAAAAAAGACGGCTGCTTTTAAGCAACCGTTTTCTTTTTTTCGTAGAAGTAATGTCCAGCTTCAGCGTCCAGGGCTGAAAACTCGTTTTCAGCATAAGTCCTCGAAAGACGAAATTGAATACCATTTCGTCATCGGTCGCTTCACTCTTGCTCCACAACACAAAAAGCGTGTTGTTGTGTAAGACCTCCAGCGCTTGTCGGACTTTAACAGGCCGCTTACGCTTTTCTTTAGTGACCGCCACCGGGAGTCATCATGAATGTTGTCCAGTATGTAAAGCCGACAAAAAAGACTGTTAAATAAGCGCCAAAAATATAAATATACATACGCTCAGATAAATTCAGGTAACTTAATGAAACAAATAAAATGGTTTGGCCCAAAAATAATAGAGACATGTCAGTCAGATCTCCAAGATAGGCCATTACTGCAATAATTCCAGTCCAAAAGCCCAAAACCTTGTACATTCTTGCCATATGTATCCCTCCCTTTTCACCGAAGAACTCAACTGTATTATATATGAATTTTTACACAATTGTAAATGCCAATCTAACTGGATTTGGAAAAACAAAAAAAGAACACAAAGTAGGGTGTTCTTTGACAAAAGATGGCTGGGCTAGCTGGATTCGAACCAACGAGTGACGGAGTCAAAGTCCGTTGCCTTACCACTTGGCTATAGCCCATCGGCACTACTTCTAGTATGGCTCGTGTCGAACGAAATATACAAAAAAAGATGATTTTTTAAAAGGGAATGCTCGTATACTGTCGAATTGAATCAGAAACCACAGAAAGAAGGTGATAGTTCATTGCCAATTGAATCAAAAAGCAAAGAATTGCTTCAGCTAGCCTCCAGAACCAATGCCTCCGATATCCATTTTGTACCCCTGCGCAATCAAGGGATGATCCAGCTTCGGGTGGACGGTCAGCTGCACCCGATTGAAAAAGTCCCGTACGTGTTTTTCGAGCGGCTCGTTTCCCATTTTAAATTTAAGGCCGGAATGGACATTGGAGAAAAGCGCAGGCCCCAGGACGGCTCGATGGACCTTGATCTGAACGGAACATTGCTTCATCTCCGGCTCTCCACGCTGCCAACGGCTTTCCATGAAAGTCTAGTGATCCGGTTGCTCCCCCAAAGTGGACCAGCCCATTTCGAATCGCTTGCTCTTTTTCCTCACTCCCTGAAAGGCCTTCATTCATTACTCAACCGCTCAAGCGGACTTATCCTCTTTTCTGGGCCGACCGGCTCGGGCAAAACTACAATTATGTATTCTCTTCTTCAATACCTTCAAACCAAGGACACCATAAATATTTTGACGCTTGAAGATCCGGTAGAAAAGAAAATGGATCTGTTTTTGCAAATGGAAGTCAATGAAAAAGCAGGGATCACTTACGGTGAAGGATTTAAATCACTGCTTCGCCATGATCCGGATGTGATCATGATCGGAGAAATCCGGGACGAAGCAACAGCGAAGCTGGTCATCCGGGCGGGAATGACCGGGCATCTGGTCTTGTCTACCGTGCATGCGGAAGATGCACTCGGCTGCCTGTACCGGTTGGTCGAATTTGGGCTTTCGGTTCAGGAAATTGAGCAAACATTGCTTGGCATTGTTTCCCAGCGGCTGCTTTCGCTAACCTGTCCGTATTGCGGAACCCGCTGTGAACCATATTGCTTTATGCGAAGACATGACAAACGAATGGGGTTATATGAATTATTGTCAGAATCCGGGCTGGAAAAAGGGATGGAATGGATCCGGGGCAACTCGGACCGGCCGGATGGTTTACGAACACTGAATTATTTTATGAAACAGGGAATGGCGCTTGGATTTCTGCCGATGAACACTCTTCACAGGTGGGGAGTGGACCGATGAGAAAAAGGGAAAGAAGTTGGACCAAAAAGCAGCAGGGAGATTTCTTGCTCCGTCTGGGCCGGCTGCTCGAACAGGGCTACACACTTCCCAAGGCGATCAGCATTCTCAAACTTCATCAACATCAGTGGATGAAAAAGGGATTGTACCGGGTGTATGA
The DNA here is from genome assembly GCF_001457035.1 of Fictibacillus enclensis. Classification (GTDB taxonomy): domain Bacteria; phylum Bacillota; class Bacilli; order Bacillales; family Fictibacillaceae; genus Fictibacillus_C; species Fictibacillus_C enclensis. The sequence continues at coordinate 1,875,515 of NZ_KQ758617.1, read as the reverse complement.
TTCTCTTGTTAAAGGATATTCTCTTCATGAAGCACTGGCTTCAGAAAAGTTTTCAAGTGAAGTTTTAGGGTTTTTGGAGCTATCCGAAAAGCATGGTGATTTGTGTTTTAGTGTAATGGAAGGCGGCAAGATGCTCAGAAAAAAAGAAGAGATAAAAGAACGGTTTTTAAAGGCTGTGCGCTATCCTGTATTTCTGTTTTTTATTGTTCTATCCGTTTGTTTCATTATGTTCCGCCTGCTTATTCCTCATTTTCTCGCTCTGTATTCCTCATTGAACATTGATTTCCCCTGGTTTACAACCTTCATGATCAATTTATTAAAAAAGCTTCCATTCTTTTTGGGATGGATGTTAGCAGGAGCTGCAGCAACTGGTACGGTTTATTTTTTTATATCAAAAAATATGCACCCATCGAGACAAATCCGCTTTCTTCTCCGTATTCCGCTGTTTAATAAACTTCTTGCTGTATGGATCACCCATCAGTTTTCCGTACAGATTGGAAGTCTTTTGAAAGGCGGGCTGGCGATCAATGATGCGCTCGTCATCCTTGAAGATAATCAATACATGCGTTTTTTTCGGTATGAGGCCGCTAAGATGAAGCAGGATCTGCTGAACGGTTTAAAGTTTGAGGACATTGTTGCACAGCGACGTTATTTTGTTCCGGAACTCTCTGTCATTATTGCGCATGGTCACACGTCGGGGCTGCTCGGCAAAGAGTTGATAGACTATAGTGAAATGCTGATGAGTTATGCAGAAGAAAAATTGTCCAGGTACATTGTCATCGTGCAGCCGGTATTGTTCCTTTTTATCGGCAGCACCATTCTGGTTATGTTTGTGTCGATGCTGCTCCCGATGTTTAACATGATGGATTCCATTCAATAAAAGAGGTGGGTTAATGAAAGAATTAAGCGAAGATGGTTTCACCCTGATCGAAATGATGATTGTGCTCCTCATTATTTCTGTACTCCTTTTGATCGCCTTACCGAGCATGGCAAAGAATCTGGGTGTTGCAAAGGATATTGGCTGCAAGGCGACGATTGATCTTGTTCAGGGGCAGGTTGGCGCATATGAAGCGGAAAAAGGGACCAAACTGACTGACCTTAGCACACTGGTAACAGAAGATTATGTAGATACAGTAAAGTGTCCAAGCGGCAAAGCATTGGAACTTCAAAACGGAGTAGTGGTTGAAGCGGGCAACTGAAGTAAACGGATACTCCTTGGTTGAACTGTTGATCGTATTATCGATCGGTGGAATTTTGCTTGGAGTAACCGCAGTTTCATTGCAAAGCTACTACAAAAGCAGGGAGGTGCACTTTTTCCTGGAACAGTTGAAAAGAGATCTGTACTTTACACAGCGCCAAGCTGTGGTGCAGCAAAAGGTTGTTTTCTTGCATATTTACCCTGATCAGCATCGTTATGTGGTTGGCAGCGGGACGAGCAGTGTATTCAAAGAGATCATATATGCGGATCAGGTTGATGTGGAATCTTCCACCATGACGATGAAAATTACGTACACGAAAAACGGAAACATCAGTTCATCGGGCACATTGCTGATTAAAACGGATGCCGGGAAATACCGACTAGTGTTTTTGCTGGGAAAGGGGCGGTTTTATGTGGAGAGATTGTAATGGCTTTTATCTCTTGGAAACAATGCTTGCCTTGAGTGTGCTTTCGATCGTGATCGGGGCCGCTGCTCCCGTGCTTTACCGGATTTATCATGAACGCTTCACCCTTCAGCAGCAAAGGGAAGCGTTAGAACTTCTGGCCAATAAGCTCAGTGATGGAAGTGAGGTGGAAGAAGGGGCAGTGGCAGGAGAAACAGGGGAATTCAAATGGGATTTCCGGGAAGGAGCGCCTTGTATTGCATTTACCGGTAAAAATAAAAGGATGTACAGTGAATGTGGTGTAATCAAAAGAGTCAACCAAATGGCTTTACCCTGATCGAAACGGTAATTGCTCTTGCTATTTTTCTGATGCTTGCCTTGCTTTCTCCCCTTTTAATAAAGGTTCTTTCCCCTCCAATGGAGAACAGGGTTCCTGCAGAAGAGCTGGAATCTTTCTATATGTCCATTGGCCCGTTGATCCGGGAAGCCAATCAAGTTACAGCGAATGCTGACCGGTTGCTTCTTTCGTCAGAATCCGGCCAGCAGATTAGCTTTTCTTATTATCAAAACAGAATTCGCAAACAAATCAATGGACAAGGATATGAGACGTGGCTGTTTTCCGTCAAGCAATTCCGGCCTTCCATAAAAGATTCGGCTGTTACATTGGTGATTATCGATACTGCTTCCCATGTGTATAAGCGCGTTTTTGTCCGAAAGACGGGGCTGTCTCCATGAATGAAAAAGGATATATTTTTCCGGTGGTGCTGGTGTTCTGTCTGATCATTTCCATGCTGACTGCTCATCAGCTCTTTATGTATTTGGGAGAAAAGCAATTTTTAGCGGACCAGAAACACCGCTTTCAGCTCGATCAGATGATTGAGAAAACAAGCAGTGAACTCCTCCTGACTTTGAAGCAGGACAATGTACCGGCAAGCCGGTTTGAGTTCCGTGAAGGAGTAGTGGACTGTCAGATGAACAGGACAGGCCTTCCTGTGATTGAGCTAAAATTATCGGCCATTTTGAAAAACCTTCAGACAAAAAGCGTGATTATATATTATAATAGCGAGACAAAAACGATTACCAAGTGGGTGGAGGGTACAAGTTGAAGCCGATATTTTTAACAGGATTCATGGGGTCCGGCAAGACGACAGTGGGCTCACTGCTCGGTGAAGAGCTGGACTTGCCGGTCATTGATACGGACCGTTTGATTGAAGAAACATACGGTAAGACGGTTGCCGAAATCTTCGCCGAAGATGGTGAAGCAGTTTTCCGAAGCTATGAAGCTGCCATTCTTGCTGAACTGCCAAAGGAAGATGCCGTCATTACGACAGGCGGAGGTCTTGCGGTTTCCGCGGAAAACCGGAAATTTATGATGGAGAACGGATTTGTCATTTTTTTGAGCTGTTCCCTGGAAACTATTTTTGAACGGCTGAAAGAAGACACAAGCCGTCCACTGTTTAACCAGGAAAAAAAGAAGGAAATGCAAAAGCTATATGAATCGCGGCTTCCGATTTACCGGGATTGCCACTGGGCGCTCGAGACCGGAGGATGCCACCCAGAGGAAGCGGCCGAACGCATTGCAGCAAGGTTAAAGCGCTCTGAAATGGGATACACTGGGGACAAACGATAAAAAAGGTGTGGTTTCCCGTGAACGCGTATTTTAAATTTTTGATCGAGTCTCTTGTTAAACGGCTGAGCCGGACACAAGAGGAAAAACTGTATTTGAAAGAGCAAAAAGCGGAGCGAAAACAGCCAGTTCTCGTTTCGCTTTTTGGAATGCTTCCGTTATCGCTTGGAATGGTATTTAAAAAGAACAAAAAGTAGTCTTGCCTGCACAATCCTAACATTGTTCATTTTTAAAATTATATGATAGGGTTGAATTAACCTAAAAATGAAGAAGTGTGGTAATGATGGGAAATGAAAAAACATTGCTGGACCGGCTGAAACGGCCTCTGAAAGATTTGCGGATTTCAGTAACAGACCAATGCAATTTTCGGTGTTCGTACTGTATGCCGAAAGAAATTTTTGACAAGGATTATCCTTTTTTGGAAAAGACAGAGCTCTTAAGCTTTGATGAAATTATAAAGGTTGCTGAGCGTTTTGTTGCTTCAGGTGTGACCAAGCTGAGAATCACGGGCGGTGAACCGCTGATGAGAAAGAACCTTCCGGAGCTCATTGGGGAACTGAACCAGCTCAAGGGGCTCGAAGATCTTGCTCTTACAACAAATGGTGTACTTTTGCCTCGTGTCGCCCATGACCTGAAGAAAGCCGGAATGGATCGAGTGACCGTCAGCCTTGATTCTCTTGATTCCGATCTTTTTGGCCGAATTAACGGCAGGGGAATCGGGGTGAAACCGGTGCTTGAAGGTATGAGGGCTGCTCATGAAGCGGGCCTGCAAGTGAAAGTCAACATGATGGTCCGAAAAGGAGTGAACGAACAGGAAATTCTCCCTATGGCCAAGTATTTTAAATCCACTCCTTATATTCTTCGGTTTATTGAATTTATGGATGTAGGGACAACGAACGGATGGAACATGAAAGAAGTCGTGACGAAGGAAGAAATTCTTAAGAACGTTCAAAGCGAACTGCCTCTTCAAACCGTGCCGGAAAACTATTATGGTGAGGTTGCTTCCCGCTATCAGTTTGCTGATGGAGAAAATGAGATTGGCATCATTTCATCGATCAGCGATTCCTTTTGTTCCTCCTGCACGAGAGCGAGGCTGTCTGCTGACGGCAAGGTGTACACCTGCCTATTTGCTTCGAACGGAACCGACATAAAAACACCCCTTCGAGAAGGGGCAACAGATCTAGAACTGGATGCACTTATTTCCCGAATTTGGAAAAACCGTACTGACCGTTACTCCGACGAACGCCGGAAGGGCGCGGCCACAAGAAAGAAAATTGAGATGTCTTACATTGGGGGCTGATTGCAGCCTCCTTTTTGGTTTCCACGATTATGACAGGGCTGTCTCAGACAAATAAAACAATCCGCCGTTTATGATATCCACGCTGATTATTGGCTCATACTGGGTACGGAGTGCTTCTTTTTCCACATGGTAGTACTCCGGCTTTTCCTCTTCATCTTCATAAAAGCGGTCCAAAAGGTCTTCGTCTTCACGCCATCTTGCCTTCGCATCTTCCGCCCAGCTGTGGTCATCCTGCTTGATTTCCTGTTCCACAAGAGATTCGATCCGTTTTAACCCGCTAATGGGCCGGATGAAGGGGGAAAGGGTGTAACAGAAGTCAGGAATCTTGCGGGTCAGCGGAAGCTTTGAGAGCTTCTCATGAAAAGACTCTACCATGCGTCCCGTAATGAGATGGATGCCATAGGAGGAAATACGGTCTTTTTTGCGGTCGCACTGATAAGAGGTTTTCATATTCACACACAGCCACGGATGAAGAGCAATGTTTTGCCCGGAATGCTGGGTGATGGATTCATACATCCGAATGAAAGACCCCAGTTTCTTGGTGGAAGCAAAAATTTGATGGAGCCGGGGGGAACCAAAATGGATAAACTCTCCGCCGCCGTCGGGAGGCGTTTGCTGGCCCGTTACAAGTGTGAGGGTCAGTGGATTGGGAACGCCCCCGGTTTTCTCCAGGTAATGCCAGTAAAACGGTCGGTTCATCAATAGCTTATCGAGTTCCACGGTCAGCTGAATCTTCATATAACTGGGATGTCTTGCTTCCACCGTGCATTCATTGGCTTCAAAATACCGTTCAAGAAAATGATGAATCTCGTGCTGCTGCATGTTCTTCCCAGCCTTTCTTTTTTATGCCTCCGCCGAGATTGATCAGCGACGCAAGATTGTCCATTTTCACTTTCATCTCCCCTTCACTTTCCGAGTTCAGCATAATATCAGAAATGTAAGTTTCAATGTTTTTTAGTTCAAATTTAGCCAGTATTTCATCGAGCTCACCAATTACGCTTTCAAACAGATTGATCTTGTTGTAGAGAAGGTTCAATATCCGTTCTTCAATGGTATTCTCTGTTGCGAAATTATAAATATGAACGTCGCCTTTTTGTCCGATCCGGTGAATCCGGCCGATCCGCTGTTCTATGCGCATCGGATTCCACGGCAGGTCGTAGTTAATGATATGCTGGCAAAATTGGAGGTTAATTCCCTCTCCGCCGGCTTCTGTGGCGATAAGCACCTGTGCATGGTTTTTAAACAGATGGGTCATGTACTCTTTTTTGCTCCGTTTAAATCCGCCGCGAAACGGAACTGAAGAGATGCCATGCTGCTGCAGATACCATTGCAGATAGAGCTGGGTGGCCCGATATTCGGTAAAGATAATCACTTTGTCATTGATCGATTGCACGAGCTCGAGCGTTTTCATCGCCTTGGAATTTTGGGTGACCTCTTCTATTTTTTTCATGAGAGGAACAATGGTATGTTCGGAATAAGGGTCTTTTTGAAGCATGTTCTTCAGTGTCATGAAGCAGGCTTCTCTAGAACTGCAGACTTCGCGCTGCAGGGTAAGCACAGAAAATTTGCTTCGGCTGAACTGAGGCAATTCCTTAAGTTCGGAAATGCTGCTGTACAAATTACGCTCAGTTTCTGAAAGGGTGATCGGAATGGTTTTAACAAACCGTTTGGGCCATTTTAGCCCTGTTTCTTCTCTTCGGTTCCGGACCATCACTTTATTTACGAGCTGCTTCAGCTTTTCCTCGTTCTTCAAGGAATGCTTGTCGTTCCTGAAGTCTTTATCAAAGTTTTCCTGATTGCCAAGATGTCCTGGTTTTAACAAGGAAACCAGATTAAAGATTTCTTCCACCCGGTTCTGAACCGGTGTAGCGGTGAGAAGAAGGCAGAATTTCTTTTTTAAATGCTGAACAAATTCATAGTTTTTCGTGTTTTTGTTTTTAAGCTTGTGAGCTTCATCGATCACGATGATGTCATAATCCTGGTTCAGGACAATGTCACGGTGAGGCTGGCGTTTTGCGGTATCGATGGAGGATACGACCACCTCGCACTGCTCCCAAACGTATGATTTTTTTTGCGCCACCGCAGGAATGAAAAACTTGGAGTTTAATTCTCCTGTCCATTGCAGAACAAGGGAAGCGGGTACGAGGATAAGGACCTTTTTGGCAAGTCCCCTGATCATGTATTCCTTCAGGATCAGCCCGGCTTCAATCGTTTTTCCAAGCCCGACCTCATCGGCGAGAATGGCTTTGCCGTTCATTTTTTCGATCACGGTTTTTGCAACCTCAAGCTGATGGGGAAGGAAGGTAAGCTGCGGAAGATGTCCCGGAGCCTGAAGACCGAGAAAATCAGGGATGGATAAATTCTTTTCCGCTTCAAGCGCAAGGTTATATAACTCCCATTTTGTCCAGGGGCCATCATCATCCATCCGTTTAATAAATTCGTCATGCCATTCCCGGTTAAAGTTGATATTAAGATTCATGGCCGCTTTCCTTTCTATGTATCATAATCCGCTTGCACACTGCGGTTTTCAATTCTCAAAATTGCGTTGCTTTTTAAACTAAAATAATGATAGGATAATAATGTGTTTCCAAGGCAAAACCTATTTACTAGTATGGACGACGGACAAAAATAACATACTTGCGAATGAAAGCAAGAGGAGAGACTATTTCGGTAGCGCCGAAGGAGCAAGCAGGAGCGAAACTCTCAGGCAAAAAGACTCTTGTTTGACGCGTCTCTGGAGAGCGTCCACTATGGACCACCAACGAAGAAACGAAGGGGCATGCCCCTTTCCAAACTTACTGGTTGAAGGACAGAGGGATACCTGACTAATGGTATTTCTCTGTCCTTTTTTGTATATTCCATATTCTGCAGGCGATGGTTTATTTACTTGGAATTTTTCGAATATTACCAATGATGGATGAAAGGGAGGAAACGTAATGAGGGACTTAAAGCGCACACCACTTTTTGACATTTACAAAGGGCATGGCGGAAAAGTGATTGACTTTGGAGGCTGGGAGCTTCCTGTCCAGTTTTCCCGTATTGGTGAGGAACACGAAGCGGTTCGTACGAAAGCGGGGCTGTTTGACGTTTCGCACATGGGAGAATTTGAAGTAAAAGGAGAAGGGGCAAGCGCCTTTTTGCAGCGCATGCTTACTAATGACCTTTCCAAATTAAAGGATGGCGGCGCTCAGTATACCGTGATGTGCTACGAAAACGGCGGCACCGTAGATGACCTGTTGGTGTATAAGTACAGCGACCAGCACTACTTGCTTGTTGTCAATGCCTCCAACATCGAAAAGGACTTTGACTGGCTACAGTCCCATCTTGGTGAAGGGGTCGAGCTTTCCAATATTTCTGCAGAAACGGCCCAGCTTGCGTTGCAGGGACCACTCGCGGAACGTGTTCTGCAAAAGCTGACAGAGACCGATCTGTCCTCCATTGGCTTTTTTAAATTCAAACGTGATGTCAGCCTTCAGGGTATCCATGCGCTCGTATCGCGCACGGGCTATACAGGCGAAGACGGATTTGAAATTTATTGTTCTCCTGAAGCGGCGGTGAAGCTTTGGGATATGATTCTTGAAGCGGGCAAAGAAGAGGGTGTGGTTCCTTGCGGATTGGGTGCACGTGATACTCTCCGTTTTGAAGCAAAACTTGCGCTTTACGGACAGGAGCTCACAAAAGACATTACTCCGATCGAAGCAGGGATCGGTTTTGCGGTAAAAACGGATAAAGAAACTGACTTTATCGGCAAAGACGTGTTGAAGAAACAGAAGGAAGAAGGAGCACCAAGAAAACTGGTCGGGCTTGAGATGATTGATAAAGGGATTCCGCGTTCTCATTATGAAGTGTTCAAGGATGGCGAACAGATTGGTGAGGTTACAACCGGAACACAATCACCAACCTTGAAGAAGAATCTGGGCCTCGCGCTCATAAAAACGGAATTTGCCGAATTAGGAACCGAAGTCGACGTGCAAATCAGACAAAAACGCTTGAAGGCGGTTGTTGTAAAATCGCCATTTTATAAACGCAGCTAATCAAAGCCCCAAAGGGAGGACACAGTTATGACATTTCGGTATTTGCCAATGACCGAGCAAGACAAAAAGGAAATGATGGAAGCGGCCGGCATTTCATCCACAGAAGAACTGTTTAAAGACATTCCGGAAAACGTTCGTTTTAAAGGCGATTTGCAGATCGAACCTGCACTGCCTGAGCCGGAGCTTGTAAAATATATGTCTATGCTGTCGCAGAAAAACATCAACACCAAGGAGTATGCAAGCTTTTTGGGAGCCGGGGTGTATGATCACTATACGCCTTCTATTGTAAACCATGTGACATTGCGTTCTGAATTTTATACCGCTTATACTCCTTACCAGCCGGAAATCTCGCAAGGGGAGCTGCAGGCAATCTTTGAATTTCAAACAATGATCTGTGAACTGACAGGCATGGATGTGGCGAATTCCTCGATGTATGATGGCGGAACCGCTTTTGCAGAAGCTGCTCTTCTTTCTGCAGGACAAACAAAACGCAAAAAAATCATCGTATCCAAAAGTGTCCATCCCGAATCACTTGCAGTGCTTCAAACGTATGCCAACGGACAGCGACTTGAAGTGGTGGAAGTGGACACCAAGGATGGATTGACGGATCTGGAAGAATTGAAAAACACGGTGGACGATGAAACAGCCTGTGTTCTCGTTCAATATCCGAACTTCTTTGGTCAGGTCGAACCGCTAAAGGACATCGAAGAAATCGTTCACAGCCAAAAAGCGATGTTTGTCGTTTCAAGCAATCCGCTTTCTCTCGGTGTATTGACGCCTCCTGGAAAATTCGGAGCGGACATTGTTGTAGGTGATGCCCAAGTATTTGGAATTCCTCAGGGGTTCGGCGGCCCGCACTGCGGTTATTTTGCTGTAACCAAAAAGCTGATGAGAAAGGTGCCGGGACGGCTTGTCGGCCAAACGGTGGACGAAAACGGGAAACGCGGTTTTGTTTTAACCCTTCAGGCGCGTGAACAGCATATCCGCCGTGATAAGGCGACGTCCAACATTTGTTCCAACCAGGCGCTGAATGCGCTGGCTGCATCTGTTGCCATGACAGCCCTTGGCAAGCAGGGAATAAAAGAGGTTGCTGTTCAAAACATCCAAAAAGCACACTATGCTAAAAACATTCTCTCGGAAAAAGGATTCAACATTCCATATGAAGCGCCATTTTTCAATGAATTTGTCGTGAAGCTTAATGGTCCGGTCAAAGAAATCAATAAAAAGCTGCTTGAAAACGGAATGATCGGCGGCTATGACCTTGGAAGGGACTTTCCTGAACTCGAAAATCATATGCTGATTGCCGTAACCGAACTGCGCACAAAAAGCGAGATTGATAAACTGGCAACCGTATTGGAGGGGCTATAATGAACACTCAAGATCAGTTACTTATTTTTGAACTATCGAAAGAAGGCAGAGTGGGTTACAGTCTCCCGGCTCTCGATGTTCCGGAAGCAGACCTCAGTTCGCTGCTGCCGGATGATTACGTCCGCACCGAACATGCCGAGCTGCCGCAAGTTTCCGAGCTGCAAATCATGCGTCACTATACCGCGCTTTCCAAACGTAATCATGGCGTTGACTCAGGATTTTATCCGCTCGGCTCGTGCACGATGAAATACAATCCGAAAATCAATGAAGATGTGGCCCGTTATGCCGGTTTTGCACAAATTCATCCGCTTCAGGAAGAAGAAACAGTTCAAGGTGCCATGGAGATGATGTATAACCTGCAAACGTCACTGGCCGAAATTACAGGAATGGATGAAGTGACGCTTCAGCCTGCTGCCGGTGCCCATGGGGAGTGGACCGGGCTGATGATGATCCGTGCCTACCATGAAGCCAATGGAGATCAAAAGCGCACGAAGGTCATCGTACCCGATTCCGCACACGGAACTAATCCTGCATCTGCAACAGTCGCCGGTTTTGACTCGATCACTGTAAAATCAGATGACCGCGGATTGGTGGATCTCGATGATCTGAGACGTGTGGTCGGGGAAGATACAGCTGCACTTATGCTGACGAACCCGAACACGCTCGGCTTGTTTGAAGAGCACATCCTTGAGATGGCGGCAATCGTTCATGAAGCAGGCGGAAAGCTGTATTATGACGGTGCCAATATGAACGCAATTATGGGTTATACCCGTCCGGGGGATATGGGCTTTGATGTTGTCCATCTTAACCTGCATAAAACCTTTACAGGACCGCACGGCGGTGGCGGACCGGGATCCGGACCTGTTGGGGTGAAAAAGGATCTGATTCCATTCCTTCCGAAGCCGGTATTGATGAAAAAAGGGGAAGGTTTTACGTTTGAATACGACCGTCCACAGTCCATTGGCCGGGTAAAACCGTATTATGGAAACTTTGGCATCAATGTTCGGGCGTATACTTATATTCGCACAATGGGACCGATTGGACTGAAACAGGTGTCTGAGTATGCGGTGCTGAATGCCAACTATTTGATGAGAAGGCTTGAGCCGCATTTTGATCTGCCGTTCACCCAGCATTGTAAGCATGAGTTTGTTTTGTCCGGAAAAAGGCAGAAGAAGCTTGGTGTTCGAACCTTGGATATGGCGAAACGCCTGCTTGATTTCGGATATCACCCGCCTACGATCTATTTCCCGCTGTCTGTCGAAGAAGCGATCATGATTGAGCCGACGGAAACCGAATCCAAGGAAACGCTCGATGAATTCATCGATGCTATGATCCAAATCGCAAAAGAAGCAGAAGAGACACCGGAGGTTGTACAGGAAGCGCCTCACTCCACTGTCGTTAAGCGGCTGGATGAAGCAATGGCTGCCCGTAAACCGGTATTACGTCATGTTAAGTAGAGAGTAATAGAAAAAAGGTTCGGGGAATTGATCCCGAACCTTTTTTTTACGTTTATGAAGATTTTACCTTGCCTGTCCATTTTTTAAATCCGCCTCGTAAGTGAGAAAGATCTGTATATTTGTTTTTTCGCAAGAATTGGGCCGCTCTGGCGCTGCGCATGCCGCTTTCGCAATATAGATAAACCGGCTTGTCCGGGCGAATTTCCATTTTTCGCTGCTTCATCTGAGTAAGGGGAATGTTTCTAGCGCCAAGGATATGCCCTTTTTTGAACTCATCCGGTTCACGCACATCAATCAGCTGGGCTTTTCGGTAGCCAGCTCTAAATTCCTCTTCACTCAACGTCTTCAAGAATCTTTTTTGGTTCAGGGCAGTTACTACGAGATAAACAAGTATGGCTGCCAAAATAACAAGAACGATAATCCATTCCATATGCTTGCACTCCTTTTTTATATCTCCTTTAATTATATCTTCACCGACCGCCAGAATCAAAAGAATAATATTAAAAATTGGCAGTACTTTGTGTTTTGACAGAAGGTATAGTTTTGATAAACTAGTAAGGTATCAAAAAGGAGATAGTTATATGGAAAGAGAAAAGTGGTTATTCATTGATTCAGGAAATTGCGATCCAGCCTACAATATGGCGTTGGATGAAGCGTTGCTGACATGGCACAGCGAAGGAAAGATTCCCCCTGTTATCCGGTTTTACGGATGGAATCCCGCAACCTTGTCCATTGGTTATTTTCAAAAAGCTGAGAAGGAAATCAACCTTGAGGCGGTAAAAAACTACGGACTTGGTTTTGTGCGCAGGCCAACCGGCGGACGCGGCGTTCTCCATGACAAGGAGCTTACATACAGTGTGATCGTGAGTGAAGAGCATCCTAACATGCCAAAAACGGTAACTGAAGCGTACCGTGTCATTTCTGAAGGTATTCTGCAGGGATTCCGTAATCTTGGCCTCGAAGCCTATTTTGCCATTCCCCGTACGGAAGAAGAAAAAGCGGGCTTGAAAAATCCTCGCTCTGCCGTCTGTTTTGACGCTCCTTCCTGGTATGAGCTCGTGGTGGAAGGACGAAAAGTCGCCGGCAGTGCCCAAACCCGACAAAAAGGTGTGATCCTCCAGCACGGTTCCATCTTGCTGGATCTTGACGAAAACAAGTTGTTTGACCTGTTTGTCTATCCAAGCGACCGGGTGAGGGAGAGAATGCAAAGAGCATTTAAAAGCAAAGCGGTGGCGATGAATGAGCTCCGTGAAAAACCGGTTACGCCTGATGAGGCTAAACAAGCTTTTCATGCCGGCTTTGAATCCGGTTTGAATCTTGATTTGCAGCCGTATCAGTTAAGCGACGAGCAAAAACGAGAAGTTGAACAGATTGCAGAAACTAGATATAGAAGCAAAGAGTGGACGTTCAGAAGATAAGGCGAAAATCGGGACAAGATTTTGTTGTCTCGGTTTTTATTTTTGGATGTCAAGACGGAAAAAAATTTCAGGGCTTTTTTTGACCCAACTCCAAAAAGCCTGTGGTTTCAACGTTCTTCCAAAGCGGACATTTTTCAATCTTTAAATCTATGGGATTTAAGGTGGTTTGAGACAAGAAAAACAATTCATTCACTGTTTTTCTTACGAAAGCGTGGTTTTCCTAGTTTGACAACATAAATATTTTGACAACAGGTTTACCTATATATAGTATAGTGGTAACTAAACTACATACAACATATAGATAGAGTCTTCTATTTTACTTACGAGGAGGAGAATGATGGGAGTAGCAGTAAGTGACCCTTCAGGAATCAACATTGAAATGCTGAATAAGGATATTGAGCAATTTCCTCAAGTACATCCGGTAACCAGCGACATGAAAACAGCACATAAGGGTGTATCACGGCTCGTCATGCTGGACAGATACAGCTTTAAAGATACCGAAAGAAAAACGTTAAAGGAAGGAGACTTTGTCGTTCTGACGGTAAAAGAAGATCCGAAATTCCCGGCAAGAGGGCTTGGATACATCGTTAGCATCGATTGGGAAGCGAAAACAGCTCGTGTGCGTGTGGAAGATGAATTTAAAGCGGTGCTCGACAAGCCGGAAGAAGCGGAATCAGGCATCATTAACCGTTCGCTTGATGTGATGGACAAGCCGCTTGAGGTTTTTTATGAGCAGATTGCCAAGAGGAATGCAACAGGGCTCGCAAGCGTCGAAACGACCGAGGAAAAGCGCCTGGAATCCTTTGAGAAGTTCTATAAGGAACTTTCCGAGATGAACTTCATTCCTGCCGGCCGTGTTCTGTACGGTGCCGGGGCGGAAACGGACGTTACGTACTTCAACTGCTACGTGATGCCATACGTGAGAGACTCCCGTGAAGGAATCTCAGATCACCGCAAGCAGGTGATGGAGATTATGAGCCGCGGAGGCGGTGTTGGAACGAACGGTTCCACCCTCCGTCCGAAAAACGCGCTTGCCCGCGGAGTTAACGGAAAATCGTCCGGTTCGGTTTCATGGCTGGATGATATTGCGAAGCTAACGCATTTGGTAGAGCAGGGCGGGTCTCGCAGAGGTGCACAGATGATCATGCTCGCGGACTGGCACCCTGATATTATTGATTTCATCATTTCAAAAATGCAAAACCCAAGAATTCTTCGCTACCTTATTGAAAACACCGAGGATGAAAAGATAAAGCAGGTCGCTCAGGACAAGCTGAAATTTACGCCGCTTACTCCAACGGAAAAAGCAATGTACGAGGGAATTCTCCGTTACAAGGAAATCCCGGGGACAGGCGGATTTGATGCGGATGTTCATCGCGAAGCGGAGCGTATGCTTCGTGACGGCGGAACATACAGCGTCCATAATCCGGATTTCCTTACTGGGGCAAACATCTCTGTAACCATTACTAAAGATTTTATGGAAGCCGTAGAAAAGGATGCGGAATATGCCTTACGCTTCCCAAATGTTGAAAATTACACACCGGAAGAAATGAGAGCCTACAACGAAGAATGGCATGAAACAGGAGATGTTCGTGTCTGGGAAGAAAAAGGCTACAGCATCCGTGTTTACAAGCGCATTAAGGCAAGAGAGCTTTGGAACCTGATTAACATTTGTGCTACTTATTCTGCTGAGCCTGGTATCTTCTTTATCGATAATGCCAACGACAAGACCAATGCCGTTGCTTACGGCCAGAAGGTAGTCGCAACAAACCCATGTGGCGAGCAGCCTCTCGCACCATACTCTGTCTGCAATCTTGCTGCAGTTAACCTTGGCAACATGGCGGACAAAGTGAATAAAACGATTGACTTTGAGAAGCTGGAGCGCACCGTTGAAGTTGGCGTACGCATGCAGGATAACGTAATCGATGCGACTCCGTACTTCCTTGAGCCGAACCGTATACAGGCTCTTGGCGAGCGCCGTGTCGGTCTTGGAGTCATGGGTCTTCACGATCTTCTCATCTATTGCGAAACGATGTACGGGTCTGAAGAAGGAAATGCTATGGTTGATAAGATATTTGAAACTATTGCAACGACCGCTTACCGCACATCGATTGAGCTGGCCAAAGAAAAAGGCAGCTTTCCGTTCTTGGTGGGCAAGACAGAAGCAGAAACCAAACAGCTTCGTGAAAACTTTATCAAAACTGGTTATATGAAAAAACTGCCGGAAGATATCCATCAAGGAATTTTGAAATACGGCATCAGGAACTCCCATTTGCTTACTGTGGCGCCAACTGGAAGCACAGGAACCATGGTTGGAGTCTCCACAGGATTAGAACCTTACTTCTCCTTCTCTTATTTCAGAAGCGGACGTTTGGGCAAATTTATTGAAGTGAAGGCTGACATTGTAAATGAATACCTGGCCAACAATCCGGAGGCGGATGAAAACAACCTGCCTGAATTCTTTGTGTCAGCCATGGAACTTTCACCGGAAGCACACGCTGATACTCAATGTGTCATCCAAAACTGGGTGGACAGCTCGATCAGTAAAACAGTGAACGCGCCAAAAGGCTACTCTGTGGACCAGGTGAAAAAAGTGTATGAGCGCCTTTACAAGGGCGGAGCAAAAGGCGGAACGGTGTATGTAGACGGAAGCCGTGATGCACAGGTGCTTACCCTAAAAGCGGAAGAATCCTTTGAGCAAACCGAGATGAATCTCGGCGAAGAGGAAAAGAGCAAGGTCGTTCTGGTGGACACCATTACGGATCTTCGCTCCACCGATGTTACGGTCGGAAACGAAGTGGGCAATACATGCCCTGTATGCCGAAAAGGAAAAGTTAAAGAAATCGGCGGCTGCAATACTTGCACAAACTGCAACACGCAGTTGAAATGCGGACTGTAAACGTTTATTGAAGAGGCAAGACCCACGGGTCTGCCTCTTTTTTTATGCAGGGGACTCATAAAATCCAAACTCCCTTGTCACACTATCTTTTGTATAGTAAAATTTTAGACAGAACAGTGAAAGAATGAATCGGAGGGAACAGCATGCCCCCAACACCGAGCATGGAAGATTATATCGAACGAATATACGCGTTAATTGAAGAAAAGGGATACGCAAGGGTTTCAGATCTTGCCGAAAGCCTGGAAGTCCACCCCTCCTCCGTTACGAAAATGATCCAAAAGCTGGATAAAGGAAAATACCTCGTTTATGAGAAGTATCGCGGTTTTGTATTAACTCCAAATGGAAAAAAACTAGGAAAACGCCTCGTTTATCGGCACGATCTGCTGGAAGGACTTCTCAAGGTCATCGGCGTCGATGAAGAGAATATTTTTGAAGATGTGGAAGGTATCGAGCATCATTTGAGCTGGAATGCCATTGACAGGATCGGAGACCTTTTGCAGTATTTTGAAGAAGATCCGAAACGCATTAAAGCACTAAAAGAAGTGCAGCAAAGAAATCAGGAACAATCATAACTCTGTTGTGGTTGTTTTTATTTCGCCGTTTATCGAATATTGTACTTCCCCTCATGATTAGGATAATGATGGGGGGAGTGCATGATGAAGGTTGACGGCGTATTTTCGGGCGGTGGCATTAAAGCTATCGCATTGATCGGAGCCATTCAGGCAGCAGAAGAACGGGGAATCTCGTTCCATCGGATTGCCGGAACAAGTGCAGGGGCGCTGGTTGCTTGTCTGTTGAACGCAGGGTACAGTTCAAGTGAAATGAAAACATTGATTCATACAGCCGACCTCAAGCAATTTATGGACGAAAAAAAATCGCTGGTGCCGGTGCCATTCATGAACTGGCTGAAGGTATACTGGAAGTTGGGGTTGTACAAAGGGGATGCACTTGAAAAGTGGGTAAAAGAGTTGTTAAAGGCAAAGGGCATTGAGACCTTTGCTGATATTCCCGAAGGTTCACTGAAAATAGTAGCGTCAGATATCACTCGTGGCCGGCTGGTGGTGCTGCCAGATGATCTCCAGGAATACGGCCTGCTAAAAGAAAAGTTTCCAATTGCCCGTGCGGTCCGGATGAGTTGCAGCATCCCATACTTTTTTTACCCAATCAAGCTATACAACCGGATTGGTCAAAAAAGCTATATTGTCGATGGGGGTGTGTTGAGCAATTTCCCGATGTGGCTGTTTCAGCGCAAAGACCGGACATCAGAGCGGCCTGTCCTCGGGTTTCAGCTTAGCAGCTCCTATGGAAAGGTCCAGGCCCATCAGGTAAACAACGCGTTTAACCTGTTTAAGGCCTTGTTTCAGACAATGATGGAGGCGCACGATAACCGGCATATTTCCAACTACGATGCCAGGGATATTATTTTCATACCGGTAAAAGAGATTTCCGTGGTTGACTTTGATCTGACGGAAGAAACCAAAAATGCGCTCATGGATTTTGGTTATTTGCAGGGAGCAGCATTTTTGAACCGTTGGATTGCAGGCAAAAAAATATGGACGCCACAAAAAAATCGAGCTTAGAACGAAGCTCGATTTTTTTTCTTATTTTTCTTTCCTTCGATAACGGTAAGGTTATGCTCTCTTCTCCGCTTTTTAAACGCGGCCGGTTTATTGGGCGAAGTATTTTTTTTGACCGGAACAACGCTTTGGCTGTATTTCCGTTTGGACTGCTTGACAGCCTTTTTATATTTTCCATTTTCCCCCGGGCGGAACCGCTGGAAAATGAAATAGATGACAGCTATGACCAAACCGGCCACTAGCAGCTGCGTAAATAAATTTCGAGGTGAAGTAAACAATTGTGAAACAAGTCCAACTACTGCCAACACGATAATAACCCAAATCACTGGATGAAATGATCTTCGGTGCAACAGGTTCACCTCCTTGGAAAATTAAACGATTTTAGTAGTGTTTTCAATTTTACTTTTTTCATGCTCCTCATCCCGCTTCAGCATTTCGGTAAAAGAAAGAATCGCTACTTCCGTCTGCTTTCGGTCAGGTTCCTTTGTTGTGAGAAGCTGAAGACATAATCCCGGATATCCGAGATAACGCAACACAGGAATGTTTCTTAGTTTGTTTGTGATCTGCAGGACTTCAAAGGAGATGCCAAGGACCACAGGGATCAGGACGACCCGGTATATCACACGCTGCCACAAAGGGTCAGACGGTACAAACAGATAGACAAACACTCCAACGACTACCGTAAACAGTATAAAGCTGCTGCCGCACCGGTAATGCAGACGTGACTGCTTCTTGACATTGTCCACGGTAAGTTCATAGCCGTTTTCATAGGCATTAATGACTTTGTGTTCGGCCCCATGGTACTGGAATACCCGTTTTACAGTAGGAGTCATCGACACAAAGTAAATATAAGAGAGAAGAAAAAGAAACTTGAATAATCCTTCCAGCAGGTTTTGGCCAACATGGCTTTGAACCCAAGGCCGGAAAGCTTCTGCCAGGAATACGGGTACAAGAGTGAAAACAAATTTTCCAAAGAGGAAAGTCAGTACCCCGACAACCGCGAGGCTAAAAATGAACATGGCCTTGGATGAAGCTGGTTCTTCCTTTTTTAGTTCCTCTCCCGGTGTTACATTGTAGCGCTCGGTGGAAAAGTTCAGATGCTTGGTGCCGTTGGAGCTGGCTTCCAGAATCGCTGCGATTCCGCGGAGGAAAGGAATCTTTTTTATTTTGTTCATCCACGGGTTGTATGGCTTGAGCACTTCGTAATAATCAATGCTGTCATCATTTCTGCGGATGGCGGTGACGTATGTGTGCTTGCCGGCAAACATAACCCCTTCGACGACCGCCTGGCCGCCGTATGCCGGTTTCTTCTGATCTGTCATTTCTACACCTCTACCTTATTGTTTATAACTTTAATTCTACAGGAAAACGCTATAAACCTCTAGGCAATCGTGCTTTAACTTTATTTTTCCCATTTTATACAGTTTTAACACGGAATATTAATAGATCCTATAGTGATAAGAGATGAAGAAAAAGGGACATACTAAAAATGGAGGTGTACTTTATAAATGTATGAGATGAACAGAGATAAAAACAAGCGGGATGAACCAAGTTCTTTCATGGGCAGGGTGGTCAGTGTGGGCTTTTTTGGCGGCCTGTTCTGGGGGTTCATCGGCTTTTTGGCATACTACTTAAACTTGTCCAAAATTGGACCGGCAATGATCCTCGCTCCCTGGGCATTGGGAAAATGGAAAAGCCAGTGGTTAGGGCAATTGATCGGTGTAGTGGTCATTGCGCTGCTTTCCATTTTGGTCGCTATTGTTTACCGGTTTCTTTTTTCTCGGATAAAAAGTAAGTTTGCCGGTATTTTCTTCGGAGTTCTTCTTTGGGTACTCGTTTTCTATTTGCTGCATCCCATTTTCCCTGACCTTGAGCCAATGAATAAAATAGGCAGGAATACGATATCCACCACGTTGTGCCTGTACATTTTATACGGAGTATTTGTAGGCTATTCCATTTCCTTTGAATATCAGGAACGACAAGAAGCCGAAAACGGACAAAGTACCTAACTATTCAAAAAAATAGGGGTGTGATAGAATGTTCATGGAACATTCTATTTTTTTGAGGGGACAATCGATGAAACGGATACTAGTTATAAATGGCCCGAATTTAAACAGGC
Source organism: Fictibacillus enclensis (assembly GCF_001457035.1). Taxonomy (GTDB): domain Bacteria; phylum Bacillota; class Bacilli; order Bacillales; family Fictibacillaceae; genus Fictibacillus_C; species Fictibacillus_C enclensis. Next base: position 1,856,117 of record NZ_KQ758617.1, on the reverse strand, counting down.
TTGGCAAAAGAGAGCCCGGCATCTATGGCAAGAATGACCTGGCCTCCATTGAAGAGAGTCTGATCACTTTTGCGGAAGAAAACGGGGCCTCCGCTGTTTGCCGGCAAAGCAATCATGAAGGCGATATTCTGGATTGGATTCACGCTGCAGAGGACGAGTTTGAAGGCATTGTGCTGAATGCAGGCGCGTTTACTCATTATAGTTATGCAATACGTGACGCTATTGCCAGTGTGAATATCCCGGTTATTGAGGTACATATTTCAAATATTCATGCAAGAGAAGAGTTCCGCCACCATTCCGTCATCGCACCTGTCGCAGCGGGCCAGATCGCAGGACTGGGTGTAAAGGGCTACGAACTTGCTGTATTGGCGCTTCTTGGCATGTGATTAAATAGAGGCAGGGAGGAAAAGGCATGTCAAAACTGGAGAAACTCAGAAATGGTTTTGAAAACCATCAGATCGATGGATTGATTGTCACATCCGCGATTAACAGAAGGTATCTCAGCGGGTTCACTGGAAGTTCAGGTGTTCTTGTGATCTCCGAAAAAGTAGCAAGGCTGATCACTGACTTCAGATATGTCGATCAGGCGGCAGAGCAAGCCAAAGATTTTGAAGTCATCAGACACAGCACGTCCATTCAGGAAACAGTGGCTGCTACGCTGAAGGAAATGGGCATCCAGAAAGCAGGGTTTGAACAGGATCACCTTACCTTTGCAGGATTTAAAACGTACGAAAAGTATGCAGGCGGTGTTGGGACAGAGCTTGTAGCGGTTTCGGGTCTCATTGAAAAATTACGCTTGATTAAGGATAATTCAGAGATTAAGATATTAAAGGAAGCTGCGCAAATTGCGGATGCGGCATTCTCGCATATCACGTCATACATAAAACCCGGAGTCACTGAGCTGGACGTTTCAAATGAACTTGAATTCTTTATGAGGAAAAATGGCGCTGATTCTTCTTCTTTCGATATTATAGTTGCTTCAGGCTTCCGGTCTGCGCTTCCCCATGGCAGGGCATCGGAGAAGATAATCAGCGAAGGAGAATTGGTCACCCTAGACTTTGGTGCATACTATAAGGGCTATTGCTCAGATATTACCCGGACCGTTGCTGTTGGTGAGATCACCAAAGAGCTTAAAACCATTTATGAAACGGTTTATGAAGCACAGGCAAGGGGTATGCAGGGAATTAGACCGGGAATGACAGGCAGACAGGCAGACGCCTTAACAAGGGATTATATCACGGAAAAAGGCTACGGCGAGCATTTCGGTCATTCCACCGGACACGGGATTGGCCTTGAGGTCCATGAAGGACCAAGTCTGGCAATCCATTCGGAAGTGGTACTGGAGCCGGGAATGATTGTAACTGTAGAACCAGGCATATATATTTCTGGTCTTGGCGGTGTAAGAATTGAGGATGATGCGGTGATTACGAAAGAAGGCAACGAATCACTGACACATTCTCCAAAAGAGCTTCTTATTTTAGGATAGATAATCAGGAGGAAAAACGATGATTTCAGTAAACGATTTTAGAACAGGTTTGACCATTGAAGTAGACGGCGGAATCTGGCAGGTAATGGAGTTCCAGCACGTGAAGCCAGGAAAAGGAGCAGCGTTTGTACGTTCCAAGCTTCGTAACCTTCGTACAGGATCCATTCAGGAAAAAACATTCCGCGGCGGTGAAAAAGTAGCCAAAGCCCACATTGAAAACCGAAAGATGCAATATTTGTATGCTTCCGGTGACACACATACGTTTATGGATAACGAATCATATGAGCAAACCGAGCTTTCCTCTGCACAGCTTGAGCACGAATTGAAGTTTCTGCTTGAAAACATGGTGGTCCAAATCATGCAATATCAAGGAGAAACCATTGGTGTTGAGCTGCCAAACACGGTTGAATTGGAAGTAACGGAAACCGAGCCTGGCATCAAAGGAGACACAGCTTCTGGCGGTTCAAAACCGGCTACGCTTGAAACAGGTTTAATTGTTCAGGTGCCTTTCTTCATAAATCAGGGAGACCGGTTAATCATTGATACACGTTCTGGAGATTACGTTTCAAGAGCATAGAAAAAGAAAGATCTAAAGCTTCATTCCCTAAAGGGAGTGAAGCTTTTTTGTTTGCGGCTGAGAGTCATATTGGGGGATGACAAGCCATAAGGTATAATAGCAATTTCTTTTTGGGGTGGTGCACTTGGAACAGGTATTAGCCGTATTGCCGGAAGCGGTTGGAGAGCTTATCATGCAGCTTCCGGAGGAGCGTAAGGAGCGGATCGAAGAAATACGGTTCCGCCTGCTGAAACCGCTTGAACTCATTATCAATGGACGGCCGGAATTTCTCCTTGCAGGTGACGGCCCATATATTATACAGCCAGAAGACGGGGTACAGCTTCTTAATAAACTGAGCCGGTATTCCCTCTATGCCCTTGAAGAGGAACTGAAAAGAGGTTATATCACCATCAAGGGGGGACATCGGGTCGGACTTGCAGGAAAGGTGATCACAGAAAAAGGAGAAGTGAAAGCGATACGGGATATCGGTTCCTACAACATCCGTATCGCCAGACAAAAAATCGGAAGTGCAGATCGCCTGGTATCGAGACTTTATGAAGATGGACACTGGCTTAATACGTTAATTGTCGGAGCTCCGCAAACCGGTAAGACCACTTTGCTTCGGGATTTGGCCAGAACGGCCAGTGCCGGCTGCCGTACGAAAAATATTCCTTCAAGCAAAGTCGGCATTGTGGATGAACGGTCCGAGATTGCAGGAAGCGTAAAAGGGATCCCGCAATTCGTGTTGGGTGAACGGGTGGATGTTCTTGATGCCTGCCCGAAAGCCGAGGGAATGATGATGATGATCCGTTCGATGAGCCCGGAAGTGTTGATTGTGGATGAAATCGGGAGAAAAGAAGATGTTGACGCCATCCTTGAAGCAATGAATGCGGGTGTGCAAATGATGATGACCGTGCATGGTTACTCACTTGAGGAAGCCCTGAGGAGACCCGCAATTTTTCCTCTTGCGGAAATGAAATTGTTTGACCGGTATGTGGAACTGACTCGGACAGGCAGACCCGGCACTGTTCAGGGAGTTTACGACAGGGACAGGAAGCCGCTTCCGATGGAAAAAAGGAGCAGCAGCTTATGAGCTGGCTAGGTGCTGTCTGTATTTTTATTTCAACCACATGGATTGGCTTCGAACTGGCTAAAAAAGTGCGTGAGCGGCCAAAGCAGCTCAGGCAGCTGAAAGTCGGCCTTCAATCGCTGGAAGCTGAGATCATGTACGGGCTTATCCCTCTGGATGAAGCGTTTCTGCATCTCAGCAGGCAGCTCAGTGGGCCGGTGGCTGAATTTTTCCTTCATGCGGGCAAGTCGCTTGAAGCGTCCGTATCTTCGGTCCAGGAAGCATGGGAAAACGGCTTGTCTCACTTGTCAGCGGCCTCATCATTTAAAAAAGAAGAGATTGAAATTCTCAGACAGTTTGGAGCAACGCTGGGACGGCATGACCGGGAAAATCAGCAAAAACAGATCCGGCTCGCGCTGGCTCACCTGGAGCGGGAACTCGCTGAAGCGAATGAAGCTCAACTGAAACACGAAAAGATGTATAAAAGCCTGGGGATCCTGTTGGGGCTGCTGATCATAATTCTATTGGTGTAGGCATGGGAGGAAAACAGATGGGTTTTGACGTTAATGTCGTTTTTCAAATCGCCGGTCTTGGCATCGTGGTAGCGATGCTTCACAGTGTTTTAAAAATGGTGGGTAAGGAAGATTATGCGAATTGGGTTACGCTGCTGGGCTTTATCGTCGCACTTTTTATTGTCATTTCGCTCTTGAGTGATTTATTTCAAAAAGTGAAGGGCGTTTTTCTTTTTCAAAATTGAAGGGGGTATCCAACATTGAAATTCTTCAAATTGTCGGATTAGGCCTGATCGGTACGTTTCTTGCCCTCATTCTGAAAGAACAAAAGACTTCCTTTGCCTTTTTACTGACACTCGTTATCGGAATTTCCATTTTTCTTTTTTTAATCGATCAGATTGCCCTCGTACTACGAATGCTTCAGCACCTAGCGGAGGAAGCCCATATTAATTTGATGTATGTAGAAACCATCATGAAAATTATCGGCATTGCGTACATCGCAGAATTTGGCGCGCAAATTACAAAGGATGCGGGCCAGGGGGCTATAGCAGCAAAAATAGAACTGGCAGGGAAAATTTTGATACTGGTGATGGCGTTGCCGATTTTATCTATCATTATTGAAACGGTCATTAACTTGATCCCCAGATAGGAGGTGAGGAAGACGGCATGGTTAAAAACAAAACCTAAAAAGGTGGTTGTACTGCTCTGCTTGCTTTTGGGATTTTACCTGTGGAACAGCGGCGGGGAAATTGTGCAGGCAGCCTCAATGACCGAGAACATTATGAACGAACAGCTGTCCAAGCTTGGGATAGATGATATTAAAGAGTATTGGACAACCATTATGAATGAATATGGAGGGTTTCTGCCGGAGACACAAAAGGGCACCTTGCTCGAATTTGTGAAAGGAGAAAAAGAGTTTAGCATCAAGGCGTGGGCCATTGGCATTTTAAAATATTTATTCTATGAAATTCTTGTGCAGGGAAAGCTGCTCGGAACGCTTATTCTGCTGACAGTGTTCAGCATGCTGCTGCAGACGATCCAAAATGCCTTTGAGCATCACAGTGTCAGCAAGGTTGCTTACGCAATTATCTATATGGTTCTGATCATCCTGGCCCTGAACAGCTTTCATGTTGCCATGCAGTATTCAAAGGAAGCCATTGAAACCATGATGAACTTTATGATGGCGCTTGTGCCTCTCCTGCTGGCGCTCATGGCAACGGTGGGAAGCATTACATCCGTTGCCTTTTTTCATCCCATTATTGTGTTTCTCGTAAATTCAAGCTCCATTCTGATCAATAGCTTTATACTTCCACTGTTGTTTCTTTCGGCCCTTTTAAGCATTGTAAGCACGTTGTCCGAACACCATAAAGTCACTCAGCTGGCCAAGCTGCTCCGGTCTCTTGGCATGGGGGCGCTCGCTGTGTTTTTCACCGTATTTCTCAGTGTGATCTCTGTTCAGGGGGCTACGACGGCTGTAGCAGACGGCATAACGGTGAAAACCGCAAAGTTTATCACAGGCAATTTTATTCCGGTGGTGGGGCGGATGTTTACCGATGCGACCGATACGGTAATGAGCGCATCTGTTTTACTCAAAAATACAGTCGGCATCGCCGGTGTGGCTATTCTTTTTCTGCTGGCTGTGTTTCCGGCCATCAAAGTGCTGGCCATCGGTTTGATCTACAGCTTTGCAGCCGCCGTTCTTCAGCCGCTGGGAGGCGGGCCGATCATTGAATGTCTGGGCATTATCGGCAAGAGCGTATTTTATATCTTTGCGGCACTTGCGACAGTATCCATCATGTTCTTTATCGCTGTTACTGTTATTGTCGCTGCGGGCAATCTATCATTAATGATTCGATAGCAGGAGGCGGGTATGGAATTTTTGACCGACTGGATCTCGAATATCGTGCTGATTATTCTGCTTTCTGTCATCGTCGATCTGCTTTTGCCGAATAATGGCTTTCAGAAATATATCAAAATGGTAGTCGGCCTTCTTCTCATTCTTGCCATTCTTAATCCACTCCTGAAAGTCGCCGGTTCCAACGTCGACAAGGTGTTCGAGAAGATTGGCATTGATTCAAAAGTCAAAGAGAGCAAGATAAAAAATTCGATAGATACAAAGAAAAAAGAAATACAAGACTCTCAGTCTGCATATATTTTAGAACAAACGCGTGTCCACATGGAGAACCTGGTGAAAGAGGAGTTGAAGGCCCGCTATGAAGTAACCATTTCCGATCTTGTTCTGGTTCCGAAAAAGACTGCCGGCAACACATCGAATCCTGATGATATCCAGTCGGTTCAGGTTACCCTGGCAGCGGCAGCGAACGAAAAACAGATTACTGTTCCTGCTGTAAAGAATGTGGAAATCAATGCGGAACAACCTGTCCAGGAACAACGGGCACCATTTCAGTCCAAGCCTGTGCAAGCGTTCCTGGCGAAAAAATGGCAGATGAAAGAAAAAAATGTAGTGATCTTTACGGAAGGAGGAGAAGAGCATGGAGAAAAAAAGTAAAGGATGGCTTCAGAAATTAATGGACGTGCTTCCGGGAGTCAAAAGCAATAAAGGGCCTCCTCCTTATATATGGATTTTGCTGCTCTTGGGATTTGCCATTATGATTGCCAGCAAGCTTTTTACTCCATCTTCCGGGGATCAGGCCAACCTTCCTGCCATGTCCGTAACAAAGCCGGATGAATCAAAGACAGTCTTTAAATCATCAGGAACCTCTTCCGCCAAAAAGTTCAGGGACTTTGAAGACACTTATGCCACACAGCTGAAGGACATTCTTGAACAGATATCCGGTGTGCAAAAAGTCAAAGTTATGGTAACGCTTGACACGACAGAAATCAAAGAAATTCAAAAGAATGAGAGGAGGCAGAACCAGACAACAAAAGAATCCGATAAAAACGGGGGAGAACGCACAATTAACGATTATAAAACCGATGAAGAAGTAGTGACCATAAAAAGTGGGGATGAAGAAAAACCCATAGTGATTACAACAGAGAAACCAAAGGTTCGAGGGGTTATCGTTGCGGCAGAAGGCGCTGAAAATTTGCGCGTCAAGGAAATGATCATCGATGCTGTAACCAAAGTATTTGATATTGGAAGCGACAAAGTCTCGGTCATACCGAAAAAATTTGAGGGGGAATAAGGAATGCTATTAAAAAAACAAACCGTCTGGCTGCTGACCATGCTCAGTTTGATCATTGTTTTGTCCGTCTATTATATTACGGCCCCGGGATCAGGGGATGATCTGGCCTACCTTGAAAAAGGGAAAAACACGGCCAAGCAGGAGCAGGGAGCAAAATCGAAGAAAAACTCCGATGCGGCGGTCACCTCTGCTGCCAGTGATGACTTGTTTACAGCGTTGCGCATGAAAAGGGATGAAAGCCGTGATGAGTTGAGCAGCCAGTATACGGCGGCCATTGCCTCACCGAATGCATCTGCAGAAGTTCAGGCAGAAGCGCTTGCCAAGATTTCCGAGCTTCAGTCACTTACAATGAAGGAATCCACCCTGGAAACGCTGATCAAGACGATGGGATATGACGATGCATTGGTCAATACGATGGATAATGAAGTAAGAATCATAGTAAAGGGCAAGAAATCTTCCAAAGAAGCAGTAGCCATTATGAAGAAGGCAGAAGAACAATTGGGCAACAAACAGGTAGCAGTAGAGTTTCAAAGTAAATCAAAATGAGCCGGGGAAATGATCCCCGGCTTTTCTTTTTCCATTCTTATACAGGGTATGTGAAAGCGGAACGTTGGTCAAGCTGTTAATAGAGAAAATGAGGAGGGAACGCTTACAAAACAGCTTGATTTCGTGTAGTATGTACTTGTAGAGCGATTAAAACTATTATTTGATCCTCGATTATGATATGCTTTGCTAGTACCAGGTAACAAAAGAAGGTACTAAATCAAAGCTTACAACACCGTTTATAGATGAACAAAGGAGTGGAAGTAGCGTGTTGAAGATACAAGAAATCCGAGAATTGATTAAACTAATTGACAAATCCAGTATTGATGAATTTCAATTTGAAAATGACGGAGAAAAAATTGTCCTGAAGAAAAATGAAGTAAAAATTCAGCAGGCTGCTGAACCGCAAGCTCCTGCCGCAGTTCCTTTTGCGCCTCCAGCACAAACGGCGCCATCCGTACCGGCACAGCCAGCCCCCCAAGAAACGCCTGAGGCTTCAGCTGCGGAAAAGACACAGGAAGATGCGAATTTACATAAAGTGGAATCTCCGATGGTAGGTACCTTTTATGCATCACCTTCACCAGAAAACCCTGCCTATGTGAAAATAGGAGATAAGGTCAGCAAAGACTCCATCGTTTGCATCATTGAAGCGATGAAGCTGTTTAACGAAATTGAAGCAGAAGTAAATGGGGAAATCGTTGAAATCCTTGTTGAAAACGGGCAGCTCGTTGAATATGGACAGCCCCTCTTTTTAGTTAAAGCGGAATAGAGGTGTCCAACATGATTAAAAAGCTGCTAATTGCCAACCGGGGAGAAATTGCTGTCCGGATTATCAGAGCATGTAAGGAATTGAATATCGAAACGGTGGCTGTCTATTCGGAAGCGGACAAAGATGCGCTTCACGTCCGCCTGGCCGATGAAGCGTATTGCATTGGTCCGAAATCATCCAAGGACAGCTATCTGAACTTTACCAACATCATGAGCGCAGCAATGCTGACAGGTAGCGATGCGATTCATCCGGGTTACGGATTTTTGGCGGAGAACGCCGATTTCGCGGAAATTTGTGCTGAATGTAATGTGAAGTTTGTAGGACCGAGCGCTGATGCCATTAATAAGATGGGCATAAAAGACGTTGCCCGAGCGACCATGAAAGAAGCAGGTGTGCCGATTGTTCCGGGTTCTGAAGGCATCATCTCCGGAAAAGATGAAGCCATTGAACTTGCGGAAGAAATTGGGTATCCTGTAATTATAAAAGCAACAGCCGGCGGAGGCGGAAAAGGAATCCGTATTGCGAAAACAGAAGCTGAACTGGTGAAGGGAATCAACATCACCCAGCAGGAAGCCGCTACAGCATTCGGTAATCCGGGAGTTTATATTGAAAAATACATTGAGGATTTCCGCCATGTTGAGATCCAGGTGCTGGCAGATAACTATGGGAACGTGATCCACCTTGGAGAACGGGATTGCAGCATCCAGAGAAGACTGCAAAAGCTTCTTGAGGAAACACCATCACCGGCGATTTCTCCGGAAAAACGCCAAGAAATGGGTGCGGCCGCTGTTAAGGCTGCAGAGGCTGTTAACTATTCAGGTGCCGGCACAGTAGAATTTATTTTTGACCATAATACCGGTGATTTTTACTTCATGGAAATGAACACAAGGATCCAGGTGGAACATCCCGTTACAGAAATGGTAACAGGCATTGACCTTATCAAACAGCAAATTCGTGTCGCTTCAGGTGAACATCTAAGTGTTACACAGGAAGATATCGAGTTTCAGGGATGGTCGATTGAATGCCGTATCAATGCGGAAAATCCGGATAAAAACTTTATGCCATCAGCAGGGAAAATCGAAATGTATCTTCCTCCCGGTGGCTTGGGTGTCCGGGTTGATTCTGCCGCCTACCCGGGGTATACCATACCTCCCTATTATGATTCCATGATTGCGAAAGTGATCACTTACGGAAAAACGAGACAAGAAGCGATCGATCGCATGAAAAGGGCGTTGAATGAATTTGTCATTGAAGGCGTGCATACAACAATTCCGTTCCACTTGCGTCTTTTAAACCACGCGACGTTTGTAAACGGCGACTTTAATACAAAGTTTTTAGAAATTCATGATTTGACGTCAAAGTCGGTTAATTAGGCATGGAGGTGTAATCAATGAGTGAGCTTACATTTGAGATGGAAGAACATCATTCAGAACTTGGAAGGGTGGAAATTTCACCTGAAGTGATTGAAGTGATTGCAAGCATTGCAGCCTCGGATGTTGAAGGTGTTGCATCCATGAGAGGGAATTTTGCAACCGGCGTAGCGGAACGTTTCGGCAAGAAGTCCCACAGCAAGGGTGTGAAAGTTGAGCTTGGTGAAGAAGGAATCGCCATCAGTGTTTATGTGATCATGAACTATGGGGTTTCCATTCCGGAAGTGGCTCAGAATATTCAGGATCATATCCGTCAGGGATTGAAGAATATGACGGCCCTTGAAGCCAGTGAAATCAACATTTTTGTCGTTGGCGTGCAATTTGACACAGCCAAAGAGAAGACGCTGGAAGCACCTGAAGCATATTGAGGAAGGGGATTCTTATATCCCCTTTATTTTTTTGAGAAAAATGAGTTGTATTGCAGTAAATCTGGAACCTGCGTTGTTAACCTTTTACTACATGTGATATGATTTCATTTATATTAAGGTACGAAGCAGAAAGGACGTAAAAGATGAAACGTAGACTTGCAAGAGAAAAGGCATTTCAGTCTTTATTTCAAATCGAAGTGAGTGATATTGAACCGGAAGCTGCCATAAAGCATGTTTTGGAAGAAGGAGAAAGAGAGGACGAATTCCTTCACCATCTTGTTTTTGGAACAATGGAACACAAAAAGGAAATCGACGAACTGATTTCCAGCCATCTGGAAAACTGGAGTTTTTCACGGCTGGCAAATGTGGAAAAAGCGGTATTGCGTCTCGCTGTTTACGAAATGCAGTTTCTTGATGATATTCCGGTTAATGTCTCCATGAATGAAGCGATTGAACTTGCAAAGGTCTTCGGTGGAGAAGAGTCAGGGCGTTTTGTTAATGGCGTGCTCGTCAAAGTCGTACAGCATTTTTCAAAATAAGGAGACATTTCTGTGCAAAATGACCGTTATGTAACGATAAGTTCGGTTACCCGTTACATTAAGCGGGTATTTGAAGAAGACCAAAATCTCAATAATGTCTGGGTCCGCGGAGAACTGTCCAATGTGAAACGACATAGCCGCGGCCATTTGTATTTCACGCTGAAAGATGAACACAGCAGAGTGAATGCTGTCATGTTTGCCGGCAACAACCGCTTTCTTTCCTTCCAGCCAGAAAACGGGATGAAGGTTTTGATTCAGGGTGAAATGTCGGTTTATGAACCTCAGGGACAGTATCAGCTTTATGCCAGATCGATGAAGAAGGATGGTGTGGGGAACCTTTTTCTTGCCTATGAAGAGCTGAAAAGGAAGCTGGAAGAAGAAGGTCTGTTTGATGCTGCCTTCAAAAAAGAAATTCCATCCTTTCCTTCTGAAATTGGTGTTATTACTTCGCCGACCGGTGCTGCGGTAAGGGATATTATTACCACCATCAAGAGGAGATTTCCCGTGACCAAGGTGACGGTATACCCGGTTTTGGTCCAGGGGGCAGGAGCAGCTGCTTCTATCGCCTCAGCGATTGAAAAGGCGAATGCCGGCTCCGCGCATGTACTTATTGTAGGGCGCGGGGGAGGTTCAATCGAGGAGCTGTGGGCCTTCAATGAGGAAGTGGTGGCGCGAGCGATTCACCGGTCAGTGATCCCTGTTATTTCGGCAGTCGGCCATGAAACCGACTTTACAATCGCCGACTTTGTCGCGGATTTGCGGGCCCCTACACCTACTGCGGCAGCGGAATTAGCGGTGCCCCATATGGATGAACTTCAAGACAGGCTTACGCAGCGGACGATGAGGCTCAGGCGTGCGATGGGTGAGCAGATTGCCCAATACCGAACACAGCTGTCACGGCTGCAGAAATCGTATGCCTTCCGCTATCCGGATCAACTCATCAAGCAAAAAGAGGTAGAACTGGACCGGGTGATGGAATCCATGACACGGGAAGTCCAGCGGAATATTGATTTCCAAAAGAACAAGATAAGTGAGCGTCAGAAACAGCTTTCTTATTTTTCACCGGCGGATCAGATTCAGAAATGGAAAGAAAGACAATCGAAGCTGGGAAGATCGCTTTCACGCTCGATGCTGCAGCAATTAAAAAACAGCCAGACAGGCTTCCAGGGGAAGCTGTCGCGTTTGAACGCACTTAGCCCGCTCGCTGTTATGGAGAGGGGCTACAGTCTTGTCTATACAGAAGAAGAACAACTTGTAAAGAGTGTGGGACAAGTCCAGCCTGGAGATAAAGTGACTGTAAGGCTTCAGGATGGAAAACTGGATTGCCAGGTATGGGGATTGGAGGAGAAAAACAATGGCTGAACAAAAAAATATTACATTTGAAGCAGCGATGGAACAGTTGGAGCAAATCGTCGAGCGTCTGGAAGAAGGAGACGTTCCATTGGAAGAAAGCATCGATTTGTTTCAACAAGGGATGGCTTTATCGAAGGTCTGCCATTCCAAATTGCAGAACATCGAAAAGAAAATGGATACAATCATGAAAGACAATGGAGAGTCCGAACCTTTTCTTGTTAAGGACGATGAACAATAGATGAAGATACAAGATTACCTGAAAGACAAAAAACATTTGATTGATGAATACCTTCCTTCTTATATAAAGGATAAAGCCATTCCATCCCCTTTGAAGGAAGCCATGCTTTACTCGCTTGAAGCTGGAGGGAAACGGCTTCGCCCCATTTTAACGCTCTCCGTGCTTGAAGCCTTCGGACAGAGAGCTGAAATAGGGATGGAGGCGGCGTGTGCGCTTGAAATGGTTCATACCTATTCCTTGATCCATGATGATCTCCCATCCATGGATGATGATGATTTACGAAGGGGAAAACCCACAAATCATAAAATGTTCGGAGAAGCGACCGCTATTCTTGCCGGTGATGCCCTTTTGACCATGAGTTTTCAGTTGATTGCCCAAAGCAGCACGTATACCTCCGGTCATAAAGTTGAACTTCTTTCCTTATTGGCTGAAGCAGCCGGAGCTGAAGGAATGGTGGCGGGTCAGACCGTGGACATGGAATCGGAAAACATGGATCTTACTCTCGATGAGCTTCAATCCATACATGAAAGAAAAACGGGCCGTCTTCTTGAGGCGTCCGTCCTTTTTGGCGCCATTTTGGCCAATGCCTCCGAACACGATTTGGCACAGCTTAGGGCGTTCAGCCGACATCTTGGCATCGCATTTCAGATTCAGGACGATATCCTCGATGTGATGGGGGACTCAGAACTGATGGGGAAATTGGCAGGAAGTGACGAGCACAATATGAAAAGTACGTATCCGAAGCTGCTCACACTTGACGGTGCTAAAGAACAGCTTGCCCGCCATCTTATGCTCTCCAAAGAAAATCTGAGAAAAGCGGATGTAGATCCAGTCATACTTGAAGGCATAGCTGATTATATTGTAAATAGAAACCATTAAGGTTTTGGGCTTATTGTTGGCTGTCCGATTTTATGGTATGATAAGAAATATTTTGGAGTGGTGCAGTATTCTAGTCAGTCTCCCATTCCTGAAGGCGGGCCTAAAAATCCGCCAAAGGGCACATCGATGAAGTTCCTGGTGCCGGCTTGAGGCGCCCAGCCTTGGGTTGACGCTGGGAGTTAAGGTCGCAGGGCGATCCACAATGGCATGTGGGCGATGACCCTGCTTCCGCGGAGGCCCCCATCTTTGCGGCTTGTGTTCTAATACCTTGCTGTGAAATGGGGTTTGAACCTGTTTTTGTTCTGCTCAATCCTTGAGCGGAAACAAGCAGCGTAGCCTGCCTTGAGTGGAGTTTGAGGGGATTATGGACATGGAAACGGGTGACGGTTGGCCGCTGGATCTTTGTTTATGCCATATGAAATCAGCTCTGCAAAAGAGGCTAGGGAAATGGGGAAGGGCTGTTGAGGAAAACTCCTAGACTGTTCCCACCGACATTCAAAAAGGATTATAGTGCGGACTAAGTGGCAATCCAGTCTAACGCCAGGCGACTGCGTTAAGGAGGAAGTAAAGGGAAACCGCGAATTTGGCGACAAATTCGTTTCCTCTTGGGAAAACCTACTGGACCTAAGCCGCAGCGTTTACTTTTTGAATGACCACTCCTCATACATAATTCAAATGAGGCCTTACGCCTGGTTAAGCGTAAGGCATTCATTTTATCCGGGAGTTTTTTATGAAGCATTCATTTCATAAATCGATAAAATGGAGTACAGGCATTGCCGTTATCACCCTAGTGTTAGCGGCAATTTTTTCAGTGGCTTCCACCTTGATGCTAAGTGGTGTATCATGGGGCATGGGTATGGTGATTGTGTTAATTATTGTTCTTATAGGTGTGTTTTTTGATATTATTGGAGTAGCGTCCACAGCAGCCAACGAAGTGCCTTTTCATGCCATGGCTTCAGAAAAAGTTCCAGGCTCCCGGCACGCGATCCAGATCACCCGGAATGCGGACAGGGTTTCCAACTTTTGCAATGATGTCATCGGCGATATTTCGGGAATTATCAGTGGTACGGCCTCCGCAGCGGTTATCATTGAATTAACGATGACGCTCGGGCATGGAGAGGGAACGTTGTTTGAACATACCATATCCATTTTATTTACAGGAATCATTGCGGCCATAACTGTTGGAGGCAAGGCGTTCGGCAAGTCCTATGCCATCCATCATGCGACAGCCATTATTTTTCAAGTGGGCCGTTTATTATATTTTTTTGAGGAAAAATTAAAGATTAGATTATTTGGTACTTCTTCTAAGAGAGGAAAGAGAAGGAACTAAATTGGAAAGTGAGGATTTTCCATGAAACTGGAAGAGATTCAAAACCCTCAGTTCTTAAAGAATTATGATCAAGAACAGCTTAAAAAACTTGCGCTTGAGATTCGGCAGTTTTTAATCAGCAAATTATCCGTAACCGGCGGGCATCTTGGGGCAAATCTAGGGGTCGTTGAGCTGACTCTTGCTCTTCATAAAATTTTTGACAGCCCAAAGGACAAGTTGATCTGGGACGTTGGCCATCAAGCGTATATCCACAAAATTCTGACCGGAAGAACCGGCCAGTTTGATACACTACGCCAGTATAAAGGCCTTTGCGGTTTTCCGAAACGCATTGAAAGCGAGCATGATGTCTGGGAAACCGGTCATAGCTCCACATCGCTTTCTGCTGCGATGGGCATGGCGGTTGCGCGTGACTTGAAAGGAACCGATGAAAAGGTAGTTGCGATCATCGGGGACGGTGCGTTAACAGGAGGCATGGCCCTTGAAGCTTTAAATCATATCGGTCATGAAAAGAAAGACCTGATTGTGGTCTTAAATGACAATGAAATGTCCATCGCGCCAAATGTCGGTGCGCTTCACAGTGTGCTCGGACGTATGAGAACCGCCAAGAAGTACAATAAGGCCAAGGATGAACTCGAATCACTGATCCGCAAGATTCCTGCCTTTGGCGGGAAGCTGGCAGCCACGGCCGAACGTGTGAAGGACAGCCTGAAATATATGCTCGTTTCTGGCATGTTCTTTGAGGAACTTGGCTACACCTATCTTGGACCAGTGGACGGGCATGATCTGGAAGATCTGGAGGAGAACCTCCGCTATGCCAAAAAGACAGAAGGTCCCGTAATCGTTCATGTACTAACCAAAAAGGGCAAAGGGTACAAACCCGCGGAACAGGATATCATTGATCACTGGCACGGTGTAGGGCCCTACAAGATTGAATCCGGTGAGAAAATCAAGGCAAAACAGGCAGCGCCTTCTTACAGCAGGCTCGTAAGCGATACGCTTTGCACGCTCTCTGAGACCGATGAACGGATTGTCGTTATTACTCCAGCCATGATTTTGGGGTCACAGTTGCAGGGATATGCAGAAAAATTCCCAGACCGGCTTTTTGATGTCGGAATTGCGGAACAACATGCCATGACCATGGCAGCCGGGATGGCCACGCAACACATGAAGCCTGTGCTTTCGATTTATTCCACGTTCCTTCAGCGGGCTTATGATCAGCTTGTGCATGACGTAGCCAGACAAAATTTGAACGTTATTCTCACGATCGACCGCGCCGGACTTGTGGGTGCCGATGGAGAAACTCATCAGGGTGTCTTTGATATTGCCTTTATGCGCCATGTGCCGAATATGGTCATTGCGATGGGGAAAGACGAGAATGAACTTCAGCATCTCGTCAATACTGCTGTAAAATACGATGACGGCCCAATTGCAATTCGTTACCCGCGCGGAAACGGCATAGGCATTGAAATGGATCCTGATTTGGAAGAAATTCCAATTGGCAGCTGGGAAGTGTTAAAAGAAGGCAGTGATGCTGTCATTCTAACCTTTGGAACGACCATTCCGATGGCACTTGAAGCATGGGAGATTCTTGCAAAACAAGGGATTTCAGTGAGAGTCGTCAATGCAAGGTTCATCAAGCCGTTTGATCATAAGATGATGATGGGAATCCTGCAGGAGGACCTTCCCATCTTGACGATTGAGGAAGCGGTGCTGCAGGGCGGCTTTGGAAGCGCCGTTCTGGAGTATGCCAATGATCATCAATTCCATTCCACCATTGTGGACAGAATGGGAATTCCGGATTGCTTTATTGAACACGGGAGCGTGACAAAGCTTCTCGAAGAAATTGGAATGACGACCGAGGTTGTTGTTGAGCGGACAAAAAAATTGGTTTCCGATAAAAAGAAAAAGGGTTTGTATACATGAAGAAGGAACGAATCGACGTTTTGCTCGTAGAGCGTGGATTAAGCGAAACAAGAGAAAAAGCAAAACGTTCCATCATGGCGGGACTGGTTTATTCCGGCAGTGAACGTTTAGACAAACCTGGTGTAAAGATTGATGTGGAAGCCCCTCTGTCGGTAAAGGGAAATGTTATTCCCTATGTCAGCAGGGGTGGGCTGAAGCTTGAGAAGGCCATTAAAGTTTTTGATCTTGATTTGAAGGGTCTTACGGTGCTCGATATAGGAGCCTCAACCGGCGGATTTACAGATTGTGCCCTGCAAAACGGCGCTGAATTTGTGTATGCCCTGGATGTAGGCTATAACCAGCTCGCCTGGAAGATTCGCCAGGATGACCGGGTTGCTGTTATGGAACGAACGAACTTTAGATATGTAAAGCCGGAGAATCTGGATAAGGGGCTTCCAGATTTTGCATCCATTGATGTTTCTTTCATTTCGTTACGGTTGATTCTTCCTGTCCTGAAAAACATCATCAAGCCTGGTGGAAGCGTCATGGCGCTGATCAAACCGCAGTTCGAAGCGGGCAGAGAGGACGTTGGGAAAAAAGGCATTGTACGGGATCCTGCTATTCACCGGAGGGTTATCGAGGAGATTATTCAGTTTTCGCAAAATGAAGGGTACAGCGTCAGCGGTCTTTCCCACTCTCCCATCACCGGCGGCGAAGGAAACATCGAATTTCTGGTACATCTTAAAGCAAAAGAAGTGGACGGTGAACTATTTTCAACGAAAGAGATTTCACGCGTCGTGGAAGAAGCTCATCAACAGTTCAAAAAAGCAGACGACGGCGAATAATGCACAAAATCCGTATTACAAACATGTGATACGGGTTTTTTTTCTAAAATACCGGTTAAGGTAAGGATAGCTGTAAAGAATGTACAAGTTAGTGACAATATTATAAGATAAGAGCAGATACTTAAGAATATGAGCAGATTTGTTCGTAAATGAGGTGAAAGATGTGAATAAAGGCCAACGTCATATTAAAATAAGGGAAATCATTACACATAAAGAAATTGAAACACAAGATGACCTGGTCGAGGAGCTTCGCAATGCTCATTTTAATGTGACGCAGGCAACGGTCTCCCGTGATATTAAAGAACTGCATCTCGTAAAGGTACCCATGTCGGATGGAAGGTATAAATACAGTCTCCCCGCTGACCAAAGGTTCAATCCGCTTCAAAAGCTGAGAAGAACATTAATTGACAGCTTTGTGAGCATTGATCAGGCTGACCATCTGATTGTTATGAAGACGCTTCCGGGGAATGCAAATGCCATCGGTGCGCTCATTGACAAATTGGACTGGGAGGACATTATGGGAACGATTTGCGGAGATGACACGATCCTCGTGATTTGCCGTTCAAAGGATGTTTCTCCGGATGTTTCGCAACGGTTTTTGGACATGCTGTAGCGACCCGGCGCCATTTGGCGCAAAAAGCATAGAAGGTAAGGTGTGATAGTATTGCTGGCAGAATTAAGCATCCGCAATTTTGCGATTATAGAGGCATTAACCATTTCATTTAATAAAGGATTAACGGTTTTAACGGGTGAAACAGGTGCAGGTAAATCCATTATTATTGACGCTATTGGTTTGCTTATAGGAGGAAGAGGATCTTCTGAATTCGTGCGTTATGGAACGGCCAAAGCGGAGATCGAAGGCCTGTTTTTGGTGGATGCTCCGCATCCTGTTTATGCGAAGGCGGAAGAGTTGGGAATTGATATTCCCGACGGCATGGTGGTTTTAAAAAGAGACATTATGGAATCAGGAAAAAGTGTATGCCGGATCAATGGCAAGCTTGTGACGCTTACGCTGCTGAAAGATATTGGGCAATCGCTGGTGGATATCCATGGACAGCATGAAACCCAATACCTTATGCAGCCGGAGATGCATTTGTCGCTTTTGGACAGCTTTGGCGGCGAAGAAATGGAGCAATTGATCGCCCAATATCAGTCGGTTTATGCAAACTATAAGGATCTTCATAAGCAGTTGAGGAACTTGACTGAAAATGAACAGCAGATGAATCAGCGGCTGGATTTAATCCAATACCAGCTGGAGGAGATCAACAGTGCGGAACTTCTTGCGAATGAAGATGATGAGCTGCAGGAAGAGAAGCTGAAGCTCGGTAATTACGAAAAGCTGTTCAACAGCCTTCAGGATTCGTATGAATCTCTGTACGGAGAAAACAAAGGGATTGAGAATGTATCTGTCGCATTAAGCCATTTGCAGAATGTGGCCGATCTGGATGACGAACTGAATAAGCTGCAGGAAAATGTCGCCAATCACTTTTATGCGCTTGAAGAAGCGGCGTTTACCATTCGCAATTACTTTGAAACGATGGAGTTTGATCCGGCAAGGCTGGATTTTATTGAAACAAGGCTAAATGAGATCAGCAAGCTGAAAAGAAAATACGGCAACAGTGTAAATGAGATCCTGGACTATGCCGCTAAAATTGAAAAAGAACTCGACATGCTCCAGAACAAGGACGGTAATATTGAAAGCCTTCGTAAGGAGCTGCAGAAAAAAGAAAAGCAGCTGCATAAAAACGCCATGAAGTTAAGTAAAAAACGAAAAAAACTTGCAGAAAGCCTGATCGCAGATATTCATCAGGAGCTTAAATCACTCTATATGGAAAAAACGGTGTTTGACATAAGGATTTCCTCTTTAGGGGAGGAAGGTGCAGTGCGTGAGCAGGATTTTGGAAAGTATGGAAGCGACCATGCAGAGTTTTTCATTTCAACGAATCCCGGTGAACCATTAAAGCCCCTTGCCAAAGTGGCATCGGGCGGGGAGCTTTCCCGGGTTATTCTTGCATTAAAGTCCATTTTTTCAGAGCATCAGGGCATCACAGCCATCATTTTTGACGAAGTGGATACCGGTGTCAGCGGAAGAGTCGCACAGGCGATTGCTGAAAAAATCTTCAGGGTGTCCGAAGGCTCTCAGGTTCTGTGTATTACGCATTTGCCGCAGGTGGCTGCCATGGCGGATACCCATTTGCATATTTCAAAAGAAACCACCAACAAGCGCACCACCACTCATGTTGTATCACTGGAAACCAGTCAAAAGGTCAACGAAATTGGCCGGATGATTTCAGGTGTGGAAATTACCGAATTGACGAAACAGCATGCAAGGGAGCTTCTTGATCTGGCGGATGAAATAAAAAAAACCTCATAGCTCTTTCTTGTTATACGTATGTAAAGCTATCCATTTCAGGATAGCTTTTTCTTTTTATGCGGTTATAATCTTACAGTTCTAAGGCAAAATTAGTAGTACAGCCATGTTGGAGGTGTGGGTAAGGAGCGAGGAGAGTGAAAGATGGTTAAAGATAAAATAAGGCGGATTTTTGGTGTGATTCTCCTTGGATGCCTGGTGGGAATCGGTTTTTTGAAGCCGGTTCAGGACTATGTTGGTCTTCCTTCAGCCATAAAGGTATTCAATGGGCAGGAACGTGCGGTTCCTCACCTCCCTGCTGGGACTGATGTTGTATCATCCGATAAGAACGAAGCGATTTTCTCGGTCGGTAAATCAAAAGGCCAGCACTCATTTTCTGTTCATGCAGTAGAGGATGGTGATTCTGTGGTCACAGTTGAAGCAGGGGGCTTTCCGTTAAAGAAAATTGGGGTAAACGCATTGCCGGAGCTGCGGGTTGTGCCCGGGGGGCAATCCATCGGGGTTAAATTAAACACGCTGGGTGTATTGGTCGTAGGCCATCATCTAGTGGACACGAAAAAAGGACAAAAGTCACCAGGTGAAATCGCAAATATTGAAATTGGTGATATTATCACCAAAATTAACGGAGAAAGTATTGCCAGGATGGGTGATGTCGCTCCTTTCGTAAGACAAGCGGGGAAAACAGGGAGCAAGCTGGATGTAACACTGATCCGCAACAAAAAAACGTATCATAGACAGCTTCAGCCTCTTCAGGATAAGCATGATTTATCCTATCGCATCGGCTTGTATATCAGGGATTCTGCAGCAGGTGTGGGCACACTGACATTTTATCATCCGGATACACAAAAATACGGAGCTCTCGGTCATGTGATCTCAGATATGGATACGAAGCAGCCGATTGTCGTCAATAAAGGAGAAATACTCCGGTCAACAGTAACAAGCATTGAAAAGGGAAGCAACGGACATCCGGGCGAAAAGCTCGCACGGTTCACTGATGAAAACGAAAGCATTGGAAGCATCTCCCGAAACAGTCCCTTTGGGATTTTCGGAAAGCTTAGTGAAGGGTTATCCAATGGAAATTGGAACAAACCATTACCTGTCGCACTTTCGGATGAGGTAAAGGAAGGGCCAGCTAAGATTCTTACGGTCGTGAACGGCACCAAAGTTCAAGCCTTTCAAGTAGATGTGGTCAGTTCTATTCCTCAGAAATTTCCAGCTACAAAAGGAATGGTCATTAAAATTACCGATCCAAGGCTGCTTAAAGCAACCGGCGGAATCGTACAGGGGATGAGCGGAAGTCCGATCATTCAAAACGGCAAACTAATTGGAGCCGTTACTCATGTATTTGTCAATGATCCCACATCAGGATATGGTGTTCACATTGAATGGATGCTTGATGAAGCCGGGATTGATATATATGGAAAGCAAAAGCAGAAGGCGAGCTAATCCGCCTCTGCTTTTTTCTGTTCGTTTCATCGGAAGGCACATAGACTTTTTTATGAATTTTTTGTACAATAGTGAGTATAAAGAAAATTCGACAAGCGTGGTTAAAAAATTAAAAGGATGTCGAAAACCGAAGATAATTGAAGAGAAAATGTGCTATAGTAACCAAAATTAATAATTTGAGAAAAAATAAAGGGAAAACAGGTTTTTTGTGGAAATCTTAAAGTGTAAAAGAGAAAATGTTGGATAGGGAGGAATATTCGTGCAAAAAATAAAAGTTTGTTTGGCTGATGATAACCGCGAATTAATCAGTTTGCTGAAAGAGTATTTGGCAAACCAGGATGATATGGAAGTGATTGGTGTGGCCTATAATGGCCAGGAATGCCTGAATGTCCTTGAAGATAAACAGCCTGATGTACTCGTTTTGGATATCATCATGCCCCATCTTGATGGTCTCGCCGTTCTTGAGAGGATCCGTTCAAGTGAACATCTTCCACAACCCAATGTTATCATGCTGACGGCTTTTGGTCAGGAAGATGTGACTAAAAAGGCAGTGGATCTGGGAGCATCTTACTTCATCCTGAAACCGTTTGATATGGATAATCTTTCAAGCCAGATCCGCCAAATTTGTGGAACGGACCACTCGTTTGTCCAGCGTCCGGCGTCAGCACGATCGTCAGCATCGGTGAATTCCTCCAAGCCGCCACGTAATCTGGACGCGAGCATTACAAGTATCATTCACGAAATTGGCGTTCCTGCGCATATTAAAGGATATATGTATCTGCGCGAGGCGATTTCCATGGTTTACAACGACATAGAGCTTCTTGGATCCATTACAAAAGTTCTTTATCCGGACATTGCCAAAAAGTTTAACACCACCAGCAGCCGGGTGGAACGGGCCATACGGCATGCGATTGAAGTCGCCTGGAGCCGGGGCAACATTGACAGCATTTCATCGCTGTTTGGGTATACCGTTTCCATGTCCAAAGCCAAACCTACCAATTCCGAATTTATTGCGATGGTTGCTGATAAGCTAAGAATTGAGCATAAATCAGGGATGACCGTATAATCCCAAAGGTTAGTTATCCTAATCCAGTATTCCTTCCCTATCTTATATAATCAAACAGACCATAATAAATAGTCCGCTGAAGAATGATCTTCAGTGGACTATTTGCGTTGAAAACGGTTTTGAACCTTGTTTCGCTTCCGGTCCCGATAAAAAATGAAGCCTCCGACAAACGAAAGACCAGCTGCAAAAAGAACCAATCCGGCCAGAAACTGAAACCAGAGGGCGAAAAACCCATGATGCAAAATGCCAAACAGGACATCTCTCATCAGTTTTACACCAATCACTCCGGCAACAACTGGAATGACCATAATCATCAGGGCGATATAACGCTGCATAACGTCCTCTCCTTTTCCATCCTCATTGTACTTTAGATTGGAAGGGTTGTACACATGGAAAGACTGATATTGCAAACCTTTTCATAAACCAGTATGATAAAAGTATGAAAATAATTGCAAAGAGAAGGAGTTGCCTATGCAAAAAGCTGTCATTTATGGGACAGGAGAGCATTTTGAATCCTTGGTGCAGTTACTCGCATCTTCCCATGTGCTGCAACTTTGTTCGATTGTTGCAAAATCTACAAAAGAATTGAGCAGCCTGGCAGACCAGTATGATATTCCGATCAGGGAGACGCTTTCCGAAGCAGCAGCTTCGGATGTTGAACTGGTGATCGATTTTTCCGGCCGGCTGGATCATCATGATACAATAAATATTTTTAAAAACAATGTTAGCATTGTAACATCTTCCACCGCCTGGCAATTCTTTCACTCCTTGTCAGGCGGCGAAGGGTCCATTCCTTCTTACCGTAATAAGCTTCATAAAATCAACACCATTCTGGATTCGACGCATGATGGAATGATTGCAATAAATGATAAGTTTAACGTCACGCTTTTTAATAAAAGTGCCGCGAAAATGACGGGGCAGGATCAAGAACGAGTGTTGGGCAAACCGGTACAGGATGTCATTCCTTCCAGCCAGCTGCCGCGTGTCATGATCGAGGGGAAAGAAGAAATCAATCAGGAACAAATATTGGATAACGGTACCAAAATCATTACCACCCGCATTCCGATCATCGATGAATATGGAAATAAAATGGGTGCTTTTGCCGTGTTTAAGGATATCACGGAAATGATCAACATGGCTGAGGAGGTTACCAATTTAAAAAGCATTCAGTCCATGCTTCATGCGATTATTCAATCATCAGAAGAAGCCATTTCTGTCGTGGATGAAGAAGGCAAGGGAATCATGATAAACCCTGCGTATACAAAGCTCACAGGCCTGAAATCCGATCAGGTGATTGGAAAACCTGCAACCATTGATATTTCAGAAGGAGAAAGTATACATATGCAGGTGCTGAAAACCCGAAAACCTGTGAGGGGAGCCCGTTTGAAGGTTGGACCGCAAAAAAGGGACGTTGTAGTGAATGTGGCTCCCATTATCGTTGACGGGGTGCTAAAAGGCAGTGTGGGTGTCATTCACGACGTTTCGGAGATTAAATCTTTGACAGAAGAATTGAGCCGTGCCCGCCAGATTATCCGGACTTTGGAAGCGAAATATACTTTTGAAGACATAAAAGGCGAATCCGAGGAAATGACATTTGCGGTGGAACAGGCAAGACTTGCTGCTTCCACACCTGCCACTGTCCTGCTCAGGGGGGAATCCGGTACGGGAAAAGAGCTTTTCGCTCATGCCATCCATAACGGAAGCAGCAGAAAATACAACAAATTTATAAGAGTCAATTGTGCGGCCATCTCTGAATCGCTGCTTGAAAGCGAGCTGTTTGGATATGAGGAAGGCGCGTTTTCCGGAGCGCTCCGCGGTGGAAAACGAGGCTTGTTTGAAGAGGCGAATGGAGGAAGTATCTTTCTTGACGAAATCGGGGAGCTGGCACCGGCGATGCAGGCAAAACTGCTTCGTGTGCTTCAGGAAAAAGAAATTCGGAGAGTAGGGGGCACCAAGTCCATTTCCATTAATGTAAGGGTAATTGCAGCGACAAACATTAACCTTGAAAGAAAGATAGCTGATGGTGCTTTTCGCGAGGATTTGTACTACCGGTTGAATCGCATGCCAATTTATATTCCGCCACTTAGAGCACGTAAACAGGACATCCGGATGCTGGCTGAGCATCTGATCAAAAAGCTCAATCAGGATTATGGAAAAAATATTGAAGAAATAACAGAGCAGGCGGAAGAAATACTAAAACAGTATGAGTGGCCCGGCAACGTAAGGGAACTGGAGAACGTTTTAGGAAGAGCCATGATTCATATGGAACCGCATGAACAAAAAATCAACGGCGTTCATATTGATTTGCCGTCACAAATCAAACAAGAAGATTCGCACAAAAGATTGATTTCGCCAAAAGACATAGAATCGCTATCTGTACAAATGGACAAAGTGGAGAAAAGAATACTATCTGACTCGCTTGCGGAGGTTGATGGAAATAAAACAAAGTGTGCAAAAGCTCTTGGTATATCGCTTCGAAATCTGTATTACAAACTTGAGAAATATGGAATTCAAACAGAAGACTGAAGTGTGTTGCATGCAAAAAATTTCATAGTGTGCAATACTATTCATGGGTAAATGAAATTTAAACCATATACATTAACATTTATTTCTTGGCACGGTTCTTGCAATATATAAGCAGGGCGGCATAAAGGAGGCTGAACATTGGAACTAGAACATCTGCTGAACTCCATAACTGCAGAAAATAAGAAAGCAGTTGCAGTTGCTGCTGCAGAAGATGAAGAAGTTATTGCATCTGTCAAACAGGCCTACGAACGGGGTATCGCATCCTTTATCCTTGTCGGGAATGCTGAAAAAATAAAATTTTTGCTGGAACAGCATAGCTTCGGGGAGGCATCGGACCTGC
The DNA here is from genome assembly GCF_001457035.1 of Fictibacillus enclensis. Lineage (GTDB taxonomy): Bacteria > Bacillota > Bacilli > Bacillales > Fictibacillaceae > Fictibacillus_C > Fictibacillus_C enclensis. The sequence continues at coordinate 1,831,403 of NZ_KQ758617.1, read as the reverse complement.
AGGTTATTGAAGCAGGTCCTGATCAGGCAGCATTGGAAGCGGTCAGACGAGTAAGCAGCGGACAAGCAGACATTCTGATGAAAGGGATGATTCCCACTTCGGATTTGCTGAAAGCCGTTCTTCATAAAGAAGCTGGTCTTCGCACGGGTAAAATATTATCCCATGTGGCTGCGTTTGAGGTTCCTGGCTATGACCGTCTGATTTTTGTGACCGATTCAGGCATGAATATTAATCCTGATTTGCAGCAAAAAGCACAAATCATTGAAAATGCAGCCCTGATTGCCAAAGGAATTGGAGTGGAGATGCCGAAAGTAGCTGTTCTCGCAGCGGTTGAAACGATAAATCCTTCCATGCAGGCAACGCTTGATGCAAGCGCATTGACTGTAATGAACAAGCGGGGCCAAATTTCTTACTGTGTCGTTGAAGGACCGTTCGCCTTGGATAATGCCATATCACCTGAAGCGGCAGAACATAAGGGTATTACAGGTGAAGTGGCGGGCAAGGCGGACATCCTGCTTGTCCCGGCCATTGAAACGGGCAACGCCCTGTACAAGTCTCTCATTTATTTTTCCGGAGCAAAAGTCGGTGCAGTCATTGCAGGCGCCCGTGCACCCATCGTGCTAACTTCAAGAGCCGACAGTGCAGAAAGTAAATTATTCTCCATCGCGCTTGCGGTGAAGACATTACAATATAAAAACATCTAGGAGGAATTATAATGGAAATTTTTAAATACATGGAAACGTACGATTATGAGCAAATGGTGATTTGTCAGGATAAACAATCAGGATTAAAAGCGATTATCGTGATTCACGATACAACGCTTGGACCGGCCCTTGGCGGCACAAGAATGTGGACGTACAAATCCGAGGAAGACGCACTGGAAGATGCACTTCGTCTTGCAAGAGGAATGACTTATAAGAATGCCGCAGCCGGCCTGAATTTGGGTGGCGGAAAAACGGTTATCATCGGAGATCCGAAAAAAGATAAAAACGAAGAAATGTTCCGCGCCTTTGGCCGCTATATCCAAGGGTTGAATGGCCGTTATATTACTGCAGAAGACGTTGGTACAACTGTTGAGGACATGGATATCATTTATCAGGAAACACCTTTTGTAACAGGCGTTTCTCCGGCGTTTGGCTCTTCTGGAAACCCTTCACCTGTTACCGCTTATGGCGTCTACCGCGGAATGAAGGCTGCAGCGAACGAAGCATTTGGAACAGATTCTTTGGAAGGCAAAATTATTGCTGTTCAGGGTGTGGGACACGTTGCTTATAATCTTTGCCGCCACCTGCATGAAGAAGGTGCAAAGCTGATTGTAACGGATATTAATAAAGAAGCTGTTGACCGTGTTGTGGGAGAGTTTGGCGCAACAGCCGTTGATCCTGATGAGATTTACGGAGTGGAATGTGACATTTTTGCACCTTGTGCACTTGGAGCCATCATCAATGATCAAACCATCGGTCAAATTAAAGCAAAGGTGATCGCAGGTGCGGCAAACAACCAGCTGCGTGAAACACGCCACGGGGATGCCATACATGAAATGGGAATCGTCTATGCACCCGATTACGTGATCAATGCGGGAGGAGTAATTAACGTAGCAGATGAACTGAACGGATACAACCGGGACCGTGCAATGAAAAAAGTAGAAACCATTTATGACAACATTGCCAAAGTTATCGAAATCTCAAAGCGCGATCACATTCCGACTTATCTGGCGGCAGACCGTCTGGCCGAGGAACGCATTGAGAGAATGCGCAATTCAAGAAGCCAGTTCCTTCTCAATGAACGTCATATTTTGTCCAGCAGAACTCGTTAATCGCGTTAGTGAATTGGAGGTTTATATGGTGCCTTTGAAAGAACATCGTCTGCTTGTCATTAATCCGGGATCAACCTCTACCAAAATCGGGATTTTCGACAATGAACGTGCCGTATTTGAAAAAACAATTCGCCATGACAGCGATTGTCTTGCTTTATTTGAACAAATTATTGACCAGTATACTTTTCGCAAACAAACGATACTGGAAACTCTTGATCATGAAGGGATCAATATTTCCAGGCTGAATGCCGTGGTTGGCCGCGGCGGGCTGCTTCGGCCGATTGAAGGCGGTACCTATCATGTGAATGAGACTATGCTTGCTGATCTGAGGGAGGGATACGCAGGCGAGCATGCATCCAATCTGGGCGGCATTCTTGCCTTTGAGATCGCTTCAGGACTAAACATTCCTGCCTTGATCGTTGACCCTGTTGTTGTCGATGAGCTCCAGCCAGTCGCAAGGATTTCCGGAATCCCGGATATTGAGCGTAAAAGTATTTTCCATGCTTTAAACCAAAAAGCCGTGGCCAGAAGAGTGGCTGCACAGCTTGGACGTTCCTACCATGATCTGAATTTAATTGTTACGCATATGGGTGGTGGCATTACTGTTGGCGCCCATGAGCTGGGCAAAGTCATCGATGTAAATAACGGCCTTCACGGCGAAGGCCCTTTTTCACCGGAACGCGCAGGAACGGTGCCGATCGGTGAATTGGTAGAGCTGTGCTTCTCCGGGGAATACTATGCAGAAGAACTGCTGAAAAAACTTGTGGGACAAGGCGGACTGGTCGGCTATCTGGGTACCAATGATGCGGTAAAAGTAGAAGAAATGATTGCTGGCGGAAATGAACAGGCCAAATTGATCTATGACGCAATGGCTTACCAGGTAGCGAAAGAAATAGGAGCTCAAAGCACAGTTCTTGGCGGTAAAGTGGACGCCATCATTATCACTGGGGGACTTGCTTATGGCAAAGAATTTGTGAAAAAAATTATGGAACGTGTAGAATGGATAGCGGATGTCATTGTACAGCCAGGAGAAAACGAACTTCAGGCGCTCGCTGAAGGAGGACTCCGTGTCCTGAGAGGCGAGGAACAAGCCAAAGAATACGGCGCAACAGGTGTATTAAGTCCAAACTAACGATACAAAGGAGAACTGTATGGCAACTGATTTTGATCTAGTCATCCTTGGAGGCGGAACAGGCGGATATGTGGCCGCCATTCGCGCCGCTCAGCTTGGGAAAAAAGTAGCAGTGGTTGAAAAAGGGCTGCTTGGCGGTACCTGCCTTCATAAAGGATGCATTCCAAGCAAAGCCCTGCTGAGAAGTGCCGAAGTGTATTCTACTTCAAAGAAAGCAGCAGAATACGGTGTATCCATTGAGGGTGTTACGCTTGATTTTATGAAAGTCCAGGAGCGTAAACAAAAAATCGTGGACCAGCTTCATAACGGTGTCAAACATCTGATGAAAAAAGGGAAAATTGAGGTGTATGAAGGCATTGGACGTATTTTGGGTCCTTCCATTTTTTCTCCGATGCCGGGAACCGTTTCGGTGGAATTAAACAACGGTGATGAAAACGAGATGCTTATTCCGCAAAATGTTATCATTGCGACCGGCTCAAGGCCGCGCAACCTTCCGGGTCTGGTCCTTGACGGAACACATGTCATGTCCTCCGATGATGCACTCAAAATGGAAGAGCTCCCAGCCAGCATCCTCATTATTGGGGGAGGCGTCATTGGAATTGAATGGGCTTCAATGCTGAATGATTTTGGCGTCGAGGTTACGGTGGTGGAATACGCGGACCGCATTCTGCCTACTGAAGACGAGGAAATTTCCAAAGAAGCTGCGCGCATTTTGAAGAAAAAAGGAATTGAACTGGTTACGGGTGCCAAAGTTCTGCCTGAAACACTGAAAAAAGAAGGCGGCCTGCAAATTGAGGCCGAACATAAAAACGGTCAGAAAACCTTCAGTGCGGATAAAATACTTGTTTCTGTCGGAAGACAGGCCAACGTGGAAGGCATCGGCCTTGAGAACACCAGTATAAAGTTGGAAAAAGGCTTCATCGAAACGAATGAATATTTTCAAACCGCAGAAAGCCATATTTATGCGATTGGTGATGTAATCGGTGGCCTCCAGTTGGCTCATGTGGCTTCGCACGAAGGAATGATTGCTGTTGAGCATCTCTCCAACGAGAAGCCTCACAAGCTGGATTATTCCATGGTTTCAAAATGCATCTACTCTAATCCTGAAATGGCCAGTGTTGGATATACTGAGAAAGAAGCCAAAGAAAAAGGATATAGCGTCAAGGTTGGAAAGTTTCCGTTCAAAGCCATCGGGAAGGCACTTGTCTACGGTGAGTCGGATGGGTTTGTCAAGCTGGTTGTGGATGAAAAAACTGATGATCTGCTCGGCGTCCACATGATAGGCCCTCATGTCACTGATATGATCTCAGAAGCGGGGCTTGCAAGGGTGCTTGACGCTACACCTTGGGAGGTTGCCCAAACGGTTCATCCTCACCCAACGCTGTCCGAAGTATTTGGAGAGGCGGCATTGGCTGTGGATGGAAAGGCGATTCATTTCTAAAAACAGGAGGGAAGCTATCATGGGTGAAAACCGACATGAAAGATTAGGATTAACGGACGAAAATGTCCTCGAAATGTATAAAACAATGCTCTTGGCAAGGAAGATTGACGAACGCATGTGGCTGCTCAACCGAGCGGGCAAGATTCCGTTCGTCATTTCCTGCCAGGGTCAGGAAGCTGCCCAAGTGGGAGCAGCAATGGCGCTTGACCGTGAAAAAGACTATGTCCTTCCTTATTACCGTGACATGGGAGTCGTTCTTTGGTTTGGCATGACGGCCAGAGACCTCATGCTTTCCGGTTTTGCCAAAGCCGAAGATCCGAGCAGCGGCGGCCGGCAGATGCCGGGGCATTTTGGCGGCAAGAAGTACCGCATCGTTACAGGATCGTCCCCGGTAACGACTCAGGTTCCTCATGCGGTCGGAATGGCGCTTGGCGGTAAACTGGAAGGAAAAGACCTTGTCACTTTTACAACCTTTGGAGAAGGATCATCCAATCAGGGAGACTTTCACGAGGGTATTAACTTTGCGAGTGTACATAAGCTTCCGGTCATCTTTATGTGCGAAAACAACAAGTATGCGATTTCTATCCCGATTCAAAAACAGCTCGCTTGCGAAAATGTGTCCGACCGGGCCGTCGGTTACGGAATTCCTGGTGTAACCGTGGATGGAAACGATCCCCTTGCCGTATACGAAGCAGTGAAGGCTGCTGCAGACCGGGGCCGCCGTGGGGAAGGACCTACGTTGATCGAGGCTGTATCTTACCGGCTGACTCCTCACTCCAGTGATGACGATGACCGGGCTTACCGCAAAAGAGAAGAAGTGGAAGAAGCAAAGGCAAAGGATTCAATCTTTACTTTCGCTAAATATTTAAAAGAAGCTGGCATTCTTTCCGATGAATATGAAAAACTGTGTCATGAGGAAATTGCAGCCATTATTGATGAAGCAACTGACTATGCAGAAGCAGCGCCTTATGCAGATCCTGAATCTGCCATGCGCCATGTTTTTGCAGAGTAGGGGGGAGAAGTTATGCCGATTATTTCTTATATCGATGCCGTAACACAGGCCATCCGCGAAGAGATGCAGCGTGATAATAAAGTATTTGTTGTTGGAGAAGACGTTGGTGTGCGCGGAGGCGTATTCCGTGCTACCGCCGGGCTTATTGAAGAATTTGGCGAGGACCGCGTGATTGATGCGCCGCTTGCTGAATCCGCAATTGCAGGAGTAGGAATAGGAGCTGCCATGTACGGAATGCGGCCGATTGCAGAAATGCAGTTTGCTGACTTTATCATGCCTGCCGTGAACCAGATCGTTTCGGAAGCGGCAAAAATCAGATACCGGTCCAACAATGACTGGACGTGCCCCATTACCATTCGTGCTCCTTATGGCGGCGGCGTGCATGGAGCACTTTATCATTCTCAATCCGTAGAAGCCTTATTTGCCAATGTTCCTGGCCTGAAAATTGTAATGCCTTCTACGCCATATGATGTAAAGGGTCTCCTTAAATCTGCTATCCGCGATGAGGATCCGGTTCTTTTCTTTGAACATAAAAGAGCGTACCGGCTGATTAAAGGAGAAGTGCCAGAGGAAGAATATACACTGCCAATCGGAAAAGCGGATGTAAAGCGTGAAGGTGATGATATCACCGTTATTACATATGGATTATGTGTACATTTTGCATTGCAAGCTGCCGAAAAACTGGAAAAAGACGGTATTTCAGCGCATGTTCTTGATTTGCGTACTGTATACCCGCTGGATAAGGAAGCGATCATTGAAGCAGCTTCCAAAACAGGGAAAGTATTGCTCGTTACCGAAGACAATAAAGAAGGAAGCATTATGAGTGAAGTAGCAGCCATTATTGGAGAGCACTGTTTGTTTGAGCTTGATGCGCCAATCAAACGGCTTGCGGGGCCGGATGTGCCAGCGATGCCTTATGCGCCAACTATGGAAAAATACTTCATGATGAATCCTGAAAAGGTAGAAAAAGCAATGAGGGAACTTGCTGAATTTTAAACAGCAGCGCCAAGGAGGGTGAACACATGGCTACTGAAAAAATTGTAATGCCCCAGCTCGGGGAGAGCGTAACAGAAGGCACCATCAGCAAATGGCTTGTTCAGCCAGGCGATCAGGTGAAAAAGTATGACCCGCTGGCTGAAGTGATGACAGATAAAGTGAATGCCGAAGTACCTTCTTCCTTTACCGGAACCATAAAAGAATTGGTTGCGCAGGAAGGGGAAACTCTGGCAGTAGGTGAGCTGATCTGTTATATCGATACAGAAGGCGGAAATGCCCAGGCTGAACCGAAAGAGGAAACAGCAGCTGCACCTGTTCAACAAGAGGTTACCCACCCTGAAAAGGGTGCGGACGCTGAGGAAAAAAGCCGTCCGAAACGCGAAAAATCAGGAAGCCGTTTTTCTCCTGCCGTGCTCCGACTCGCAGACGAACATAACATTGACCTGAACCAGGTGGAAGGGACAGGAATGGGCGGACGCATTACCCGCAAAGATCTGTTAAAACTGATTGAATCAGGATCGATTCCAGTACCTGGGTCGGCTCCGGCAGCTGAAGCACCAATTCAGGAAGCGGCAAATGTCAAGGCCCCTGAAGCACAAACACCTGCTCCTCAACAGCAGGCTCCTAAATCTGCACCATCTATTGAAAGTTTGCCTGGTGATATAGAAATTCCGGTCACAGGCGTCAGAAAAGCGATCGCGGCCAATATGGTGAGAAGCAAGCATGAAGCACCGCATGCCTGGACGATGGTTGAAGTGGATGTCACAAATCTGGTTGAATACCGCAATAGTGTTAAGAACGAGTTTAAATCGAAAGAAGGATACAATCTGACCTTTCTTCCTTTCTTTATCAAAGCTGTGGTAGAATCCCTCAAAGAATACCCTCAGCTGAATTCCATGTGGGCAGGGGATAAAATCATCCAGAAGAAAGACATCAACATTTCCATTGCTGTAGCAACCGAAACAGCTCTTTACGTTCCGGTTATTAAGAATGCGGATGAAAAAAGCATTAAAGGCGTTGCCCGGGAAGTGAAAGAAATGGCGGATAAGGTCCGCAGCAACCGGTTGGGTGCTGACGATATGAAAGGCGGAACCTTTACGGTGAATAACACAGGTTCCTTTGGTTCTGTCATGTCTACACCAATCATAAATTATCCTCAGGCTGCCATCCTTTCAGTAGAATCGATTGTCAAGCGCCCTGTTGTCATGAACAACGGAATGATCGCGGTACGGGACATGGTTAATCTTTGCCTGTCTCTCGATCACCGTGTACTTGACGGTTTAGTGTGCGGCAGATTCCTCGCCTCCCTCAAGAAACGGCTGGAGAGCATTACACCGGACAATACATCGATTTATTAAAATAGGGGTTTATGGAAAGGGTAAAAGGGTATGTAATAACTATCAACACCTCCATACCCCATAACCCCCTAAAGAAAAGACGCTTCGGATAAGCGTCTTTTCTTTGTATTCCGGAAGAAAACGGGTAAAATAAAAACAGAAAGGGGAGTCTTCAATGAACTTAAACTTTAACTTTTTCATGAATGATGCTGTGGAAGCTGCCCGCCAGGAAATCGTGGAAGCTGGATATATCCAGTTAACGACACCTGACGATGTTGATAAGGCGTTTGCCACATCAGGAACTACTCTTGTGATGATCAACTCAGTATGCGGCTGCGCCGGCGGTATTGCGCGTCCTGCTGCTTCCTATTCCGTAAAGCAAGGTGCACGTCCGGATCAGCTGGTTACCGTATTCGCCGGACAGGATAAAGAAGCAACAGAGCATGCAAGATCTTATTTTACAGGTTACCCTCCTTCCTCTCCTTCGTTCGCACTTATGAAAGACGGAGAGATTCAAATGATGGTGCAGCGCCACGAGATTGAAGGCCATGAACCAATGGAAGTCGTCAACAAGCTGATTGATGCATTTAACACCTACTGTAAATAAGATAAAAAAACCTCTGTCCCGAACTTCCGGGACAGGGGTTTTTTTGGAAAAACCACGGGGGCGTTTTTATGCAAAAATTATACATAGCAATGTATAGAAATACATTCGGAATTATCAAAAAACTTACTTTCCTCACTTTTTGTGTTAAAATGCATTATATTGAATAAATATGAATGTATAAATTTCAAATAGAGATCAATCAGAGAGTAGGGGGATAACGAATGTTAAAAAAAACGCACGTGCTGCTGACGCTGGCGTTGCTGCTCATTTTCAGTCTGGCTGGGAACGTACTGCCAGGACAGCATCAGGCGGCAGCTAAGGAGAAACACAATAAAACGCTGGTCATGGGAACATCTGCTGATTACGCGCCATATGAGTATATCGATACGGTGAAAGGCAACAAAATTATTGGTTTTGACGTCGATGTGGCCAGACATATTGCGGACAAGCTCGGCTATAATCTCGTGATTAAAGATATGGATTTTAACGGTCTGGTGCCTGCTTTAGATGCAAAGCGGGTTGATTTCGTCATGGCGGGAATGACGCCCAATGCCGAACGTAAGCAGAAAGTGGATTTTTCCGATACCTATTATAAAGCGAAACAACTAATCGTTACCAACGATCCGAAAATCAAGAAGATTGAGGACCTCAAAGGAAAAGCGATTGGTGTGCAGCTCGGTTCCATACAGGAAAAAGAAGCAAAGAAAATCGCGGACAAAGTGGACAATGTATCCATTGAAAAAAGAAATAAAGTTCCAGATCTAGTACAGGAAATTATGTCTAAACGATTTAATGCCGCTGTCATCGAAGACGGAGTCGCCATTGAATATTTGAACAAAAACCCCGATCTCAGTTCGTTTGTCATCCCCGGATCTGCTTCTGCGGGTTCGGCGGTAGCCCTCCAAAAAGGCAGCGGCCTGACGGAGAAGTTCAACAAAGAAATTGCAGCCATGAAGAAGAACGGGGAGCTCGATCAATACGCGAAGAAATGGTTTGAACCTAAAACAGAGAAAAAGGCAGAAAAGAAATCAATCGTCGATTTTTCAACCATCATGCCTTCTATTCCCTACATCTTAAAAGGAATTCTGACCACACTTAAATTTGTGGTCGTGTCCATTCTATTGGGGTTTGTACTCGGAACAATCCTTGCGCTGTTTAAAATCAGCAAAGTGAATGTTCTCCGCTGGGGAGCCGATGCTTATACTTCGATTTTCCGGGGAACACCGCTCATTCTTCAGCTTTTGATTATTTACAATGCCACTCCTCAGCTGACCGGCTATAAAATCGAGCCATTCCTGGCCGGTGTGCTGACGTTCGGACTGAATTCTGCAGCTTATGTTTCAGAGATTATCCGTGCAGGAATCAACGGGGTGGATAAAGGACAGCGCGAGGCTTCCATGGCGCTCGGTGTTTCATACGGCTCCATGATGCGCCAGATCATTTTACCGCAGGCATTAAAAAATATACTGCCGGCGCTGATGAATGAGTTTATTACGCTGACCAAAGAATCGGCCATTATTGCCGTAATTGGTACGACGGATATTATGAGACGTGCGCAAATCGTAGGTGCAGACACCTATCGTTACTTTGAGCCGCTGATTACGGCGGGGATCATTTACTATTTAATGGTGATGGCCTTAACGGTTCTTGGACGCATGCTTGAAAGGAGAATGAGCCGCGGTGATTAAAATAGAAAACCTTCATAAAACATTTGGAAAAAACGAAGTCCTTAAAGGCATTTCGACTGAAATCGGACAGGGAGAAGTCGTGGCTGTGATCGGGCCATCGGGATCCGGTAAATCTACTTTTCTCCGCTGCATTAATATGCTGGAGGAACCAACAGAAGGAACGATTCTGTTCAAAGACCAAGAGGTTACAACCCAGGCATCCAAAATCCAGCAGGTGCGCAAGAAGATTGGTATGGTCTTTCAGCATTTTCATCTGTTTCCGCACATGACCGTTCTGGATAATCTGACATATGCGCCGGTTACTGTGAACAAAACGGCAAAGCGAGAAGCGGAAGCTGCGGCCCGCGAATTGCTGAAAAGAGTGGGACTGGCGGACAAAGAAGGAGAATATCCTGGCCGCCTTTCCGGAGGACAAAAACAGCGTGTGGCCATCGCCCGGGCGCTGGCCATGAACCCTGAAGTGATGCTGTTTGATGAACCTACTTCTGCACTAGATCCCGAAATGGTAAAAGAGGTGCTCGATGTCATGAAATCACTCGCCCAAAGCGGAATGACCATGGCTATCGTGACCCATGAAATGGGATTTGCGAAGGAAGTGGCAGACCGGGTATTGTTTCTTGATGGCGGTATCCTCGTGGAAGATGCCGTACCGGCAGAATTTTTCGCTAAGCCCAAAAGCGAAAGAGCACAAGCTTTTCTTGAAAAAGTACTGTAAGAGACCTTAAAGGGTCTCTTCTTTTTTATGTTTAGGCCTCAAAGAAACTTGCGCTTTTTATGTTTGTCCTGCAAGATAATAAGTATTGTGTAACGGAGAATGTAAGAAAGGAAGACAGCTATGCCAGCCATTAAAGTCGGCTACAGAACAATAAAAACAGCAATTGGAACGGCACTGGCGATCGGAATCGCTCAATGGCTCGGTCTTGAGTTTTACAGCTCGGCAGGAATTCTGACGATTCTATGCGTTAAAGTTACCCAGAAGAGATCGCTGATCACCTCCTGGGAGCGTTTTGCCGCCTGTCTCATCGGCATTGTGTTCGCGGCCATTTTTTTCACCGTACTTGGTTACCATCCCTGGAGCATTGGACTTTTGATCCTGCTGTTTTTTCCCGTGCTTGTCTGGTTGAATTTAAAAGAGGGGATCATTACAAGCTCGGTTATCATCCTTCATTTGTATACCCTTGAATATATCAGCTGGAAGGCGGCCGGAAATGAAGTGGCGCTGATCACCATCGGAATCGGTATGGCACTGCTGGTTAACCTCTATATGCCAAGCATGGAGCTTACACTCAAAAAGATTCAAGGGGACCTTGAGGATCAGTTTAAAGCCATCTTTCTTGAATTTCGTGCCTATTTGTATGATCATGAGCATTTGTGGGACGGAAAAGAGATCACGAGATCGGCACAGCTGATTGATGAAGGGAAAGACCTTGCGTTCCGTGACGTGGAGAATCATACAGTTCGTTATGAAAATGAGTATTATCATTATTTCAAAATGAGGGAAAAACAACTGGAGCTGATTGAACGGATGATCCCCATTTTGTCATCCATTGATGAGCGGTATATACAGGGCTATATTCTCGGAGACTTCTTTGGTGAACTGAGCGAAGCGGTTCATCCCGGAAATACGGCGGTCATTTACCTGGACAGCATTGAAAAGATGAGAGATAAATTCCGTGAGATGGATCTGCCAAAAGACCGGGCGGAATTTGAAACCCGCTCCAAGCTTCATCATCTCCTGAACGAAATCGAACGCTACCTTCTGATCAAAAAAGCTTTCAAGAAAAGCGACATATAATAAAAAAATAAGCCGACAAGGCTTATTTTTTTTTTATCTCTACTATTAAAAGAAAGCGCTGATTCCGGCCATCAAGGTTGTCAGCAGCAAGGATGCCAGCATGATAAAAACGACGGTCTTGATTACTTTTTGGGACATACCAACCCTCCTTATCCACTGTTATTGTACAAAGATTTGAACCATGTTACAAGGATTCCTGCGTTTTCTCATTATTTTGAGAGAAAAAGAAGGAAAAAGCGTTTTCAAAAAGAAAGTAATCATAGGGAAGATAATGTCGAATGATAGGTGACAGGAGGCAACCATATGATAAAACATCAGGAGCGAGTGAAAAAGTGGAAGCTGGCCACAGAGAAAAGCATGCAGCGGTTTCCAGAGAGAAAGGAACGATTCGAGACCAGTTCCAAATTTGAAATCAGCCGACTTTACGGTGCAGAACAGGAAAACTATGATATAGAAAAACTCGGACTTCCTGGCGAATATCCATATACGCGGGGAATACAGCCGACCATGTACCGGGCTCGCTACTGGACCATGAGGCAGTATGCCGGGTTCGGATCAGCCGAAGAGACGAACAAGCGGTTTCGTTACCTTTTGCAGCAAGGGCAAACCGGTCTTTCCGTGGCTTTTGATTTGCCAACACAGATTGGCTACGATTCCGACCACTCCATGTCCAAGGGAGAAGTGGGGAAAGTAGGAGTTGCCATTGATTCGCTCGAAGATATGGAAGCGCTTTTACGGGAGATCCCCCTTGACCAGGTGAGCACGTCGATGACGATCAATGCTCCGGCATCCGTGCTCCTTGCCATGTATATCGTGGTGGCTGAAAAGCAGGGAATTTCGCCGGAAACGATATCTGGTACTATTCAAAATGATATTTTAAAAGAATATATTGCAAGAGGAACGTATATTTTTCCGCCAAAGCCTTCCATGAGGCTGATTACCGATATTTTTGCATATTGTAAAGAACAGGTGCCGAAATGGAATACGATCAGCATATCAGGCTACCATATTCGGGAAGCAGGAGCTAATGCAGTTCAGGAGCTTGCCTTTACCATTGCCAATGGCAAAGCCTATGTGGATGCCGCGATTGAAGCCGGTTTGAACATTGATGATTTTGCGCCGAGACTGGCCTTTTTCTTTAACGCTCATAACCAGTTTTTTGAAGAGGTTGCCAAATTCCGTGCTGCCAGGAGAATCTGGGCAAAATTGATGAAGGATACATATGGCGCCCGAAATCCGAAAAGCTGGCAGCTTCGCTTTCATACCCAGACGGGGGGATCCACCTTGACTGCACAGCAGCCTGACAATAATATTGTTCGGGTTACCCTGCAGGCGCTGGCTGCGGTTATGGGAGGAACACAAAGTTTGCATACCAATTCCAGGGATGAGGCACTCGCCCTTCCTACCGAAGATTCTGCGAGAATTGCGCTCAGGACGCAGCAGATCATCGCTCATGAAAGTGGCGTGGCAGACACGGTGGACCCACTTGCCGGCTCGTACTTTGTGGAACACTTGACCGATGTCATGGAAGAAGAGGTTGGAAAATATCTCGAGAAAATTGAATCCCTTGGCGGAGCAGTGGCCGCGGTCGAGCAAGGATACATGCAGCGGGAGATTCATCATACAGCCTATGAAACTCAAAAGGCGATCGAAAAAGGTGAAGAAATCATTGTCGGGATGAACTCGTACACCCTTGAGAATGAAGTGAGGCCGGAACTCTTACGTGTAGACCCGACCCTCGGTGAAAAGCAGAAGGAAAAACTGACGCGATTGCGGAACTCAAGGGACCAAGACCGAGCGAGCGCTCGGTTGGAAGCGTTGCGTCTAGGAGCAAAGGGGACAGAAAACCTGATGCCGCTTATTGTGGACTGTGTTCGTGATTATTGCACAATTGGAGAAATCTGCGGCATTCTTCGGGAAGAGTTTGGAGAGTATACGGGAGTATAGACAGACAGGAGTGGATGAACAATGAATAAGAAAATACGTGTGCTGGTTGCGAAACCAGGCCTGGATGGGCATGACCGGGGAGCGCTGGTTATTTCTCAGGCTCTTCGCGATTATGGCATGGAGGTTATCTATACAGGGCTTCGTCAGACGCCGCAGCAAATCGTGGCAGCCGCCGTGCAGGAGGATGTGGATGCCATTGGATTATCATGTCTTTCAGGTGCCCATAATGAACTGTTTCCGGAAGTGATGGCTCTTTTAAAGGAACGCGGAGCGGGTGATATCATCGTCGTTGGCGGAGGTGTGATTCCATGGGAGGATATCCCGTTTCTAGAATCGGCAGGCGTCCAAAAAATATTTACTCCTGGCACACCCACTATTGAAACGGCAAAGTTCATTGAAGCCGCGGTTCGTGCCCGGGACGGCTATCCCGCTTCAATCGGCATGGAGCCTCCCAAAAAAATCGATCATATTGGAATAGCAGTTGAATCCTTGGACGAAGTACTTCCGTTTTACGTGAACACGCTTGGTTTGAAACTTGAAGCTATTGAAGAAGTGCCTTCACAAAACGTAAAGGTGGCTTTTATCAAAATTGGTGAGAGCCGCCTCGAGCTGCTTGAACCGTTAAGTGAAGAGAGCCCGATCAGGCAATTCATCACAAAACGGGGGCAGGGGGTTCATCATGTCGCCCTTGGCGTGGAAGGAATTTCAGAGCGGATCGGTGAGCTTAAAAATGCAGGCATCAAAATGATTCAGGAAGAACCGGTAAAAGGTGCCGGCGGTGCTTCCATTGCGTTTATTCATCCTTCTTCCGCACACAAGGTGCTGTTCGAACTGTGTGACAAAACAGAAATTGAAGGAGGCGCTTCCTAAATGGATATGTACGATAAAATGGATGAATTATATGACAGAAAACGTGAAATCGAGCTTGGCGGTGGAGATGATAAAATCGACAAGCAGCATGAGCGGGGAAAATTAACGGCCAGGGAACGGATTGACCTGTTGCTTGATGAAGGCAGCTTCATTGAGCTGAACCCCTTTATTGAACACCGGTGTACCGACTTTGGCCTGGAAAATATGAAAGCTCCCGGGGAAGGTGTGGTCACGGGGTATGGAAAAATTCACGGCCGTCCGGTATATTTGTTTGCTCAGGACTTTACCGTTTTTGGCGGTGCGCTTGGCGAGATGCATGCCCATAAGATCGCCAATGTCATGGACCTTGCAGCCAAGAACGGTACACCTTTCATCGGATTGAATGATTCAGGTGGAGCACGCATCCAGGAAGGGGTTGTGTCGCTCGATGGCTATGGGCAAATTTTCTACAGAAACTCCATCTACTCGGGGGTAATCCCACAAATCTCGGTGATCCTGGGACCGTGTGCAGGCGGCGCGGTTTATTCACCGGCGATTACCGACTTTGTGTTCATGGTGGAAAAAACGAGCCAGATGTTCATTACGGGGCCAAAAGTAATTGAGACCGTGACGGGTGAAAAGATTTCTTCTGAAGATCTTGGAGGGGCAAAAGTTCACAGCACGAAAAGTGGAAATGCTCATTTTATGGGCGAAACGGAGGCTGAGGTTCTCGAACAGGTGAGAGCTTTGGTGGAACTGCTTCCTCAGAATAATAAAGAAAAATCGGACATCAAGGAAGGAAATCCGCAAGCAAGCGATGACCTTCCTGAAATTGCTGACGTGGTTCCTGTTGATGCAACCAAACCATACGATGTACGAAAAGTAATCGAGCAGGTGGTTGACTCCGATACGTTTTTGGAGGTGCACGCTCATTTTGCGAGAAATATAGTCGTTGGTTTTGCAAGGATCAAGGGAGAAGTGGTAGGATTAGTATGTAATCAGCCAAAAGTGATGGCTGGCGGCCTTGATATTGATTCTTCGGATAAGGCATCGCGCTTTATTCGGTTTTGTGACGCTTTCAATATTCCGATCATCACCTTTGAGGACGTCACCGGGTTTTTTCCAGGAATTAAACAGGAGCATGGCGGAATCATAAGACACGGAGCCAAAATTCTTTATGCCTATTCCGAAGCCACTGTTCCGAAAATCACCGTAATCACCCGTAAGGCATATGGCGGTGCCTATGTGGCATTAAACAGCAAATCGATCGGGGCGGATCTGGTTTTTGCCTGGCCTAATGCGGAGATTGCCGTGATGGGGCCTCAGGGAGCTGCCAATATTATTTTTGCAAGAGAAATTGAGCAAAGTGAGAATCCAGAAGCGACCAGACAGGCTAAAATCGATGAATACCGCACGAAGTTTGCCAATCCTTATGTTGCGGCGGCAAGGGGCATGGTTGATGATGTAATCGATCCGCGTGACACTAGGATCAAGTGCATCCAGGCTCTTGAAATGCTGCGCACAAAACAGGAAGAACGGCCCTGGAAAAAACATGGCAATATCCCGTTATAATGGAGGAAAGACATAATGGTAAATGAACAACGATTGCTGGATGAATTTTTGGAATTGGTTCAGATCGATTCTGAAACAAAATTTGAAAAAGAGATTTCCAAAGTATTAACTAAAAAATTCACTGATTTGGGCGTGGAAGTTTTTGAGGATGACGCCGAATCAACAACAGAACACGGAGCAGGCAATTTGATTTGCACACTGAAAGGGAATAAAGAGGGAATCGATCCGATTTATTTCACATCACACATGGATACAGTGGTGCCAGGTGTAGGCGTCAAGCCTTCAATTAAGGACGGATATGTTGTTACAGACGGAACCACCATTCTCGGAGCGGATGACAAGGCTGGCCTGTCGGCAATGTTTGAAGCCGTGAGAATTTTAAAAGAAAAAAATATTAAGCACGGTGATATTCAATTTATCATTACCGTGGGTGAGGAATCCGGCCTCGTAGGAGCAAAAGAACTTGATCCTTCCAAGCTTACCGCCAAATTCGGTTTTGCACTCGACAGTGATGGCAAGGTGGGTGACATCATTGTGGCTGCTCCTACTCAGGCCAAACTGATTGTTGATATTTATGGAAAAACCGCACATGCCGGTGTAGCACCGGAAAAAGGTGTGTCTGCAATTACCATTGCAGCCAAGGCGGTCTCAAAAATGCCGCTTGGCCGCATTGATGAAGAAACAACAGCTAATATTGGAAGGTTTGAAGGCGGATCGCAAACCAACATTGTATGCGACCATGTTTCCATTCTGGCAGAGGCACGTTCTCTCATCGCAGAAAAAATGGAACAGCAGGTTGCAAAGATGAAAGAAGCGTTTGAAAACACGGCAGAAAGCCTTGGCGGCCGTGCAGATGTTGCTGTAAAAGTGATGTATCCAGGGTTTAAATTCGGAGATGGCGACCATGTCGTGGAAGTTGCGAAAAAAGCGGCCGCACGGGTTAACCGCCCTCACCGCCTGCTGCAAAGTGGTGGTGGAAGTGATGCGAACGTGATCGCAGGACATGGCATTCCAACCGTGAATCTGGCGGTAGGCTATGAGGACATTCACACCAAAAATGAAAAAATGCCAATTGAAGAACTGGTAAAAACAGCTGAAATTGTGGTTGCAGTTATTCAAGAGGTTGCAGGAGAATAATAAAAAGGGCCAGCCACGAAATTGTGTTGGCCCTCTTTTTTTCTTGATTGCAGGCTGTACGTTTGAATTGACAGGAACCTCAGCTGTTAGTATATTTGGTGGTAGTTTAATTGTGGAAAATTATGTTTAAATTGGATGAAGAGCCGGAGGGATAGGATGAGTGAAGTTGCGGACATGCATATGATGATGAATTATGTGCGGGGAGTCTATAAAGTTTTGGAGGAAGATTGGCAAAAGTCTGCTAAGGCGCTTGGCCTGACACAAGCGGAGCAGCATATTTTGTGGATTGTATCCTTTGAACAGGAAGCCACCATATCACGTATTGCCCAACTCGGATTATGGGATGTTTCAACCGTAATGCAGGTGATTAAACGATTGAAAGAAAAAGGGTTGGTGCAGATGCTGAAAAAGGATCATGACCGGAGAATTTCGTATGTTAGTCTCACTGAAGAAGGGGCTAAAAAACAGGAGATGTCCGCCGAAGGAAAAAATTCAATTTATGAATATTTGCGGACATGGGGGCAGCAGGAAGATCAAGCGGAGTTCCTGCTTCAGCTGGGCCGGTTACATAAAGAAATAAATCAGCATTTCCATGGCTCGGAGTATGTGGAGTGGGTTGAAGCCACCGGGAAGCAGCTGAGGAGCGAGGTGAAGACAAGGTAAATACGCCTTGTCTTTTTTGACGGTGTCCGAGTCTCAACGGCTTTTGCCTTTTATTCTCGTTTCTCTTTTCATATAATAATGATGGAATCCATGAAAAGGAGAGGGAAGCACATGGATCGTTCAACTCATAAACGCAGATTCATTCTGCATGTGGACATGAATAGCTTTTATGCTTCTGTGGAAAGCATGATGGATCCCGCATTAAAAGGCAAGCCGCTTGCGATTGCAGGAAATCCCGAAGAACGCAGGGGCATCATTGTCACATGCAGCTATGAAGCGAGGAAGTTTGGTGTTAAAACCACCATGACCCTCTGGCAGGCAAAAAGACTGTGTCCTTCCCTGATTGTACGCAGGCCTGATTTTCCAAAATACAGAATGATGTCGAACCGGATGTTTCAACTTCTGAAGGAGTACACTAATCTCGTGGAACCTGTATCCATTGATGAAGGCTATTTGGATGTCACAGCTTCATCCATGAACCCTGTTGAACTCGCAGGTGAAATACAAAACAGGATCTATCATGAGCTTGGATTGCCCTGCAGCATAGGAATCGCACCCAATAAGTTTCTTGCCAAAATGGCATCTGACATGAAAAAACCCATGGGTATTACGGTTTTAAGAAAAAGGGAAATGAGTACCATCCTTTGGCCGCTAGGCGTAGGGGAGATGCATGGCATTGGCCAAGCAACGGAAGAGAAGTTGAAAACATTCAACATTCATACCATCGGTGACCTCGCAAAAGAAGATGCGTACAGCCTGAAGCACCGTTTTGGAATCAATGGGATAAAGATGTGGGAGCGTGCCAACGGCATTGATGACCGGCCCGTTAATCCCGAGCGTGCTTCTGAGTTTCAGTCCGTTGGAAATTCCACCACACTCGCAGAAGACCTGGATCATGAACCGGAAATTAAAAGGGTCTTTGAAAGCCTTGCAGAGTCGGTTGAACGGAGGATGAAGCAAAAGAAAGTGGTGGGGCAAAATCTGCAGATTGTCATAAGGTATTCAGACAGAAAGACGGTGACGCGGAGTAAATCCCTTGAAAACCCATTTCATGATAAGAACATCATCCTTAAAATGGCATGGAATTTATTTAAAAAGCATTGGAATGGAGATCCCATTCGGCTTCTTGGCATTACAGCAGCAGATGTTATCCCCCGGGAAAATGCCTATAAACAAATGGATCTTTTTACGTTCGAACAGGAAAAAAAGCAAGAAGATGTTAACCGGTTGGTCAGTGACCTTCAAAAAAAGTTTGGGCAGCAATCCATCATCAGAGGCAAATGGAAGGCAGGTCCATCATAACCTTTATAGATAGAAGCTTTTTAATCCCGGGTGGTGATCATATTTTGGGAAAAGTCGTCAAGCTCTGGCTCTTGATTGGAATGGTAGGATTAGCGGCTTTTTTTGTTCTGCTTGCCCTGGGGTATAGCGGTTCGGAAGTGGAAAAAATGGACCACATGATTATTTCTGCTTTGACCGCTTATCAGCCCGGGGAGTTGACCCGGCTTTTTATCTGGATTACCAACAGCGCCGCAAAAACGAATGAATGGCTTTCGTTGCTGGTCTTCTCTGTTTTTTTTATTATCTGGCGCCGGCAGTGGCTGGAACCCCTCGTTTTAACGATTTGTCTATTTACAACCCGCTATGGGAATTTTTTTCTGAAAGATGTGTATGAAAGAGAACGGCCATCCTTTCATCAGCTCGTGGAGATTGGCGGGTACAGCTTTCCAAGTGGACACGCCATGATTTCAGCCGGATTTTTCGGATTGCTTTTTTATTTTTTGGCGGTCCACATAAAGCGGACGTGGGCAAGGCGCCTGGTGGCTGCCTTGGGTTCTTTGTATATTTTACTTGTGGGTATGAGCCGGATCTATCTTGGCGTGCATTATCCGAGCGATGTGGTGGCTGGTTTTTTGGCCGGCGGAAGTTTGCTTTTACTTTTTATCATTCTCTACCAGCTGCTGGCGGTTTTTATTTTATGGCATGAAAGGAAGAGTTGAGATATGGAACTTCATTTTTTGGGCACAGGAGCCGGAATGCCATCGAAAGAGAGGAATGTTTCATCCGTTGCGCTGAAATTTCTTCAACGAGGTGGAGAGGTTTGGCTTTTTGACTGCGGGGAAGCTACGCAGCATCAAATTTTGCATACTTCGGCCATTAAGCCGCGTAAAATCACTAAGATTTTCATTACTCATCTTCATGGGGACCACATTTTTGGGCTTCCCGGGCTGCTTGGCAGCAGGTCATTTCAAAGCGGTGAAGATAGCCCGCTTACGGTATATGGCCCTCCGGGAATCAAAGAGTACTTGGAAATCTGCCTGAAGGTAAGCTCAACCTACCTCACCTATCCCTTTGAAGTGGTTGAAATCTCGGAAGGACTGGTTTGTGAGGAAAATGGCCGTTTCGTTTACAGCAGTCTGCTCGATCACGTGATTCCCTGTTTTGGGTACCGCGTGGAAGAATCCACACAGCCCGGCAAACTGAAAGCGGAGCTGCTGCAAAAAAGCGGAGTGTCTCCCGGCCCCTTGTATCAGGAGCTGAAAAAAGGCAAAGATTTGACACTGCCAGACGGAACCGTTCTTAAAAGCAAGGATTTTCTTTCCGCTCCCGTTCCGGGAAGAATTATTACGATCCTGGGTGATACCAAAGCTTGCGACAACGCCATAAAGCTTGGGAAAGACGCTACGGTGCTTGTGCATGAAGCGACGTTTCTTCATGAATTGGCTGAACAGGCTGCCGAATTTGGCCATTCTTCTGCAAAAATCGCAGCCTTGACCGCCAGGAAGGCGAATGCTTCCTCATTGATCATCAATCATATCAGTTCCAGGTATCATAAAGAACAAAAACATCTGCTGTTGGAGGAAGCGCGGGAGGTATTTCCCAATACATCAATGGCAAATGACTTTTCCGTATTTCCGCTGGAAAAGCCCATAGCAGCTGATATGGAAAAATGAGCGAAGAGAAGTGACCCACATTTGGATCACTTCTTTGCGGTCATTTTTTTTTCATAAAGCTTTTTTTCACGGTGACTTCTCCATTTCGGACGGCACGCGCCAAATCGGGCTGGTCGGTAATCACCGCATCCACTTCGTATTGAAAGAAATAATAGAGCCATTTTTCCTGGTTGACCGTGTATGGCCTGACCGAGACGTTATGCTGGCGGAGCCCTTCGAGGATAGGGGGATGAAGGCTTTTAAAGGGAGGGTGCACGCTCCAGGCACCAAGCCGTTTTGCATAATTCCAAGGCTCATACAGGTTCGACGTATAAAGAGGAGCGATATCGATGGAAGGATCCATGTTTCTTAACAGAACCAGGCTGTAATGATTAAAAGAGGAATAAATGGTCCTTTCTTTCATGCCATATGCATTCACAAGGTTGTATACCTTTTGTTCCAAATCCTTGTAATACACCTTGTTGTTCTTCAATTCGATATTAAGCAAAAGAGGAGTCGTGCGGATCCACTGAAGAAACTCCTCAAGTGTCGGAATTCGTTCGTTTTGAAATTCTGGAGAAAACCAACTGCCCGCATCCAGCAGTTTAATTTCTGAAAGGCTGATGTTTTTTACATACCCTTTTCCGTTGGTTGTCCGTTTTACTGTTTCGTCATGGATGACAACCGGGATGCCGTCTTTCGTCAAATGAACATCAATTTCCAGGCCTTCTGCCCCCAATTCCAACGCCTTTATGTAGGCCGCCATGGTGTTTTCCGGGCATACTTTGCTTGCGCCCCGGTGTCCATAGATTTTTGTCATATCTGGAAAAACTCCTTTCTGTCCTATACCATTACCAGAACGCTCGGGGAATAAACCGCCTGCCTTACAAGAAAAAAAGCCTCCTGGCGGGAGGCTTGTTATGTTGCATTCGCCGAAGAACGGTGTTCGATGCTCATATCATTTTTTACAATCCATTTTATAAAATCTTTTTCCTTTTTTGTCAATGGCCGGGTGAGGAACTGCTGAAATTCTTTAAACAACAGATTGTACCGCTTGACTTCTTCTTGATCAAGCATATTATACCTCCCGTTGCTGACGTTTGGTCTTTTATTATAAAACTAAATAACAGAATTGTCAAACTATTTCTTGGGTTGATGGCCGGCTGTACATTTTACCAAGTTCTTCTGATCGTTCGGCCGCCCGTTTGACGCATTGCTCAATCGCTTTTTTCACTTGGAAATGGTCAAGCATCTGAATGCCGGCTTCGGTTGTGCCTCCCGGGCTGGTCACATTTTGGCGAAGCTTTTGGGGATGGTCCCCGCTCATCTTCACCATGTGTGCAGCCCCAAGAAGTGTCTGGGCGATGAGGTCTCGCGCTTCCTCCTCACGGATATCCATGGAAGAAGCAGCCTGCTGCATGGCTTCTACCAGATAGTAAACATACGCGGGGCCGCTGCCCGATAAACCGGTTACGGCATGCAGACTCTCTTCCCGAAGGCAGGTTGTGGTGCCGATACAGCTGAATAATTCTTCGGCGAGCTGCATGTGTTTAACTTCGGCAAATTTCCCGCCGGCGATGCCTGTTGCCGAATACCCAATGGCTGCAGAAGTGTTTGGCATGGCCCGGATGACAGGGACCGGGGCATCAAGCAGTGACGAAATCAGGCCAGTTGAAATACCTGCGAGAACCGAGATGATGATATGATCCGCATGAACGGCTTTATTTAATGACCGCAGGGCCTGTTCTGCATCTTTCGGTTTCATTGCCAGAATGAGTATATCAGCGTGGTGTGCGGCATCACCAGCAGATTTCGAAACGGTAATTTTATAGTTTTCTTGAAGCTCTTGCAGCCTTTTGGCATTGATTCGGTTTGTGACAATAATATTTTTTGGGTCAGCCAGTTTTTTGGCAATCATACCCGAAATCATGGCTTCAGCCATCGCGCCTGCTCCAATAAAGGCAATTTTTTTATTCACGGCTATCCCTCCAATTTAGGTAAACTAAAAACGCACTCCTTCATCCTTGAAAAAGGACGGAGGAGTGCGATCCGCGGTACCACCTTAATTGGCTTGATAATAAAGCCCAGCTTGTTGCCTGTATCGAAGGCATACGATCAGGTTCAATCCCTGATGGCTCGGGGGATAGGTTCGTTCATCACGTGCTTGCAGAATCTTTCAGCCGGTGGATTCCGCTCTCTTTTAGCCGCTCTATGAAGTACTGGTCCCTTTCAGCGCCGTTTCAACGTTTAGTTATTAAAAGATATTATGCAATGGACACCCCTAGTATGTCAAGGCTATTCCATCTTTTTTTTGGAATTTTCATTTATTTAAAGAGTAGAAGTTTTGCTATACTGATTATACTATGCAACGTAAGGAGGTCTGGTGAACCCTTGAAAGAAAAAATGATGGCCATCGAGCTTCCCACCCCTTTTCCAGTAGGAAATGTCAATGTGTATCTTATTCCGGGAGAGAAGCTGACTCTTGTCGATTGCGGCCCGAAAACGCCGGAGGCCTGGTCGGTTTTTCAGGAAAAGCTTCGCGATTGGGGCGTTACTGTAAACGATATTGAGCAGATTATTTTTACTCATTATCATCCCGATCATGTTGGATTATATGCGTACTTTACATCCCCGCCGCCGGTTCTGGCAAGCAAGGAGCAAATTCCGTATCTCAGCCAGGACCCGGCATACTTTTTACATAGAAACCAATTTTACGAGTCATTTTATAGTAAATCAGGGATGCCTGCAGAGGCTTCCCAGCTGGAGGAATACAAGCTGCAGCGATA
Organism: Fictibacillus enclensis; assembly: GCF_001457035.1. Taxonomy (GTDB): domain Bacteria; phylum Bacillota; class Bacilli; order Bacillales; family Fictibacillaceae; genus Fictibacillus_C; species Fictibacillus_C enclensis. The sequence goes on along the minus strand of NZ_KQ758617.1, from coordinate 1,807,692 downwards.
TCTCGGGTATTCTGCTGTGGTTCATCCGGACAAAATGATATCAGAGGGGAAGGAGATTCCCGGCCTGCCGGGATGGATGATGATCAAAACTCCCGGGCATTCTCCGGACCATCTCTCCCTGTTTCACCAAGAAAGCGGAATGATGGTCGGCGGGGACTTTCTCCTCCAGCGTGTTTCCTCCAATGCGCTCATAGAACCTCCCGAGCCCGGAGAAACCGGCCGGCCCAGACCCCTCTTGCAATACAGGCAATCGCTGCGAAAAGCTGCTGTTCTTCCGGTCAAGCGGATTCTGCCGGGACATGGCGATGACATTACCAATTGCCGGGAGCTGATCCAGGAAAGGCTGGAGGAACAGAACAACAGAGCAGAAGTGCTTCGATCAATGCTTGCGGAAAAAATGACTGCCTATGAACTCAGCCGGCAGCTGTTCCCTCGGGTGTATAAAAAAGAGCCCGGACTCACATTGTCAGAAACGGTAGGGCATCTGGATCTGCTTGAGGCAGAGGGAAAAGTGCGGATTGAGCACATTCAGGATGTTCTATATTATAGGAAAGCAGAATAGGAGTAAAAACGATGAACCAGGTAAAAGACAAAGTGATTGTGATTACAGGGGCTTCCGGCGGTCTGGGGGCTCAGGTGGCTTTGGACGCGGCCCGCATGGGAGCATATCTTGTACTGATTGCCCGCAATAAAGAGAAGCTTGAACACATAAAGGAAAAAATAAAGGCGGAAGGAAATCGTGAGCCGGTCATCCATCAACTGGATGTCGGGATTACCGAAGACGTCAGCAGAGTGTTTCACGAAATCACTTCTGATTTACAGATTGATGTGCTGATTAACAATGCCGGCTTCGGAATTTTTGACTATTTTGTCGATGCCGACCTTAAAGACCTCTCAGGCATGATGCAGACGAACGTGATTGGGCTTATGGCCTGCACGCAGGCGGTGCTGCCGCAAATGATATCGCGCGGATCGGGTCATATCATTAACATCGCTTCCCAGGCGGGTAAAATTTCTACCCCGAAATCCAGCGGTTATGCGGCGTCAAAGCATGCGGTGCTTGGTTTTTCAAACGGATTGAGGATGGAGATTGCCGAAAGCGGGATTCATGTGACCACGGTAAATCCTGGGCCGATTGAAACCAACTTTTTTTCAATCGCGGATAAATCCGGATCCTATGAAGCCAATATTAAAAAGTGGATGCTGTCACCGGAATATGTCTCAAAGAAAATTCTCTCGGCCGTGGGACGTCCGGTCCGGGAAATCAATCTTCCCGGCTGGATGAATGCCGGAAGTAAACTGTATCAAATGTTTCCAAGGCTTGTTGAAAAACTGGGCGGTAATGCCTTTAAACAAAAGTGAATGATAATATTATTATGTAAACAAAGTTTTGTAAAAAAATGATGATTTTTCATTATTTATTCGGGTTCCTTATTTCCATACTTCTCAATAAAAGGTAAAAAGTCTTAATTCACTGGGGCTTAAGTACTGAATGTGGTTTGTTCGGGCCAAAACTGGGGTATATCTAGTACAGGCTATCGACCGCAACAATAGAAAGAGGGGTAACGACAATGAATAAAAAAGTTTTATTTATTTCAGATCATGGGGATCCGCTTGCAAAACTCGGTGGAAAGCAAGCCGGAGGACAAAATAATTATGTATACCACCTGGCCCTGGCAATGGAAAACAGGGGATGGGATGTTGATGTAATAACCCATTGGGCTGATAAAGATGCCCCGCAGATAGAGAACTTTGGAAAACGTGCAAAAGTCATCCGCATCAAAGCCGGAATTAAAGGGTTTGTATCAAAAAATGAGATGTTTCAAATCTTGCCGGCATTTTTTAAAGAAATTGAAGAGGTTGCACCTCTTGACCAATATGACATTATTCATACTCATTACTGGCTTTCCGGGATCCTCGGACGCCAGCTCCGCAGAAAATACAACATACCGTTTGTTCATACATCACATTCCCTTGGCGCTGCAAAAGAACGGGCTACAGGAGAAAGGGATGAGCGCAGATATCAGTATGAACGAACCATTCTCCGTTCCGCCAACCGTGTGATCGCCACCACCAACAGCGAAAAAAGCCTGATTCATGAAGTGGCTAAACAGCCTGCGCCTGTAGATGTTATTCCAATTGGTGTATCTCCTACATTTTATCCATATAACCAGCGATCAGCTACCAAACAAAAGCTTGGCGTCCATGGACCTTTGGTATTTTATGCAGGAAGGCTCGAAGAAACGAAAGGCGTTGAAACCTTGCTTCAAGCTTTCAGGTATTTAATCCAATGGGGCGATGTGCCGTCCGACACCAAACTGGTTCTGGCCGGAGGACAAAAGGAAGAGATCGACGACGACCAGCTTCCGGTGGCGGAGAAACAGCGCTCATGGGTAAAAGGAATCGAGCGTTATGTCCGTTTTGTCGGGCCAAAAAGCCAGGAAGAACTGGCAGCCTACTTTAATGCTGCGAATGTGGCGGTTGTGCCGTCCTATTATGAATCGTTCGGTATGGTGGCGGCAGAAGCCCAGGCCTGCGGTTGCCCTGTGATTGCATCGCGTGTCGGCGGACTGCAAAACGTGGTCGTTGAAGGGGAAACCGGCTTGCTTGTTACACCAAAAGACCCGCAGGATCTGGCTTTGACCCTTGAAATTATTTTAAACAATGACATTATCGCACAAAGGCTTGGCAAACAGGCGTCCTCTCTAGCAGAACGCGATTATCGCTGGCCAAATGTGGCAGCGAGAGTCGAGCAGGTATATGAGGAGGTTCTGAAAGGTGAAACAAAAAAACGTTACACATCTTTTAGCTACTGATCTTGATGGAACGCTTGTAGGAGAAAAGGAACTGACTTCTGCCTTATTTGAATATTACGGGGAACGAACCTATGAGGTTGAACTCGTCTATGTGACCGGACGGCATCATGATTCGACGATGGAACTGATCAAGGCGGAAAACCTCCCTATGCCATCCATCCTCATTTCCGATGTTGGGACAGAAATGTATGATTTTGATGATCCGGAGCTTCATGAGCGATGGAAGAAAACATTGGAGGAGCAGTGGTGGCCTGAGGAAATTTCCCAGATTGCCGCCCAGTGCAGCGGGCTTACGCCTCAATCCATTCCCTCTACACACCGTCTTTCTTACTTTGCCGAGGATGCAGGAGCATTTGAAGAAGTAAAACAAAAACTGGAAGAAAACGGAGTGCCGCACAAGCTGATTTTTAGCTCGGGCAGAGATGTGGACATTCTTCCGCCAAATGCTGGCAAGGGTGAAGCCCTTTCCTTTCTGCTTCGTGAAAAAGGGTGGGAGAAAGCCAATGTTCTTATAGCCGGCGACTCCGGAAATGATCGTGACATGATTACAATGGGCTATCCTGCCGTTGTGGTGGGGAACTGCCAGGATGAACTGAAAAAGCTTCCTGAACATCCGCTTATTTTCCGGGCAGAAAACCACTGCGCCGGGGGGATCCGGGAAGCATGGGAACATTTTTTTGAAAAGGAAACGGTGGAAAGCAACGGATAACGCAAACCCTCTCTTAAAGACAAGAGAGGGTTTTTATTGTTGGGTCACAAAATCATATACGACATCCTGCACGGCGAGGTAAGGGTCCGATCCTTCTGCGGTTTGCCATTCCTTTTGGATGTGCTCCAAAAGCAAGGCATATTCCTTTTCCGTATACGGGATGGTTTCTTTATCGTCAAAATAGGTTAACAAGGCTTTTTCCAGCCATTTGCGCAGCAGATGCTCTTCCATCCTCTTGTACACAATTAGCTTACCTGCCATCCGTGGTCAAGGATTTTTAAGGGTGGGAAAGTACCTGAAAAAATTTCCATTGAGAACAGAACATATATTCGGTTAAAATGGGTATACATAATAAAGAGAACGAACGTTTGCATTTTGAAGGAGTGAGGAAGTTGATCGATTATTCCAAGGTTCAAAATCGTTCAATTTTGTGCATGGACATGAAGAGTTTTTACGCCAGCTGTGCGGCTGTGCGTTTAGGGCTGGATCCGCTGGACTGTTACCTTGCCGTGGTCGGGAACACCGAAAGGCAGGGAAGCGTGGTCCTGGCTGCTTCTCCCTGTTTAAAAAGGGACTTTGGTATCCGGACGGGAAACCGGCTTTTTGAAATTCCCAAAGACAGCCGCATTCATATTGTGGACGCCCAAATGTCCTTCTTTTTAAAGCGCTCCATGGAGATCACACGTCTGCTTAACCGATTCGTCCCGAAGGAAGCCATTCATACGTACAGTGTGGACGAAAGCTTCATACAGGCGGACGGCACCGAACGGTTATGGGGAGGGCCGATGCAGCTGGCAACAGCCATTCGCACCGCCATCAAGGAAGAGTTCGGCCTGCCCTGCGCGATCGGCATCGGCCCCAATATGCTGATGGCGAAACTCTGTCTTGATTTGGAGGCGAAAAAGGAAGGGGTGGCCACGTGGACGTATGAGGATATTCCGAAAAAACTATGGATCCTTTCGCCCCTGAGCAAGATGTGGGGCATTGGGTCACGGGTGGAACGGACGCTCAACCTGATGGGGATCACGACGGTCGGGGATCTCGCCCACTATCCTTTGGCGCTTTTGGAAAAAAAGTTCGGCATTATGGGAAACCAGCTGTATTATCATGCCTGGGGTGTGGACCTCTCGGAGGTCGGGGCGCCCATTATGCAGGGACAGATCAGCTATGGCAAAAGCCAGATTCTGCTGAGGGATTATACGGACCCGAAGGAGGTACAGCATGTCATTCTCGAAATGTGCGAAGAGGTGGCAAGGAGGGCCCGGACAGCCAAAAAGGCAGGGAGAACGGTCAGCCTTGGAATCGGCTACAGCAAGGAGGAATGGGGAGGAGGGTTTTACCGCTCAAAAACCGTTCCGGAACCGACCAATATTACAATGGAGATCTATGAGATCTGCCTGGAGTTGTTTCATACGTTTTATGAAGGAAAGACCGTCCGAAAGATTTCGATTTGCCTTTCCAATGTGTGCGAGGACAATGAGACTCAATTAAGCATCTTTACGCTGGAGCATCCCAAAAAACGAAAGCTTGGGTATGTGATGGATGATATCCGCAAAAAGTACGGATCAACTGCTCTTCTTCGGGCCGTCTCGTATACGAGCGGGGGGACAGCACTGCACCGCAGTACCCTCCTGGGCGGCCATAAGGCATAGAGAAAGGAGGACGCCTCACCTATGATCAAAGACCGAGGAAGCCTGAAATGGACCTCCATGATGCTGCCGGAGCATGTGAAGCACTTAAGGGAATGGGAACAGGAAGACAGAGATGCAGCTGAAGACCATGAATGGGATGAGCAGCTGCTGGAGGAGATGAATCAGCAGATTCTTCTGGCTATGGAAGAGGCAAGCCAGGTGGAGATTATGTGCCGGGCCGGTGCTCTCACGAGCAAACGAGTGAGGGGACGCATCCATTATTACGATCCCTGCCGCCGTATGCTCAGGATGGTGCATGAAGCGGGAGGGCGGCAGGACGTTTACCTGCAGACAATCCTCGCCATTACCCATTTATAAGGACAATGCCGGCCGGTATGAAAAAACTGCCCCACTGACATTCAGGGGACAGTCATTACCGGCTGGCTTATTCGGCATTTTCAAACAGATCGGATTGGAACAGCTGGTTCTGCAGACCAGATAAATCGGCACTGCTTGTTATTTCGATCTCCTGTCCCGGCTGGATGGATAATGCAATCAATCCGAGAAGGCTTTTGCCGTCAGCCGTTTTCTCTCCTTTTTTTACATACACTGGTTCCTCAAAACGACTGGTAAACTGCACAAATTGGCCGGCATTTTTGGAATAGATGGGTTTTTTCGCAATGACTTTCAAATCGTTTCTCTCCCTTGTATCTCCTTTTTTATACAGCTTATGAAGAGGTAAGGAGGAAATGTCATAAATATAATGAAAATAAAAGTGACTTCTATCGGAAAGTAATGGAAAATATAAAGGTAAGACAGGAGAGAGGTGAAACATCGATTGATTCGCAGCAAAAAAAATCGGATGAAAATTTTAATAATCGCTATAAGCGTGGCACTGCTATGGTATTTCAACCACAAGTATTTGAATTTAACACCGGAAGTATTAAGGGAGTGGATTCTTTCCTGGGGCGTATGGGCACCCATTGTTTTTATTGTGCTGTACGGCCTGAGACCCTTTGTGCTGTTTCCGTCCTCTGTGTTTGCGATTACAAGTGGATTGGCCTTCGGATTATACTATGGCTGTCTGTATACCTACATAGGGTCGCTTTCCGGAGGGCTGATGACCTATCTGGCGGTCAGGTGGATTGGAAAAAAAGCGATGAAAAAAGAATGGAAGGGCAAGTATCAGAAAGTGCAGGAGGGCATCAAAGAGAAAGGCTTCATATATGTGCTGATTCTCCGGTTACTGCCCATCCTGAATTACGACCTTGTCAGTTATCTTACAGCAGCGGCAAATGTGAAATTCAGAGATTATGCGGCAGCAACGGCCATTGGCATCATACCGGGAACGCTGGCGTATACCTATATCGGATCTTCGGTGGCTCATACCGGCATGAAGGAAATCTTAATCTCATCGATCATTCTGATCATATTGATTGTCCTGCCGGTGGTCACAAGAAAAAGATGGCAAAAAAAGCTTGGCCTTTAAGGCAAAAACCAAAGAAAAAAGCGCTGACACAATTCAGCGCTTTTTTTTTATGTAGTCGCTTGTGATGGTGTAAGCTGTTGAAGCAGCTGCTGGATCGCGGAGTCTGCATCAGCGCCTTCAGTAATAAGGACAAAGGATTCATCCTTGCGAAGCATCATAAAGAAAGTAACCAGGCAAGATAATTTTTTTGCTTGAAGGGTAATGCCGTTTTTGCAAAGAAACACGTTGGATTGATAAGAACGTGATATATTAACGAAATTCGTTATCTTTTGAATGGTAAATTTAGAAGCATCCTGTGTCATGGAAACGGTTTTTGAACAAATCTTTTTCATGTATGTTATCCTCCTGAAGTGGATTGTATAAATCGTCGACTTAAAACGTATCTACCCCATACCCGAGGCGATTAAACCAAAGAGATTGAAATTGGCGGGAAAGGGAATAAAGAGGAGGATAAGACAGGAAAGGAGAATGAATGTTGTGTTTGAAATCATTTTTCATTTTTTACGAGAGCTGGGGGCTGCAGGCCTGTTTATTGGAACGGCACTGGAAGCTTCCTCCGTTCCCTTTCCCGGAGCGCTCGTTATTTTAATCTATGGGTTTCTGCTGAAGCCAAGTCCAATGGAGACGGTGCTGCTGGCATTAGCGGTAAGTGCTGTTTATACATTGTTCAGTTATGTGCCGTACATGATCGGCTATAAGCTGGAAAGCAAGATGAGAGAGAAGTTTGATGAGAAAAAGGTAGAGAAAACCAAAAGGGTATTCAAAAAATACGGTGAGTGGAGCATCGCGCTTTCGCGCCCGTTTGGTATAGGAAACTATGTTTCGTATGCGGCAGGAATGAGCAAGGTAAACCGCTGGAAGTTTGGAATATTAACCTTTATTGGTGTTTTCCCCCTGGCGATTGCCATGCTTTTTTTGGGCAGGCTGGGTGAAATAAAAACCGTCAACTCCATTCTCGAAGCGTCACAGACATACATTCTGATTGGTGCAGGCACTTTACTACTTTGTTACCTGCTCTACAAGTTTTTGTACAAAAAACGGAAACGGAGGGCTGCCGGCTGACCGGCTGGACGCCTACCTGACCGGCTGAACGCCTACCTGACCGGCTGAACGCGTTCTTCATATAGGAAAAACGGCGGAACCAACAGGTTCCGCCGTTTTATTTTGGAGATCAGGCTTTGGATTCCCGTTGTTCTCTTTTCGCCTGCTTCCTGAAAAAGAGTTCATATAGTACAGGAACAATAAGTAATGTGAGCAGGGTGGAGGTCGTCAAACCGCCGATTACCACCACGGCGAGCCCTTTTGAAATCAACGTACCCGATGAAGAGGTCAGGGCCAGCGGAAAGAGGGCAGCAATTGTGGCAAATGCCGTCATCAAAATTGGTCGAAGTCGTGTTTTTCCGGCTTCAAGCAATGCTTCTCGGATTGTCATGCCTTTCAGATCGCGGTTTTGTCCGATCCGGTCGACGAGAACGATGGCATTGGTGGTTACGATTCCGATCAGCATGAGAATGCCGATCATCGCACTGACTGAAAGCGGCTCATCCGCCAGGTACAGACCGCCTATTGCACCCACCGGAACGAAAATAAGAGATGACAGAATAATAAATGGGATCCGTGCACGGCCGAAGGTGATGAGCATCGTCAAGTAGACAAGGCCGATGGCTACAGCAATGGCCAGGCCAAGCTCTTTAAAGGTTTGGGTGGTTTCTTCACTTCCGCCACCACCTTCAGTCGACACATCTTTTGGAAGGTCCACTTTATGATTTATGCTCTTGATGACATCCTGTGTGACACCTTGGACGTCATTGCCCGGAATCTGTGCAGACACTTGAGCATAAACCTTTCCATCGAGTTTCTGAATCGCGGTTACAGCCTCTACATCCTTAATGTCTGTCACTTCTGAAAGGGCAACCGGGCCTTTGGTGCCGTAAACTTTAAGGTCCTTAACTTCATCAAGGGATTTGGGCGCTTTATTATAGGCAAGCCGGACATCACTTTCTTTTCCGTTCAGTTCAAGGTTACCGACAGAGACAGGCTTGGTGGCATCATTGATAATGCCGAGCACCGTATAGCCTGAGACTCCGGCATCTGCGGCTTTTTTCGTATCAATTTTTACGATCCACTGACGCTGGGTATCTTTGAAGTTATTGGATACATATTTAAGGTCGTTACGTGATTTCATGTATTTTTCAACGGATGCAGCACCTTTTTGCAGGTCATCGAGATTGTTGGAATACAAATCGATGTTCACTTCATTGTTAGACGGCGGCCCGCCCGACTGCGCTTCCTGCAGGCTGACCACAGCATCTTTGCTGTCCTCGTCCACAATGGTCTGGATTTCTTTTTTGAGAGATTTGATCTCTTTATCCACATTGGTATGCTTTTTAAGGTTAATAAAATAGTTGGCTACATTCTCGCGTTTTAACCCGGACTGGAAGTCACGGCTGCCAATGCCGGCGGTTACCTCTTTTACGGTATCCCGCTGATCGAGCATCTTCTCCACCTTCAGTGACACGTCATTTGTTTTTTCGACAGTGGTGGAGGCAGGAAGTTCAATGTTTGCCGTAATGGTCTTTTGTTCTTCATTCGGCAGGAAGACAGCTCCAAGCTTTGTAGACAGGAACAGAGAGCTTGCGAGAAGAACGATGGAAACGAACAAGACGATGAATTTATGGTTCAGGGACGAGCGGATCACTTTCGCGTACGCCCGCTGAAGAGGACCATCGTTGTTTTCCGGTTTCACTTTTTTGAACGCGAACTTGGCCAGGATCGGCACGATCGTAATGGCTACAAGTAAGGAAGCCAAAAGGGCAAAGACGACGGTTAAAGCGAACGGCAGGAAGAATTCTCCGGTAATACCCCCGACAAACCCGAGCGGCAGAAACACTACCACGGTCGTCAATGTGGAGGATACAATCGCACGGAGGATCTCCTTGGTCGAATCGATGACCAATTCGTTTTTGCCGTATTCTCCGCTGCTTTTGCGGATCTTTCGGAAGATGTTCTCAATGACGACGATGCTGTCATCCACGACCCGGCCCACTGCTACAGCCATTCCGCCTAGCGTCATGATATTAAGCGTGATATCGAGCTGATTCAGGAAAATCGCGGATATGAGAATCGAAAGTGGAATGGAAACAATCGCAATAATCGTTGCACGAATGTTTCTCAAGAACAAGAGAACGGCTAACGAAGCAAAGAGTGCACCGAACAATCCTTCCTTGATCAGGGAATTCACGGATTCCTTAATCCCGCTTGCCTGGTCGAAACCGATGGCATAGTCCATTTTGTCTTTGTATTTGTCTTTGTTTAGAACAGACATGACGTTATCGGCGACATCGACGGTATTGGCATCCTGTTTTTTGGTAACCGCCATGGATAAGGAACGTTTTTGGTTATAACGGGTAATTTCGTTCACATCTTCGGACTGCTTAATGGTGGCAATGTCCCCAAGCTGAACACTTTGTGGAGCTGCAGCACCCGATGGAGCACCACCACCTGCACCAACTTGCTGTGCGCTTTGGCCGGAAGGTGCACCTGTGCCTCCACCGCTTTGTGAAGCTCCGGCCGGTGGTCCTCCGGCAGAAGGGGCTCTGCTTCCTGATCCTTGACCAGATGATTTTTGGGCTGTTCCTTGAGACGAAGGAGTCAGATCAAGGGATTTTAATTCCTTGATTGTTTTTAGTTGTTCCTCGACACGCACTGGCACGGAGATGTCACCTGAGGTCACATTGCCTGCAGGGAAGGAGAGAAATTTATAATTGATCTCGTCTTTGATGGTGCTCAATGATAATCCTAGCTGCTGCGCCTTTTTCTGGTCGACCTTAATGGATACGAAATCTTCTTTCACACCGCCAACTGAGACGTTATTGATTCCCTGAATTTTTTTCAGTTCAGGCACCAGCTCATCCTCAACAAAGGGCTGAATGTTCTCTTCTTCTTTAGGGAATAGAGAGATATTGTAGATGGGGATGGTTCCGAATGAAAAGCGGTTCACTTCAACACTAGCCGTATCGGGAAGGTCGGCTTCTTTAGTGATCGTGTTAATTTGATCCTCTATATCATCCATGATTACGGAAAAAGGAAATTCAAGGTTTATGATTGAGACACTTTCAAGTGAAGTGCTTTTTACCGACTTTACGTTGTTAAGGCTTTTTAATTTTTCTTCAAGCTCATCCGTTACCTGCTTGTTGACATCCTGTGGAGACGCGCCCGGGTAGGTGGTCTGCACGGTGATTTGCGGGAAATCCACATTTGGAAGCAGGTCAACTTTCAGGGAGCTAAAAGAAAACAAGCCGCCCAGGATAAGCAAGAAAGAAAAAATAAAAATAGCGACGGGGTTCTTTAAGCTGAATTTCGTTAGCCAGTTCATGTTTCACTCTCCTTCAGTAGTTTATATGTGTATTTTCACATATGTTCAAGGTTAGTATAATAAAAGTACTATAAATATATCAAGCATTAACCATAGTTAATTGTGAAGAATGTGTTAAAATGACATACAGATACGGAAAGAAGGAATGAAAAGATGGCGTTGAAATATGCGCTTCTTGGCTTATTGACCAAAAATGAAGCAACCGGATACGAACTGAATCAGCAGTTTAAAGAAACCATGATTCATTTCTGGAGTGCCCATCATACGCAGATTTACCGTCAGCTTGTTAAGATGGAGGAAGAAGGACTGGTCTCCTCGCAGGTGGTTCATCAGGTGGATTATCCAGATAAAAAAATATACCGGCTTGAAGATAAAGGCTATGATACGCTGCTTCAGTGGCTGCTGAGCAAGGAGATTCTCCCGTCCAATTTAAAGAACGATCTGCTGCTCCGGGTATCGCTGTTTCAGTTAATCCCGCCCGATGAAGCAATCGCCTTTTTAGAGCGGGCAAAGGAACAGCATATGTTTGGCCATGGCTTAATGGAAAAATGGAGAGACAGTCATTTTCCAGAAGGGCAGTTTAACCAGGGAGATTTAGGAGAATACTTAACATCTGAATTTGGAAAACGTTATATGCAGCATTGGATTGACTGGTGCGACTGGGCAATTCATGTGATCAAGCGTACAAAAGAGAAGGGCAGTGATGAAGAATGATTCTGGAATGGACAGAAAAAGCAATAGAGAAAATAGAGCACAAGGTGCAGGGGGGACAGTTGTTTTTGAAATACGATACGGATGGCTGCGGCTGCGTGGTAAGTGGTGTGTCTGCACTCTGGCTGGTCGATGAGCAGCCAGATGGGACAGTGAGGATGGATACCAATTTTCTTCCCGTATATATGGAAAAAAGCAAACTGGTATTTTTTGATGAAAAGATGACGATTGATTACAAAGAAGAACAAAATACATTTCAACTAAAAAGTCCAAACCAGATGCTTAATCCGAATCTTCGGTTTGAAAATAAAATAGAAACAGGAAAGGGCGCTTAACTTAAAGCGCTCTTTCCTGTTTTGGATAGCAAAAATTGCCGGCTTTGAAGGCCGCGGGAAACGAAGGGAGCTATAAATTCCACAGCCTCCAGCAGGGGCTCCAGCTGAATTCCGGTGCTGATCCCCATGCGATTAAGCATGAAAACAGCATCCTCAGTTGCGACGTTTCCAGTTGCACCCGGAGCAAACGGGCATCCGCCAAGTCCGCCGGCAGATGTATCAAAACGGTCGATACCGGCCTGGAGTGCGGAGAAGATATTCGCGAGGGCCATTCCTCTTGTATCGTGGAAATGGGCAGCAATCAAAAGTGTGGAAGGAAGATGATGCTTAAGAAGGCTGAACAGTTCGAACACTTCCTGCGGATTGGCAAGGCCAATGGTATCTGCCACGCTTAATTCATCCACGCCAAGCGCCGCAAATTCCTCAGAAAGAGCAAGAACCTCCTGTTCATCCACTTTTCCTTCATACGGACAATAAAAAGCGGTGGAAAGGCAAGCGCGGACAAAGAAGCCGTTTCGTTTCAAATCTTTAATCAGCGGAGCAAGCTCTTCCATGCTGTCTCTGGTGCTTTTGTTTATGTTCTTTTGGTTGAAGGTGTGGCTTACACCGACAAAAAATGCGGCATTTTTGCAGCCGGAAGAAAGCAGGCGGGAAACGCCTTTTTCATTGGGGACGAGAACAAGATTGCGCGTGCTGTCATCCAGGCAGTGCTCGATGATCTGTTCTGCATCACTCATTTGCGGAACCCATTTTGGTGAAACAAAAGAGGTGAGTTCCATTTCCTGAATTCCCGAGGCTTTCAGTTTTTGAATGAATTTAATCTTTTCCTGGGCAGGAACAAGCTGTTTTTCATTTTGAAGCCCGTCGCGCGGTCCAACCTCAATGATCGAGACTCTTTGGGGTAATTCCATGCTTCCTCCTATGTATATATCTGTCATTGATTCTTCTTTATTTTACGTTTTGGCCAGTTAAGATGCAATACAGGGAGAGGAAATATGATATGATAAAAGGGAAAATTCAGAAAAAAATACGGGAGTGAGAAGAAATTTATGGCCATACAGGAAGCAGTGATTGTAAGCGCTGTCAGAACACCGATTGGCAGCTTTTTGGGCGCTTTGAAAAATATACCAGCCACCGAACTTGGGGCGATTGTAATTAAAGAGGCATTGGAGCGCGCCAATGTTTCTCCTGATGATGTGAGCGAAGTGATCATGGGTAATGTTCTTCAGGCCGGTTTGGGGCAAAACCCCGCGCGGCAGGCTGCGATTAAGGCAGGGCTCCCGAATTCTGTTTCAGCAATGACGATTAACAAGGTATGCGGATCGGGTTTAAAGGCGCTGCACCTGGCAAGCCAGGCGATCATGCTTGAAGAGGCGGACATCGTCGTCTGCGGCGGGATGGAGAACATGAGCAGAGCACCGTACCTTTTGGATAACGCAAGAACAGGACTGCGCATGGGAGATGGAAAAATGACAGATTCCATGATCCATGACGGTCTCTGGTGTGCGTTTAACGATTACCATATGGGGATGACAGCGGAAAACCTGTGTGACGCGTATGGACTCAGCCGCGAGGAAATGGATGAGTTCGCAGCAGATAGCCAGCAAAAATGCGAAAAAGCGATCAATGAAGGAAAGTTCAAAGACGAAATTGTATCTGTTGAAATCCCCCAGCGAAAAGGAGAGCCGCTTCAATTCTCAGAAGATGAATATCCGAAAAAGGGAACCACGGCTGAGGGGCTTGCCAAGTTAAGACCAGCGTTTAAGAAGGATGGCACAGTAACAGCCGGGAACGCATCGGGAATCAATGATGGAGCGGCTGCTCTTGTGGTGGTATCGCGGAAAAAAGCCGAGGAGCTCGGTCTGATACCGCTTGCCAAAATCGTTGCAAATGCCAGCGCGGGAGTGGATCCAAGCATCATGGGAATCGGGCCGGTAGATGCCACGAAAAAAGTGCTTGAAAAATCCGGAGTCACCCTAAAAGACATTGATTTGATTGAAGCGAACGAAGCGTTCGCCGCACAAGCTCTGGCTGTAGGCAGGGAACTTCAATTTTCAACAGAAAAATTAAACGTGAACGGAGGAGCCATCGCCCTTGGACATCCAATCGGGGCAAGCGGCGCAAGGATTCTTGTCACCTTGCTTCACGAGATGAAAAAAAGAAATAACCGTTTGGGGCTTGCCACGCTTTGTATCGGGGGCGGACAGGGTGTAGCCACCATTGTTGAAAATGAAAATTGGAAATAAGGGGGACGGCATATTATGAAAATGGTGGAAAGCAGTGCATTGAATGCAGTGAAGGATATTCCGGATGGTGCGACACTGATGGTCGGTGGATTCGGCCTGGTAGGAATTCCGGAGAAATTGATTTTGGCTCTTGTGGAAACAGGTACAAAAGATCTGACGGTCATCTCTAACAACTGCGGTATCGATGACTGGGGGCTCGGCCTTCTCTTGCGGAATAAACAGATTAAGAAAATGGTGGGTTCCTATGTGGGAGAAAACAAAGAGTTTGAGCGCCAGGTGCTTTCCGGTGAACTGGAGGTTGAACTCACCCCCCAGGGCACATTGGCTGAGCGCATCCGGGCAGGCGGTGCGGGCATTCCCGCTTTTTATACCCCGGCCGGCGTAGGTACGCCGATTGCTGAAGGCAAAGAAGTGCGTACATTTGATGGGAAGGAATACGTGCTGGAACATGGGATGACGGCGGACTTCAGCCTCGTTCGGGCAGCACATGGCGACAAAGCAGGCAACCTCGTTTTTAATAAAACAGCGCGAAACTTTAATCCAATGATGGCTGCAGCGGGCAAGGTGACCATTGCAGAGGTCGAAGAATTGCACGAGATTGGTGAGCTGGATCCAGACTGCATCCACACGCCTGGAATCTATGTTCAGAGAATGATTGTTGCGCCTCAGGAAAAGCGCATTGAGCGAATGACTGTTCAATCATAAAGAGAGAAAGTGGGGATGGGCTATGAATAGCAGAGAGAAAATTGCCAGAAGAGCAGAAAAAGAAATAGAGGATGGCTTTTATGTAAATCTCGGCATCGGTATGCCGACTATGGTCGCGAACTACATAAGCGAGAATAAGAGTGTGGTGCTGCAGTCGGAAAACGGGCTGCTTGGAATTGGCCCTTATCCTAAAGAAACGGAAGTGGATCCCGACTTGATCAATGCCGGAAAAGAGACCGTGACTGCCATCAAGGGAGCCTCCTATTTTGACAGCGCAGAATCATTTGCCATGATTCGGGGAGGACATGTGAATATCGCCATCCTGGGTGGTATGGAAGTATCAGAAACCGGTGATTTGGCCAACTGGATGATTCCGGGGAAAATGATCAAAGGAATGGGCGGTGCCATGGATCTTGTTCATGGCGCGCAAAAAATCATTGTCATTATGGAGCATGTCAACAAGAGCGGACAGAGCAAAATCCTGAAAAATTGCAGTCTGCCGCTGACAGGAAAGGGAGTAGTGGACCGGATCATTACGGACCGAGCGGTTATTGATGTAACGGATCAGGGACTGAAGCTGATTGAAGTAGCTAATGGGTACAGTATTGAGGATATTAAAAACTGCACCGAGCCGGATTTGATCACCGATGAAGTAACGCTGGGCGTTTATTAAGGCAAAGAGAGCGGGGGAGGAAACATGACGGAAGTATATGTGGTAGAAGGGGCGCGAACGCCGTTTGGAAGCTTTGGGAAATCATTGAAAAATGTTTCGCCGATCCAAATGGGCACCCTGACTGCGCTGGAAGCGATGAAGAGGGCGAATATCGACCCGGCGCAAATCGGGGATGTAGTATACGGAAATGTCATTCATTCCAGCATAGACGCTGCCTATACGGCGAGGCATGTCGCTTTAAAAGCAGGGGTTCCCGAGACCGTTCCGGCCATGCTGGTAAACCGTTTATGTGGTTCTGGGCTTCAGGCGGTCATAAGCAGTGCACTTGCCATTCAAACAGGTGATGCGGATCTGGCATTATGTGGCGGGGTTGAAAACATGTCCAAAAGTCCGCATTCTACCTTTAATCAGCGGTTTCAAGGCCAAAAGTTTGGGAACCTTGAGTTCGAGGATATGCTTCTTCATACGCTGACCGATCAGTATATCGGCTGCGGAATGGGAATTACCGCAGAAAATCTTGCAGAGAAGTACAGTATCAAACGGGAAGAACAAGATGAATACGCCCTTCTTAGCCATCAAAGAGCGGCTAAAGCGAATCGTGAAGGAAGATTCACACAGGAAACAATACCAGTTGTCATTGAGGAAAAAAAGAGCCTTACCTTCACGGTGGATGAACTGGTAAAGCCTGAATCCACCCTTCAGCAGCTTTCCGCCCTGCGCCCGTCCTTCAAAAAAGACGGAACCGTAACGGCGGGAAATGCAAGCGGAATTAATGATGGTGCGGTATCTTTGGTGCTCGCAGGTGAGGACTCCGTTAAAAGCAAGCAAGTCAAACCGCTGGCACGGATCGTATCCTGGGGAATCAGCGGCGTTGATCCTAATATCATGGGAATCGGGCCGGTTCCAGCTTCCCAAAAAGCCCTTGCTAAAGCGACCCTTTCCATTGAAGACATGGATCTTGTAGAAATTAACGAAGCGTTTGCCTCCCAATACCTGGCGGTTGAAAAAGAATTGAGTCTGGATCGTGAAAAGACGAACGTGAACGGGGGTGCCATCGCGCTCGGCCATCCGGTCGGTGCCAGCGGATCCCGTTTGCTCCTTACCCTTGCGTACGAACTCCGAAACAGAGGCTTGCGCTATGGATTGGCCAGCCTTTGCATCGGTGGCGGCCAGGGGATTGCCATGATTATCGAAAATGCAACTTCATAACCAAAAAGCTGCCAAACGCCATTTTCAGGCGATGGCAGCTTTTTTAACTTAGTTCTTTCTGGAAGTTGTGGCTTCGGAAGAAACGTTGATTGAAGTGCAAGGTGCGTGACAGGTGAGACTAAGGAGGCGTTTACGCCGGTAAAAGCGAGCAACCTGGAACGGAAATCAACCACTCCAGAGCAACAAAGCTTATCTTAACGCCGGTGCTGATTGTAGACAGAAGCTTTTGAAAGGGACTGGATCACGGCAACTTCATCTGCCGAAAGTTCAGGTGTGTGAGCAGCTCCTACATTCGACAGCAGCTGATCAACGGAGCTTGCTCCTGGAATAACGGCTGCGACCGCAGGATGATGCAGGCAATAACGGATGGCCGTCTGGCTCAATGTCCGTTCACTGGCCAATTTGTCCTGCAGCCCTTTCACAAGTTCATGGATTTCTTTTCCTTCATATTCAAGATACTGATCACTTTCGCTGCGATTCAACGCCCGCTCGGAAAGCCAGCCTTTGGCAACAGGCCCACGGGCAATCACGCTGATCTTTTTGTTATGAAGGAAGTCAAGCATTTCTTCTTCCGGTCGCCGGTCAAGGATGCTGTACTGCATCATGACGCTGACAATCTCTGAATGCTCAGCGTAATATGAAATCACGTTTGGCCGGATGGACGAAATGCCATATTCACGAACCAAGCCCTCCTGTTTTAATTCGTTGAACGCTGAAATCGTTTCATCCATGTTGTCTTCAATCGTTCCTCCGTGAAGCTGGTATAGATCGATATAATCGGTTCCCAATCGGTGCAGGCTGTCCTTTATGGCTTGTTTTATGTATGTTTTCGAAGGATCCCAGTCCCAGCTTTTTTTATCTGCTGTCCAGCGATTTCCAACCTTCGTGGCCAGAACGACTTTATCTCTGAAGGGACGAATGCTTTTTCCTACGAATTTCTCATTCCAACCGAATTGATAGAGATCGGCTGTGTCAAAGTAAGTAATGCCTTCTTCATACGCACGCTTTAAAATTTCTTTTCCTTCCGCCTCATTTTCCGGCACAAGGGACATGCAGCCCAGTCCAATTTCACTGACTCGCAGCTCTGACGATCCAAGTTGGTTGCGCTTCATTACGTACCAGCTCCTTTATTTGATAGGTTTAAAAAAAGGGTAGCATGAAAACGGGCAAAAAAAAAACTTCCAGCCTGCAGGGTCACTGTTTTGGCCCCGGGGCGGAAGAGATCCACTCTTGCACTGTGGTATGTTCTTTCATATAACGCTTGAGCATGTACCGAATTTGCCACGCTTTTCCCACCAGGGTCACGCTTTTGGGCTTAATATAGATCTTCACTTGAACAGCTCCTTTTAAATGTGTGTTACGCTTTTCCTTATGGTAGACTTATGTAGCCAAACAAGATTTAGAACCAGGAGTGAGATCAGTATGGAACATTTAAATGAAAAGACCCTTTCTACTGAATCCGTCTATGAAGGGAAAATTATAGATTTGGAAATTCAGGAAGTAGAGCTCCCAAACGGAAATAAAAGCAAGCGCGAAATCATCAGACATCCGGGTGCAGTAGCTATTATTGCCATCACCCCGGAAAATAAACTTCTCTTTGTCCGGCAGTTCCGCAAAGCGCTGGATAAAATTATTGTGGAAATTCCCGCAGGAAAGCTTGAAAAAGATGAGGATCCGAAAAAGTGTGCAGAGCGTGAGCTGCTTGAAGAAACCGGATATGAGTGTGAAAACTTGGAATACCTCACCTCGTTTTACACGTCACCGGGATTTGCTGATGAATTGATTCATTTGTTTTATACAGACTCTCTGAAAGAATGCAGAGAACAGCAGCCGGATGAAGATGAATTTCTGGATGTGATGGAAGTAACGCTTGAAGAAGCGCTTGAGCTTGTAAACGACCAGCAGATTCATGATGCAAAAACAGCCTATGCGGTGCAATATGAACAACTAAAAAGGAAGATGGAGAATCATGCTTAACACCTATTATGCCGATCTTCACGTACATATCGGCAGATCCCGTTCAGGGAAACCGGTGAAAATTACTGGAGCAAGAACGCTGACTTTATCCAATATTCTCGAGATGGCGTCCTCGGTTAAGGGCATCAATCTTCTGGGAATCATAGATTGCCATGTGCCGGAAGTCATTGATGAGATGGAAGAAATGCTGGCGGCGGGCGAAATGATAGAACATCCGGAAGGCGGATTGTGGTATCAGAATGTTTGTCTTCTTCCCGGGTCCGAAATCGAAATTTACGATGAAAACTGCAAGGGACCCGTACATGTTCTTTCATTTTTTCCTACCGTGGAAAAGATGAAGCATTTCAGCCTGTATTTGCGCGGAAGAATGAAAAACGTGACATTGAGCTCCCAGCGAATCTATGAATCGGCACACAACCTGCAGCGTGTCACCAAAGAGCTGGGTGGCCTGTTCATCCCTGCCCATGTGTTTACGCCTCATAAAAGTGTGTACGGAAAAGGTGTAAAGAGCTCGCTTTCTGAAATATTCCTGCCTGAACTCATCGATGCAATCGAGCTTGGTTTAAGCTCGGATACGAATATGGCGGACGGGATCGAGGAGCTTCGGCAATTTCCGTTCCTCTCGAATTCGGATGCCCATTCACTGGAGAAAATCGGGCGGGAATACCAGACGATACAAATGGAAAAACCGACATTTGCAGAGTTTAAACTGGCGCTGATAAATAAAGAAGGACGAAGGATAACAGCCAATTACGGGCTCGATCCGAGGCTTGGAAAATATTACGAAACCACCTGTGCCAAATGCTCTGCATTTATTTATGAAGAAAAAGGAATGAAATGTGCCGAGTGCAAGAGCACCGCAGTCATCCGTGGTGTACGAAACAGAATCAACGAACTGTCAGCCAAACCGGTGACTCCGACTGACAGGGGAGAAAGACCGCCTTATATCCATCAAGTGCCGCTGGAATTTATTCCGGCTCTGGGCCCGAAAACGCTGCAGAAACTTAGGGATCATTTTGGGACGGACATGGCGGTGCTTCATGATATTGAAGAAAAGGATTTAAGAACCGTAGCTCCGCAAGCTGTCGTCCGCCATATCCTTCTGGCAAGAGAGGGGAAACTGTCTCTAAAGGCCGGAGGGGGAGGAACATACGGAAAGGTTGCCCAACAGCAAATCTAGTATATAAAAATAGACATACCTCCCTTTTTGATTCATAGAATGAATTAAGAGAGTAAGGGAGGAAAAAGAGATGGCTTCAATTAAAAGATTTGTTTGGTTCCATTTGCAGGAACACTATTCGCTTTATGTATTTGTTTCCGTCCTGCTGCTGATGGGAGTCATTTTTGGCGCTGTAATTGTAAACAGTCTGACCCTTGGGCAAAAACAAGATCTGCTGAATTACCTGTCGCGGTTCTTTGGTGAAGTCTCCAATGGAAGTTTTGCCAATTCACAGGATATGTTTTCGCAAAGCTACAGCCACTATATTAAATACATTATGCTCATGTGGATTCTAGGCCTGTCCGTCATCGGTCTGCCGGTCATTTTGATCATGCTGTTTATTAAAGGTGTGGTGATTGGGTTTACGGTCGGATTCCTGGTGAACCAAATGGGATGGCATGGGTTTCTGCTTGCTTTTGTATCGGTGCTGCCACAAAACATTATTTTGGTTCCCGGCATCATTATTGCCGCTGCCGCTTCCATTCTATTTTCAATCAAAATGATCAGGCAGCAGTTTCTAAAAAAATCGAGCGATCCTTTTTTTCCAAAGTTCTTCAAGTACTCGGCGCTTATTCTTGCTGTGGGGTTGTTTCTGGGGCTTGCGTCTTTGTTTGAAGCGTATCTCTCTCCCCATTTAATGGAAGGCGTGATGAGTTTGACCAAAAAATAAACCCCTATAAATTATCAGATAATAATTATTTTAAACTGTATATTATAATCATTTTAAATTGACACCTTTTCTTCTCATGACTTATAATATGGATGTGAAACATAAGGGAGGATCAGGTATGGAAAGCCGTATTGACCGTATCAAAAAACAGCTGCATTCCCAGAGCTACAAGCTTACTCCCCAGCGAGAAGCAACCGTTAGAGTCCTCCTGGAGAATGAGGAAGATCATTTAAGTGCAGAAGACGTATATTTGCTCGTGAAGGAAAAAGCGCCGGAGATAGGTCTCGCAACCGTATACCGTACATTGGAATTATTAACCGAATTGAAAGTGGTCGATAAAATAAATTTTGGAGATGGGGTTTCCCGCTATGATCTCCGAACAGAAGGAGCCGCTCACTTTCATCATCACCTCGTCTGCCTCGAATGCGGAGCCGTTGATGAAATTCAGGAGGATCTTCTGGAAGATGTAGAAAAAGTAGTGGAAGAAGGATGGAATTTTAAAATTAAAGACCATCGCCTGACCTTTCACGGGATCTGCCACCGCTGTCACGTAAAGGAAAAAAATGATGAGACATCCGAATGAATGATGCTCATCATTTTTTTATTTATTTACAAATTCAAAGGAATAAGTTAACGTAAAGTTACAGTGAAAATAGAAAATGTGTATAATCCTTTAATTCTTTGGCATAACCTGTACTAATAAGTGTACGGGGAGGCTTAAAGACATGGGATCTTGGCTAAAATTATGCTGGAGTGCATTCAAAATATTTTTTTCATTTACGGCCTGCACATTATTATTCTATTTTGGCTTGCTTTGGATCAATCAGGAATATCAGAATTATCATAGATACGACGTGCCAAAAGGAAAAGCAGTGAAGGTATTCCAAAACGATTCTGCCGCTGAAAGTGTGGACGAGAGCAATTGGCTCATCCGACTGCTGTTTTTTTACGAATCCAGTGAATAAGGAGTGCAGATATGAAAGATCATGTCCAGGATTTTATACATTACTTGATCGTCGAACGTGGTCTCTCGAAAAATACCGTTGATTCTTACCGCCGCGATCTTGAACAGTATGCGCTGTATATGGAAAAGGTCGAACGTATCGATGCGATCGGCAAGATTCAGCGTGCCAACATTGTAGGCTATCTGCTCCATTTGAAGGAAAATGGGAAAGCGGCGACCACCATAGCCAGAAACATTGCATCGATCCGGTCGTTCCATCAGTACCTGCTTCGGGAAAAGATCAGCGACGCCGATCCGTCAGTACATATCGAAACACCAAAAACCGAACGCAAGCTGCCCAAGGTCCTCTCGATGAAGGAAGTGGAAGCGCTTTTAGATGTTCCGGATTCATACCATCCTTTTGGTATGAGGGACAAGGCTATGCTTGAACTTCTGTATGCTACTGGAATCAGGGTGACAGAACTGGTGAGCCTGGATCAGTCCGATGTTCATCTGTCCATGGGATTTTTGCGCTGCCTCGGAAAGGGAAACAAAGAACGGATCATTCCTCTCGGCAAGATGGCGGCAAGTGCCATTCAGGTGTATTTGGAGTCCGGCAGACCGGCTCTCCAAAAAGGGAAAAGCGGCAATGCTCTGTTCTTGAACCATCATGGCAACCGTTTGTCACGGCAGGGATTCTGGAAAATCCTGAAACACCTTGCGCAAAAAGCAAATATTGAAAAAGAACTGACACCTCATACTTTGAGGCATTCATTCGCCACTCACTTGTTGGAGAATGGAGCAGATTTAAGGGCGGTTCAGGAAATGTTGGGCCATGCGGATATTTCAACCACACAGATTTATACCCATGTGTCAAAAACGAGATTGAAAGATATTTATGCTGCCTATCATCCAAGGGCGTAAGCCTTTTTTAAATTGAGAGGTCTGACTTCTGACATCATTCAATCTTAGTTTGCTGTCAGTGATGGTAGGATATAGTATCTAAAGATGAATTATTTTGTACTGGAGGTCATTAGGAATGGAATATAAACGGTTCAAACGCACATTTTTAATTGTGATGGATTCCGTCGGGATCGGGGAAGCACCTGATGCCGAAAAATTTGACGATAAAGGTTCAGATACGCTTGGCCATATCGCACGGGAAATGAATGGACTTCAAATGCCGAACATGGAAGCACTGGGTCTTGGCAACATTCGTGAAATCCAGGGAGTTCAAGCGGCAAAAGCGCCGAAAGCCCATTATGCAAAGCTTCAGGAAGCGTCGAACGGAAAAGACACGATGACCGGCCACTGGGAAATCATGGGTCTCTTTATTGACCAGCCCTTTCAGACGTTCCCGGAAGGATTTCCGGACGACCTGATTCAGCAGCTTGAGGAGAAATCTGGCCGCAAAATCATCGGAAACAAGCCGGCATCAGGAACGGAAATTATGAAAGAGCTTGGCGAGGAACATGTGAACACCGGTGCGCTTATTGTTTATACATCCGCTGACTCTGTTCTTCAGATTGCTGCCCATGAAGACGTTGTTCCGCTTGAAGAGTTGTACAACATCTGTGAAATGGCCAGAAAAATGACGATGAACGACAAATACATGATCGGCCGGATAATTGCCCGCCCATTCGTCGGTAAACCTGGAGATTTCCAGCGGACTTCAAACCGCCATGATTATGCGCTTAAACCGTTTGGTAGAACTGTGATGAACGAGCTGAAGGACGGTGGCTATGATGTGATTGCGCTGGGGAAAATTTCTGATATCTATGATGGTGAGGGAGTGACTCAGGCGATCCGTACGAAATCCAATATGGATGGCATGGATCAGCTTGTAAAGTCCATGGACCAGTCGTTTACAGGGCTTAACTTCTTAAATCTGGTTGATTTCGATGCGTTATTTGGACACCGACGCGATCCAAAAGGTTATGGAGAAGCCCTTCAGGAGTTTGATGCCCGGCTACCGGAAGTGTTTGAAAAGCTAAATGACGATGACGTTTTAATCATCACTGCTGACCATGGAAACGATCCGGTTCACCATGGTACTGACCATACACGCGAATACGTGCCTCTTCTTGTTTATTACAAGGGCATCGAATCAGGAAAACCGCTGAAAGTGAGCAAAACTTTTGCTGACATCGGAGCTACAGTAGCCGATAATTATCATGTGAAGCTGCCGGAGCACGGCGAAAGCTTTTTAGATCAATTAAACTAGGGGGAAATGAAATGGGAGAATTGAAACCGATTCAAACGGCTGCAAATTTTATACAAAACAAACTTTCTTCCCAACCTGAAATCGGTTTGATTTTGGGCTCTGGTCTTGGAATTCTTGCCGATGAAATTCAAAACGCTGTGGTTCTTCCGTACAGTGATATTCCTGAATTTCCGGTCTCAACGGTTGAGGGTCATGCCGGACAGCTTGTCATCGGGGAACTTGAGGGCAAGCAAGTGATCGCGATGCAGGGACGCTTTCATTATTATGAAGGATATTCTTTGGAGAAGGTTACTTTTCCGGTGCGCGTGATGAAGGAACTAGGCGTAAGCAGTGTTATCGTAACGAATGCTGCAGGCGGAATTAACACGTCGTTTCAGGCAGGGGACCTTATGTTGCTTACCGACCATATCAACAACTTGGGTGACAATCCGCTCATCGGGCCAAACGACAGCTCGTTCGGCGTACGTTTCCCGGATATGTCGGATGCATACACGCCAGAGCTGCAGGAGACAGCCCGCCAGGCTGCATCCTCGATCGGTATTTCCCTCAAAGAAGGAGTCTATGTGGCGAACTCTGGCCCAAGTTATGAAACGCCGGCTGAGATCCGCATGCTCCGTATTCTTGGCGGAGATGCAGTTGGCATGTCCACTGTTCCCGAAGTCATTGTGGCGCGTCATTCCGGTATGAAGGTGCTGGGATTGTCGTGCATCTCAAATATGGCTGCAGGGATTCTGGATCAGCCGCTAACCCATGATGAAGTGATGGAAACCACTGAACGGGTAAAATCGAATTTTCTTGGCCTGGTCAAAGGCATTGTTAAAACCATTTAAGGGAGGAAGAAAAGATGGCTACACTTTTATCAAATATGAATGAAGCAGCAACGCTGATTCAATCCAAAATAGAAGGAATTCAACCTGAAATTGGTTTAATCCTTGGCTCAGGCCTTGGTGAACTGGCTGATGAAATTGAAAATGCCGTTCAAATCGATTACAGTGAGATCCCACATTTCCCCGTCTCAACGGTAGAAGGACATGCAGGTAAACTGGTCATTGGCACATTGAACGGAAAGACCGTTTTAGCCATGCAGGGCCGTTTTCATTATTACGAAGGTTACAGCATGCAGGATGTAACGTTTCCCGTGCGTGTCATGAAAGGTCTGGGAGTTAAGCTGCTGGTTGTGACTAACGCATGCGGTGGAATGAACCCGGGATTTTCAGCGGGAGACCTTATGATTATTAACGATCACCTGAATATGACGGGTGCCAATCCGCTGATCGGACCGAACGATGCAGAACTCGGGCCGCGTTTTCCTGATATGAGCACAGCTTATACACCAGAACTTGTTCAATTTACAAAAGAAACAGCAGCTTCTCTGGGAATTAATGTTCAAGAGGGTGTATACGCAGGTATTACCGGGCCAACCTATATGACGAAAGCAGAGCTTCGCATGCTTCGTACAGTAGGCGGAGATGCAATCGGGATGTCAACTGTGCCGGAAGTTATCGTGGCAAGCCATATGAGCCTGAAAGTGATCGGAATTTCCTGTATCACAGACATGGCGATCGCGGACGAGCTTGAGCCGCTTACTCACGAACAAGTAGTGGCAGTGGCGAACCGCACAAAGCCAAAATTCATCAACCTGGTAAAAGAAATCGTAAAAAATGTAACTCTGTAATGGACAGATTTTCAGAAGTAGACCGCTTCTGGTTACTTGAACAAAATAAAGAAATAGAAAGCTCAATGAGGTGGACATAAATGAGGGCTGTCGATATTATCTTAAAGAAACGACACGGAAAAGAATTAACAAAAGAAGAAATTGATACCTTCATCAAAGGCTATACAAACGGTGACATTCCTGATTACCAGGTATCCGCTTTCCTAATGGCCGTGTACTTTAAAGGCATGACAAAAGAAGAAACGGCTCACTTAACTAACGCTATGGTTAAGTCTGGAGACGAGATTGATCTCTCCAAAATTGAAGGTATTAAAGTCGATAAACACTCTACTGGAGGAGTGGGCGATAAGACAAGCCTGATTATTGCTCCTCTTGTTGCTTCAGTAGGCGTTCCTGTGGCGAAAATGAGCGGGCGGGGCTTAGGTCATACTGGAGGTACTGTTGACAAATTAGAATCCATCGAAGGCTTTCAGGTAGAATTAACGACTCAGCAATTTATTGAGAATGTTAATAGACACAAGATTGCGGTTGTTGGCCAAAGTGGCAACTTAACTCCTGCGGATAAAAAACTTTATGCGTTAAGAGACGTTACAGGCACCGTGGACTCTATTCCGTTGATTGCATCATCCATCATGTCCAAGAAGATTGCTTCAGGATCCAACGCTATTGTATTGGATGTTAAGTTTGGTTCCGGTGCGTTCATGAAGACGTTGGAAGATGCCAAAGCTTTGGCAAGTGCGATGGTTGGAATCGGTAACGAACTAGGCCGTCAAACAGTTGCCATTATTACAGATATGGACCAGCCTTTAGGACATGAAATTGGGAATGCAAATGAAGTTCAAGAGGCAATTGCCGTTTTAAGTGGTAAAGGTGATAAGGATTTAACAGAGGTTTGCTTGACACTCGCAGGTAATATGGCTGTATTAGGCGGGGCTTATTCTGACTTTGATGAAGCAAAACGTGAGTTGCAGAAGATATTGGAAAGTGGCAAAGCTGTAGAAAAGATGAGAGAATTTGTTGAATCCCAAGGTGGAAACGGTAATCAAATTACAAATCCTGAAACATTGCCTCAAGCTAAATATCACATGGAAATCAAGTCAGATGAAGAAGGCAATGTTCAAACCATTGATGCTGAATCGGTTGGAATTGCTGCGATGCTATTAGGCGCAGGAAGAAAGACGAAAGAAGACAACATTGATTATGCAGTTGGTATTACCTTGAAGAAAAAAGTAGGGGATATAGTTGCCAAAGGAGAAACACTTGCTGTATTCCATGCTAATTTTGAGGATATTGGTGAAGCAGAGAAAACATTGAAGAACGCTTACACATTTACAAATCAATCCGTGGAAGCACCTAAACTAATTCACGATATTATTAAATAAAAGAAATAATTGAATAAAAGCATGACGTAAAGGGAGCTTCTTTAGCGAGAAGCTCCCTTTTTTTCTCTCCCGCTGATATTCCTGTATAAACCAAAAATTAATGGAAAAAATAGGGGTATCATGATTGGAGGGAAATGGAATGAAACGATACATAGTGGCTGCTGTTGCGCTCGCGCTTCTGCTGACTACGGGCGGAGGCCGGACATTTGCTTCTGAAAAAACACAAAGTCTTGCTCCAAATGCATCCTCAGCTATTTTGATTGAGCGTGATACGGGAACTGTTCTTTTTGATAAAAAAAGCCATAAAAAATTGCCGCCGGCGAGTATGACCAAAATTATGACCATGATTCTGATCATGGAAGCCCTTGATACAGGAAAGATCAAACTGACCGATCCTGTAAGAGTCAGTGAATATGCTGCTTCTATGGGAGGATCTCAAATTTTCCTAGAACCCGGTGAAGAAATGAGCGTTCACGACATGATGAAGGGAATTGCGATTGGAAGCGCAAATGATGCTTCTATGGCGATGGCAGAAAAAATCGGAGGCTCTGAAGCATCCTTTGTGGATATGATGAACAAGAAAGCGAAACAGCTGGGATTAAAGGACACATTTTTTAAAAATCCTACCGGGCTTCCTGCTGCGGGACATTACTCTTCCGCTAATGATATGGCCATTATGGGGAAAGAACTGTTAAAGCACGAAGAAATCACTAAATATACCGGCCTGTATGAGGAATATCTCCGTCAAAATACGCCGAATAAATTTTGGCTGGTGAATACCAACCGTCTTGTGAAGTTTTATCCAGGTACAGATGGCCTGAAAACCGGCTTTACACAAGAAGCCAAGTATTGTCTTACTGCTACTGCCAAAAAACATGATATGCGGGTAATTGCTGTGGTGATGGGTGCACCCAACCCAAAACAGCGCAATCAACAAGTCACGCAAATGTTTGATTATGCCTTTTCTCAATATGCAACCAAAAAATTATATGACCGCCATCAGATTGTAAAGCAGGTAAAGATTCAAAAAGGAAACAAGCAGCAGCTGGCCGTTGTGACATCCGAAAGCATTTCCCTGCTTTCTAAACGAGGAGAAAAAGAAAACAACGTGAAACCGCTCATTCAGGTGAATCCCGATTTGAAAATGCCGATTAAAAAAGGGCAGCAAGTTGGAACGCTGAGCATTATGAAAGGCGGAAAGACCGTAACAAAAAGTCCGCTTCTTGCTTCAGAGAATGTAAAGAACGCGTCTTGGTGGAGTTTGTTTAAACGTACGCTTGGACATATGGCGAAATCGTCATAACCTCATGTTTTGACTAAATGGGACGAATCCGCACTAGTTTTGTAATAGTGGAGGAATTCGTCCTTTTATTATCGAAACAGTTGCGTATCAAGAAGAAGGAGGAGAGACGTTTGAGTCTTAACATCGGGCTGGAGATCAAGCATACAGTATTATGTATTCGCCTGGATGGGGAACTTGACCATCACACGGCTGATGAATTGAGGTCAAAGGTAGATGATATTTTAAAGAATAAGAAAATTGAACATATCATGCTGAACCTTGAAGGGCTGGACTTCATGGACAGCTCGGGCCTCGGCGTAATCCTTGGGAGGTATAAACAAATCAAGAGCAATAACGGCGAAATGGTGGTGTGCGCCATTTCTCCTGCAGTAAAAAGGTTATTCGACATGTCCGGTCTGTTTAAGATTATCAGACTGGAAGAAAATGAAGAATATGCCCTACAAACCCTGGGGGTGGCTTAATCATGAAAAACGAAATGAAAATTCAGTTTTCAGCACTAAGCCAGAATGAATCATTTGCGCGGGTTACGGTTGCAGCCTTTATTGCACAGCTGGACCCTACCGTGGATGAATTGACCGAAATTAAAACGGTGGTTTCAGAGGCTGTGACCAACTCTATTATCCATGGCTATGAAAACTCGTCCGATGGCATTGTTTACATTGAAGTCTTGCTTGATGAGGATACTGTAAAGCTGACCATCCGGGACAAAGGCGTTGGCATATCTGATTTGAATGAAGCAAGGCAGCCTCTCTTCACCTCAAAGCCGGAGCTCGAAAGGTCCGGGATGGGCTTTACGATTATGGAGAATTTTATGGATGAGGTTGAAGTGATTTCCGAACCCTCCTATGGCACCACGATCCACTTGACAAAATTTTTGGCAAAAAATAAAGCGGTTATCAATTAAGGGGTATGCCTTATGGATGTCGAGGTTAAAGGCGGTAAAAACGAATCGTACTTTAAGGATGAGGAAATCAAGCTTTTGATTAAACGAAGCCAGGAAGGCGATCAGTCGGCCCGGGACTTGATCATAGAAAAAAATATGCGTTTGGTCTGGTCGGTCGTGCAGCGGTTTATCAACCGCGGTTATGAACCGGATGACCTCTTCCAAATCGGAAGCATTGGGCTTTTAAAGTCGGTCGATAAATTCGATTTAAGCTATGATGTTCGTTTTTCCACGTATGCCGTTCCGATGATCATAGGAGAAATCCAGCGATTCATTCGGGATGATGGAACAGTAAAGGTCAGCCGGTCGTTGAAAGAAATGGGAAACAAAGTCAGAAAAGCGAAGGATGAATTGTCCAAAGTACTTGGTCGAACCCCGACGGTCAACGAAGTCGCTAAGAAGCTGGAGATCAGTGTGGAAGATGTTGTGCTGGCACAGGAGGCCGTACGGGCACCGACTTCCATCCATGAAACCGTATATGAAAATGACGGAGACCCGATTACTCTGCTTGATCAGATTGCAGACAGCACCGAAAATAAGTGGTTTGACAAAATTACCTTGCAGGAAGCCATTGAATCGTTGGATGAACGAGAACGCCTTATTGTTTACCTTCGCTATTATAAGGACCAGACACAATCGGAAGTCGCTGAGCGGCTGGGAATCTCGCAGGTGCAGGTATCCCGGCTTGAAAAGAAAATTTTAGCTCAGATGAAAAGCCAGATGGATGAATGAATCCATCTGGCTTTTTTGTGTGGAAGCTTAAATGTGAATGCAGGTTTTTGCTATGGTAATTGATGGATAATTCTTGGAAGAAGAATGATATAACTTTATCAAATCCATACTAAACAAGAATGTTGAATATCAGGAGGTGCAGCCATGAAAGAATCTGCTGTTTACATAAGGATGAGACAAAAGGTTCAGGTTGTGCTTGAGCAGCCCGTGACACTTGGAACGGTTGCCCAGATAGTGGCTCCTCCGGCCCTGCAAAAAAAGCTGCAAATGCTGGTCATTTACCAGGTAAAGCCAGCCGATAAGCATTTAATCGTCCTTGATGTGATGAAAGCTGTTCAGCATATTCAGCACGTATGTCCGGGCATTGAAATCCAAACAGTAGGTCCCGCTCAATCGATTCTGGAGATCCAGTACCAAAAAAAGAAGCTTGCGCCTGTCTATTTTGTGCTGGTCTGGCTGCTATTATTTATTGGGTCCGCACTGGCCATCATGAACTTTCATGAGGATGTAAGTATGCAGGTGGTCCACCAAAAAATTTATTACATGGTGACGGGCACTTATGATAACCAGCCGTTGATTTTGCAAATCCCCTATTCCTTGGGACTTGGGATTGGAATGGTTCTTTTTTTTAACCATGTCTTTAAGAAGAGACTGAATGAAGAACCTAGCCCGCTTGAAGTAGAGATGTTTAAATACCAGCAGGATTTGGATCAGTACGTCGTCATTCATGAAAATAAGGAAACCGAGAAAAAAATTCATGGTGATTAAGAGCGTGTTTTTGGCCTTTATCGGTTTTGGCGGGGGAATTGCGGTAGGATCGGGGTTTGTGGCTTTTCTTACGGTGCTTGGCATTATTCCCCGCCTGATGCAGCTCAGTAAAACCTTTTGTTATATCAGGGCGTACGAATGGAGTGTCATCCTCGGTGCTGTCCTTGGCGGATGGGTAAATTTAAAGGATATATCCTTTCACCTTTCCCCGTTGCTGCTCGTGCCGATAGGTGCCTTCTGCGGAGTCTTTGTCGGTATGCTGGCAGCAGCGCTGACTGAGGTCTTGAATGTCATGCCGATTCTTGCGAAACGGATTGGAATGGGCGAAAGGCTGCTGGTCATCCTCATGGCGATTGTTTTAGGAAAAGTGCTGGGCTCTTTGTTCCACTGGATGGTTTACGTTAACCAATAAAAAAGAAGGAGTAACAGGTAATGTCAAATAAAGAACAACAACAAGAATATGCAAAGAAAATCAAACCTCTTCAGCCTAAACCCCCATACTTTATCAATTGCCTGAAGGCGTATTTGGTCGGCGGGCTGATTTGTGTCATTGGCGAGGCACTTATGAAATTTTACATGACCTATTTTAATTTTAATGAAGAAACTGCCGGTAATCCGACCGCGGCCACACTGATTTTAATTGCTGCCCTGTTGACGGGCATTGGGGTATATGACAAGATCGGACAGTTTGGAGGAGCGGGATCAGCCGTACCCGTCACCGGTTTTGCCAATGCCATAACTAGTGCTGCACTGGAGCATAAAAGTGAAGGCATTGTGCTTGGGATCGCAACCAACTTATTTAAATTGGCAGGTGCTGTTATCGTCTTCGGAGCTGTGTCTGCTTATATTTTCGGAATGATACGATATGCGTTCAAAACGCTAATGTAAAGGAGTGAGGAACATGAAGCTGCAAGGAAGACAGACGTGGAAATTTGGAGATAAGGTTTTCCTGAATTCCACAGGGACAGCAGTTGGCCCGATGGAAAGTGAAGGGCCGCTCGGTTCTTTATTTGATGTAAGATACAATGATTTGCACTGTAATGAAAAAAACTGGGAACTTGCGGAACGGCGTTTGATGGAAGACTCCATCGCAAGTTGCCTTAACAAGGCCAAACTGACGAATGACGACATTAACTTTTTTCTCGCCGGTGATCTTTTGAATCAGGTAGTTACGGCAAACTATGTGGCGCGCGGCAATGAGATTCCATTTCTGGGCGTTTTTGGCGCCTGCTCCACATCAATGGAATCCCTGGCCGTGGGTGCGGCATTGGTAGATGGCGGGTTTGCCCAAAGGGTTGTGGCGGCTGTCAGCTCTCATAATGCAACGGCTGAGCGGCAATTCCGTTATCCGACGGAATACGGCGGTCAGAAACCGGATACCGCCACATTTACGGTCACAGGGGCCGGGGCTGCACTGATCAGCAGTGAACCCTCATCGGTCAGAATCACATCTGCCACGATCGGAAAGGTTCATGATCTTGGCATAAAAGATCCATTTGATATGGGCTCGGCCATGGCTCCAGCGGCAGCAGACACAATTATGGCGCATTTGAAAGAGACCGGCATGGCCCCCGAAGAGTATGATCTGATTGTGACGGGTGACCTGTCAGGGGTGGGAGCCCCCATTGTAAAGATGCTCTTGAAGGAAAAAGGAATTGATGTCTCGGGTAATCACAGAGACTGCGGATTGATGGTATACCGACCGGACCAGGAAGTATTTGCAGGGGGAAGCGGCTGCGGATGCTCAGCGGTGGTCACGTATGGCCATTTGATAAAAGAACTGAATTCCGGCAGCCTGAAGCGGATTCTTGTAGTGGCAACCGGAGCCCTCTTAAACCCGACGATGATCCAGCAAAAAGAATCCATCCCTACCATTGCTCATGCGGTGGCTCTTGAAGGAACCAAGGGGGGAAGCAACTGATGGATTATTTATGGGCATTCCTTGTGGGTGGTGCTATTTGTGTGGTGGGCCAGCTGCTGATCGACATTTTTAAACTGACCCCTGCCCACGTAACAACCTCCTTTGTTGTTCTTGGTGCATTGCTTGATGCATTTGGCATTTATGATAATTTGATCAAGTTTGCCGGAGCCGGGGCAACTGTCCCCATTACAAGCTTCGGACATAACCTCCTTCATGGAGCGATGGCTTCAGCGGAGGATCATGGTTTTATCGGAATTGCCATGGGAATATTCGAGCTCACTTCAGCAGGGATTTCATCCGCGATTTTGTTCGGTTTTCTTGTGGCCTTGATATTTAAGCCGAAGGGGTGAATCTGGTGGGAAAAAAACGCGTCATTCTGATAACAGACGGGGATCTTTATGCACTGCGTGCGGTAGAGCATGTCGCCCGCGAAATTGGAGGACGCTGTATTTCCCACTCATGGGGCAATCCTTCAAGGTTAACCGGCCAACAGCTTGTATCCCTGATCTTAAAAACGCCATATGATCCCGTGCTCGTCATGTTTGATGACTGCGGATTCCGTGGGGAAGGACCGGGGGAACTGGCTATGCGCGCAGTATGCGGACATCCGGGAATTGAAGTTCTCGGGGCCATAGCAGTTGCTTCAAAAACACGTCATTCCGAATGGACAAAAGTCCACTTCTCCATTGACCGCTATGGAAACTTTACGGAATTTGGCATTGATAAGAGCGGGCTCCCTGATCTTGAAACAGGGAGGATTAACGGTGACACGGTTTACATTCTTGATGAATTAAACCTGCCGATCGTCATTGGGATCGGTGATATCGGAAAAATGGCTGGACATGATGCGGTGGAAAAGGGGGCACCCGTCACCAGCCTGGCGGTGGCGACCATCCTGGAAAGGAGCGGATTTAATGCAGGAATCAAAGGAAAGACAGAAGACACCAATCAGTAAAAAAATCCAGGAAAACGAACATGAGCTGAAATCGAGGCTCGGGATTGGTGTCAGTTTTGATGTAGGAGTCAGAAAGCTTCATGTCTTGAAAAAGGAAGTTCAGATCTACTATTGCACGGGGCTATGCGACAGTCTCTTTATCATTGAAATTATGCGGGAGATCATGGACATGGATCATGGGCACCGTGCGCCTTCCAATGTCAAAGAAATTTTGCACGATCACCTTTCCCATCAGCAGGTGGAGTTGACGGATAACCTGGAGATTGCCATAGACAGAATGCTTTCCGGACTGATTTCTGTATTTTTGGAAGGCGAAGACCAGGCATTCATCGTTGATGTAAGAAGCTATCCTGGCCGTCAGCCGGAAGAACCGGACACAGAGAAAGTGGTCCGTGGCTCAAGGGACGGATATACCGAGAACATCATCATTAATACAGCTCTCACCCGCCGGCGTATCCGCGACGAGCGGCTGCGTCATGAAATAATGCAAGTCGGAAAGCGTTCCAAAACGGATATTTGTATATCTTATATTGAGGATATAGCTGATCCAGGGCTTGTCGATCTTGTTAAACAAGAACTTCAGAGTATTGATATCGATGGTATCCCCATGGCCGATAAAACCATTGAAGAATTTCTTGTGAAACAAGGCTGGGATCCTTTTCCGCTTGTCCGGTATACCGAACGGCCGGATGTTGCGGCCCAGCATTTAATGGAAGGCCATGTTCTCGTAATCACCGATACGAGCCCAAGTGTTATCATTACACCGACAACCTATTTTCACCATGTACAGCATGCAGAGGAATTCCGTCAGACGCCGATGGTCGGGGCTTTTATCCGCTGGGTCCGGTTTACCGGCATCATTGCCTCGCTTCTCCTCCTGCCGCTCTGGTACCTTTATGCTACACAGGAAGGACTGCTGCCATCGAATATCGATTTTATCGGACCAAACAAAACGACGAATATCCCTTTGTTCCTGCAAATTGTCTTTGCGGAAATCGGGATTGAAATCCTGCGAGTAGCCGCGATACATACCCCCAGCCCGCTTTCGACGGCGATGGGCTTGATCGCAGCGGTGCTCATTGGCCAGATCGCCATCGATGTGGGACTGTTTGTTCCGGAAGTCATATTATATGTATCAGTCTCAGCGATCGGAGGGTTTTCTACCCCAAGCTATGAACTCAGTGTTGCCAACAAAATGCTCCGGCTCGTCCTTCTGGTGCTAACGGCCATCTTCCATGTGCCCGGGCTTGTCGTAGGCGCCACTCTGCTGCTTCTGTATCTTGCTTTTGTGAAAAATTTAAATACGCCCTATCTGTGGCCTTTTATCCCATTCAACGCCAAGGCGTTTGTGCAGATCATGATCCGGCTCGCTGTGCCTCTATCGAAAGTCCGGCCGAGCATCGTTCATCCGCAAAACAGCAAAAAGCAGCCAACTTCTTAAGAAGTGTTGCCGATTATCAAAATTTGTGATAAATTTGTTCATAACAATTGGATATGCCTCATTTATAAATAATGGGGTAGAGGCGCAAAGCGGATGAGTAGGATGATGGAGTGAATGGACATGATGAAATCATTTTAAAGGCCAATTTGCCGAAGTGTGGGAATGATCCATCCATTCTCATGCTGGGCCGCTGCCGAACAGACAGCGGACTGTCACTGCAATGCTTGCAGTGGAGAACTATTCCGGCAAATGGGGGTACGGTAGTAGACAGCCAGTGTACCTTATACATGGGCTGTCTTTGTTTTTTTCGTCGGAAAAGAATCTCTGCAGGATAGAAAAGGGGAGATTATGATGTACTTACATGGCACAAGCTCGATTAATGAAGACAATCATTTGACGATCGGCGGGCTGGACACGGTTCAGCTGGCACAAAAATACGGAACACCGCTTTATATTTACGATGTGGAATTGATCAGGCAACGCGCAAGATCGTTTAAAAAAGCGTTTGAGGAACAAGGCATAAAAGCCCAAGTGGCTTATGCGAGCAAAGCATTTTCCTGCCTTGCGCAGGTCCAGCTGGTGGCAGAGGAAGGCTTAAGCCTGGATGTTGTTTCCGGGGGAGAGCTTTATACAGCTCTTGCTGCTGGATTTCCTGCAGAACGCATCCATTTTCATGGCAACAATAAAAGCTATGATGAGCTACAATATGCCTTGAAGTCCGGAATCGGATGCTTTGTTGTGGATAATTTTCATGAGCTGCGCATGCTTAATGAGCTCTGTGACAAAATGAATACACAAACGTCCATTCTTCTTAGAATCACTCCTGGTATCGAGGCTCATACGCATGAATATATTCTAACGGGACAGGAAGATTCAAAGTTTGGTTTCGACCTTCAGAATGGCCAGGCGGAAAAAGCAGTGATTGAAGCACTGGATTCAGATGCGATTACCCTTCTTGGGGTTCATTTTCATATCGGTTCGCAAATTTTTGAAACAGCGGGTTTCATTCTGGCCATTCAGAAACTGTATGATTACCTTGCCAAATGGAACAATGAATTGTCCTTTTTTCCCAAAGTGTTAAATCTTGGTGGTGGATTTGGGATTCGTTATACAGAGGCAGATGAACCGCTCGAGCCCAAAGAATACATTGAAGCGATGATCGGTGAAGTGACACGACTATCTGCTTCAAATTCAGTTTCAGTACCTGAAATCTGGATTGAACCCGGCCGTTCGCTCGTTGGTGACGCAGGAACCACCATCTATTCGGTCGGCTCACAAAAGGATATTCCTTCGGTCAGGCATTATGTGGCAGTAGACGGAGGGATGAGCGATAATATCAGACCTGCACTATATCAGGCCCAATATGAAGCGGCACTTGCCAACCGGGCGCGAGAAAAAGGAACAAAAAAGGTGTCTATTGCAGGGAAATGCTGCGAATCCGGGGATATGCTCATATGGGATATTCTTCTGCCCGAAGCGCAAACCGGTGATTACCTTGCTGTATTCTGTACAGGGGCCTATGGCTATTCCATGTCCAACAACTACAATCGTATTCCAAGGCCTGCGGTTGTATTTGCGGAAAATGGAGAAGAACAGCTCGTCGTCAAAAGAGAAACCTATGAAGACCTGCTAAGGCTGGACCTGCCGTTAAAAAACGGCGTATTGGCCGGTAATTAATCAAGCTCACTGGACGCTCGGCCAAAAAAAGCATAAAATAAGGAAGTATGCTGAATTCAGGAGGTAATATACATGAAAAAAGGTTCAATTGAATTTGAAAACGGAGAAAAAATATCAATCGAGCTGTTTCCGGAAGAAGCACCCGGAACGGTAGCAAACTTTGAAAAGCTTGCAAACGAAGGGTTTTATAATGGGGTAACTTTCCACCGTGTTATTCCCGGCTTTGTAGCACAAGGCGGAGATCCTACGGGAACAGGGGCAGGCGGCCCTGGGTATACCATTAAATGTGAAACCGAAGGAAACCCTCACAAGCATGTCGCTGGTTCATTATCCATGGCGCACGCAGGAAAAGACACAGGCGGAAGCCAGTTCTTCATTGTACATGAGCCGCAGCCTCATTTGAACGGTGTTCATACCGTTTTCGGACAAGTGACAGAAGGCATGGATACCGTGCTTCGCATCAAGCAAGGCGATGTCATGAAAGAAGTCAAAGTCTGGGAAGAATAATAGCAGAAAAAGCCTCCATTTTAGGAGGCTTTTTTATTTGTTTCCATTTTCTTATTCCGCTGTTTTGTTTTTTCGTTTTTTTTGTGCTTCCCGCTCACGAATGATTTCGCTGCGGTCCCGGGTCCGGTGTTTGTGGATAATCTGGTCATTATCCATATCGCTCACAGCTCCCCATAAGGAACCATGTTTCATTATGGATTGGCAGCACACATCAAGAAGACCCTCGTCTGTAACAGGAAGATTCATGTCGGTGTAGGGGCTGCGGGTGGAGATATCACTGAGCCGTTTTTTTAACTGATCAAGCAACAGGGAATGATCAAGACCCAGTTCTGTAAGGTTATCTTTTTGGCCGTTAAGGTGTTTAATAGCACTTTCCATCATTCTGCGCGCCCCTTCATAGTTGCTCCTTCGTTGATGATAAAGGGAGACAGCAATCTGAATCAGGCCCACCCAGACGTCATTTTGCATGCCTTCTTTTTTCCAGTGTTCTTCGAGGACTTCATGGCACTCGAAATAATCCCTTGTTCCATGAAAGTATGCCAGAAAGTCAATATAAGCTTCAGGGTACATTGAAGGTCCTCCTTCGGACAGGTTCTTCTTTATTCTACTAAAAAAAGAGAAAGCAAAAAAGGAACTCCCTTTAAAATATGGTATAATTCCGATACAAGATACATTGTAGAAACAGAGGTTGCGAGAATGAAATACAGCGTGAAGATAGATGCTTTTGAAGGTCCTCTGGATCTGCTTCTGCATCTTATTGGTACGTATGAAATTGACATTTATGATATCCCGGTCGCGGTCATAACGGAACAATATATGAATTATATACATACCATGCAGGAATTAAAACTGGATGTAGCCAGCGAATATTTGGTAATGGCTGCTACACTGCTTGCCATCAAAAGCAAAATGCTTCTTCCCAAACAGGAAGTTCTCGATTCCGATGATCAGCTTGATCTGGATGAGGATGACGACCCGCGGGAGGATTTGGTACGAAGACTGGTGGAATACAGGAAATTTAAACAGGCAGCGCATGATTTGAAAGAAAAGGAAACGGCGAGAAGCATGATTTTCACCAGAGAGCCAATGGATCTCACTTCCTATGAAAATGAGGAGGAAGCCCTGAATCCTGTTGCCAATGTAACGATTTATGATATGCTGGCGGCCATGCAGAAAATCTTTGCGAAAAAAATGGAGAGGGTTCCAAGAAAGACGACCATTGAGCGTCAGGAAATTCCGATTGAAACGCGGA
The DNA here is from genome assembly GCF_001457035.1 of Fictibacillus enclensis. Lineage (GTDB taxonomy): Bacteria > Bacillota > Bacilli > Bacillales > Fictibacillaceae > Fictibacillus_C > Fictibacillus_C enclensis. The sequence continues at coordinate 1,769,204 of NZ_KQ758617.1, read as the reverse complement.
TGCAGCAAATCATTCAGGACATCAGAACCTCGGGCAGAAAGAAATTTTCAGAGCTGTTTACCACTTCGAGCAGGGAGCACCTTGTTGTTACGTTTCTCGCTGTCCTGGAGCTTATGAAAACGAAAGAAGTAGAATGCGAGCAAGAAGATAACTTTAGCGAAATCTTTATTTATGCACCAAAGGAGAATGAAGTTTGAAGCAATCAGCAGAACAGAAAGCAGTCATTGAAGGACTGATCTTTGTATCCGGAGAGGAGGGCATTGACAAAAAGCAGATGGCAGATGTTCTGCAGGTTAGCTTGACAGAAGTTGAAGCACTGCTAGAAGAACTGCTCAATGACTATCGGTCGGGCTCAAGAGGAATGGAAATTATAGAAATCGCCGGTTCCTATCAATTTGTGACAAAGCGTGAGCATGCATCTTATTACGAGCGGCTGGTCGCAGCTCCGTCACACACCAGTTTATCCCAGGCCGCCCTTGAATCACTGGCCATCATCGCCTATAAACAGCCCATCACCCGGGCAGAGATTGAAGAAGTAAGAGGGGTAAAAACTGAAAAACCGCTGCAGACTCTCTCATCGAAGGGATTGATCGCCGAGATGGGCAGGGCTGAGGGAACAGGGCGTGCCATTTTGTACGGAACGACCAAGAGTTTTCTTGAACATTTCGGCTTGAAGTCCCTCGAAGAACTTCCCCCACTTCCTGAGCAGGTCAATGACGGGTCCATTGAAGAGGAAGCAGACTTGTTTTTTTCAAAGTTTCAGGAAACCATGGATGAATGAAAAGGAGCTGAGGATTTGTTGGAAATTCGATCATTTGCCGGATATGAGCTGCAAAAAGCAAAGTCTAATTCCCCTGAGGACCTTTTTAACCGTTCGGAAGTCAAGTATACCCATCAGGGGAAGGACCGTTCCTTTGAGTTGCTGTATGTGAGATTTCTAGAAGAACAATTGCCGGATCTCACAGAGCAGCTCACGATGGAAAATGGAGAGCAGCTCGCTGTGAAGGACATTGCTGCTCTTGCCTGCCTGATGCAGGCGGATGGCTATCTTGAACGCCGGAAAGTATATGTCAATAATCAGGATCAATTCTCTATTCTGTTTCAGAATCTTGACTGGAACAAAGTGAAAAAGATCTGGGTCCAGTTGGAACAGCATAAGTCAAATCCTAAAGAATGCCTCCTTTAAACAGGGGGCTTTTTTCTATTTACAAGCGTAAAAGGAAAGGAAAAAGGGAAAACTCATATAACTACTTATTCGGAGGTTCGTTCATGCCTAAAATTCTATCCGTCCAAACAACAAACCTGCCCCACAAACTGGAACAGGAACAAACACTTGAATTTGCAAGAGGCTTATTTCGCCGCTCGTTTAAGGACATTGAACGGCTTTTGAAAGTCTTTCATAATGGAGAAATCAAAACGCGCTATTTCGCCAAGCCGATCGAATGGTTTGCCGAACCCCACTCTCTGCAGGAGAAAAATGACTCATATATCGAGAGTGCGACCCGGTTTGGCGGCCGGGCCATTCGAAAGTGCTTGCAGGAATCTCCGTTTTTAAACCGTCCGATTGATTATCATGAAATTGATGCTATCTTCTTTATTTCCAGTTCAGGCATAGCCACACCGAGCATCGAGGCCAGGATTATGAATAAATTGCCGTTTTCCCCGCATACCAAGAGAATCCCGATCTGGGGTCTTGGCTGTGCAGGCGGGGCTTCCGGGTTTTCAAGAGCTTATGAGTATTGCAAAGCGTTTCCGGACGCCAACGTGCTTGTGCTGAGTGTGGAACTTTGCAGTCTGACGTTTCAGCATGATGATCAAAGTAAAAGCAACCTGGTGGGCACGTCACTATTTTCGGATGGAGTAGGCTGCGCCTTGCTTTGCGGGGATGAATCTGAGGCGAGGAGCGCCTCATCTCTAGACGCTGTGCCGGAAGTGAGAGATACCATGTCAACCCTCATGCCAAACTCTGAAGAGGTGATGGGATGGGATGTAAAAGACAACGGATTGTATGTCGTGTTTTCCCGTGACATTCCTAACATCATTCGTGGCTGGCTGAAGCCCAATGTGGATCAATTTCTTGAACGCAATGCCCTTACCGGCCGTGATATTCGTCATTTTATTGCTCACCCCGGCGGAAAGAAAGTGCTGGATGCCTATGTGGATGCTTTGGACATGCCTCTTGAGAAATCGGATGTCTCCAAGGCTGTCCTTCAGGAATTTGGGAACATGTCATCCGCTACGGTCTTTTATGTGATGGAACGTTTTATGGCAAGAATGCCTGAAAGAGGGGATACCGGTCTAATGGCTGCGCTGGGACCGGGATTTTCATCTGAATTGCTTTATATACAATGGAGATAAAAAAGGGGGCGGATCCATGCTGTTCTGGATTTTTTTTGCAGTGCTGGTGATTCAACGGCTTGCAGAACTTTTGATTGCCAGAAAAAATGAAAAATACCTGCTTTCCAAAGGAGCTTTTGAAGCAGGACGGGAACACTACAAATGGATGGTCGGCATACATACGTGTTTTTTTATTTCGTTTTTAGTGGAAGTACTTTTGTTTAATAAACAACCGGCATTTTGGTGGTGGATCCCTTTTTCACTATTTCTTCTTGCCCAATGCGCTCGTGTTTGGTGCATCTCCTCTTTAGGCCATTTCTGGAATACGAAGATCATTATATTGCCCGGTGCTCATGTGGTGGCCAAAGGACCATACAAATATATAAGACATCCAAACTATGTCATCGTTACCCTTGAAATTATTACGATTCCTTTAGTGTTTCAAGCCTATTTCACAATGGTGCTCTTTCTCATTTTAAATGCGGTTATTCTGTCTGTCCGAATACCGGAAGAAGAAAAGGCATTGCAGAAGGCAACCAATTATAACGCCCATTTTGAGGGGAAGCATCGGTTCCTGCCAGGCGATGATCGCTGACTGGAAAGAATTTACCAATCATAACCGTCCGTTTTTTGCATAAACTTGTACAAAACAACTAAGGACGGGATACCATGCGCTATTCAACGAAAAAATGGACAATGCTTATTATAGTGGCTGCACTTCTGATGACCTGCATGCTTCCTCAAGTAAAAGCTGCAGGGCCTGGTGTATCAGCTAGGGCCGCTATTTTAATGGAACAGGAATCAGGAAGGATTCTTTATGCCCGCAATGAACACCGTCCCATGCGCATTGCAAGCATTACCAAGATCATGACAGCGATCCTTGCCATTGAATCGGGCAAGCTATCTGACCGTGTCACCATCAGTGATAGGGCGACACGGACGGAAGGTTCTTCTCTCTATTTAAAACCGGGGGAGCATATTTCCCTGAATGATCTCGTATATGGATTGATTCTCCGTTCAGGCAATGATTCAGCTGTGGCCATCGCCGAATATGTGGGCGGCAGTATGGATGGGTTCGTTTATATGATGAATCAAAAAGCCCGTGAAATCGGAATGAAGAACACCCTGTTCAGAAATCCGCATGGTCTTGATGACCACGATGACCATTATTCCTCCGCCTATGATATGGCGCTGCTTACCCGGTATGCGATGGAAAATGAAAAGTTCAGGGAGATTTCCTCCTCTGTTATGTACCGGTCGCCACAAGAAGGCGAGAAATGGGAACGGGTCTGGAGGAATAAAAATAAAATGCTGAAGCTGTACCCCTATTCCACTGGCGGAAAAACGGGCTATACAAAGCTTGCTAAACGCACCCTTGTATCCACCGCCAAAAAGGACGACATGGGGCTGATCGCCGTTACGTTGAATGATCCCAATGACTGGGAAGATCACTCTGCCATGTTTAACTGGGGGTACCGGACGTTCAAGCTGACCAGCCTCGTTAAAAAAGGGGTTGTAGACGGGATTAAGCTTAAAGCGTATGAAAATAAAATTGAAGCGGCAAGGGACCTCAATTACCCCTTGATGAAGGGGGAGAAAAGGGAGATCCAAAAATCGGTGAATCTGTATCAGCCGCCAAAAGGAGGAAAATGGAAAAAGGGAGCAGTGCCTAAACCAATTGGCAAAATGAAGGTGATGCTTGGAGACCAAATCATTGGTAATCTTCCTTTGTTTTATGAAGGGAAAGGCCTGGTGAAGGAAGACAGGAGTATCTGGAATGTGTTTAAACAGATGGTTGCCTCATTGTTCGCGATAAACGGAGGTACTCGTCATGGTTAATTACATCTGGGTGGGGATGATGGTGACCGGGTTTATTGTCGCGATTTTCAGCGGCAATGTGGATAAGGTGAATGCAGCCGTTTTTAAAAGCGCACAGGAAGCCGTCACCATCAGTCTGGGCATGATCAGTATCCTTGTTTTCTGGCTGGGATTGATGAAAATTGCGGAAAAGGGCGGGCTGCTGGAGTTTTTGGCTCTTTTGTTCCGCCCGCTCGTTAAACGGCTTTTTCCAGATGTGCCAGAAGGCCATCCGGCGCTTGGCTATATATTATCCAATATGGTCGCAAACCTCTTTGGCCTTGGGAATGCTGCTACTCCTATGGGCATTAAGGCTATGGAACAGCTGAAATTATTAAACGGGGGGAAAAACGAAGCGAGCCGCTCCATGATTACCCTGCTGGCGATTAACACTTCGAGCATTACGCTCATTCCTACGACTATTATTGCCATCCGGATGAACTACGGCTCGCAAAACCCTACGGACATAGTAGGGACAACACTGATGGCTACGGCTGTCTCCACCGTGTTCGCACTTTCTATTGACCGCTTTTTCTATTACAGGTCCGTCCGGAAGGGGAAAAAATAGAGTATGAGTTTCATAAATTCATTTTCGATATGGTTTATTCCTTTTTTGATCGGATTCATTCTGCTATACGGCACCTGCAAGAAGGTGCCAACCTATGAAGCCTTCGTGGAAGGTGGAAAAGAAGGTTTTTCTCTTGCTGTCTCTATGATTCCATATTTGGTCGGCATGCTCGTTTCGATATCCGTTTTCCGGGCTTCAGGAGCGCTTGATCTCCTTCTCGATTTTGGAAAGCCGCTGTTTGATTGGATGCATGTACCTGGGGAAGTTGTTCCGCTCGGGCTGATGCGAACCATTTCCGGAAGCGGGGCGCTTGGCATGACATCTGATTTGATCGCTTCCCATGGCCCTGACTCCTTTGTTGGCCGGCTTGCTTCAACGATTCAAGGGAGCACCGATACAACCTTTTACGTGTTGACCGTCTATTTTGGGGCGGTGGGCATCCGGAAAATGGGCTATGCTCTGAAGGTTGGTTTGCTGGCTGATCTTGTCGGTTTTATCGCTTCAATTGTGGTTGTCAGTCTCGTATTTTCATAGAACACACTGGATGGAACCAAACATCCGGTGTGTTTTTGTTTATAAACCGGCTTTTCTGTTGCGACCTTGTGAAATGGAAGGCGAGAGAGTATGATGTTAAATGAGGTGAAATCATGGAACGTTTACAAAAGGTAATTGCCCAAAGCGGCATTACATCAAGAAGAAAAGCAGAAGAGTTAATCACGGAAGGAAAAGTTAAAGTCAACGGAACCGTTGTCCGGGAGCTTGGGACAAAAGTTACAGGAAAAGACCGGATTGAAGTTAATGGCGTGCAAATCGAAAGGGAACAATCGGTTTACTTTTTAATGTACAAGCCATCTGGAGTGATTACGGCAGTTTCGGATGATAAAGGAAGAAAGGTGGTTTCCGATTATTTTCAAGATATCGTCGAGGAGCGGATCTTTCCTGTCGGACGGCTGGATTATGATACATCTGGTGTCCTGATTATGACCAATGACGGTACATTTGCCAATGAGTTGATGCACCCGAAATATAAAGTGGATAAAACCTATATTGCAAAGATAAAAGGAATTCCGGAACGGGAAGTTCTGAAAAAGCTTGAAAGAGGGATCATGCTGGATGACGGAAAAACGGCTCCGGCAAGGGTTAAATTCCTTTCGGGAGACAAGAAAAAGCAGACGGCTATTATTGAGCTCACTATCCATGAGGGAAGAAACCGTCAAGTACGGCGAATGTTTGAAGCCATTGGGCATCCGGTCCTGAAGCTGAAAAGGGAACGGTATGCTTTTTTGGACGTGAAAGGCCTAAATCCAGGGGAATTTAGAGAGCTGACGCCTCATGAAGTGAAGCAACTGCGAAACCAAGCTGTCACACAACCGTCAAAAAAGAGGGGCCATAACTAAAATACAAGGCGTTATAGTTAAGATGGAAACCTAGAAGCAGAAGATGGGAGCGTCGCACGTGAAGAAAAAGCAAAGACTGGTGTTTCGTTCGATTCTCCTTGTCATCGTTGCCGTTGCGGTTGGCTACACCCTATATAATAATGTATTTAACGATAAAAGCGGCAGTGTTCAAAAAGGAGATCAAGCACCCGATTTTGAGTTGACGGATCTACAGGGAAACAAGGTACAGCTTTCAGATTACAAAGGAAAGGGTGTATTCCTGAATTTTTGGGGAACCTGGTGCAAGCCTTGTCAGAGGGAAATGCCGTATATGCAAAAGGAATACAGAAATTATAAGAAGCAGGGAGTAGAGATTCTCGCCGTTAATGTGGGGGAATCCCGCGTTTCTGTTAAGAATTTTGCTGACCGCTTTCATTTGTCTTTTCCTATTCCACTTGATGGATCCAGGGAAGTCACCAAAGCGTATGGCATTGGGCCAATCCCAACCACGTTCCTGGTGGACAAAAACGGAAAAGTCATCGAAATAACGAGTGAGTCGTTATCGAATGAGACCATTAAATCGTATATGGAAAAAATCAAGCCGTAACGGGGTGTGCAAAATTGAAAACAATCAAATGTGAATGCGGCCATAGCAATCCGTTCGGAACCGAAATCTGTGAATCGTGCGGAAAGCCGTTAACCAATGAAAATTCGCGCGAATTGATCAACATGAGGTATGAGGGAAGCGCCGTGCGTTCTCAAACCTACAATAAAACGATGGTTGATAAAATTTGGAATTTCTTTTCATCCGTTAAAGTGGGAATTTGGATCATTATTGTGATTTTAATTGCTGCAGCGATTGGGACCATCTTTCCGCAAGAAATGTACATACCACCTAATGTGGACCCGACAACTTATTACAAAGAGGAATACGGAACACCGGGCCAGATTTTCTATTTGCTGGGTTTTCATAATCTTTATGGTTCCTGGTGGTTTCTTTTGCTGCTTGCAGCGCTTGGGATCTCGCTCATTATTGTGAGCATTGACCGTGGGTTTCCTCTCTACAGAGCCCTTAAATACCAGCGGGTGACCAGGCATGAGAGCTTTATGAAAAGACAGAGGCTTTTTGCCGTGTCCGACAGCGGAATTTCCATGGACCGTGTGAAACGTGTGCTGGCGAAGAAACATTATAAAATCAAGGAAGACAACGGCAATATCCTTGCTGAGAAAAATCGTTTTTCACGATGGGGGCCCTATGTTAACCATGCCGGTCTGATCATATTTCTGATTGGGGCGATGCTTCGTTTCTTCCCGGGTATGTATACCGATCAGACACTGTGGATTCGGGAAGGTGAGACAGTGGCTGTACCCGGAACAAAGACGGAAGATGGACAATACTATCTGAAGAACCACAAATTTATTATGGAACTTTATGACAAGAAGGATAAAGATTATTCAGCTGCCCTGGACAAAACAGGGAATCCTGTGCCTAAAAACTATCAAAGCAATGTCACCCTTTACCATGCGGGTCCTTCTGATGTTGTCGGGGCAAAACCAGAGCTTAAGAAAGAAAGAGACGCTAAAATTAAAGTCAATGAACCGTTATCCTTTAATGATTATTCTCTCTATCAAGTAGATTTTAAGTTAAATGAGTTTCATAGGATGAATCTGAAGCTGGAAAATAAAAAATCAGGAAAAAGCTATGGCGAGATTAAAGTAAACCTGTTTAATCCAAAATCTACCTACGTTCTTGGAAACGGCTACAAAGTGGAGATGGTTGAGTATTTTCCGAACTTCAAACTCGACGAAAATGACCAGCCAACGACGGAAAACAGTGTTCCCGATAATCCTGCTTTTGTTTTCAAGATGTTTACCCCGGAGACGCCGAAAGGGGAAACGGCGTTTATTGGCATACGGAAAAATGTGGAGGCTGGCGACAACAAATACAAAATGTCGTTTTCAGGAATTGAAACTAAGAATGTTTCAGCTTTGACCGTCAAAAAGGATAAGACCCTTCCAATCATCATCATCGGGGGCATTATTTTCATGCTCGGTGTGGTCCAGGGTCTGTACTGGAACCACCGGAGAATTTGGATTCAACAGAGAAACGGTCAATTATGGATTGCTGCCCATACCAACAAAAACTGGTTTGGCTTGAAAAGAGAGATGCAGAACATTTCAGAAGATTCCGGGCTGGTCATGCCGATTGACCAAAGTGACGAAAAAAGTGCTTAAGCCCTGTACAGGAGGTTATTATGGCTGAACTCAGCAGTACTTTGCTTTATATCGCCTTTATTATTTATCTCATTGCAACGCTTGTCTTTGCCATGTCTCTTTCTGATAAAAAAGGAAAAGAGAACAAAGCGGCTTATACGAGAAGATGGGGAAGAGTGGGCTACGCTCTTTCTATCCTCGGTTTTATCTCGCAGCTCGGATATTTTGTGACCCGATGGATAGCCAGCGGACATGCACCGGTCAGCAACCTGTTTGAATTCACAACCTTTTTTGGGATGATGATGGTGTTTGCTTTTATCCTGCTGTATGGGATATACAAAACCAACGCGCTAGGTGTTTTTGCCATGCCGATCGCGCTTCTTGTTATTGCGTATGCCAGCATGTTTCCAAAGGATATCGCCCCGCTGATTCCTGCACTTCAAAGTGACTGGCTGAAAATCCATGTTACAACAGCTGCGCTGGGAGAAGGAATTCTATCCATTTCCTTTGTCGCTGGATTGATTTTTCTAATCCGGGTCGTTGACCAGACTCGCTCTACCAAAAAGACGAAAATGCTCGAAATCATTATGTATTTTCTCTTATGTGTATTCGGCTTTATTCTTGTAAGCGCCATTTCTGCAGCAGCAGGTTATGAAACATCGTTCAACTTCACCGACAAGAAGGATCAGAAGGTGGAATTAACCTACAATGTGCCTGCGCTTGTCGGACCGCCGAACGGTACTCAGGCAGATGACCACTTTGGACCGCTCGTTGCCTCACCTTCGTGGATGAATGGAGAGCAGGCTCCAAGGAAATTCAATACCTTTATCTGGTCGCTGCTTACAGGCGGTGTGCTGTACGGCATTGTCCGGCTCATTTTAAGAAAACGAATTTCAGCCGCGATTCAGCCGAAGCTCATGAACCTGAAACCGGATCTGTTGGATGAAATCAGCTACCGGTCAGTGGCCATCGGCTTTCCCGTATTTACGCTCGGGGCGCTGATCTTTGCCATGATATGGGCACAGGAGGCCTGGACCAGGTTCTGGGGATGGGATCCAAAAGAAGTTTGGGCCTTGATCACCTTCCTGTTTTACGCCGCCTATCTTCATTTCCGCCTTTCACGAGGCTGGCATGGCGAAAAATCAGCCTGGCTGTGCGTCATTGGATTTGTCATCATCATGTTCAATCTGATTGCTGTTAATCTTGTAATATCCGGCCTTCATTCCTATGCGTAACACGAAAAAAGCGGCCCTTCATCTCAATTTTTCCTTTTGAGATGAAGGGTTTTGTTATATACAAGCTGTTCATGTATGATAGAGGTGCAGATTCAATGAAATGGAGGAACACCAGTGGAAAAAGAAGCGAAGATTTTAATCGTGGATGATGAAGAACGAATCCGCAAGCTTTTAAAAATGTACCTGGAACGCGAAAATTATGAAGTGGATGAAGCGGAAAACGGAGAGGAAGCTTTGGATTTTGCTTTGACACTGAACTATGATTTGATATTGCTTGATCTCATGATGCCGGGTATGGACGGTATGGAAGTCTGTGAAAAATTAAGACAGCGAAAAGCGACACCAGTTATTATGCTGACAGCAAAAGGGGAAGAAGTTAACCGGATCCAGGGCTTCGAGTCCGGAGCGGATGATTATATCGTAAAACCGTTCAGCCCCCGTGAAGTGATTCTGCGGGTTAAAGCGCTGCTTCGGCGGTCCTCTTCCACAAAATTCTTACAAACGGAGTCGGTTGCCAAAAATATTATTGTGTTTCCGCATCTGACCATTGACCATGACGCTCACCGTGTGATTGCCGGGGGCAAGGAGGTCAACCTGACACCAAAAGAATACGAGCTCCTTTATTATCTGGCCAAAACACCGGATAAAGTGTATGCTCGGGAACAGCTCTTAAAAGATGTATGGAACTATGAGTTCTTTGGGGATTTGAGAACAGTGGATACACATGTTAAACGGCTCCGTGAAAAATTAAATAAAGTGTCTCCGGAAGCTGCATCCATGATTGCGACGGTGTGGGGAGTCGGCTACAAATTTGAGGTTGCAGAACAAGCATGATCTGGCGTAGTGTCGTCGGAAAACTGTGGGTCACCATTTTACTTCTGGTTTCGGTTGTTTTGTTCATACTGACGGTGATGCTGACGCAGTTTGTTGGCCGTTATTACGATAATCAAGCGGAAGAACAGCTCACCAAGCTCACGCATAAAATGGTGGAACTTCTTGAGGACTATAACAGCAAAGAAGAGGCGCTGCGCATTTCATCGGAGCTCGTGGATGCCTATTCCTTGAACGCCATGATCATCATGAATAAAAAGGAGCATTACTCACCGACATCACGAAAGCAGGAAGAAGCGGACCTTCCGGTGAGTGTCTTTTTTAAAAATAAATCCCTCGCCTCTGTTTACCAAAACGGTAAAAAAGTGGTCAAGAAGGGCGATTTTCCAGTCATGTCAAAAGGGAAGGAAATACATAACAGGCTTCTGATCGTCGGTCTTCCCTTTAAGATGGAAAACGGAAAAACCGGTGCCGTTTATGTGTATCAGTCACTGGAAAACATAGCTGAAAGCACCAATTATACCAAAAGACTGATCTTTTTATCGGCTGGCATCGCCATCATCCTGACAACAATCTTTGCTTTCTTTCTATCCAGCCGTGTGACTGCGCCGCTGCGCAAGATGAGGGAAGCGGCCTCTCATATGGCTCGTGGTGAATTCGATATGAAGGTGCCGATGCTGACCCATGACGAAATCGGTGAACTTGCCATGGCGTTTAACAGGATGGGGAGGCAGCTGAAAAATTTCATTACTGCGTTGAATCAGGAAAAGGAACAGCTGTCTGGAATTCTCAGCTCGATGGCCGATGGCGTTATTACGTTTGACCGCAGGATGAGCATCCTTGTTTCGAACCCTCCTGCACAGCGTTTTTTGCAGGCTTGGTATTATGAACAGGGAATGGACAAGGACAAAAAAGAAGCCCTGCCATCGGAGCTTACCGAGTTGTTTCAAAATGTTGTCACTTCCGAAAAAGAACAATACATCGAAATTGATATTCAGGGGCGAAGCTGGGTGGTCGTTATGACTCCGCTTTACAACCAATACTTTGTAAGGGGAGCGGTGGCTGTACTTCGTGATATGACAGAAGAGCGGCAGATGGAGAAACTGAACAAAGATTTCATTGCCAATGTCTCGCATGAACTCAGAACACCGATTTCTATGCTTCAGGGATACAGTGAGGCCATCGTGGACGATGTGGCTGGTTCCAGGGAGGAGGAAAAAGAAATTGTGAAGATCATTCATGATGAATCGCTCAGAATGGGGCGGCTGGTCAATGAGCTACTCGATTTGGCAAGGCTTGAAGCCGGACAGATGAAGCTGCGTCCGGCGACGGTTTCGGTTAACGAGTTCTTTGAGCGGGTCGTCCGGAAATTTTATGGCATTGCCAGAGAGCGTGACATTGAGCTCACCCTTAACCTGAAGGCACATGGCACCGCCCGGTTTGACCCTGACCGAATTGAACAGGTGCTGACCAATTTGATCGATAATGCCCTTCGCCATACCGCCTCGAACGGCAAGGTCGCCATTTTGGTGGAACGGTTCAAACAGGGGCTGAAGATTGAAGTGACAGACAATGGATCAGGGATTGCAGAAGAAGACCTTCCGTTTGTGTTTGAGCGGTTTTATAAAGCCGATAAAGCACGAACACGCGGAAAAAAAGGCGGTACCGGCCTTGGACTGGCCATTGCAAAAAATATTGTGGTGACCCACAATGGGAGCATTTCGGTTCACAGCAAGCTCAACGAAGGTACCACTTTTTCCATCTTCTTGCCGCTATCTGTTGAAGAATAGGTAATTCGCCCGATTTTTCTTGTTCCATAAGAAACAAACCCAAAAACAAACGGTTCCCTCCGTTTGTTTTTTTATTATCTCGTACGGTAAAGGTTCTTAAAAAACGTCTTCCGCATAACATGAAAGGGTGATTCTTGTTTCAGGAGGAAAAGATGAAAGACTACGGAAGACGTTTTTTGGTAGTACTGGCGATCACCCTTTGTATTGGCATGCTATTTCTTGGAGGGAAGGGCGGAGAGGCGAAATCGAGGGGAAATTTCGAAAAACACTTGAAGCAACCCGTTTTTCATGGTACAAAAGTGGATAAGGATTTGCCCAAGAAATAGGTTGTACAATAAGAGGAGGAAACGGTTTTGCCGACAGACTATCACAATCATTTGGAAAAAGGAACGCTCACACTGGACTACTTAAAGAAATTTGTGGATGAAGCACGCTCTAAAAACATTCCTAATTTCGGGATTTCTGAACATGCCTATCATTTCTATCAAACGAAGGATATTGTCAGCAAGCCCTGGATGGAAGAACGCAGATACTATGATATGGAAGACTATGTGAAATTGTTTCATGAAGCATGGAACAACGATTTGGATGTGAAGATGTCGATCGAAATGGACTATACCCCCGGTAGCCATAAAGAGATGGAGCAGTTTATCTCAAACTATGATTTTGATTATGTCATTGGTTCTGTCCACTGGGTAGGTGATTTCGGAATCGACCTGGCGGAATACCGCAAAGAATGGGACCGCAGGGACCTGTATGAGGTGTACAGACAATATTACGATCAGGTGGTCACGCTCGCGGAGTCCAATCTTTTTGACATCATTGGCCATATAGATCTTGTTAAGATTTTCAAGTACATACCCAAGGATGAAGAATTTTTGCTTGAGCAGTACGACCGGGCCACTGAAGCACTGAAAAATTCAAAGACCTGTGTGGAGATTTCGACTGCCGGCTTAAGAAAACCCGTTCAAAGGCTGTACCCAGAACCCGTTCTTCTCAAGATGTGCAAAGATAAAGGAATACCGATCGTCTTTTCTTCTGACGCACACGAGCCCGGTCATGTAGGAGCAGATTATGATCAAGCGTTTCAACTGGCAAAGGAAACAGGATACACCTCGGTTATGACGTTTAACAAGGGACAAAGAAAAGAAATATCCTTTTAACTTAAAACACAGCAAAAAGCACGGAGTTTCGATCTCCGTGCTTTTTGCGTTACAGATTAATTTTGGTGGCTGACACAACGTCTGGCAGTTCCTTGATTTTCAGCAGAATGTCTTGAGCCAGCTCCTTGTCAAAGCTCAGCATCATGATGGCCTCTCCGCCTGCCATTTTTCGTCCCACCTGCATTGACGCAATGTTAATCTCAAGGTCGCCGATCAGCTTACCGACCCTTCCGATGACGCCCGGGCGATCGATATGTTCAATATAAACAAGATAGCCTTCGGGGACAAAATCGGTAGAATATCCGTTAATATTGACGACTCTCGGTCCATACCCGCTGATAAAGGTGGCCTGAAGGCTGAAGCTGTCATGTTCTCCGATTACTCGGGCTTTCATCCAATTTTCATAGCCCTGAGCATCCGTGCTGTAGGTTTCGCCAAAGGTAAATCCTTGTTCTTTAGCAATCAGTGCGGCATTAATATCGTTTACGATCCGGTCAACTCTTGGCTGTAAAAACCCTGACAGTAGCCCTCTGGTTACAAGTCCGGTGTCATAGTCGGTGATGGAACCAGCAAAGGTAATTTTAATTTCCTTAATTGGGGAGGAAAAAGATTGTGACAGCAATTGGCCAGACATCTTGGCAAGCTCATAGAATGGGTAAATTTTTTGAAATTCCTCATTGGAAACCGCAGGGAGATTCACGGCATTTTTCACCGGTTTTCCCTTGAAAAAGGAGGATATCTCATGAGCAACCTGTGATGCGACATTTAACTGGGCTTCGGTCGTAGATGCAGCAATATGGGGTGTGGCAATCACATTGTTCAGTTGAACCAGCCTGTTTTCCACCGCTGGTTCGGTTTCAAAAACATCAAGAGCGCAGCCAGCCACATGTCCACGGGTCAAGAAAGTATAAAGAGCTTCTTCATCGAGAATCCCCCCTCTGGCACAGTTGATGAGGTAAACCCCTTGTTTTGTTTTTGAAAGATTGTCAGCGTTGATCAATTTTTTGGTGTCGTTTGTGAGCGGTGTATGTACACTGATAATATCGCTGGTACTCAGCAGCTCATCAAGCGGTAAAGAAGTTACCTGAAGTGTTTTTGCTCTGTCATTGGTCAGAAAAGGATCATAAACCTGCACCTTTGCGCCGAATACTCTTGCCCGTTTGGCTAATTCCGTGCCAATCCTACCCATACCGACAATGCCAAGCGATTTTCCGGACAGTTCGGTTCCTTTGAAACTCGAACGGTTCCATTTTTTTTCTTTAACCGATTGGTTGGCCTGAGGAATTTTTCGAAGGAGGGCCATGATCATCGCAAACGTATGCTCCGCTGTGGAAATAGTATTGCCGTCGGGAGCATTGATGACCAGTATTCCTCTCTGTGTGGCTGCGTCGATATCGATATTGTCTACCCCCACACCAGCGCGGGCAATGATTTTCAAGTTTGAAAAACGCGACAGCATCTCTTTGGTTACCATGGTGGCACTCCGCACAACCAGAGCATCAATATGTTCCGGTTGGGAAATATCGTTAACGTGCCCGTAGATGACAGAAACACCAGGCATGCTCTCCAGTTCTGCCATTCCTTCCTTTGCAATCGAATCGGTTGCCAGCACCGTATACATAAAATCACTCCGCTCCTGATATTTTTCAGAATATTTATATAACACTGATAATTTATCACAGGATTTTTTTGCTTACAAACAAAATCTGAGAAATTGTTCGTTTGAGGACATTGACAAGCCGGATTGGTATGATTTTTAATGAATATAAAAAGCCCTTCGGATGAAGGGCTTGGTCCGTCCTTAACTATTCAAACTTTAATGGGTCGCCTTCAAACGGCTCGTCTGCTACTTTGATTGAATCAGTAGGGCAGCCTTCGAACGCGTCCTGCATATCATCGACCAGTACATCTGGAATTTCAACGATACCCTGGTTTTCATCAAGAGTAACAAAAGCGATCCCTTCATCATCATAATCATAAATATCAGGGGCGGCAGCTCCACAAGCTCCACAGGCAATGCAAGTGTCTTTGTCTACAATTGTGTACTTTGGCATATTTAAAACCTCCTAATCATGGTAAAACGATACAATATATTACGTATACATGCAAATTGTAATACTTCAATATATGTGTGCTATACATATTGTAAGTTATTCTCTACCATTATTTCAATAGAAAAAATGATCGTTTGTGCAAACACTCCTCGAATACTTCCGATTCCCCTGCAGTTTCTTCACAGAACAAGCAACCCATAGTTAAGCTTTTTCATGTAAACTATAAGCGTGGTGATAAAACAATGAATATGACAGAAGGACTTCTTCTATACTTGATTAAAAAATTTAACGGGGAACGCAGCCTTTCAGGTCTTCTCCACATGCTTAATGGAAAAAAGACGTCACAAACCCTCTCAGACGGCCACTTGTTCAATATTTCATCTTTTTTTGGAATATTGCCCGGTCTTCGCCGGAATGAGGCTGAACATACGGCTGCAGAGCTGCTGAAAAGAGGGTGGGTGTGTCTGGAGAATGATCGCTATACGATAACGGATAAAGGGGCACAGGTGACTGAAGATTTTTTTAATCTGCATCCTTACCTGTTTATGTTTGATGGCATGCGCTACAAACAGGCTGAGCAGCCTTTCTACCAGTTGCTAACACTTTACATACAATCACTTTCTCATGCGATCAGGCAGGATTTTTCTTTTTTGCCAGTTTCGCAGGATCCAGCTGTTCTTCATTCAGTAAAGGTGTGGTTCCCAAAAGGGGAAGATAGGCAGAAGGAAGCGGATCAGTTGTATAGGGAAATGTTAGCCCTTCTTAGTGAATGGGCCGATCTTGACGCGGAGAATTTTGTCCTGAGACTGAGCAGGCATAACCGGACAGGCTTAACGAATAAACAAGTTGCACAGATTCTTCAGATCCCGGAAGTGGAAGCACAGCTTCGTTTTCGTTCCATGCTTCACTTTCTTTTGAAAAGGGCCAAGGAGGCACATGAGGAGTACAAGGTGCTGAACAAATTGATGGCTGGTCTGGATCTGGACAAGCCGTTAACTCTTTCGGCACAAAAAACTTGGAATCTTTTGAACGAAGGAAAGAGCATGGAGCAAATCATTAATATTCGCAGGATGAAAAAAAGCACCATTGAAGATCATCTTGTTGAAATTGCCATCCATTATGACCGTTTTTCAATCGATCACTATGTTTCTTTGGAAGAACAGCAAAGGATTTTAAATGCTTATACTGTCCTTCAGACAAAAAAGCTGAAAGTGATTAAAGATAGACTGGAAGATATATCGTATTTTAAAATCAGGCTTGTCTTAGGAAAGGCGGGAGATATTCTTGGAACTTCAAACCCTGTTATATGAACGTTTTGGCTATCGTGAATTTCGTGCCGGCCAGCTTGAAGTCATTGAGGATATTCTGTGCAAACGAGATGTATTGGCAATGATGCCGACAGGAACAGGGAAATCTCTGTGCTACCAACTACCCGGATATGTTTTTTCAGGAGCGGTGCTCATAGTATCACCATTATTATCGCTGATGGAAGACCAGGTGGAACAACTGAAGCGGTCGGGAGAGAAAAGAGCGGTAGCCCTGAACAGCTTTATGGATTTTCAAGAAAAAAGAAGGGTTATGCGGAACCTTTACTATTACAAGTTTATTTATGTATCCCCAGAGATCCTGCAAAATGAATATATGATCAGAGAGTTAAAAAAACTATCGATCTCTCTTTTTGTAGTAGACGAAGCCCATTGCATTTCCCAGTGGGGACACGAATTCCGCACCAGCTATCTTAAACTTTCTTCCATACGGTCACAACTGGGCCAACCCCCATGTCTGGCATTGACGGCAACAGCAACACCCGAAGTCAGGAGGGACATTTGTGACAAGCTTGGAATTCCTTCATGCATAGAGCATGTGTACAGTGTAGACCGTCCAAATATTGCACTCGCCACCGAACAGCACCCGGTTCATATGGACAAGCTGAACCGGGCACTGGAGCTCGCTTCTACCCTGGAAGGACCCGGACTTTTATATGCTTCAACCCGGTCATGGGCAGAACAACTCGCAGAAATGCTTCGTGCGCATGGCAAGAGCAGGGTGGCTGCCTATCATGGAGGCCTTGAAAATGAAGACCGGCTGTTGATTCAAAAACAGTTTCTAAATGATGAGCTGGATCTGATTTGCTGCACGAACGCCTTTGGAATGGGCATCAATAAACCGAATATCCGTTACGTCATTCATTTTCATATGCCAGCCAATATTGAATCGTATGTACAGGAAATCGGACGGGCCGGAAGGGATGGTAAGCCCAGCCTTGCTGTGCTTTTGTACAGCTGCGGGGATACTGAACTTCCGGAAATGTTCATTGATCATGAGTATCCAAACGAAACCCAAGTCCTTCATTGCGCTTCGTGGCCTGCCGGTGACCCTCTTCAATTTTTAGAGATGCTCGAACGCATGGAAATGGGGGAGAGCGCGAGAAGATTTATGTTTTACCAATTTGAGGAGGAAGGTTATTTTTCCAGAACCAGACAGCTCTTGCCAGAAACGGCAAGAGATCGCATTTTATCAAAAATTCAACACAGAAAAGCGCACAAGCGCAAAAAACTGAATGAAATGGTAGAATGGACGAAAGGTGATTTCTGCAAACGGAAAAAAATCGGGGATATCTTTAGTGAAACCAGCCAAAGCATGAAAAGAAATTGCTGCAGTTTTTGCCATTTGGACCTCGGTCTTTTTTATAGAAAAGAAGAAAAGGAACGTTCTTTTGAAGAGCATATGAGCTGGCAAAAGGAGCTTCGATATATTTTTAATCAGGAAAGCGATGGTGTTCATGAAGAAGTGGGATCAATCTGCGCTGATCCGGCAAATGAGCGACAAGGAGCTGCGACTTAATATATATGTGTCCCAGGGAGTTTTTCTGGCTGCGGGAACATTGATTATGCTGTTTACCGGGTTTCATCTGGAGAGGTTCAGGTGGGGAGTGTTTCCTGTACTTGTACTCGGTCTGGGGACAGCTCTTCTGGTGGTGCTGGTCAATCTGCTGCTTCATTTGATTTTACCCGAAAGAATGCTCGATGATGGCGGCATCAATGAACGGATTTTCAGAAAGGTCCCGATTTGGCATATTGCCTTTTTGACGGCTGTGATCTCGTTTTCCGAAGAGTGGCTGTTCCGCGGTGCCATTCAGCCTCTATTGGGTTTGAGCCTAACGAGTTTACTATTTGCTGTACTCCATGTACGATATATAAAAAAGCCAGTTCTATTCATAGCAGCGGTTCTATTAAGTTTTCTGCTCGGATACTTATATGAAAAAACCAACAATTTAGTTATACCCATGACTGCACATTTTTTTATTGATTTCCTGCTTGGCCTTCTTATCTCTAAAGGCTGGCTGATTTCCCGAAACAATCGGGCTGGAAACGGAGGTGGTTTTTTTGAAGAACGTGAGTGAGGAGACCGGACTGATTCAGGATCGTCCACTGCCTTCGAGAAAAGAATTTCATCAAAGAAAAGCGAAAAGGATCAACGGGACACAAGCCGGAGAAAAGACACCCCCTGCGCCTTCAACTCCGGAAAAGAAAAAACGGCTGCCGCTAACCCGGAGCCTCCTTCTGGCATTTATGCTGCTTGTTGTTTTTATTCTTACTTATAATCTCTGGTTTCCGAAAGTCATGAATCCGATTAACGGTAAAGATGATGTTCAAAAAGTGCAGATCGAATCTCATAATTAAGCTGACGGCATAACTGCCGTCAGCTTTTTTTCATGAACAAAAACAGGAAGCCCATTCGGAATGATTTAATTGGCAGAAGCATAATTTGAAGCAGGAGGGGGCTTATATGAATGCATTGAACAATTGGAAGGTCGAGCCTTATATTTCGGACATTTGCAAAGTGGTTCTCCAAACGTTAATCGAAAAAAAGGAACGAAAAGACCAGCTTGACAAGCAGATGAAATGGTGGGCCTTTTACAGTTCACTCATGGGGTGCTTAAGCTTGATTTATTTGTATGGATTTAAGTGGAATGAGGCAGAAAGTGTGCGGGCGGCAGTGGCATCCCTGGCAGGTGACCAGATGGTTTGGTTTATTTTTGTTTACTTTTTGCTGGCAGGGGTTCAGTGGAAACGGATGAAAAAGAAATGTTCAAAAGCGGATGAAGAGTTTGAAAGCATACGGAAAGAGATCGTAGAGCGTGGCGACGATTTATGGCCAAGACCTGACATGTGGAATAACAGGCACCAGGTCATGGAGTTTATAAAATCAGAATACAACATTAATCTGTATCACAAATGAAAGGTTAGACGGCACATGGGCAGCCAAAGAAGAAATAATCGGCAATTGCATGTTTTTCCGAATTGATCACGACAAAATGGTCATCCAGCGTTTCAATCCTTCCGAAAGCAATGGTTTGATGGGCCAGAGGGCAATAAACTTCAACGGGAAGACCCAGTTTTTCGTTATATTCAAGATCTTTATTTAACACGAGAGATTTTGTCTTGATTTTTAATAAAGTCATGCTGTTCCTCTCCAATCTATTTGAAATTTATCGGTTTGTAATTTTAATGATAAGTCAATTTTACAGGATTTACAATAAGAGATTTTTAAATATTCTCATAATTTTAATAAAGATGGCCCTGCTCATGTAAATAGTGAGACGGGAAAATTTACATGTTGGGGAGGAAAAATAGGGTATGTTTGTGAAAAGTCATATGGTTCCATTGAGGAAAACACATTTTATCCAAAAGAATGCATCAGTCCAGGAGGCATTGGATTTGATGGAAAAACATGACCTGGATGGCATACCGGTTGTTGAGGAAAAACGCTATCAGGGAATCATCACACGCCACTTCATCTATGAGTCCTGCTTCATAAGCTCTTTGTCAAAAGAGCAATTTTTGCTGAAAACAAAAGCCGGGGAAATTTCAAGGTACAAAAACCAGGCTGTGTCTGAGGATGAAATGTTTGAACAAACGCTTCTTATGGTCAACGACATGCCAATCGTTGCGGTAGCGGATAAACATAATGTGCTCCTTGGCATTATCACAAGGTATGATGTGCTTGAACAGTTTCAAAGCGCGTTTGGCATGAAAATGCCTGGAGTGCGAATCGCCTTTGCCTCTTTGGAAGCGGAAGGAAGGATTGCGAGACTGTCTGAAATTACAAAACAATTTCATGAAAACATTATTTCGTTAACCACTTTTGATGAGACGGATAAATTGGTCAGAAGGATGGTGATGAAGGTAGAAAAAACCCCTAACCTTAATAAATTTACGGAAAAGCTCAGCCAGTCCGGATTCAGGATTTTAAGCATACATGAAGATTGAGACGGCCCTTAATTTAGGGCTGTCCTTTTTAGCAATTTTCAGTTAAAATGTGTTTTACCAAACAGCATATTAGGGGAATGAAAAATAAAATCTCCAAATAAAAAAAGAGTATTCAGTAAAAATTGGTTTTTCTCCGGATTCCTGAAATTTTACACCAGTAAATCTGTCCGCTATACTAATAGGTATAATCAGCTATTGGAGGATATAGAAATGGCATCACCGGAAGGAAAATACAATATAAAAGCCGTGTCTAAAATGCTTGGCATCCAGGCAGGAACACTTCGTGCATGGGAGCGGAGATATTCGATCATTGAGCCCAAGAGAAACGAAGCGGGTCACCGGCTTTATACTGATGAACATATCTATATTATCAAATGGCTTATGAATAAAATTAAACATGGTTTTACAATAAGCCAGGCAGTCGACCTGCTGGAACACCATGGGAATAAAATATCACAGATTGTTGTGGAAAGCAGTGGGCAGAAGGATGTAGCAATGCAGCTGTCGGACGAGCTTCTTTCCGCTCTGATGTCATTCAATGAGCGCAAAGCCAAGGAAGTGATGGACAGGGCTTTCAGCCTTTTTACTCTCGAAAAAGTGACCATCGACATTCTGGGTTCATTGCTTGTTAAGGTAGGTGACATGTGGGAAAACCAAAAAATAACGGTGGCCCATGAGCACTATGCCTCCAGCTTTTTAAAAGGGAAGATTGGTAATATTATGTTTCATCTTCCTGTGGACAGCTATCTTCCAAGGGTGATAGCAGTATGCGGACTAAAAGAGACTCACGAACTGGGCCTTTTGATTTTTACACTTTACCTGCGGCAAAAAGGATTTGAGGTGATTTACCTCGGTGAAGGCATCCCTCCTGAAGATCTCGATACTGTCATCCGGGAGGTTGATCCTAAATTGCTATTTGTTTCCTGCACCATCGAAGAGCATTTGCTGTCAACAGTTGAATGGATAGAGCAGGCGGCATATCACCATCCCTCCCTCCAAATTGGCTTGGGAGGCCTGGGACTTGAATATTTATCCAATGATATAAAAACCAAATTTAAAGACATTATAATAGGGAACACCAAAACGGAATGGGATCAATGGATTCACCAAAAATTAAAAGAAGAAAAACGACCGCCTCTTTGGTCACAGAAGTGAGAGGATCATTAATCACCAACTGCCTTCTCACTCATATAGTGTAAGTAAAGAGATGCGGAATCGAATGTAAGGGGGACCAGAAATGCGGGTAGAGCGATTAACTTATAACAAGATCAAAATCTTCCTAACGTTTGATGATTTAAAGGAACGCGGAATATCCAAAGATGAGATATGGCAGGACATTCCAAAAGTTCACCAATTATTCCGAGACATGATGACCGAAGCAGACGATGAAGTAGGGTTTAAAGCAGACGGACCGATCGCTGTTGAAGTTTTTGCTTTACCGGCGCAAGGAATGGTGGTCATTGTGACAAAAGGGCATAACGAGTATGAACTTGAAGATGAATACGATGATGACTATATTGAAATGCAGGTTACACTTGATGAAAGTGACGAAATCTTCTATGAGTTTTCTTCCTTTGAAGATGTGATTGCACTAGCACAACGCCTGAAACCTTTAAATTTGGATGCTGGCGTTCTCTACTCGTTCGAAAATTGTTTTTACTTGAAATTTGAAGAACATGACCTTACAGAAATCGAATTGGATACTTTGATTGCGCTGATGGCCGAGTTTGGCAGTTCATCTACGATTACGAGCCACAGGGTGATCGAATACGGAAAAGCACTGATGGACAGTCATGCGATTTCGCAAATTAATAAGTATTTTAATTAAGCTCCCGTCCAAACGGGAGTTTTTTTAGTTCAAAAGGCGGTGTTTGCTATTACATCAAGCACTAAACGTGGTATGATAGATTGGATTTCCTCAAAGAAAAGCTCATACGGAGTGGCAGGGAATATACTGATAATACATATATTTTGGGTAGGAGTGATTCTTAACAATGAAGATTGCAGTATTATATGGCGGCATATCTGCTGAACGAGAGGTTTCCATCTCCTCCGGCAAACAAATCATCAATGCTCTTGAAAGCAGAGGACATGAAGTGATTGGTGTTGACTTTCATCCCGACCGTCTCGATGACATTATTCATCTTGATGTGGATGCTGTTTTTATAGGATTGCACGGGCGTTATGGCGAAGACGGCCGCTTGCAAAGCTTGCTTGATATGCTGAAAATTCCATATGTCGGTTCAGGCGTTCTAGCCTCTGCTCTTGCAATGGATAAAGCAAGGTCCAAGCAGTTTTTTAAGAATGCCGGTATCCGCATCGCTCAAGAAGTGGTTCTGGAGAAAAAGCTGTATAAGGAAGATCAGCTGGATGTGCCATTCGGTTTTCCTTTGGTGGTCAAACCCAACCATGAAGGCTCCACCATTGGGTTAACGATTGCAAAGGACGAAGAAGAAATGCTGAAGGGAATTTCTACAGCCATGCTTCACGATCAGACCGTCCTGATTGAAGAATTTATCTCAGGAAAAGAAGTAACCGTAGCGGTTATGGGAGATAAAGGGGATGTCAAAGCTCTTCCTGTTGTTGAAATTGTCCCGAAAAATGAATATTACGATTATGAATCTAAATATGCCGCAGGCGGCAGCGTCCATTATGTTCCTGCACGTCTCGATGAAGATACAACAGCTTTGCTTCAAAAGCAAGCGGTGGATGCTCATGAAGTATTGGGATGCGAGGTTTATTCACGTGTAGACTTTATCGTTCCGGGAGATGGAACCGATCCAGTTATTCTTGAAGTAAATACTCTTCCTGGCATGACACCTACAAGCTTATTTCCGGATGCGGCAAAAGAAGCAGGTCTTTCTTACCCTGAAATGATTGAACAGCTTGTTTCGCTTTCACTAAAAAAATAAAAGTTGCCCTTCTGTTGGAACAGAAGGGCTTTATTGCTGACTTTTTTGCGGATGGGAAAAAAGTACCGTAAGCGCTTACGTTTTTCGGGACATTCTTCAAAATTCCCTTCTCATGGAGCAAACAAAGGTGTATACTGTCTCTGAAGATTGACTAAACTTTAGAGGTGACATTAATGGGAGGTAAACAAATGACTGCCCAAAACGCAGCAGATCACAAATCAGAAAATCATGAAAATAACAATGTGCTAACCGCAACACAATCTGTGATTGGGGAAGCATTGGATAAATTGGGATACCCTGAAGAAGTATTTGAGTTGTTGAAAGAGCCCATCCGTATGCTGACTGTCCGCATTCCTGTAAAAATGGATGACGGATCCACTAAAATTTTTACAGGTTACCGTTCTCAGCACAATGACTCTGTCGGACCTACAAAGGGTGGCGTGAGATTCCATCCAAGTGTAACCGAAACAGAAGTAAAAGCGCTTTCGATTTGGATGAGCCTTAAGGCTGGAATTGTGGACCTTCCTTATGGAGGCGGTAAGGGGGGCATTATTTGCGACCCGAGAAACATGTCATTCCGCGAGCTTGAACGCTTAAGCCGCGGTTATGTTCGCGCAATCAGCCAGCTTGTAGGTCCTACAAAAGATATTCCTGCTCCAGATGTATTCACGAACTCCCAGATTATGGCGTGGATGATGGACGAATACAGCCGGATCCGCGAGTTTGATTCTCCTGGATTCATCACCGGTAAACCATTGGTTCTCGGCGGATCCCATGGACGTGAAACCGCTACGGCAAAAGGTGTGACCATCTGCATCCGTGAAGCCGCTGCAAAACGCGGTTTTTCCCTTGAGGGTGCGCGTGTCGTCATTCAGGGATTTGGAAACGCAGGAAGCTTCCTGGCGAAATTCATGCATGATACTGGCGCAAAAGTAATTGGAATCTCCGATGCCTATGGTGCCCTGCACGATCCGGATGGACTGGACATCGACTATCTGCTGGAAAGACGCGACAGTTTTGGCACGGTTACCAAATTATTTAAAGACACCATATCCAATAAAGAACTATTGGAGCTGGATTGCGACATTCTGGTTCCGGCTGCCATTGAAAACCAGATCACAGCCGAGAATGCCCACAACATAAAAGCTTCCATCGTTGTGGAAGCAGCAAATGGACCAACGACACTTGAAGGTACAAAAATCCTGACAGAACGCGGTATTCTCCTTGTACCGGATGTGCTGGCAAGTGCCGGCGGCGTAACCGTTTCTTATTTTGAATGGGTGCAAAACAACCAGGGCTACTACTGGACCGAGGAAGAAGTCGAGAAGAAGCTTGAAACCGTGATGGTCAAGTCATTCAATAACGTGTATACAACCTCAACGAACCGCAAAGTGAACATGCGGCTTGCCGCCTACATGGTCGGTGTCCGCAAAATGGCGGAAGCTTCCCGCTTCCGCGGATGGATTTAATTTTTTGCAAATAACGGTTCAATCCCCTATCATTACTTTCAGATAGGGGATTTTTTTGTTTTTGGATAATTCAATCCTCTGATTGAATACTATGGTTGTGCAGACAAAAGATCCCTACAGATAAAGACCAGGAGAGTGGAGAAATGAAGTACGATGTTGTGATTATAGGCGGGGGTCCCTGCGGTTTATCCGCAGCAATCGCCGTCAAAGAAAAAGGACTATCCTATTTGGTCATTGAAAAGGGGAACATTGTAGAGAGCATCTACAACTATCCGACCCATCAAACCTTTTTTAGTACCAGTGAAAAGCTCGAAATAGGAAATATGCCTTTTGTGAATGAAGAAAGAAAACCAAGAAGAATCCATGCTTTAACCTACTATCGAGAAGTGGCGAAGCGGAAGGAAATTAACATTCATACGTATGAGAAGGTCACCGGGGTAGAGAGAATCAA
This sequence comes from Fictibacillus enclensis, assembly GCF_001457035.1. Classification (GTDB taxonomy): domain Bacteria; phylum Bacillota; class Bacilli; order Bacillales; family Fictibacillaceae; genus Fictibacillus_C; species Fictibacillus_C enclensis. Next base: position 1,743,674 of record NZ_KQ758617.1, on the reverse strand, counting down.
TGACGCTGAATTCACTGTCCAGACCGAAACGGTAAAAGGTGAACAGCATGAATATTCCTCTGGTGCCGTCATCATCGCCACAGGCTATTACGATAATCCGACGTACATGAATGTAAAAGGTGAGGACCAGGGACACGTTTTCCATTATTTTAAAGAAGGACATCCATACTATGATAAAGACATAACCGTCATTGGGGGAAAAAATTCAGCGGTCGATACGGCGCTTGAATTGCAGAAAGCCGGGGCGAGGGTTACGGTTCTTTACCGTGGAGAGGACTATTCCCCAAGTGTAAAACCGTGGGTGCTTCCCGATTTTGTATCCCATGTGAATCATGGAAGAATTGCAATGCACTTTGGAGCAAATGTGCTTGAAATCGGGGAAGACCATGTCATCTATGAGAAAAATGGAGAAGAAGCTTCAGTGAAAGCTGACTTTGTATTCGCAATGACCGGGTATCATCCTGATCATAGTTTTCTGCATAAAATCGGCATCGATATCGACAAGGAGACCGGCCGTCCGGCACACCATCCGGAAACCATGGAAACGAACGTTAAAAATGTGTTCATTTGCGGGGTCATTGCTGCCGGAAACAACGCCAATGAAATTTTCATTGAAAATGGCAGGTTTCATGGCCATCTCATTGCAGAAGCCCTTACAGCTCCACGGCAATAACGTGGGGCTTTTTTTTTTTTTACAATTTCCTGCAAACCCGCTGTGTTATGATACGAAAGAGGTGTATACATATGACAAAAAAAGTGGCATTAATAACGACAGGCGGAACGATTGCCAGCAAGCCGAATGAAACGTCAGGACTTTTGTCTTCGGGCGCTCTTACAGGAGAAGAGCTTGCTGACATGATTGAACTTCCCAGCGACATTGAAGTGAAAATATTTTCGCTGTTTCAGGTTCCAAGCATGCACATGACTTTTGATCATTTGAAGGTGTTGAAAGAAGCAATTGAAAATCTGTACCGTGAGGATCAATATGACGGTGTGGTAATCACCCATGGTACCGACAGCATCGAAGAAACCGCATATTTCCTTGATTTGACGGTAGCAGATGAGCGTACAGTGGTCGTTACCGGTTCTCAACGATCACCGGGAGAAACCGGAAGCGACTCCTACACAAATATGCGCCATGCGATTTACACTGCCTGTGATCCGGACTTAAAGGGTTCTGGCACCGTAGTGGTGTTCAATGAACGGATTTTTAGTGCCAGGTATGTAAAAAAGGTGCATGCGTCCAATCTTCAGGGCTTTAATTCATTTGGATTTGGCTATCTGGGGATTATTGATAATGATAAAGTGGTTCCCTATCAAAAACCGATCGGCCGGGAAGTATACCCCCTCCACAAGGAAGTACCTCAAGTGGATATTATCAAATGCTATATTGGTGCTGACGGGAAATTTATCAAAGCGGCAATGGATAGCGGGGTAAAGGGACTTGTCCTAGAAGGAGCCGGTCGCGGCCAGGTGGCCCCGCTGATGATGGAAGCGATCGTGGATGCAGTGAAATCAGGCATTCACGTCGTAATCACCACCAGTTCAGAAGAAGGTCAAGTGTATCCGACGTATGACTACCTGGGAAGCACATATGACCTGGTTGAGAACGGTGTAATCCTCGGCAAGGATTATGACAGCAAAAAAGCAAGAATCCGGCTTGCCGTTCTGCTTGCCGCACAGGAGCAAGACCCCATCAATAGCCTTTTCTAATCAATTGACACCAGCGCTTGTCGGACCTGGGCAAGGTGCTGAAGCTTTTCTTTTGTAAAATTGACAATTTGTTTATAAAACGGGTCTTGTTGTTCCCATTCTTCTTTTTCCATGGTACGATGAATGAAAACAGCTGAAAAGAGGGCTGCTATGTTTGGAATCATTTCGGCAGGGCTCGCACCTGCTATTGCCCTGCTTGCTTTTTTTTATCTGAAAGATAAATACGAGACAGAGCCTGTATCAATGGTGATCCGTTTATATATTTTCGGGGCTTTGCTTGTTTTTCCCGTAATGGTGATTCAATTTGGATTTAAAGAAGAACTTATGGTGTCACCGCTGACGGATGGAATCCTATTGTCGGCGCTGCTTGAAGAGTTTCTAAAATGGTTTTTGGTTTTTTATTGTGCCTATATGCATGCCGAATTTAATGAGCCATATGACGGTATTGTGTATGCAGTATCTTTATCCCTTGGATTTGCATCCATGGAAAACATATTCTATTTGTATGTTCATGGTGTGAATGAAGCATTGGGAAGAGCATTGATGCCTGTATCCAGCCATGCGCTGTTTGGCGTTATCAGCGGATACTACTTTGGAAAAGCCAAGTTTTCATCCGGCTCCAAGAAAAAATGGCTTCTCGTGTTTTCTGTAATCATTCCGTTTGCTTTGCACGGAGTATATAATTGGATTTTATTGGCATTTGAACAGGATTTTTTAATTGCCATGCTTCCATTCATGCTGTTCCTATGGTGGCTGGGGTTAAAAAAGGTAAAACTCGCCAATGCACACAAAACCGCCTGGCTGGCAAGGCAAAAAAATATTGGTTCGTAAAAACCCGAAGAGGCATTCTTCGGGTTTTTTCTATGCGTTTCTTTTTGTATAAAATGCTGAGATTTACAAAAGCTAACACCATCATACAAAGCTGAGAATATTTCACAGGAGGCACTTTCCATGAAGAAATCAATGCGTTACATAAAGCGAACGCTGTTGTTTTTAATTGCGATATTTTGTTTTTTGACCGGATTTACTCCGGAAACCACTCATGCTTTTACCCCTCAAGTCATTCAAAAAGGAGCAACGGGTGATGATGTGATCGAGCTTCAATCCAGACTGCAGTATATCGGTTTCTATAATGGTCCGATAGACGGTGTCTTTAGCTGGAGAACGTATTGGGCCCTCCGCAATTTTCAGTATGAAAATAGGCTGAAAGTGGACGGTCTCGCCGGTTTTACAACAAAAAAGAAACTGGCGGATCAAACAAAATTTGATTATGGATGGGTGCATAAGCAAATCCGTAAAGGCAACAAATTCACCACCTATGGTGGAGTACCGAAAGAAACACAAGTCAAAAAATCAACAGGCAAAACCGGTGCCGGTGCAAAAGGAACACCCGCCAAACAGGGAGCCAAGGGAAATGCTGCAAAGCCTGGTGCAAAAGCAGCAGTAAAGGTTCGCACACCAAAGCAGGGAGCAAATATTCCGGACGGTTATTCACAGAATGATATCAATTTAATGGCAAATGCCGTTTATGGCGAATCACGTGGAGAACCGTATATCGGTCAAGTCGCTGTAGCAGCGGTCATCATCAACCGGGTGGAAAGCTCCGAATTTCCGAATACTGTTTCAGGAGTTATTTTTGAACCGGGAGCCTTTACAGCAGTGGCGGATGGCCAAATTTATTTAACTCCGAATGAAAAGGCAAAGAAAGCCGTCATGGATGCCTTGAATGGCTGGGATCCAACCGGTGAAGCACTTTATTACTTTAACCCGGATACGGCCACATCAGGCTGGATTTGGACACGGCCTCAAATTAAAAAAATTGGTAAGCACATCTATACCAAATAACGGAGGTGATTTCCTTGATACGAAATGCATTGATTGCTCTTTTAGTAGTAGCCGTTGCAGGTACAGGGTATTGGGGATATAAACAGCAGCAGGAAAAGAACGCGATACGAATTCAGTCGGAAAATAATTATCAGCGCGCGTTCCATGATTTGAACTTTAATATGGATGCGCTGCACGACAAAATTGGGGAGACGCTCGCCATGAACTCCAAGCGCCAGATCTCCCCAACATTGGCCCAGGTATGGCGCTTAACGTCTGAAGCTCACAATAATGTGGGACAGCTGCCCCTTGGATTGCTACCGTTTAATAAAACGGAAGATTTTCTAACGAAGATGGGAGATTTCAGTTACCGTGTTTCATTGCGGGATTTGGAAAAAAAGCCGCTCAGCAATAAGGAATACAATAAATTGAAAGAACTTTACGCAAACTCCTCCAATATTCAGGATGAGTTGCGTAAAACCGAAGCAGTCGCGAGCAAAAAGGATATACGCTGGACGGATGTGGAAATGGCATTGTCCAAAAAAGACCAGCCACACGACAATACGATCATTGACGGCTTCAAAACGGTTGACAAATCTGCGCAAGGATTTGGTGAAACCGACTTTGGGCCGGAAGTGGCGAGCATGCATAATGCGAAAAAGCGAAATGTGAACAAGCTCGAAGGCCGAAACATCACAAAGGAAGAAGCGAAAAAAGAAGCGATTAAGTTCTTCCAATTAAAGAAGAATGTGAAGATTACTGTAAAGGAAACGGGTAAAGGTTCTCAATACCGGGCGTATTCCATTACGATGTATAACCCGGATACAAAAGCTACCACATATATGGATGTGACCAAAAAAGGCGGATACCCGCTCTGGGTTCTTCAGGATCGTAAAGTGGGAGCTCAAAAAATCAGTGTGAACAAAGCACAAAAAGAAGCCATTTCGTTTCTTAACATGCACATGAAGAGCAAAATGGAAGTGGTTTCGGCAAACCAGTATGACAATATTGCTGTATTTACCTTTGTCAGCACAAAAGACGGAGTGAGAATTTATCCTGACACGGTCTCCATCAAAGTCGCACTCGACAATGGTGATATCATGGGGTACCAGGGCACAGATTTCCTCACTTCCCATTATGACAGGAAGATTCCGGCTGCAAAAATTACGGAGCAGCAGGCAAGAACGAAGCTGAACCCGAAATTTAAAGTGATGGAAAAGCACATGGCCATCATTCAGAATGACGTTAAACAGGAAGTGTACTGTTATGAATTCCTCGGTGTGATCGGTGATGAAACGTACATCATTTATATCAGCGCGCAAAATGGTGATGAAGAGCAAGTGAAGAAATTGCGAGAAGGGCAGCCGGATTACGCTTCCATGTAAAAGGAAAGGAAAAGTCAGAGATTTTTTCGAAGGGAAAAATCATTGGCTTTTCCTTTTTTCCATGGGTTTAAAGTGTATAGTGAGACCGGGGATTGGTTATATTAGTCCCAAATATGGAGGGGAATGGCCATGAGAAAAGTAGAAAATCTGCTCGTAAAGCTTGCTCTGATTCATCTGGTTTTTCTTCTATTGTCGCAATGGGTGCTGACACATGACAGCTGGAAGAGGAATGTCAATAAGAGTATTTATTATGAAGGGGTCATCAAAGGAAACCAGCCAAGGACAACCGAGACCATAGACCACCAATAAGCTTTATGGTATAGTTAATGGCGGAAAGTTACCTATGAATAGTGATGCTTTTAAGCTTACAAAAAGCAGGGTGATTACCTGCTTTTGTTCGTATGGTACCAAAATATGTTGTTTGATAAGCAGGAGGAAACATGAACAAGAAATTAAAAATCGCCATTGACGGACCGGCCGGAGCGGGTAAAAGCACAGTCGCCAAATTGGTCGCGGATCAGCTTTCCTACATTTACATAGATACAGGAGCAATGTATCGTGCACTTACTTATAAAGCACTGAAAACCAGCAGTAATTTACATGATGGCAGCGTTTTGCAGTCTCTTCTAAAAGAGACGGAGATCGAGCTTGAGATCACCGATGCCGGACAGGCTGTCATTCTTGACGGTAGAAATGTTTCGGAGGAAATTCGAAGCGCAGAGGTCACGAATAATGTTTCTTTTGTTGCCACTCCCCAGGAAGTGCGTGAGGAGATGGTCCGCCGGCAGCAAAAATTGGCAGCCCAGGGCGGGGTCGTGATGGATGGCCGTGACATTGGCACACACGTTATGCCGGATGCAGAACTGAAGGTATTCCTGGTGGCATCCGTGGAAGAGCGTGCCAAGCGAAGATATGAAGAGAATCGGAATAAAGGGTACGAAACCAGCTTGGAACAACTAAAAGAAGAAATCAGCCTGCGCGATAAGCGTGACTCTGAGCGGGAATTTGCTCCTTTGAAAAAAGCAGATGACGCAATAGAGCTTGACACCACATCAATGTCCATTCAAGATGTTGTTAATGAAATTCTTCATTTGGTGAGTGAAAGGGCTGAATAATAAGTGAACCTTTACAGATTTGGGAAGATGGTCTGCGGCGCATTTTTAAAAAGCATGTACCGCATCAAGGTTAGAGGGGTAGAAAATATTCCCCAAACCGGCGGGATTCTGCTCTGCAGCAACCATATTAATAATTTTGATCCTCCGCTCGTCGGAGTAGCCGCTTCAAGAGATGTTCATTTCATGGCCAAGGCAGAGCTTTTTGACATGCCCATCCTAAAAACGCTTCTCCCCACGATCAATGCATTTCCGGTCAAACGGGGAATGAGCGATAAGCAAGCGTTGAGAAACGGCCTGAATCTGCTAAAAGAAGGCAAGGTCCTCGGTCTTTTTCCTGAAGGCACAAGAAGCAAGACAGGAGAACTCGGACAGGGGCTTGCCGGTGCCGGTTTTTTTGCTTTAAAATCGGAAGCTGCAGTCGTTCCATGTGCCATTAAAGGAGAGTATAAGCGCGGCAAAACAGTTACCATAATTTTTGGTAAACCGATTGATTTTTCTGAAATGAGGGAGCAAAAAGCTTCCGCTAGGGACGCAACAAACCTTATAATGTTAAATATAGAAAAGCTTCTAAAGGAATCATCGTAAAAGGCATACTGTATACATCCTTCAAATTGAAGGTTGAAAATATATACTTATACGAAATTGAGGAGGCAGTGACATATGGCTGACGAATTAAACACAAGTCTAGAAGAAACAAAGGTCCTTGAAGTGGGGGATATCGTAGAAGGTACCGTTTTAAAGGTTGAAGATAAACTGGCCATTCTTGATGTGAGCTACAAACAGGATGCGGTTCTTCCCGTCAATGAAATTTCCAATGTTTTTGTGGAAAAAGCTTCAGATTTCCTGAAAGAGGGGGACAAGGTTACAGTGAAAGTCACGTCCCTGACAGAAGATCAGCTGACCGTTTCAAAAAAAGCGGTGGATACTGTGAACTCATGGGAAGAACTCAACAAAAAGTTCGAGCAAAATGAGACATTTGAGGTTACCGTTCATGAAGTGGTCAAAGGCGGCCTTGTGGTTGACCTTGGTGTTCGAGGCTTTATTCCGGCCTCCATGGTTGAAAAACGATTTGTTGAAGATTTCACCGATTACAAAAACCGCACACTTGAAGTAAAGATTGTTGAGCTGGATCAGGAAAAGAACCGTGTGATCCTTTCACACCGTGCGGTTGAAGAAGAACTGGAATCCCAAAAGAAACAAGAACTGCTCAATAACCTTGAAGCAGGACAAGTGCTTGACGGAACCGTTCAGCGTCTTACTGATTTCGGTGCGTTTGTGGATCTTGGCGGTCTTGACGGTCTTGTCCATATTTCCCAACTTTCGCACAAACGGGTTGAAAACCCATCCGAAGTGGTATCGGAGGGAGATACAGTAAAGGTAAAAGTGCTTTCGGTTGACCGCGACAATGAGAGGGTTTCCTTGTCTATCAAAGAAACACAGCCCGGACCGTGGGAAAGCAATGTTTCCAGCTTATCCCCCGGAAAAGTTATTCAAGGCACCGTTAAACGTCTTGTTTCCTTCGGTGCATTTGTGGAAGTAGCTCCTGGTGTTGAAGGTCTTGTCCATATTTCCGAGATCAGCAACCGCCATATCGGAAGTCCTGGTGAGGTATTGTCAGAAGGTGAAACGGTTACCGTAAAAATCCTAGATGTAGACACGAAAGAGAAAAGAATTTCACTCAGCATTCGTGCAGCCCAGGAAGATACTGAGCAGAAGGATATCCGAAATAATTTTCCTAAAGAAGAAAAAGGATTTTCTCTTGCAGACATGATTGGCGATCAGCTCAAAGGGCTTAAAAAAGACTAATTAAAAAGAACTCCGTCATTCTTTCCACACCTATCTTGTAGAAAGAACTCCACGGAGTTCTTTTTTTGAAGGGAAAATTAATCCTTCTGGTGGTTTCTTTTTCTGGCTTCTTCTGGTCCTTCGAGTGATGTTGCACCTGAATATTTTAAGGACTGGTCACGATCGGATTCTACACGGTGTGATTCTCTCAGCTTTTTCTCCTGGCGGTCTTTTCCCATCTGGATTTCCTCCTTTCGCTTTTCTTTTATTATGACTGTGTGATTAGGTTTTATTCGATTTAGCCATAATGGAGGATGAGGAGGAGAGCAACATGGATGGTATTTTCTTTTATTGGATTACATGGATTGGCTGGGCCTACTGCTCATTTTTGATGAAAGCAAGCCGGCGAAGGACGATTTATTCCATAATGCTTTTAATGATCGTGATCTTGCAGGGGTTTACACTGAGAGCGGGGAATTTATTACTCCATTTTTCGTTTGTATTTTTGCTGGTGTGCGGTTTTCTTTTTGCATTCAGGCTGGATTTTAAACGAATGCTGTCATTTGTCTTTTGTTCCTGTTTGATTGCTCTTGCCTATAACGCCATGATTCTTTTCGCCATGTATGATCCGGTATGGATAGTTCTGGAAGTGAAATGGCTGCTTGCAGGGGTACTGTTCCTATTATCTCTGTTTTTATTGCGGGAAACAAGTCTGAGACCGTTTATGCTGGGAGCCGGGATGGCTGTCGGTGAAATGGTGTATCATTTCATTATAAAAAAACTGACGTTTGATATTGAGCTGGGCAGCCTGACATTTTTTGATGTTTTGACATTGTCAATTGCACTCTGCTTTGCATGGGAAGGACTTCATCAATTTTCAGCTTACGTTTATGCAGAAACAGTAAAAGGAAAAGGGAGAGTGCTGAAGCGGGCTTCCCGGTAAGCGTGTCTCGTCGCCTGGTGGTTGTGGGTTGGACTTTTATCTGCTAAAATAAATGAGCTAACTCTAGGCCCTTCATGACGGAAGGGTTTTCTTTTTTGGGAACTATTAAGTAAAAGGATGTGTCGACATGCAAAAGCCAGTATTGGCCATCGTCGGAAGACCAAACGTGGGAAAGTCCACGATCTTTAATCGAATTGTAGGAGACCGGGTATCCATTGTGGAAGATATGCCGGGTGTAACGAGAGACAGAATCTACAGTTCGGCTGAATGGCTGAACCGTGAATTTAATATTATTGATACAGGCGGAATAGAAATCGGGGATGAGCCACTGTTGCACCAGATGAGGCAGCAGGCCGAAATCGCCATTGACGAAGCGGATGTGATCTTGTTTTTGGTGGATGGAAAAGAAGGAGTAACCGCTGCGGATGAAGAAGTGGCCAAGCTTCTTTATCGGTCAAAAAAACCGGTTGTCCTAGGTGTGAACAAAATTGACAATCCGGAGCGCAAGGAACTTATCTATGATTTTTATTCACTGGGTATGGGTGAGCCTTATCCATTGTCCGGTTCTCATGGGATCGGTCTTGGAGATATGCTTGATGCGGTATTCAGCCACTTTCCGCAGCAGCCGGAGGGCGAGGAAGATGAAGAAACCATCCGTTTCTGCTTGATCGGCCGACCGAATGTCGGAAAATCCTCGCTTGTGAACTCCATCCTCGGCAAGGAGAGAGTGATTGTCAGTGATATTGCAGGAACAACTAGAGATGCTATTGACTCTGAATTTACGCGTGAAGGCCAAAAGTATACGATTATCGATACAGCAGGCATGCGTAAAAGAGGGAAAGTGTATGAGTACACCGAAAAATACAGCGTACTGCGCGCTTTAAAGGCGATTGACCGTGCGGATGTCGTTTGTGTGGTGCTGAATGCCGAAGAAGGCATCATTGAACAGGACAAGAAGGTGGCAGGCTTTGCCCATGAGGCAGGAAAAGCGGTCCTTATTATTGTGAACAAATGGGATGCGATTGAAAAGGATGATAAGACACTCCGTGAATTTGAGCAAAAGATCAGGGATCACTTCCTTTATTTAAGCTATGCGCCGATTCTTTTTGTTTCGGCTAAAACCAAGCAACGTCTTCATGCCCTTTATCCGTTGATCAACCAGGTGGCGGAGAACCATGCTCTGCGTATTCAAACCAACGTATTAAACGACGTGATTATGGATGCGGTTGCCATGAATCCAACACCGACAGATAACGGAAAACGATTGAAAATAAATTATGCAACACAGGTGGCAACCAAACCGCCGACCATCGCTCTCTTTGTTAATGACCCTGAACTTCTTCATTTTTCGTACAGACGCTTCCTTGAAAACCGGGTAAGAGAAACATTTGGTTTCATTGGCACTCCGATCAGAATTATTGCCCGCAAGAAAAATGATTAGGTGCTGGTGCCTTTTATGGACATTCTTTTATTATTCATTGGAGCCTACCTTTTAGGTTCCATCAGTTTCAGTTACATCATTACCAAAGGGTTGAATAAGGGAGATATACGAAAGCTTGGCAGCGGAAATGCCGGTGCCACCAACACACTGCGGGTAATCGGGGTCGGCCCTGCCATTTTTGTACTTTTGCTTGACGTGCTAAAAGGCATCGTTCCAGTCTGGGTAGCCTTGTCTCTTCATTTTCCTCTGACCACGGCCATTATCGCAGGCGGTATGGCCATCATCGGACACAATTGGCCGGTGTATTATGGATTTAAAGGGGGGAAGGGCGTCGCAACCACGATTGGTGTGTTTGTTGTGGCCTCGTTTTTTCCTTCCCTGATTGCCGGTATCCTGGTGATTCTTATTATTGCGTTAACACGTTATGTTTCTTTGGGGTCGATTGTTTTCATGATTTTAACACCGGTTTTAATGTTTGTTTTTCGATCAGTGCCAGTTGAGGCAGCACTCATTGCCATGTTGATTGGTTTGCTTTCCATTTGGAGGCACCGTACCAATATTTCCAGACTGTTAAATGGTAATGAACGAAAATTAGGACAATAGGTAAGGAGTGGAATAGGAATGGAAAAAGTTGCTGTAATCGGAGCAGGAAGTTGGGGAACAGCCTTGGCCCTTGTACTTGCCGATAATGGACATGATGTCCGATTATGGGGGAGAAGGCAAGAGCAAATCAACGAAATTAATACCATACATACAAATGAAAAATATTTACCTGGTGTCGTTCTTCCAGCAGGAATTGTTGGCTACAACCATTTAAAGGAAGCGGTGGAAGGAGTACGAACTCTGCTGCTTGTCGCTCCTACAAAAGCGATGCGGGAAGTGCTGCGTGATCTTGTTCCTGTACTTGATGAGCCTGTGACCCTGGTTCATGCCAGCAAAGGGATTGAGCCTGAAACCTATAAACGGGTATCAGAAATCATTGAAGAAGAGGTTCCCGCCGAAAAACGGCGGTCCATTGTTGTTCTTTCAGGACCGAGTCATGCTGAAGAAGTTTCACTCAGGCAGCCGACGACAGTGACTGTTTCATCTTCTGCTATTGAAGAGGCAGAGTTTGTACAGGATTTATTTATTAACCAGAACTTCCGTGTCTACACCAACCCTGATATTGTCGGTGTTGAACTTGGGGGCGCCTTGAAGAACATCATTGCATTAGGAGCAGGCATGTCAGACGGTCTGGGCTATGGCGATAATGCAAAAGCGGCCCTGATTACACGGGGTCTTGCTGAAATCGCAAGACTGGGAACGAAAATGGGAGCAAATCCATTAACATTTTCGGGCCTGACCGGCATAGGCGATTTGATCGTAACCTGTACGAGTGTTCACAGCCGAAACTGGCGGGCTGGCAATATGCTTGGCAAAGGCGAGGCGCTTGATGATGTCCTGAAAAAAATGGGCATGGTAGTAGAAGGCGTAAGAACAACAAAAGCAGCCTACCAGCTCGCCAAACAGGAAATGGTTGAAATGCCCATAACGAGCGTGCTTCATGATGTCCTGTTTGATGGTAAAGATGCAAAAGAAGCGGTCGATGAACTCATGAAAAGAAGCCGTACTCATGAGGTGGAAGACGTTTCTTCCCTCATTTCAGACGGGCTCGCAGAATAAACGCACCGTCCTTCTCCCTGATTTCTATCACGATTATTAGACCTATGCATAGGATAGTGGTGAATAGGTTGTGGAGGAGGACGAAAAATGGATCGTAATCATCAATTTTTTGATAAAGTTGAAAAGAAAACCAACGTAAAAAAGGAAGATATTTTCAAACTGGCCCAAACGGTCAGTAATGAAAATTTACGGGATGAACGAACGTTAAGAAGACTGATCTCCCAGGTAGCCTCCTTGGCCGGTGTTCCTGTTTCCAAACAAAAAGAAGACCAGATTGTCAGTGCTGTAATTAATAACAATGTACCCCTTGATTTTAGTACATTGTCCAAAATGTTCGACAACAAGTAGGGGAACGCACAGTCAATCTCTCTGCAGGTCGGAATACTTAGTCATCTAAGCAGGCGGTGCAACGCGCACCAGCCTGCCTTTTTTTTGCAGATTATGCCTCTTGAATTAAATAAGAGCGCTTACGCAATTCTTATATTTTATGCTATAATTTACGCTGTAAAAAGGAGGATACATATGGACGCAGGATTAATGAAAATGTGGATCGCTCTGTCATCCATCGGTCTAATGTTTATTGCCGTTTTTTCGATTATGATCAGCAGGGCGAAATTAAAAGGCTTTTTTAAATACATACTGGCAGCTATCGCATATCTTTGCATGTTCACGGCAGGCATACTAATTGTACTCGTCGTCTTTAGCGGTCCGGTGAAAGGATAAGGAAAGCAGCTGGAATGAAAAAAATATGTTTAATTATCGCAAGCATCTGTATGCTTTTCAGCCTGACAGGTTGCTTGTATCCTAATCAACAGAAAGCTGAGAACCGGGTCCCCTATAATGACCAGATTCAAATGGTGCAGGGAGCGGTGAATGACTACAAAAAAGATACCTCCGTTTTGCCGATTAAGAATAAGGATGCATCCACTGATATTTATGAAAAATATCCCATTGATTTTGGACGACTGGTACCCAAATATATGCAGCAGCCTCCAGGCAATTCGTTTGAAAAAGGAGGAACCTTTCAGTATGTTCTCATAGACGCGGAAACGAAGCCGAAGGTAAAGCTGATCGATCTTGTGATCGTAAACAAAGCCCAGGATCTTGAGCTTCGTCTCAAGGAATATACCCGCACGCACAAATACCCTCCCTATGACAAAATTTTGGCCAGTGGAAGGTATACCCTCGATTACAAAAAGATGGGGTATAAGGAAGCACCCTATGCCGTAAGCCCTTACAGCGGGAAAAATCTTCCGTTTTTTGTGGACAATGACTCGAAAGTACACGTGGATTATTCGATTGATTTATACGAAGCGCTAAAAAAATCAAAAGATAATAAAGAAGGAAAAGACATTCGCCCTCTGCTGACGAAAAATTCCTATTTTGTTCCTGTGCGTTCAGTTCCCTATGGCGTGAAGAATGGAGAACCCGAGTTCCTGATCGGTAAACGGTAAGTTTATAGGGTGCGGCACAAATAATAGTCATGAACTCTCCCCTTTTTTAATACATTCATAGAAAAGGAGGAGAGTTATTTATATAAAAAACGGACATGGTGAACACCTGGACAGTTTGCACACGGAAGGTCACAAGCAATTGTGCTTCTCTCCCGGTCTATACAACGAACTCAGGTCCACGCTCTTTTTTGTATGAAAAAACTTTCATTCCTTATCATATTTTTGGGACAACATCATATAGATGTAATGTCCAAGAATAGCATCCGGAACTTATTTGGATCGGGAGGGAATTGAATTGGAAAAAATCGATATTTTCAAAGATATCGCTGAACGGACAGGAGGAGACATTTATCTCGGAGTAGTCGGTGCTGTTCGTACAGGGAAATCAACGTTTATCAAGCGGTTCATGGAACTGGTGGTGCTTCCGAACATTCAAAACGACGGCGAGCGCCAGCGGGCACAGGATGAGCTTCCGCAGAGCGCAGCAGGCAAGACCATCATGACGACTGAACCGAAATTCGTTCCAAACAATGCAGTGAGTATTCATGTGGCAGAGGGCCTTGATGTGAATGTCCGTCTTGTGGACAGTGTCGGATACGCTGTACCGAGTGCAAAAGGCTATGAAGATGAAAATGGTCCACGCATGATACACACTCCGTGGTATGATGAACCCATTCCTTTTCATGAGGCAGCCGAAATCGGCACAAGAAAAGTCATTCAGGAGCACTCCACGCTGGGTGTGGTTGTGACGACAGATGGTTCGATTGGCGAAATACCAAGATACGATTATATTGAATCCGAAGAGCGTGTCATTGAAGAGCTGAAAGAGGTAGGGAAACCGTTTATTCTGGTGGTCAATTCCGTTCACCCGCACCACCCGGATACCGAACAGCTGCGCAAGGAATTAAATGAGAAATATGATATTCCCGTACTTGCGATGAGTGTGGAAAGCATGACAGAGCATGATATCAACAATGTGCTTCGAGAAGTTCTTTACGAATTCCCGGTTCTTGAAGTCAATGTGAACCTGCCAAGCTGGGTGATGGTCCTGCGGGAGGAACATTGGCTGAGAGAGAGCTATGAGGAAGCTGTGAGAGAAACCGTGAAAGACATCCGGAGATTAAGAGATGTAGACCGGGTTGTCGGCAGTTTCAGCGATTTTGAGTTTATTGATGATGCGCGTCTTGCGGGGATTGAAATGGGGCAGGGAATTGCCGAAATCGATCTGTTTGCTCCCGATGATTTGTATGACCAGATCCTAAAAGAAGTTGTGGGAGTGGAAATCAGGGGAAAAGACCACCTGTTACAATTGATGCAGGAATTTGCCTACGCGAAGCAGGAGTATGATCAAGTGGCGGATGCTCTCAGAATGGTGAAGCAAACCGGCTATGGAATTGCGGCACCTGCACTATCTGATATGAGCCTCGATGAGCCTGAAATCATTCGCCAGGGCTCGCGCTTCGGAGTCCGCCTGAAAGCGGTGGCCCCGTCGATTCATATGATCAAAGTGGATGTTGAATCGGAATTTGCCCCGATTATCGGCACGGAAAAACAGAGCGAAGAGCTGGTCAGGTACTTGATGCAGGATTTTGAAGAAGATCCGCTTTCGATTTGGAACTCCGATATTTTTGGACGTTCACTCAATTCAATTGTACGCGAAGGCATCCAGGGCAAAATCTCGCTCATGCCGGAAAATGCAAGGTACAAACTGAAGGAAACATTGGAACGTATCATAAACGAGGGCTCCGGAGGATTAATAGCCATTATTTTATAGCAAAAGACTCCTATTTGGAGTCTTTTTTGCATGGAAAGAAAGGAGGTTATTCCAAAAAATAGGCCTTTTGGCCAAGGGAATAGGGGTTTTTCGCTATTTTTCGCATAAAAACATTGTATTCTTATGGCTTATCGTTTAATATAAGGCTTGTCATCAAAGTATTTAGTAAATCCTGTATAAAACAGGAGCGAGAGCTTTATGATAGTAGTACAACCGAATATTCAGAGCATAGATACAGCGTTCTTTGAGAGGAGGTGAATGGAATGAACAAGACTGATCTTGTAAACACAGTAGCTGAACAAACTCAACTTTCTAAAAAGGATGCCACTAAAGCTGTTGATGCAGTTTTTGAGGCAATTGCTGATACGCTAAAAGAAGGTGATAAGGTACAACTTATCGGTTTTGGTAACTTCGAAGTTCGTGAGCGTGCAGCTCGTAAAGGCCGCAACCCGCAAACTGGTCAAGAAATCGAAATCGCAGCAAGCAAGGTACCTGCTTTCAAACCAGGAAAAGCCCTTAAGGATGCTCTAAAATAAGCTTATACATAGGGCAAGCAAGAACCGCATTGTGCGGTTCTTTTATTTTTTATGTAAAACATGCGACTTTAGCCCCCTACCTTTGCCTTTGCCTGATTCATATGCTAGAATCGGTTTAGAAAAACGTACAGCAATCGTTAAGTAAAACTACTTGGAACGTTGCACG
The DNA here is from genome assembly GCF_001457035.1 of Fictibacillus enclensis. GTDB lineage: Bacteria > Bacillota > Bacilli > Bacillales > Fictibacillaceae > Fictibacillus_C > Fictibacillus_C enclensis. The sequence goes on along the minus strand of NZ_KQ758617.1, from coordinate 1,727,876 downwards.
AACGAAATTGGAGGATAATGCAGTGAAGGAATTTGATCAGGCGAAAATAGAACAGGCGGTTACCATGATTCTTGAGGCCATTGGCGAAGATCCATCGCGTGAGGGCCTTGTCGATACACCAAAACGAGTGGCTAAAATGTACCAGGAAGTTTTTCAGGGGCTGAATCAGGATCCGAAAGAGCACTTTGCCACTATTTTCGGAGAAGACCATGAAGAATTGGTTCTCGTTAAGGATATTCCTTTCTATTCCATGTGTGAACACCATCTGGTTCCTTTTTTCGGAAAAGCCCATATCGGCTACATCCCTAAAGGAGGAAAGGTGACAGGCCTCTCCAAACTGGCGCGTGCAGTTGAAGCCGTTACTCGCCGGCCGCAGCTGCAGGAAAGAATCACGTCAACTGTCGCTGATTCTCTAGTTGAAACACTGAACCCGCACGGCGTGATTGTTGTTGTTGAAGCGGAACATATGTGCATGACCATGCGTGGAGTAAAGAAACCCGGCTCGAAAACCGTAACTTCTGCCGTAAGAGGAGTTTTTGTAGATGATGCAGCCGCCCGGGCAGAAGTTCTTACTTTTATTCGGAGCTAAAATTTTAGGAACGGAGTGTACGGAATGAAGGTAAATGAGAATGAGTTTTTCGTCATCAAGGCAAAAGAAAACGGAGTCAACGTCATCGGTTTGACAAGAGGGACAGAGACCCGTTTCCACCATTCAGAGAAGCTGGACAAGGGCGAAGTTATGCTCGCACAATTTACAGAACATACGTCTGCTGTGAAAGTGCGGGGCAAAGCCGTTATTTATACACGGCATGGTGAAGTCGACACGGAAGTATAAAAAAAGCTTGGCACGAGCCAAGTTTTCTTTATGCAGTAATCAATAGTTGAATGCTCAATATGATATGATACATAATAGATAGAGTAAGCTTTAGTTGCAGGATGCGGGGGCAGTGACATGAGGATCATCCATGAAGTGAATAAGTTAAATGAATACGTTTTACAGAAAATGGAACATTCGTTTTTAAAGGAATATGTTAATGTTCCCCAGTTAAACAAGGATAAATGTCTGATCACCTGTTCGCTGCTGGCCGAGAGCGGATACGAGGGAGAGGAGCTGCAAGAGTTATATGCTGCGGTTATGCTTGTTCAATGTGCATTGGACACGCATGAAACGATCTTGAAGATCAGGGATGGTCATGTCAAGGAGAGGCAGTTGACCGTACTGGCAGGAGACTATTACAGCAGCCTTTACTACTTTATGCTTTCCGTCTGTGAGGATGTGGCGTTAATTCGTGCACTCTCTTTGGGGATTCAGGATGTCAATGAAAACAAGATGCGGCTTTTTTACAGCAAACATATAAAGCCAGAAGAGGTAACCAACAGTATAAAAGGAATGGAGGCAGGGATTTTAAACCGTGTCGCCCGTCATCTGAAGAAAGAACAATACATACCTTTTATCTCAGAATTTTTGTTTATTTCTGCCACCTCCCATTGCCCTGACTCTCTTTTTTCAGATTATCATCTCCAAATTAAAAATGATGTGCTGCTTGCCCGGCATAAATTGAAAACACAAAAGCAGCCGTTATCGCTAAAACCAGTCATGGAAAAGAGAATGAGGGGACTGCTTGACGGGCCTCACTATTTATTGCCGGAGGAAGGGTAGCCATGGAACAATTAAAGGAACAGAGAGTCCACTCGGTATTTGAAAAAATATCGAATCAATATGATTTCATGAACAATGTGATCAGCTTCCAGCGGCATAAAAGCTGGCGGAAAGACACGATGAAACAGATGGCCGTTAAAGAAGGAAGCATGGCGCTTGATGTTTGCTGCGGAACGGGTGACTGGAGCATAGCGCTGGCAGAAGCTGTTGGCAAGAAAGGGCATGTCAAAGGCCTGGACTTTAGCCAGAACATGCTTGAAGTCGGTAAGAAAAAAGTAGAATCGCTTAACATGGAAAATGTGGAGCTGATCCATGGCAACGCTATGGAGCTGCCATTTGAAGATAATACCTTTGACTATGTAACGATCGGGTTTGGACTGAGAAACGTCCCCGATTATCTGCAGGTAGTTAAAGAAATGAGCCGCGTCGCAAAACCTGGAGGCAAGGTCGTCTGTCTAGAAACCTCTCAGCCTACCACCCCGGTGGTCAGGCCTCTGTTTCGTTTCTATTTTTCAGTGATCATGCCCGTTCTTGGCAAGCTTCTTGCAAAAAGCTACAACGAATACTCATGGCTTCAGGAATCGGCAGGGGAGTTTTTAAACAGAAACGAACTGAAGTCCCTGTTTGAAGAAGCCGGGTTGACCCGTGTCATGGTTAAGCCATATACGTTCGGAACGGCAGCTATGCACATGGGAATTAAACAAACATAGAAAGAGAGATTGCCTTGTGTTTAAGAAATTAGCTATCATTCTTGAAATGATAAAATTCGAACATACCTTGTTTGCTCTTCCGTTTGCTTTCCTTGGAGCAATACTGGGAAATGTGGTGGAGGAAGGAACGTTTCCCTCCCTGATGGAGTGGGTTTGGATTACCCTTGCGATGGTAGGCGCGAGAAGTGCAGCAATGACGCTGAATCGAGTCATTGATGCGAGAATCGACCAGAAAAATCCGAGAACCGCCATGAGGGCCATCCCGGCAAAGCTGATCAGCATGAAAGAGGCAGCTTTGTTTATTGCCGGTTCTTTTGTACTGCTTTTTGTCAGTGCCTACCAGCTGAACATCCTGTCTGTCTGGCTGTTGCCGCTTGCTGTTTTCTTTCTGGTATTCTATTCATATACAAAGCGGTTTACCTATTTATGCCATGTCATTTTGGGCGGGACCATCGCCCTCGCTCCTCTTGGCGGATGGGTGGGAGCAACCGGAACATTGTCAGCTGAAGCGTTTTTGCTCTATGCCGGTGTCGTGTTTTGGACTGCCGGGTTCGATGTGATCTATGCCACTCAGGATGCGGACTATGACAGGAAGCACGGATTATATTCCATCCCTTCTTATTTCGGCATTCCCAAGGCCCTTGTTATCGCTCGCATTTTTCATTTGATCAGCTTTACAGCTTTTCTTGTTTTAGGGGCGGTATCCTCCTTTGGCTGGGTTTATTTCGCAGGTGTATTTTTGTCTGGCGCGATTATGGTATATGAACACTCCATGGTTTCCGCCGATGACCTGTCAAAGCTGAACCTTGCGTTTTTTACAATGAACGGAATTTTGAGTGTGGTTATGTTTATTTTCTCTTTGGGAGATTTGCTTTTATAAAAGTTTTTGCTGTAGGGGTAACAACCCGGGAAGCATCATGAATCATTCAGAAGGTGGGGAGAGTAATGGCGCTGAATATTGGCGAAATTAAATATACTAACATTCTTCCTTTGTTTTTTTATTTAAATAAAAAGGAAATTGAAAAGACCGGAGCCCAGTTTATCCCGCAGGTTCCGGCCGAATTAAACCGCAGAATGGCAAGGGGAGAAATTGATCTGGGCGGAATATCGTCATTTGCCTACGGCGAGAACAGTCACCAGTACAGTCTTTTTCCCAACCTGTCTGTTTCTACGTACGGAAAGGTAGGTTCCATTCTTTTATTCTCCAAAATAAAAATTGAAGAGTTGGACGGACGAAGTATAGCCCTGACCTCAAGCTCGGCAACTTCAGTCGCTTTATTGAAGGTGATCCTAAAAGAATTTATAGGCGTGAATCCTTACTATGAAACAATGACTCCGAATTATGACGAGATGCTCTCCAGCTATGATGCTTGCCTCTTGATCGGAGAGGATGCGATTAAAGGTGGCTGGAGGCAGGAAAAAGATATTTACGTCTATGACCTTGGAGAACTATGGTATGAGAATACCAACCTTCCAATGACGTATGCCGTCATGGCAGTAAGAAACGATGCGATCAAAAGAGAAGCTCCACTCTTGGAGAAACTCCTGATTCAAATGACGGAAAGTAAAGGCCGTACAAAGGCGGATGGCTACCAGGAAATGATTGAAGATGTCCTTCATGAGCATGGCGGCGAATCCGCGTTTTGGTCCCATTACTTCCAGGGCATTAATTATGATTTGAGTGAAAACCATATTAAGGGGCTGAAGCTTTATTTTGAACTGGCCTATAAGCATTCCTTCATTCAATCTCTTCCTGAATTTACATTTTTCAATTATTCCTTACAGGGCATTTAGGTGAAGAAAATGAAACTGACAGAACTGTATACGCATGTTAAAAAGGATTTACAACAGATTGAAAAAGAACTGGAACAGACCATTTCCTCTCAGCACCCTATTATGCAGAACGCAGGAAACCAGTTGCTGAAAGCGGGCGGAAAACGAATCCGCCCCGTTTTTGTAGTGCTTTCCGGACATTTTGGAAATTATGATATTGAACCTGTCAAAAAGGTGGCAGCTGCTCTTGAAACCATCCATATGGCTTCGCTCGTTCACGATGATGTGATTGATGACGCTGAATTGCGGCGTGGAGCAAAAACGGTAAAGGCGGCTTACGACAACAAAGTAGCCATGTATACGGGCGACTTCCTGTTTGCCAAGGCAATTGAACTGATGTCGGATATTCATCAAATTGCCGCACATCAGATTTTGTCTTATGCCATGAAGGAAATGTCGCTTGGCGAAATCCAGCAAATCAGGGAACAATATGATCTTAATCAGAATGTCCGGCAGTATTTGCGCAGGATCAAAAGAAAAACCGCACTGCTTATTGCCATCAGCTGCCAGCTTGGCGCCATTGCTTCGAATGCTTCAATCGAGCTTCAGCAGCGACTGTACCGCTTTGGATATTCGGTTGGAATGGCGTATCAGATTACCGATGACATCCTGGACTTTACGGGCACCGAGAAGGAGCTGGGTAAACCCGCAGGCGGCGATTTGAGGCAGGGCAATATTACCCTTCCTGTTTTTTATGCCATGCAACAGCTTCCCGGACTTAAAGAGAAAATCGGCCGTTTTTACAAAACGATGGATGAAAGCGAGCTTTCATCCATTATTGATACAATAAAGACAAGCGGATCCATCCAGCGTGCCTCCAAAACGGCACAGTCTTATTTGGCAGATGCGCTTGCTGCAGCGGAAGGTCTGCCTGCGGGACAGGCGAAAAACAGCATGATCAAGATTGCTAAATATATTGGCCGCCGGAAATTTTAACACGTTGCTAAATACCTTAATCTTTGTTACTATTTTCTAGGGGTTGAAGATTATAGACGACCCTCAAAAGCAACTACATAGAAGATAGGGGAGAATTATTGTGGAACAAACGTTTCTAATGGTAAAGCCCGACGGTGTTCAACGCAATCTGATCGGAGAGATCGTTTCACGATTCGAGAAAAAAGGATTCCAGCTCGCTGGTGCAAAATTGATGACCATTTCACGCGAGCTTGCGGAAAATCATTATGCTGAGCACAAAGAACGTCCTTTTTTCGGTGATCTTGTAAACTTTATTACGTCCGGGCCTGTATTTGCAATGGTATGGCAAGGTGAAAATGTAATTGCAACTGCAAGAAACATGATGGGCAAAACCAACCCTGGCGAAGCTGCACCGGGCACCATCCGCGGAGATTTTGCAGTTCAGGTGAGCAACAATGTGATCCACGGATCTGATTCTCCCGAGAGCGCTGAACGTGAAATCGGATTATTCTTTCATGAAGAAGAGCTCGTACAATACGAAAAAGCAGGTTCTTCCTGGATTTAATGTAAGCGTTACAAACCAGCCCGCTGCGGCTGGTTTTTTCATTTTGTAGAAAAGTAAAAGTTGTCCCTTTTCAACCGATAAACAAGGTATCACCACAAAAAAGGGGAAGAATGATGGATCAGGATTACATGCGTTTCGTTGAGCGGATCAATTTGTTAACGTCTATTGATTTATCTCTGTATAAAGAGGCTCAGATGAAAAGACGCCTTACCGCTCTGCGCGATAAAAAAAATTATGCCAGCTTTTCCGGCTATTATGATGCATTAAAAGGAGATCAGCGCCTGATGGATGAATTTCTCGAACGGATGACCATCAATGTTTCCGAGTTTTTCAGAAATCCTGAACGATGGGATGTGGTTCGGCATAGGATAATTCCAGAGCTTATCGCCCAAAAGAGGAAATTGAAGCTGTGGAGTGCCGCATGTGCTGCAGGAGAGGAGCCGTATACCCTTTCCTGTCTTTTGCATAATGATTCATCAAAGAGGGAATATTCCATTCTTGCAACAGATCTTGACAGGGCCGCCCTTAAAAGAGCGCAGGAAGGGATTTATGACAACAACGCACTGAAGCACGTGCCTGAAGCAATAAGGTCCTCATGTTTTAGCGATACTGAAAAAGGAACAGCCATAGGGGACCATCTAAAAAAAAACATAAGGTTTAAACAGCATAACTTGTTGCTGGATGCCTTTGAAGATGGATTTGATCTGATTGTCTGCCGGAATGTTATGATTTACTTTACGGAAGAAGCAAAAGAGGAACTGTTCCGTAAATTTTCAGAAGCATTGCGGCCGGGAGGTTATCTATTTGTAGGCAGCACCGAACAGATTTTTTACCCGGGAAGATTCAATTTGCATCCCATGGAGCCGTTTTTTTATCAGAAGCCGATCAGTTGAACAGATATCGATGATTCTTGCGGGTTGACAAATTGAAGTAAATGCTTTATCTTGTGTTTTAACGATTTAGTTTAGTTGATCAGAGTTTAGAGATGAATTTAGAGAACCAGAGTGAGTTTAGCAGAGAGATGAGAATAGCCGAGAATGATGAGTGGAGCGGAGCAGAGGGTTTATTACATAGATATCACCCATGCCTCTTCGTGCATGGGTTTTTTTGTCCCCTTTTTTTCCTCATTCATTCTCCATCCTGATGGAGGTGGATCAACACATGTTTTGTCTTCCAATTTATTTAACCCCGGTATGAAACGCGCCTTGCACCCTAATGCTTATACAATCATTAAGGAGGAATAGCAATGGCGATAAAAGAACTGCTTCAAAAAGGAATCCTGGGAGAAACGTATTCAGAAAGTGAAGCTTACGAAATGATGAATGAAATATTGGAAGGGAAAGCAACAGAAGTTCAACTTTCCAGTTTGCTTACCATACTGCGTCTCAGAGGAGAAACGATTTCAGAGATCATCGGTTTTTCCACTGCGATTCTTGATCACACTTTACCTTTGCACGTCGATTTTCCGCAGCTTCTTGACACGTGTGGAACCGGTGGCGACGGGGCTTCCACTTTTAATATCTCCACAGCTTCAGCGCTCATGCTTTCATCAGACGGCGTGAAAGTCGCAAAACACGGAAATTCGGCCGTTACATCCAAAAGCGGAAGTGCAGATGTATTGAGCAGGCTTGGTATCCAATCGAGCAGTGATGTATCTGAAATTAATCGAAATCTGGATGAGTTTTCTTTATGTTTTCTTTTTGCGCCGAATTATCATCCGGCACTTCGCCATGCCAGCCAGACGCGAAAAGGCCTTTCATTCCGAACCGTGTTTAATATCCTTGGGCCACTTGTAAATCCCGCACATCCTACACATCAGCTGATCGGAGCGTTTAACCGGGAAACGGCCGAAAAAATGGCGATCGCCATTTCACAGTTTAAGAATCAGAGAACATTGGTTGTAACGGGGGAGGACGGCCTGGACGAGTGCTCGATTTTTGCACCGACACACTTTTTTGAAGTGAAGGATGGCCAGGTTTCAGAATTTACCCTTTCCCCGGAAGATGTGGGGCTCACGTACGGTAAACTGGAGGATGTGACCGTTTCATCCAGCCAGGAAAGCGCCGCTCTAATCCAGGGAGTCCTTAAGGGGAATGCACCTGAATCGGCACGCAATATTGTGGTTTACAATACGGCGGCATCGCTATACCTTACCGGAAGATCGGATAGTATCCGGGAGGGAGTGTCTTATGCCCAGGATCTTATTGCCAGTGGCAAAGCCCTTGAGCACCTTGAAATGATACAAAACCAGACAGGAGGAGTACCCTATGCTGCAACAAATTCTTGAAGTGAAAAAAGAAGAAATAACAAAGCTTGACCGCGAGTTTGAGGGCCAGCCGAACCAGAAAAAGGTATCCCTATATGAAGCGATTGCCAATTCCAGCCGAAAACCCGCCCTGATTGCCGAGGTGAAAAAAGCCTCTCCTTCCAAAGGAGTCATTAAGGAACATTATGTGCCGTCTGAAATTGCAGCGTCATATGAACAGGGAGGAGCCGCAGCCATTTCCGTTCTGACGGATCAGCGTTTCTTCCGCGGACATGCAGCTGATCTTGTGGCCGTAAAGCAAATGGTCTCGCTGCCTGTGCTAAGAAAGGATTTTATCATTGATAAAGTACAGATCAGGGAGAGTGCCCATATTGGTGCTGATGCGATTTTATTAATCGCGGCAGCCATGGACCCCGGAAAGCTTCATGAACTGTATGAGTATGCTCGTGAAGAAAATCTGGACTGTCTGGTAGAGGTTCACTCTGTGGAAGAGCTGGAAGGGGTCCTTAATGTATTTACCCCAAAATTAATCGGAATCAATAATCGCGACCTCAGAACCTTCAAAACGGATGTAACACATACCGAGGCCATCGCTCGCCATATTCCAGACGGGATACTGACCGTGAGCGAAAGCGGGATCAAAACGGCAGAAGATCTAACGTTTTTGCGTGAGCATAACATCGATGCCATTTTAGTGGGGGAAACCTTGATGCGCGCTTCTTCTCCGGGAAAAGGAATTCAGCTGCTGTATGGTGAATAAGAATATCGCGGTAAAGTATTGCGGATGCAGGAGCAGGGAAGATTTGGAGCTTGTCATGAATTCTTCTGCAGGGTATGCGGGATTTATTTTTGCGCAAAGCAAACGAAAGGTGAGGCCGGAAGAAGTCTCACGCTGGTTAAAGGAACTTCAACCGGTTCCTCAAAAGCTCGTGGGTGTATTTGTGAATTCATCCATTGAGGAGATTGAACAGGCACTTAATGTACTTCCTCTTGACGTGATTCAGTGCCACGGGGACGAAACACCCCAGTTTCTGAAGCAGTTAAAGAAGAAGACTGGCAAAACCATTTGGAAAGCGGTCAGGCATGAAGAGGAAGGATGGAAGGCACTGGCAGAATACGCGGGCGTTGCTGACGGTTATGTTATCGATGCCAGAGTGGCAGGTGCATATGGAGGGACAGGCACGGCGTTTGACTGGGAAGCTGTACCCTTTTATCTTGAGGCTGCTTCGGTGCAAGAAGTGCCGTGCTTCATTGCAGGAGGAATTTCAGCCAGTAATATCACCAGGCTGCTGAGCTTTCAGCCTCATGGAATTGATATCTCGAGTGGAATTGAAATGGACGGCAAGAAAAGCAAAGAGGCAATTACAGAATTGGAAGGGATGATCATCAATGAAAACAGTATATCCTGACAGCAAGGGTAGATATGGCCAGTTTGGCGGGAAGTTCGTACCTGAAACGATTATGTTTGCCCTTGAGGAACTGGAAAGAGGATTTTTGGAAGCGATCAATGATGAAGATTTTAAAAAGGATCTTGAACATGAGCTTACACATTATTCAGGAAGACCCACCCCATTAACCTATGCAGGGAAGCTGACCGAACGACTCGGCGGAGCAGGCATCTATCTGAAAAGAGAGGATCTGAACCATACCGGCGCACATAAAATTAACAATGCGATCGGACAGGCACTCCTCGCCAAACGGATGGGGAAAAAGAAAATCATTGCAGAAACAGGAGCGGGCCAGCATGGTGTGGCGGCGGCAACTGCGGCGGCCCGCTACGGCCTTGAATGCAAAGTATACATGGGAGAAGAAGACATCCGGAGACAGGAATTGAATGTGTTCCGAATGAAACTTCTTGGTGCAGAAGTTATACCTGTAACCAGCGGCACACGGACCTTGAAGGATGCGACAAATGAAGCCATCCGGCAGTGGGTGTCAGCGGTTGAAGATACGTTTTATTTGATTGGTTCCGCTGTTGGTCCGCACCCTTATCCGAAAATTGTTAAAGAGTTTCAAAGTGTGATCGGGTTTGAAGCGAAAGCCCAGTACAAGGAGATGCATGGCGGAAAGCTTCCCGATAAGATCGTAGCCTGTGTGGGCGGAGGAAGCAATGCAATCGGCATTTTTGCCGGGTTTGTCAATGAGGATGTAAAGCTTGTAGGCGTTGAAGCCGGAGGAAAGGGAATCCTGACAGGGCTGCATGCAGCTACAATGGCAAACGGGAGAGAAGGCGTTATCCACGGTTCACTTACGTATCTTCTGCAATCAGAGGAAGGGCAGATCCAGGAGCCTTATTCCATCTCGGCGGGACTCGATTATCCAGGTGTGGGACCTGAGCATGCCTACTTAAAATTCACTAAACGGGTGGATTATCAATGTATTACCGACGAGGAAGCGCTCGAGGCACTGAACATTCTTTGCCTGGAAGAGGGGATTCTTTGTGCACTTGAGAGTGCGCATGCTGTTGCCCAGGCGATCAAAGAAGCAAGAACCATGAGCCCTGACGAAAATATGATTATATGCCTCTCCGGCCGCGGAGATAAGGATGTTCATACTCTGTTTGAACAGCAGAAGGAGGAAGATTCCCATGACCAATAGGATGAAAGAGTTTCAGACGCAAAAGACGCCACTTTTTGTACCTTTTATTACAGCTGGCGATCCTTCTCCAGAAGCGACTGTTGACCTTGCTCTTGCCCTGCAGCAGGAAGGAGCTTCGGCCTTGGAACTGGGGATTCCCTATTCCGATCCGCTCGCTGATGGACCGGTCATCCAGCGTGCGTCGCTGCGTGCTCTTAAAAACGGGATGTCGCTCGAAAAGGCGATACAGCTAGTCTCCATTATGCGGGAGAAAGGACTGACGATACCGGTTATCATCTTTACTTATTACAATCTTTTGTTACAATTGGGAGAACAGAAATTTTTTGAATTGGCAGCACAGCATGATATTGACGGGCTTCTTGTGCCGGATATGCCGTTTGAAGAAAGCAAAGAGCTTCATGAGGCGTGCCAGCAACATGACTTGAGCTTCATTTCCCTGGCTGCCCCTACGACATCCAAGGAGCGGCTGGGAGAGATCAGCCGAACGGCCCAAGGCTTTTTGTACTGTATTTCATCCCTTGGCGTGACAGGGACAAGAACTTCATTTGCCAAAGACCTGAACCGTTTTCTGGAAAATGCCAAGGCTTCAAGCCAAGTTCCGGTACTTGTGGGCTTCGGTCTTTCCAGCAGGGAACAGATGCAGCAGTTTGAAGGGAAATGCGATGGATTTATCATGGGAAGTGCCATTGTCAAAAAAATTGAAGAACTGGGGCCTGAACTTGTGAACGAGGAAACAAAGGAAAAAGCCATTGCGGCGTTTTCTGATTTTCTGTCCAAAGTGGTCCCGGTGAAGAAAGTGTACAGTTAACAGAAAGGAAGGGTCTTTGTGGAGGCGAAAAAACAACTGCAGAATTTAACACCCTATCAACCGGGAAAACCAATTGAAGAAGTAAAACGGGAATACGGTCTGACTAAAATTACAAAATTGGCGTCAAACGAAAACCCTTATGGCAGCTCCCCGTCAGTACGTGATGCCATTATTGCAGAAACCGCTCATCTTGGATTATATCCGGATGGCTACAGCGCAGAACTGAGAGAAGAGCTTTCTGAATTTTTGGGAGTTAAACAAGAAAAACTCATTTTCGGTAACGGTTCGGACGAAGTTGTCCAGATTCTTTCAAGAAGTTATTTGCGTGAAGGCACCAATACGGTGATGGCGGAACATACCTTTCCACAATATAAGCATAATGCAATAATCGAAGGGGCAGAAATCCGTGAAGTCCCGCTAATTAACGGTGAGCATGACCTTAAAGGCATGCTCGGAGCAATTAATGAAAACACGAGAATTGTCTGGCTCTGTTCTCCAAACAATCCAACAGGGCACTATATCAGCCAAAAAGCTTTTGAATCCTTTATGGCCGAGGTGCCTGAGCATGTTCTCGTCGTAAGTGATGAAGCGTATTATGAATACGTGGTGGCGGAGGATTATCCTGAAACCATTCCTTACCTCTCACAATATCCTAACCTTGTAATCATGCGGACTTTTTCAAAGGCCTATGGTCTGGCAGCACTAAGAATCGGCTATGGAATTGCGGACGAGCGCATTATTCGGGCCATTGAACCGGCTAGAGAACCGTTCAACACTTCAAGAATTGCCCAGGCAGCTGCACGTGCAGCCATTAAAGACCAGGACTTCCTTGCATCATGTCTGGACAGGAACAGAAAAGGACTCAAGCAGTATTACGACTTTTGCGAGAAGAATGGACTGTCCTATTATCCGTCACAGGGTAATTTTATTTTGATTGATTTTAATGAAGATGCCAATAAGCTGTTTCAGCATTTGCTTGAAAGGGGCTATATTGTCCGCTCGGGAGCAGCGCTCGGGTTTCCAACAAGCCTGCGGATCACGGTAGGCGATGAGATCCAGAACAAGGAGATTATCAGCCACTTGGAAACTTATCTGGAGACGGCAGCCGGCATAAAAAAGGAAACCGTATAATAAATCACAAGAAAGAAGCCATCGCTTGGCTTCTTTCTTGTTGTATTCAAAATTTTCGAAAAATACGGTTGATTTTTATTATGTACCTGCTATACTATAACTAATATGGTTTCTCTCCACTCCTATCCATATTATTGCTTTCCCTGACAGCGCTTTCACCGTCGGGGATTTTTTTATTGGAAGGCAATCATATCTTTGGAAGAGGCCTCATAGCCTGTCTATAGAAGGTTAGCCAAACGTACCTTTTGAAGTACACCCTTACTCTCATGTATAATAATCGTATAGAACAATTGTAGTGAGAGAAGGAGTTTTTGCCAGTGGAAAAGTTACAGGAAGCCATTACCCTTGTTGAAATGGGACATGTTCAGGAGGGTATCCAGCTAGTTGAAGTTTTAAGAAAAGAAGCCGATCATCAAACCTTGTATGACATTGCCAGGCTTTATGAAAATTGGGGCCATCTTGATGAAGCGTTAAAGATTGTTACCCAGTTGAGAGCGCTCTATCCGGAAGAAGGCGACCTTACCATCTTTGCGGCTGAACTCCTCATTGAAATGGAAAAAGAAGATGAAGCCCTTGAAATACTGGGGCAAATCAGTGCCTATGATGAATCATATGTCCAATCCCTTCTTTTGCAGGCTGACCTTTACTTCATGCAGGGTCTGCATGAAGTGGCAGAGCAAAAGCTGCTGAAAGCCAGAAAAAGCAATCCGGAGGAACCAGTTCTTGCATATGCGCTCGGTGAACTTTATTTACAACGGGGCGATTTCCTGAAAGCCGCTGCCTTCTTTAAAGAAGCCGAACCGATTGCAAACACCCTTCCGGAAGGAGATCTTTACTTAAGGCTTGCCGAATCGCTGAGCAGAGGAGGCAAGTTTGAGGAAGCGCTTGAGTACTACAAAAAAGGCTTGGAGATTAAAAAAGAATTGCACAGTTTGTTCGGTTATGGCCTGACGGCCTTTAAAACAGGTGAGTTTAAAACGGCAATTACAGCCCTGACAGAATTAAAAGACCTTGATCCTGATTTTACGACCCTTTATCCCCTGCTTTCTTCTGCCTATGAGGAAGAAGGAGCGCTTGACGAAGCATTGGAAGCTGTCCGGGAGGGGATTGCCAAGGATGAATTCAATGAAGACCTGAAAGTCCGCGCAGCAAAGCTTTTGTATCGAATGGGCAATCAGGAAGAAGGTGAGCGCTTTGCAAGAGATGTCATTGCGCTGAACCCTTCCAATGCAGATGCCGTTCTTCATCTGTCTTCACAGCTGAAGAAAGAAGAGCGGTTTGATGATATCATCGAGCTCCTAACGCATGTAAAGGAACAGGGAGATGAGACGCCTGAGATGGCATGGGACCTCGCCTATGCCTACAAGGAAGCAGAAGAATTTGAAGCCGCTCGTGGACAATATGAATCAGCTTATCCTAATTTTAAAAACCATGAAGTCTTTTTAGAAGAATACGGAATGTTTCTGATTGAAGAAGGAGAACCTGAAAAGGCATCCACAGTCCTGAAGCATGCCTTGTCATTAAACCCAAACCTTTATCATCTGGAAGAAACCATCAGCAGGCTGGAGGAATTTTAATTCAATTATTCTTTCCGGAAAGCAGGATTTATCGAGCAGGGCAAGAATATACTAAAGTAATATACTTTGGTTAGGAATGATGGGGGGATCACAATGAGCAGCACCGTTTCTGTCCTTGAAAAAAAGGATTTTATTAAATGGTTTTTAAATCATTATCAATTAAAAAAACGTGAGTGCGTCTGGTTGTTAAACTACCTTGTCAGTGACGACCAGCTCATGGAAAAGGTTCACTTTGTAGAAAAAGCCGAGTACTGCCCTAAAGCCATTATCATGTCAGCTCAGTGTACGGATGGGGTTCCGTTCCGTTTTTACAAACAAAACGTGCTGACGACCGATGCTGAGAAATCATTCCACGACATTCGCCTTAACCAGGAAGAGGATATTTTTATAGAACTTAATTTCAACTCCTCGAGACTAACGCCAGAGTACGCGTCCGTGTTGGAGGAAAATCCGCACCTGCCTGACAACATGGTAACGGACCGCAAATACGGACTATGGGCCGAACTAATATTGGATCAATCTGTTTCCCAGTTCAAAAGACAAAAAATACTGGTGAAGATTGATCAGGCACTGGACCAAAAGGATGAAGTTACATTCCAAAAACTTACGGATGAACTAAGAAAATTGTAGCCCTCTTTCAAAAAAAGAGGGCTTTATTTTTTATTTTCTGATACGATGATGAATACAACGACAATACATACATAAAAAGGAGTTTCGCAGATGAAATGGAGTTCAGGAGATATTACCGTATACCAGCAGTCAAAAGAGTTTGTGGATACTGCCATCATCCCGCTGCTTCCTCTGTCGTTCGGTGCTTCCATCAGGACAAGCGCCAGCATGGCAGATTATGCGACGCTGATCGGAGAGGAGACTGAGCGCCAGCTTCACGGACGGCTGTTTCTTTTGCCCCCGTTCACGTATTTGATGGAGGAAGACAGTGAAACGTTGATGTTTCGCCTGCATTCCTGGGTGAAGGAACTCAAGGATGAAGGACTCCGCCATGTTTATTTTCTGACGAGTGACCCTGGGTGGAAAAAGCGAGAGCAGGAGCTTGGGGAAACTCTCTTATGGATGCCTGTCATTCCGATGGAGACGATGGATGCAGATTACCGGGAGGAAATTGTCAAAGAGCAAGTGAAACAGCTGTTTCAAGTCATTTTGCATAAATGGCAGGAAAGCTAAAAAGCAAGCATTGGAGATTCAGGTTCATATTGACAGTAAAAGTCAACTTACGCTATCATGTTAATGTCCTAGTAATATGTGTGTAAACCAATTGTCCGGATGGACGTTATTTACAGCAAGGGGGGGAAACGAAATGTCTAAGGAAGATATCTCCAGGCGCCAGTTTTTGAACTACACATTAACCGGAGTTGGAGGATTCATGGCTGCAGGAATGCTGATGCCCATGGTGCGTTTTGCCATCGACCCCATTCTTGAAAAGGGTGCGAGCCAGGATATGGTAGCGGTTACTGAAGTCAGCAAAATCGGCAAGGAACCAAAGCGTTTTAACTTCAAAATCAAGCAGAAAGACGGATGGTATGAATCAGAGGTGACCCAATCAGCATGGGTTTACAAAAACGGAAAAGGTGAATTAATAGCGCTTTCACCGGTTTGTAAACATTTGGGCTGCACGATTGACTGGAATACTGATCCTGCCCATCCGAACCAGTTTTATTGTCCTTGCCACGGGGGCCGTTATGAGAAGGACGGTACGAATATTAAAGGTACACCGCCTCTTGCGCCTCTCGATGTGTACGACAGCCAGGTAAAAGACGGAAAATTGTATCTAGGAAAGGCAAAACCACGAAAGGGGGCGTAATCAGTGCTGCAAAAGATTTACGACTGGGTAGACGAGCGTTTGGATATTACGCCGCTCTGGCGAGATGTGGCTGACCATGAAGTGCCTGAGCACGTGAATCCCGCCCATCATTTTTCCGCGTTTGTTTATTGTTTTGGAGGATTGACGTTTTTCATTACCGTCATCCAAATACTGTCTGGAATGTTCTTGACCATGTACTATGTTCCGGATATTGTAAATGCCTGGGAATCTGTGTATTATCTGCAGAATCAAGTGGCATTCGGTGTCATTGTTAGGGGAATGCATCACTGGGGAGCCAGCTTGGTAATTGTTATGATGTTTTTACATACTTTACGCGTATTCTTCCAGGGAGCATATAAGAAGCCTCGTGAATTGAACTGGGTGGTAGGAGTATTGATCTTTTTCGTTATGCTTGGTCTTGGTTTCACAGGGTACTTGCTGCCTTGGGATATGAAAGCGCTATTCGCAACGAAGGTTGGGATCCAGATTGCTGAAACAATTCCCGTTATTGGACCGATTGCAAAAACCTTCCTTGCTGGAGGAGAAATTATCGGGGCACAGACGCTGACACGCTTCTTTGCCATTCACGTTTTCTTCCTGCCGGCTGCACTTTTGGCGCTGATGGGAGCCCATTTTATCATGATTCGTAAACAGGGGATCTCCGGACCGCTGTAAAACTGTTTTCTTAATTATCTTTATTTTTAAAATTCAGCTTGAAACCGCTCTTTCAGGTAAAGAGAGGATGTTGGCTTTTGGAAGCGTCCACTGTTGATTTAGAAAGCTTCCAGACGCTACGAAAAGGGAGGGAGAAAGATGCATCGAGGCAAAGGAATGAGATTTGTAGGCGACTCGCGTGTCCCTGCAGAGCGAAAGCCAAACATTCCAAAAGATTATTCAGAGTATCCCGGAAAGACAGAAGCATTCTGGCCAAACTTCCTTTTAAAAGAATGGATGGTAGGTGCCGTCTTTTTAATAGGGTATTTAATCTTAACCATTTCGCACGAATCTCCGCTGGAGCGTAAGGCAGATCCCACAGATGCCGGGTATATCCCGCTTCCTGACTGGTATTTCCTTTTCTTGTACCAGCTATTGAAATACAAGTATGCTGCCGGTGATTATGTATTAATCGGTACCATTGTTATTCCGGGTCTTGCGTTTGGAGCATTGATGCTTGCCCCATGGCTGGACAGAGGGGCTGAAAGACGTCCTTCGAAACGGCCGGTTGCAACAGGTTTAATGCTTATTGCACTAATTTCCGTTACATATCTGACGTGGGAGTCCGTTGTAACCCATGACTGGGAAAAGGCAAAAGAGCAAGGGAAGATCGTTAAGACCAATATTGATAAAAATGATCCTGGTTATCAAGTGTTTAAAAGTCAGTCATGTGTAGGCTGTCACGGATCAGAGCTGTCGGGCGGAACGGGTCCATCTCTGATCGGAACCGGGCTAAAGCCTGAGGATATTATGAAAATTGCCAAGGAAGGCCGTGGAGCGATGCCTGCCAACGCTTACAAGGGCAATGAAGAAGATTTAAAAAAATTGGCTAACTTTATATCTAAACTGGAAAAATAGCAATGGAAAAAAGCTGGCTTCTATAGTCGGCTTTTTTTTACATCATTCAGCCATGTTAGGAGAAAAGAAATGATCTATCTTTACGGAATCCTGAAGCAAAGGTGGTTTTTAACCTGTTTGCTGATTGTCAACATAATCGGGACAGCTTATGGATACTACTGGTATAAAGACCAGCTGGCAGCGACGCCGCTGAAATTTGTTCTTTTTGTGCCGGACAGCCCTACAGCAAGTCTGTTCTTTGTCTTTGTACTTATTGCATTTCTGTTCGGAAAAAATATTCCGTATATCGAAGCACTGGCCGCCGTCAGCTTATTTAAATATGGCATATGGGCGGTGGGAATGAACATTGCTGGCGGCCTGGTGGCTCCCCCGCTGTATTGGGAAAGCTACATGTTGATATTTTCACATTTGGGGATGGCCATAGAAGGACTTTTGTACGCCTCATATTATAAGATCCGGCTTCGCCACATGGCTGTTGCCGCTCTGTGGGTGTTCCATAATGAGATGATTGACTATGTTTACGGAATGATGCCCCGTTACGATATACTCGCCGACCATATGCAACTGATCGGCTACCTGACCTTCTGGTTGAGCGCATTTTCAGTTGCACTGATCTATGTGCTAACCCGTGACGTACAGCATCGCGGGTAAATAGAGGTCTATCCTTGTCCGTTTTCTCATATGATGGGTTATACCGTATGGGAGGGACAGGAATGGGAATAAAACGAAAAACCGTTGCAGCGTTAAGCGCTTTTCTGCTTTTGATGCCGGCTGCTGTGCATGCAATCGGCAGCGGCCAGCATCCAGACTTTGACAATGTTACTCAATTGTCCGATAAAGCGCTGGAGCTTGCCAAGGAAGAACGGTATAAAGAAGCAAGCGAGGTTCTCTTCTATATGTCATCCCAGTTTGGCAAAGATGTGGCAAATAGTGATCTCGCGGATGACAAAATCCGAATGGTGGACATGACCATGGAGAATACGATAGAAGCTCTGGGCAGGGCAGAGGAAACCCGTGATGTGAAAATCAGCCGCTTGACCGGCGTCCGGCTGCTTATGGACGCTCTGGTTTCAGACCATCAGCCACTGTGGAAACAGACGGAGTACCAAATCATGAACCCGATTAAATCGATGCAGCTTTCTCTAAAAAAGAAGGAAGATCAGTCATTTCAGGAGGCTGCAAACGAATTTTTGGCGAATTACAACATGATCCGCCCCGCTGTGAGCATGGACGTGACAGAAGCCGTCTTTGACCAGGTCGACCGGGATGTGGAATATATCGAAAACACAAGAACTAACATGATTTCATCGAAGGAGAGCCGCGAAAAACTCACTTCGATTCAGGGAGATTTTGAAAAACTGTTTGATGCAAAAGAAGACACTTCAGATCCTTCTTTATTTTGGCTGATTTTTTCGATCGGAGGCATTATTTTCTCTACATTATTTTATGTCGGATGGAGAAAATATAAAGCAGAGACAGAGAGTGAAAAGGCAGTAGAGTGGCCGGAGGAATGAGCGTTCTAATTGACATAAGAGCTGCAGATTAATAAAATTAAAGTATAAATAATAGTGGAGGAATGCCATAAATGTCTTTTCTCATCTACTTTGCACTTTTGTTGATTATCCCGCTTTGGGCACAAATGAAAGTGAAAAGCACCTACAATAAATATTCAAAAGTTGAAAACTCTACAGGAAAAACGGGAGCTGAAGTCGCCCGTGAAATATTGGACCAAAACGGGTTGTACAATGTGGCAGTTGAGCCGATTGGCGGCAGGCTGTCCGACCATTATGACCCGCGTACAAAAGTGGTACGTTTATCGGAAGAAAACTATTACGGCCATTCAATTGCCGGCTCTGCTGTCGCTGCCCATGAAGTGGGACATGCGATCCAGGACAAAGAAAGCTATGCACCGCTTCGCTTTCGGCATGCATTGGTGCCTGTTGCTAATCTCGGGTCCAACTTTTCGTATCTTCTGATTTTAGCGGGTATACTCTTCACATCAGCTAACCTGCTGTTGGTCGGTATTGTCTTTATGGCCGCAGCTGTGCTGTTTCAGCTGGTGACCCTGCCGGTAGAATTTAACGCCAGCAGCCGGGCGATGGACCAGATTGTATCCACCGGCATGATCCGTAATAACGAAGAACGACAGGCTAGAAAAGTGCTGAATGCCGCTGCACTCACATACGTGGCAGCTGCGCTCGTTGCCGTTCTCGAACTTTTGCGCTTTGTGCTCATGTTCGTTGGCATGAATAATGATGATTAAAATTGATAAAACCTCCGCAGAATGCGGAGGTTTTTTGTGTCGCGTATTTGTGTTCAAAGCCTCCAACGTCTGCGCTTCTAGGCGGACGCCTCAGCTTTTCTTATAATCCTATTGGGTTTTTGTCTGCGTCGAGTGTGAAGCCTTCTCCGAGGACTTCGTGAACGTCGTTGACGGTCACGAAGGCGTGCGGATCGACTCGTTCAATAACCTGCTTGAGACGGACGATTTCATTACGGGCGAATACACAGTACAGCACTTCCTTCTGTGTGCCGGTAAAGCTTCCCTTGGCCGTAAGAAGGGTAGCTCCCCGGTCCATTTCTTTCATGATCAGGGCAGCGATTTCGGTGTTTTTTTCGGAGATGATCATCGCTGCTTTTCCGGCATACGCGCCTTCCTGCATGAAATCAATCACCCTTGCGCCGACAAATACGGCGACGAGGGTATACATGGCTTCTTTATAATCGAGATAGACAAGCGAGAGGGAAATGACGACGAAATCAAACATGAACATTGTTTTCCCCATGCTCCATCCCATAAATTTATGACCGAGCCGTGCAATGATATCCACTCCGCCTGTTGTTCCGCCATAGCGGAAAATAATGCCGAGTCCGATGCCGATAAAAACGCCAGCGAACAGGGCTGCGAGGGGCATATCTTGTTTCAGGTCAACCCTGAGAGAAGAGAAACGCTGAAAAAGGTAAAGAAAAAGAGACACACCAAGCGTACCGATCAACGTATAAATGAATGCGTTTTTTCCAAGCAGCTTCCAGCCAACAAAAAAAAGCGGGAGGTTGAGCGCCAGATTAGAATACGAAGGGTCGATATGAAACAAAAAGTAAAGAATAAGGGTAATGCCGGTAAAACCGCCTTCTGCCAGATTGTTCTGCATGTTGAAATGCACGATGCCAAAAGAAAAGATGGCGGAGCCCAACAAGATAAAAAAGACGTTTTTGATGCGGATGGGAAAAGTCATACGTGCCTCCTGATTCTGTTGCGTCGCCTTGATGGCGTTTTCATTATAAAGCAAAAACGGGGGCCGTTCAATCGCTCAAGAAATTTGTCAAATGCTTTATTCTCCGCTAACATTAACGTAGGATTGAACATGAGGTGATATACGATGAACAAGACCATGCAAGAAATGCAAAAAGAAGTTGATACATACATCAGCCAGTTCAAAGAAGGCTATTTCAGCCCACTGGCCATGACCGCCCGAATGACCGAAGAGCTTGGCGAGCTTGCCCGTGAAGTTAACCACTATTATGGGGAAAAACCAAAAAAATCAACCGAAAAAGAACAGACGATCGAAGAGGAACTCGGCGATCTTTTCTTCGTCTTACTATGTTTTGCCAATTCACTCAATATTAGTATGGAAAAATCGTTTGATTTGGTCATGAAAAAATTCAATACAAGAGATAAAGACCGTTGGACACGGATTGAAGAAGGAGAGGAACAATAAGATGAACAAGGAAATTTCTATCGTCATTGCAGGACCACGAGGAAAGATGGGGAGCGAGGCTGTCCGGATGGTAACAGAAACCCCGCATTTTAAACTTGTTGCGGTTATTGATTCAAGAAATGAAGGCATGAAGCTGAAGGATGTCTCGGGCATGCCTGCGCTTGATATTCCGGTATATGAGGATGCGCCAAGGTGTTTTTCGGAAATCCATCCGGATGTCCTGATTGACTTGACAAAACCCGATGTGGGAAAAATTCATCTTGAACAGGCGCTGGAGCACAATGTTCGCCCGGTAATCGGAACTACCGGTTTTTCAGACGAAGATCTTGAACGCTTGAAAAACCTCGCATCCGAGCGTGAACTGGGCGCTATTATTGCACCAAACTTTGCCGTTGGTGCCGTTTTGATGATGAAATTTGCGCAGATGGCTTCAAGGTACCTTCCGGATATCGAGATTATTGAAAAGCATCATGACCAAAAACTGGATGCCCCGTCAGGAACAGCTCTGAAAACTGCACAGTTGATTCGTGAGGTCAGGGAATCCAAACAACAGGGGCACCCTGACGAAAGAGAAGACATTAAAGGAGCAAGAGGCGCCGAACTCGATGGAATCCGGATTCACAGTATTCGCTTGCCTGGGCTTGTTGCGCATCAGGAAGTCGTTATGGGTGGAGAAGGACAAACGCTGACCATTAAGCACGATTCCATGAACCGGGCTTCATTCATGCCTGGTGTCAAGCTGGCGGTCGAAGCGGTCATGAATGTGGATCATCTTGTTTACGGCTTGGAAAATATTATTGAATAAAAAGGGTGGGGAACGATGAGAATTGCGTTGGTGGCGCATGATAATAAAAAACAGGAAATGATTAATTTTTCAGTTGCTTATGAACCGATTTTGAAGAAGCATGAATTGTTTGCAACAGGCACTACAGGACAAAAAATCATGGATGCTTCCGGGCTGAATATCCACAGATTTCAATCCGGTCCCCTTGGTGGCGATCAGCAGATCGGTGCGTTAATTGCGCAGAACGAGATGGATCTTGTTCTATTTTTTCGTGATCCGTTAACCGCACAGGCGCACGAACCCGACATTTCCGCGCTCATTCGCCTCTGTGATGTTTACCAGATTCCGGTAGCGACGAACGTGGCGAGTGGAGAACTGTTCATCCGGGCCATGGAGCGCGGCGATTTCAATTGGAGAACCATTATTAGAGAGAGAGAAGGGCAATCATCATGAGACAAGAAAGCTGGCTCGCGTTTGGCGCTCATTCGGACGATGTTGAAATTGGAATGAGCGGTTCCATTGCGAATCACACGGCCAATGGAGGAAGGGTTACCATTTGCGACCTTACCCAGGCCGAACTTTCATCTAACGGTACGGTGGAGCGAAGGAAAGAAGAAGCAAAGAAGGCTGCTGACGTGCTTGGTGTAACCGAACGGCTGAATCTTGGACTTCCCGACCGCGGTATCTTACTGAAAGAGGACCATATCGCGTCGATCGTGACGGTCATTCGAAAAGTAAAACCGGACAGCATTTTTGTTCCTTATCCGAAGGACCGCCATCCGGACCATGGCAATTGTTCAAAACTTGTGGAAGAAGCGGCATTTTCCGCTGGTGTGAAAAATGTTGCGGATCCCGAGGGTCTGCCTCCACACAGGGTGAAAAATATTTATTTTTATTTTATCAACGGTTTCCACAAGCCTCATCTGCTCGTTGATATATCGTCTGTTTTTGAAAAAAAGGTGGCGGCGCTGAATTGTTATGAAAGCCAATTCGTTAAAAGCGATGAAAGCTTTGCTACACCGCTTGTTAATGGATACATTGAATCGGTCAGCGCCAGGGAAAAGATGTTTGGCTTTGAAGCGGGTGTCGCCTACGCGGAAGGGTTCATTACCAAAAAGCCTTATTTATTAAAGACATTGTAAGGAGAACCAAATGAAGCTGAAAATTGGAATTACATGTTATCCTACTGTCGGCGGATCCGGGGTTGTAGCTACTGAGCTTGGAAAACTGCTGGCTGAAAAAGGGCATGAGATACATTTTATTACCTCTGCCCTGCCCTTCCGCCTTGGAAAAGTGTATGCAAATATCTTTTATCATGAAGTGGAAGTCAACAATTATTCCGTCTTTAAATATCCGCCGTACGATTTGGCATTGGCGAGTAAAATGGCGGAGGTCGCCAAGCGTGAAAAGCTGGATATTATCCATGCGCATTATGCGATACCGCACGCGGTGTGTGCCTTTTTGGCGAAGCAGATGGCAGGTGAACAGCTAAAGATTGTTACCACCCTCCATGGGACTGACATTACAGTTCTTGGATATGATCCTTCTCTGAAAGAGATGATCAAATTCGGGATTGAAAAGTCGGATGCTGTAACGGCAGTATCCAATAGTTTGAAAAATGATACATATCGCCTGCTAGGCGTGGAAAATGAGATTTATCCCATCTATAACTTTGTAGATGAACGGGAATATTTTAAGCAGGATGCGAGCCATCTGAAGAAAGGATATGGCATCAAACCGGAAGAAAAGGTCATTATTCATATTTCCAACTTCCGGAACGTTAAACGGGTACCTGATGTTATTAAGGCGTTTCATAAAATCGTAAGCGAAATTCCAGCAAAACTTCTGTTGATTGGAAACGGTCCGGAATTTACGGTCGCCTGCAAGCTGGTCCAGGACCTGAACATTGAAGAACATGTTCTCTTCCTAGGAAAGCAGGAAAATGTGGCTGAATTATTTTCTATAAGCGACTTGAAGCTTCTCCTTTCTGAGAAAGAGAGCTTTGGGCTGGTTCTGCTTGAAGCAATGGCTTGTGGAGTACCTGTCGTTGGGACGAACATCGGCGGAATACCAGAAGTAATTCTGGACGGAGAAACGGGGTATATTTGTAAACTGGGAGACATCGATGGTATCGCCCGTGCATCGCTTTCCATTCTGACGGATGAAAGCAAACAACAGAGATTTTCCTATCAGGCGATGCAGCATGTAAGAGATCATTTTCATTCTTCCAAGATCGTGGAAGATTATGAGCAGCTATACTATAGCGTTTTAAAAGGATAGGATGCCAAATGAAAGATCTTTTTGAAGGTGCACAATATATTATGGACAGGCTGGAAGAGGCAGGGTTTCAGGCTTATATGGTTGGCGGCTGTATCCGTGATCTTCTGCTGGACAGGAAAATGGGGGATATTGATATTGCCACTTCCGCGCTTCCGGTGGAGGTTTCTTCTCTATTTCCAAAAACAATCCCCGTCGGTATTGAACACGGAACGGTGATTGTTCGGCATGGGGCGGTTTCATATGAAGTGACAACGTTCAGAAAAGAAGGGAAGTATGTGGACCGCCGTCATCCTTCGTCTGTCGAATATATTGATTCCCTGGAAGAGGATCTGGCAAGAAGAGATTTTACCATCAATGCAATGGCCATGGACCGGTTCGGGACAATTTATGACCCTTTTGGCGGCAGACAGGATCTTCAAAATCAGCTCATAAAAACCGTCGGAAATCCTGTTAAACGATTCCTTGAGGACCCTCTTAGAATCATGAGAGCCCTCCGGTTTTGGTCGGTCATAGGGTTTTCGCTTGAAACCCAAACGAAAATGGCCTGTGTGTCCTTGTCCAAAGAATTAAGGGAAATTGCGGTAGAACGGCTTGCAGTCGAGTTTACTAAGCTGCTTCGGGGGATGGATGCTCCAATCTGCCTGGCGTTTATCTTTGAAGAAGGATTTTCTTCTTCATTGCCAGAACTCGAGAGATACAAAGACAGGGCGGACTCGCTTTCTTCATTTGGGTGGACCGGTTTAGAAAAGGATGAAGAAAGATGGGCGGCTCTTCTTTTTTTGCTTGGGGCTTCTGATTTGACTGGTTTTTTAAAAGCCTGGAAACGGTCCAATGCCCTCATCCGGGAGGTTGGTCTGCTCTTCCGTTTTTTGGACAAGGATGTACGGAAGCCGGTGTATTTGTACGAACTAGGCGAGGAACGGGCTGTGTCATGTTTACGGATAAGGAATCTGCTGCAGGGGAAAAAGGCCAATGAAGAGCTCAGCAAGCTACAGGAATCCTATCGCAGACTGCCCATCCATTCGAGAAAGCAACTGGCAGTCAATGGGCGGGACATTGTGAAATCGTTTGAAAGGGAAAAGGGACCCTGGATTCAGGAGATTCTTGGTGAAATTGAAAAAGGTGTCGTCGAAAAGACAGTGCAAAACAATAAAGAGGAAATTCTGAGTTGGGTAAGGAGTTGGAAGGGAAAATGAGACAGCATTTGCTGCAGATGCTCATGAACAATGAGGGGGAGTATGTTTCGGGACAGCAAATCAGCGATAAACTGAGCTGTTCGCGCACAGCGATCTGGAAGCATATTGAGGAATTGCGCAAGGAAGGATATGTGATTGAAGCGGTGCCTCGCAAGGGATACCGGATCCAATCTGCACCTGACCGAGTCACAGCGGCAGAAATCAATGCGCGGCTCAAAACAGAGGTTCTCGGGAGGACAATAGTGTACGAGGAATCTGTTAAAAGTACACAAGAGATTGCTCAACGGCTTTCACAGTCTGGTGCGTATGAAGGAACGCTGGTGGTTGCCGATGAACAGACCGGCGGACGCGGGCGTCTCGGACGCCAATGGCAGTCGCCAAAAGGAACAGGAGTCTGGATGAGCCTCATTCTTCGCCCGGACATTCCTCTCCAAAAGGCTCCCCAGCTTACCCTGCTTGCAGCGGTCGGCATCACCAAAGCCATCTCGAAAGTTACCGGTCTCCGTCCGGAGATCAAATGGCCGAACGACATTCTGGTTAATGGTAAAAAGGTTGTCGGAATCTTAACGGAACTGCAGGCGGAATCCGACCGTGTACATGCGGTCATTATCGGCCCAGGTATTAATGTAAACGTGGGACGTGACGATTTTAACGACGAGCTCAAGGATATTGCCACCTCCCTGAAAATAGAATCAGGAAAAGAAATCAAACGGGCAGAACTCATTTCATCCATTCTTAAAGAAATGGAAGAACTTTATCATGATTATTTAAACAACGGATTCGCGCTCGTGAAGCTTATGTGGGAAAGCTACGCAAACAGCATCGGACGGCGCATTCGCGTGCGCACCCTCAATCAGCAGATTGAAGGCATCGCAAAAGGCATTACTGATGATGGAATTTTGCTTCTTGAGGATGATGAAGGGAACATCCACCCGATTTATTCGGCTGACATTGAGATTCCCGGAACCTGAATATTGTGGTAAAGTAATAGGTGTAGAAAAGGCGGTATCCTGCATTTAGGAACTGCACTTTCTGAGAAGGAAAGATTAACGTATTAATCTGCCTAGATCCATAAAGGACCGGGACAGAGGGATTGCAGAAACACACGTACTTTAAAACCCCTCTGATTACTTCGAGGGGTTTTTCCTCTGTGCCTCCTTAAAAAAGGAGGAGTAAGGATGAAAACGACTCAAAGTTTTCTTGCAATGAAGCAAAACAAGGAAAAGATCGCAATGGTGACAGCCTATGATTACCCATCTGCCCAACTGGCTCAAAGAGCAGAAGTGGATGTGATTCTGGTGGGTGATTCGCTCGGGATGGTGGTTCTTGGATATGACTCAACCGTTCCGGTTACCGTGGATGACATGATCCACCATGCCAAAGCGGTAAAACGGGGAGCGCCAGATACCTTTATTGTCACCGATATGCCGTTCATGAGCTATCACGGCACAAGGGCTGAGACCGTTAAAAACGCCATGAGAATCATGCAGGAAACAGGTTCACAGGCCCTTAAACTTGAGGGAGGAAAAAGCGTCATCGAGACCATCCGCTATCTGGTGGAAGGCGGCGTTCCTGTTATCGGCCATCTTGGTCTTACGCCGCAGACGGCCGGTGTGCTGGGCGGCTATAAAGTACAGGGAAGAGAATCCGCACAGGCCAGGCAGCTATTTGATGATGCGAAACGGGTAGAGGACGCCGGAGCCTTTGCTCTTGTTCTCGAATGTGTGCCTAAGCAGCTCGCACAACTGATTTCCGAATCGATCAAAATACCGGTGATTGGCATTGGAGCAGGTAGTGAAACGGACGGTCAGGTGCTTGTCTACCATGATTTGATCGGATATGGTTTTCACCATATACCGAAATTTGTGAAAATGTTTGCCCACTCCGCCCATCCGATGCTGAAAGGGATTGAAACGTATGTTTCCGAAGTGAAAGCCGGAACCTTTCCTGATGAAGCGCATTCGTTTTCCATGAAACCAGAAGAAGCACAAGCGCTGTATGGGGGGAAATAAATTGAAAATCATAAAAAGCATCCAAAAGATGAGCGCCTACAGCCAAGCACAATTGGCAGCAGGAAAGAGCATCGGGTTTGTTCCGACGATGGGGTATCTTCATGAAGGGCATGGAGCTCTTATGGACAGAGCACGAAAAGAAAATGATTGTGTGGTTATCAGCATTTTTGTCAATCCGCTTCAATTTGGACCAAATGAAGATTTTGAACGGTATCCAAGGGATTTTGCACGGGATGAAAATGTGGCGATAAACAATGCGGTTGACGTAGTATTTTATCCGGAAGTGCATGAGATGTATCCGAATAACCCATCTGTCGTTTTGCACGTGAAAAGAAGGGTTCAAGCACTTTGTGGGAAAACAAGGGAAGGGCACTTCGATGGAGTGGCAACCGTTCTTTCCAAACTGTTTCACATTGTTTCCCCTACAAGAGCTTATTTCGGAATGAAGGATGCTCAGCAGGTGGCGGTTGTTGAAGGATTGATTACCGATTTGAATTATCCAATGGAGCTGGTGGCCTGCCCGACTGTGCGGGAAGAGGATGGTCTGGCAAAAAGCTCGAGAAACGTTTACTTATCACCGCAGGAGAGAAGAGAAGCGCCTGTATTATTCCGCTCGTTGAAATTGGCAGCAGAACTCCTGGAAAAAGAGAAAAATATTACACTTGTGAAAGAAAAAATGGTAGAGTATGTAGAGACAGAAACAAGCGGAAATGTCGATTATTTTGAGATTCTTTCCTACCCTGAACTTGAGGAAGTTCCCTACTCCACGCAAACCATGATCATCGCGCTTGCCGTCCAGTATAAGAATGCCAGGCTGATTGATAATCTACTGATTACACCCAAGGAAAGGGAACTATAGGTGATGTTATGTACAGAACAATGATGAAAGGCAAGATCCATCGCGCCCGTGTAACCGAATCGAACTTGAATTACGTGGGAAGCATAACGATAGATGAAGATATTCTTGATGCGGTTAACATGGTTCCAAACGAAAAGGTGCAAATCGTCAACAATAATAATGGGGCAAGATTTGAAACCTACATTATTCCCGGTCCCCGAGGAACCGGAGTGATGTGCCTGAATGGTGCAGCTGCACGCCTTGTGCAGGAACGCGATGTTATTATTGTGATTTCATACTGCATGCTTTCTGAAGAGGAAACCGCGGCTCATCAGCCAAGGGTTGCGATCATGGATGAAAACAACCGTATTACAGAAATATTAGGTTATGAACCGGCTTCAACGATTCTTTAACCCCTTCTTCAAGGGGTTTTTCTATTTACATACAAGAGCTGCACTGCTTATAAGTGCATGCCGTTTGACCCGAGGTGAAAAGGATGAACAACCGTTATGTTGTGATTGATGTAGAAACGACTGGAAACTCCCCCGCACGCGGAGACCGGATCATTCAGATCGGAGCTGTGGTGGTTGAAAATGACATAATCGTTGACCGTTTTTCTTCCTTTGTGAACCCGGAAATCCCCATTCCTCCGTTTATTGAGCAGCTTACCGGGATCAATGATGAGATGGTTACGGATGCCCCTTTGTTTGAAGAGATTGCACCGGCCATTTTACAGATGCTTGAAGGATCTTATTTCGTCGCCCATAACGTATTATTTGATTTGAACTTTTTGCAGGAAGAGTTTGAAAACAGCGGGTACCGGCGATTTTCCGGACCAATGATTGACACCGTGGAACTTTCCAGAGTTTTATTGCTGCAGGCCGACAGCTATCAGCTGGGGCAGTTGGCAGATTACCTGGGTATTGTCCATGAAAACCCGCATCAGGCCGATAGTGACGCGGAAGTAACCGCACATTTGCTCGTTCAGCTGCTCGATAAGCTCAACACTCTTCCGCTCTTGACGCTTCAGCGACTTGAACCCTTTTTGAAAAAGATGCAGAGCAGTCTGGAGGAAATCGTAAAGGACATCATCATTTCGAAGTCTTCCAGAATAGAAGATGAGGAAGGAATGGATTATTTCCGGCAGCTCGCGATCAAATCTTTTTCACCGGTTGAAAAAGAGGACATCGGAGCAGACGCCGGCGTAGATTCTCAATCATTGCTTCGCACCCTTGCGGAGGAAATGGAACATTATGAAACAAGAGAAAGTCAGCAAAAGATGATCGGTATGGTTTTTGAAGCCATGGAAGATCATCAGCATGCCGTGATTGAAGCCGGAACAGGTGTTGGAAAGTCGCTTGGCTACCTTATCCCTTCCTTGGTGTACGGAAAGCAGCATGACCGGCCGATCGTCATCAGTACACATACGATTCAGCTTCAGCAGCAGCTTATGGAGCGGGATATTCCCATTCTGAAGAACATTTTGCCGTTCCCATTTCATGCCACAGTCCTGAAAGGCCGCAATAACTATCTGTGCCTGCGCAAGTTTGAACAATCACTGGATGACAGCTACGATGATAATTACGATACGAATCTGACGAAGGCCCAACTGCTCGTCTGGCTGACTGAAACCACCCAGGGCGATGTTGAAGAGTTAAACCTTGCATCAGGCGGCAAGCTGTTCTGGCAACAGGTGAAAAGCGATTCGGGCTCATGCCTGAATCAGCGGTGTCCCTGGTTTTCCAGATGTTTTTATCATCGTAAACGAAAAGAGGCCATGGTGTCGGACCTTGTCATCACAAACCATGCTCTTTTGTTTACCGATGTAAAATCCGACGCCCAGCTGCTGCCTTCTTACAAGGAGGTAATTATTGACGAAGCCCATCATGTGGAGGAAGTGGTAAGCGACCATTTCGGCGTTCAAACGGATTATTTTGTGTTTGCAAGGTTGCTTGAACGGATGGGGACAAAGGAAGATAACGGGCTTGTGCAAAAGCTTTACGAACTGACAGAGGCCGCAGAAGTGACAGGACTGGAAGAGGCCCTGGACAAAATCGCCCTTAAGCTTCCAGATCTTAAAATGGAGCTAGATGAGTTGTTCCGTACCCTTCGTGACTATGTGCTTGAAGCCAAAAAAAGCAGTATGAACGACTTTGGCCGAGTGAGCTACCGGTACGGTGAACGGGAAGGAAAACGCGTAGCCTGGCAGGCGATCATGGAGATGTCCCAGCGTGTTCATTTTGAAGTCAATGATCTGGAAAAGCTGTTAAAAAAGACGGCACAGCTGTGCGATGAAAAAGAAGACCATTTCAACTTTAAACAAAAAGGGCTTGTCGCTGATTTTAATGGTGTGAGAAACCAGCTGCAAGAGGAAAAGGAAAAACTGCGTCACCTGTTATGGGAGGTGAACGATGATGAAGTATTCTGGCTTGAGGTGGAGGCGAAGGGCGCAAAAAATGCCGTGTATCTTTACAGCAAACCGATCGTGATCGGGGATATGCTGGCTGATGAATTTTTTGCCAAAAAGAACAGCGCGGTTCTTACTTCGGCAACGCTGTCGGTCAGAAATTCGTTTCAGTATATGACCTCCCGGCTGGGTCTAGATGATTTTGGGCCAATGACTGCTAATCTTCCATCACCGTTCTCTTACGATCAGCAGGTGAAGTTCATGGTACCTGAGGATGTTCCGCTCATCAATGAAGTGGACCAGGAAACCTTTGTTGCCGTTATTGCACGGCAGCTTTACAATATTGCCAAAGTAACCAGAGGCAGAATGCTTGTTCTGTTTACCTCGAGTGACATGCTTAGGGAAACCTACAATGTGTTCAAAAACATTTCGGATTCAGACGAGTTTGTCCTGTTTGGACAGGGAATTGACAGCGGAAGCCGGGCACGGTTGACGAAGAATTTCAAGAAATTTGAACAGTCGATTCTGTTTGGCACAAGCAGTTTTTGGGAGGGGATCGACATTCCCGGCGAAGATCTGTCCTGTCTTGTCATCATCCGGCTTCCGTTTGCGCCGCCTGATAATCCGGTCACGGCAGCCCGGGCAGATAAACTTAAGAAAGACGGAGGCAATCCGTTTATGGAGCTTTCCCTCCCGCAGGCCATTATCCGCTTCAAGCAGGGGTTTGGACGATTGGTCCGTACACAAAGGGATAAGGGTGTCGTGTTTGTTCTCGACAGAAGGATAACAGAGACGCGCTACGGCAAATCGTTCGTTACTTCTCTGCCGCCGGTACCCGTGCAAAAGGGTCTGATGGCCGACCTGCTGACCGATCTTGAAGGATGGCTCGATCCGTCATAAAATAGATGGAGATTGCCTGTCCAAAAATGGCAGAAGTCTGATATAGTAAGTTACGAGATGGAATTGGGTAAGGAGGCAGCAGGTTTGGAGAGCAGAATCAAAGTTCTTTCCACTGTGAAGATCAGCAAATCGCCTGACCTTTACAAGGTTGTGACCGAATTAAACAAAACATTGAAACACAAAGATGTCATGTTCGGTCTGGCACTCGATGAACAGGATGAAAATAATATGATATTTACCATCTACAAAACATAAAAAGGGTGCACGAGATGAAAAAATGGTGGATTATTCTGGGGATAGCCTGTATCGTAATTATCCTCTGGCAGAGCATTTCACTGTATAATAAGATTCTTTTAAACCGTGATGCGGAACAGGAGAGAGCAGTACAGGCCGCACAAAACGATTATCATTTAAAGGTTCACCAGATGGATTATTATCACGGCAATCAGGCGCTGAATGTGCTAAGCGGCACCTCCGGCAAGTATGGGAAGGTATATGTGCTGGTTAATAACAAAGGCAAGACCAAACTGGTAAAACAAAGTGATGGCCTGACAAAGCAGCAAATGAAGAAATATGTGGACAAAAACCTCAAACCAAAGGAATGGGTGAATCTCCGGCTTGGAATGGAGAACAACCAGGTGGTATGGGAAGCCGTTTATCTGGATGATAACGGAAGGTATACGTTTTACTACGGCGATTTCCAAACAGGAGAACGCTATAAAAAATACAGCATCAAGCAAGAAATCTAAAAGTGAGGGATGAGAAGAATGGAACTGGCAAACCGAGTAAAAGCACTTACACCATCTACAACACTGGCCATCACGGCAAAAGCGAATGCATTAAAAGCAGAGGGGCATAATGTGATTGGACTGGGCGCAGGAGAACCGGACTTTAATACCCCTGAACACATCATTGAGGCTGCCTACCGGGCCATGAAGGAAGGGCATACGAAGTATACCGCTTCCGGAGGCCTGCCTGCCCTTAAAAAGGTGATTGCAGAAAAATTCAAGAAAGACCAGAATCTTGACTATTCGCCTCAGGAAATTGTAGTTGGAACGGGAGCGAAACAATCGCTCTATTCACTTTTTCAGGTTTTACTAAACGACGGAGACGAGGTCATTATTCCAACACCGTACTGGGTGAGCTACCCCGAGCAGGTGAAACTGGCAGGCGGTGTACCGGTTTATGTGGAAGGCAAGGAAGACAATGCGTTTAAAATTACACCTGCACAGCTGGAAGAAGCGGTGACAGGAAAAACAAAAGCGATCGTCATCAATTCCCCAAGCAATCCAACAGGCTCTCTGTACAATGAAGAAGAACTGAGACAAATCGGGGAAGTATGCTTAAAACATAATATTGTTATCATCTCGGATGAAATCTATGAAAAATTAATTTATGGCGGTGCACAGCATACGTCGATTGCCCAGCTTTCTCCGGAGCTGAAAGAACAGACCATAATTATTAATGGGGTTTCCAAGTCCCATTCCATGACGGGATGGAGGATCGGCTATGCGGCAGGCAACAGTACGGTTATTAAAGCAATGACCAACCTGGACAGCCACAGTACATCCAATCCGACCACGATTTCCCAATATGGCGCGATTGCTGCTTATGAGGAAAGCCAGGAACCGGTGGAAGAAATGAGGATTGCTTTTGAATCCCGTCTGAATACCGTTTATGAAAAGCTGATTCAAATTCCGGGCTTTTCATGCGTGAAACCAAAAGGTGCGTTTTATCTTTTCCCGAATGTGAAGGAAGCGGTTAGATTGACCGGCTTTAACAGTGTGGATGAATGGGTGGCAGCGCTCCTTGAGGAGGAGAAGGTTGCGCTTGTTCCGGGTTCAGGCTTTGGAGCACCGGACAATGTAAGGCTTTCTTATGCTACATCCCTTGAAAAATTTGAGGAAGCTTTGGAGCGGATTGCCCGGTTCATGGAAAAAAAGAGCAAATAACAGATTTTGAGGGTATTTGATTTTTATAAGTGATTAGATGATAATCACTTATACATAGAATGATTTGGAGGGTGTCACGTGAAAACAACAATATCCCAATTAAAAAGCCATATCGATGAGACAGTAACCATCGGTGCCTGGCTGAGCAATAAGCGCTCAAGCGGCAAAATTGCATTCTTGCAGCTTCGGGACGGAACGGGCTTTGTTCAAGGAGTGGTCGTTAAAGCTGAAGTGGCTGAAGACATCTGGACAACAGCCAAAGGACTTACACAGGAAACCAGTCTTTATGTGACAGGGAAAGTCCAGCAGGATGACCGCTCTCAAACAGGTGTGGAGCTCGTTGTTTCAGACGTGAAGATCATTAACGAAGCAGTGGATTATCCGATTACGCCAAAAGAGCATGGCACAGAGTTTCTGATGGATCACCGCCATCTCTGGCTTCGTTCCAAACGCCAGCATGCGATTATGAAAGTCAGAAATGAAATTATTCAGTCCATGTATGAGTTTTTCCACAAAAATGAATTTATCAAAGTCGACCCGCCTATTTTGACAGGCAGTTCCGCCGAAGGAACAACGACTTTGTTCCATACCAAATATTTTGACGAAGATGCATATCTTTCTCAAAGCGGACAGCTGTATATGGAAGCTGCAGCCATGGCGCTTGGAAAGGTATTCTCGTTCGGTCCGACTTTCCGTGCCGAAAAGTCAAAAACACGTCGCCATTTGATCGAATTCTGGATGATTGAGCCTGAGATGGCTTTCGTGGAGCATGAAGAATCCCTCGAGATTCAGGAGCAGTTTGTCAGCCATGTGGTACAATCCGTGCTTGAACGCTGCAAGCTTGAACTGACTGTGCTAGGCCGAGATCTTTCCAAGCTTGAAAATGTAAAAGCTCCGTTTCCGCGGATTTCTTATGATGATGCGATTACACTTCTGAAAGAAAAAGGATTTGATGATATCGAGTGGGGAGAAGATTTTGGTGCGCCTCATGAAACAGCGATTGCCGAAAGTTTTGACAAGCCTGTTTTTATCACCAATTATCCAAAAGAAATCAAGGCCTTTTATATGAAGCCGCATCCTGAACGAGATGATGTCGTGCTTTGCGCCGACCTGATTGCACCGGAAGGCTATGGGGAAATCATCGGAGGAAGCCAGCGTATTGACGATCTTGAACTCATGAAAGCCCGCTATGAAGAGCATGGACTTACAGATGATGCCTACAAATGGTATCTTGAGCTCCGCCAATATGGCAGTGTGCCGCATTCCGGATTTGGTCTGGGTCTTGAGCGTACTGTCGCCTGGATCACCGGCGCCGAACATGTCCGTGAAACCATTCCGTTCCCACGTTTGCTGAACCGACTGTATCCTTGATTTTTTAAACTTACTTTAGAAAAAACTTTTAAAAAACCTCCTCTTTAAGGAGGTTTTTCACCTTTCACCCGGGACCTGTCTGTAGGGCGGTTACACCTATCCGTCTTAAGCTTCATCGATGTTTTCACGGCAACATCATGATTGGGGAAAGAAGGCTTACTCGTGGTATACTGATGAAGAAGGGGTGTTATGATGGAAAAGGCATTATTTTTGAAATGGCTGTCAGAAGGAACGATTTCAATACCCCATGTTCTGTTTAAGCATTACCGGTCCATCGGACTTCAGGACGAAGAATGCATGCTACTTCTGCATGTACATACATTTATAGAATCGGGGAATCCCTTCCCGACTCCGGAGGAGCTTTCCGGAAGGATGAGTATTACCCCCACCCGTTGCATGGGAATGCTGAGAGGTTTTATCCAGCAGGGGTTATTGGAGATCGGCCAATATGAAGACGATGAACGAGGCATGTACTACGAAGCGTATTCCCTGAATCCGCTTTGGGAAAAATTGCTTTCTATCCTTTCCGGCCAGGAAGCTGAGCGGGACTTAGCCAATAAAGAAAAAGAAGAACAAAGTGTCTATACCATTTTTGAACGGGAATTTGGACGGCCGCTGTCTCCCATGGAATGCGAAACTCTGAAGATTTGGATCGATCAGGACAGGCATACTTCGCCATTGATCATTTCCGCGTTAAAGGAAGCAGTCATGACAGGTAAGCTTAATTTTCGCTATATCGACCGGATTCTGTTTGAATGGAAGAAGAATAATATACAAACACCAGAACAAGCCAGAACGTACGGAGAGAAGTTCAGGGCGCGGCAAAACAAACATGCGGCCAGGCCGGCAGAATCCTCTGACAGCCGCAATCAATTCTCTGTTCCCGTATATAACTGGCTTGAGCAATCATAGACGAGGAAAATCTCGTCTGTTTTTGCATGTAAGGGTATTAAATCAGGAGGATGACTATGCTGAATAAAACAGAGATTGCTTATTGCTTGGATACCATAGGAGAGATGTTTCCCGATGCCCATTGCGAACTGAATCACAGCAATCCCTTTGAACTCACTATCGCTGTTCTTTTATCGGCACAGTGTACAGATGCCCTGGTGAACAAAGTCACACCGGGGCTCTTTGCCAAATATAAAACACCAGATGATTACCTAAAGGTTCCGATTGAGGAATTGCAGGATGATATACGTTCCATAGGACTGTACCGGAACAAGGCAAAAAATATACAAAAGCTGTGTTATATGCTGCTGAACGATTATGGCGGCAAGGTGCCCGAGGACCGGGATGAGCTTACAAAGCTGCCGGGTGTCGGGAGAAAAACGGCCAATGTTGTCGTTTCTGTTGCCTTTGGCATTCCGGCCATAGCCGTGGATACGCATGTGGAACGGGTGACAAAGCGTTTGGCCATCTGCAAATGGAAGGACTCTGTGCTGCAGGTTGAAGAAACATTAATGAAAAAGGTGCCTAAAGAACAGTGGGGCATCACTCATCACCGTCTCATTTTTTTCGGAAGGTATCATTGCAAGGCACAAAGTCCGCGCTGTCCGGAATGCCCGCTGCTTGAACTATGCCGGGAGGGCCAAAAACGAATGAAATTGAGCGTCAAAAAAGCTCAACTTGTAAAAAAAGATGAAAATTCCTGATTCCATGAACCATCCGCTTTTTTTTGGAAAGGACAATAACCGGGCAAAAGTCCCGTTTAGGGAAGACATAGAGGCCCTTAGCTTTCCGCATCAATGGCCGTTGTCCCCTGAGCAGCTGCAGAATAAGTTTGATCAGTGGAAAACAGAGGGTGAGAGGATCAGACAGTTATTTTCAGAGCGGAAGCCCCAGGAAGCAAGAGGCCCCATGATCCGCCAGCTGAGCTGTTTCATACAGGCGCTGTATTGGTCCAACAAAAGAAGGGTGGACGATTTGGTTCAATGGCACGACACAGTGCCCTCCCTCCCGGTAAAGCCTGTCAATATCGTGGAGCGGCTGGAGATGATTATTAACCGGCCCGCCCATTTTACAGCGTGGATTCAGCTGAATGAGCTGTTTTTGGAACTGGAAAAAAAGGTTGCTACCCATTCCCGTTTCCCCCACAAGGAATAGGGACAGATTCTTATCACATAGAATGTGTCATGAGAACGTCTAGGAGGGGGAGTTATGCAAATCCATATCGTCAAGAAAGGGGATTCGCTGTATAAGCTGTCACAATTTTATAATTTACCTTGGCAAAAAATTGCTTCAGTGAATGCCCTTGGCCAGCAAGATGTGCTGGCAGTCGGACAAACGCTGCTTATTCCTGCGCCTTTTGAATATAAAGTGAAAAAAGGAGACACGTTCGACAAGATTGCCGCAAAGCTAGGCGTTACGAAAACTGAACTTCAGCAGGCAAATCCTGAAGTATCGGAAGGCCAGCTGAAGGAAGGGCTCGCACTCACTGTGCCTCAGAAACGCAAACGCACGATTACAACGAACGCTTTCGCCGAACCTTCGGATAAGTCCCAGGAAAATTTTAATCATGCGGCCAAGGCATTGAGCTATATCTCTTTGTTCAGCTATGAAGTGAAAGAAAATGGTGATCTGAAACCCTTGGATGATGGCTCGTTTTTACAGGATATCAAAACAAAAAATGTCCGTCCGCTTCTTTCATTGACAACCATAAAAGATGGAGCGTTCAGCAGGGAACTGGCTACCACTATTTTAAAAAACCAGGTCATCAGCAATAAGGTGATCGAGAATACAGCGAAAGTCATGAAAGAAAAAGGGTATGTGGGCGTTAACGTGGATTTTGAATATATCGGGGGAGAGAACAGAGAGCGGTATAACCGGTTCCTGCGCGCCATGACCGAACGTATGCATAAAGACGGGTATATATCCACTACAGCTCTTGCTCCCAAGACCAAAGAAAAACAAAAAGGCATTTGGTATGAAGGCCATGATTACAAGGCACATGGACAAACCGTGGATTATGTAATTCTCATGACATATGAATGGGGATACAGCGGTGGTCCTCCATTGCCGGTAAGCCCGCTCACAGAAGTGAAAAAAGTGATTGACTATGCGGTAACAGTGATTCCGAGAAGCAAAATCCTCATGGGGATCAACCTTTACGGCTATGACTGGAAGCTTCCCTTTGTTCAGGGAGGGCCGCAGGCCAAGGCGCTCAGCCCGGTTCAGGCTGTACAGCTCGCGGCCAAGCGAAAAGCGGCGATCCAATATGACAGCAAGGACCATGCTCCGTATTTTGTATATTATGATAAAGAAAAGAAAGAGCATAAAGTCTGGTTCGAGGATTACCGCAGCATGAAAGCCAAATTTGATCTGATTGATGAGTATAAGCTGGGAGGCGCCAGCTTTTGGAACCTCGCGTTTGATTATCCGGGTTTGTGGAATTACCTGGAGGACCGGTACAACATCCGCTTTCAATCATAAAAAAGAACGCCGCCCTGGCTGCTCGGGTCGGCGTTCTTTTTTATTCTATTGGTTAAGATCCGGAAGGGCAGGGAATTGCTGATCGTTCTGTCGCTGCTGCTGCCGTTGATCTTGGTTATTCCCATTTCCTTGGCCATTTCCCTGGCCGTTTTGGTTTCCTTCAGGGCCTTGTGGATTTTGCGGCTCTGCCGTGTTTGGCTGCCCGGTACCGCCTTGCTGGTTTCCGCCTTGATCAGGCTGATTACTTTCGCTGCCTTGGTTTTTGTTCTGATCACCTTGCTCCTGATTTTGATTGCCGCCCTGCTCTTTTTTGCCGCCCTGCTGTTTTTTGCCACCCTGGTTTTGATCGCCAGGATTATTTTGATCAGGCGGAGTACTTTGGGCAGGAGGCTGTTCGCCAGGAACCGTGACCGACGTTTGCGCAGGCGGGCTTTCCTTATTCGTTTCACTGTTGATGGCGGTCACTTGGAAGCTGTAGGTTTTTCCTGCTTCTGCATTAGGAACGGTAAAGGACAGGTCCTTGATCGTTTGTTCGGCTGCCTGTGTGCCATCCACACTGGCGGCTACTTTATAAATGGTCTTATCATTGCCTTTATAGTTCCATTTTACATCAATGGCATTTTTCTTTTTATTGTACTCGGCTTTAAGGCCTTCAATAGAAGCGGGTTGGTCGTATTTATCTGATACTTGATTTGGCTCTGTACCGCGTACGAACAATTCATGCGCTTTCTCGTTCTCAGGTGTAAATTCGCCTGCCTTTTTATTGGTGCCTTTTTCAAGCGTGACATCGACAACTGAATTCGGTTTTTTGAAATCTGAACCGTCATGGTTAAGCCTGCTCATGACCTCTTTAAAGATGAGCTTGGAATAGTTCCGCTGATTTGTATCCAGATAATGAACCCCTTCATTGTCCTTTTTGCTGTTATAACCTGTCCACACGGCTGCGGAGTAGGAAGGAGTATAACCCGCCATCCAGGCGTCATTTGTTGCACTTTTCGGGATTCCGTTGGCGTCCCTGAACTCCTTCGGCAGGTTGGTGGTTCCTGTTTTTCCGGCAAGATTTAAGCCGGGAACATTCGCCATTGCCCCTGTTCCTCCGCTTTTCATGACACCCTTGAGCATGTCGGTGATCATATAAGCGGTAAAGTCATTCATCGCCTTGACCGGTTTAGTATCCGGTTTAACAACGTCGCCATTTGGAAATTCAATTTTTCGGATCGTTGTTGGTGCATTGTAGACCCCTTCGTTACCAAAGGCTGCGTAGGCACCCGCAAGATTTAGCGGTGTGATCCCTTTTTGGAATCCTCCGATGGCGTAGGCGGGAGGAGCTGAATCAATATTGATGCCAAGCTTGTTGGCAAAATCAACGGCTTTATCTTCGCCCACTTCCATAAATGTGCGGACGGCCGGCGTATTTTCTGATTTTTCAAGCGCCTGGCGCATGGAAACCTCGCCGAACTCCTCATCGTTAAAATTATGGATGGTCGAACCATTAATTGTAATAGGTGAATCCTTCAAAATGTGGCCGGTATTCCATTTAAAATGATCAATGGCAGGACCATAGTCCAAAATTGGCTTAATGGTGGAACCTGGCTGACGCTGATTTCCGGAAGCATAATAGGCACTCATAAGGTTTTCCTCACGGCCGCTTCCAATGGCGCGGATGCTGCCTGTTTTTGTGTCGACGATCGCGATGCCTGATTGCAGTTTTTTGTTTTCGTTTTTAAGGAACGAAGCGTTTTGCAGAACATCTTCGGTGGCTTCTTGTGCTTTCGTATCCATGTTGGTGTAAATTTTCAGACCATCGGCGAACACATCGACATTTTTCATGCCATCCATCTTCTGAATGTCTTTGATTACCTGTTGAAGATAAGCTTCATGGATTCGCGTTTCCTGAAGGCTTCCTTTGTGCAGGCCTTTCGTAACCGGTGTGGCTTTTGCTTTGTCTGCTTCCGCCTTCGTAATATAACCGTACTTTTCCATTTGACCCAGAACGACGTTTCTTCGTTTTTCTGCAGCTTCGGGGTGAACTAATGGATCATAGTTGCTTGGTGCTTTTGGAAGCCCGGCAAGCAATGCGGTTTGCGGAAGCGTCAGCTGATCGAGCCGGTCCACATCGAAATAGGTTTTGGCTGCTGTTCCGATGCCGTACACGTTATGCCCGAAATAAATCTTATTAAGATACATTTCAAGAATTTGTTCTTTCGAGTATTTCTTCTCGAGCTTGATCGCCAGATAGGCTTCTTGGATTTTACGGGTCAGAGATTTTTGGTTCGTTAAAATGGTGTTTTTCACCACCTGCTGCGTAATGGTGCTTCCACCCTGTGAACCGAAACCGCCGGTTACATTGGCAAGGGCGGCACCGAAAATACGCCGCACGTCAACACCGTGATGTTTATAGAAACGAACATCCTCTACTGCCACAAACGCATCCCGGACGTTTGGCGGGATATCCTTTATTCCAGCTTTTACCCGATTTTGCTCGGAAAAGAGCGAGGTGACCATTTTTCCGTCTTTATCATAGATCTGGGAAGATAAAGGCGTTTTTAATTTGTCAGGATCGAGCTTCGGTGCTTTCGCCATAATGACGCCGACCGAAATCGTTCCTATTATGAACATGATAACGATAAAAGCTAGAATCGCTTTAAAAAAAGGAAACTTCTTTTTCCTTTTTGGGACAGGTTGTTTGCCGTTTTCGGCTGCCTGCCTTCGTTCTTGCCTGCTGCGGTATTCATTCGCCATAGTTGTATCAACCTTTCAATAACTGCAATGTACATTATGATTATTCGTCAATAAGCCGTTATTTATGAACCTTGCCTTCATCTTCGTTATGAAAGTACATTTTATCAATGATTTTCAAATAGTCAATTCTCGGCAAAAAACCCGGTGAGATGGGGTGTCCAAGCGACTCGATCTCTTTTTTGGGTATCGACTTTCTTCCGTTCGTTTGATCATTCCAATAGGGGATCAGGTGGCCGGCGTCGAGAAGGTAGATTTCATTTAATGTTGAAAAACGCAGGATGATGAAGGCTATTCCCCCATGAGCAATGATTGCTTCCATATGCCGAATCTGGTGTTCATGAAAATTGCGAAGCGGAAAAGAAGTTTTGTTTTTTGTTTCCTTCGCTTCAAAGTCAATGTACTTTCCCTGGTATATACCATTATAATCGGTGGTAGAAGCAAGCTTAAAGTAGGCTTCCTTAATCACAGCGGCAGACCGCTTCGGATATTCAACATTAACAATTTGAACCGGTGTCGGTTTTTTATGAATGACGGCAATCCCCCGTTCCAGATAGAATTCATTGCTTTTGTTCAGATCTTCCTCCAGCGTCATTCCCCGGTTTCCGTAAGAAACTTTATTCTTCGAAGCAGGGGAAGACAGGGCAGAAGACGGTTTTTTTCCATTAGGATATTGAATCGGTGCCATGTTTTCACATCCTTTTAAAGAATGGCAAATAAAAACTATGTCAGCATGATGGCCGGCATAGTCTTTTTCCCTTTGTTCACTTTCTTATCCCAGTTGAAGAAGGGATTCCAGTTCGTCTTGTTTGAATCCAAGCACAATGTTTTTGGACTCTCCGTCCATGATGACGGTCACAGGAGTGGCACTGGCTCCAAGGTCAATCACTTCATTCATGTATTGAGGGTTTTTGCGGATATCGCGTTCCTCGAATGGGATTTGTTTTGAAGTCAGCCATTCCTTTTCAGCAAAGCATGGGGAACAGGTTTCCTGCGTGTAAATGATTACTTTTTGCTTCATGAGATCCTCCAGACAGATTCTTATCCTTTCATTTTAGCGTTTTTCTATCTGTCTTACAAATATTTTACCAACAGTTGCAAAGGCTAAAAGAAATGAAGGGAG
The DNA here is from genome assembly GCF_001457035.1 of Fictibacillus enclensis. Lineage (GTDB taxonomy): Bacteria > Bacillota > Bacilli > Bacillales > Fictibacillaceae > Fictibacillus_C > Fictibacillus_C enclensis. The sequence goes on along the minus strand of NZ_KQ758617.1, from coordinate 1,685,669 downwards.
GGCTTGTATGACCAGCAGAGCATGGGGAAATGCCATTGTGGAGGAAATCCGGCAGAGAACGGATGCCGGCAATCTAGATAATATTTCACGTACCGTATTATATGAGCGTTTTTTTAGAAACCATCCGGAAATCAAGTGGTCGTTTCTCGCTTCGCTTGTGTCTAGAAATGCGGGTTATAACATGTGTGACCTTGAAGGTGAATGGTTCAGCCGTTCCATTGTGCCTCACTATCGAAACCTTCTTTTCCTAACCTATGAACGGGCGAATTGGCTCATTTTTTCCGATGCATACCCCCAGTTGCTTCTTTATGAAAAAAGCAAGGAGGCAGGAAAACCTCTTTTCTCCCTTCTTCCATTGTTTAATGTTTCTGCCTTTATGCAAAAAGAATGGATTGCATTTTGGCAAAAAGGGGATGAAGAGCGGCTTTGGACCTCCCTCATCATTAATGAACAGCATTTGATCCAAAAACCGGTGATTGAGCACCCGGTATACCGGAAGCGTGTTTTTTTGTCTATGCCGTACAGGCTTCAGAATTGGCTTCATTTCAGCACGGTGCTTTTTCCCACCCTGAACGGAGAAATTTACGGCTTTTCCGTACATGGTTTCCGAAAGGTGCAAAACCGCATTTTGCTTGGAAGGAGGCTGGCCTGGCTATTGTTTCAGTCTCCGTACGCCAAAGCTTTTGATGAATTTTCGCGGGTCATACCCCACACCGGATCCCGGCATGACTATGAACAATACGTTTATCCCAACCAGAGGCGGGAACCGGAACTTCTCAGGCTTATATATCCACTTGTGCAGCATGGCCGTCCTTCGCTGCCCGACTGGAGCCGGAAAACAAAAAACCTGCAGGCGTATTACCATAAGCTCACTATTCCGAGAAACATTAACTTAACAAACTGGTATCACCACAAAGAATTGCAGCTGCAGCTCGGTATCTTGCTGCAGGAATTGATATTTAAAGATAAAAATGGTTGGAAAAAAGAACGTTAAAAAAGTGTCCCGGATGAGCGGGGCACTTTTTGTAGGTTCAGCTTTTCATGATCCAGCTTCAGGACCCAGAAACTCGCTCATTTCACTCTTTGTCAGAAAACAAAAAAAGTTTTATGACAAAGACCTCCAATGCTTTTCGTCTCTGAACGGGTCCTTCAGCTTTTCATGATCCAACTTCAGGACCCAGAGACTCGCTCATTTCACTCTTTGTCAGAAAAGAAAAAACCTTTTATGACAAAGACCTCCAATGCTTTTCGTCTCTAAACGGGTCCTTCAGCTTTTCTCTTTATGTAGCTGGGTAGTTGGGGCCTTCCAGTTTTTTGTCGCCGTATCCTTCTTTTTTTTCCTGTTCAGGGGCGTTTGTCATTTTTTCCTGCTCCTGCTCCAGGCTGTTTTCGTGCTGTTCCATGTTTCTTCACCTCCTTCTCGTAGTGTTAGGCAGTAGGTCCTGTTTCATACAGGATAACAGTGTCGAAAGGCGGGTTTTTTTGAATAAAACCACTTTCTTTGCCGAATCAGTTCTAGTTTTGTCACCTGTGAAGGGAAACGCTAAAGAGGAGTGAATACTTTTGTTATAAGATAACGGGGAGGGAATTAGAAATGGAAATGGTGTTTAAAACAAAAACGGTTTCGGAAGAACTTGGTGTCAATCCAACTACCATTCAGCGCTGGGTAAAGCATTTCAATCTTGCGTGCCAGAAAAACGACCATGGTCATTATCTGTTTTCCGAGCAGGATATTGAAGATTTGCGGGAAATCAAAAAACAGCTGGACGCAGGTTTGCTAATGGGAGATATTCAAATCGCAGCAGCAAAGATTAAAACGCCTGAGCCTATCGCCAAGCCGGCAGGAGCGTTTGATGAACGGTTCGATCAATTGATGGCCCAGATCGAAAAGCTGGAAAAAAAGCTGGAGGAAAAAGCAGACGATGTGTTGTCATACCAGGTTTTGCAGCATGCAACAGAAATGGATGACATGATGAAGCGGCTGGTTAAAATAGAAGAAAAAATTGAAGATATTGAAGTAAAACTTTTAAAAATGCCGGATGGCGCACAGGAAGATGCTTCAGGGTTTAAAAAACAGCGCCGCAATTGGCTGGTGGGACTTTTCACGCTGTAACCTTCTTTTAAAGGAAGCTCGTGCATTTTATCCTTTGTTTTGATAGGATAGAGGGGTCAGGAGTGAAATCATTACGTATGGAACAACGTCTTATTCAACTTACTCAACAGCTGCTGGGTAAAAACAAAGCAGCAATGGACCAATATCTTACTAAAACAAAAAAAGAAGGGTATGAAGTCGACTTCTATGGCGAGGTTAAGCCGTTTGCCGACGAAATCCAGATGTTAACAGAGGAATGGAAACCCCTTGCGCTTAAGTGGGTGGAAAACAACCGTCCAAAGTATATCCATGTGCCCCAGATAAATGATACGTTTGATAATCTGAACTTTATTGCGGTATTTGCTTTCCAGCTCGACACCCGGGAAAAACGATTTACCGAGATGATCAAATCCATTGATTATGTCCTGAGTACATTGCTGGATCGGCTTCTTTCATAAAAGACGGAAACTGCCACCGTCTTTTTTATTTTGCCCGTTATAAATTCGCGCTGGCCGGATGAAATGAGTAAAATAAAAGAAATGAAATTGTCATTCATTAAAATAATTTCACGTACCGTATTATAATGATTTAAAAGAAAGGGTACTTACATGTTTGATCCGACCATCTATGAAAACTTGAAAGTTATTCTTGAGGGAATGGCTTACGATCTTGATTTTGAAGGAGTTTTAAAAGTAACCGGCCGGAAAGACCTCGTTGACTTGGCTTCGATGAGCAGAACCTACAGTTTAGAGGTTTTGTTAAGCGGCAAAAAAGAAAAGGATGTCCGCGCGAAAATCGGATTAAAAGCTGGTTTAGAAGATCTGGCTGATGAAATAATGGAAAGAGAAACCGAACGTACAGGCTGTATTTTTTCTGTTACTTTTTACACCACTGTACAGGATATAGATGCAGAATGTTCCAGGATTGGTGAAGCTATGAGAAGACTGTGGAAAACGGATGGAGAGGTTACACAAACTCTTTCCTATATTTATGGTTTGCCAAGAGGATGCTACCAGAATCAAATCGATGTTGTGATTCATCTCAAATTGCATGAAGAAAATAGTGAACAGCTTGAGGATTATGTTAACCGGATCCTTCTTGCTGCTGAACGAATACTAAATAAAGGGGGACGTTAATCGTTATGGCTACAAAAACACCGATTCAAGAATTACAGCCTTATTTGCAGGAGAATTGGAAGGAGGCGGCTTTCGATTCCTTAACGCCAGTTCAGAAAGAAATGCTGCCGTTTATGCTTGAGCGAAAGGATCTTGTCGTAGAATCACCGACAGGGACAGGAAAAACGCTCGCCTATTGTCTGCCCTTACTTGATAAGATTGATAGCTTATCAACGGCATTGCAGGCTGTTGTAATCGCGCCAACTAAAGAACTTGTGATGCAAATTCACTCGGTCCTTCAGGAATACGCGAAAGGAAGCAACATTACAGGGACAACATTAATCGGCGGGGTAAATGTGCAGCGGCAAGTGGAAAAGCTCAAGAAAAAACCGCATTACATAGTCGGTACACCGGGAAGAATCCTGGAGCTTTATAAAAATAAAAAAGTAAAGCTTCATGAGGTGAAAACCATTGTTGTCGATGAAGCTGACATTGTTTATGATATGGAATTAATGGATGAAGTACAGAATATTGTTAAAGGAACGATGAAGGATCGTCAGCTTGTTTTTGTGTCAGCAACCATTTCTAACAAAGCAGAAGAGATCGCCAAAGAGTGGATGAATACTCCGCATTTCATAAAAATCAGCCGTGATACGGAAGAACGGGAGTCCATTGCAAATATCTATCTGATTTCTGAAAGACGTGATAAAATAGATAATCTGAGGCGCATAATTCGACACCATTCGAACATGAAAGCGATCGTTTTCTTTGGGGCCAATTTAAAACTTGAAGAGATCGCCGCCAAGTTTGCTTACCGGGGCATTACTGTAGGTGTATTATCCGGACAGGCAACAAAACAGGAACGGCAAAAGGTAATGAGAGAATTTCGTTCCAGCAACCATGCGTTGCTTCTTTCTACAGACCTTGCTGCCAGAGGACTTGATATTAACGGATTAACACATGTTATTCATTTCGATCTCGCCGATTCCGAAAAACAATTCATACACCGTTCTGGCAGAACAGGAAGAGCGGGACAAACAGGAACCGTCATTTCGCTGGTTACCGAAAGAGAGGAAAATGTTCTGTTAAAATGGGCAAAAAAGCTCAATATGCCTGCAGAAAAGGCAGTGATTAAGCAGGACCAGCTGCTGCCGGCTTCACAGATTCAGCAGAAGCCAGCCAAAAAGAGAAATCCAAGGAAATCAACACCCCAGCGAAGCGGTAATTTTATAAAAAAGAAGGGGAAGTAATTGCTGGTTAATGAACGATTGGTACAAAAAATAAATCAAATGGCTGAAAACTTTAATATTTCGGTGGACATTCACATTGAAGCCAAATGCCCGCTGAACCGGAATATCGGAGGCAAATATAATGCGGGCGAACAGTCCATCACATTGTATCTGGAAGAAATTCAGGCACAAAGCGAGTGGTTGTTTCCCAATGAGGATGTTTTCGTAGAGTATGCGAGTGTCATTTTTGCTCATGAAGCAGGACACGCCACAGATCCTTATTTGCAAAAACTCGTGGAGCTTTATGATTCGACAGAAGATGAATTCAAACGAAAAAAAATTGAACTGCTTGTAGAAGTTCAAGCATGGAAGATCGCCAAGGAGCTCGTACAGGAGCTTCCTGATGAATTTTTCAGTAAAATAAAGAGAATTTCCTTAGAACATCATTATGAAGCTGTCTCGCAAGGTTTCAAGGATGAAGGGGTTGCCTAAACCGGAAAGGTCCTGTGCCAAGAGCACGGGACCTTTTTATTAAGAATCAAATGAATCATACTTTTATACATAGCTGCACCGGGAAATGCCGCTAATAAGAGGTCTGCCCTTTTTCTTGGAAATTTGATATGATAGTTGAGTTCAAACTACGCAATTGGAGTGAAAATAAGTGAATTATCAGGTATTGCTGTTTTATAAATATATTGCGATTGAAGATCCGGAAGCGTTTGTTTCCTCTCATCTTGATTACTGTAAGTCAGTAGGCTTGAAAGGGCGAATTTGGGTGGCGAAGGAAGGGATCAATGGTACGGTCTCCGGAACGTTGGAGCAAACATCTGAATATATGAACCGTATGAAGAACGACGAACGTTTTCAAGATATGGTTTTTAAAATTGAAGAATCGGATCATCATGCGTTTAAAAAAATGAAGGTCCGGCTCAAAAAGGAAATTGTAAATTTAAGTTTGGATGATGATGTGAATCCGAACGAACTTACAGGAAAACATCTTACCCCGAAAGAATTTTATGAAGCATTGCAGCAGGAGGATGTGGTAATCCTTGATGCCAGAAATACGTATGAATACGACCTTGGGCACTTTAAAGGAGCCATCCGGCCGGAGATCGAAAACTTCAGAGAACTTCCTGCTTGGGTCAGAGATAATTTTGATAAATTCAAAGATAAAAAGGTGCTGACATATTGTACAGGAGGGATCCGCTGCGAAAAGTTTTCTGGATTTTTGATAAAGGAAGGATTTCAGGATGTTTCCCAGCTCGAAGGCGGCATCATCTCCTATGGCTATGATCCTGAGGTGAAAGGAGATCTTTGGGACGGAAAATGTTATGTATTTGATGAAAGAACCTCGGTCGCGGTTAATCGTGCAGGAACGGAAAAGGTAGTCGGCAAATGCTATCACTGCGGAAAGCCGGAGGAGCGGTATGTTAAATGCGGAAATCCCGAATGCAATCAACATCTATTAATGTGTGAACCTTGTGAACACAGGTCTAAAAGAGCGTGCAGCACGCAATGCAGAGATCATGAACGGAACCGTTATGTCACAGAGAAAAATATAGCACCATCATAAATCGTAAAAAAGGCATCCTTTGACAAAAAGGATGCTTTTTTAGCCGGGAGTCTACGGTGTATAATGGACAGGAGAGATAACAGGGAAGGTGTGTAGTTGATGATCGATGTAGAGATGCCGGAAAATAAACTGGAACTGCTCCCTGCTGTATTTATTTTTATTATTTTCGTGATCCTTGCATGGATGACTGTCAAGTTCCTAAAAAAACTTCATGAACGTGAATTGAAAAAAGCAGAAGAGGCAGAAGCAAAAATGAAAGAATATTATCTTCATAATAAACATTAATTAAAAAAACGAGGCAGCTCAATGCTGCCTCGTTTTTTATTTAAGCGTTCTTCATGTTGTTTACTTCTTCTGTCAATGTTTCTTCCATCTCTGCAAATGTGTTTTGTACGTTGTTGGTTGGTGATTTCGTCAACAAACTTACAACCACAACAGCAATAAGGCTGAGGAAGAAACCAGGAATCATTTCATATGCCTGCTCTTTTAAACCAGGGAACTGTACCCAGGTAATAACAGCTACAGCACCGACAATCATACCAGCAAGTGCTCCCCATTTTGTCATCCGTTTCCAGTAAAGACTGAGCAAAATCGCTGGACCAAACGCTGAACCAAAACCAGCCCACGCATAGCCTACAAGAGACAGGATTGTATCATTTGGGTGGTAGGCAAGGATAGACGCAATAACGGCTACAAGCAATACAGCCAAACGTCCAATGGTTACAAGCTCTTTATCTGAAGCTTCTCGGCGGAAGAAGGCTTTATAAAAGTCTTCTGTCATCGCACTGGATGTAACCAGCAGCTGAGACGAGATCGTACTCATGATCGCAGCCAGAATGGCAGCGAGCAGGAATCCGGTGATCAGCGGGTGAAACAGTATCGTTGAAAACTTGATAAATACTGTTTCCGGATCGCCCAGTTTAATTCCTGATTTATGGAACCATGCGATTCCGACCAAACCAGTAAGGACTGCTCCCAGCAAGGAAATACCCATCCAGCCCATTCCGATACGGCGGGCAACTTTTAAATCTTTGATGTTCGTAATCGCCATAAAGCGGACGATGATGTGGGGCTGTCCAAAATATCCGAGTCCCCAGGCAAGCATGGAAATCAGCCCAATTGCTGACGTACCGTTAAACAGATCAAATTTGGTTGCATCCATCTGTTTAACGGTATCAATCGTTGATTGCACTCCGCCTACGTCTGTAAAGGCAACAATAGGCACAAGCACAAGGGCAATAAACATAATGATGCCTTGTACAAAGTCGGTCCAGCTTACCGCAAGGAAACCTCCAAACAGCGTGTAAGCAACCACTACTCCGACTGTAACGAATAATCCCACTTTGTAATCAAGGTTAAAAGAACTTTCAAACAAGCGGCCGCCTGACACCAATCCGGCGGAACAATAGAAAGTAAAGAAAACGATGATGACAATCGCTGAAGCAAATCGTAAGATCCTGGCTTTGTCGTTAAAACGATTTTCCAAAAAGTCAGGAATAGTAATGGAATCATTCGCTACCTCAGTGTAGGTACGAAGGCGTGGAGCAAGCACGAGATAGTTTACATATGCTCCAATCAATAATCCTACGGCAATCCAAATACTTGATAGCCCGGTCGCATACATGGCTCCGGGTACACCCATAAGCATCCATCCGCTCATGTCTGAAGCTCCTGCTGAAAGCGCGGTAACCGCGGGTCCGAGACCTCTGCCCCCAAGCATGTAATCTGACAGATCGGACGTTTTCTTGTACGCCCAATATCCAATTCCTAGCATGCCGGCCATATAGATAGCCAGCGAAGTGATAACACCAATTTGCACCAAATCTCCCCTTTTTTAAGTTTTTCTTTAACAGCTGGTTTTTTCATCTTCGAGCAGCTGCCGGTTCTTCCGACGAAAGTGCTTACGGTTACTTAACCTAACAAAAACTTTACATCCCTTCAAGTCGCGAGCTGTTTGCAAATCGATTGGAAAAACAGGTTGAGCGTATACAGGACAAGAGGTTCAGGGGAAATAAGAAAGAGGTAAAGTAAAATAATTTCAAATTTTCAGTCAGGCAATCACCACAAAAAAGAGGATTCAGATCCATTAGAAAATGGACCAAGAATCCTCGTACAAAACGTTATTGAGCGGACATTTGGACCAATTTTTTGGATAGTCCTAAAAGAACCAAACCAAGGAAAATGGTTACACCGCCGATAATCATAAACACTTCGAAATAACCAAGTGACTCAGTGGTTGAAGCCAATTGTCCGGCAAGAATATTTGCAAATCCGGACCCAGCAAGCCACACACCCATCAACAGTGAAGCCAGCTTAACTGGTGCAAGCTTACTTACCATGGACAAACCTACTGGCTGCAGGCATAGCTCCCCGATCGTATGAAGGAAGTAGGTAAGGACCATAAAGATCATATTGGCCTTAACAGCAGAAGAGTCGCCTGTTCCTGTTTGAAGAAGAGCAGGGACAAGTACAGCGAATCCGGCGCCAAGCAAGATCATGCCTGTTGCCATTTTGGTTGGTGTAGCCAAATCGCCACGCTTCGTTTTTGATAATTTTACCCATAGTACAGAAAGAATTGGCGCAAAGATTACGATAAAAAGAGGGTTTAATGACTGGAACCAAGAGGTTGGAACAGTCCATCCAAATACCGTACGGTCAATAAACTTGTCTGTATAAAGGGTTAACGAACTACCGGCTTGTTCAAATCCGGCCATAAAGAAAATAACAAAGAAAGTCAAAATAAAGATAACTTTAATTCGGCTTTTTTCAGCCTTGGTAAGAGGTTTCTTTTTCTCTTCTGTGCTGACTGTGTTATGCGAAACGCCGACCGGCTTTTTGCCGATATCTCCCAAATACTTATTGCCAAGAAGGTTGAACAGAAGCTGCCCGACAATCATACCGATCGCAGCAGCAAGGAATCCGAATTTGAACCCGAAGTGCTCCACTCCATTTACCGTAGTCTTAAAGTAATCTTCAGCCAGGAAACCAACAATTAATGGAGAGAAAAAGGCTCCAATGTTAATACCCATATAGAAAATGGTAAATGCAGCATCTTTACGTGCATCGCTTTGCGGGTATAGATCCCCAACGAGTGTAGAAATATTAGGCTTAAAGAAACCATTCCCGATAATCAATAAGGCTAACCCAATGTAAAATGCCGCATGGCTTTGGTTGGCAAACAATACAAAGTTACCAAGTGCCATTGTGACACCGCCAATGGTGATCGCCAGACGTTTCCCTAAGAAACGGTCGGTTAAATATCCTCCTATTAACGGGGTAAAATAAACGGCGCCGGTGAAGAATCCGTAAATACTAAGCGCAAGGCCTTCACTCATACCGAGTCCGCCGCTAATCAACGATTTTGTTAAATAAAGAACAAGAATTGCTCTCATGCCATAATAACTGAATCTTTCCCACATCTCAGTGAAGAAGAGCAAGTATAGGCCAGGTGGATGTTTCTTTTTTGTCTGGAGCTGAATGTCCTGCTCCACTTTAACAGTTGCTTCCATCTTGATGCCTCCAATATATTTAAACTATTAATATTTTAATTTACTAAATATTTAGTAGTCAATGAAAATTATAGGAAAATGTTATTATAATTTAATTATGAAAATAATGAATTATCAAAACATAAACCGTTTTCCTTGCGGGTACAGTGAAAATTGACCCGTGCCAAATGAATCAAAAAGAAAAAAGGAGCTGAATTTTTCTGTGAAAATTGTTGTATTATCGGATACTCACATGCCCAAAATGGCTAAAAAAATACCTGAGAGGCTAATTGCCGATCTCAAGACTGCTGATTTAATCATCCATGCCGGTGACTGGCAGACACCAGATTTGCTTCATCAATTGAAGCAGTATGCTCCGGTTGAGGGGGTAACCGGTAATGTTGACGGGCCCGAAATGAGAAATTTTTTCAATGAAACCCTTTTACTGAATGTGAATCAATTTATTATAGGTGTAGTTCATGGCCATGGCACCAAACAAACAACTGAAAAAAGGGCAATAGCCGCATTTAATGAAGTAGATGTGGATTGTATCATCTTCGGCCACTCGCATATTCCAAAAAATTATCGCCGTAACGGAGTCTTAATGTTAAACCCCGGATCACCGACGGATAAAAGAAGGGAAAAGTGTTATTCCCATGCAATTCTTACAATTGATGATGAGATGACTGCCGAACATATATTTTATGATAATAAAAATTAACATTATTAATCATTATACACCTTTCATTTCATGTTTTCAAAAATTGGAATTTATCCCTTATGCCTTATGACACATTAGCAGTGTTTACATATTTATCATCTTACAAAGCGATGAGAACTTGCTCGGTAATTAATATGATTTCAACCAGCAACAATGACAATATCAGCCAGATTCCAGAATATTTAACCATACTAGGAATGATATTAACAGAATTTTTACGAAATAAGTGTTGATACGTGCGGAAAAGTCTGATAGAATGATACAAAATCTAAAGGCTATGTGTAACTGGCGAAACGCGGATCACCGCGAGGGAGCACATAGTGTCGTTGCCGTTCGCCTGGGCAGAGGTAAGGGGATATTTATCCCTTTGCCTCTTTTCGTTTATTTGTCAAGGCATGTTCACCTTATCTTTTTGGCAAAGAGGCGAGACACAAACCCATAAAAAAAGAGGAGAGAACCAAAATGACCACAACTGCATTGGAAACAGTAAAGACCATCAAAACCTTGAACAATATCGCGGAAAGCGGATTGAAGGTTTTCAGCAACGGGATTTATAAGATTGATAATGAAAGTGAAAATCCTGATGCCATTGTTGTACGAAGCTTTAATATGCATGCTTTAACTTTCGGTGATGAACTAAAAGCCATCGCGCGTGCGGGAGCCGGTGTCAACAATATTCCGGTCGATCAATGCACAGAAAAGGGAATTGTTGTTTTCAATACTCCAGGTGCAAATGCCAATGCTGTAAAAGAAATGGTTCTTACTACACTGATGGCTTCTTCCCGTAACCTGTTTGCAGGCATAGCCTGGACAAAAACCCTTGAAGGGGAAGGAGACCAAATTCCAAAACTGGTTGAAGCAGGGAAAAAGCAGTTTGTCGGAAAAGAAATCAAAGGAAAAACACTAGGTGTGATCGGTTTAGGGGCGATAGGTGCGCTCGTTGCCAATGATGCGCTCGATCTTGACATGGATGTTATCGGTTTTGATCCATTCATCTCTGTGGACACAGCATGGAACCTGTCCAGAAATGTCCAGAGGGCGATGACGATTGAGCAGCTGTACGAAGAGTGTGACTATATTACGGTTCATGTTCCCTTTACACCAGATACAAAAGGTATGTTTAATCAAAAGGCCTTTAACGAAATGAAACCCGGAGTGCATATCCTAAACTTCTCCCGTGGTGAGCTTGTAAACGAAGTTGATATGCTGGCCGCACTGGAAGACGGTACTGTTGGCCGCTATATTACGGATTTTCCAAACGAAAACGTGCTGAAGATGAAGAATACGGTTTCTATTCCACATCTTGGCGCATCCACAAATGAATCTGAAGAAAACTGTGCCATTATGGCTACCCGGCAGGTCAAAGAATTTTTGGAAACCGGTAATATCAAGAACTCTGTTAACTTTCCAAACGCCTCTTTGCCATATACAGGTAAGCTTCGAGTGGCCGCGTTTCATGAAAATGTGCCCAATATGGTCGGCCAAATCACTCAGGCGGTGTCCAGCTATCATTTGAATATTGCCGACATGGTGAACAGAAGCCGGGGCGGATATGCGTATACCATTGTTGATATTGACAATAAGGTAAACGGCGACGTCATTCCGGGACTGGAAGAAAAAATTAAAAACATTGAAGGTATTGTATCAACACGTGTCATTTAAATGGTTCTCTTACGAAAAAAGACCGTCATTCCAAGAATGGAATGGCGGCCTTTTTTATTGAAAGTTAAATGGGTTCGCTATGAGCCCTGTGGGTTGCCAAAAGAAAACGATGAGTTACATATTCCAGAACACCGAGCAACAGGCTCGTCAATAAGGCCCCATACCATGTCATGGATGCCTCCCATTGAAAGTTCGAGGCATAGTAAACAAGGATCCATGAAACCATAACATCAATGAGGACACTGATCCAAAGTACTCCTTTTCTTAAAACAAAATATTCGAGTGGCACACCAAGTACCGCCAGGGTGATGGCAACAACGGCAATTTGCCAATAGTCCTCAAAATGTACGCCTGGAAGGAAAACGGCGGAAAGAATTAACACAACGGGAATCGCTATAAGTTTTATGATCAGACTGCTCATGTTGTACCTCCTACCTCCTGTTCTTCTTTGATATTGTAACCACGATGATAAACTTTCATGTCTGAACGTCAGAAAAATGGCAAATACTAAACCTCAAATAAATGGGAGCGGGAGGTTTGAAAGATGCCGGAATTACCAGAAATGGAAACCTTCAGAACGATTTTATCGAATCAATTAAAAGGCAGACCCATTACGCAAGTGGAGATTAACCGGGAAAAATCCATTAATCTTAATCCATCGCTTTTCACTGCCCGTGTGAGAGGAGCCATGATTACTGACATCAGAAGGCGGGCCAAACATTTGATTTTCCAATTGAATAACGGATATGCCCTGCTTCTTCACCTCATGCTCGGAGGCTGGATGTACATTGGAAATGACGAAGACAACCCTGAGAGAACCAAGCAGGTGGTATTGTCTTTTGGTGATCGAAAGCTGTATTTTATTGGGCTTAGATTGGGCTACCTTCATTTATTAACAGCAGCGCAATTGAAAGAAAAATTGGAGGAACTGGGTCCTGAACCGTTGGATCCGAATTTTACAGAAAAAATCTTTCTAGAGCATATAAGCAAGAAAAGGGGAACACTGAAAGCAGTGCTCATTGACCAGAAGTTTATCGCAGGGATTGGAAATTGTTATTCCGATGAAATTTGCTGGCAGGCCCGGCTACAGCCGGAACGAAAAGCTTCTGAGTTGACTAAGGACCAAGTCCGCCTGCTGTTTCAAGCCATTCAACCTATACTCACGAGGGGTATTGAACACGGTGGTTATATGGAGAATCCCACCTATAAGGGAGACCAAAAGACAGGTGGATATAACCACCATTTGCTGGTATATGACAGAGAAGGCCAACCTTGCAGGCGCTGTGGAACACGTATTCAAAAAACAGAGATTGCTTCCAGAAAATCATTTTCATGTCCTGACTGCCAGAAATAATCGGTAAAGACCATAATTATGCAAGGAGACAGAAATGTCTCCTTTTTTTATTAAATAATATGTTGACATATATCATCTATATCATTTAAGTTATTGATAGGAACTATTTACTGAAAATTCAGAAAGGAGGCCTTTTTTAATTCAATTTGAAAGCGCTATCATACTTACCTCCAAGAATCTACATACATTCCATTAATATTGAGGAGGGGTTGAAATGAAAGTAAAAAGCTGTAAAAAACTTGCGGCTGTAACAGTGATCGCAGGAAGTGTCCTTTTTAGCTCGGCATGTTCGGACAGTGATTCCGCTTCAGGGAAAAAAACGGCAGGTGATAAAAACACAATCAGCATTACGTTCCGTGATGGTGGAGGAACGAATAAAGGACTGACACAATGGTTGAATAACGACATAATCCCTGCGTTCAAAAAAGAGCATCCAAAAGCAAATATTAAGCTATCGCCCATCAGCGCTTCGGAAGGTGATTATTTTGCAAAGGTTGCGCTCATGCTGAAATCGGACCAATCGGCGCCTGACATCGTGACAGAAGATACTTTTATGGTGAACTCCGATGCCAGCGCAGGGTACCTTGAACCGCTTGATAACAGGATCGAAAGCTGGGATGAATGGGATCAATATATTGATAATGTTAAAAATGGTGTAAAAGCACAGGACGGAAAAACATATGGTGTGCCTTTTAATACTGATTCACGCGGACTTTGGTATAACAAGGAAGTATTTAAAAAAGCAGGTCTGCCGGTGCCATGGGAGCCAAAGTCGTGGGATGATATATTAACCGCTGCTCGAACGATTAAAAAGAAGTCTCCTGATGTGATTCCTATGTGGATGAATTCCGGAAAAGCAACTGGTGAAGCCACATCCATGCAGACATTTGAAATGCTATTGTACGGAACAGAGGATCCTTTATACGATGAGAACAAGCAAAAATGGATTGTTAATAGCCCTGGGCTGGAGGATACGTATACATTCATTGATACGATTTATAAAGAAAAGCTCGGACCGAATTTATCCCAAGTTCTCAATGGGCAGGGTGGAACGATTGCTTATACCCAGCTGATGCCGAAAGGGAAAATCGGAATTGGCCTGGACGGAATCTGGCAGGCTGGGAACTACCGGAAAGACGGGCCCGCTCCTTGGCCAGAGGCATTTGATAAGCTTGGCTTTACGGCAATGCCAACACAAAAGGGGCAAGCGCCTGGAACAACTTCAATGTCAGGCGGATGGGCGTTCTCCATTCCCAAAAAATCAGATAACAAGGATTTATCGTGGGAGTTCATTAAATTTGTTTCCTCAAAAGAAAACAACCTTAAACTGCTGCTGAAAGAAAACAATTTGTCACCGCGTAAGGATGTTTCAAAAGAGAAGGAGTATCTGGATCTGCCGATGTTTAAAGAGGCATCAGAGTTTTTGAAGAACACTCATTTCAGGCCCTCTGTTGATAAATATCCATCTGTGTCAACGGTTATTCAATCAACTGTTGAAGATGTGGTAACAGACAAGCTCTCACCAAAACAGGCGGTTGAAAACTACAAGAAAAACGTAACTCGCGTCGTGGGAAAAGACAAGGTGATCGAACGTTAACTTGTATGGAAAGGAGTGATTCTTGTGGATGCACACCCTGTGATCTCTTCGTCAACTGCGGTTGATGGAGGATCCTCCTCTCGTAAAAAGCAAAACAGAAAGCTGTGGGCCTCCGCTCTATTTTTGCTGCCGGCCTGGTTATTGCTGCTTATTTTCTTTATTGGACCCATTCTTTTAACCTTTTATTTTGCGTTTACCAATTTATCGCTCACAGGCAGTGAGGCACAATCCACACAGTTTGTTGGATTCAGCAACTTCCTGAATATGTTTCAGGATCCCAACTTTCGGATTAGCGTGATGAAGACTGTGATATTTTTACTGTTTTCAGCTATTATCGGACAGCAGGTGCTTGGATTTATTCTTGCTCTTCTGATGAAAGAAAAAAATCCTGCATTTCGGCGTGTGATCGGAATTATTATCATAGCCGGCTGGGTAACACCAGAGATTGTGGTCGCATTCTGCTGGGTGGCATTTTTAAATGACAGCGGAACACTGAATGCTCTGCTTCAGCAGGTGGGCTTAAAGCCTGTAGCCTGGCTTTTCACTTTTCCGATGGCAAGTGTCATTATCGCAAACATCTGGCATGGAACGGCGTTTTCCATGCTGGTCTTTCAGGCAGCGCTTGATGATGTGCCCAAAAGCATTGAAGAGGCGGCAGTGGTAGATGGTGCCTCAAGGTTTCAGGTGCTTTACAAAATTGTATTGCCCATGATCAAAGGTTCAGTAGTAACCAATATGATACTGGTTACTCTTCAAACGTTAGGCGTGTTCACTTTGATCTACGCAATGACTGGAGGGGGTCCTGGAACATCAACACAGACACTGCCTATTTTTATGTACAACCAGGCCTTTGTAAACTATCAGCTCGGATATGGCACGGCCATTTCGCTGATCCTTTTGTTAATTGGAGTGCTTGTAAGTGTACTTTATTTAAAATCGATGAAGGTTAAAGTGTAGGGGGGGAGAAGAATAATGAAACGGAAATCGATAAAGGTTGAAAAAGTGCTGCCGTACAGCATTTTAACGGTGATTGGTGTTTTGTTCCTTCTGCCACTGCTTTGGGTGGTTGTTGCTTCGGTTGATCCCAATGCCAATTCTTCGATTAAAGTGCCGTCAGCATTTACAATGGATAATTTTAAAAGTGTCATAACGGACCCTGTGAATATCCGTGCGTTTATCATCGGGCTTCTTCTTTCAATGGGACAGGGGCTGCTCGTTGTCCTCGTGGCGGGTCTTGCTGCGTACCCTCTATCCAGGTATCAGCTCAGGTATAAAAAGCCGTTTATGTTCACCATTTTATTCATGACCTCTTTGCCAATAACGGCAGTCATGGTCCCGGTTTATCAGCTTTTTATTTATATGAAGCTTCAAGATTCCCTTTGGGGAACAATGTTTTTTTTAACAGCTGCCGGCTTGCCGTATGCGATCTGGATGCTGAAGAATTTTATGGATGCTGTTCCGCTCGAACTTGAAGAATCAGCATGGATTGATGGCGCGTCCGTATGGCAAGGACTCAAACGGATTGTGGCCCCCTTAATGATTCCCGGAATTTGTACAGTCGGCATCTTTACCTTTTCAGGAAGCTGGGGCAATTTCTTTGTTCCATATATTTTGATTCAAACACCGGAAAAATTGCCAGCTTCGGTTACCATTTATCAGTTTTTCGGGAACTTTGGCATGGTGGAGTATGGAAAACTTGCTGCCTTTTCGATTATGTATACCTTCCCGGCAATCGTGCTTTATATTTTTTCTCAGCGGTTTATGTCACAGGGCTTCAGCCTTGGTGGAGCTTCCAAGGGATAAATTTACAGAAATAAGCATGAGTGTTAGAATTATCTGACCATTCAGGTATAATAAATATGTATGCGTTTTCCGAATTTTTGTATACATATTTCTGGTTTTGGAGTGGTTTTATGGAGCCTTTATACAAACAAGTCTATCAATCAATCAAAAGAAACATCATGAATGGCAAATACGCGGCAGGCGAACGTGTGCCTTCTGAAAAAGAGTTATCGAACTCTTTTCAGGTGAGCAGAATCACAAGCAAAAAAGCCATCGAACTGCTGGTTACAGAAGGACTCGTCTTCCGCCAGCGTGGAAAAGGCACATTTGTTTCCGACATGAAGGACAGCCAGGAAAGTTCGGAAACTCTCGAAAAAAGTAAAAATAACTTTCTGGTGGGACTTGTCATAACAGATTTTGATGACAGCTATGTATCAAAAGTGATATCGAGCATTGAAGAAGCGGCCGGTGAGAGGTGCTTTGTGATCTTCAAACGGACGCTTGGCTCTGTTGAAAAAGAAGCAGAGGCGATCAGACAGCTGATAGGGTATGGGGTAGATGGATTAATCCTTTATCCTGCTCAGGCGGAGCATTATGGAACGGAAATTTTAAAAATGATTATCGCGGAGTATCCACTGGTTCTGATTGACCGGACGTTTAAAGGAGTCGGGGCAGCTTTTGTATCCACTGACAACATTAAAGCAGCGAAAAAAGGAATGAAACACTTATTTAATTTAGGTCATGAACACATTGGCGTTCTCGCGCCTTCCATCATTGAAACAACCACGATTGTCGACCGTTTTTCGGGCATATTGCAAGCCTATGAGGAACAAAACAAAATCGTGAACCGGCAATTATGGTGTACGGACTTAAAAAAGTCGCTGCCGATTGCCTTCAGCCAGAACATCACGCCTGAGCATGACATTGATATCATCAAGAATCATCTGAAGAAGCATCCGGAAATGACTGCATTGTTCGCGATCGAGCACAATATTGCTGTCCTGGCCAAACGAGCGGCTGACCAGCTCGGTCTGCGTGTACCTGAGGATCTGTCCATTCTTTGCTTTGATGCACACGATAATAATTTAAGCGGTTGGGAATTTACACACCTGCGGCAAAATGAAAGAGAGATGGGACGCTTGGCCATGAACCGCTTAGTGGAGATGATGAACGGAAATCTAGAAATAAAAAAAGAATTTCTGGATGCCCAACTTGTTGAAGGAAATTCGACGTGTTCGATGAACAGAATACCTGTCAAACAAACCAGTAAATCATTTTAACAGGAGTGTGATTGTAAATGATACAAGCCGCAATGCTGAGCCGATGGCATGTTCATGCCGATGACTACGCCAGAGACGCAAACAATAATCCTTCCATTGCCATTCACATGGTTTGGGATGAGGAGGAAGACCGCGGGAGAAAATGGGCTCAGGAACTGGGTGTGGGATTCGAAAAAGATTTGGAAGTTATACTGGAAAATCCCGAAATTGATGCCGTCATCGTGAATACGCCGACCAACAAGCACAAAGAAATCATTATGGCTGCCATCGAGCACAAGAAGCATGTGTTTACGGAAAAGGTGCTGGCATTTACGACAGCAGAGTGTGAAGAAATTTATGACGCGGCCGAAAAAGCGGGAATCAAGCTGATGGTTTCCCTTCCCCGTTTAACTTCGGATTATTATTTGTATGCACAGCATGCTTTGGATCAGGGCTGGATTGGTGATTTAACCTCGATCCGCTGCCGGCTCGCGCATAACGGGGCGGTTCCCTCAGCTGGCAGTAAAAATGGCTGGCTTCCTGAACATTTTTTTGATAAAGAAGCGTGCGGAGGAGGGGCATTGATCGATCTCGGCGCCCATCCCATTTATTTGACCAACAGACTGGCTGGCCCTGCTGCCTCTGTCACCGCCATCTTTCAGCAAAGCAGTGAAAGAGTGGTGGAAGAGAATGCAACCGTGCTGATTCATTACGAATCCGGGGCTCTCGGAACGATAGAAACGGGTTTTTTATCGGAAAACAGCCCGTTTAAGCTGGAGCTATACGGCACAAAAGGAGCATTGCTCATCGAGGAAAATCAGGTCAGGCTGAACAGCTCTTCTGTTGGGAAAGACGGTTGGATAACTCCAGACCAACTGCCTGAAGCACTCCCTATGCCGATGGAACAATGGATATCCTCCATCGTAAAGGATGAGAAAACAACGATCACAAAAAAGGATGTTTGTGACCTGACTCTCATTAATGAAGCGGCTGAAAAGTCTAATCGTGAAGGACGAAGAATATTGGTTTCTGAAATGAAGGAAGTTCAATTTAATAAATAATTAAGGGGGAACATATATGTCTAAAAAAATTAGAATCGGAATCATTGGGTGCGGCGGAATTGCCAATGGAAAGCATATGCCGAGTTTGTCAAAGATTGATGAGGTGGAGCTTATCGCTTTTTGTGATATTGAGGAAGAAAGGGCGATAAAAGCAGCCAGGGATTTTGGAATAAACGATGCAAAAGTCTACATCGATTACAAAGAACTCCTTCAAAATGAAGACGTGGATGTAGTGCATGTCTGCACGCCCAATCACTCTCACGCAGAAATTACCATTGATTCGCTTGAAGCCGACAAGCATGTCATGTGCGAAAAACCAATGGCCAAGACGTCGGCCGATGCGAGGCGCATGGTCGATGCAGCAAAACGAACAGGGAAGAAGCTGACTATCGGATATCAGTACAGATTCCGTGCCGACAGCTGGCATTTGCACAAGCTGTGCGAGCGAGGTGACTTTGGAGACATCTATTATGCAAGAGCTCACGCCATCCGCCGTCGTGCGGTACCGACATGGGGAGTCTTTTTAGACGAAGAAAAGCAGGGTGGAGGCTCACTCATTGATATTGGAACCCATTCACTGGATATGACGCTGTGGATGATGAACAACTATGAACCAAAAGCTGTTCTTGGCACGACGTTTCATAAATTAGGACAGAAAAAAGATGCAGCCAATGCCTGGGGTTCCTGGGATCCTGACAAATTTAAAGTAGAGGACTCTGCATTTGGCATGATTACGATGAAAAATGGCGCGACCATTTCGCTTGAGACCAGCTGGGCGCTCAATACACTGCATACAGGTGAAGCCCGCTGTACGTTATGCGGAACAGAGGGAGGAGCAGATATGCACGATGGCCTGAGGATCAATGGAGAAGATCTCGGCAAACTTTACACCAATCAAATTCAAATTGATGGAAAAGGCGTTGCGTTCTATGATGCAGACCAGGAAAGCGATGCTGATCATGAAGCAAGACTTTGGATCGATGCTCTCCTGAATAATAAGGAACCAGTGGTGAAACCGGAGCAAGCGCTCGTTGTAACGGAAATTTTGGAAGCGATATACGAATCGGCAAGAACAGGGCAGGCGGTTTATTTTGACGATAATGAAAAGGAAATACCCGATGAAAAAAGAACAGATCAGGTGCTACAATAATTGAATAGCTAAAAAGCGGCAGAGAAGCTCTCTGCCGCTTTTTTTATAGGGGAATTTTAGTTTACATAACACCTTTACAGGTTTATACTTCCTAATATTGGGCTAAATTCTAAAAATATATAAGTATTTGCATTTGGCTTTTAAACTATCAACAGGGAGGCATCACCATGGCATTTAATAAGCCGGATAGAGTTAGTGAAATCGCCATTGAGGCAGGCGTTGATAAAGCACGATCACCGGTATTGACGCTCCTAATCCTCGGTTTCTTAGGCGGAGCTTTCATTGCACTTGGGTTTTTGCTTGATATCCGGGTCAGTGGCAACCTGCCGAAAGACTGGGGAAGCTTTGGCTCTTTTCTTGGGGCAGCCGTTTTTCCGGTCGGGCTTGTACTCGTTGTTCTTGCGGGAAGTGAGTTAATTACGGGCAATATGATGTCTGTGCCAATGGCATTGTACGCGAAAAGGATTACATGGAAAGGCCTGCTGAAGAATTGGGTCTTTGTCACGATTGCCAATTTGATCGGAGCACTTTTTGTGGCCTATTTTTTTGGACATGTAGTGGGACTGACGGAAACAGGACCTTTTCTCGCTAAGACACTGGCCATTGCACAGGGAAAACTGGAAGAGTCGTTTTTCCAAACGTTAATTTCAGGTATTGGCTGCAACTGGCTCGTTTGTCTGGCCATTTGGCTGGCGTATGGAGCTGATGATGTTGTCGGGAAAATTTTAGGAATCTGGTTTCCAATCATGGCGTTTGTAGCTATTGGCTTTCAGCACGTGGTCGCTAATATGTTCCTCATTCCGGCTGCAATCTTTGCCGGTTATTACACATGGATGGATTTCATCGCAAATGTCATCCCTACCTTTATTGGTAACATAATTGGTGGAGCTGTATTTGTAGGATTCGTTTACTTTTTTACCTACCATAAAAATATAAAGGACAAAGCGAAAAGAAAAATTTCCTAAAGTGTTCGAATAGCTCTTGCGAAGAATCGTAAGAGCTTTTTTTGTTTGGATAATCTCACACGTGTGTTTGGTGGAGCAAAGAAATGGTGTTAGAAAACCTTACATATAACATGAAACGAGGTAGTATATGTTATATGCTCAAGTTACTTAGGAAAACTTTCTAAACGGGGATGATGGCGTGTGAAAAAAAAGATGGATTTAAATTGTGATGTTGGAGAAAGCTTTGGGATTTATCGATACGGGGCAGATGAAGCCATGATGCCTTTCATCAGTTCTGCCAATATCGCCTGCGGATTTCATGCAGGAGATCCACACGTCATTAAAAAGACCATTGATCTTGCCGCTTCTTATGGCGTACGCATAGGAGCCCATGTTGGATTTCCGGACCGGGCAGGATTTGGAACCCGCGAAATAAAAGCAAAAGCTCAGGAAGTCTATGATTATATCATCTACCAGCTTGGTGCCCTGGACGGGTTCTTAACAATAGCAGGATTGTCCATGTCACATATTAAGCTTCATGGTTCCCTCTATATGATGGCTTCGGAACAGGAAGACATTAGCTGTGCCACCATTGAGGCGATTCAAGCGTACAACCCTGAACTGGATATTTATGCATTGCCACGGTCAGAACTGAGCATAAGGGCAGACCAGGCTGGATTACGGGTCATGAATGAGTATTATGCTGATCGGCCATATGGTAAGAATGGTGAAAAACGATTTGGATGGTGCGAAGAGGAGATCGGCAGCCCTTTCGAAATTGCTGAAACGGTTTTAAAGGTACTCGACCAGGATTCATATGATTTACAGACCGTTTGTGTACATAGCGATACACCCGATGCCCCACATATTATGAAACTGGTTCACAATACACTTTTTCATGCTGGGTGGAGTATCCGCTCATGTAAAAAACTCTTGGTCTAGCCAAGAGTTTTTATTTGCCGTAATAAATTGAGGTTCTTTACTTATACATATGATTAGTGCTTTTTCATCAATATACTATTAGAAGGTGATATCAATTTATGCGAAAAATGATGGGGATTTATTTGGCAGCAGGATATAGCCGGAGGATGGGTGTAAATAAACTAGCTCTTCCTTTAAAACACTCAACGGTAGGAAGCCTGGGTTTGGAAAATGCATTGAGCTCAAGACTCGATGACATAATCGTTGTTGTAAGAAAAGAGGATGATCTTGACTGGTTAGATCCTGCCCTAAGAGGCAATACGAAAAATAACGGCTTGAATCTTGTCCGTTGCGGAACTGAAAACCACGGGCAGGCAGAATCATTAAAAACCGGCATTAAGCAAGCGATACAATTACAGATAGATGCTATAGTGATCATGCTGGCGGACCAGCCTTTTGTAACGAAAGAAATAATTGAGGACTTGATTAATCAGTATGAAAGGTTTGATCCTCCATTTGTTGCGGCCCGTTTACAGGGGATTATTCAGCCTCCCGTTCTGTTTTCCAGCCGTGTTTTCCCCAGTTTGCTAAAGCTTGAGGGAGACCAGGGTGCAAAATCCCTTTTTGCAAATCACCAAATCGGACAGGGATCATTTATCGATTTTAAGGATGACCGTTTATTATTTGATGTAGATCAAATAAAAGACTATGAAAAAGCAATAAAATATACATCAAGTTGAACCTGTCTCAACCGTTATCTGTTGCCATCTTGCGAAGAAAAATCAGCAGCTTTTCAAGCCATCCAAGGTCATACTCGATGTTGCTTCTGGCGTGCGATGTAATAAAGTATATGTTTTCCGAGACTTTTTCGCTGTAAATTCCCCACCATTCAGGCATTTGAGAATCATATAGCAGTTGAAATCTCCTTTTTGTCCGTTCAACCGCTTTCTCCGTAAGATCGATAATTTTTCCGAGGTCTACTTGTTTTTTAAAAAAAGAGAGGCGTATAACGAACGGAGATTACTAAAGTTTTGGAAGCTTTTATAAATGTCTTTTTTAAGGGCATCACGCCCCTGGCTTCCTTCAATGAAATAATCTCTTTATTTATAAAATCGTCCCTCCAAATGTAGAATTTTTCAATCTGGCATGCTTCATTTCATACTTTAATTAGAGTATATATGTCAAATGAAAAGTTAATGGTTTTCTTGCGAACGTTTATTCGATAAAATAGGAGATGAGGTGACGATATGGAAATCAAAAAAACAATGCAGGAATTGCTTGCATTATTACGAACGGAGCCTTCTATTTCAAATCAGATTGTTCATTGGGAAACCATCGAAGAAAAAGAGGCGGTAACAGGAGCAATTCCTGACTCCCTTCATTCACATATAAAGAAAGCATTGAAAGACAGGGGGGTAACCTCTCTGTATTCACATCAGCTTACGGCGTTTCAAACTTCGCTCGAAGGAAAGAGTATTGTAGCTGTAACACCAACGGCATCCGGTAAAACGCTGTGCTACAATCTCCCAGTGCTCCAGGAGATTGCCAATCATCCTGATAGCCGGGCATTGTATCTTTTTCCGACCAAGGCGCTCGCTCAGGACCAAAAAGCAGAAATGAACGCATTCATTGATGCGATTGAACTGGATATTAAAAGTTATACGTATGATGGGGACACACCGGCCAACATCAGGCAGGTTGTCCGAAAAGCAGGTAATATCGTAATGACCAATCCGGATATGCTGCACTCGGCGATTTTGCCGCACCATACGAAATGGGTATCTCTGTTTGAAAATCTGAAATATATCGTGATCGACGAGCTTCATACATACCGCGGGGTGTTTGGCAGCCATGTAGCCAATGTAATCCGGCGGCTGAAGAGAATTTGTTCTTTCTATGGCAGCAATCCGATTTTTATTTGCACATCAGCCACCATCGCTAACCCGAAGGATTTGGCTGAAAAGCTGACAGGATCACCCATGAAGCTGATTAATAACAACGGGGCCCCAAGCGGCAGGAAGCACTTTATTTTCTATAATCCGCCTGTCGTAAACAAGCCGCTCAATGTAAGGAAATCGGCCACCCTGGAGGCAAGGGATCTGGCAGGATACTTTCTAAAAAACAAGATACAAACCATTGTGTTTGCACGGAGCCGGGTACGGGTTGAAATTCTTCTTACGTACCTTCAGGAACTGGCCAAAAAGGAGTACGGCATGAAATCCATCCAGGGATATCGTGGCGGTTATTTGCCAACCCAGCGCAGGGCTATTGAAAGAGGGCTGCGCAATGGGGAAATCATGGGCGTTGTTAGTACGAATGCCCTGGAACTTGGAGTGGATATCGGTCAGCTGCATGCCTGTATTTTGACAGGGTATCCAGGATCGATCGCGAGTGCCTGGCAGCAGGCAGGACGGGCCGGCCGGCGGCAGGATGAGTCTGTGGTCATCATGGTCGCGAGCTCAAGCCCAATGGATCAATACATCGTCAGCCAGCCGGAGTATTTTTTCGACCGTTCTCCCGAATCTGCCCGCATTAATCCTGAAAATCTCATTATTCTGGTGGATCATGTGAAATGTGCCGCCTATGAGCTGCCCTTTGGTGAAGGGGACACATTTGGAGAGGTTGAGATTGAGGATATCCTTGAGTTTTTAACAGAAGAGCAGGTGCTTCATCACCAAGGGAAACGTTTTTTCTGGATGAACGATTCCTTTCCTGCTCATAATATTTCTCTGCGCTCGGCTTCACAGGAAAATGTTGTGATCGTCGACCAGAGTGATGTGGCGAACGTAAGGATCATTGGTGAGATGGACCGGTTCAGTTCCATGACGCTTCTGCATGAAGAGGCCATTTATCTGCATCAGGGTGTTCAGTATCAAGTGGAGAAACTGGATTATGAGGAAAAGAAAGCCTATGTAAGAGAAGTGGATGTAGATTATTTTACGGACGCAAATCTTGCAGTTTCGCTGAAAGTACTTGAAGTCGATAAAAACACCGTTTTACAAGGTCAGGAAAGGGCGTTTGGGGAAGTTACAGTCAATGCCATGGCCACGATATTTAAAAAAATCAAATTTGAAACGCATGAGAATATCGGTTCCGGACCGATCCATTTGCCTGAAGAGGAGCTTCACACGTCAGCGACATGGCTGGAATTTGACCGGAAGTCATTTGATGATGTGGCTGAAAGCTCCATGGAACAGGGCCTGATCGGAATTGCCAATGTGCTAAAGAATGTAGCTCCGTTGTTCGTGATGTGTGACCCAAATGACCTGCATGTAGTGCCGCAGATTAAAGCGGTCCATTCGGGCAAGCCGACTATTTTCCTGTACGACCGCTATCCTGGTGGCATCGGCTTAAGTGAAAATGTGTATAAGATCTGGGACACCGTCATCAGTGAAGCGTACCATGTTATTGACACCTGCCCTTGTGAGTCAGGATGTCCTTCCTGTACCGGCACCATGCTTGAAGGCGAAAATGCGAAAGAACTTTCGCTTAAGCTGCTGAAAAAAGTAAGGAGAGATCTCCATGTCGATGCAGTCCAAACTGAAGCGCTTTAAGAAGCATCTAGTTTCGGAGAAAAAAGCCCCCGTTATCAAACCCCTTCCAGTTCAGGATATCGAGCATGGTGAAACCTGGGCATCATTTGAGACGTCTCCCTACTTTTATGAGGATGCATTTTGCCTGATCAGAGAAGTTCGTTATCCCATCAACCACCGCTGGGGGCGTTATTCTTTTGAAGAACTGAAAGGAGTAATGGAGGGATGGAAGCAGGCGGGTGATGGCCATCCGCTGTCGTCCGGCCAGCTGACTCCCTCTGATCTTTTGTTTTTCGATACGGAAACGACGGGTTTAAGCGGAGGAGCGGGAAATACAATTTTTCTACTGGGCCACAGCCAGGTGGAAGACCAAGAAGTGAAGGTGAAGCAACACTTCCTCCCGGGGCCGGGTGCCGAAATAGCCATGTACCACTATTTTTTAACGCAAGTGAAAGAACTGAAGAACTTGGTCACGTATAACGGAAAATCATTTGACTGGCCACAGGTAAAAACACGACACACGCTCATTCGTGACTTTGTCCCATCATTGCCTGCCTTTGGTCATTTTGATCTGCTGCATGGTTCGAGAAGACTGTGGAAGAGCAGTTTGGAATCCGTTCGGCTGTCTGTGGTGGAAAAGGAGATTTTGGATGTAAAGCGGGAGCATGACACGCCTGGATACCTGGCGCCCATGCTTTATTTTCAATACCTGAAGAACAACGATCCCGAACTTGTAAAAGGGATAATGACCCATAACGAATGGGATGTACTTTCTCTGATCACCCTTTATATTCATATTTCCAAACTCTTGCAGGGCAGCAGCACACTAATGACCACCGTGGAACAATTTGAGAGTGCGAGATGGTATGAAGCGGTTGGACAGCATGAACTTGCGCTGCAAAAGTACAGCGCGCTTCTTGCGACTGAAAACAGCCATAGCCGGCTGGCCAAAAAGGCGGTTGCAGCTCTGTACAAAAAACAAAAACGCGAAGATCTTGCCGTACCGTTATGGGAGGAGTTATGTAAGGATGCTCTGCAAAATGACGAAACTCCCTTTATTGAATTATCTAAATGGTACGAACATCAGAGAAAAGATGCTCAAAAAGCCCTGCATTTTGCAGAGGCGGCGTATGGGGTTTGGAAAAACAAAAAACGGCTTTTAAAACGGACGGAAGAAAAGGAAAAGGCGGCCTTCGGAAACAGAATCCAGCGATTAAGAAAAAAATGTGAATTGTGCTAAAAAAATATAAATTTTGGTGGATAAATGTATTTTAATCTTGTCCTGTATTGTGTAGAATAGGAATGGAGATTTTCATAGGAAAATAATAATTTATTCCCCAGGCAAGCGCAAAAAGTGCGCCGCTTTGACGAAATTCGCAAAAAATGATAAGTGTGTGTAAAAAATTGGGGAATCGGACATTTTCCTGTAAAAATATACTAGTATATTATGTAATGGAGAGATGTTTCCGTGAGGCAATGGGTTTTGTTTGCTTTTTTTCTTGTTTTGGGTCTAACGTTGTTTGTTGCAAATGAATTAAGTCATGCTACGTGAGGGAACTAATCATTTTTGATTGGTTCTTTTTTTGAAATCTGGAGTAAAAAAGGTGAAGTTCATGGTAAAAAATCTGCTGGTAACTGGATATAAATCCCATGAACTTGGGATTTTTAAAGAGAAAGATCCCGGGGTACACTATATTAAAAAAGCGCTGGAAAAACAGCTGACCGCATTGCTCAGGGAAGGATTGGAGTGGGTAATCATCAGCGGCCAGCCAGGGGTGGAGATGTGGGCAGGAGAAGTGGTTGTCGCTCTAAGGGATAAAAGCTATCCGGAACTTAAATTGGCAGTCCTTACTCCTTTTCTGGAGCAGGAAGCAAACTGGAATGAGGGCCGGCAGGAGCAGTATCATTCTCTCCTCGCGCAGGCAGATTTTGTTGAATCGATTTCCAACAAGACGTATATCAGTCCCAAGCAACTTGCTGCAAAAAACGGATTTCTCGTGGAAAAAACGGATGGCATGCTTGTCTTATACGATGAAGATACGCCAGGGACGCCCCGTTTTTACCTTGAACCGGCCAGGCGCAGGCAAGAAAAAGACTCGTCCTACGAAATACTATATATCACACCGTATGACCTTGAACTGATTTATCAGGATGAACAGGATCAAAAGGGGCAATTTTGGGAATGAAGCAAGCCGGCTGAGAATAGAAATTGACTTTTTCTATAACATTTGAAAAAATATAGGCTAGATTAATGTATTTGCAAGTCGTTCAATAGGGTATGCAACGGTGTTTTAAGCTTTACAAGTGTAAAGCATGGCTTTACACCGTAAAGTATAAATGAAAACAAGCTAAAATATTGAGGTGAGACCAGTGAATGGTGAAAAGCGATTGAATTTAACAGCGAAAGAAATTCTGGAAAAAGATTTTAAACAAGGGTTCAGAGGTTATGATCAGGATGAAGTCGATAAGTTTCTTGATTTGATCATTAAGGACTATGAGAACTTCCAAAAAGAATTTGACAAAGTCATTCAGGAAAACAACCGACTTCGAAAAGAAGTTCAGAATTCTTCTGAACAGACAAGAAGAGTTCCTACTTCATCAATGAACATCAATTCTGATATTCTTCAGCGCTTATCGAACCTTGAGAAGCACGTGTTCGGAAGCAAGTTATACGATTGATTCAGCTATTATTATCCATTTGATTTTTAATCCGTATCCTGTTATACTGAATTTTGCTTTGATAAATTACAAACTAATAACGTTCGGGTAATCGCGGCATCTTTTTAAAGATGTTGAGGAAAGTCCATGCTCGCACGGTCTGCGATGGCCGTAGTGTTCGTGCCTGGCGAAACGATAAGCCAGGGTATTCCGGTTTCGACTGGATTAACGGCAGGGAACTCACCTAAGTCCTTTTGGATATGGTGACACTACCTTTAAAGTGCCACAGTGACGTAGTCTTTTCGGAAACGAAAAGAGTGGAACGCGGTAAACCCCACGAGCGAGAAACCCAAATTATGGTAGGGGAGTTTTCTTCGCGGAAATGAACGCGAAGAAGAACAGATGTTAAAGCCATCTGGAGATAGATGATTACCACCGGAGTACGAGGCGGCAGCCGCATGCAGTACAATGGAACAGAACATGGCTTACAGAACGTTATTGGTGACACTTAACAAATGAGAGGGCCCTAGAGGCCTTTTTTATTTTTACATAAGAAATTTAGGGTATATTAGTACTGGAAAATCAAACATAAGGAGATCTCTTATGAATTTAACGTATATTGCGACGGCAGCCATGGGGCTGGAATCTCTTGTTGCCCATGAGGTGAGAGACCTCGGCTTTGAAGATGTAAAAGTGGAAAACGGAAAGGTGATCTTCAAGGGGGATGAATCCGCCCTTTGCAGATCCAATCTCTGGCTGAGAACGGCCGACCGCGTAAAGCTTTTGGTTGGTGAGTTTAAAGCAGAAACGTTTGATGAATTGTTTGAACAGACGAAGGCGCTTCCCTGGTCGGATTTTATCCCGGAGAACGGCGAATTTCCGGTGATTGGCAAATCGGTAAAGTCCAAATTATTCAGTGTGTCTGATTGTCAAGCGATCGTAAAAAAAGCGGTCGTGGATCAAATGAAGAATGCCTATCAGAGAGAAACCTGGTTTCCGGAAGATGGTGCCCTTTACCGGATCGAAGTGGCTCTGTTAAAGGACGTTGCTACACTGACGATTGACACGAGCGGCACCGGACTGCACAAACGGGGATATCGGGCGCTTCACAGTGAAGCACCGTTGAAGGAAACGATGGCTTCGGCCCTGATTAAATTAACCAACTGGACCCCGGATAAACCGTTTGTAGACCCGTTTTGCG
The DNA here is from genome assembly GCF_001457035.1 of Fictibacillus enclensis. Classification (GTDB taxonomy): domain Bacteria; phylum Bacillota; class Bacilli; order Bacillales; family Fictibacillaceae; genus Fictibacillus_C; species Fictibacillus_C enclensis. The sequence continues at coordinate 1,656,329 of NZ_KQ758617.1, read as the reverse complement.
GTTCCGGAACCATTCCTATTGAAGCTGCCATGATTGGCCAGAACGTTGCACCGGGTCTGAACCGGGAATTTGCATCCGAAGAATGGTCCTGGATTGATAAAAAGGTTTGGTACCGGGCTGTTGAAGAAGCAAATGATCTGGCGAAATATGATACCCCACTTGATATCCAGGGTTCAGACATTGACCACAAGATGATTGAGCTTTCCATTAATAATGCAGAGGAAGCGGGTTTCGGCGAATTTATCACGTTCAAGCAGATGCAGGTGAGGGACTTTACCACAAGGAAAGAATACGGGTATGTCATTTCCAATCCGCCATATGGTGAGCGGATCGGTGAGAAGGAAGAAGTGAAACAGCTTTACCGTGACATGGGTAATGCATTCCGTTCGCTTGAAACGTGGTCGGTTTATGTTATCACCTCCAATGAACAATTTGAGCAGCTTTACGGAAGACCTGCTACCAAGAAGCGAAAGCTGTACAACGGCCATATTAAAACCGATTACTACCAGTATTTTGGCAAGAGACCGCCAAGAAGCTAAAGCGTAGCAAGGGTTTTAAGGGTTTTATGTCGTTTGGTTAATGTAATATTTAAAAAGTAATTTGGTGACCACATTATTTTTCTAAATCATTTTAGGAAAAGGATGTGGTCTTTTTTGTTGCAGAATACCGATACTTATTACCACACACGATTACAATGTACAAAACCGGCTCTGAAATGACATATGTTCCTTTACGAACGACTTTCTAATGCGCAAAAGCTGACTTACACGTGTCTTTTCACTACAACGCATTAGCTGGAAAATGGAATTACAAACAAATAAATAGATACATAATTAATAACCCATTCGACTTAGGAATGGGTCAGATTGTATAAAACGCCTTTTTACGGGGAGGGCTTGTTTCATTAAACGGCTTCTTTTTTACACTAGATATATATAGGAATAATAAGCCTTAAAACAACGGATACTTTGATTGGAAAGGTGTGAAAGATGTGCATTTTTTTTATGGTCAAGATTCGTTGTCAATTTTTCAATGGATTATAAGAGCCGTTTTTTCTTTTTTCTTCTTATTGTTATCAACAAAAATCATGGGTCAACGTTCGATATCTCAGTTAAGATTGCTTGATTTTATCATGGCTATATCTATTGGTAACATCATTGCCCATCCTTTGTCAGACCAACACCTTAGCATGAAAGGAGCAATGGTGACCATAAGCGCACTAGTCTTTTTATATCTAATCTTAATAGTCTTAAGTCTTAAATGGTCACCATTCACAAAGTTTATTGATCCTCCCCCGTTTACACTTATAAAGGATGGAGCCATTTATTATAAAGGACTACGTAAAGCCCGAATTCCACTTGATATACTACTATCCGAATTAAGAAAAAAACAGATAGAGGATCCTCAAAAAGTTGCATTAGCTTTATGGGAACCTGACGGGACTATTTCCTTTTTTTTAAAAGCCGAATATAATGCATTAACCCCTAAGGATTTAAATATAAACATACCATCCTTCAAACATCCCATAACCCTCATCAAGGACGGACAGGTTGATATGAATCATCTTAATAAAATTGGCAAAGATGAGGATTGGTTAAAAAAACAAATTAAAACAGAATATAGTGTAGAACTCAGCCAAATATTATTAGCTACTATAGATACTAATAACCAACTAACCGTATTTTTATATTACTAAATCATCTGGACCGCCAAGAAGCTAAAGACGGGATGTCATGAAGAATTCGTAATTGGTCCATACTGTTACAGAGGTGATAGAAATGGACCAAAAATCGGATTATATTCTTCAGCTGAAGCATGCGTATGAGAATATCAAGGCAATATCGGAACAGCATGGGGAGCCTTATGGTCAAGCATTAATCGAAGCTGATGATGCACTGAAACAGGCGCTATATTTCGAATTTGGCATTTGTGGAGAACACGGGGTATCGGCCTACATGGAACGATTGCATTAATACACAAAGAGAAAACAGTCCAAGCCGGGCTGTTTTTTTGCTGTAGAAGGATTTTTTTATTTTCCGGCGAATAGTAAGCATGGTATGGTTAGTCTACTTAGATATAGAGAGGAAGAAAAGAATGTCAAAAATCTTGCAAACAGTGGAGAAGGAATTTTTAGAGTATGTAAAAAAGATGACGCATTTGAATGAGGCGGTAGGCCTGATGTATTGGGATCTTCGTACAGGAGCTCCCAAAAAGGGTGTCAGCCAGCGTTCAGAAGTCATTGGCACACTATCCGCTGATGTGTTTTCCATGTCCACTTCGGAACAAATGAAATCATACATAGATGAATTATGTCAAGAGCAGGTATACAGCTCGCTGTCTGATGTAACCAAAAAGACACTTGAGGAAGTCAAAAAAGAATATGAACGAAATACGAAAATTCCTCCTGAAGAATTCAAAGAGTACGTGATCTTGCAGTCGAAGGCGGAAAGTGTATGGGAAGAAGCGAGAGAACAGTCTGATTTCGCCATGTTCCAGCCTTATCTGGAGAAGCTTGTGGATTTCAACAAACGCTTTATCGGATATTGGGGATATGAGGGCAACAAATACAATACCCTTTTGGATATGTATGAGCCGGGTGTAACTGTTGATATCATTGATGCCACATTCTCCAAGCTGCGTGACCGTATTGTTCCCCTTCTGCAAAAAATTACAGAAGCCGGAAAGCCGGAAGCTTCATTCCTTTTTGAGCAATTTCCAAAAGAAAAGCAAAAGGAATTCAGCCTTAAGGTATTAAAGGAGATGGGCTATGATTTTCGAGCTGGCCGTCTGGATGAAACGGTTCATCCATTTGCGATCGGGCTAAATCCTGGTGACGTGCGTGTAACGACCCGTTATGTAGAAAGTGATTTCAGAACAGCTGTGTTTGGAACCATTCATGAGGGCGGACATGCTCTATATGAACAAAACCTTTCAGAAGAACTGGTTGGTACACCGCTCTCTACGGGCACATCTATGGGAATTCACGAGTCACAATCCCTTTTTTGGGAAAATTTCGTTGGCCGGAACCGTGGCTTCTGGAAGCACCATTATGCTTCTCTCAAAAAATATGCCGGCACGCAGTTTGATCAAGTGGACCTTGATACCTTTTATAAAGCCATTAATATTGTGGAACCTTCTTTCATTCGTATCGAAGCGGACGAGATGACATATGCGCTTCATATCATTGTCCGTTATGAAATTGAAAAGGGATTGTTCAATGATGAAATTGAAGTGAGGGATCTGCCACGCATCTGGAATGAGAAAATGCAGGAGTACTTAGGGGTTACACCGGAGAATGACAGCCAGGGTGTGCTTCAGGATGTTCACTGGTCCGGAGGAAGCTTCGGGTATTTTCCATCCTACGCTCTCGGTTACATTTATGCAGCCCAATTGAAACAGGCTTTGGTGCAGGACCTTCCTGAATTTGACGAGTTGCTCGAAAAAGGAGAACTGAATCCAATTCAGAAATGGCTGAGCCGAAATATTCATCAATATGGAAAAATGAAAAAGCCGATGGAAATTCTTCAAGACGTAACGGGAGAAGGATTGAATCCAGATTATTTGATCCGTTACTTTGAGGAAAAATATTCTTCCATTTTTTCACTTTAATCGTTCCCAGAAAGCCGGAATCCCGACGGAACTTGGAAGCTTTCGGTTGATTTTCTCTACCGAAAAGGCCCAACCCGTCATGGGACGGCTTTTTTTATGTGTTTGAAAAGTCGAATTTCAGTCGATATATAAGGTATAAAATGAAATTTTTTATATTTAAGGGGGAGAAGAGAATGCGTTTTGAAAATCCAACCGATGAAGAAATCAGGAATATCTTAAAAAACAAAAAAAGGATCGCTGTCGTGGGACTGTCTGACAATCCCATGAAAACCTCCTATATGGTCAGCTCCGTTATGAGGGATGCCGGTTATGAAATCATCCCTGTCAATCCGGCCGTGGATGAAGTGTTCGGGATTAAGGCTGTGAAAACCTTGCAGGACATTGAAGGCCATGTGGATGTTGTAAACGTATTTCGCCGAAGTGAGTATTTACCCCAAGTGGCAAAGGATACCGTAGCGATTGGAGCGGATGTTTTTTGGGCACAGCTCGGTCTTGCCAATGACGAAGCATATGATTATCTGAAAGAACACAATGTGATTTCCATCATGGATAAATGCATCAAAGTAGAGTACGCCAGGCTAGCCAGATAGGTCTTAACCACCCGTTATGAAGGGGTGGTTTTTTATATAAGTTCAAAAGGTTTTTGCACGATTGAAGCAGAAAAGATAAAATAGAAAGCGGTGTACGTAATTTTTGATTTCTGGAATAGAAACAAATGTTCTGGTATGATTAGTTTATTGTATGTTTGTGAAGGGAGAAAGTGTTTTGGCTAGTAAACCACATTTAGATTACAACGATGACGCCATTCAGGTATTAGAAGGCCTGGAAGCGGTCCGGAAGCGACCCGGGATGTATATCGGGAGCACAGACAGCCGCGGGCTGCATCATCTCGTTTATGAAATCGTAGATAATGCCGTCGATGAAGCACTTGCTGGGCACGGCAAAAATATATACGTCACGATACATAAAGATAACAGTATAAGTGTTCGGGACGAAGGACGTGGCATGCCAACGGGGATGCATAAGATGGGAAAACCAACGCCGGAAGTCATCCTGACTGTGCTTCATGCGGGAGGGAAATTTGGTCAGGGAGGCTATAAAACATCCGGTGGACTGCATGGTGTTGGAGCATCTGTCGTTAATGCGCTGTCTGAATGGCTTGAGGTGACGATTCACAGAAACGGAACCATTTATCAACAACGCTTTGAGTTTGGCGGAAAGCCGGTAACTACACTTGAAGAAATAGGTACTACCAGGAAAACGGGTACCATCATCCACTTTAAGCCGGATCCGGCCATTTTCAGTACGACCAACTACAATTATGAAACGTTAAGTGAGCGCCTGAGAGAAGCAGCTTTCCTTTTAAAAGGGGTAAAAATTGAGCTCAGTGACAAACGAAGCGGCGAGAGTGAAAGCTTTCAGTATGATACAGGATTGGAAGCTTTTGTTGGCTACTTGAACGAAGATAAAGATGTTCTTCATCCGGTGGTCAGTTTTGAAGGTGACCAAAATGATATCGAGGTCGACTTTGCGTTTCAATTTAACGACGGATATGCAGAAAATGTCCTCTCTTTTGTAAATAACGTCCGGACAAAGGATGGCGGAACACATGAATCCGGAGCAAAGACGGCCATCACCCGGATCATGAACGATTACGCCAGGAAAGTTTCTCTTTTAAAGGAACGAGATAAAAACCTGGACGGTTCAGACATTCGTGAAGGATTAACCGCCATTGTTTCTGTACGGATCCCGGAGGAGAAACTACAGTTTGAAGGACAGACGAAAAGCAAGCTTGGAAGCAGTGATGCACGCTCGAGTGTAGACAGTGTGGTTTCAGGCCATCTTTCCTATTTTCTCGAGGAAAATCCGCAAACGGCTGATATGCTCATCCGAAAGGCTGTAAAAGCTGCTCAGGCCCGCGAAGCGGCCCGTAAGGCAAGAGAAGATGCGCGTAACGGCAAAAAAAATAAGCGGAAGGAAACGATGCTTAGCGGAAAGCTTACTCCGGCTACCTCCAGAAATCCGGCTAAAAATGAGCTCTATCTCGTAGAGGGTGACTCTGCCGGAGGATCGGCCAAGCAAGGACGGGACCGCCGGTTTCAGGCGATTCTACCGCTTCGTGGTAAAGTCATCAACACGGAGAAAGCAAAGCTAGCCGACATTTTCAAAAATGAAGAAATCAATACAATTATCCATGCTTTAGGTGCTGGTGTAGGGTCTGATTTTACCGAAAAAGACTTGAATTACGAAAAGGTCATCATCATGACGGATGCGGATACGGACGGAGCCCATATTCAGGTGCTGCTTCTGACGTTCTTCTACCGCTACATGAAGCCGCTCATTGAGAACGGGCGTGTGTATATCGCTCTTCCGCCCCTGTACAAAGTCAGCAAGGGAAGCGGAAAGAAAGAGATCATCGAATATGCATGGGATGATGATGAGCTCAAAGAAGCCCAAAAGAAGGTGGGTAAAGGCTATATCATCCAGCGGTATAAGGGTCTTGGCGAGATGAACGCCGATCAGCTGTGGGAAACTACGATGGATCCGGAAACCAGAACATTGATCAGGGTGAAAATCGATGATGCGGCCCGTGCAGAAAAGCGGGTGTCGGTTCTGATGGGAGATAAAGTAGAGCCCCGCAGAAAATGGATCGAAGAGCATGTCGAATTTGGTTTAAATGAGGATACCAACATTCTTGATAACGAAAACTTATCAGATCAGTATCCTGAGGAGGTTTAGATTTTGTCAGTATTAGAACGTTTTATGGATCTTCCGCTCGAAGAGGTGATCGGTGACCGCTTTGGGCGTTACAGTAAATATATCATTCAGGACCGAGCCCTTCCTGATGCAAGGGATGGATTGAAGCCGGTACAGCGACGTATTTTATACGCGATGTTCCAAGAAGGAAATACAGCTGAAAAGCCGTACCGCAAATCAGCAAAAACCGTCGGAAACGTCATCGGCAACTACCATCCGCACGGGGATTCGTCTGTATATGAAGCGATGGTACGGATGAGCCAGGACTGGAAAGTAAGGAATGTGCTGATTCAAATGCACGGAAACAACGGAAGTGTTGACGGAGACCCTGCAGCAGCCATGCGGTATACCGAGGCGCGCTTGTCCTCCATTGCTTCAGAACTGCTTCGTGATATTGAAAAGAACACGGTGGAATTTGCTCCGAACTTTGATGATACGATTGAAGAGCCGGTCGTTTTGCCAGCTAGATATCCGAACCTTTTGGTCAATGGTTCTACAGGAATCTCAGCAGGTTATGCGACCGATATTCCTCCCCATCACCTGGGAGAGGTAATCGATGCTGTTACGATGCAGATTGAAAACCCGGATGTTACGCTTGATGAATTGATGACCGTCATAAAAGGGCCTGATTTTCCAACTGGCGGAATTGTCCAGGGCAAGGAAGGAATTCGCAAAGCCTTTGAAACAGGAAAAGGCCGTGTCATCGTGCGCGCGAAAACAGAGATCGAGGAAATTAAAGGCGGACGGCAACAGATCAGGATTACGGAAATTCCATATGAGATCAATAAAGCGAATCTCGTCAAACGGATTGATGAACTTCGCCTCGACAAGAAGGTGGAAGGCATTGCTGAAGTGAGGGACGAAACCGACCGAACCGGAATGAGGATCGTTATCGAACTGAAGAAAGAAGCGCATGCTGAGGGTGTGCTGGCGTATCTTTTCAAAAATACAGATCTTCAGGTTTCCTATAACTACAACATGGTGGCGATTCATAATAAGACGCCGAAGCTGATGGGCCTCAAGCACATCATTTCAGCTTATGTCGACCATCAAAAGGAAGTTGTGACGAAACGCTCACAGTATGATCTCAACAAAGCCAATGAGCGGCAGCATGTGGTGGAAGGGCTGATTAAAGCTATTTCCATTCTGGACGAAGTGATCCGGATTATCCGCGGTTCCAAAGATAAAAGAGATGCAAAAAACAATTTGATTCAGCAGTATGACTTCACGGAGGCACAATCAGAAGCCATCGTGACCTTGCAATTGTACAGATTGACCAATACCGATGTGACGACCCTTGAAAAAGAAGCAAAAGAGCTTGAAAAGAAAATCGCTCATTTGACGGGTATTTTGAAAAGTGAGAAGAAACTGTTCAACGTTATAAAAAAAGAGATGGAAGAAATTAAAAAGAAGTACGCTGATGAACGCCGGACAGTCATTGAAGATGAAATCGAAGAGATTAAAATTAATATGGAAGTGATGATTCCATCTGAAGATGTGATGGTTACTGTAACAAAAGACGGCTATTCCAAGCGTTCTTCTCTTCGTTCTTATTCCGCTTCCAACGGTGAGGCGCCTGGCATGAAAGATACAGACCGTCTGCTTTTGGCCGAACAATTAAATACAACGGATACGTTGCTGATGTTCACCAACAAAGGAAATTACATTTATATGCCGGTTTATGAACTTCATGAAGCCCGATGGAAAGACATGGGCCAGCATTTGGCGAACATGGTCGGATTTGACCGGGATGAACAATTGATCAAGATTATGCCGATTAAAGAATTTACAGATAATCAGTACCTCATCTTTTTCACAAAACAAGGAATGGCCAAAAAGACTGAACTCTCTTCCTACAAAGCACAACGCTATAACAAAATGCTGATGGCCATGAAGGTGAAGGGAGAGGATGAAGTGGTCGATGTGCAGCTGACGAGTGGAAATGATGATATTTTTATCGCTACTCACTATGGATATGGGCTATGGTTCGGTGAGAACGAAATTAATGTAGTGGGACAGCGTGCAGCAGGTGTGAAAGGCATTAATCTGAAAGATGGAGATTTCGTTGTCAGCGGCAAATCGTTGCAGGATAAAGAAAAGGCATCACTCGTATTGATTACACACCGCGGGGCAATCAAGAAAATGAAGATTACGGAATTTGATAGAACAACGAGGGCGAAAAGAGGCCTCGTTATGCTGAGGGAGCTTAAGAGCAATCCGCACCGCGTGGTTGATGTGGAACTTTCAGAAAAAGATGCCGTATTGGACGTAAAAACGAAGAATGGAAGTATGGTAACAGTGGAGACCGGAAAGTTAAAGAACGCAGACCGGTATAATAACGGATCCTATCTTGTGGACATCAGCGACTCTGGAGAAGTGGTTGAAGTCTGGAGGAAGATTGTGACTGAAGAAAACAAAGAGTAGCGCTTTGCTGCTCTTTATTTCTTTTACATAATTAAGTTTACCAACATAATATTATGTTAACTAACAACTAGAAAAGGTGAATAATGAAAGGCAATACACATTTAATGGGAGGATTGGCCGCGGCAGCATTGGCCAATCAATGGATAGCAGGACCAACTTTATTGGATCATCAGCTGATTTACTATGGGGCAGGAATTTTGGGGAGCCTACTTCCTGACCTCTGCCATCCCAATTCATGGGCAGGACGGAAAACAAAACTAGTTTCAAAACTAGTGAGCAAGACCTTTGGACACCGGACCATAACGCACAGCTGGATTTTTATTATGGCTGTCATCTGGGTGTCTAATCTGCTTGATAAAAGTTACAGCACGGATATAAAATATGGATTATTGGCAGGTGTAATCAGCCATCTCATATTGGATGCCTGCACGACCAGGGGAATTCAGTTTTTATATCCGATACATATTCGATTTCGTTCACCCATCTACACGAAAACAGGGTCCCCTGCAGAGACGGCGATCTCAGGAATCTTGATGATCGCAGCTTGTGCATTGCTGGCGAAAGAGCATATTTTTCATATTTAAAAAAAACAGCCAATGGCTGTTTTTTTTGTTGTTTTATTTTAACTTTTAGCTCGTTGTCTTCTGTACTTGAATTGCAGACATTGAAAACGGATAAAGCAGCCGATGCAAAACCCAAGAATTGCAATAAATGCGGCGGCAAATACCATGCCGGTGAATACATAGGCGGCTGTCTGCCATTTCAGCAGGTAAGATAGATAGGAAAGGAAGAGACAAAGAACGGCAATTTTTTGATTAAACTGTTGTTGGTCCCAGTCTTCTGGAATATAAGAAGAAAGCGGTTTGGTTAAGAAACGTTTACCTAACTGCATGATCGGGTTATAACGAAATAAAAGTCCGGACAATCCTGCAGCAAGTGGAAGGAGCAGCAACCAATAGGCTCCGGTGATCCAGACAGATGCCACCGACAAAACGATAAACCATTGATTGAGCTTTACTAAGGGTCTGGGAATGGAAATAGGGTGTTCTCGCATATATAAATCCGACCTTTCGCATAGGAATATAATTAGTATATAGTAACAAGGAGAAAGTGTGAAGTAAAGCAGATAATCTGAAAATTTTTCGAAATATATGAATAATTAAACCGAAGAACGTCTATTATGTATATAAGGAGGCGCATAATGAAAAGATTCGTAGATTTTATATGGGATGGACTCACATTACAGCATATGAATTGTAACCGTTTTATGATGTTTTATGTAGTTCATTATGTTCTTTTATTTTTATTTTCCATAACGCTGTTTATCTTATCACTCGGCGTGCTTCTGTTATATAAAACCTTTCATATAGCCCCGCCTTTTGGCATTTGGGCAGGAATACTGGTTTCAGCCATGTCTATGTGCTGTTTTCCAATTATTGGGACGGCAGCCGTGAAACGATTATCAAAGGTTTCACACGTCTGAAAGGTACAAGCTGCACTGGACACAAAATTTATAACTCCCTATTCTATAGATAGACTTATATAGAATAAGGAGCGAAATAATGGGAAAACAAACAGGGACCAACATCTACATACGCCCTTTTACAGGGGATGATTCGGAAGCACTGCTTGACTTGGAACAAAGGAACAGACACTTTTTTGAAAAGTTTTCAATGGCACGTTCGGATGAATTTTATACACTCGATTACCAGCAATACCGAATCAACGAATTTGAGCAGTGCCAGAAGAATGATGCGGGATATGACTTTGGAATCTTTTTACAAGATGGAAAACTGATCGGTACGATAAGTTTATTTCACGTGATGCGTGGTTCACTCCAGAGCGCTTTCATTGGCTATTTTCTCGACAAGGAACAAAACGGCAAGGGATATACAACGGAAGCCGTTAAGCTCATTTCGACTTACGCGTTTAATAAAGTGAATCTGCACAGAATTGAAGCGGGAGTCATGCCCCATAACATCGGATCGATTCGTGTGCTGGAGAAAGCTGGATTTCATAAAGAAGGATTGGCCGTGAAAAATGTAAAAATCAACGGCAAATGGGAAGATCACCAAGTGCTGGCCCTTATTAATCCAAATGACGAGTAAAAGCCTTTCCTTTACGGAAGGGCTTTTTTGACATAAAAAATGGATGTGAAGGCAAGGATAAAATGGACAGCGAACATGAAAGGAGGAGTACTTATGGAAAAAAGAGAGTACAAAGCAGGAGACCAGGTATTTGTGATATATCGCAATCCCCACACGCCAAACGTGGCGAATATCACAGAGGCTGAAATAGTCCGGCATCCCGAGAACGAACAGCAATTGGCTTTATTTCTGCATGAGTCATATCATCTATTGGCAGAGGATGACGCAGTTTATGATACATATGAGCAAGCCGAGGAGAAATATAAAGAAATCTTTGATTATGATCAGTATCAGTAAAAGGATGTGTCCTCATTGAAGAATAAACCTTTTGTTCCTCAGCTTGTATATATTGAACCAAGAGCATTGGAGTACCCCCTCGGTGTAACCCTTAAAAAGAAATTTAAAGATATGGGCCTTGAGATTCGGGAAACAACGTCCCATAACCAGGTCCGAAACATCCCGGGTGACACCGATTTTCAGAAATACCGGAATGCAAAATCCACGCTTGTGATAGGTGTGAGAAAAACGCTTAAATTTGACTCCTCCAAGCCATCTGCCGAATACGCCATCCCATTTGCAACCGGCTGCATGGGCCATTGCCATTATTGTTATTTGCAGACGACCATGGGAAGCAAGCCGTATATCCGCACATATGTCAATGTGGAGGAAATATTGGATCAGGCACAGCAGTACATGGAAGAACGGGCTCCGCAAATTACCCGGTTTGAAGCTTCTTGTACTTCGGACATCGTGGGTATTGACCATTTAACCCATACGTTGAAGCACGCGATTGAGTATTTTGGCCAGTCAGAGCTGGGCAGATTGCGTTTTGTCACCAAGTTTCATCATGTCGATCATCTGTTGGACGCGAAACACAACGGGCGTACACGGTTTCGGTTCAGTGTGAATGCCGATTATGTGATTAAATATTTTGAACCGGGAACCTCACCGCTTGATCTGCGGATTGATGCCGCAAGAAAAGTGGCGGAGGCCGGCTACCCGCTTGGTTTTATTGTTGCGCCCATCTATATCCATGAAGGCTGGCAGGAGGGCTATCGCGAGCTGTTTGAAAAACTCGATGCCGCCCTTCCACAAAGCGCAAGAGACGACATCACGTTCGAATTGATTCAGCACCGTTTCACGAAACCCGCCAAACGCGTCATTGAAAAAAATTATCCGAAGACAAAGCTTGAAATGAATGAGGAAGAGCGGCGGTATAAATGGGGAAGGTATGGAATCGGAAAATACATTTACAGCAAAGAGGAAGAGCAAGCATTGCGTGAAAGTCTGGAATCCGATATTGACACCTATTTTCCCAACGCAAAGATTGAATATTTTACATGAGTAGCAGCCAGGCCTTGTTAACCAGGGCCTGGTTTTTGTATTGTTGCAAGGAAAAAAGGGGGACACGTCGAAATAAAAGCTGGAAGACCATGACAACGATTGATTCAATATTTTTGGAAAGTGAGTGAGACAATTGAGTGGAACAAAAGAAATGAAAGAACTTCTACTGAAAGAACTTGAACTGATCGTCAGAACCTCCTCAAACCTGATCGAAAAGATATCCCCCAACCATTTGGACTACAGGCCCCGTGAAAATATGCGTTCCTTGCATGAAGTGGTGCTGCATCTGGTTTCGGTTCCGTCCACCGATCTCCTGATCCTCCAGGAGAAACCTGAGGAAGACATTCGGGAACTTGAAGCAAGCCTGTCCAAGGAACATGATCCGGCGCAGTGGACGGGATTCATGAAAGAAGGACTGCTTGAGGTCACGCGCTATATGGAAAGCCTTGGAGATGAAGATTTTTTGCATAAAGAAACAAAGGCCTTCTACTTGGATCATGGGACGGCCCAGGCGAAATGGCTGATTGAAATTGTGACCCATGCCCAGCACCACCGCGCCCAGCTGTTTAACTACATGAAAGAACAGGGGTATGACATCAACATGTTTGATTTATATTAAAAGCTTGATCCTGTAAATTTCATTAATAGGGAGGAATGATACCGGTGACGGAAACCTGGGATCATGCAGACTGGGCGGACGCCAAATTTAAGTAATGGACAAAAATAAGATTAATTTAACCGGTACAGCTAGGGTCAGCTGTGCCGGTTTTTCATGTACACTATAGAAAAAAGGATGTAGGGGAAAATGATGAAGTTTACTGATGAGGTAGTAAGTGTTATAAAAAGTATTCCAAAAGGCAAGGTAATGACGTATGGCCAGATTGCAAAGCTCGCTGGCAGTCCAAGGGGAGCAAGGCAGGTCGTCCGGGTTCTTCATTCCATGAGCAAAAAACATCAGCTTCCGTGGCACCGTGTCATCAATGCGAAGGGTGAGATTGGGTTCAAGGATGAAGAGATGTTTGCGGTCCAAAAACTGTCTTTGGAAAGTGAAGGGATTGCAGTGAGTCCTGAGGGTAAAATTAATTTGACTGTTTACCAGTATTGGCCAGAATGTTAAAAAGGATGTACACCCCATACCGGAATGTACATCCTTTTTGATTAATTATGTGCGTTTCTTTTTATATTTTTCAATCACATGCCGCATGCCTTCTTCGAGCAAATCGTTGGCCGGACGGTCAAGTCTGGCAGCCAGGGACTTAATTTCTTTGTAGAGGGACTGGCTGAGTGTGGTGTTTACATTTTTTCGGTCATCATTTTTTGGCCGGATCCTGCTTTGGTACATGATATCCTCCCGGGAGAAATTTTTTCAATACTGATTCTGCCCGAAAAGAAGGTGGCTCCCCCTCCCATATCGGCGATCCGGTCTGGGGTCAGGGAATTGACCAGCTGTTTGGTTCCAGGCAGGTCTGCCCATAGCCCCATCGTTACCGCTACGCCTGGCAAAACATTTTCTCCAACTGCAGCATGAAGCTGACATTCCCCACGGTCGTTCCAGATACGGATCAAGTCTCCATTTTCTACGCCCAATTCAACGGCATCACGGGCATTCAGATGGACTTTCGGCTCTTTTTCCAGCTGGATATGCTTATCGTTATTACTAAAGGTTGAATTTAAAAAGTTGTGATTCGGCCCTGGCACAAACAGAAAGGGATGATCTCCGTCTTCCGACAGCGGAATATAGGTCGGTAGCGGTGGATAGCCCTCGCGTTCCATCTGTTTGGAATACAATTCAATTTTACCGCTTGGGGTGGAAAGCTTTCGCGAGAACAGCGGGATATTCTTGGATTTAACAAACTTGCTTTTTTTTAGTGTCCGCAGGCTAATATCCTCCACATAAGGATTGGCCGGGTGTTCAAAAGCCTGTTCGATCATTTCTTCGTCTGAATCTTTAAATGCTTGATCATTAAACCCCATGGCTTCAGCAAGGAGACGAAACACGTCGGGATTTGACTTGCTTTCTCCATACGGCATTATGACCGGCTCTTGCAAATGAGCGTGTTTATGCCAATAGGAGGTGTAAAAATCGGTATTTTCAAATGAAGAGGTGGCAGGCAGCACAATGTCTGCATAGGCAGCGGTTTCGGTCAGAAAGAGATCGTGAACCACTGTAAACAGATCCTCCCGCTCGAAGCCTTTTCTTACCTTGTTTCCTTCAGGTGCCACAACCACCGGATTGCTGTTATACACATACAATGACGAGATGCGCGGTTCCGCTTCCAGAAGCGCACTGCCGATTTGATTCATGTTAATGATCCGGGTATTTTTGTTCTTCAAAAGGTCCGGACGCTGCACAGCAGCTGTGTTATGGGACAGATAGCTGGAATTGGATTTAATGGCACCGCCGCCTTTTTTTAGCCATTGCCCGGTTACGGCAGGCAGGCAGGCAATGGTGCGTACAGCCATTCCGCCGTTGTCATGATGCTGCAGGCCATTTCCGATCCGGATGAACGAAGGACAGACCGTTCCATACTCAAGTGCGAGCTTTTTCAGATCATCTGCAGAAACGCCTGTAATGGCAGCTACAGTATGCAGGTCATATTGCTTAACATGTTCGATCAATTCTTCATAACCTGTGGAAAACTCTTTTAAGAAATCCATATCGGCCATGTTGTTTTCAAAAAGAAAGTTCATGATGCCAAGGGCCAGCGCACTGTCTGTTCCAGGAAGGATTGGAATAAACCAGTCAGCAAGAATACCCGTCCGGTTTTTGTGAACATCAATCACGATAATTTTTGCTCCGTTTTTCCTTGCTTTTTGGGCGAGTGCCACCTGATGCATATTCGTGCTGACGGCATTGATTCCCCAAAAAATAAACAGCTTGGCATGGACGGTGTCCATAGGGTCAATGCCGAAACCACCGCCCATTGTGTAACGGTAACCAACCGATCCGGCTACAGAACAAATGGTTTGATCAAGCCGGCTCGCACCAAGCCGATGGAAAAAACGCCGGTCCATCCCCTCGGCACTTAAAATCCCCATGTTTCCATAAAAGCTGTAGGGGAGAATGCTCTCAGGCCCTTCGAAAGCTACAAGCTCTTTCCATTTGGACGTAATCGTATCAACCGCCTCATCCCAGCTGACCGGTTCAAATTCCAGGCTTCCTTTCGGGCCAATTCTCTTAAGTGGAGTTGTCAGCCGCTTCGGATCATACAGCCTCTCAGGCATATTCCTTACTTTATTGCAGATCTTGCCCTGTGTGACAGGATGGTCCGGATCTCCTTGTACTTTTATTATTTTTCCGTCTTTTTTATGAAGAAGCAGACCACATTGGTCGGGACAGTCAAGCGGGCATACAGAAGGAAAAATACCATTTTCCTTTGTCGTATATGTGCTCATTGGTTACTCCTTTCGAAGCTCATAGTTGCCTTTGTAAGTTGATATTCTCTATATTATCAATGAATTTGAACAAAATGAAAAGGATTCTTTAGAAAAAAGCATAGATAAACGAAAAGCAGAATTTTAACGCAAACGACATCTTTTTGTAAAATTTGTAATCTATTCCAGTGGATGATGCATATGATTTATTGTTTGGCAACAAACAGCAAATCTTATGTAAGGAAGGGAATCCATGAAAAAATTTGTCGTGCTTTTGTTAACGTTTAGCTTTCTTCTGTTCTTTGCCCACCCGGCCAAGGCAGCAGCCGCCAGCCAATTCATTATCATCAATAAATCGAAAAATGAATTGGCGTACTATGAAAATACCCGGCTCAAAAGTGTATTTAAAGTGGCGACCGGAAGACAAAAATCTTACACACCGGAAGGAAAGTTCAAAGTTGTAAACAAAATTGTAAACCGGCCCTATTACAGTGGCCACATTCCAGGGGGAGATCCCAGAAATCCACTCGGAAACCGGTGGCTCGGATTGAACGCCAGGGGAACATGGGGCACCACTTATGCCATCCATGGAAACAACAATGCTAAGTCAATTGGCACTTATGCAAGTGCAGGCTGCATCCGTATGTACAATAATGAGGTGCAATGGCTGTTTACGAGAGTAAAAGTGAATACACCTGTAGTCATTGTGAGCTCAAGCAAATCGTATGATTCCATCGCATCAGCCTATGGCTTGAAAGGAAAGGGGTCATCACTGCCGGCCTATTCCACCGGCACCTTAAAAAAGGGAAGCAAGGGCGAGGCAGTGAAGGAATTGCAAAAGCTCTTAACACAAAAGGGCTACAGCACCAAAGGAATCGATGGCGTCTTTGGCAAAAATACAGATTCTGCGGTTCGCAAGTTCCAAAAGGTGAAGAAGCTGAAGGTGGATGGCCTTGTAGGTCCGGCGACCAAGAAAGCGCTTGGTATGCTGTGAGGAATGAGAATTATAATTTGGATTTCATAAAAGCCAAGAGACTTAAAAAAGTCTCTTGGTTTTAGATATTGATAAAACAGGGAAATGAAAAGAATATTGCATCTCCACCTTCTTAGTGGGGAAACAGGCATTTTTATAGAAGAAATACTGATCCTTTTATGACTTTCTTGTCTTCACATACTCCTGAAACATTGATGCTGTTCTCGGTTTGGTTGATGTGGAGCGTTATTTGATTCCCTGTAAAAACTGGAGCTGAAAAGCTGAAATTATAGTCTGTTATAACATCGCAGGGTGAAAGAACTTCATTGGAAAGCACGCCGAGTACTTTGGAAATGGTTAACATCCCGTGAGCGACTTTATCAGTAAACCCATGCTGTTTTGCTGCATCGATATCCAGATGAATGGGATTATTATCTCCTGAAATGACAGCATATTGTTCAACATCCTTTTCAGTTATTTGAAAGGTGAGTACACTCATGATAACCCCCCCGCTACCAAATCAGATATACCTTCAAAGCATAGTAGTCCATTTCCGTCGTAAAGGTAGAGAGTTTGTTGGATAAAAAAATGGTTATGGCGTTCATATTGATCTGTAACTTTTATCACTGCACGATAACGTTCTTCAATAAACATCCTTTGATGCAGAACGCATTTCTGTTTTCGATGGATAACAGGGTCTTGCAGATTCCATGGAATTTCAATCCACTGATAGGCTATGTTTGGCATAGCCTGGGGCAGAGGTATTGTTTTAAATCCATATTCTTTTGCCTTATGGATACTCTGGTAGATTGGGTTTCGGTCCCCCATAAGCTGAACAAACTCTTGAACCTTTTCGTGACTGAACGTAATTTCATGGTCTTCTGTCTTCATGTTACCACCTCTAATAGGATAGCCACGCCGATACCTCCGCCACTCCCGATCGCTGCCAGTACATAGTTAACGTTTTTTCTTCTTTGAACTTCATGGAAAAGCCGGGTCATCATAATACTGCCGGATGCACCATAAGGGTGTCCGAGAGATAATGCTCCGCCTCGAACATTTAATTTTTCATAAGGAATGGTCAGTTCCTTTGAGCAAGCGACGATTTTGGAGGCAAAAGCTTCATTGATTTCAATTAAATCGATGTCTGAAATGGTTAACTTGTTTCTCTGTAATAAAGACCTAATCGCAGGGATGGGTGCTGCACCGGGGTACTTTGGATGAATACCAGCCACCTCACTATCCATAAATCGTAAAACAGGCTGCAACCCGTTCTTTTTTGCTGTGTTTTCTTCCATAATAAGGACAGCAGCCGCTCCGTCATGGATCCCGCAGCTGTTAGCGGCTGTAACCGTACCGTCCTTTTTAAATAGAGGCTTCGCCCTCTGTACGAGAAGCTCCATCTTTCTTTTTTTGAGAAACTGTTCGTCCTGGCTGATTGTGCCGACCGGAATGATCTCTTGATCCAAATATCCTTTATCAAAAGATTCCCAGCTTCTTTTATAACTCATTAGCGCATATTCATCTTGAACTTCTTTTGAAATATCGTATTTTTCCGCCACGTTTTCTGCGGCAGCACCCATATCGGGATCACCAATGTGATCGGGGGCGAATCTGGCTCTGGCAGAGTAGGTGGAGGTGCTGGAGCTTTCTGCACCACCTGCAATGTAACACTGTCCAGCACCTCCTTGGATCAGGTACGAAGCCAGTCGAATGGCTTCCAGTCCCGCACTGCATTGGCGGTCAATGGTGAGACCGGTAAGTGAGAGGGGAAGTCCAGCTTCTAATGCGGAAACCCTGGCTACATTTCCACCCGGCCCGACGACATTTCCCAAAATAAGTTCATCGATTTTTTCCTCGACCCCAGCCGCTGTATATTTTAGAACGGGAGCCGTAAGCTCATGTATGGGAATGTCCTTAAAGATTCCACCTGCTTTTCCGATCGGAGTCCGAATAGCTCTTACAATAACCGCTCTTTTAATGATGGCTCACCTGACTTTCAATCTGTTTCACAAGGTCTGCGCGAGCGATCTTTCCGCTGGTTGTATACGGCATTTCATTTAGAAAGAACCATTTTCTCGGAATCTTGTAAGAGGACAAGTGCTTTTTGCAAAACCTCTTTAACTGCATTTCTGTCAGATTATTTTTTCCTTTAATTACAGCTGCAGTCACCTGGCCCCAATAAGAATCGGATAAACCAATGATTGCTACTTCTTCAACATTCGGATGAACGGAAATAACCTTTTCAATTTCCTCAGGAAAAATATTGATTCCACCATATAGGATCATGTTTTGTTCACGACCTGTGATGTATAAAAAACCATCCTCGTCAATATAGCCCATATCATGGACTGTAGCCCATCCCTCATCATCCTTAATAGTTTGAATGACTCCTTCTTGATCAAAGTACCCTGCTATCATATAATTGCTTCTGACGTATATTTTCCCGGTGGAATATGGTTTTACAATTTCCTGATCCTCATCACGCACTTGGACTTCGACTCCGTAACAAGGTTTTCCTACTGTTCGATCCTTCTGCATTCCTTCTTTTTCGGAAAGCACTGAAATAAAGCTCAGTTCACTGGCTCCATAAAATTCATACAGAGACAGTTCAGGAAACCTTTGCCTGAATTGGATTTTGGATCTTTCATTCCATTTGGCTCCGGATGAGATGACTTTTAGCGGTTTATTGATAGATATCGTTTCTTTCAATAATCCTTCAATCATCGTTGGAACGACATAGACGGCTGTAATGGGAAAGTTGTTTGTCCATGATAAAACCTTTGCAGTGGAGAACTTTTCTAATAAATAAACTGTCCCGCCCAAGTATAGTGTGCTTACAGCCCCATACAGAAAATGAGAATGGATTAAGGCGCCAGGAATAAGTACATGATCGGTTTTATTTAATTCAAAATCAATGCGATTGCAATCAAAGCTGGCGCTCCACGATTCCTGAGAGCGAATAAAGGCTTTGGGGCTTCCGGTGGTTCCGGATGTAAAACCAATATAAAACGGAAGGTCATCTTCTGGCTCCCATTCAAAGGAAGTGCTACATTGAGAGATGTTGTGTAAGCAATCTTGCAGCACCGTCACATTTGGTATCTGATGTTTTATTTTTGAGTATATCTCTCGAGTGGTTACAATGAGAGAAGGGCTTGAAAGATGAATTCGTTGTTTTAGTTCTGTTAGATTCCATTTTAAATCATAAGGAACAGCAATCCAGCCGGCCCTGCAAGCCCCGAGGAACATTTGTAAAAAAGGGATGTCATTTGGCAGCAGGATGCCGATGGTTTTGGTTTCTGAGGGAAGGGCATGCAGCCAGTTGGCCGTCTGATTAATTAACACGTTCCATTTTTTATAACTGATTTGTTGGTTAGTGGTATGAATTGCCGTTTGGTCGGGGGATAATTTTGCGAAAGAGTCATAGGTTTCTGTAATGGATCGCACAATGCACTGTCCTTTCAAAAAAGAGACACAATACGTGTCTCTGGTAGTTAACTATTTTTAGAAGCATGATGGATATAACTTGTTGCCAATGAGCGGGAGAAAAAAGGGTTTTTTCTAATTTTGTAGACTAAAAGCGACGCAAGGACTGCTTTTATTACATCCCCAGGTATATAAACGAGGCTTAACTTTACAGCAGCCAAAACCGGTATATCCATCATGAAGGCTTGAACGGGAATTCCAATGGCATAGATGAGCAGAATTCCAACTGTTAAATTAATGGAAATAATATGTTTTACTTTTAATGGCTGTAAACGGGATAATAGATATCCGATACAAAAGGCAGTAATCGGATATGAAATTAAATAACCTGCACTCGGTCCTGCAAATACACTTAAGCCCCCTCTGCCTCCAGAAAGAAGTGGCAGCCCGGCAGCGACAATCACCAGGAAGAGAATTTGACTGGTTGCTCCTAATCTTGCACCGAGTAAACCTCCTGCAAGAATAACACCAAATGTCTGGAGTGTAATAGGGACTGGTGTAAAAGAAAGCATAATTGGCGGAACCAGCCCGAGTACTCCCATAACTGCTGCAAATAATGCTACATAAGTAATTTCAATCACTTTCATCTGGTTGTCTCCTTATGTTCATTTTATTATAACAACTTTATGGTAAGGGATTCTTATTTCTAATGTCAACTTAATAATTATTAGGGTTAACATATAAAGCGATTTATACTGTATGACCGTTATTCTTTAAAAGAAACGGTTGCCCTATCTTTGAAAGAAATGAGATAATTCTAAAATAAATTGAGAAGAGAGGTGGCGCGTGCCATGCAAAAATGGATCAAAGAAGTAGGACGGGGAAAAAGAGGAGCGAAAAACCTTTCCTATGAGGAAGCACTCGAAGCAGCAAAGTGTATTACTTCAGGTGAAGCCACTGAAGCACAAATGGCCGCTTTTTTAATGGCGGAACGGATAAAAACCGAGAGTCCGGATGAGCTGCTGGCTTTCATTCATGAATTCAGGAGACATACTCAGCGGCTTGAGGAGCCCAGAGCCGCAGGAGGCATACTGGATTGCGGAGGTCCGTATAACGGCCGCAACTCGTTTGCGGCTACGATACCCGTCAATATTTTACTGTCACAACAGGGGCTTCCTGTATTTTTGCATGCCAGCGAATCACTTCCTCCCAAAAACGGGACTTCGCTAAAAACGATACTGGAAAAGCTTTCCGTTCCTGTTGCACAGACAAAAGGTGAAGTTCTAGCAGCGCTCGAAGCTGTGAATATTGGTTTTGCATGGACGGACAAGCTGTGCCCTCCGCTGGCTGACTTACGAAAAATCCGTGAGGAAATGGGTGTTCGGACCATCATGAATACCGTGGAAAAGCTCTTGGACATGTCAGGGGCGAATTCCATCATTCTCGGTGTTTTTCACCGAACAGCGGTAAATAAGATTGTTCCGAGTCTTCAACAATTAAACTATGAAAGAGCTTATATCGTTCAAGGAGTGGAAGGTTCAGAGGATCTGCCTGTTCATCGAAGCAGCTTTATTTATAACATCAGTACGGAATCAAGCGAGTCCATCATTATTGACCCGTCAGATTACGGTTTGAAGCATGAAAAAGAACTCAACAAAGAAGTGCTGAGTGCAGATGAACAAGCAGGTTTGATGACACAGCTCCTGGCAGGAGAGCAATCGGATGCTTTGTTGCCATACCGGAACCAAGTGGTACTGAATGCAGGGCTGCGTTTCTATTTGTTGGGCCATACACCTACCATTGAAGAAGGAACCCAACTGGCTGACCGCCTGCTATCGCAGAAAAAAGGGGAAGAACAGCTTATCCTGTGGCGAGGGGTTTTACAGGGGTCTATCGATTCCTGAGGAATTTCTAAGCCTTAAGGCGTAGCAAATTTCAGCCTCAGGTTCAGTTACAAGACTTCATAACTTGTATATGATATGAGTATACTAAGTATGAAAGTCAAGGAGAGTATGGTAATATATGGAAAATAAAGGATTGCGTATTTTAATTCATGCGAGCACCTGGTTTGCGCCGATTGTGGTGCCGCTTATCATTTACTTGCTCATTGCCGACCGCGAAGTGAAAAGCCTGGCTCTTCAAGCATTGATCTTTCACTTTGTGATTGGAATATTAATTGGTATATCTGCGTTCCTGTCCTGGGTGCTCGTTGGGATTCCATTCCTGATCATCTTCGTGCTGATGGCTATTATTGCACCAATAATGGGTATCGTCCGGGCATTGAACGACCGTCATTTTCAGTATCCTATCGTAGGATCCTGGGTCAATTAATAAAGGTTAAAATGCATTTTTCCTGAAAAGGGAAAGATGCTTTTTTTTTATGCCATTGGTCGTTCTTCCATATGCCTAATGAGAATGGTTGTATCATTATACGAATAGGAGGTTGGAAGGGTTTTCTATGGGAAGTATTGTAAAGAGTTACATTTTTATAGTAATATGACAGCGATTTGGAGGGGGATTAAAGGGTACTGTTAGGCAAAAATGCATAGGAATCATCATCTTTTGGCACCTCTTATTCCAAATCAAAATAAAAGAGGAGGTAAAGCAATGGCCAGATTGATCAGGCTTCCCGTTTCTGCTGTTCTCTTGATATTTTTGATCACTGGGATAGCTTCACCTGCAGCAAATGCACAAGCAAACGATAAAGGAGGAGGGTATTGGATCAGTAACGACCAGGCTGAAAAAGCGGAACAGCAACTGAAAAAAGGTAAATCACTTGAAAAATACGGCGAGAAACAGGTGCAACAAAAGAGCGACGAAGGACAAAAAAGCTTGAATGAAATCCAGACAGAAGACAGGAATGCAAGTACTTCATATGAATCACCAATGGGTCCACCGGTATTTACAGCGCTTGGCTGGGAACCCCCACCCTTCAACTATGATCATATCAACACGGTTGAGGAGTGCCGGCGGAGCCCTGACAGCGGATCAAGTACAGGCTATATTAAAAATCGCTATTCGTTCTGCTGGTCCCATGTGGCCACCTATCAGGTGCCGCGGTCATGCCGTTTTGGTATTTGCTCCTATGATGGAGTGCAAATCCAGTTTACCGAGATTGGATTCGGTTCCAATCAAAGCCGAAAGATGAGGGTTTATTACAGCATTGACGATATTCTTGTGACCAACCCATCATTGAACGGAGCCAAATTAAAAATTGATTTTGACTGCGAGGCGAAGATAAATCCGGGAGACTGTAAGCCCGATCCGGATACACCACCAGTCGAACGTACCATTGCGCAATGGAAAAATGTCAACTATGGTTTGAAAACCTTTCTATCTGATGCTCCATCCCCAAGCGACATCAATCCCGATCAGGTGGGGTATATGGATTTCTCTCCCATGCTGACAATTAAACATGCACCCAAAAAATTTACGAAAACAATAGAAGGAATCAAACAGCGCGTCCGCTTTGATTCTGCAAAGTATATGTTTGCCTTCCCGGATCAGCATTTTTGGCAGGGAGCGATTTTCAGCCGGGCAGATCCCATCCTGAATGTTCCGATTACAGATCCGGCATTCGCTCATCTGAAAGAAGCGGGAGAACATTGGAAATTCGCCATCGATCATCCCGAGGAGACAAAGCCGTATGTGCTGGGCAAGAAAATACCAGGTGCCGTTGGGAAAATGCCGCTTACTCGCATGTATACGAAAAGACATCCGGATGAATATGCAAAAAACAGAAACAAAACCCGTGCTGTCTGCAATAAGGAATTTAAGGATGAAGACCGGACCGGAAAGGAATGCGATGAGTTTCCATTCGCGTCGACGTGGGAAGGTTCAGCTATGAACGGACAGGATTGGTTCTCTGTCCGCCTGATTTCTAAGGAATCCAATAATGCGGCAGGAAGGTGGCTGGGTGCCTGGTATGCCTATGACCGCATTCTGGACAGGGATGCGTTTAACGTGCAAGTAAAAGCACCGGTCAAAGTGGCGACCATCTCGTCTTATGGTACCCCCAAACCCGGACAGGACCATCGATCCAGCGATAACTTTGAGATTGGTGATATCCCTGCATATGCTAACAAGCTCGAATGGAGGATTACTTCAGGGCCAGCCGGCGCCAAATTCGATGTGATGCATGATGACAGTTTTGGCATCGATGAAACTATTTTTAATGATTTATCTGACAAATCAAAAACAGATATCAAAAAAATGAAAGACCTTTACATCGCCAATCCGGAAAATACAGGTGGCCAGGAATTTACGGTTGAAATTTACGCCATTCCGTAAACATATCATTAAGATAAAACCATGGCTCATATTCATTGGGGCCATGGTTTTAATTTGTTGTGGAGTTTCCACCATTACCTACATAAAATATCCTACAAAATCAAGGGGGCGTTTGACATGAGTGCGACTGTGGGATCGATTGATATTAAAAAAATCCATCAAAGCTCAGTATTAAATTTTGGTGATGCCAAAGTGATTCAGCCAAAACGAAGCGAGAAATCGTATACCGGCTCAGGATTTGGCAACACCGGAAATAATATTGCTACCCATACGTATTACAGTGAAACACGGACATTTGATAATGATCAGGTTGATGACAATGGCAATACCAATGATTAATAGCGAAATAAAAGAGGATTTATTGTAGACTAAAAGAGTGGATAGTATAAATATTGATCCAGGAATGAGGTGCCACTATCGTTCTACATCTAAAAATCACAGTTTCTGATGTCTTAAACAGAGAAATGTTTGAAAAAGCCATTGTGATTGCCGGAGAAAATGGATTAAACCGGCTGATTAAATGGGTTCATGTGATGGAAGTGACACAGATTGGCAATCTCTTGAATGGAAATGAATTGATTCTGTCAACAGGAATGGCATGGAAAAATGATGAAGCTGCCTTTTTGTCATTGGTGCAAGAACTGATCGAACATAATGTTTCGGGATTATGTATTGAACTGGGGACTCATTTGAAGGAAGTACCGGCTAAAGTGATGGACCTGGCTGACAAACATGGATTTCCGATCATCGTATTTCAGGAAGAAGTACGCTTTATCGACATTACACAAGATCTTCACACCTACCTGATTCAGCAGCATTTTCAAATGATATCAGAACTCGAAGCCTTTTCTCAAGAACTGAACAGGCTTCTGCTTGGCTCTGATCCTCAAGCCTTGATTTTGAATCATCTCCATGAAACGGTGAAATCACAGGTGATCTTTAAGTGCGGCCAGCAAAAAGAATTGTGCGTTCCTGTTCTTCAGGAACAAGAGAAAAATGAGTTTTTTCACAAGATTAAATCAAACAAGGAGGAAGGCAAGCAGATCAGGCAGCCGATACAGGCGCTCGACCACCAGCTGGCCGAGCTGATTCTTTTCTCCGAAAATCGACCCTTTACAGAGCTTGATGTTCTCCTTGCTGACCGAACGGCCACCGCGCTGGCCAACCAGCTGCTGCGTGAAATGTATGCGGCAGAAAAAAGGAGGGCAGAAGAGAACAGCTGGATGCAGGAATGGCTGGAAGGAAGGCACCGCGAAGACGAGATTGAAAAACATCTTTCCTTATTGGGGATGAAAGGTAAACATCAGGGAGCAGCGGTATTTTGTGTAGAGCTGCAGCAATGGGAGGCCGGGCTTTCTGAAAATCAGTACCCCTACATACAAATTATTGTTCGGTCAGCGTTTGAACCACTTGGATTTTATATTCTTCCTTATTCCAAAAGGGAGCAGCTTATTTTCATCATGATCAACCTTAAAGAAAAACCAACGATGAAAGAAAGGCTTCTTCAAGGAATCAGGCAAGCAAGACAGAATCAAAAACTGCCTGCTGTGCATATGACAGCGGGCAAACTCGTCAGTCAGCTGAACGGCATGAATAAAAGCTATGATACCGCTCAGAAGGCACTGCGCCTGCATAGAAAGCTAGCCGAAGGAAAAATAAGTCCTCTTTACGATGAATTGCACATGTATAGGCTTATTTCCATGATCCGGGAAAGGGACGAGCTTCATGATTTTGTGAACGACTATTTACAACCGGTTATTGATCATGATGCCAGGTATCAAACCCGACTGCTAAAAACCTTAAAATTTTACCTTATGTGCAACGGATCCAAACAGGAAACAGCAGGACACCTTTTTATTGTCAGACAGACCCTTTATCATCGAATAAAGCAGCTGGAAGATTTACTTGGAAGCGACTTTATGCAGCCTGGAAAGAGGCAGGCCATTGAATTTGCGGCCATGGCCCATGAATATTTGGAACTGGAGTAGAAGACCGGCGATGAGCCGGTTTTTTTAATTTACCATAATGTATAGCAATATCCACCCATCATTTTACACTTTGTCTAATGAAACAACACCATACTATCGATATAATAGAGTTGGAGTTGGAAAGTTTAGAATTTTTAAAAAATAAGGAGTGAGATGATGGCTGTAACAACGAATACGGTGCAAACGCTGAAGAACTTTGTCAATGGACAGTGGATCGATTCCAAGGCTACCGATTTTCTTGAAGTTCCCGATCCTGCAACAGGAATTGTGCTGGCGAGTGTTCCCATTTCAACGAAGGAAGAAGTGGACCTAGCGGTCAAAGCCGCAAAAGCAGCATTTAAAACGTGGCGCAAAGTTCCTGTTCCCAAACGGGCACGGATCCTGTTTAAGTATCAACAGCTTCTCACCGAAAACCATGAAAGTCTCGCACAGCTTGTCGTTAAAGAAAATGGGAAAAGTTACAAGGAAGCGTACGGTGAAGTCCTGCGGGGAATCGAATGCGTCGAATTTGCCTGCGGAGCCCCATCCCTCATGATGGGAGATTCTCTTTCAAGTATCGCTGAAGACATAGATTCTGAAATGTTCCGTTATCCGCTTGGTGTGGTGGGCGGAATTACGCCTTTCAACTTTCCGATGATGGTTCCTTGCTGGATGTTTCCCCTGGCAATTGTATGTGGTAATACATTCGTGCTGAAGCCATCGGAACGCACGCCGATTCTAGCCAACCGACTTGCGGAACTGCTTCATGAAGCCGGATTGCCCCAAGGCGTTTTCAATATCGTTCATGGTGCTCATGATGTGGTCAATGGATTGATCGAGCACAATGAAGTGAAAGCGATCTCATTTGTCGGTTCCCAGCCAGTAGCCAAATATGTGTATGAAAAAGCTGCAGCCCAGGGCAAGCGGGTGCAGGCGCTATCCGGAGCGAAAAACCACCATATAGTGATGCCGGATGCTGAACTCGAAAAAGCCGTGCAAAACGTGCTCAGTTCTTCTTTTGGAAGTGCAGGACAACGTTGTATGGCGTGCAGTGCCGTCGTTTTGGTTGGCCACCAGGATTCATTTGTTGAAGCATTAAAAGAAAAGGCAGATCACATGAAAATGGGATCAGGACTGGATGATGAAGTCCTTTTGACGCCGGTCATCCGCCAAAGCCACCGGGAAAAGGTGCTTGGTTTGATTCAAAAGGGACAGGAAGAAGGGGCAGTTTTGGTACGGGATGGAAGAGAGGACATGGAACGCCATCAGGATGGAACCTTCCTTGGCGCCACGATTTTTGATCAGGTCACTCCTGATATGACAATTGCCCGTGAAGAACTGTTCGCGCCGGTTCTCAGCATTTTGCGTGCGGATGATCTGGACGAAGCGCTGGAGATTGTAAATACATCCCGATTCGGAAATTCAGCAACCCTTTACACTCAGGATGCAAAAGCGGTCCGCCAATTCAGGGAAGAAGCAGAACCCGGCATGCTTGGCGTCAATGTGGGTGTACCTGCTCCAATGGCATTTTTCCCGTTTTCAGGGGCAAAGGATTCCTTTTACGGCGATCTTCATGCGAACGGAAAAGACGGATTGAACTTTTACACACGCAAAAAGATGATCACATCCCGTTTTGTCTAACAGAGAGGAGAATATATGATGCAAACTGAGCAAAAAGATGTGCTGCAGCAAAAGGATGAAAAATATATATGGCATTCCATGAAGCGCTATCATCCTTCCACGATGGTAGTGAAATCGGCAAGCGGTTCATGGATCACAGATCAGGAGGGGAAAAAGTATCTGGACGGGATGGCGGGGCTTTGGTCCGTCAATGTCGGGTATGGCAGGCAGGAGCTGGCACAAGCCGCCTACGACCAATTACAAGAACTCCCTTACTATCCTTTAACGCAGAGCCACCAGCCGGCAGTTGAACTGGGAGAAAAGCTGAATGAGTGGCTGGGCGGAGATTACGTGATCTTCTTTTCAAACAGCGGTTCAGAAGCGAATGAAGCTGCCTTTAAAATTGCGCGGCAATATCATCAGCAAAAAGGAGAGCATGGCCGGCATAAATTTATTGCCCGTTACAGGGGCTATCACGGAAACTCGATGGGCGCTCTGGCCGCAACAGGACAGGCGCAGCGGAAATACAAATACGAACCCCTGGCACAAGGATTTCTGCATGTTACTCCTCCGGACAGCTACCGGCATCCGGATTATCATACACCGGAAACCTTCAGTGAAGAGTGTGCGGGCGAGATTGATCGCGTGATGACCTGGGAACTTTCAGAAACGATTGCCGGTGTCATCATGGAGCCCATCATAACTGGGGGAGGTGTCCTAATCCCCTCCGACAGCTATATGGGCCGGGTAGCAGAAATTTGCAAGAAACATGGAGCCCTTCTCATTTCCGATGAGGTGATCAATGGGTTCGGGCGAACCGGAAAACGATTTGGATTCATGAATTATGATGTGCAGCCTGACATTGTGACCATGGCCAAAGGGATTACAAGTTCCTATCTTCCTCTGTCGGCCACTGCCGTTAAACGTGAAATCTATGAAGCGTTTAAAGGAGAAGAGGAATATGATCATTTTCGCCATGTGAACACATTCGGCGGGAATCCCGCCAGCTGTGCTGTGGCATTGAAAAACCTTGAAATTATGGAAAATGAAAATCTCGTGGACCATTCGAAGAGTCAGGGCGAAAAGCTAATGCAGCAGCTTAGTGAACTTGAAGATCATCCTTTAGTCGGCAACGTGCGTGGAAAAGGCCTTCTGATCGGTATTGAGCTGGTAGAGGATAAGCAATCCAAAACTCCGCTGGATGCCAAGCAGGTCAATGGGGTAATTGCGGCCTGCAAAGAAAAAGGCGTATTGATTGGCAAAAATGGTGATACAGTTGCCGGATACAATAATGTTCTGACACTTGCTCCGCCACTCAATATCAATGATGAAGACCTCGAGATTCTTGGTAAAACGGTAAAAGAAGTCCTAGCGGCATTATAAAGAAACGGAGCCATTGGCATATACCCTGGCGATGGCTCCAATCTGTCGTATGTATTTTACATAGTGTCCATGAATATGGGGTATTTATTTAACAAATTGTATAATGAAAAATGGAATAAAAACAGGTATAGTTAAAATATTCAGAATTTTAAAAAGAGTACATACCATCTTTGGAGAATAGTTTAAGCAAGAAATTTTTGAAGAATCCATACCGCCTTTCCGTTTCCACACCACAAGCCTTCCGACACCAACGTTTCATGCCTTATCAAACAATTAAATAAATAAAAGGGGAGATATGATGTCAAACTTGGTTACGATTGGTCTCATCCAGGCTTCCAATGAAGCAGAAGGAAGTGAATCAGTAGCGGTTCACAAAGAAATGGCAATTGAGAAGCATATCAAACTGATTCGACATGCAGCTGAAAAAGGAGCACAGATCGTCTGTTTGCAGGAGATTTTCTATGGTCCTTATTTTTGTACGGAACAAAATGCCAAATGGTATGACGCCGCAGAAGAAATTCCGAACGGTCCCACGACCAGCAGGTTTCAGGCATTAGCCAGAGAATTGGGCATTGTCATCGTTCTGCCGATGTATGAACGGGAAGGCATCGCTACTTACTACAATACGGCTGCTGTCATTGATGCAGATGGCTCCTATCTTGGAAAATACCGTAAGCATCATATTCCTCAAGTTAATGTTGGAGATAGCGGAAACGGCTTTTGGGAGAAATATTACTTCAAGCCGGGCAACCTCGGTTATCCCGTATTTGATACCGCTTTTGCGAAGGTTGGAGTTTACATCTGTTACGACCGGCATTTTCCTGAAGGCGCCAGATTGCTTGGTCTGAATGGCGCAGAAATTGTTTTTAACCCTTCGGCCACGGTCGCTGGTCTCTCTGAATATCTGTGGAAACTGGAACAGCCTGCCCATGCCGTGGCTAATGGCTATTATATCGGCGCGATCAACCGCGTCGGAATGGAAGGACCATGGAACCTTGGAGAATTTTATGGACAATCCTACCTTTGTGATCCAAGAGGAAGTTTTGTGGCGATCGGAAGCCGGGACCAGGATGAAGTGGTCATTGGAACCATGGACCGTGAATTGATCCGCGAAGTAAGAAATACATGGCAGTTTTTCAGAGACAGACGTCCGGAAACGTATCAGGAAATGACTGAGCTTTTACCATAAATCAAAAGATCACGGGAGGCGAAGTTGATGAATAACGGAAGCCAGGTGTTTATTTCGCTGGAGGATCTGCAGCGGAATTTCGATGAAGTAAAGTCAGGATTAAGTCCCGCAGACGCAAGGGATGAATCAAACCGATGTTTATACTGTTACGATGCTCCTTGTATTCAGGCGTGCCCGACGGGCATTAACATCCCTTCTTTTATTAAGAAAATCGCATCCGGCAATTTAAAAGGCTCAGCGCGCACCATCATGGAATCCAATCCTGTGGGGGCAAGCTGCGCACGTGTCTGCCCGACAGAAGAGCTTTGTGAAGGCGCATGCGTGCTGAACCATTCCACAAAGCCGATCATGATCGGCGATTTGCAGCGCTTCGCGACCGACTGGGCCATCAAAAATGAACAGGCCTTATTTGAACGCGGCCAAAAGAACGGTTTGAAAGTGGCCGTGGTGGGAGGCGGACCGGCGGGCTTGTCGGCAGCTCGGGAGCTGGCGCGCTTCGGCTATGAAGTTACCATTTTTGAAGCAAAGGAACGGGCCGGCGGGCTCAATACCTATGGCATTGTGTCTTTCCGACTTCCAGAGCGTATTTCGCTATGGGAAGTAAAGCAGGTCGAGGAACTGGGTGTTGAAATCAAGACCAGCACAAAGGTTGGAAGAGACATTGATCCGGCCGAGATTTTGGAAGCCTATGATGCGGTCATCCTCGCGGTTGGGATGTCCAAAGTGCCGATGCTGAAAATTGAAGGAGAAGAGCTCGATGGAGTGCATGACGCCATCCGGTTTGTTGAAGAAACAAAAACAAAAGAGCTGACTCATCAGTATGTCGGAAAGCGGGTTGCTGTCATTGGAGCGGGAAATACGGCGATTGATGCCGCTACCTGTTCCGTCCGCCTTGGGGCTGAGAACGTAAAAATTCTCTACCGCCGTACAAAGGAGGAAATGACGGCGTATGATTTTGAATACGAATTTGCCAAACAGGATAATGTTGAGTTCCGCTGGCTGACAGCCCCGGTGCGCATTGTTGGGGATGAAAACGGCGTTGTGAAACAGCTCGAATGCATTCGGATGGAGCTTGGTGAACCCGGGCCGGACGGACGAAGAAGGCCTGTGCCGGTAGAAGGATCCGAATTTCTGCTTGAAGTGGATGCCGTTATTAAAGCGATTGGACAAACCCGCCATACCGCCCTTGTGGAGGCTTTTGGCCTTCAACATCAATGGGGCGTCGTAAAAGTGGATTTGGAAACGTATCAAACGTCCAATGAAAAGATTTTTGCAGCCGGAGATGTCATTTTTGGTGACGGTCAAGGAGAAGCAATGGTGGTGACAGCGGCTCAGCAAGGCAAGACTGCGGCTTATGCGGTCCATCAGAAACTAAGAAACTCAATGATCGAAACAGCCTAACCATTCAAATGAGGAGGTTCATAGTATGGCAGATCTTCGAATCAACCTTGCAGGCATAGAGTCACCAAACCCTTTTTGGCTCGCTTCTGCACCGCCAACCAATTCCGGCTATCAGGTTCAGCGTGCGTTTGAAGCAGGCTGGGGAGGCGCCGTATGGAAGACGCTGGGGGAACCGATCATCAATACAACGGCCCGCTTTGCGGCTGTCAGTTTTAACGGTAAAAAAGTAGCCGGGTTCAACAACATTGAGCTGATTACCGATCGTCCGCTTGAAGTCAATTTAAAGGAAATCTATGAAACGAAAAAAAGGTTTCCAAACCACGCCATTATTGCTTCGCTCATGGTAGAGCCCCAACGGGAAAAGTGGCATGAAATTGTCATACGAGTGGAAGATGTGGGTGTTGATGGGCTTGAGTTAAACTTCGGATGTCCCCACGGAATGGCGGAACGGGGAATGGGCGCTGCTTCCGGTCAGCAGCCGGACCTTGTGGAAGCCCAGACCATGTGGGCAAAGGAAGCCGCACGGACACCCGTTATTGTTAAGCTGACACCAAATATCACCGATATTACCGTAACGGCGCGTGCTGCCGTTCAGGGAGGCGCAGACGCCATCAGCATGATCAATACGATCAACAGCCTGGCTGGCGTGGATATTGATACATGGAATACCATTCCGCATGTGGCCGGAAAAGGCGCTCACGGAGGCTATTGTGGTCCGGCTGTTAAGCCAATTGCGCTGAACATGGTGGCAGAATGTGCAAGAAACCCGCTAATTAATGTGCCTATTTCAGGAATTGGCGGTATTTCCACCTGGAAGGATGCCGTTGAGTTTATGCTGATGGGCGCAGGCGGTGTACAGGTATGTACCGCCGCCATGCACCATGGATTCAGCATAGTGGAAGATATGATCGACGGTTTGAACAACTATTTGGATGATAAGGGCATTGCATCTGTTCAGGATCTGATCGGCAAGTCGGTGGAACGCTATTCGGATTGGGGCAACCTTGATCTGAATTACAGGATTGTCGCCCGCATCAACCAGGATGTATGCATCAACTGCAACAAATGCCATATTGCTTGTGAAGATACCTCACATCAGTGCATTGACATGCTGACCGATCCGGACGGCAACCGTTACTTACAGGTGAGGGAAGACGATTGTGTCGGATGCAATCTTTGCTCTATCGTCTGTCCTGAAGACGGCGCCATCGACATGGTGGAACTGCCGCATGAACAGCCGCCCATGACTTGGAATGAACGCCAAACGGTACTGGCGGGTTTTAAAGGAAATTAAGGGAGGAACAAGCCGATGAAAAAGATCATTAAAAACGGAACCATTGTTACCGCATCTGATACGTATGTTGCCGATGTGCTGGTCGAGGACGGAAAGGTTGCCGCCATTGGGCGGGACTTGCCATCTGATGGACTCGAGGTGATTGATGCCGAAGGATGTTACTTGTTTCCCGGCGGAGTAGATCCCCACACCCATCTTGAGATGCCTTTTGGAGGAACCGTAAGCCGCGATGATTTTGAAACGGGAACCATTGCTGCAGCTTTTGGCGGAACAACAACAGTCATTGACTTTTGTTTAACAGACAAAGGAGTACCATTGAAAAATTCGATTGAAACGTGGCATAAGAAATCGAAAGATAAAGCGGTCATTGATTATTCATTCCATCTAATGATTGGAGAAATCAATGAAGAGGTGCTGCAGGAAATTCCCCAAGTAATCGAAGAGGAAGGAATCACATCCTTTAAAGTCTTTATGGCCTATAAAAATGTGCTTCAGGCAGATGACGAGACTCTCTATAAAACACTGGTTATGGCCAAAGAGCAAGGAGCTCTTGTAATGGTTCATGCTGAAAATGGAGATGTGATCGATTTTCTGACAAAAAAGGCGCTTGATGAAGGAAAGACCGACCCAATCTATCATGCTTTGACGCGTCCGCCGGAGCTCGAAGGCGAAGCAACTGGTCGTGCCTGCTTGATGGCAGGACTTGCCGATTCTCAATTGTATGTGGTTCACGTCACCTGCCGCGAAGCCGTGGAAAAAATAGCAGAAGCACGAAGCAAAGGCTATAACGTGTATGGCGAAACCTGTCCGCAATACCTTGTATTGGACCAAAGTGATATGGAACGGCCCAATTTTGAAGGCGCCAAATATGTCTGGTCACCGCCGCTGCGTGAAAAGCAGCATCAGGAGCATTTGTGGAATGCTTTAAAGAACGGCCAGCTGCAGGCACTGGGTTCGGATCAATGCTCGTTTGATTTTGAAGGACAAAAAGATCTTGGCAAAGGTGATTTTACAAAGATTCCAAACGGCGGTCCGTTTATTGAAGACCGCTTTACGGTTCTTTTTTCAGAAGGCGTAAAAAAGGGCCGAATTACCCTTAATCAATTTGTAGATATTATTTCTACTCGTTCTGCGAAATTGTTCGGTCTCTTTCCGGAAAAAGGAACCATTGCTATTGGCAGTGATGCGGACATCGTCATTTTTGATCCGGCAGTGGAGCGGACCATCTCCGTACAAACCCACCATATGGCTGTAGATTATAATGCCTTTGAAGGCATGAAGGTGACAGGGGAGCCGGTTTCCGTTCTGTCTCGCGGTGAGTTTGTCATCAAGGATAAACAGTTTGTCGGCGCACTCGGAAAAGGGCAGTATGTGAAGAGAAAACGGTTCAATGCCGCAGAGAACAAACAAATGGCAGCTCTTTCTAAATCCTGAATCGTTCGTATTTTAAGAGTCAAGGGAGGCTGGTGTATGACTGCGTCACAGGAATATTTTGAAGAGAAGGCAAAAATTGATCTCCTGCTGAACCAGGGCTTTAAGATAACAAAAGTTACAGAAAATCTGGATGGAGCCACGGTTGTTTTTGAATCAGCGAATCAACGTAATCAAGAGGTATTGCTGATTGAAACAGCCGATGCGAGAAAATATTTTTCTTCTGTTATGGTTTCATTGCAAAAGAATCTTACGATGGCAGAATAATAGAGTAAGAAGGCTGTTGGGCAATAGTCAACAGCCTTTTTATACATAGAAGGAGGAGTACTGATGCAGGTTCAAGAACTAAAGATTAATAGTGAGCGGCTGAATGGCCGTCTCGATGAGCTTTCCAAAATAGGGAGAATAGGAGATACTGGCGTATGCCGTCCCGCTCTTTCTACTGTTGAAAAGGAAGCGTTCGAACTGGTTGGCTCCTGGATGAAAGAGGCTGGATTAAAGGTCAGGATTGACCACTTTGGAAACCTTATTGGGCGGATGGAAGGGAAAAACCCTGATGCACCAGTTCTCATGATGGGTTCTCATTTGGATTCACAGCCCTACGGAGGAAGGTATGACGGTCCGGCAGGCGTCCTTTCTGCTATTGAAGCTGTCGCTACGCTCAATGAACAGGGCATCACGCCAGAACGACCCATTGAAGTGGTATCCTTTTGTGATGAAGAGGGCTGGCGTTTTAACCGTGGGCTGTTCGGCTCCAGGGGGATTCTTGGCAAGCTGGAAGAAGCTGACCTGGAGCGTAAAGACCAGGATGGCGTAACAAGAGAACAAGCACTCCGTGAATTTGGCTGTGACCCAAAAAAATTTCAGGAATCGCAATATAAACCTGGCAGCATCCATGCTTTTTTGGAACTGCACATTGAACAGGGTCCTGTTTTGGATAAAGGGAACTTGCCGCTTGGCGTCGTTTCCGGTATTTCAGGTCCGCTTTGGTGGACAGTGAAACTAAAAGGCTTTGCCGGTCATGCAGGTTCCGTTCCTATGGCTATGCGCCAGGATGCCATCCTCGGCATGTCGGAAATCTCCCTTGCTCTCAATCGCATTGTCCGGCAGGATGAGAAAGCACCAACCGTAGGAACTGTGGGGCATGTACAGGTGTTTCCGAATTCAAGAAATATTATCGCAGAGGAAGTGACCTTTACCATTGATCTGCGGGATATTGACCAAAATCGCAGGGACGCCTATGAAAAACAGCTAAGGCAGGAGATCAACGACATCTGTGATAAATACCATTTATCTTATGACATACAAGAAGACACCAACAGCGAACCCAGATATTGTGCGGAATGGATTAAAGAAACCATGCACAGTGAAAGCAAGAAAATGGGACTTGAATTGCCAGAATTGATGAGTGGCCCGTTTCATGATGCACTGATGCTTTCCTATGCATGTGACTATGGAATGAGTTTTGTCCGCTGCAAAGATGGGATCAGCCATAATCCGGCAGAGTATTCCTCTCCGGAGGATTTGGCGCTTGGTGCTGAACTGCTTTATCGGACGATGAACAAAATGATGGTCATTTAATAAATAGGAGGGGGGCTGTCCTGAAAGTCAAAAATTGACCTTCAGGCATCCCCTTTTTGCGTAAAACATTAGTATTTTCTTCAATTAAGAAGATATGTACTTTTTGAAAAGAGCGAACAGCGGGGTTTTATCGACATTTTCTGTTTCGCAACACAGTAATAAAGCCGCCCAATATATCATGAGTCACGACAAAACCTTTTCGCTGATAAAATTCAAGCGCGTTTTTGTTTCCATTTGAAACATAAATGAACAAATCTTCAACCTGGTTAAATTGCCGTAGCCATTCCATGGACATTTCAAATAACTTCGAGCCGATCCCATATTGGCGGAAGCCGTCTTTTATATAAAATTGGGAAAGACAGCCGACTTGATCGCCCGAAACAGAATTCAAATCAAAGAACGTGGCAAAGTCATTGGAATACGCGGTCTTGGGAGAAACATTGGTATAAACATAGCCAATCATCTCATCTCCATCCTTCACGGCGACGAGGTGATTATGAAGAGCCGACTCGATGGAAGGGAGCATCCTTGTTTCAAAATTCATGGTGTTAAAGAGTTCCGGCTTGATCACGGCCTTGGACTTTTGGTAGATCATCAGTTCATTGCATAACTCTCTGCATTGTACAGCCTGATCAGCCGGCAAAATCTCATAGGTTAACTTCATATCTTTCACCCTTTCATTTTCTCAAATTAAAAAAGCTACGATATAATCATAATACAGCCAGTATGGAAAACAAGTATGCTGTATTTTATGAGTAAGTCAGTAAAAACTGAGTAAAGGGTGGTATAGTGCTTCGTGGAACAGTATAAAAGAAAAGAAGATTGCCCGTTAACGTTCGCCCTGACTTTAATTGGCAGCAAATGGCGGCTTCCGATCATATGGGCGTTATGGAACGGAAAAATCTTGCGCTACAACGAACTCAAACGAAGAATAGATGGCATAACCAATATGGTGTTATCTCAGTCATTAAGAGAAATGGAAAACCAGGGATTGATTCTTCGCAAGCAATATATGGAGATTCCACCGAGAGTGGAGTACTCACTGACAAAGGATGGAGAAGCTTTGATTCCATCTCTTGAATCATTGGCGAAGTGGGGAAAAGCCATGCAAAATAAATAGGCAAATAGGCATTTTGAAAAAAATTTGGGACAAAGATAAAGACTCCCTTGCATCGGCAAGGGAGTCTTCTGGTTTATCCGGCTTCTTTTTCCGAAAACTGGCTGTTGTACAGATCGGCATAGAAACCGTCTGCTGCTAGCAGCGTTTCGTGTGTTCCTTGTTCGATCACTTTACCCTGGTCCATGACGAGAATCAGGTCCGCATCCTTAATGGTCGACAGGCGATGGGCAATCACAAAGCTGGTGCGCCCTTTCATCAAATGGTTCATGGCTTTCTGAATATAAATTTCTGTCCTTGTATCCACGTTGGAAGTCGCTTCATCAAGAATCATGATGGGCGGGTCCGCCAGAACAGCTCGGGCAATGGTTAAGAGCTGTTTTTGCCCTTGTGAGATATTGGACGCTTCTTCATTCAACACGGTCTCATATCCCTCAGGTAGAGTGCGGATAAAATGGTCTGCATGCGCCGTCCGGGCGGCAATGATAATTTCTTCATCGGTTGCTCCTGTTTTCCCAAAAGCAATATTTTCTTTAATCGTTCCATGAAAAAGCCAGGTATCTTGAAGAACCATGCCAAACTTGCGCCGGAGTTCAGATCGTGGCATCTTCCTCGTATCTGTTCCATCAATTTCGATCTTTCCGCCATTCAGCTCATAAAATCGCATCAAGAGGTTGATGAGGGTCGTTTTGCCTGCACCTGTTGGTCCGACAATTGCCACTGTCTGGCCGGGAGCTACCTCGATGTTCATATCCTCAATCAGCAATGATTCTCCATAACCAAAGTCCACATGTTCAAAACGGACAGCACCTTCCGTTCGGTTCAAAACCGTATCTGTCTGTTCTTTTTGTTCCTCTTCTTCATCCAGCAGTTCAAAGACCCGTTCAGCAGCAGCCACCGTCGATTGAATGATATTGGCGATGTTGGCGGTTTGGGTCACAGGCTGTGTGAATTGTTTGGAATACGTAATAAAGGCTTGTATGTCACCAATGGAGATCGCGCGTTTGGTGACCAGGAACCCGCCGATCACACTGATGAGTACATAGCTTAAATTCCCGATAAAGAACATCATAGGCATGATGATTCCGGAAATAAATTGTGCTTTGCTTCCCGCACGGTACAGTTCTTCATTGATCCCTTTGAATTGCGAGATGGCCGCTTTTTCATAACCGAACGCTTTCACCACCTGATGCCCGGTATACATTTCTTCAATATGGCCGTTCAATTGGCCCAACGTCTTTTGTTGGTCTGCAAAATGTTTCTGAGACCGTTTCAGAATAGGACGGATAACAAACATGGACAGCCCGAGACTTACAATGGAAATCAGTGTGAGCAGGGGACTGATCGAAAGCATCATGATAATAATTCCGAGGATAGTCACTATGGAAGTAATGAACTGTGTCAAACTTTGCTGAAGCGTGCTTCCGATCAAATCAATATCATTGGTCATCCGGCTCAGTGTTTCTCCGTTTGGCCGTCCGTCGAAGTATTTGAGAGGCAGCTTTTCTAGTTTCTGATTAACATCCCGCCTGAGGTCAAACACGGTGTCCTGAGACACGGTCGACATTAAATACTGCTGAAGAAAATTAAAAAGGCTGCTGAGCACATAGAGTCCTGCAAGGATGAGAAGCAGCTGTCCGATTTTTTCAAAGTCAATGGCAGCTCCGGGTATGCCTTTAAATTTTCCGTAGGCTCCTTCAAACAATACCGTAATGGCTTTACCCGTAATCTTCGGTCCTATAATCACAAAAACGGTACTAATAATAGCTGCGATAAAGACTGCGACCAGTTTTCGTTTTCGCGGTTTTAAATAGGATAAAAGGCGGAGGAGTGTTCCTTTGAAGTTTTTTGCCTTCTGGCCCATCATTAACATGCTGCCTCCGCCAGGGCCGTGGCCCATTGCGCCTTGTTGCCTGCTCATGCAATTTCCTCCTCAGTGAGCTGGGACAGGGCGATTTCCCTGTAAACCTCATTGGTTTCCAGAAGCTCCTCGTGTGTTCCCATACCAGCTATTTTTCCTTTTTCAAGAACAATGATCTGGTCTGCATCCATTACGGTATTGACGCGCTGTGCCACAAGCAAGACGGTGGAGTTTCTGGTTTCTTCTTTAAGCGCAGCCCTTAACCTGGCGTCTGTCTTGAAATCGAGTGCTGAGAAGCTGTCGTCAAATAAGTAAATGTCCGGTTTTCGAACGATTGCCCGTGCGATGGAAAGTCTTTGTTTTTGTCCTCCCGACAGGTTGGAGCCACCTTGTTCCAGTCTGGACTCAAAGCCGTCTTTCATCTTGAGGATAAAATCTTCAGCCTGAGCGATTTCTGCAGCATGCCGGATTTCTCCATGAGAAGCTTCGGGTTTTCCATAGCAGATGTTTTCAGCAATCGTTCCAGTAAAAAGGACTGCTTTTTGCGGAACAAATCCAATCTTCGACCGGATTTCGTCTTGCGTGGCATTTTCAATGTTTACACCGTTCAATCGGATGGTTCCTTCTGAACACTCATAAAAGCGCGGGATCAATTGAAGCAGAGTGGATTTCCCGGACCCGGTTCCGCCGATGATGGCTGTAATCTCTCCGGCCTGTGCCTTAAAACTGATGGAGGAGAGAGCGGGTTCCTCGGCACCTGGATAGCTAAAGGTAACCCGATCAAATTCAAGAGTTCCCGGCTCAGCGTCTGCCCGTTCTGCACCCTTATCCTCAATTGCCGGCTGAATGTTCAGCACTTCATTGATCCGGCCGGCCGAAACGGCTGCGCGCGGAACCATGACAAACATCATCGATGACATGACGAGGGCAAACATAATTTGCATGGCATACTGTGTGAAAGCCATTAAGTCACCAATCTGCATGGTGCCGTTGTCTATTCTCATGCCTCCGAACCAAATGATGCCGACGATGGTCAAATTCATAACCAGCATCATAACTGGCATCATAAAGGCCATAATCCGGTTTACTTGGATCGAGACATCCCTGAGGTCTTTATTCGCGTGCTGAAGACGTTTCTTTTCCTCGAATTCACGATTAAACGCCCGAATCACCCGAACGCCCGTTAAATTTTCCCGAAGGACCAGATTCAGACGGTCCAGCCGCTTCTGCACTGTTTTAAAAAGCGGAACTGCTTTGTATAAAATCAGCAGGATGGAGGCGACCAGCACGGGAAGAGTCACCACAATGACCAAAGACAACTTGGCATCTTTTGAGACAGCCATGATGATGCCCCCTACCAGCATGATGGGGGCGCTGATCACCATACGAAGCATCATGATAACCACTTGCTGCACCTGGGTAATATCGTTCGTCGTTCTCGTAATGAGGGAAGCGGTTCCTACCTGATCAAATTCATGCAATGAGAAACGTTCCACGTGTTCAAACACCTTCAGTCGAATGTCACGCCCGAGGCCAATGGCCGCTTTGGAAGAAAAATAGCTTGCAGTAACCGAAGCCAGGGCACCAACCGCTGAGACAAGGAGCATCCAGCCTCCGACTTCCCAGATGTAGGATAACTTACCGGGAACAACGCCTTTGTCGATAATGTCTGACATAAGAGTGGGCAGAAACAGGTCTGACATGGATTGGATGAAAATCAATCCAAACACCGAGGCGACCATCCACTTATAGGTCGCTAAGTTTTTTAGTATTTTTATCATTGGGCATTTTCCTCCTTTACTCTTTTTCTTCAAGATGCTGAGCAATATGCAGGTGTGTTTTTAGAAGGTTATGAAACTGGTCATCTTCCAGACCTTGAACTGCCTCCCCGATAGCCTGGTGGATGCCGTCTTTTTGCTCATGAATGGTTTTTAATAGTTTCTTTCCTTTTTCGGTAATGGAAAGCTGAATTTCCCGTCGGTTATCTTCGACCGGCTGCCGATGGAGCAAGTCTTCACGAACCAAAGCATCCACCGACTGACTAAGTGTACTTTTTGGAAAAAAGGTCTTTTCTCCAAGATTCTTCTGAGTTAGTTCCTTATGAAGAATCATGGCGGTCAAAATGGTATATTGCGGCACGGACAAGCCGTTATCAGCTGCTGTCCGCTGGACAATCCGCATCACATTTTTTTGCACATTCCAAAAAGAGCGGAGAAGCTGAACCGACCGGGTGGCGTGCAGTGTTTCAAATTCCATGAACGACCCTTCCTTCTGTTTATTAACTGTTCATTTTAGAACAGTTCATCTATGAACTATTATACGTTACCTCCAACGTCTTGCACAGTCAATAGGCTGAAGGAACAATAGGAAAGGTTATGATTCTCCTAAAATTAAGACAGAAGGTTTTATAAATCCAAAAGAAAGTAGCTTTTTTTCAAAGACTGCATTTTTTTACCGCTGTAGAATAAAGATACAGAAAATTTAAACTTTTGAAGGAGTTGTTGGCATGAATCGAACGATGACAGAAAAGCGTTCCAAGCGGTTTAAAGTGCTTGAAGAGCGGCCGGTTAACAAAGACGGCTTTGTAAAGGAATGGCCGGACCAGGGATTTGTTGCCATGTCCAGTCCTCATGATCCAGACCCGTCGTTAACAATAGAAAACGGCAAGATTACCGAAATGGACGGCAAAGAGCGAAAAGACTTTGATATGCTGGATCAGTTCATTGCGGACTACACGATCGACGTGTCGACAGCAGGAGAAGTTATGAAAATGGAAAGTATCGAGATTGCCAGAAAACTGGTGGACATTCATGTTTCCCGTTCTGAAATGATTTCGATCGTTAAGGGAATGACACCGGCTAAAGTGGTGGAAGTGCTGAACCAGCTGAATGTCGTTGAAATGATGATGGCCTTGCAGAAAATGAGAGCAAGAAAAACCCCGGCTAACCAATGCCACGTAACCAATGTTCGTGACAATCCGATCCTGATGGCTGCCGATGCGGCAGAAGCTGGAATTCTCGGGTTTGATGAACAGGAGACCACGGTCGGCATTGTTCGGTACGCTCCTTTTAATGCACTAGCCTTGCTCGTAGGTTCACAGACCGCAAGAGGCGGAGTCTTGACACAGGATGCGCTTGAGGAAGCAACGGAATTGCGGCTGGCCATGCTGGGGCTTACCACCTATGCCGAAACCATTTCCATTTACGGAACGGAATCTGTCTTTATGGATGGAGATGACACGCCGTGGTCCAAGTCCTTTTTGGCATCGGCCTATGCTTCAAGAGGCGCAAAAATGCGCTTTACGTCCGGAACTGGTTCAGAAGTGCAAATGGCAGGGGCGGAAGGGAAGTCCATGCTTTACCTTGAAGTCCGTTGTGTCATGATGGCAAAGGGCGCCGGTGTTCAGGGGCTGCAAAACGGGTCCATCAGCTGTATCGGTATTCCTGCGGCTGTGCCGAGCGGGTTGCGGGCGGTCCTGGCGGAAAACCTGGCCACAACTATGTTCGATCTTGAAGTCGCCTCGGGAAATGACCAGACATTCTCCCATTCGGAAATCAGGCGAAGCGCCAAAATGCTCTGTCAAATGCTGCCAGGCACCGATTTTATTTTCTCCGGCTTTAGTGCAGTGCCCAATAGTGATGATATGTTTGCCGGCTCCAATATGGACTCATCGGATATTGACGACTATCTTATCATTCAGCGGGACATGATGGTTGACGGCGGACTGAAACCTGTAGAGGAAACGGACGTTATCAATGTCCGCTATCAGGCAGCGAAATCCATGCAGGCGATCTTTGAAGAGTTGGGTTTTCCGAGGATCACGGATGAAGAAGTCGAAGCGGCAACCTATGCCAACAGCAGTGCGGATATGCCAAAACGCAATGTAGTGGAAGATTTGAAGGCGGCAGAGCGGATCTTAACGGAAGAGATTACTGGATTTCAGGTAGCCCTCATCCTTGCCAAAAGAGGCTACCAGCAAACGGCGGAACGGATCTTCAATATGCTGAAGCATAAAGTAGCAGGTGATTATTTGCATACTTCTGCGATTATCAATGCGCAAAATGTAGTGTTGAGTGCGGTTAATGATGAAAACGATTACAAAGGACCGGGAACAGGCTACCGATTGGGCGGGGAGCGATGGGAAGAAATCAAAAATATCCGCCAGGCGATCAGTCCCAGCGATTATTAAGGAGGGAAGCTCATGATTGGCACGTTTGAAATACTCATGAATCTGAATGACGGAGAAACGGCACAAAAAGGAACAAATGCCAACGAAGTGGTTATTGCGATTTCTCCTGCTTTTGGAAAAGAACTCAATAAAACGATTGTGAAAGTCGATCACAGCAAGGTGCTCAGAGAAATCATTTCAGGCATTGAAGAGCAAGGAGCGCTTCCCCGCATTATTCGGAGTTACCATACAGCAGATTTGGCGTTCATGGGCCACCAGGCAGCAAAGCTCAGCG
Organism: Fictibacillus enclensis; assembly: GCF_001457035.1. Lineage (GTDB taxonomy): Bacteria > Bacillota > Bacilli > Bacillales > Fictibacillaceae > Fictibacillus_C > Fictibacillus_C enclensis. The sequence continues at coordinate 1,612,677 of NZ_KQ758617.1, read as the reverse complement.
GTTCAGGCATCGGAATCGGCCTGCAATCCAGAGGCACGACCGTTATTCATCAAAAAGACCTGGATCCCCTGAGCAACCTGGAGCTCTTTCCGCAATCCCCGTCGATTACGCTGGAAACCTACCGCGCGATTGGAAAAAATGCCGCGCTTTATGCTCTCGGTGAAAGTGTCGACCCTGTACCTTCGGTCAATGATCAAATGGCACGTCCCAGATATCAGGCGATTGCTGCCCTGCTTCATTTACGGGAAGCTGAGCAGGTGATTAAAAACAAAAAGCCGGTCGTAGTCGAATGGAACTTTTCAATCAAGGAGGAGGCAAACTGATGGCAGGTTTAACAAAAGCAGATTATCCTTTAGGACAAAAGCGGTCAGAGTTAATCTACACTCCAACGCAAAAAAAATTGGAGGATCTCACACTCGAAGCGGCGATAAACGGTGAGATTACGAGCAAGGACATGCGGATCAGCCCCGAAACACTTTCCATGCATGCCGAGATCGCCGAAAGTCTTCACCGCGATCAGCTGGGGCAAAATTTCCGGCGCGCTGCTGAACTCATCAACTTATCGGACCAGCGCATACTGGAAATTTATAGTGCATTACGACCTAACCGTTCCACAAAAGGAGAGCTGTTGCAAATTGCCGATGAGCTTGAAAACGAGTACCAGGCAGCAGAAAATGCAAAGCTCGTACGGGAAGCTGCAGAAGTTTACGAAAGACGGGGCATTCTGCGGCAAGAAGGAGAGTAACGATGGCAAAAGATATTCTTGCCGGAATTGACATTGGAAACTCCACGACCGAGATTGCCATTGCGGAGGTGGGCGATAGAGATCCTCTGTTTCTGTCTCAGCACCTTGTTCCTACAACTGGTGTAAAAGGGACGGCTGAGAATATCCATGGGATTGTCGCCTGTCTGGAAAAAGCCGCGGAAAAAGCAGGTATCAAAGTTTCGGATTTATCACGAATCCGGTTGAATGATGCAGTGCCTGTAATTGGAGACCTTGCGATGGATCTGATCAGTGAAACCATTATTACTGAATCATCCATGATCGGCCATAATCCCGATACACCAGGTGGCGGAGGGATCGGTGTGGGAGAAACCGTCATGATTGATGAGCTGCCGGATCAAAGAAGAGATAAAGATTTTATTGTGGTCGTTCCAGAGTCCTTTGATTACGAATGGGTGGCCTATATGATCAACCGATGTATAAAGGACGGAATCTCCGTGAAAGGAGCAATCATCCAAAAGGATGATGGCGTACTGGTTCATAACCGGCTGCAGGAGAAAATCCCTATTGTGGATGAAGTGGACTTCATTGAAAAAGTTCCGCTTCACAAGCTGGCTGCAGTAGAGGTGGCGCTCTCTGGGCATGTGATCCGAATGCTTTCCAACCCCTATGGACTTGCGACCGTATTCGGTTTGAGCCCGGAAGAAACACGGCAGATTGCACCAGTGGCCAAATCTCTGGTCGGCATCCGTTCTGCGGTTGTGATCCGGACACCTCAGGGTGAAATTGTGGAACGAAAAATAGAAGCAGGCAACATTACATTAGTAGGAGACAAGGATTCAGTTTCTGTTCCGATCAACGATGGAGCGGAGAGGATTATGAAAGCCTATGAGAACATTGGGGATCTGGTCGATGTTCAGGGTGAAATGGGTACGAACGTTGGCGGAATGCTGAACGGTCTCAGACAGGACCTGGCAAATTTGACGGGTCAGGATGCCAATGACATTCATATTTCAGACATGCTGGCGGTGGATGCAGGAATACCGACTTCCATTAGTGGTGCGATGGCTGGAGAAATTGCCATGGAACAAGGCGTTGCCCTGGCTTCCATGGTAAAAACAGAAAAACTCTCTGTTCATAAAGTAGCTGATTTGCTTCAACAGCGATTGGACGTTGAGGTGGAGGTCGGAGGAATTGAAGCGGAAATGGCGATGCGCGGAGCATTGACAACACCGGGAACAGAACAGCCTCTGGTCATCCTTGATATGGGTGGAGGTTCAACAGATGCTGCCTCCATTGACCATAAAGGACAAATAACGACAACACACCTTGCAGGGGCGGGTGACATGGTCACCCTGGTCATTAAGTCAGAATTGGCGCTGGAAGACGCTGATCTGGCTGAAAAAATAAAGAAGTATCCTTTGGGAAAAGTGATCAGCCTTTTTCATATGCAGCTTGAGGATGGGACTATTTCCTTTACGGAAACACCATATGCTCCTGAGACGTATGGCAAAGTCGTTATACGTGAGGATAGCGGACTAACGCCATTGCCCATACGGGACAGTCTTGAGAAAATCCGCCATGTACGCCGGGAAGCCAAACGAAAGGTTTTTGTAACTAACGCCTTGAGAGCCCTGGAAAAAGTGTCGCCTACCCAAAATCTCCGTCATCTTTCGTTTGTTGTAATGCTTGGCGGGTCTGCACTGGATTTTGAAATCCCGCAAATGATTACCGAAGAGCTGTCCAAATATTCCATCGTTGCCGGCTTTGCCAATACGAGAGGAACAGAGGGACCAAGAAATGCAGTTGCCACAGGACTTATTTTATCTGTAACCGAAGGGGTGGCTAATGGATCTTAAAGAGGTGTTTGTCCCTATCGTTCGTCAAAACGTTTCTCATTCCATCTCGTTAAAAGAATTATGCGCGGGTTTGGAGGAGGAGGGGGTTCCATACCGAATTTTAGCAGAATCTGAAAAACTTTCATCCTCCCTGCCTATTTCTATTCTGGTAAAAGGAAACCAGTTCATGGTTTTTCATGAAAAACTTCCCGATGGCCAAAGTTATCTGAACGGAAGTGAGGGCCAGGAGCGGTGGGGAGGGAAAAATGCGGCCAGATTGGTTAAAGGCCTTCCACTTTGTCTTGAATAACGTTAAGAGAATAAGGAGGATATGATGGAAAAACTTACTTTATCGACAGTCAAATCCATGATTGAACAAGGTGAAGGAAAAGCGCAGGAACTTGGTGTACCCATGGTGATTACCGTTGTGGACGGCGGCGGAAATCTCATCGCCACCCACCGCATGGATGATGCGCTTCTTGTAAGTGTGGATCTTTCATTAAATAAGGCATGGACCTCTGTCGCTTTTAAACAACCTACTGCGGCACTCGCAGAAACATGTGCAAACGGCGGGGAGCTTTTTGGAATAAACACCTCAAACAGTGGACGGGTCATCATTTTTGGTGGAGGAATTCCTTTAGTGTCCGGGAATGAAATTATCGGCGCGGTTGGTGTTTCCGGCGGGTCGGTAAGTCAGGACATTGAAGTGGCCGAAGCTGTCGCTGATGCATTGGTTATGGCGTGATAAAAAAGTTGACAAGAGACCAATTCGGAAGCTGGATTGGTCTTTTTGTGATGAACCGTTTATCTTGTAATTGTATCCGCTTTCATAGATACTAAAAAAAGAAAACCTTTAAAAGGCGGTGACTCAATGAATATCATGGTCGTTGACGATGAGCCGTTGGAACGGGAGGTATTGCTTGATATTGTTTCCAAAAGCTCTCTCGAGTTTGACCGGTGTTTTGAAGCAGAAAATGGACGGGCTGCTTTAGATCAGATGAGGAATGAGCAAGCAGATATCGTCATTATGGATTTAAAAATGCCGGTGATGGATGGCATCCATGCTGCTGCAGAAATGAAGGATCAGTACCCACAGGTGAAAATTATCATACTGACGGCATATAACGATTTTGATTACGCCGTCAAAACGGTAAAAATAGGGGTCGAGGATTTCCTGTTAAAGCCTGTAAGTCCAAAAGAAATTCTGGCTTCATTATCCAAAATAACCGAACAGATGGGCCTTCATGCTGTAAGCATGGTATATAAAGAAGACGCGAGTGATGCCATACAGTCGGTGACTGAGTATATCCGGATGAATTTAGACGAAAAACTTTCTTTAAAGCAGCTCGCTGACCATGTTTTTCTCCATCCTCAATATTTAAGCCGGCTGTTTAAACAAGAAACCGGAAAAACGGTCACTGACTACATTACGCAAAAACGGATTGAAAAATCAAGAGAGCTGTTAATCCAGTCCCATTCCTCTATCACAGAAATCAGCCAGCAATGCGGCTTTACTGACATCAATTATTTTTCCAGGGTGTTCAGCAAGCTTGAGGGTGTGCCGCCAAAAAAATACCGTACCTATCATGAAAGCTTACGCAAGGAAAAACGAAATCGGTTTCCTTATGATAGAATCATGTAAAAAAGAGACTGAACATTTCAATAACAAGGAGTGACAGATGTGAAAAAGCTGCTTGATTTGGTGGATGTCAGTATATTGCAGGAAATCCAAAACAAGTTTGCGGATGCGACCAGTGTCGCCGTTTTGATTTGTGACGATACAGGTGTGCCCATTACCGAAGCCAGCAACTTCACAAGCTTTTGTAGATATGTCCGCTCTTCTCCCGAAGGCTTCCGCCGCTGCATGCTTTCAGACGAAAATGTTGGAAGAATGGCTGCCCAGCGCCAGCGCCCTGTTCTTCATCGCTGTCATTCCGGATTGGTAGATTTTGCGGCGCCTATCGTGCTGCGGGGAAGGTACATGGGCGCCATTCTTTGCGGTCAGGTCTTAATGACAGAAACAGAATTGAACACCATTTCCGATATGAGAATGGACAAGGATCAATTGGACCTGAACACAGAGGAGCTAGGGATGCATTACAATCAACTGCTTTTCAAGAAGAAAAGCGAAATTGAAGCGATCGCCGAATTACTCTTTGTTACTGCCAATCATATCGTAAAAATCTGTGATGCCTATTTGACGAAAAAGGAGCTGTCTCGTAAAAGCGACAAATTGGTTAAGGAGCTTCAGCGCAGAACTCAGCTGGAACGCGATCTGAAAGAAACAGAACTTAAATTTCTTCAATCACAGATTAACCCCCATTTTCTATTCAATACACTCAATACGATCTCCCGCATCGCTTATATGGAGCAAGCCGAGCAAACTCAGGAAGTCACCTACCTGTTGGCTAAAATCCTTCGTTACAGCCTGAAAAATACCGAACAATACGTCCCCTTTCAAGAAGAAATCGAGCATGTCAGAAACTATCTATTAATCCAGCAAACACGTTACCGCCATAAAATTGATTTTCAGCTGGAAGTGGATAAGTCCTTGTTGACCATGCAAGTCCCGATTTTCACCATCCAGCCCATCATTGAAAATTCCATTGTGCATGGTTTTGAGCCCTCAGGCGAACCGATACATATTTCACTGCATGCCTATCAAACTGACAATAAAGTTATCATAGAAATTTTGGACGATGGTATTGGCATTGGGGATCAGACCCGGTCACTTCCTTCCGAAAAACAGAGGCAGACGACAGGAATCGGTTTGGCGAATGTTGACAAGCGATTAAAACACGGTTTTGGCATGCAATGGGGCATAGCGGATATTAGAAAACGAGAACATGGAGGAACAAAAGTAAATATAGAACTTCCGCTGTCAATGTTGAGATTTGTAGAAATTTAGCATGGTATCACACGCCTGAAGATACCCTGGACAAGGTCGATAAGGAAAAACTGAAGCAAACAGCGGAAATCGTTGCAGCATCAACGTTCCAGGTCGTCTGCCCAGGACCAAACTATAACCAGAATCCGGTCGAATATCCTTTTGAAAACCGTCCGGTGGATTGAGGAATAAAGGGAAGGACAGCTTATCAGAGCTGCCTTTTTCTTTTGATATTAGAAATAATACCCTTTATAAACAAATAAGGTATATTAAAAACGGTTTACTGATTACACTTCCTGTGTCTCTTTATTTTGCATTAAGTGAAGGAGTTCATCTTCATGCAACATGGGGAAAGAGGAAAATGAGGATCGCCGTCACAGACATTAGTTCCTGGCAGGTACCACAAGTGATGTACAAGGAGTAACATTCGTTCCTCATTTGATTTTTCATTCCATCTTAGGGAAAAGTAATATAAGACCACTTTATGTTACACTTAAATCAGATAAAGATTGAAAGAGGATTGGTATGCGAACGATTAGAAAACGAAAGAACAAAGCACTGTGGCTGACTATACGAGGACTAGCAATCATTATTGGAGGATTTATTGCGGCATATGGACTGGAAACCGTTTTGATTCCCAACAGCGTTTCAGACGGGGGAGTGACAGGGCTTAGCATCGTTGGTTCAGAGTTATTTGATCTGCCTCTTGGGGTCCTAATTGCGATTATCAATATTCCTTTTATATGGTTAGGGTATCAACAAATTGGCAGAAGCTTCGCGATTTTTTCCGTCATTGGCATTGCTTCGCTTGCACTCGGAACAAGCCTCATGCATCATATGCCGGCAATTATTGAAGGAGACACCTTGCTGATCACGGTTGTGGGGGGAATCATTCTTGGACTAGGAATGGGTTTGGCTTTGCGTAACGGTGGTGCCTTGGATGGAATCGATATGCTTGCCGTATTACTCGCAAGAAAATTACCATTCGGTACAAGTGATTTTATCCTCTTCCTGAATTTGTTTGTTTTTATATTTGTTTCCTTCGTATTTGGTCTTCAGGGGGGCATCCTGTCTGCGATTGCCTATTTCATTGCATCGAAAGTGATACATATTGTTGAAGAAGGATTAAGCGGCTCTAAAATGTTTAAAATTATTACAACTGAACCTGAATTAATGGTAGAAACCATTCGGGACCGCTTAGGCCGAAGTGCCACATATAATGAAGTATACGGCGGCTACACAAAGGAAAAATTTAAAGAAATTACATGCGTCATCAACCGTCTGGAGGAAAGCAAAATTAAAGAAATCATCAACGAAATAGATGAAGGTGCTTTTGTTACGGTATATGACGTAGCCGAAGTTAAAGGCGGAAATTTCAGAAAGAATAATATTCATTAGTGATCCGGAAAAAGCCTGCAGACAAGTTTCATGACTGCAGGCTTTTTCAATTTGTTTAAGTTTATAGTTTTGAAAAAGTCCAAATATTTGATTTTTTACTATTGCTTGGTTACATTTCTCCATAGAATGAATTTTTATCCAGGAAGCTCACAAATAGGGAGGGTTTTACAATGTTAAAACGCAAAATTGGCCGTTTGGGTTATGAAGGTTCAGTGGTTATGTTTGGAGCAGCAAGTTTGGGAAGTGTAACGCAGGAAGAAGCGGATCAGTCGATATCGTATGCGCTGAACCATGGAGTGAATCACTTTGATACTGCCGCCGATTATGGGGATGCAGAGGTGAGGTTGGGACCGATCATCAGCGAAGTCCGCAACGATATCTTTTTAGCAACGAAAACGGGACAACGGACGAAAGAAAAAGCGAAGGAAGAAATCTATCGTTCGTTGGAACGGATGCGGGTGGATTCAGTGGATTTACTTCAGTTGCATGCCGTAGGGACGATCGAGGAGCTGGATAAATGTACAGCAAAAGGAGGCGCGCTGGAGGCCGCCATTGAAGCAAAAGAAGAAGGGATCATTAAAGCGATTGGTATAACTGGCCATGGACATCAGGCTCCTGTTACCCACTTGGAAGCTTTAAAGCGCTTTTCATTCGACACCGTATTGCTTCCGCTTAATTATTATATGTACTCGCTGGTTGATTACCGGGCAGCGTTTGATGCACTAATGGCCGAAGCGAACAGCCAAAACGTGGCAGTCAGAGTGATTAAGGCCATTGCAAAGGCACCATGGGAAGAAGGACAAGAGCGCAATTATGCTACATGGTACGAGCCCTTCGACCGACAAGAAGTAATCGATGCCTGTGTTCACTTTGTTCTTTCCTTCCCAGGTATTGCTGGTTTTGCCAGTGCGGGAGATATTCACTTGTTCCCTAAAATTGTCGATGCAGTTGAGCGCTATGGTTCGATGAATAACGAAGAGGCGGAACGGATCTTAAGCTCAATCAGTGGGTACACCACAATATTTGGTTCACCGACTTCTATTGCTTAGTACTGATTTAACAGACACTAGTAAAACTAATGAAACTATCAGAGACAGAACGAGACAAAATGAGACAACCGTCTCATTCCGTCTCGTTTTTTTCTTCCATAATAATTCAAAACCCTTTTCCTGAAGGGTTTTTCAAGTTGGCACGGATCTTGCTACATAGTAAAGTGAAGTTTTTAAAAAAGGAAGACAGGGAGGCTGAAGTATGGAAGCGACGCAAAGTCAGAACGTAGAATCTTTAACAAATGACAGGGCGCAGTGGATGTACCGAAAAATGCTCGAGATCAGAAAGTTTGAGGACAAGGTGCATGAGTTGTTCTCGCTTGGTAAGCTGCCGGGATTCGTGCATCTTTATGCCGGTGAAGAAGCGGTAGCTGTTGGCGTTTGCTCGCATTTGACGGATTATGACAGCATTACGAGCACACACCGCGGACATGGCCACTGTATTGCCAAGGAATGCGGACTGAATGGCATGATGGCCGAGATTTATGGAAAAGTGACGGGACTCTGTAAAGGAAAAGGCGGATCCATGCATATCGCTGACTTTGACAAGGGCATGCTTGGGGCGAATGGAATCGTTGGAGGTGGCTTTCCTTTGGCCTGTGGTGCTGCATTGACGGCCAAGTATAAAAAGACCAATAATGTAAGCGTTTGCTTTTTCGGTGACGGTGCCAACAACCAGGGAACTTTCCATGAAGGCATTAATCTGGCCGCCATCTGGAAGCTGCCGGTTGTGTTTGTGGCGGAGAACAATGGCTATGGAGAAGCTACACCGTTCTCTTATGCTTCAAGCTGTAAAACCATTGCTGACCGGGCTCACGGCTACAATATTCCTGGAATCACGGTTGATGGGAAAGATATCCTTGCCGTTTACAAGGCAGCTGAAGAAGCGGTTGAACGTGCACGAAGAGGTGAAGGACCAACATTAATTGAGTGTGTCACGTACCGTAATTACGGACATTTTGAAGGAGATGCACAGAAATATAAGGTGGAAGAAGATAAACAGGAACATAAGGAAACAAAGGATGCCATTATCAATTTCAGAAAATATTTGCTGGAAAAAGAGATGTTTGCTGAAAATGAACTGGTCGAAATTGAAAACGCTGTTGATCTGGCGATCGAAGAAGCGGTCAAATTTAGTGAAGACAGCGAGTATCCTGAACCATCCGATTTACTGAACGATGTATACGTAAGCTATTAATCGAAAAAGGAGGAAGGGACAATGGGAAGAACAATCAGTATGGCTGATGCCATAAATGAAGCAATGAAGCTTGCGATGAGAAAAGATGAAAATGTACTGCTGCTTGGTGAAGATGTGGCAGGAGGTGCGCAGGTTGACCACCTTCAGGATGATGAAGCCTGGGGCGGAGTGCTTGGTGTAACGAAGGGCCTTGTTCAGGAATTCGGACGGGAACGCGTGCTGGATACTCCCATTACCGAAGCGGGATATGTCGGAGCTGCAATGGCAGCGGCTTCCACGGGGCTTCGGCCGATAGCCGAGCTGATGTTTAATGATTTCATCGGGTCCTGCCTCGATCAGGTGCTCAACCAGGGGGCAAAATTCCGCTACATGTTTGGCGGTAAAGCAAAAGTTCCGATCACCATCCGGACCACACATGGCGCCGGCTTTCGAGCAGCGGCCCAGCATTCCCAAAGCCTGTATGCCCTCTTTACGGCCATTCCTGGTATTAAAGTGGTGGTTCCATCCACTCCTTATGACGCCAAAGGATTGCTGTTAAAGGCGATTGAGGACGATGATCCTGTCATCTTTTTTGAAGACAAGACTCTGTATAACATGACAGGCGAAGTGCCGGAAGACTATTACACTATTTCATTTGGAGAAGCAGATATCAAACGTGAAGGAAGCGACATTACCATTGTTGCGATCGGAAAAATGGTCCAGGTTGCCCTGACCGCTGCTGATCAGTTGGCGGAAAAAGGCATCCAGGCTGAAATTGTTGATCCAAGGAGCCTTTCTCCTCTTGATGAAGGTACGATTCTGGCTTCGGTGTCCAAAACAAACCGCGTGGTAGTCATTGACGAAGCGAATCCACGGTGCAGCATGGCGACAGATATCGCAGCGCTTGTTGCCGATAAAGGGTTTGATTTACTGGATGCTCCGATCAAGCGCATTACCGCTCCGCATACACCGGTTCCGTTTTCTCCACCGCTGGAAGACATTTACCTTCCAACTCCGGAAAAGGTCGTACAGGTGGTTTCGGAGCTCTTGGGAGAAAACGCGCTTAGCGTGTAACAGCATAAAGGAAAGGAGAGAAACGAAGATGGCCATCAATGTTGTCATGCCAAAACTCGGAATGGCGATGAAAGAAGGAACGGTCTCTGTCTGGAACAAGAAAGTGGGAGATCCGGTACAAAAAGGAGAGCTGATCGCCAGCATTAATTCTGAAAAAATAGAGATGGAGATAGAGTCTCCCGGAGAAGGCATTCTTCTGGAAATTGCCGTAGAGGAGGGGAAGGGTGTGCCTCCCGGAACGCCGATCGCCTACATTGGACAGCCGGATGAAAAGGTTGTAAGTGGAGCCCAAGAGGAGGCAGCTGCGAGTATTGTCGCGGAGCCTGAGGTTCCAGCTCCCGCATCCCCGCAGGTAAAGGAAAACCCTTCACATGTAACGATCTCTGGTGAGAAAGTGAAAATCTCACCGGTTGCCAGAAAAATGGCTGCCGAGGCCAATCTGGACATCCAGACGCTGGCCGGAACGGGTCCGGGAGGAAGGATCACCAAAGAAGATGTGCAAAAGGCGCTCGAAAACGTTTCTCAACAGTCCCGGCCGGAACCTCCTGCGCGGAAAGAAAATGAAACAAACACCAAGGCTGATCAGGCATCACGGCCGCTAACCGGAATGCGCAAAGTGATCGCTGAACGGATGCACAGCAGCTTGCAAAACAGCGCTCAGCTGACCATTTACATGAAAGCGGACATTACAGAGCTGAAAACGCTGCAGGCTCAAAGTGCAGCGTCTGTCAAACGCAGGTTTGGAGAGAAACTCACCTTAACGGATTTTATTGCTCGTGCCACAATTTTAGCGTTGCAGGTGCACCCGTTCATGAATAGTGCCTTGATTGATTATTCGATCCATGAAAGAAACAATGTTCATTTGGGGATGGCAGTTGCATTGGAAAAAGGTCTTGTTGTACCGGTCATTAATGATGCTGAAAAACTTTCTTTGTCTCAATTATCCGCTTCGATTAGGGAGTTGGCGAAAAAGGCAAGAGAGAATCAGCTTGGCAGTGAAGAAATGACAGGTTCAACCTTTACCATCACTAACCTGGGAGCGTATGGCGTTGAGCATTTTACTCCGATCCTGAATCCTCCGGAAGCGGGAATCCTTGGTGTGGGGGCAGCGGAAGACCAGCCTGTGTACCGGGGAGATAATTTGGAACGCCGCAGCATTCTGCCGATCAGCCTAACCTTTGATCACCAGCTCGTGGATGGCGCACCAGCTGCCCTTTTTTTAAAGGAAATTAAAGGGTATCTGGAAGAGCCGTTTTCAATGCTGGTATAGAAAGAAGGTGATGAAATGGAAACAATCGCCGTAATCGGGGGCGGCCCTGCCGGCTATGTTGCTGCCATTACTGCGGCACAACAGGGAAAAGAGGTAATTTTAATTGATCATACCGCTTTGGGAGGCACCTGTTTGAATAAAGGTTGTATGCCGACAAAAGCTCTCCTAGAAAGCGCGGAAGTACTCGAAAAGGTTCAGCATGCAGGGGAATTCGGCATCTCACTTTCCTCTATGGAACCGGTTATTGACTGGAGAACCGTGCAGCAGCGCAAAAACTCAATTAGAGACCAGCTGGTTGCCGGCATACAATATTTGATGAAAAAGAACCGGATAACCGTCATTCAGGGGAAGGCCGGGTTTCTGAGGAAAAATACCCTGCATGTTCGTGAAAGGAGCGGTTCTGAAAGAATGATAGATTTTCATTCATGCATTATCGCTACAGGATCAAAGCCTGCAGAGCTCCCTTTTGCGCCTTTTGACGGAGAATGGGTTATTGACAGCGGGAAAGCGATGGAACTCGATTCCATCCCTGCAACTCTTCTAATTGTGGGCGGAGGAGTTATAGGGTGCGAGTTTGCAAGTATTTATACCCGGTTCGGAACAAAGGTAACGATCATAGAGATGGCGGATCAACTCCTTCCGGGGGAAGACGAGGATATGGCAGCTGTTCTTCAGGACCGACTGGCCAGGGACGGTGTAGACATCCATACGTCCGCTTCTTTAAAATTGCTTGATGCTGACAGAAGAATGGCGGTTTATGAAGATGCTGGTCGGACGGTTGAATTAAAAGCGGATAAGGTTTTGGTCTCGGTAGGACGAACCCCCTTAGTATCCGATCTGGGGCTTGACGAAATTGGAGTAGCTGCTGATCGAGGCGGAATACAAGTAAACGAGTTTATGCAGACGAACGTGCCGCATATTTATGCGGCGGGAGATGTGACAGGGGGAATATTGCTTGCACATGTTGCATTTCACGAAGGAACGGTTGCCGCTTTAAATGCGTGTGGAAGACATAAACGAGCCGATTACAGAGCTGTCCCGCGGTGCATTTATACATCACCGGAGATCGCCAGTGTCGGCTTGACAGAAAAGCAGGCAAGAGAACAGTACACAGAGGTGAAAGTGGGAGAATTCTCGTTTGGAGCCAACGGCAAGGCGATGATCCTTAACGAACCTTCCGGAAAGGTCAAAGTGCTCATTGAACCTCAGTACAATGAAGTTCTGGGGCTTTCCATTGTCGGTCCGCGGGCGACAGAACTGATTGGCCAGGGAACACTCATGATACACGGTGAACTAACCGTGGATGTTCTGGAGGATTTTATTGCTGCCCATCCGACGCTGTCTGAAGCCATTTCAGAAGCAATTGCGAATACAACGGGTCAGGCAGTCCATGCTTGATTAATTGACAGGAGGAGTAAAATGGAAGAAACAAGAACTGCCATTGTCACAGGTGCCGGACAGGGAATCGGACGGGCGATCGCCTTGAGGCTGGCGAGCGATGGATTTAATGTGGTCATCAATGATGTAAACCAGGAGAGGGCGGACAGTGTCTCTCAGGAAATTCAGCAATTTGGCAAAAAAAGCATTGCAGTCAAGGCGGATGTGAGCAACAGGGAAGAGGTATTCGGCCTTGTTTCCAGAACACAGGAAGCGTTTGGCAGCGTGGATGTTATGGTATCAAACGCCGGAATTGCCCAGGTAAAGCCTCTCCTTGAGGTAACCACTGAGGAATTGGAACGCATTTTTAATGTGAACGTCTTTGGTGTATTGTATGGCATTCAGGCAGCGGCCGAGCAGATGAAAAAACAGGGAAATGGAAAAATTATCAATGCCTGCAGCATTGCCGGCTATAAAGGATTCAACCTTCTCGGCGTGTATTCGGCCACCAAATTTGCGGTAAGAGGCTTGACACAGGCGGCCGCACAGGAACTGGCACCGTTCGGAATTACAGTGAACGCCTACTGTCCTGGCATTGTTGGAACCCAGATGTGGGAACATATCGATGAAAAAATGGCTGAATATATGGATTTAAAAAGAGGAGAAGCCTTTAAGCAATTTTCGGAAGGAATTGCCCTTGGCCGTCCTGAAGAACCGGAGGATGTGGCGCAATTTGTTTCATATCTTGCTTCAAATGATTCCAACTACATGACCGGCCAATCGATCATGATTGATGGCGGAGTTGTATTTTCCTAAAAATGATGATAAACATACCCAAAAGGCACGAAGTTCTGTGCCTTCTTTTTGTGTGGATTGTAAGCGCTTTTAAACTCCGGTATAATAATAGAAAAACAGACAGAAAATTCAAAAATATGCACAAGCTTTATTCCCGGACTCTTATTGCAACAGAGGAGGTTAAAATGCTTGCGTCTACCTGTTATTTGAGCACATGGAAGCGATTTGTACAGGAAGGAGTGCTTGATCCAGCGCGGTTAAATAAGCGCATTCAAGAATCGTGGCAACGCTGCAAGGATGTTGAGGTGGATCCTTATCTGACCAAGGGGCGCCATATTTTATCTGAGAAGGAGCTGCTTCTCAGAAAAAACCAGAGCTCCAGTTTTTTGGAAGCTGCCGAGCCGCACATGAAACGGATGAAAAAGGCGTTTCAGGACCTGGGTATGATGGCGCTTTTAATTGATTCAGAAGGCTATGTTCTTTCGCTGAACGGCAACCGGAAAATTATAACCGAAGCATCCAAGATCAACTTTATTGAAGGTGTAAAGTGGACGGAAGAAGAAGTGGGCACCAATGCCATCGGCACAGCTCTTCAAACAAAAGAGGCCGTGCTGGTCAGTGGTACAGAACACTATTCAATCGCATCCCATCAATGGAGCTGTTCAGCCGTGCCCGTACATGACCCAGAAGGGAGAATTCTCGGTGTATTGGATGTCTCCTGTCCTGTCAATACGGCTCACCCTTATATGCTCGGTGTTGTCGCCTCGGTATCCCAGGCGATTGAACAGGAACTGAGAATCCAGTCCAGTCATAGGGAGATGGAACTCATCCGGCAGTGCATGGATCTCTTAGAAATGAATCCCCATCTCGTTGTCTGCAGCCCAAACGGTAAAATTTTAGCCATGGGACAAGCGCTCCGCAGAAGATCCGCAAATTTGGCAGGACTAAACATTGCGGAAACTGTCCACTATGGCCTGGTAAATGAAAAGCAAATGGCCATACATAATGAAGAAAAAAGGATCCTTGGTTATTGTGTGAGCCTTGTTCCCGAACAGTACTCCTCCGCCTGGCAGGGGGCGAAAACTGCAGCGGATCTTGCTTTTGTTTTTCCTGGTGAAAAGGGGAGAAGTACGTCTTTTCAGCAAACGATTGAAGAGATCAGACGGGTCGCGCCGAGCTCGCTGAGTGTCTATATATCAGGTGAAACCGGAACAGGAAAAGAGCTGGTTGCACGGGCAATTCATGATAACAGCCTACGAAAAAATGGCCCTTTTATTGCGGTGAACTGTGGAGCTCTTTCAGCTGAACTGCTTGAGAGCGAGCTGTTCGGTTATGAACCGGGAGCATTTACCGGTGCCAAAAAGCAAGGGACGGTAGGAAAATTTCGGCAGGCAGATGGCGGAACCATTTTTCTGGATGAAATAGGGGAGATCCCTCCGGCTATGCAGGTCGCCCTTCTAAGAGTGCTGCAGGAGAAAAAAGTTACGCCTGTTGGCGGAACAAAGGAAATTCCGGCGGACTTCAGGGTGATTTGTGCCACCCATCAGGATTTGGGACAGCTCGTTCAACAAGGATTGTTCCGGAAAGATTTGTTTTATCGTCTGCACGTATATCCGCTGGCTGTTCCGGCACTTCGTGAAAGAAAGGAAGATATTCCACATCTCATACGTTATTATTGTGAAAAGCAGGGATTGGTTCTAAACCTGACAGATCATATGATGGATACTCTGATGGCGTATGATTGGCCAGGAAACATCAGAGAGCTGTTTAATGTGATGGAGCGTTTACAGGTCTTGCCTGAAATTGAGATGAATACTGGCCAATTGAAACGATTGCTTCGGCCATTGGATCCTCAAGATAACACATGTATACCTTCCAATGAAAGTACTGCCCTTACATTCCGCGATCAAGTCGAACGGAACGTTATCATGGACGCATTGAAGAAGACAAAAGGAAACGTAACGCTCGCTGCCAAACTTTGTGAAATCCCGAGAAGTACCTTCTACAAAAAAATTCATAAATATGGACTATAAGTTTTTAGACAGGCTGCGAGTGAATAAAGTGATGGGAAAAGGGGTGTTAAAGGGGGACATAATATGGCGGTTGGTTCGAAAGGAAGCACGTGGACAGGGCGGATCATGAGCGGGCTGGTTGTTCTTTTCCTACTTTTTGACAGCATTTCCAAACTGTTTAAAGCACGAGCAGCTGTGGATGGGAGCACCGAACTGGGTTTTGCAGAGCATCATGTCGTGGCCATTGGACTTCTTGGCCTTATTTCGGTTCTGCTTTATCTTTATCCAAAAACAGCTGTACTGGGTGCGATCCTGCTGACCGGGTATTTTGGAGGCGCTGCCGCCACTCATCTCCGGCTCGACAATCCATTGTTTTCTTACACACTTTTCCCTGTTTATGTTGGGATACTGGCCTGGGGAGGATTATGGCTGAGAAATAAAGAGGTTCGAAGCATTATCCCGCTGTATAAAAAAAGAGGTAAATAGACATACATGAATAAGGGCCCAACAACGGGCTCTTTTTTTATAAAAGAATGATAGAGTGCTAATAATGAAAGGAGTGTTTACCAGTGATTGCCCTATATAAATGTAACGAAATGCTGGAGTCGTCGCTTATTCGGCTTTTTCATCTGCAAGGGATAAGTCCTTCTTGCTTTCATTCCAAAAAAGCTGTGATTGATCAATCAATGAATCCTTTTGTTGTAATCGCACCATTACCTTTTGTCGACGAAATTCAGTCCTTGAATGTGCCAATTATTCCCCTTTCATTGCAAAGGCAGGATTTTCTTGAAGCAGAAATGAGGACTCAAGCTCATAAAGAACCTACCGTTCTTTTCGTGTCTCCAAAAGAAAAGGAATGGCTGGAAATGGAATCACAATTCATAGATGAACCCTTCTTTCCTGTTTTCAGTAGTGAACACGAAATGAATAATGCAGTAAAATTACAGGCATCCCTTTTTATTCCCGCTTGGCATAAGCAAGCAACGTTCCCACACTGGAAGAAAGAGAATGTGGTTTTTGTAAATCCTGCAACAGGCACATTGATGGCTGCAGTCCGACAAGCATTGCAATTAATGGAAGTAACAAAGGAATTTGTAAAAGAAAAGCTGCACGTACAAGCCATTGTGCATTCTGCACACGATGCGGTAATAGCTGTCGACATGAATGGAAAAATAACCTTGACCAACGACCACGCAAAAAAATATCTAAGGCTGGAGGCAGATGTTATTGGAAGGAATATCACCGATTTTATTCCCCATTCGGATATGTTGAGAGTACTACAGGCAGGAAAAAAGGAAATAGGAGATATCGCCACCATTCATGATAAGCAGTACCTTATTAACCGGTATCCTGTTTTGCTGGACAATACGGTCGTTGGTGCGGTTTCAAATATTAAGGAAATCACCGACCTTCAAAAAATGGAGATGAAGCTAAGGAAAAGACTGCATGAAAATGGTCTGGAAGCGAAATACACACTGCGTGACATCATCGGAGAAACAAAAACAATTCAGAATGCCAAAGAGCAAGCCGAAATTTTTGGCAAAACCGATGCAACCGTACTGATCACTGGAGAATCTGGAACGGGAAAGGAATTATTCGCACAAGGAATCCACCTGCAGAGCAGACGGGCAATAGGTCCTTTTGTTGCGGTCAATTGTGCGGCTTTTCCGGAGCACCTTCTGGAGAGTGAACTGTTTGGGTATGAAGAGGGAAGTTTTACAGGCGCGAAAAAAGGAGGAAAGCCAGGGCTGTTTGAATTGGCGCATGGGGGGACACTGTTCCTGGATGAAGTGGGAGAGATGCCGTTGCAGATTCAAGCTCATCTTCTCCGCGTCCTTCAAGAAAAAACGATAAGGAGAGTTGGAGGACAGCGTGCCATTCCTGTTAACGTAAGAATTATTGCGGCAACCAACACTGAAATGGAAGAGGCTCTTCGCAGCAAAAAGTTTCGTACGGATCTCTTTTATCGTTTAAATGTACTCTCTCTTGACCTTCCTCCTCTTCGAGATCGGAAGGACGACATTCCTCTTCTTGTAAATCACTTTATGGAACAGTTTAATGAACAGCATAGCCGGAAAATGAGTGATGTTGATCCGGGCTTTTTGCCGCTTTTGAAGCAGTATGACTGGCCAGGAAACATTCGTGAGCTGAGAAATGTGATTGAACGGTTAATCCTTCTTGACCAAGGGACATCATTGAATGCACAAAAGGCAGAAGTCTTTTATCCAAAGCTGACCTCTAACAAAAAAGGCAGAGAAGAAAAGAGAGAGAATCTGAAAGAAAATGAACGACAGTTGATCCAAGATGCACTTCGCAAATATGAAAATAAGACCGAAGCGGCAAGGTTTTTGGGAATCGGCCGTTCCACGTTATGGCGAAAAATGAAACAACATGATCTAATTTGATTCATTTTGATACAAGTGTGCCAATTTAAAACATAATAAGTAGCTGCTCTATTGGAGGCAAAGTAAAAATACGCGATAAATAGTAAGAATATTCAAAATTAGGGGAATTGGCATGGAACTTGCATACTTTCATTAGACATCAAATTTAAAAAGAGGTGATTTTTTGCAGCATTTTTCTATTGCAGCTATTCCGGGTGATGGAATCGGTCCTGAAGTAATGAAAGAAGGACTCAAAACCTTAAGAAAGATCGAGGAATTGCATGGTGGAATCCGATTCTCTATTGATGTGTTCGATTGGAACTGCCATTACTATCTTAAGCACCATAGAATGATGCCGGAAAATGGACTGGATACGTTAAGGGATTATGACGTTATTCTTTTAGGAGCCATTGGAACGCCGGAAGTGCCAGACCATGTGTCGGTATGGGAATTGATTCTGCCGATTCGCCGAACCTTTCAGCAGTATATTAATTTGCGGCCCATCAAGCTTTTGAAGGGATTGGAAAGTCCTTTACGTTACAAGAACCACAGTGATTTAGATTTTATTGTTGTAAGGGAAAACACAGAAGGTGAATATTCAAACATGGGTGGCCGGCTGCACGAAAATACCCCTTATGAAATGGCGGTGCAAAACAATGTATTTACTCGTTACGGAACAGAGCGGGTTATCAACTATGCCTTTCAGTTGGCTGAAAAAAGGAAAGCCAAGCGGCTGACAGCAGCCACGAAGTCGAACGGAATTAATCATTCCATGCCATTTTGGGATGAAATTGTGAAGGAGGTCAGCAGGCAGCATCCATCGGTTCAAACCGATATTTATCATATTGATGCCCTTGCAGCTTATTTCATTACCAGACCAGAGCAGCTGGATGTGGTGGTTGGAAGTAACTTATTTGGAGATATTCTCACGGATTTGGGAGCGGCTATTGTCGGAGGCCTGGGCATGGCTCCTTCTGGCAATATCAATCCGGAAAAAGCCTTCCCGTCCATGTTCGAGCCGATACACGGATCGGCACCTGATATCGCTGGTAAAGGAATCGCCAATCCAATCGCCCAAATTTGGAGCATTGGCCTGATGATGGAGCACTTGGGTTTTGAAGAGATGAACCATTTGGTTGTTTCGTCCATTGAGGAGGTCTTAATTGAAGGTACCATCAGGACACCCGATTTAGGAGGAAAAAATAAAACCTTTGAGCTTGGTGATGCAATTCATAAAAAGATGCAAGAAGTAAGCGTGCAGCATAACTAAAGGAGGTTAAATGAGTGCGAAGCATATCATTAGTCGAACAAAAAAAAGAATTGCCGTTGTATATTGATGGACAATACATCAAAACCGAAGAGAGCATTCCGGTTTATCACAAATATACTGGTGAAGTCATTGCGTCCATTTCAAAAGCTGGCCGCCAGCATGTCATCCAGGCGGTAGATGCTGCCCAGAGGAATTTTAACAAAGATTCCCTTACTCCGGTACAGAGGTATGCCATTCTTTTAAAATGTGCTGAACTCATGGAAAAGCGCAGAGATGAATTCGAACGTTCATTGGTTCAGGAAGTAGGAAAAACAAGAAAGGATGCCAAAGGGGAATTGGATCGCACCAT
Organism: Fictibacillus enclensis; assembly: GCF_001457035.1. Lineage (GTDB taxonomy): Bacteria > Bacillota > Bacilli > Bacillales > Fictibacillaceae > Fictibacillus_C > Fictibacillus_C enclensis. The sequence goes on along the minus strand of NZ_KQ758617.1, from coordinate 1,593,073 downwards.
CAATACACTTCGACTTTCTGCAGAAGAGGCGAAGCGGATTGCCGGTGAGATGGTTCCTCTTCAGGCAACAGAAGGTTCGGAAAACCGTATTGGCTTTACGATTCGGGTTCCAAAAGGAGTAATTGGCGTCATCACACCATTTAACTATCCACTCTTGCTTGGCGTACATAAAGTGGCCCCCGCGATAGCTGCAGGCAATACGATTGTTATCAAGCCCGCAACATCTACCCCGCTTGCGACTTTCATGCTCGTTGATTTGCTGGAAGAGGCCGGACTTCCAAAAGGTTTTGTCAATATTATTACTGGTGCAGGAAGTGAAGTAGGAAAGTGGCTGCTTGCGGAGGAACGGATCGCCATGTACACGTTTACTGGTTCTGGGGAAGTTGGAAAACATATCAAGGAAAAAAGCGGACTGCGCCCTGTGGCGCTCGAGCTCGGAAACAACTCACCAAACATTGTCCATAAAGATGCAGATTTGGATCTCGCTGCCCAGCTTACAGCTAACCGAAGCTTCCATAACGCTGGACAAGCTTGTATTGCTGTACAGCGCCTTTATGTCCAAAAAGAGGTGTTCGAAGAATTTACACAAAAATATGTGGAACATGTTAAACAGTTGAACATAGGAGATCCTGAGAAGGAGCAAACTGATGTTGGACCGATGATCAGTGAGAAGGAAGCCATCCGTACAGAAGAATGGGTTAGGGAAGCTGTCAGCCAGGGAGCACGCTCTCTCGTTGAAATTAAAAGGGAAGGAGCACTCTTTTATCCTGCAGTACTGGTCGACACAAAACCAGACATGAAAGTGATATGTCAGGAGGTGTTTGCACCAGTCGTCTGTATTGTTCCATATGACGAGGTGCAAGAAGCGTTTGAAGCAGCGAATACATCCGATTACGGGCTGCAGGCCGGGATTTTTACGAAAGATCTTCAACTGGCCATGCGGGCTGCAAAAGTTCTTCAATATGGTGGCGTGGTTATAAATGATGTTTCAACTTACCGCAATGATGTCATGCCCTATGGAGGAATAAAAAATAGCGGAATAGGCAAAGAAGGGCCGCATTATGCCATTCAGGAATTAACAGACGAACGAATGGTGGTGATGAACCTATGAATGTGAATCTGTTGGAAGGGAAAACGGCGGTTGTTACAGGAGCTGGGTCTGGTATGGGAAAGGAAATCGCCAAAGTATTTGGCAGCCAGGGCGCCAACGTTGTACTGGCGGACTTGAACGAAGAGGCAGCCAGAAGGACAGCCAGTGAAATGGAACTAAAGAAACGTGTGCTGGTCGTACAGACGAATGTCGCACAGGATGACAGTGTTCAGGACATGGTTCGGCAGACGACAGAAGCGTTTGGGGACGCTCATATCCTCATCAACTGTGCTGGTGTTCCTCAATTCTTTACACCGATCGAAGAACTTCAGTTGGAAGAATGGGACAACATTATGGCCGTAAATTCAAAATCAATTTTTCTTACCACGCGTCATCTTGTTCCGTTAATGAAGCAAAAGGAAAGTGGGGTCATCATTAATATCGCGTCTATTGCCGGCGAACGGGCCAGACCGGGTTTAAATGCCTATTGTGCGTCAAAAGGGGCAGCCCTCATGCTGACCAAAGCACTTGCCCTGGAACTGGCTCCTTATGGCATACGCGTGAATGCGATCAATCCAGGACCTGCAGAAACTCCTATGCTTGGCCGGTTTTTACCAGGTGACGCACAGAAAGTAGAAGAAGACAAGAAAAAAATCTTTTTGGACAGTGTTCCCCTGGGCAGGCTGATCCAGCCGCACGACATCGCACAGGCGGCATTATACCTGTCTTCTGATCTCGCCAAAGCTGTGACCGGTGAAGTGTTGAATGTTGATGGCGGAAGAGGCGTTTAATTCGTTCAATGAAAAGGAGGAAACAAGATGAATCAGCCGAACATCTCATTGGAAGAACGCTCCACAAAAAAAGTGTTTTGGAGGGTTATTCCATTTATTTTTCTGCTCTATATTATCGCTTTTCTTGACCGGGTGAACCTTGGATATGCAGCGCTGGACATGAATGAAGATCTGGCGCTTGCCAGTTCCACTTTTGGATTGATCTCAGGAATCTTCTTTCTCGGTTATTTTTTATTTGAGATTCCAAGCAACATTTTGCTGCATAAAGTGGGAGCGAGAAAATGGATCGCACGCATTATGCTTAGCTGGGGTGTTGTTGTCATCATTACCGCATTTGCTCAAAATGCCGGGCAGTTGTATATATTGCGCTTTTTGCTTGGTGTGGCGGAAGCCGGTTTTTTCCCTGGCATTATATTGTACATCACCTACTGGTTCAGAGGAAAAGAACAGGCACGGGCATTTGCTCTGTTTATGACAGCACTTGCAGCTTCTAATATCATTGGAGCTCCGCTTTCTACCTGGATCATGGATCATATCCAATGGGGTGGTTTATCGGGCTGGAGATGGATGTTCGTTCTGGAAGGGATTCCGGCTATTCTAATTGGTGTTGTAACCTACTTTTACCTGACTGATCGGCCGCAGGAAGCCAAATGGCTGGACAAAGAGGAGAAGGAATGGCTCATTCAAGAAATCCAGCGGGAGAATGAGCAAAAGTCAAAGGAGGGGCAATTAACCACTAAACAAGTGCTCAGCAACCCTCAAGTGTGGAGGCTGTCCTTTATTTACTTGACGCTGGTTGTCGGGTTATACGGTGTCGGCTTCTGGCTTCCTACCATCATCCAATCCTTTTCATCTTTGCTGTCCAACACACAGATCGGTCTGATATCCATGGTTCCCTATATTGCAGGAGGCCTGTGCATGATTCTGTGGGCGAGGCGTTCCGACAGGACAGGAGAACGAAAGGTGCATACGGCCGTACCGCCATTAATTGGCGCGCTCGGATTAATCGGTTCTGGTTTAACCTCCAATCCCTATGTCTCCATCATCATGCTTTCCATTGCCACCATTGGCATTTATAGTTTTTTTGGACCGTTTTGGTCCCTGCCCGCTCTCTTTTTAACTGAAGCTTCGGCTGCTGTGGGGATTGCGTTGATTAACTCGATTGGGAATTTAGGAGGCTTTGTTGGTCCTTACATGATCGGTTATTTAAAGGATAGCACCGGCAGTACAAAATCAGGATTGTATTTTTTAAGTATCTGTCTGCTCATTTGTTTTGCACTTGTTATTACGATTAAAAAACAAGCGTCCGAGTCTTCAGAACTTTCATCCGAAAAGGGGGGATCCTATAACGGAGCCGCTGATTCAGGTGAAAAACCTTTCATATGAGTATTCTGTTAATCAAACAATGATACCGGTGCTTCATGATATTTCGTTTGAAGTGCACCTGCACAGATGCCTGTCCAGTTAAAATACCGCTTCATCAACTGCTGCATAAACAAGGCAAGTCATTGTGGAAAGAGAAGGACGGGCTTTATAACATTGGTTCAAAATTTGCACCTTCAGCCATATAAAGGATCGATTAAAAAAGGTCCTGGGCCATTAAAAGCTTCGTCCTATGAATGGAATGCCGGGATGGGGAATGAGAACATCCTATTGGCAGAGCGGTCAAACGCAGGAATCACGTTCAGTGAAATGACACTGGCTGAAGCTGGGACAGTCGTGCTATACAGCAGCATGGGCATTGGCCGTTCCGTGAGCCTGCTGCCAACCACATACACGGCTTACATTATGATAGAAGATAAATAACCTAGTGAAAAAAGAGAGCCTCTTCATAAGTGAGAACTCTCTTTTTTTAACGAATGAAATAATTTCACGTACCGTATTTTAATATTAAAATTTTTAATATAAAATTAACTAAAAAAATCAAAGATACCACTCTAGCACAAGTGGTATCTTTTTACCTTGAAAATTATTTTCTTAATTTGTTTTTATTTTAAAACTTTTGGAAGGTTTACTTTCATTGTGGGTTCGATCCAGTGCCGTTACCACATAGGTATACGTCTTTCCGGCTTCAGCTGTTTGATCAGTGAACAAGTACTTTTGTTTTGGACTGTAAATAGTCATAAGCATGTGGGACGCATCATCAATACTGCCTTTTTTCTTTCCTTCAAACCGATAAACAGCATAGGCAGTGGCATCACTGTGTTTATTGTGCTTTTCAATCACAAAGGAGACCGTATCATTTCTATAACTTATTCCGCGTATCTTTGGTGACTTTGGAGCTTGATCATCAATCCATGGCATGGAAGGAATGAGTGAAGGATATTTGTAAATATCATTTTTTAAGCGATCCGCAATGCCCAGTGGGTTTTTACGTAAATCCTTAGCACTGAAATGCATGCTTCCTTTGAATTCATCATACGTACGGTTTAGTTGCAACTGATGGGGCATCTCTTCAGGATTCAGCCAGTTGGATACACCGTTCGTTATCGTATTGATTTTGTAATCAGCTTGTCCCACATACAGCTGGACCGGTTTGTCCTTAACTTCTTTTGCCCACCAATCGAGAAGCTTGGCATAATCCGCAACAGGCAGGCCAATGTTCCAATAAATTTGCGGAGCAATATAATCAATATACCCATTGTTGATCCAGGTTCTTGTGTCTGCGTATAAATCATCGTAATTCGTTTGTCCGGCTGCTGTATCAGAGCCTGTAGGATCAACAGCTTTGTTGCGCCAAACACCAAACGGGCTGATGCCAAATTTCACATAGGATTTTTCCGATTTAATCGCTTCATTCAAGTGCTTTACCAGCTGGTTTACATTGTCGCGCCGCCAATCTTCAATGTTCGAGAAACGTGATCTTCCGTATGTTTGGTAAGTGGCTTGATCCGGAAATGGAACTCCGGCGATTTTATAGGGATAAAAATAGTCATCCATATGAACCGCATCAATGTCATAGTTTTTTACCACTTCTATAATACCGTCAATGATAAACTTCTGTGCAGCCGGAATCCCGGGATTAAAATACAGCTGCTGGCCATATGGAACGACCCAGTCGGGATGCAGCCTTGCAGGATGATCGGCTGGCAGTTTATCAAGATCTGACAGATCGGCCGTTTTGCCTAATGGCATGGTAATGCGGTACGGATTAAACCAGGCATGAAATTCCATATTACGCTTGTGAGCTTCTTCTACCATAAAAGAGAGGGGATCATAGCCAGGATCTTTGCCCTGGACACCTGTCAGATATTTCGACCAGAGACCATATTGGGAAGGATAAAAAGCATCCGCAGTCGGTTTAATTTGCATGACGACCGCATTCATGTTCATTGCTTTTTGCTCATCCAGGTACCGGTTGAACTCTTCTTTTTGCTGTGAGATGGACAGCCCTGGCTTGGAAGGCCAATCGATGTTCGTTACACTGGCAATCCAGGCTCCACGAAGTTCTTGCTTAGGATATGTTTTTGCTTGATGAGGGGATGATTGAGCATTGGCAGCTTGGGTGGATAGGAGTAAGTTGCCGCCAAGAAAAGCAGCAAGCAGCATTGAGCCTGCTTTTTTCTTTGATACCATGACAAAACCTCTTTTCCTTATTTTCTATTAATTGGTAATAACAGTATAATTATAGAAGATTCATAGAGAAATAACCCATTGCTTTAGATTTATTTTTAAGGAGGAATAAGTAGGAAGAAATTCACAGATTACTTACTATGATTCCTACAATGGACACTTGCGGCGGTAACTTTCCCGGTTTACAATAAGAACAAATGTTCCTGTTTGGTTTATAAAAAGGATTTAGAGATCGTGCAACGAATTATATGGGTTCAAGGAGGGGAAGTACATGTCATTGAACAACTACGGAGTGTTAAAAGGGAAAGTACTAGATTCCAAGCATGGCAGTGATGCCAGTCCTCATTACCAGATCCTTGTTGAGGGGGAAGAACAAACGAAATACCGTGTGGCGGTTAACATTAAGTCACAATCCTACCCTTCAGAAGTATTGTATTTAGTCAGTGACCAGTTTCAATCCGAAGATTTAGCCGCATTGCCGAACTTACCAGCTGGATTTATGGATATAAAAAATAACCATCCGGATATCGCGCTTGATTTTATCCGAGGAAATTTATTTGATCCCAAAAAGATGGTTCCGTTGCCTGCTGACGTTGAAGGACCGGATAATGACCTGAATGAAAAGTTAAGTTTTTACATTGAAAAAGCACAACAGGAAAAGGCAGTCCTTTATGCCTTCGGCCAGCGCTGGGGACCCGAGAATAACAAACCGGATCAGTATTTTGGATTTACCCCTGGGAATGGAATTCATGATATCCATATGAACCAGGGAAACGTGGGACAGTGGAAACGAGATAATGGAACTTGGCAGGATGGCGGTTTGCTGCTTTATTTTGAAGAATCGAATTCGTGGGTAGGAACGTTCCTTGCTTTTCAATCACAGTCCTGGTGCACCGATGATCAAGGTAACGCCGTGCTGCCTGTAGAGAAATGCAATTATTTGAATTATGATCAAGCCAACAGAAAAGCCAAACAGTGATCCATTGCTGTTTGGCTTTTATTTTTTTCGGATAACAGAAGGAGGCACATTTTTAATTTTTTTAAACACTCTTCCGAAATAGGTAATACTGCTGAATCCGACATTCCCTGCAATTTCTGTGATCGAAGCGTCAGTGTCCACCAGCATTTTTTCTGCTTCGTTGATTCGAAGCAAATGAAGATATTCAATTAATGTTTTTCCCGTTATTTTCTTAAAGACTTTGCAAAAGTGATTGGGGCTTAAGTTAACCATCCTCGCAGCTTCTTCAATGCTGATTTCCTGGTTATAGTGTTCTCTCAGGAATTTTAACAGGCCGGTGAGATGATAAGACTTTTTGGAAAAAGCAGGAGACTGTTCTTTCAGCTGATGATAATAGCGGAAAATAAGACCGAAAATCCGAAACAGCTCTGCCTTAACTAAAAGTTCATAACCGACCTCGCTCTTTTCAAATTCGGTGATCAAGCAAGAAATGGAACGGCTGAGTTCATTCGTGTACACTTCTTCTTTTCTTAAAAAGTTTTGAAGCTTTAATTCATTGTTGAAATAGGGATAAAGATAAAGGCGTTCGGTACAATCGAGGCCCGTGTTCCGAAGCAGGGCATCATTAAACACAATAGCTGCAATTTCAGCATGGTCAGTCAGCCCCTCTGCAGCATGCAGCTGTTTCGGGTTCACAAAGGCAAGTTCTCCTTTTTCGAGATGGACGAATGTATCATCTATTTGCACCTTTACTTTTCCTTCTTTAATAAAAATCCATTCCATATGATTGTGCCAGTGAAGAGGAAACTTATTGATGAAGAAAATATTAATAGGAAATGTCTTATCCGGAATATATGTTGCTTCCTTTAAATCACTTCTGGTCATACCATTCCTCCTCAATCCACTCATATTTTTCTATTAAGATAACAGGTAAACGGAAGAATGACAACGCTTTCTTTGTCTGAGTTGCGTAATATTGTGCGAATTATGAATAAGATTGTGAATAGCCATAAGAAAGCGCATTCAGTACGATAAATGCGAAGAGTGGAAATACATTAACAGAAAACTGAATACCAGGTAATTCATTCAACAGGAGGCTAGAGATATGGAAAAAATACGTATCATTCAAATTGGTTCAGGAGGATTCGGCCAATCATGGCTTGAAGTGGCCATGAAGTATGAACAAGTTGAGCTTGTTGCTGTTGTAGATATGATGGAGGAAAACCTGAAGCAAGCAAAACAGATTACTGGCTTACCGGGGGAAATGTTGCTCTCAACTATAGATGAAGCTTTAAGGGAAATCGAGGCGGATGCCGTGTTGATCGTCACTCCGCCGCAAACGCATAAAGAGCTGGCGATAAAAGCCATCCAGCAGGGGTTTCACGTGATGATGGAAAAGCCACTTGCACATACGCTTGAAGAAGCAAAGGAATTGCTGGATTTTAAACAGAACCATCATAAACAGCTGATAGTCAGTCAAAATTACCGGTGGAACCGTCCGATCCAAACGGTAAAACAGTTGCTTGATGCGGGTGAAATCGGAAAAGTGGAATGGATGAATTATTCCTTTCAGCGCGCAAGCCACTTTGGAGGCTGGAGAGACCGATATGATCATATCCTCCTGGAGGATATGTCGATCCATCATTTCGATCTGATGAGATACCTGCTAAATAAAAACCCGATTGAAGTTTACGCACAAAGCTACCGTCCATCCTGGAGCTGGTTTCAGGGGAATCCGAATGCCCATGTAACGATTGCCTTTGAGGATGATGTTCATGTCAACTATGCGGGAAGCTGGGTGACAAAAGGAAAGGAAACCCCGTGGAATGGAGAGTTTCGGTTGGTCGGAGAAAAAGGTGCCATTGAACTAATAGAGGATAAAGTTACTTTATATGATTCAACTAATAAAGCACGAAATGTGCCTTTAGTCGACCTGCCTTATGATGACCGTACGTTGTCACTGGATCATTTTGTTCAATCGATTATTTACGGTAATCAGGCAGCCACTTCTATTGAAGATAATATTAAGAGTTATGAGCTCACCTGCGCCGCCATCGAATCAGCAGTTACTCACAAGGTGGTCAAGCTGCCTTTATCCCTGGTCCAAAACTGATTACAGGCTAAAGGAGGGGTATGGAATGGCAAAGAAACTGTCGGTTTTTATCATGTTATTAGCCTTAATTCTGGTTTTACCCGCTTGTGAAAGCGCAGAAGGCAAACAAGATGGAAAGATTAAATTAACGTGGTGGGACTATTACGGCAGTGAAGCCGCTGTCGCAATGAACAACGCCATTAAAACATATGAGAAAGCCCATCCAAATGTGGATATCGAACGAATCGAGGTTCCTTTTGGAGAGTTGAAAAAGAAGATACTCTTGGGAGCAGCCGGAGGGGAATTGCCGGATATTTTGATCATTGACAACCCTGACCATCAGATGCTGGCAGAAGCGGGGATTCTGGCAGATCTTACGAAGAAAGTGAAAGTATGGGGACAGGAAAAGAATTACTTTGAAGGGCCGCTGTCATCTACCGTTTATAAAGGGAAAAATTACGGAATACCGCTTGGAAGCAACAACCTTGCCCTCTTTTATAATGAGGACCTGTTAAAAGAGGCAGGGATAAAGCCTCCAAAAACCTGGGACGAGCTTAAAAACGCAGCTAAGAAATTGACCCATAACGATGTATATGGCATATCGGTATCGGCCATCAGTCAGGAGGAAGGTACGTTTCAATTTTTGCCATTCGTCTGGCAAGCAGGTTCTGACCTGACTCATTTTAATACGCAGGGATCCGTCGATGCAATTTCCCTCTGGAAGGAACTGATTGATAGTCACTCTATGTCCAAAGGCGTTCTAACACAAACCCAGCAGGATGTTGCTTTGCAGTTCATCAACGGAAAAACCGCGATGATGGTGAACGGTACCTGGCAAATTCCTGTTTTGGAAAAAGAAAAGAAATTGAATTGGAATGTAGTGGAGCTTCCAGGATACAAGGAAAACAGCACCATTTTGGGCGGAGAAAATTATGCTATCACAAGTACGTCCAAACACAAAGAGGCAGCATGGAATGTGCTTATGTTTTTGCAGGAGAAAGAAAATGCCAAAAAGATTCTTATTCAAAAAGGGAATTTGCCCCCGCGAAAGGATTACATCCAGGATGACTATTGGCAAAAGGATCCCAGACTAAAAACCTTTGCCAACAGTATGGAGTTTGCCAAAGCCAGAGCTTACGGGGCATATTATCCTTCCATTTCTGAAGAAATTCAAAAATTGATGCAGGAGGTTTTAACCGGAAGCATGCCCGCTGATCAGGCGGTCAAACAAGCAGCCAAAAAGATCAAACCCTATATCACTCAATAAGAAAAGGTGGTGAGAGTCATGAATGTAGAAACGGATACTTCTTGGCAACGGAACGTCACTATGGAAATCAGAAAAAAAGCAAAACGAAAAAAGTCGTTGGGTAATTACCTGTTCATACTGCCAGGCGGAGTCTTTCTGCTTCTGTTTTTGGTGTTTCCCATCGGCTATAACTTGAAAATTACGTTTGAGGATTTAACAGCCTTAAATATTTTAAAGGAACAGTCCTTTGTCGGTCTGGAAAACTATGTGACGGTGCTGAAAGATAAAATTTTTCTTCTGTCGCTAAAAAACTCTGTTATCTTTACAGGTCTCTGTATCTTTTTCCAATTTACGATCGGCTTTGCCTTTGCTCTGTTTTTTAACAAGAAATTTCCAGGAAGGAACGTAATGAGGGCGCTCATTTTGATTGCCTGGATGATTCCCATGGTGATCACAGGCACATTATTTAAATGGATGTTTGCCGGTGACCACGGAATCATTAACCATCTTCTTTTATGGCTGGGAGCGATTGACCAGCCGATTCATTGGCTGATCAATGATCATACTTCATTGTACAGCACCATCACGGCCAACATCTGGATCGGGATTCCGTTCAATATGATCATTTTGCTGGCCGGTCTCCAATCGTTGCCTGAGGAAACCTATGAAGCGGCCAAAGTGGATGGAGCAGGAAAGATTCGGCAATTCTTTTTCATCACCCTTCCGCTTATGAAGCCCACTATCTTGACCTTGCTCATACTGGGCATTATTTACACCTTCAAAGTCTTTGACATCATATTGATTATGACCGGCGGGGGACCAGTCAACAGTTCTACGGTCTTGCCGTTTTACTCCTATGAATTGGCATTTACCAACTATAATTTTAGCCTTGGCGCCACCATAAACACGATTATGCTCGGTTTATTGGTACTTGTAGCTCTGGTCTATTTATGGCTGGTCAGAAAGGAGGAAAATGTGTAATGAATTCGCTCCCGAAGGTCAACAATAAATATTTTACGACGGCCATTGCTGTCATTTCGACCATCATTTTTCTGTTCCCTGTATACTGGATGGTCACCACATCCATAAAACCGATGTCTGGCATTTTGGCTACCACTCCACAGATCATCCCTCACGAGATACAGTTCCAAGCTTATGTGAAAAATTTTATACAAGATACCGAGATTCTGAGATTCTTTTTAAACAGTGTTATTATCGCAACAGGTTCCATGATATTGACCTTGCTGTTTGCTTCACCATTCGCCTATGCGCTGGCCCGTCTGGAGTTGAGAGGAAAGGGCTGGATGATTGGATTTTTGCTGGTCGTCCAGATGCTTCCGAACATCATGCTTGCTTTACCGTTCTTTATCTTGTTTTCTAAACTTCATCTATTAAACCATTTTATATCCTTGATCATTGCCAATGCCACGCTTTCCATGCCATTTGCCATACTTGTGCTTCGCCCATTTTTCATGTCCATTCCAAAAGGGCTTGAAGAAGCAGCGGTCATTGATGGATGTAACCGCTTTGCCGCATTTTGGAAAATCGTTCTGCCGCTGGCAAAGCCCGGCCTCCTGACAGTTGGATCTTTCTGCTTTTTACATGCCTGGGGGGACTTGCTGTTTGCTTTAATTTTGACCACGGACAAAAGCGTCCGGCCATTAACGGTCCATTTGTATACCTTTGTCGGGCAATATGGAACCGATTGGAACTCTTTGATGGCGGTGGCAACCGTTTGTGTTATTCCGATCATCATTATTTTTATCGCGTTTCAAAAACATATCGTTGGAGGACTGGCCTCCGGGTCTGTTAAATAATCAGAAAATCAAAAAAGGAGAGAGTTCGATGAAATTAGGAGTATTTGCTGTGTTATTTTCAAAAAAGACATTTGAAGAAGCTTTGGATTACATAAAGGAAAGTGGGCTGGATACGGTAGAAATCGGCACTGGAGGCTATATCGGTGATGCCCATTGCAAGCCAGCTGAATTGCTGGCGGATGAATCAAAGTTGAATGACTTTAAATACGCACTGCAGTCACGGGGGATTCAGATCAGTGCCCTCAGCTGCCACGGCAACCCGTTGCATCCCAATCAAAATATTGCAGAAGAGCACCATCGGATCTTTCAGGATACGGTTCGCCTGGCCGCAAAACTGGGTGTTGAACAGGTAGTTACTTTCTCGGGGTGTCCGGGTGAATCCGAATATTCTCTTCATCCTGTGTGGATCACATGCCCTTGGCCGACCGATTTTTCTGAAGTTGTGGATTGGCAATGGAACGAAAAAGTCATTCCGTATTGGAAGGAGCAAAATGAGTTTCTAAAAGAACATGGCGTAAAAGCAGCCATCGAGCCGCATCCCGGATTTGTTGTATACAATACGGAAACGCTGCTTCGATTACGAAGAGAATGTGGCAACCAAATTGGCGCAAACTTTGATCCAAGCCATTATTTTTGGCAGGGGATGGATCCGGTCGCCTGCATCCGGGCACTTGGAAGAGAAAAAGCGCTCTTTCATTTTCATGCTAAAGACACAAAAATTGATGGACAAAACCATCCATTAAATGGTGTACTTGATACAAAGAGTTATAGCGACATCGCCAACCGGTCGTGGGTGTTCAGAACCGTGGGTTACGGCCATGGAGAAGATACATGGAGGGATATCATCAGCGCTCTTCAAACGATTGGTTATAACGGAGCAATCAGCATTGAGCATGAAGATGGATTGATGAGTGTCGAAGAAGGATTCACAAAAGCAGTAGCCTTTTTAAAGGACAAATTGATTGAAGAAGGAGCTGTTGAGATGTGGTGGGCGTAAACCAAAAGCAGGTAAGGGTAGGACTGGTCGGCTATAAGTTTATGGGAAAAGCGCATTCTCATGCGTACCGGGATGTATCGTTTTACTTTGACACAAAGGCGAAGCCGGTCCTGCAAGCCATCTGCGGACGCAATGAAGAAGGCGTGAAAGAAGCGGCAGCCACCATGGGCTGGCAAAGCTATGAAACAGATTGGCGAAAACTGATTGCACGTGATGACATTGATCTCATTGATATTGTAACTCCTAACAACAGTCATGCAGAGATTGCTATTGCAGCCGCACAAGCCGGCAAACATGTTTTTTGCGAGAAGCCGCTGGCTTTGACGCTGGAACAATCCCAACGGATGCTGGATGCGGTGGAGAAAAATGGTGTGGTACATATGATCAACCATAACTACCGGTTTGCTCCGGCTGTACAGTGGGCAAAAAAACTGATCGAAGAAGGCCGGTTGGGTCGAATCTATCATATCCGGGCGACCTATTTGCAGGATTGGATCATGGACCCCGAATTTCCACTGGTTTGGCGGTTGAGCAAAGAGGTCTGCGGCTCCGGTGCATTGGGTGACTTGGCCGCACACAGCATCGATCTTGCCCGTTTTTTAGTCGGAGAATTCAAGGAAGTCAGCGGGATTATGGAAACATTCATTAAAGAACGGCCCATTGTGGAGGACAGTTCTGGATTAAGTGGCAAAGGATCATCCGAACAAAAAGGGCCTGTTGAGGTAGACGATGCAAGTGTATTCCTCGCCCGTTTTGAAAACGGTGCCATCGGAACATTTGAAGCTACACGCTTTGCAGGAGGCAACCGAAACGGAAACAGGTTTGAGATCAACGGAGAAAAAGGATCCATTCGTTGGGATATGGAAAACATGAACAATCTTGATGTCTATTTTCATCAGGATGAAGACGGACTTCAGGGGTTCAGAACCATAAATTGTACCGAAGAGGTCCACCCTTATGCAGGCGCCTACTGGCCGGCAGCCCATATCATAGGTTACGAGCATACCTTCACCAACCTGATGGTGGAATTGATGAATGGCATTGATCAAGGATACAGTCCGCTACCAAACTTTGTTGACGGAGTCCGGAACCAGGCGATATTGGAAGCAGTGCAGGAATCGGCACAAACAAAGCAATGGGTTACCCTGTCCGACGTTTTTAAAAGAGCAGAACCCTCAGTAAAAAGTTAGTCAAATAGAAAGCGCCCCTTAACATTTACGTGTTAAGGGGTTTTTTGTATGGAGAAATAGTTTACAAGAAAAGTATTTAACAATATACAATTCTTTTACGCTGAATTAACAAGGTTTTTACACAAGGGTTTTATACTGGACTAGTAACAGGAAAAATTTACATAAATCAAAGATCCATGGTAATCAACAAAACAAAAGGGGGGGATAAAATGAAGTCAATTCTCAATGCGGTAATGAACCGCGCCATACTTATGATTACGTTAATCGTATTAATTATGGTCTGGGGTGCTGTCGGCGCCTGGAAGATTCAGCGGGATTATCTGCCGGAGATCAGCAATGCGACTCTAACTGTTTCTGCTCAAGCTCAGAATTTCTCAGCCGATCAAGTGAAAACCTCTATTACCAAACCTATTGAACAAGCCGTCAGAGTGGTTGACGGCCTTCAGGACATTGAGACAAGTTCGTATCAGGGAGGCTCATTCTTGCGGCTCAATTTTCCCATGAGCTACGATATGAAACAAGCAGAAACGGATGTACGTGCGGCTATTGATGATTTGCAATTGCCTTCTGGGTTAAAGAAGCCAGTTGTTACCCGGTTAAGTACTCATTCGTTTCCGATCATGAGCATCAATCTGACCAGTTCATCTGCCAATGTGACAGAAAACGGCTTAAGGACCCTGATACAGGAAGAGATCGGGAATGAACTAAAAACGGTACCAGGTGTCAAAGATATAAAAGTTACTGGCGGCGGAAACGCGGGTTACTCTTTACAATTAAATCCTGAAAAGCTGAAGAAAGAAGGATTGTCGATTGATGATGTACAATCCGCATTGGAAAAGAAACATTCAACCATGCTTCAAGGCAATGTGGCTAATCAAATCTCTTCTTTTCCCATTCAAGTCACCGGCTGGATATTATCTAAAAATGATCTCATGCAGTTGCCAATCAAGCGACAGGATGGTCATACAATACCTCTTTTCCGTGTAGCTGATATTTCTAATGCTGTTGTCAATCTTCAAACCATTTCACGGACAAATGGATCACCGAGTGTGCAGCTTGATGTACTAAAAACTTCCGAATCTACCATCACAGAAGTAGGCGAACGGGTAAAAAGCAAACTGAGTGCTATACCTGAAATTAAGAACCATGAAGTTAAATCGGTTATTTTATTTGATCAAAGCCAGGAAGTAAACACTTCATTACAGGGTCTGGTAAAAGAAGGATTGCTCGGATGTCTCTTTTCCATGATTTGTGTCTTCCTCTTTTTCCGTCAGGTGCGTTCAACGTTGCTTATCGTTTTATCTCTGCCCGTTTGTTTACTGGCAACAACAGGGATTTTGTACACGATGGGAATAAGTTTAAACCTGCTGACAGTTTCCGGGTTAATTGTTGCAATGGGACGTGTGGTTGATGATTCCATTGTAATTCTGGATAATATGAACCGAAAAATACAGGAGGCTGGCGGAAGAATTAGAAAACAACTAGTAGTTGGAGCGGTTGCTGAAATGCTGCCTGCCATCGTTTCCTCAACTGCAACAACAATAGCTGTTTATATCCCAATCGCGTTGATCGGAGGACTGATCCGTTCTGCTTTTTCCGGTTTTGCCTGGTCGGTGGTTATCGCGCTTGTTATTTCTCTTGCTGTTGCCATGTTTATCGTTCCTGCACTTTATTATGTAGTCTGGAAAACAAGTCCAGGAAAAAGCCAGGATCCACTTGAAACACACGCCAGAATGCTGTTTCATTGGGGGTTCCAATATGAAAAGAGAATTGTTGCGATCATCCTTGTCCTATTTGTTCTAAGTGGTGTGGGAGCTGCTTTTTTGCCGGTCAATTTTCTTCCAATGGCCCATAAACCAGGTCAAATTGGCGTGCGTCTGGAATTACCCCAAACCACATCATTAGAAAATATGGAAGCTGAAGTTGAAAAACTTGAAGGGGAGTTAAAAGCAAACAAAAAGGTAAGCGGGTTTTCTTCTTTGCTTGGATCATCGTTCACCCCGGAATCAGATGATGTTTTTGATGCAGGGGGCGGTTGGATTCAAAAGCCAAACGTGGCCAATTTATTGGTTAGCCTAAAACAAGGAACTGATGTTAATTCGTTTATGAAAGTATTGCAAAAACAACTGGATGCACGGTCAGGAAAAGCAATTTATACCGTAACCAATCAACGAATAGCGGGAGATGATTCTCAGTTAAAGATTAATCTTACAGGAGCAGCCCCCGAGACATTGGAAGCTATGGCGCAAAGTATAGGGCAGCATCTTTCACATATTCCCGGGCTTGCGGTTGAGAACATGGCAGACCAGGAAGGAACGGTGAAAGGGTATCGCATCAATCTTGATCAAAAAGCGATTGAACGGAATGGCATTAAGGAAAGTGATGTGCTCCAGCGAATACAGTACTATACTTCTGAAGGAGCCATCGGACAATTCAACATTAATGACACTTCATTCCCGGTTGTTTTCAAAAATACTCAGAGTTTAAATCAGAATGAAGAGGCATCTGATGCCTTAGCCCGGCTCAGTAATGAAACGTTTACTGCAAACAAGGGACAGCAAGTGAAGCTCCGTGAGCTGGCAACGGTTGAGGCAGATAAAGATGGTACGGAAATTCAGGAAAAAGCCGGAAAGCCATATGCAGAAGTGACCGCAAATATCACCTCCAGTGATCTGGGTGGTGTTTCAAGGCAAGTGAAGGATGAAATGGAAAAACTGGATTTACCAGAGAATATTCAGTATTCATTTTCTGGCATACCGGAGCAAGTTAATGAAATGATGTATGAAATGGCCATAGCTCTCGCCTTTTCCTTTCTGCTCGTACTTATGATTGTCAGTTTGGTATTTAAGGGCTGGAAGGGACCATTATCTGTTCTAATATGTGTTCCATTAGCATTTATCGGCTCAGTCATCGCCATGGTCATCTTCCGGCTGGAATGGGATTTGGCAGCTTTGGTTGGATTATTAATGCTAACAGGAATTGTAGTTACCAACGGAATCGTCATTGTGGATAAAATCGAAAGAAATATTGCAAGAGGAGCTTATCTTGAGGAGGCTGTTCGTTTTGCTGCTATAACAAGGGCACGCCCCATTATAACAACTGCTCTTACGACGGTATTAACGGTTCTTCCTTTGGCACTTTCTTCACGTCAGGATGCTGTGGTATCACAAACTCTGGGTATTGTTGTCATTGGAGGCTTAGTCACTTCCACTTTTTGCAGCTTGATCATTATTCCGATTTTTTATAAGTGGATGAACAGAAAGGCACTGCCTGACCGTACAGAACACGAGCAAAAAAAATATGCCTGAATGAAACCTGCAGCAACCATGCTGCAGGTTTCATTCATTAAGAAATAATTTGAATATTTTACATTATTAATCAATTAAATTTACGTTAACGTAAAGAAAGATTAATAGTGGAGGAGTATTCTAATCTAGAAATACATACCAAATGACAGGAGAGAGGCAATTGTTGAAAAACAAGAAAAAGTTCATAACGGGGATCGCGCTCAGCACTGTTCTGCTTGGCTCGGCAAGCGTATATGCCACGGTACAGGATCCTTTCGGTAAAAAACTGGTCGGTCGGCAGCCCAGCGGTAAAGTGGTAACTCCGGTCAACCAACTCGTAACACCTGCCGGCAAGCAAATTGAATTTGGCGGAAATCCTATTTCACTGGCAGTTCATCCGAATGGTAAGACAGCAGTATCATTAAATGGAAGAACAGATTATGGCGGAAATGGATTAAATGTGATCAATCTTGAGACCGGGAAACTTATGGCTACAAGTTTTAAATTGAAACTTTCTCACATGTGGGGTGTAGCCTATTCTCAGGACGGAAAAGAGTTATATGCAACAGGTTCAACCGGCAAAACTGGTAAAGTTGTTGTCATGTCTGTCGCTCAAGATGGAACTCCATCAGTTAAAGCGACATATGACCTTCCTGAGGCAGCTGCAGGCGGAAATATTAATCCTCTCGATATCAGGGTAGCGCAAAATGGACAACTCCTTGTTGCGCTAAATCGGGATAACAGTCTGGGGCTGATCGATCCGAAAACCGGGGAAATCACATCCAAAATCGCGGTTGAAAATGCGCCCACCGGTGTTTGGATAGACGGAGATAAGGCATATGTAACCAATCAGGGAGGAAGAAAGCCAAAGCCTGGTGATGCCACCGTTGATTCTTCCGGGACACAGGTGGTCATTAACAAGAAAACAGGGGCGACGTCAACAGGAACCGTTTCAGTCATAGACCTTAACACCAAGAAAGTAATCAAAAACATTAAAGTGGGCGTCCAGCCTGAAAGAATGACGCAATCCGGTCAGTATTTATTTGTAACGAATACCAACAGTGATTCTGTATCCGTTATCAACACAAAAACAAATAAAGTGGTTCAAACCATTGATGTAAAGCCATATCCTAAATCGAAAAAGGGAGCAGCACCAAACTCGATTAAAATGCTGGATGATCACCGTTTGCTTGTAACATTAGGAAGAGCAAACGCTGTAGCCGTCTATGACTGGCAGGGACCAAAAAAGAAACCGGAACTTCTCGGTTTGCTGCCAACCGCTTGGTTCCCGGTAGATATGGCAATGGATTCCAAAAATAAACGACTCATTGTGGCAAATGCTGATGGAGTCGGCTCTCTTGGACCGGCAAGGACATCCACTATTCAGGGTATTACGGTTTCCGGCCACTCTTCCTATGCTCAGGTTGGGTCGATATCACTGATGCCGATTCCGTCACCGGGAGACATAATTAAAGGGACAAAGAAAGTGTATGAAAATAACAATTGGTATGGCTTAAAAGATTTAAATGCCAAGGGCCGCCCAAACAAAAAGCCGGTTGCCATGCCGGAACGGGTAGGTGAGCCTTCTACCATTAAGCATGTATTTTACATTATTAAGGAGAACAGAACGTATGACCAGGTACTCGGTGATTTAGGAAAGGGCAATGGCGAACCGGCCATCACTCAGTTTGGTGAAGAAGTGACACCGAATTTTCATAAGCTGGCTAACACTTTTCCGCTTCTGGACAATTTTTATGTGTCAGGGATTCAATCAGCAAGTGGCCATCAATGGGTGATGCAAGGAACCAATACAGATTACGAAGACAAAGAAACCGATACAGCTAACGTAAGAAGCTACCCCGGTGGAGCAGGAGATCCAATGGCCTATGCACCGACTGGACATCTATGGGACCAAGCCCGTAAATATAATGTTTCTGTAGAAAACTTTGGAGAAGATACCACCGGCTTTGTCGGGCCGGAAGAGTTTGGAACGTGGACAGACTGGTACAATGATTATTTAAAACTTTCTGGTAAACAGGAAGGAGATCTTCATGTTCCGGTTGGCCATTATAAAGCTACTTACGATATTCCATCATTAGGACCAATCACGCACAAACCTTACCCAACGTTTGATATGAACATTCCAGATCAATACCGTTTTGAAATCTTCAAAAAGAAATTTGAGAAACATGTAAAAAATAATGATCTTCCTGCATTAAATACGCTTTGGGTAACGAATGATCATACAGCAGGAACAGCCACCGGGAATCCTACCCCGCAGGCCATGGTGGCAGACAATGATTTGGCTGTCGGCAAAATAGTTGATCTTATTTCTCATAGTCCGTATTGGAAGGACTCCGTGATCTTCGTTACAGAAGATGATGCACAGAACGGATTGGACCATGTAGACGGACACCGGGAACCGGCTTATGTTATAAGTCCTTGGGTTAAAAAGGAGATTACCAACAGCCGTTATTGGACCGTTATCAACATGGTTCGAAGTATTGAACAAATCCTTGGACTTCCAGCAATGAACCAAAACGATGCGGCTGCTCAGCCAATGAGCGAAATTTTTACGAACAAGCCTGATTTTACACCGTATAAAGCTGAAGGTAGCCGCATTCCGCTGGATACCCTGAACGGCCAGCCCAAAGCTAATACTGCTGCACTAGCCAATACAGAAGATACGACATCAACTTCAAAAATACTGGCGCAGAAATGGACGGAGTGGTCAAATAAGAACAAAAAGTTCTTGAGCGGAAAAACCGCTTCACCAGATGAAGTCAACGCCAATATGTTAAATCACGCCGTCTGGTATGCAACAAAAGGGTTTGATACTCCATTTCCGGGAGATAAAGCTCCTCTTGCGCCTGATGTAGTGGCTCAGCAACCCGAAAGCAAAGCACCGTCACCTGCAGACAATGACTAATAATGAAAAAATAGGTCTCTCCATATAAGGAGAGACTTTTTTATGACAAAAAATTTTCATTATTTGATGAATTAAGACAAAAGCATAGCGTATAGCTCAATTTTATGGTTATAATAGGGTTAAAAATTTCAAGGAGCTGTCACAATTGACAACAACGTTAACAAAAGGACCTTACAAAGCCGATCATGTAGGGAGTTTTTTACGCCCTGAGCGGATTAAAGAAGCCCGTGTCCTTCACCAAAATGGGGACATTACGAGAGAGCAGCTTCGTAACATTGAAGATGAAGAAATTACACGTCTAGTGGAAAAACAAAAAGAAGCAGGGCTGCAGGCCGTAACGGACGGAGAGTTTCGACGTGCCTGGTGGCATTTTGATTTTCTGTCTCAATTAGAAGGCGTAGAACTTTACGAAACTAACGCCGGCATTCAGTTTAACGGTGTACAAACAAAAGCGCACGGAATTAAGGTCGTTGGCAAACTGGACTTTAGCGACCATCCAATGCTTGAAGATTATAAATTCCTTCATGATCTTGCAGGGGACCATGTCGCAAAATTCACAATCCCCAGCCCCAACATGCTGTTTTTCAGGGGAACGATTGATGAAAAGGTATATCCGGACAAAGATGAATTTTTTAACGATCTGATCGCGGTTTACCAGAAAGCCATTCAAGCATTTTATGATGCCGGCTGCCGGTATCTGCAGCTTGACGATACGGCCTGGGCTGTTTTCTTCTCTGAAAAGGGTCAGGAACAGATTGCCGCTAAAGGTTACTCAATCGATGAATTGCTTGAGCGTTTTACACGTGCCATTAATGAATCCATTGCCAAAAAGCCGGAAGACATGGTCATCACCATGCACATCTGCCGAGGAAACTTCAAGTCCAGCTATACGGCAAGCGGAGGCTATGACAATGCTTCCGAATACATTTTCGGCAAATTAAAGGTGGACGGGTTATTCCTTGAATTTGATGATGAGCGTTCCGGCGGCTTCGAACCTCTTCGGCATGTGAACCGCTCCGATTTACAGATTGTTCTTGGACTGATTACATCAAAATTCGGCGAATTGGAAGATCCGAAACTCATTAAGGAACGAATTCGTGAGGCTTCCCAGTATGTTCCACTGGATCAAATCTGTCTCAGCCCTCAGTGCGGATTTTCTTCCACAGAGGAAGGAAATCTGCTGACAGAGGAGCAGCAGTGGGAAAAAATTAGACATGTCGTTTCCATTGCAAACGAGGTATTGAAATTAAACATTCTATAAAATAGTAAGAGAACGAGGGGCATCCTGCTGGGATGGCTCTTTTTTAAATTTTCAAAAAATTTATTGTCTCCTTCTTTCGCATATGGTATGTTGATGTTGAAAATACAAATTTTTGTACAAAGCGTGGTAGAACACAAATGAATGAACGGCTTTTATCAAAAAAAGGAATGATCCTGCAAAAAATAGCAGAATCTTTCTTATTCATTGAAGTGGATCATCGCATCCCAAAGATTGGTGATTTAGCGAGTATGAACGGTGTGGGCAGAGGCACGATCCAGACGGTTCTAAAATACCTGGAGGAAAGCGGAAGTATCCGGCTTCAAGCCAAAGGTCATTTGGGGACTTTTTTACGGTACAAAAACACCCCTCAGCTCTTGAAATTTTGCGGCATGGAGCGATTAACGGGAATCATGCCTTTACCTTATTCCAAAAAGTATGAAGGCCTCGCATCCGGACTTTCTTCCGAGTGTCAGGCGCAAGGAATGGAATTAAGTATTGCATTCATGAGGGGAGCAAAACTCCGGCTCCAGGAGGTAGTACAGGGCAGGTACGATTTTGCCATCGTTTCCAGGTTTTCGGCAAATGAAGCCATGAAAGAGCATCCTGAACTTTCCACTCTTCTTTCGTTTGGAAGCTACTCCTATGTATCCAAACATGCGGTTATTTTTTCAGACCGGAAATACAAAAGCTTTGAAGACGGGATGAAGATTGGAATTGACCCGTTCTCAACCGACCAACAAGTTTTGATTAAAGAAGAGACTAAGAATAAAAACGTGCAATACATCGAGCTGAACTACATGCATTTGCTTCGGCATATTCAGGCCAAAACAATCGACGCCACCATCTGGAATATGGATGAGGTGGATAATGAACGCTATCACACCATGCAGCTTTCTTCGCCCCTAGCTAAAAAGATGGGAGAGTATATGGGGGAGGCCGTATGTGTAGCCAGGAACGACAATAAAAAGGGAGCTTATGGACTGAGCCTGGTTCATTTAGAAAAGGTGAAACAGATTCAGGAAATGGTACAAACAGGAGATCATCTCCCTAAATATTAATAAAGTGTTTTTGAAAGGAGGATTTAAGTGAATGGATTGCTGGAACGCCTGGAGTTGTTAAAAAGCAGCGATTCCATTACAGAGACGGCTTTTGACATCTGCCGGAAGACCATTCAGAAATTTGTAAGCGAGAATGAAGCGGACCAGTACACTATGCTGATTACACATCTCGCAATGGCACTAACAAGAATAGAAAGAGAGCAGGAGCTGCTCCCGCCGCCAACGGATATCATGATAGAAGTCTATCAATCTCCGAAAATGGAGGAAGCACGGGGACGTGTCGGCTGGATTGAAAAACTGTTAAATCAGAACTTGCCAGAAGAAGAAAAAGAGTTTTTATACCTGCATTTTGTGAATGTGCTATCAGCCTAGCAGAGGGGGAGACAAATGAGGATTGCAATCGGAGGACAAGTGGAAAAGCAGGAAATTCAACAGTTGGTCAAGGCAGCGGGAGGAGATCAGGTTAACGTTGTTATAAAATCGGATCTTGAAGCGGCTATGCTCATTAAATCAGGCGGAGCGGATTATTACCTCGGAGCCTGCCATACCGGGGGAGGCGGAGCACTTGCCATGGCCATTGCTCTATTGGGAAAACCGAAATGTGCCACCATTTCCATGCCTGGTAAAAAGCCGGTTAAAGAACAGGTGGAACAAGCGGTGGAATCAGGGGCAAAAGCATTTGGTTTTACAGGAGATCATAAGGAACAAGCGGTGGAATACGTAATGGGAGCCTTACTGAAACAATACACATAGATCAAATAAATAAGGGGGATAAATCATGCTGGAAGCGGGGTTAATGGTTTGTATCGGTGCGCTTGCTGCAGTTATGGCAAATTTGGGAATCGCCGTTTTTAATGATGGTCTCCGTCCAATCGTACCAGAAAATCTGGAAGGACGGATGAGCCGCAAAGAATTGGGAGTAACTGCATTCGCCATGAGCTTTGGTCTTGTCATCGGGTTTGGAATTCCGATCTCGATTGCAGGAAGTATTATCTTAATCCACAGTATCTTGCTTGGTACTGATATCATCGGTCTGGCGTTTAACCGGAGCAAAGTGAATGCCGTATTGGCAGGTGTGGCGGGAGCCCTATATGGACTTGGCATTTACTATGGACTCCAGTCGGTCGTTGAAGTGTTTAAAATGCTGCCTCTTAATTTCGTGGATGGATTCAATAAAGTGGGCGAACCGGTGGTTGTTTCTTTTATGGTGTTCCCTGCCATTGCTGTTGCCTTGCAATTCAGCATCAAGAAAGGTGTACTTACCTTTATCGCAGCAGCCATTGCCCGTCAGCTTATTGTTTTTGCCAACATTGAAAAACTGATTTTGATTAACGGAACACAAGTTGTATTAAGTCCTGAAGGTATTGCCTTAATCATAGGAATGGTCTTTTTGCTTTCGTTTGCCATAAGGGAAAAATCCGAAGACCAGAACCTTTCCATACTTGCCTCGTTGTTTACCGAACGGGTCGCAAAAATCAGGAAATACTCCTGGGTATTAATGATCAGTGGCGCGCTCGTGGCCGTTGCAACCAATCAGCTTATGATTGCAGGAGATCCTATTTCTCTTAACCTGCTTTCTGACGGTAAGATTTCCGAAGGCGGTATTGCTTCACTCGCTAAAGCGATTGGATTCGTCCCGTTAATCGCAAGTACCGCCATTGCAACAGGGGTTTATGGCCCTGTTGGATTTACCTTTGTTTTTGGCGCAGGTATTTTTTCACCTAACCCTTTCCTCGCCGCCATTCTGGGGGCAGTTATTATCTTTGCCGAAGTAATGCTGCTGACACAGTTAGCCAAAGTGCTTGACCGCTACCCGGGTATTCGTGAATCCGGCGAAAACATTCGTACCGCCATGACACGGGTGCTTGAAGTGGCTTTGCTGATCGGCGGTGCGAACGCGGCCAACGCCATTGTTCCAGGACTCGGTTTTTTTGCGATTGCCGGGCTCTATTTGCTCAACGAGGCGGCCGGCCGGCCGATTGTCCGCATGGCTGTAGGTCCAATCGGGGCTATCGCCGTGGGGATTCTCGGAAATATTCTCGTGTGGATTGGATTGTACACACCGCCTGCAGGCTAAGGAGGAGAATACATGCTTATACAAACCGTGAAAGGTCTGATCGAGCCAGATGAATTGGGTATCTGTGCCTGTCATGAACATCTGTATGTGGATTTAAGTCATATCAAAAACGACAAGGATTGCTGTTTGCAGGAAGAAAAGTTAGTCGCCGAAGACTTGGAACAATTTAAAGTGCTCGGCGGCCGGACGGTGATCGAGGTCACGAATGATGGAATGGGCAGGAACCCAGAGATCCTGAAACAATTGAGCACCACGCTCGATCTGCACATTGTCGCAAGTACAGGCTGTTATAAGGATCCTTTTATCCCAGAAGATAAACAGCAATGGACCCGTGATCAGTTTGCTGAGTGGATGGTAGATGAAATTTGTTACGGTATTGCTGGAACAGGCATCAAGCCAGGGGTCATTGGTGAGATTGGTAGCAGTTTCAATGAATTTAAACCCATTGAAACAGAATTATTCCATGGAGCTATAGAGGCAGCCCGTCAGACGGGTTTGACTCTCTCCACCCATACCACTCTGGGAACGTGCGCTGCCGAACAGATCGATTTGTTTATAACAGAAGCATTACCGCTTCATCAGGTCATCATCGGACATCAGGACTTAAACCAGGATAACGGAGTCGTTTTGGACGTATTGAAAAGCGGGGCATATGTCGCTCTCGACACGATCGGTAAAGAGAATTACCGATCGGATCAGGATCGCTTGAATGCCCTGCTTCTTTTTTTGGAAGAGGGATATGAAGACCAACTGCTGCTTTCCAGTGATCTAACGAGAAAATCCCATCTGCGTTCTTCCGGCGGACATGGGTATGATGTTGTTCTCCGGTCGTTTGTTCCTGCCTTGAAAAAACAGGGAGTGACAGAAGCGGTCATCGAGAAGCTGTTGAAGGAAAATCCGAAAAAGGCGTTCAGCATTAAGGAGAGGGGGTGAACAGGGTGCGACTTAAATATGCGGAATCTATGTTGGAGAACCGAACACTGGAAGAAGCAAAGGAACT
Organism: Fictibacillus enclensis; assembly: GCF_001457035.1. Lineage (GTDB taxonomy): Bacteria > Bacillota > Bacilli > Bacillales > Fictibacillaceae > Fictibacillus_C > Fictibacillus_C enclensis. The sequence continues at coordinate 1,567,707 of NZ_KQ758617.1, read as the reverse complement.
GCAGTTTCGATTGGTAGAAGAGATGACCAAAGTCTTTCACCACAATTCATTTTTTACCCTCGGCGATGTCGGGTTGCATCCCGACCATCACCGGCCGCAAACGACAGCAAAGGCGGAAAAAGTAATCGCCAGTGTATTTGGCAGTGAAGCGTGTGCACTGGTAAGAGGAAGCGGCACCGGTGCCATCCGGTTAGCGTTAAGTATTTTAGCTGAGCCGGGGGATTCCATTTTTGTCCATGATGCACCGATGTACATGACCACAAGGGAAACCTTTCGCCTGATGGGGTTAGTGCAGAAACCGGTAAATTACAACCACAAGGAGCAACTGATTAAAGCCTTACAGAAACATACAGAAATCAAGGTATTTTATGTTCAGCATGCAAGGCAGCAGCCAACAGACACTTATCGGATTCAGGAAGTGATTTCTCAAGTCAAGGATCTCCGGCCGGATGTAATGATCATTGTCGATGATAATTATTGCGCTTTAAAAATGAAAGGAATAGGCGTTGAATATGGGGCTCATGTTTCCACCTTTTCCGGTTTTAAAGTTCTGGGGCCAGAAGGAATTGGAGTCATTTTGGGAACGAAAGATTTCATCGAAACACTCCATAAGCGCAATTATTCAGGAGGGGGACAGGTTCAAGGGCATGAAGGCCATGAATTGCTGCGCGCCATGACGATGGCACCTGTTATGCTGGCCATTCAAAATGAACAGGTGGAAGATTTGTGCGAAAGACTAAATAAAGGAGAGGTCCCCTTCGTAAAAGAGGCATATATCACCAATTCCCAGTCAAAAAATGTGATCGTAGAGCTGAAGAAGCCCATTGCCCAAAAAGTAATTGAAAACGCAAGCTGCCATGGTGCAGCGACCTACCCGGTTGGCGCTGAATCGAAATATGAACTGTTGCCCATGATTTACCGGGTATCCGGCAGTTTCCTTGAGCATCAGCCGCGGTTAAAGGAATTTGGTCTCCGCGTCAATCCGATGAAAGCTTCAGCACTAACCGTGCTAACGATACTTAACAAGATAATGGATGACATATCATAAGGAGCTCCCGACGATGTTTACAGACATGATGAAAAAGAGAAACCCGGCATTAGTCAAAGCAGCTGCAGCCCTTCATCAAAACGGGTCCATTCCGCCCAATACGTATGTGATTGACCTCGATTCCTTTTGCCGCAATGTTCAAAGTCTCTCCCGGTGTGCCAAAGAGCATGATTTGCAATTGTATTACATGACAAAACAAATCGGGCGAAGCGGTTATATTGGACAGGTCATTGAAAAGAACGGCATTTCAAAAGCAGTTGCTGTGGATATCGATGAGGCTTTTAATTTGAAGAAAGCAGGCTGCCAAATCGGAAACGTCGGGCATTTGGTTCAGCCGGGAAACAAGCAGTGGAAGGAAGTTCTCACCAAAATCTGCCCGGAAGTGATCACCCTTTTTTCCTTGGAGCGGGCAGAACAGCTGTCTGAGGCCGCTTTGTCTCTTGGAAAATCGCAGAATGTGATACTCCGTGTTATCAGTGAACACGATGTGTTGTATCCAGGCCAGCATGGAGGGTTTCCCCTTAACACAATAAATGCTGCTGTCCCTGAATTGCTCAAGCTTCCAGGAATAAACGTGATCGGCTTGACCAGCTTTCCGGTTCTGCAGCTAAACAAAGGTCAAACCGGTTTTGATTTTACAATGAACCTCGAAACGTTAAAAAAAGCGAGAGAGATCATGGAGGATCAGGGGGTGAGGGTGACACATATTAATGCGCCGGGTTCAACAAGCTGCTTTACAATCCCTTTTTTAAAAGAACATGGTATTACCCATGGAGAGCCGGGGCATGCCATGACCGGAACCACACCGCTTCATGCTTATACATCATCACTGCAAGAAACCCCATGCCTGGTTTATGTTTCAGAAATTTCCCATATGGATGATTACGCGGCTTATACGATTGCTGGAGGCTTTTACGCAAGGTCCAATATGGAAAAAGCGTTTTTTGGAAATACCCCTCAACGTCTATTGAAACAAGAAACAAGCGTGCAGCCTCCGTCTTACGAAAATATCGATTATTATGGAAGCCTTGAGAAAAACGATGGAATGAATGTTGGAGATTCAGTAATCTATGCCTTTCGGTCACAGATTTTTGTCACGAGGTCCCATGTGGCTTTTATTCAACGAACAAATTCTCATAACCCGGAGGTGGTTCACTTTCAGCGGAGAGGGATGTGAAAAAAATAAAAGGGTAAAGGAGTGATTGTGTTGAAGAAATGGTTGAGTACTTTTATGGCGTTTTGTTTGATTACTGCTGCAATACCTGTCGGAGCGGAGGCGTCTGCTCAAGCGACAAAATTAACATACGGTCATGCTGAATCGGTAGGAATGAGTTCCACGACGTTAGGGAAAATTGACGGGGTGGCCAAGCAGGCGATCCAAACCGGAATGACGCCTGGCGCTGTCGTCTTGGTCGCGAGAAATGGGAAAATCGTAAAAGAAACTGCATACGGAGATGCACAAAAATATGACATGGGCGTTCTGCTCCCCCATCCCCGTAAAATGAAAAAGAACACGCTTTTTGATTTGGCTTCTATAACCAAAGTAATGGGTACCACACAAGGCATCATGAAGCTTGTAAATGAAAAAAAGCTGAAGCTCTCCGACCCGGTTGTAAAGTATATCCCTGATTTCGGACAAAATGGAAAAGAGCATGTGACGACTGCCGATTTACTTACACATACTTCCGGATTAACCCCTTGGAAACCAACTTACTTATATGCCAGAAATCCAAAGCAAGTGTTGGAGATCATCAACAACTTACCCCTGGAATACCCGACAGGCACTAAGCGCGTTTACAGTGATTTTAGTTTTATGACCCTTGGCTTTGTCATCGAAAAAATCACCCACCGGCCACTTGATGTCTATCTGGAAAAACAAATCTACCAGCCACTGAAACTAAAAAATACGATGTTTACCCCTGATGCCAGTCTGGGGCACAAGATCGCTGCCACTTCTTGGGGAAATCCTTACGAATATAAAATGATAGACGATCCCGATTTCGGCTATTATGTAGAAGAGGATCCGAACATGTTTCCTGGCTGGCGGCATTACACGCTGGTAGGAGAAGTGAATGATGGCAACAGTTTTTATGCCAATGGAGGAGTTGCTGGCCATGCAGGACTGTTTTCTACAGCAAGGGATTTAGCCGTCATCGGCCAAATGATGCTGAACGGCGGTTCTTATGGGAAGGAAAAGGTGTATGGGGCAAAAACCATTCAAAACTTCACTTCGGAGCATGCATTTGGACAGGGTTATGGCTGGGAAAAGGCTAAAAACTGGTACATGGGAGACTATTACTCTTCCAAAGCGTTCGGACATACCGGCTTTACCGGCACACAGGTTATTTTTGATCCGGCATATAACCTGCAGATTATCGTACTGACCAACAAGCAGAATAACGGACCACTTCCAAGTGGGAGTTATCCAAGTACAGGTCCGCTTTCAAAGGAAATCGCCAATCTAGTTTATACTTCCATCAAAAAATAAGATACTAGACTTTAATTTTAAAAGAGGTGGTTTTACATGAAATTTGACTATCATACTCACCATGACCGATGTGGCCATGCGGAAGATTGCATTCGCGCATACATTGAGGCCGCAATTGAAAACCATTTGGACATGATCGGAATCTCTGACCATTCACCTTATCTGTACAGTGAAGAAGACCATCTCTTTCCAGGTATTGCGATGGCCAAAAGCCACTTTCCCCAATACATCAAGGAGGTTCTTCAGCTCAAGGAAGAGTACCAGGGGAAAATTGAAGTACTATTGGGTGTGGAATCGGACTTTTTTCCCGAGCATGCCGAGATGTACCAGCAATACTATGAGCAATTTCCGCTAGATTACATTATCGGATCGGTGCATCATGTGAGCGGACTAAGTATTTTTAAAAGAAACCGCTGGGAGGGGTTAACCGAAAAACAAAAGCAGGAAACGAAAGAAACCTACTATGATTTGATCGGGCAATCGGCCAAAAGCGGGATTTTTCAGATCCTCGGCCATATCGATGCCATGAAAGGTTACTATCCTGCTTTTTCCACAATTCAGACCGAGGCCGTCGATAAAACGTTGAAAACCATCTCGCAGTATGAAATTGCCATAGAAATTAATACATCCGGAAAGAACAAAGACTGCGGAGGATGGTATCCCGCAGATGAGCTACTTGAACGTGCCCTGTTCCATGGTGTAGCCGTGACGTTCGGCTCTGATGCTCATACCCCGAAGCGAGTCGGCGATGAATTTGAAGAAGTCCAGAAGCGGTTAAAGGAGATCGGGTTCCGGGAGTGGGCGTATTTTAGAAAGAAAAAAAGGTATATGACGGAATTATAAGCAGCTTCTCTGAAGTTGCTTTTTAAAGTCTATTATAGAAGATAATTTAATAGCTGAATAATCTGATAAGGAATGATGATTATGTGAGATTACTGCATAATAGACATGATCATCAGTGGAAGTGGAGGCAACAAAATTTATCCGCGTGAAGTGGAAGAAGTATGGTGAAGCATTCGCAGATTGATGAATTGAGTGTATTTGGTATTCCTGATCCGGAATGGGGCGAAGCGTTGGTTGGGCCACGCCTCGGACGACGGTTGATGGATATTACGAAAGTGTGATTCTTGCTCCCAAAGAATATAAAACTAAATTTACAATCTATGAATTTCTAAGAGAGGACATCGAATATATGAGCTATTTATCATTAACATCTTGGAGCTTACACAGACATTTAGGTCCTTTATCTTGGTCAAAATGGGATCATGATAAAAAAGAAATTGTGACAGAAGTTGAGGAACAACCGTTAAATCTTAAACTAGTAGATCTGCCAGGCATCCTGTCTGAAAAAGGATTCCAAGCAGTAGAAATTGTACATGCACATTTCCATTCTACTGAACTAGATTATTTACAAAAATTATGTCAATCCATAAAAAAGAGTGGCATAAGGTTTTATACTCTCTTGATTGATTATGGTGATATATCCACTTCAGATCCCGTCCGAAGAGAGAAGGATATGGATTTTATCAAAAGTTGGATTGATGTTGCTTCAATAGCTGGGGCTGAAAATGTACGAGTTGTTAGCGGGGAATCAAGTCCAGAAGATATAGTAGCTTTACAACGTGCTTCGGTCCAGTTTACTGAGCTATGCGTATACGCAAAGAAAAAAGGTGTTGGGGTCTTAACCGAAAATTTTCGGTCGTTAGCGTCTACATCAGAAAATTGTTTGTATTTACTTGAACATACTGACCTTACCGGCTTAATAAGTGACTTCGGGAACTTCTCTGGTCCTAACAAATTGGACTCTTTAAAGGAAACTCTTCCTAAAAGTAAATCTGTCCATGTAAAGGCTCTCACCACACAAGATGGCGAAGTTGACAAGGAAGAATTAGAAAACTGTTTAGCTCTACTAAGGGACGCTGATTACAGTGGACCTTTAACATTAGTTTATGACGAACCAGGGGATGTATGGAAGGGTATTAATAAAGTGAAAGACATAGTTAAAAAGCACATCTAAAGTAATGAATTCAAGTTGTCTATATGCAAGGACATCTTCAAAACAAATCAATACTCCTCGACAATGGCACTTTTTTCAAACTGCAGGACTAATAAAAAAGGCTGCCCCGATGAATCGGGGCAGCCTTTCGTTTTTAAAGAATGTTAAGGCTGAAAAGGGGCTCTGCCTTTACTTCCTCGCTGTACTTTAACTTCACTTTTTAGCCCCTTCAATAACGAGTAGCACATGACCACCATGATGACAGCAAAAGGGAGGGCAGCTGCAATAGAGGCGGTTTGCAATACGTTTAATCCACCCGCCAACAGTAATACAGCAGCTACGGCCGATTGAATCACGCCCCAAATTACTTTAATTTTATTTGATGGATTTAATGTTCCGCCCTCGCTAAGCATGCCCAGGACAAAGGTGGCCGTATCTGCAACTGTAATATAATAAATGGCTACCACTGCGAACCCTAAAATGCTGAGTACTGAGCTTAATGGGAGATAATCAAAGAATGTAAAGATCGACAACGACACATTTTTTGTAATAAAGTTTGCCAGATGATGATTATCTTGCTTTTGGACAAGTTCAAGAGCTGAGCCTCCAAAGATGGACATCCAGAGAAATGTGCCCAGGGTGGGCACGACTAACACTCCAATAACAAATTCCCGGACCGTTCGTCCTTTTGAAACACGGGCAATAAACATACCCACAAAAGGTGCCCAGGCAATCCACCATGCCCAATAAAATAATGTCCAGGATGCAATCCATTTTCCTTCACCAAAAGGTTCTAATCGTAAACTCATGTGTATAAAGTCACTTAAGTAGATACCCGTGGTGTTAAAAAGAACTTTAAATATGGTCAAGGTCGGACCAACAACCAAAATCATAAGCATTATAGCGAAAGATAAGATCATAGCTGTATTCGATAAATATTGAATCCCTTTTTCTAAGCCTGTATTGATCGATATGATAAAAAGGACGGTAGCGACCGCAATCACGATGAGCTGCACAACTAATCCGTTGGGAACGCCAAATATGTCATGCATGCCTGCAGTAACCTGCATCGCCCCCAGACCTAAAGACGTCGCGATTCCAAAAACTGTGGCAAAAATGGATAAAATATCAATGGTCTTACCGATCGGCCCATAAATTTTGTCACCCAATATTGGATGAAATGCCGAACTAATCGCGGCAGGAAGCCGTTTGTTGTATTGAAAAAAGGCCAGAGCCAAACCAATTACAGTATAAATAGCCCAGGGGTCTAAACCCCAGTGGAAAAATGTGAACTTCATTGCTGTATTTGCTGCGTCGACCGTATATCCTTTTCCGTAAGGCGGGGCAGTGTAGTGCGTAATCGGTTCAGCCACACTCCAGTACACAATTCCGATTCCCATCCCTGCACCGAATAACATGGCGAGCCAGGACGCTGTGTTAAAATCTGGCCTGTCTGTTTTTTTGCCAAGACGGATATCTCCATACTTTGACAGCAATAAATAAACGGAAAAGATAACAAAGAATAACGTGGCACCAAGATAGAACCAACCTAGATAATCAATGGAACCATTATAAATAGCATTGGTAACTTTGGCGAGATTATCTGTAAAAAACACGCCCCAGATAATAAAAATCAATGTAATGAGTATTGAAATAATAAAAACACTATTTCCGGTGTTTTTTCTGTCCATAGAATCCTCCTAATAAAATGTCTGAAACATGTAAACTGCATTCAAAATAGAGTTAGTTATCAAGTAGATTATAAAGTAGTTCCCACTGATCTGTGTTCATCAGTTCTTTCTGAGATAGCTGCAAACCGTTTCCCAGGAAAACCGTTGAACCAGTTATTGCTATGACCATAGCCTCATAAGGTTCGTTACTGTCGTGCTTTCTGTAAATATCTCCAAGTGTTGGCAGAATTTCTTCTTTTGGCTGAGAGAACTGAGTATCCTGTAAGTGGTCTGGTACACGGTTCATATCCTGATAATCAATGGCATGGCTGTTATTTGAACGTCCGGGTACCATCAGCATGTATTCATTATGTTTAATGCCGTGTGATCTACTAGTCATGACACCTTTAGTATCCACTGTTTCTACCTCATCAATTTCATTTAGAGAATATGTATCGAGGGAATCAGGCATTGGATTGTGAATCAGAACAAAATCCCCTACTTGTGCTTTTTGATTACTTCTGAGCGTATACTCCTTATGGTTAAAGATAAAACTGTCCAGTTCCTTAGGCTTGTATTTCTCCACACTGACGGCATTGGTTAAGTGTTGTGTTAAATCTCTAAGCCGTATGAGATGAACGGATTGCTTATACATGTGTTTTACTCCATAAACCCTGTGTAATTCATTGTTAAAGTAGACAAACTGGCCTTTTCTTACTTGATACAGTTTCACTGATAATTCTCCCTCCAACTTTTGATGTTTATATCATCGAGAATGTTCTTTGTCATTTCATTTTAGGATGCTTTAAATGAAATGAAAACATGTAAAAGAACATACAAATAGATCCCATTTCGTTGATTTTTTATTTCTCCTTTCTCACGAATTTTATAGTAGGGACATGTTAAAAACCAATTACAGGTAATTGGCATAGGAAGAACCTTATAAGTCTTTTTAACCATCTTTACTTTTACCTCTCAATCCTTCCTTTTAAACGTAAATAGTTTCTGAATAACAAAGATCACGACATTAGTAATCGACATAATCTCATTAGTCGTACATAAATAAAAAACAGAAGCCTTTTTTCGTCAAATTTACCTGTAAGAAATTGAGCCTCACGACCAAAACTCCATTCGGCCGCTCCATTTTCTGTAACCGAAAACATAAGATCTTGCGGGGAGATGCCGACTTCCTTTTGAAGCCGCTCCGCCAGTCAAGAATACAGCCTTTCTTTTTGTTCTTTCGTTCTTGTTTTACTTACCATACTGATAACTACAAGATTTTGTGTTCTTTGGAGACTGAGACCTGTATCTTTGATGATCATTTCTTGAGGAGCAGCTGATGGACAATTTGATAACAGTCCGGATCCAGTTGAATCACAAGCCAGAATGCTATTGAATTGGGGAAAGGATTATTAAACTATGAAGTTCTTTTCCATCTAATCAGAGAACGGGAGCCCGTAATCATTTTTGGTAGGTACACAGGTACCTTTTTATCACCGAATGCAAAGAATATTTAAAGCGAAAATATGACTATGCTTTAGTAACATTTTAACGGTTGAAGGATGGTCAATCGAGACGTTCTTACCATTTTTTATTTTAGCGCATAAAAGCGTTGACTTATTAATGTGCTATGGTAAGATAAATCTATAATCGTTGGGAACAAGATTTTGACACACCCCCTAATGAAATACCCTCATTGAGTAGCCAAGTCCCTATGTGGATTTGGCTCTTTTTTGTTTTGCTCACAAAGCCTTAATACCAATATACAAAATAGCAATGTCAGTCTATTTTTTCTTCTCTTTTCATTCAAACAAAAGCAAATCGAAACTGATAAGCTGGGCATGACACACGTACGCCTTCAGCAAACCAAAAACGGAGTACCAGTTGAGGGAGCGGAAGTTACCGACCACTATTCCAAAGCAAATCCCCGTAGTAATGGTCCCTGAATCACCAAATTGTGGCTATCTTGCACGATACATATCGAAAGGGAGCTTGACTGCAAGATATGACTTTCTGCGTCAGACCTAACTAACAGGAACCGCCGTAGACGGAACCGCACGTACGGTGGTGTGAGGGGATATGAGGCTAGGCGCCTCCCCCTATCTCAATTACTCTTTTCTCAATAACCGTTTTATAGAATCCTGAATATGGGTGGAAACAGCATTTTCTGCTCTTAAAACATCCCGCGTTCGAATGGCTTCGATAATTTCCAAATGTTCAGAAGGGGCCTCCCGTTGGTCAACCTCACCTCTTACATGATAAAAACGGCCGATATGAAGATGGCAATGCAAGCCTTCATATGCTTTGCACAGAAAATTGTTTCCGCCAGCTTCCATCAAGGCAATATGAAATTGTTGATCTAAATGCGTGAAGTCGAGTATTTTCTTATTGGGTGTGTCCGAATGGATTGAAAACATTTGTTCAGTTAGCCTTGTCATTTCTTCCGCTACGGACAAATTATTGGTTCGGATAATGTTTTGGATGGCATAAGTCTCCATCAAAACACGTGCTTCTAGCATTTTGGACATGTTTTCGTCATCTAGGATATCACTGACCCGATACCCTTTATATGGTTCTAAAACGACTAATTTTTCGGAATGAAGGCGGGACAATGCTTCTCTTAAAGGTATGGCGCTAATACTAATTTCCCGAGTTAAATTTCTAATGTTTATTTTTTCTCCAGGGGATAAACTCCAATCGAAAATTCTCTCTTTTAACAAATTATAGACATATTCCGTTGTCTCTCCTCGTTCTTTCTCTCTTATCATTGAAAGTCTCCTATCTTACTACATTTTCATTATATCAAGATTAACATTTTGTAATGTGTCACAGCAAAGTAATATATTATTCATAAAAATTATATATTATTTTTCGTCTAATTTCATTCAAGGGAATAAAAAATAATTTAGAAATATAATACCGCATCTTTGTAAAACTTGATTAAACCAGGATTTTTAAAAGTTCAACTTAATTTATACTATTTTTTCTTATTTTGAATATTTACAAAATAATATATTATGTGATATATTCTTAAAAAATAATATATTATTTAGGATGAAATCATCTTCAGTAAGAAAAAGAAATGAACATGTGATTTATTGTCCTGATGGAGCAGCAGATTGATGGTAATTAAATTACATGTTATTTGAAAGCGCTTTATTATTAAAATACGTCTTCTAGGAGGAATGGAAGTGAGAACAACAATAAATACATCAAGCGCATTTTTTGGACATTTTATAAATGGAGAATGGATTACTGATCAAAATACAATCCCTGTCGTTAACAAATATACGTATGAAGAGATTTCACGGATCGGCAGTGCATCCAGAAAGACAGTTACTGAAGCTGTTACTAATGCATTACATACTTTTCAGACAAAGAAACTGGATTCCAATCAAAGATATGAGATTTTAATGCGGGCTGCAGAAATAGTAAGAGAGAGAAAAGAAGAACTGGCTATGATTCTTGTAAGTGAAGTAGGCAAAGTATTAAAAGATGCCCGGGGGGAAATCGATAGAGGAATTCAAACGCTGATTACTTCTGCTGAAGAAGCTAAACGGATTGCTGGCAACGGGGTGCCTTTAGGGCAGCCGGGAAATGAAAATAAAATGGCGTATACGATACGTGTTCCGGTAGGGGTTATTGGAGCTATAACACCGTTTAACTTTCCATTTAATCTAACTTTACATAAAGTTGCACCAGCGATTGCCGCAGGAAACACAGTAGTTTTAAAACCGGCTGAAGTAACTCCCCTTATTGTGTGCAAGATTACAGAAATACTATCAGAAGCTGGATTACCAGCAGGGTTTCTGAATGTTGTCAACGGACGTGGCCAAGAAACGGGTCAATATCTTTTAGAAGATGAGCGCATTGCAATGTATACATTTACAGGCAGTGCAGCCGTTGGGCGTCAAATTAAAAGTAAGACGGGAATCCGAAAGGTTACATTGGAGCTAGGTAACAATTCACCCAATATTATTCACAAAGATGTATCTGATATCGACAGAGCTGCAGATTTATGTATTACGAGGGGTTTTTCAAATGCAGGACAGGCCTGTATTTCCGTACAACGCGTCTATGTCCATCGTGACATTTATCATTCATTTATAGCAAAAGCTATAAAAGTTGCCGAGTCTTTGAAGATTGGGGATCCTGCCGATTCTGCGACCGATATAGGGCCGATGATATCAGAAAAAGAAGCAAGAAGAGCAGAAGAATGGATTCAGGAAGCCGTTCAACAGGGGGCAAAAGTGATATACGGCGGGGAAAGGCAAGGGGCTATTCTTAAACCAACCATTTTAGTAGATGTCACTGAAAAGATGAAGGTGGTATGTGAAGAGGTTTTTGCACCTGTCATAAGCATTATTCCTTTTGACCAAATTGAAAAGGCATTCGAACAAGCGAATCATTCGGCATTTGGCTTGCAGGCTGGTCTGTTTACATCCGATCTCCATTTAGCGATGCGAGCCACAAGGGAGCTCCATTTTGGCGGGGTCATTATCAATGATGTGTCTACATATCGCGCTGATGTTATGCCCTATGGTGGTGTAAAGGACAGTGGAATTGGTAAAGAAGGTCCTCATTTTGCTATTCAGGAAATGACAGATGAAAAGCTTGTCGTGATCAATTTGTAAGAAGGGGTGAAAGGTATGAGAACTACATGGGATTTTTATTCTACAGAGAGAATTGTATTTGGGAATGGGGCAATACAGCAACTGGGTGAAATTCTTCAAAGGCTTGGAGCAAAAAATGTTCTGCTTATTTCTGATCCTGGAATTAAACAGGCCGGCATTGTTGATAAAGTTTTAGCTCTTTTAGAGCAGGCCAGCTACCATGCTGTTGTTTATGATCAAGTTATACCAGAACCGCCAATAGATTCAGCCTTGGAGTGTTATGAGTTTGCCAAGTCACAAAATACCGATGCCGTTATTGGGTTGGGGGGAGGCAGCAGCATAGATATGGCAAAGATTGTTGCCCTTCTGGTCGCGCATGGAGGACATCCGCTTGATTATTATGGAGGGGAAAATCAGGTTCCAGGACCAATTGCGCCTTTAGTAGCAATTCCAACGACAGCCGGAACCGGTTCTGAGGTCACATCGGTTTCAGTATTGACTGATGTTAAGAACAATCTAAAAGTGGGAATTTCGGATAATTATCTTCGGCCAACTGTTGCGTTGCTTGATCCCGAGTTAACCATTGGCCTTCCTTCTTACGTAACAGCTTGCTCAGGAATAGATGCCTTATCCCATGCCATTGAGGCATACACAGCTAAACCATTTTCATTTATCCAAGCAGAAGGCCAGATTTTGTTTCAAGGTTCAATTCCCATTAGTGATGCTCTTGCTTACAGGGCAATTGAATTAATTGCCAAGAATCTTCCGCTCGCGGTACAGCAAGGGACAAATCTTGAAGCACGCTCAAATATGTTATTGGGCAGTCTGCTTGCCGGAATGGCTTTCTCAAATGCTGGAACTGCGGCAGCCCATGCGTTAGCTTATCCCATTGGGGGACTTGTAAAATCCCCACATGGAGAAGTGACAGGGCTCCTGCTGCCATATGTAATGGAATTTAATACGGCAGTAGAAACAGAGAAAATGGTGAAAATTTTAAAAGCTTTTGACATCAACGCTGATGGTTTATCCAGAAAGGAAGCGGCATTGGCTGCTTCAAAAGCCGTCTTTAACTTACTTGAGACGATTGGATTGCCTACACACCTTTCAGATATAGGAATAAAAGAAGAAGATGTTGCCGAAATTGCGGAGAAGACTTTGCAGATTGACCGTTTGGTCCGAAATAATCCGAGGGTTCCCACTCTCCATGGTTTGGAAGAGTTGCTTCGAAAAGCCTTATAAAAGATCAAAGAGGCATTTGATTTAAGAAAGTGAAACAGAAAGGGGTTCAAACATTGTCGTTTACTTATTTTATGCCTACCCGAGTGGAATGTGGAAACGGTATGTCTAAAAAGACAGGAGAATTAGTTAATGAACTGGATGTTTCCAGGGTTTTAATCGTAACTGATAAAGGGGTAAGGTCAGCGAATCTGTTAGAAGGAATCGTGAAGTCGCTTCATGCAGTTAATTTGGAATATGAAATCTATGATGAGGTAGAGCCGAACCCATCCGCTGACACTATTCGAAGAGGTACCGAGGTTCTTAGGCAAAGAAATTGTGATGCAGTACTTGGTGTCGGTGGCGGAAGCAGTATTGATACCGCAAAGGCAATAGCAGTAATGGCAGTGAATCCCGGTGATATCCTTGATTATGAGGGAGTAGGCATGATTAGGATTCCCCCACTGCCAATTATTGCGATCCCTACTACAGCAGGAACCGGAAGTGAAGCCACAAATTCGACAGTGGTGACCAACAAAGAAACTTCCTTTAAGCTGGGTGTGCTAAGTTCCTATTTATTTTCGGATCTAGCTATACTTGATCCAGCTCTTACCATCCAGCTGCCACAGGAAATTACAGCCTCGACTGGAATGGATGCTTTAACCCATGCCATTGAGTCTTATACATCTAAAACTGCTAATCCGGTTAGCCAGGGATATGCTATACAAGCTATTAAAATGATTGGTGAGCATTTGCCAAAGGCGTATTTTAGGGGAACGGATATTGAAAGCAGGGAAAAGATGCTTGTTGCTGCAATGCTTGCTGGGGTTGCGTTTTCCCAATCACGTCTGGGAAATGTGCATGCCATATCGCATACGCTTGGTGGCACGTTTGATATTCCTCATGGCATTGCAAATGCTGCATTACTGCCTTTTGTGATGAAATTTAACCTGCCGGCATGTGCTGCGCAATATAAAGATATTGCCATTGCTTTAGGTAGGGAAGTCAATGGTCTTCCTGAGATGGAGGCTGCCAAAGAGGCGATTGAAACGGTTATCAGAATGAATGAGTCAATGAATATCCCCCTTAATATAAAGGACTTGGGCGTTTCGTTACAATTAATGGAAAAACTTGTGGAAGACTCAATGAGGAGCGGGAATGTACATGTGAATCCAAGGCTTACAAGGCCTGCTGATATTCAAGCGATCATTGAAAAGGCTTATCATGGTGATCTGGAAGTCAGCTATAACGAACCGAATAAAATGAGCGTACTTTGACTTAGTTTTTGGAAGCGTATTCAATTTATAAATGAAAATAAGAGGTGAGCGTATGAAGAAAACGAATGGAAGATGGCTGGTAGTTGTCCTTCTTTTCATTGCTACAACAGTGAACTATATGGACCGGGCTATTCTCGGAATTGCAGGGCCTTCGATGATGAAAGATCTTTCTCTTTCAACTGTGCAATTTGGCATCTTGGGATCCGCATTTTTTTGGTCGTATGCTTTAATGCAAATTCCAGTGGGGATGATTGTAGACAAGTTAGGAGCACGATTAACGTATTCCATTGCTATTGTTTGGTGGTCTTTATGTACGGTATTCACGGGACTGGGCCGGTCTATCGGTACATTGATCGGAATCCGTGTCCTGATGGGAATTGGGGAAGCACCTGCATTTCCAACAAATACTCGAGTAATCTCTGATTGGCTGCCTGCGAATGAACGGGGGGTTGCAAACGGAATTTTCAACTCAGGAACAGCAATTGGAATTGGAATTACAACTCCGGTACTGGCATGGATCATTGAAAAATGGGGCTGGCAGGCGGCTTTTGTAGTCATCGGATCCATTGGGTTTATCTGGCTGGCGTTCTGGCTGTTCTTTTTCCGAAATCAACCAAGCCAAAGTGCCATTGCGAATAAAGCCGAGGTTGATTATATTGCAGCGGGACAAACAGAAACAAAAAGTGAGCTTGCTATTAAGATATCACCGATAAAATTTCTAAGGTATAGAAATGTATGGCCCATGCTATATGGCTTATTCGCACATAATTACTTGATCTATTTAATGATGACCTGGCTGCCTACTTATCTAGTAGTAGAAAGGCATATGACCCTGTTAAAGGCCGGATTTTTTACAATGCTTCCATGGATTATGTCTTTCCTGGGGAACATCCTTGGTGGTATTCTATCTGACTGGTTAATAAGAAGAGGATGGAATTCTATTAAAGCCAGGAAAACGATTTTGGCGATCGGTATGCTTTTCCCGTTATTCATTATTCCGACCGTCTATACAAAAGATGCGATGACAGCACTTATCTTTATCTCTATTGCCATTGGCGGTGAGGGGTTGGCAGCGGGTATCCTATGGGCAACCGTCTCGGATGTCGCTCCGATTGGGGCTGAAGGAAAGCTGGCAGGATTGCAAAACTTTGTAGGAAATCTGGCTGGATGGCTCGCTCCTGTAGTAACCGGGCTCCTCATTTCTCAATTTAAAAATTTCACCATTGCGCTGATTATACCCATAGTCATTTGTGGAATTGCTTCATTAGCCTATACATTCATTATTAAAAACCAGAGAATTTCGTTCCACGAAGAAAAAACAGA
This sequence comes from Fictibacillus enclensis, assembly GCF_001457035.1. Taxonomy (GTDB): domain Bacteria; phylum Bacillota; class Bacilli; order Bacillales; family Fictibacillaceae; genus Fictibacillus_C; species Fictibacillus_C enclensis. The sequence goes on along the minus strand of NZ_KQ758617.1, from coordinate 1,552,077 downwards.
GGAAAAGAATGTCGCAACCGGCATGTAACCCATTAATAAGAGGAGGATGTATATGTTAAAAGTAGACTCATTAGTTAACTTAAGTGAACTAAAAATGTTTATAAATGGGGAATGGACAAGCGCTCAGGGCGGAGAAACGTTCTCAGTTACTAATCCATCCAACGGTCAAGTCGTCGCCCAAGTTCCAAAAGGAGGACGCTTCGAAACAAAGCAGGCCATCGAATCTGCTGGTGAAGCGTTTAAGTCTTGGTCGAAATTAACCGCAGGGGAACGCGGTAAATATCTATTGAAAATTCGTGATCTTATGCATGAATACAAAGATGAATTAGCTGAAATTATGAGCATGGAAATGGGAAAACCATTTAAGGAAGCACAGGGGGAAGTGTTCTTTGCGGCCAGTTATTTGGAGTGGTTTGCTGAAGAAGGACGCAGGATCTATGGGGAAACCATTCCTGCTTCCACACCTGATAAAAGATTAATGGTGATTCGTCAACCGATCGGAGTAGTGGCTGCCATTACCCCTTGGAATTTCCCGCTAGCCATGATGACTCGAAAAATCGGCCCGGCGATGGCTGCAGGATGTACAGGGATTGTGAAGCCAGCCAAACAATCTCCTATCAGTGCCATTGCATTTGGTAAATTGGTGGAAATGGCGGGAGTTCCGCGTGGTGTTGTGAATGTGGTAACCGGGGATTCTGGTCCTATTTCAGACGAGATTTTTGATAATCAGGTGGTTAAGAAGATATCTTTCACAGGTTCTACTGAGGTGGGAAAACTTTTGGTCGCCAAATCGGCTTCCCAATTAAAGAGATTGTCACTAGAACTTGGCGGGCATGCTCCATTTATTGTGTTTGATGATGCGGATCTGGAAGAAGCTGCAGCAGGGGCCGTTGCCAGTAAATTTAGAAACACAGGACAGACGTGTGTTTGTGCAAATCGGATTTATGTTCAGCGTTCAGTTATTGAGGAGTTCTCAAAACTATTTTTGGAAAAAACAAAAGCTCTTAAAGTCGGTAATAGCCTGGATTCAACCGTTGAGGTGGGGCCTCTGGTAAGCCGTGATGGGTTATCAAAGGTAGAAGAGCACGTACAAGACGCTTTAGATAAAGGAGCTCGTCTTCTTTGCGGCGGGAAAAGGCTGAAGGGAGAACTTTCCAATGGATTGTTCTATGAACCTACCATTTTGGATGAAGTAACGAATGAAATGCTGATTACCAATGAGGAAACATTCGGACCTGTGGCTCCCATTATACCTTTTGACACAGAAGAAGAAGTGATTCAACAAGCGAATAATACGGTTTATGGTTTAGCGGCGTACTTTTATACACAGAATGCCAGTCGGTCCGTCAGAGTTTCAGAAGCTTTGGAATTTGGAATCATTGGTATGAACGATGCAATACCGACTGTAGCCCAAGCTCCGTTCGGAGGGATAAAAGAGAGTGGAATGGGTCGTGAAGGCGGCCACCAGGGAATTGATGATTATTTAGAGGATAAGTATCTATCGATGAAGATTCAAACCAAATAAAAAGCAAGCAGGGCAAAGGTCATGGTGATCTTTGCCCTCTCATGCAAGTATGGAAAAGTGAACGGCCCAGATCTAAATTACCATTAAAAAAGAGGGATATTATGTATGATTTTTCTATCGTAGGGGGAGGAATCGTTGGTTTATCAGCAGGCATGGCTCTTACGAAGCAATACCCTGGCTCAAAAATTATCGTCATCGAAAAGGAAGAGGACTTGGCCCATCATCAAACGGGTCATAACAGTGGGGTAATCCATTCAGGTATTTATTATAAACCAGGGAGTTTCAAGGCACGTTTTGCCCGCGAAGGGAGTAAAGCCATGGTGCACTTCTGCAAGGAACATGGAATTAAATATGATGTCTGCGGGAAAGTCATCGTGGCGACCGAACGGAAAGAACTGCCGTTGTTAGAGCATCTATATGAGCGGGGCTTGCAGAATCAGCTGGATGTTATGAAAATTGTGCCAGAAGAACTTCGGGAGATAGAGCCGCATGTAAAAGGAGTGGGTGCGATCCGGGTGCCAAGTACAGGTATTGTAGATTATAAAGGTGTATCCCGTACTTTTGCCCGTATCATTGAAGAAGGTGGAGGCGAAATCCATCTTGGTACGAAAGTGGAAAACATAGCTGAAGAGAAGGAGAGTGTATCACTTGAGACAACCCGAGGTACGATAAAAGCACGCTTTTTAATCAATTGCGCGGGTTTACACAGTGATCGCGTGGCTAAAATGGCCGATTTAAATACCGGTATGAAAATTGTGCCATTCCGAGGTGAGTATTATGAATTGACAGCTGAAAAAAGGCATCTCGTAAAACATTTAATTTATCCGGTACCTAATCCTGATTTTCCATTTCTTGGTGTCCACTTTACTCGGATGATTAATGGGGATGTACATGCGGGACCCAACGCAGTATTAGCTTTTAAACGTGAGGGTTATACCAAAAAGGACATTAATGTGAAAGAGCTCTTGGAGGTATTGACCTATCCGGGCTTCTGGAAGATGGCAATGCCTAACATGAAGGAAGGCCTGAAAGAGTACGTGCGTTCCTTCAGCAAGCAGGCGTTTTTAAATAGTTTGCAGCAACTGATTCCGGAGTTAACAGAAAAGGATATTGTTCCAACCCATGCGGGCGTTCGAGCACAGGCAATTAAGTATGACGGCAGCATGGTAGATGATTTTGCCATCTTCTCTGGTGAACGTTCTTTGCATGTTTGCAATGCCCCATCTCCTGCAGCTACTGCGTCCATTCAAATAGGTAATGCAATAGTTGAGCAGATTGCTAAACGTTTCGAACTAAATGGAAAACTCGCTTAAAGAAAAATGGTGTGAGTAAGGGGTTCGTGGATAACGGACAAGATCAAAACGTGTTTCAGGGTGATTCTCTAAACCTGAAATGGACCTTTAACGCTGAGCAGACAAAAGGACAAGAAAAGTAATCAAGGAAATGGAAAGGCAGGTTCACTTTATGTGAGCCTGCCTTTTTTAGCATTAGAAACTCGCACTGCCCGCAGCTTTTGCTTGCAATCTTTTGTGGTGGTACACATAGGACCCTGCAGCAAGAATCAGCCCAACAACCATTACCCACCAGGAGCTGAAGGGATCGCCAACTGCGATCGTGGAATAGGTGGCTCCTGCCAGATCAAATACAAATCCTGCATATACCCATTCTTTTAAACGTGAAAAGCCAGGCAATAAAAGTACGATCACTCCGAGCAATTTGGCCACACCTAGGAATGGAAGCAAGTATTCCGGGTATCCAAGATGATTAAACAAGTCAACCGCTGATTCGACTTTGGCGATATCCGGAATGGAACCGACGAGCATAAGCACCGCTAATAAACCTGTAAAAATCCAATAGATACTTTGAATCTTTTTCATTTCCTCATCCCCCTACGCATTTTCATGATGTGAATGGTTATCCACATTGAAATATACTCAGATGAAGAGAAAAATATCATTATTTATTATACCTTAATACCAAATGGTTTCTTTTTGATTATAGGGCATCACTGTTGGCAATGGCGTGTTTCCCTTGAGCTTGTGATTTTCTGGGATTGTAATCATAACCATCGCTGTATAACAGGAAGTCTGGCCTTTATTTACAGCTCCGTTTCCGCCAGAACTGTCACATGTATAAGCTTTTCCATCTGTACTGCGGACAATTCTGGCATCTGCTTCATAGTTGGAAGTAGCGTTTCTAGTGAGGATTACTTTGGCCCACACCGTTTTACACAACGTACTGTATTTTAATTCAACGTAAGAAACAGAATCAATCCACACTTTATCCTTGGTTACCGCGCTGTCCGCGCAATGATTGTAGTAGGGGCTTTTACCGTCGTACGTATGGGTTTCAGCTAGTGTTGAGTTCGCGGGATGAAGGGATGCCAGAATGGCAGTTATGACGATAGACAGAACCATAGGTATTCTCTTGACCTTTTTCATTCATCAGCACCTCCTTAAGGTTAGTACCAGTCTGTTTAACCGCGGGTGTATGGCCAAAATCATCATTCCTGATTTTTAACTTTTTCTTTGTAACGGCACTATCATCGCAGTTGTTGTAGCTTAGCGCTTTTCCGTCATACGCATGGGTTTCCGCAAGTCCAGTGCAAACAAGCTGTGGTCGAATACAATGACCTAGTTAAAAAGGAGGGACTGTCAGTATCCATAAGAGATATCCCCTTGACAAATAAGTACCCGATGCATTATATCTTTTTATAACACTATTTTTTGTAATAAAACGGAGGTCTATGTGAGAGTACTGCATTTAACACTAGAAGAAGCATTAGCGGTAAGCAAAGCGCTTGGGAATCAGCAACGGATGGAAATGCTGAGTGTCCTGACGGAAGGGCCCAAAAATGTGAACGACTTGGCAGAAAGGCTGGAGATTCCCTTTTCCACCGCTGCCGTGAACATTAAAAAGCTGGAAGAAGCGGGTTTAATTGCGACCGAAATCGTACCTGGACGCGGCAGCCAGAAGGTGAGTTCCAAACGCTTTGACCGCATCGTCATTGATCTGGCCAGTAAAAAAGAAGCGCCTGAGAAGTTCATTACACTCGAAATGCCGATTGGAAATTATGTTCAATGCGAAGTTGAGCCGACCTGCGGTCTTGCCAGCGAGAACGGGATTATCAGTATTATTGATGATCAGCGCTCCTTCTTTGAACCGGAGCGCAAAGATGCGCAAATCATATGGTTCAGAGCAGGATTTTTGGAATATCACTTTCCAAACCGTGTGCCCTATGGGTCAAAAGTGGAAGAAATCAGCCTGAGTGTGGAAATGTGTTCGGAAGCTCCTTATCACAAGCTGGATTGGCCTTCTGATATAACCTGCTGGATTAATGGGATTGAAATCGGTACATGGACAAGCCCTTCAGATTTTGGCGGGGAACGGGGATTTCTTACACCTTCCTGGTGGGAAGACCACAATACACAGTATGGAATGCTAAAACAATGGAAGGTGAATGAGAGCGGCAGTTTTGTCGACAGTTTGAAGATTTCAGATCATACTGTTCAAACCCTTCAGTTAGAAGAAAAACCCTATGTTTCCGTAACCTTTGGCGTCAAGCGGGATGCCGAGAAAGTAGGCGGTCTAAATATTTTCGGCTCTAAATTCGGCAATTACGAACAGGATTTGCTCATGAAAATTAAATACTCATAAATCAAGAATCGGATTCTTAATGGAGTCCGGTTTTTTATTTATAAAAAAGTTGAAATGAAATATGTTTGTATGTAATAATAGGCCCATATTTGAAAGCGCTTTTAAAAAGGAGGGGAACAATTGAAAAAGATCAATGTTGCAGGGTTGGTATTAATGATCATCTGCGTCATGCTTGCCGGTTGTTCATGGCAGCAGACAAGCGCCACAGGCGAAGATAAAAAGAACGTAAAGCTGTGGGTTCCATTTTCAGGTCCGGACGGTCCGAAATTTGAGGAGATTGTCAGGTCGTATAATCAATCGCAAAAGAAATACAACGTGGATTTGCAGATCATTCCATCATCCGACTATTACAAAATGGTGAATTTGACCCTGAGTTCAAAAAATCATTTGCCAGACTTAATGATCATGCACGCGGACCGCATTGTAGATTATGCGACAAAAGATCAGCTTTTAAAAACAAGCATTCTGACCAAGAGCAAAAAAATCAGCGAAAAGGATTACCACCCAAAAGCGCTTCAAGCTTCCAAGGTTAACGGCAGCACCTATGGCATACCGCTGGATATTCACCCGCTGATGTTTTATTGGAACAAAGACCTTTTCAAAAAAGCCGGATTGGATCCCAATACTCCGCCTAAAAATGCACAGGAATTTCGTGATTGATGGAGCAAACAAATGGCAGGTATTTGTACGTATTGTGCTGCCTTCAGCCAAACCGATGCTTTGGACGCTTGGCATCTTTACATTCATGACGATTTACAATGATTTTTTATGGCCGCTCGTTTCCACGAATTCGATTGAGCTTCGGACCATTACTACGGGAATTGCGATTATGCAGCAAGGAAGTTTCGTTTCCTCTTACGGAAAGCTAATGGCATTGACAACGTTGGCAACTCTGCCGATGTTAGCGATTTTCTTGGTCGGCCAGCGCCAATTTATAAAAGGAATTACACAAACAGGGATCAAATAGAGGAGGCAAATGTATGACACAAAAACGCAGCGAATACCCACGTCCCCAATTTCAGCGGGACATTTGGTTAAATTTAAACGGTGAATGGAACTTTATCTTTGATGATGAAAATGAAGGGATGAATAAAAGATGGTACAAGAATGGATTGCCTGAAGAATCATTAAAAATCCAGGTACCGTTTGCTTATCAATGTGAAGAGAGCGGGATTCATCAAACCGCCTTTCACGATGTAGTCTGGTATGAACGAGAGCTTCTTGTTCCTGACGAATGGAAGGGGAAAGAATTGTATCTTCATTTTGGTGCGATCGATTATCGTTCATGGGTCTATGTGAATGGTTCACTCGTCGGTTTTCACGAAGGCGGTCATACCTCTTTTTCGCATAACGTTACACCGTACCTGAATGAAAGTAATAGAAATGATCTCGTGATTCGTGTAGAAGATCCGTCGGAAGATGAGACCATTCCACGGGGCAAGCAATATTGGAAAGAACAATCAGAATCGATCTTTTATACAAGAACAACAGGGATCTGGCAGACGGTGTGGCTTGAACCGGTAGATCCTGTCCATTTCACTTCTATTCGCTGGACACCGGATATTGACAACGGATCGATCGGGATGGAGCTGGAGGTTAGCCGACTTTTAGAAAACTTGAAGGCAGAGGTTCGTATCTCTTTTGGAGGGAAGGTGATTATTCAGGATTTGTTATCGTTGCATGACACCTATACGAAACGAAACATTGACCTTCGCAGCCGTTTTACCGAACGAAGCAATATTCATGGAGCGGGCTGGTATTGGTCTCCTGAGCACCCCAACCTGTTTGATGTGGAGCTTGTTTTAAAAGATGACACATCCACGCTTGATACGATTTCCAGTTATTTTGGTATGAGAAAAATTTCGATTGAAAACGGAAAAATTTTATTGAATAACAAGCCTTATTACCAAAAACTCGTCCTGGATCAAGGATACTTCCCAACCGGCCTGCTGACGGCTCCCAGTGACGACGATTTAAAGAATGACATCCTGTTGGCAAAGGAGATGGGGTTTAATGGGGCAAGAAAGCACCAAAAGGTCGAGGACCCGCGGTTTTTTTATCATGCCGATAAACTTGGTTTTCTTGTATGGGGAGAAATGGCCAATGCGGCCGAATACAGTGAGCAGGCCGCTGGCCGCCTTACCCGTGAATGGATTGAAGCGATAAAACGGGATTACAGCCATCCTTCACTAATTGTCTGGGTTCCGCTTAATGAAAGCTGGGGTATCTCCCGGGTAGAACGTGATGCTCAGCAGCAAGCTCATTCACAGGCGATGTACCATTTAACAAAATCTCTGGATACGACCCGCCCGGTGCTATCCAACGAGGGCTGGGAACATACGCAATCTGATATTTGCGGCATTCATAATTATCAATCATCGACCGAGATGGAAAAAGCCTATGAAACTACCGAAAGTGCCATTTCTACTGAGCCTGCCAACCGTGCCATCTATGCGCGAGGTTTTAGTTATCAGAAGGAACCGATTATGATTACGGAATATGGGGGAATTGCGTACAAGGTGTCAGCAGCAGGATGGGGCTATTCTTCAGTTGAAAGCGGGGAAGAACTGATCGAGGAGTACAGGAACGTAACTGAAGCTTTAATGAGGTCTTCTGTTGTGCAGGGGTTTTGTTATACGCAGCTGACCGATGTGGAACAAGAAATCAACGGACTGCTTACCTATGACCGCAAACCGAAGTGTGAGCTGTCCAAAATTAAATCCATTAATGATCAAAGGTGATAAATGATGAAAAATTTTGCTTTTGCAGTTGGGATTGAAGATACCTTTGTGATCCAGACCGAGCGGGGCGAACGTCCCCTTGATGAGTATGCATTGACCCAGCATTATGAAAAATGGAGAGAAGACCTGGACTTGGCGAGAAATAGTGGATCTAGCATGATTCGTTACGGAATACCCTGGCATGGGGTAGAGGAAACGAAAGGTCAGTATAACTGGTTGTGGGTGGATCAGGTAATGGATTATTTCAGGGAGCACCGGGAGCTGGTACCTATTATCGATTTGATGCATTACGGTACGCCCGGCTGGCTGAAGCAAGAGTTTTTAAACCCCGAGTATCCAGAGGCTGTGGCACGCTTTGCGGGCGTTTTTTTTCAACGGTATAAAGACGTGACGCCCTATTTCACCCCGCTGAACGAGCCATATGTGAATGCAGAGTATTGTGGGCTTCTAGGAAAATGGCCGCCATATCAACAAGGGCTTAAAGGATTCAATCAGCTGATGATGCAGCTCGGAAAAGGAATTATTCATACGGTTGAGGAAGTCAAATCGATCAATCCTGAGAGCATTGCGGTCCATGTTGATGCTACGAAAAAGTATTATCCGCCAAGTACCGATGACGCTTCTTTAGAGCTGGAACGAAAAAGGTGGAGCGAGCTTTCCATGTATTCATGGGAAATGATTCAGGGGAGGTTGAGTGAAAACAAGGTCCTTCTTCCCTGGATTCAGGAACATGGGGTGACGGATGAGCAGCTTAATTGGTTTTCTGAACATAAAATTGATCTCGATATCGCGGGGATCAACTTTTATCCACAATTTAGTGTTCATCAGTCAGAAGGGGCTTCCTCAGGCGCTCATTTCCCCCATGTAATGGGAACCGCGAATGATTTAATGGATATCATTGACCGGTTTCTTCATCGGTATAATAAACCGGTGTTTATTACCGAAACCAGTTATCGGGGAACAGAGCAGGAACGAATGGATTGGCTCCATGAAAGCTTGGATGTGTTACAGAAGGGAAGGGAACAGGGGAAGCCCATAACGGGTTATACCTGGTTTCCGTTTTATGACCTGGTGGACTGGGAATACAGAACGTCGGGAAGAACAATAGAAGAAGAAATACTTCCCTTTGGACTGTGAAGGAGGACAGCTCCTCCGAATCAAAAATCGTGTATGTACAGCCTTTGAGGAGGCCGTTAAGAGCTTTTAACACATAAAAATTCCCTCTGTAAGACTAGTCATGTCTTAATCAAGGGGGAATTTTTAAGTGTGCATTCATACCCGGAAGAGCTTTCGGAGATTTCATTGATGAGATGGAGATTTATATATTACATACCAGTTGTTGGCGGTTGTGAATCCCGAGGATGAAAAGATTTTGTTCGTGATTTTTCACGAGGATCTTTGAAACCGCCTTTTGGCTGGTGTCCAACAGTACTCAGAATAACAATGGAGGCAAAAATAAGCAGGATATATTCTTCAATTTTAAATTCCTTCTTTATAAATTTGTATAATATTAGTTTTTTAACAACGGGTGACTGATCAATGAAATTTTTAATTTCGTCTCATTATACCAAGAAAACTTATCAATTGATACAGAAATCAACTTCTTCTACATAGCTTCCTAGAATATATATTATGTTAACTAGAAAAAACACAAACGTACCATAAGTTTCTTCCCTCAAGTTCCTATAACATCTCATATCCGGTACTTCCACCGCCCAAGTTTACGATAATATTGTGTGTCGACCCGATAACTCACACGGCCGTCTCATAACTTACGGGACCGTTCCATAATGAAATTTATCTTCCGGAGGTCGATTTTATTGAACATTCAACAAGCTACTGATGACTTTCTCATGTATTTGCACGTGGAGAAAAATTACTCGCCGAATACCTTAAAAAGTTACGCATTTGATCTCAAGCTCTATGCGGAGTTTTTGATCAAACATGATCGTTCCGTTGAGCTCTGTGACTTGTTAGTTGAACACGGTTGTCCAATCCCCAATTGGAGGGATATAAGGAGGTTCAAAAACAAAGACTGCCCTTAAGAGCAGTCTAAGTTTAGTTCAAATTTCTAGTCTATAAACTTCACAAAAACAGGCATACGCAACATTCCTGCCTTCGTATAGTTTATGTACTTGACGGTACATCGTACAGTTGGCTTCAGATAGACAACGTTTTCTGTTTCATTCAAAACCAAACCATCGATCGTTTGATTAAATTCCTTTCGTGCTACATGCGGCACAAACTCAGTAACCCCACTATTTTCATTTTACCGTCTATAATCTTACCAAGTATCCAACCAAACTCCTTCTTACGATAACCAATGACAAATACGTCTTCATATTGATAATTGATGACTTTTATCCATGCTGGAGAGCGGTAATCGATTTGATATTTGGAACTTGCCTTCTTTAAGACAATTCCTTCTAGCCCATTGTCCTGGCAAAGTGAAAACAACTCAATTCCTTTGCCTTTCATCCAACGGATTTGCGTTAGACACTCACTTTCGTTAACAACTGAATCCAATAACTTTTTCCTTTCTAACAAGGGAAGATCATCACAGATTCACCTTCATGATACAGAATATTAAAGGCACAGAAATGCACAGGGCATCTGGTGGAGCTGCGATGAATTCTGTCCTGTCTCGCAAGGCCTTTTCTGCTACAATGCTTTTGCTGTCACCAAATGGTGATAATTGATTACTTTTAAACCTTTAATTGTACCATTTTTATAAAAAATTTCTTCTACATCTTATAAACATTATCGCCATGCTACCTCTTTTAATGCTTGATTTAAAAAGAATTGGATTATATTAGATCAATTGTTCATACTAAATTAAAATACTTGTTATAGAAGGAGATTACATGACACATCAAAAAAATAATCGAACTAAACCAGTCCAACATAGTAATCTAAATAAAGAAGATGATACATACGGCATATTTAAACAAGAAATGGAAATGGATTCAGATATTAATGAAGACCCTAATCGGGAAAGATTATTGGATGAATCAATCGATTCGTTTCTAGAATCGAAAGAAGGACAGGAATTTTGAAATTAATTATTGGAGGTGGATTAATAATGCCAATAAAAACACATTTAAATATAGTAAATGGAATACCCGAACAGATGCAGACTAATCTGGTAACCAAGAAAAATATACAAAGTCAATAGACAGATCTAACATAGAATCAAAAACAGCAGACAATCAAGAATAATAATTAGAAAGCAACCACAACAGGTTGCTTTCTAATTATTAGATTCCTGTGTGCTTAATAGTTGAAATATTTTTTCAAGTAAAACACCCGAAAATATAGAAACGAAGCAGTGCTTTAGTTGATCCTCTGTACTGTAATAACCAATTTACAAAAGTAGCCTATCTAAGCCTATGGCACTAATAATCAACCGTTGTTTTTTACTTCCCAATAATTTTTGTGACCAATCGACGAATCCACCATCACCAATGTTATGTTCTTCTCCGTTTATCTTCGTGATGACAGTAAATTGTAAACCTTTATAATACTGATTTTCTAAATTAGGCTCCTTTATTGATACTTTAATCGAAAACCGTTTCCCAAGCTGTGCAACTCTCCGCAGCAACCCTTCGGAATCTTTATAACCATCACGGCCACTTAGGATAACCTCAATATCTGATTGGAACAATGATTGGAATATATCTTGGTACACGGTAATGTGCTCCCAAAATGATTGCTTTTCGAACTGATAAGAACCTGTATCTGTACCAGAAGTGACCATACAGAACAGATGAAAATGTGGAAACATTCCAGGATTATTGAAATATTGAGTTCTAACATGTCGATGGGTTGTGCATAAGCGGATATAGTCCTCCCTGTTGCTCTTTTTGCGTGATTTTAACAAATCGCTAATATGCAAAGCTAGAAGGTTGGTCGCGTCTGACACTACTTCAGTTCCTCTGATTGCAGAAAGCACTTTATTTTGATCGACTGTCGCTACAACAGAACAAGATCCTAAAGGAGCCACGGGAGATAACTGAACTGGTGTAGCGAAATGGTTGCTTGCTATTTTCAAAATATCTAGTTCTAGTTGCTTTAACTGGATAGGATCAACTGAAGCAGGATGCACCGAACGGTTTGCCTGGTACCTTTTAAGTAATTCGCTGGGAACTAACCTTTGGGTCTTCTCTCGAAAAACATAAAGTAAGAGCGTGTATAAATCTGTTTCTGGTATTCGATCAGCCAGTAATTCAACGATCTGTTCCACACCCAGTTCTTTAACAATTCGCTCAAGAATATATGATGGATCTGACTCCATTGCGGTACCCCCTTTACTTCAAGTGTTTAAAGGCAAAAATCGCTCCAAATATGGGACGTTCCGATTACTATGCTTAAATATGATTAGAGTCCTTTTTTTCTAATTGTTTCTTCTTATAAAAGAAGACAACTAAAATAATTATTATGACAGCTGCACTGAGATAATCATGAATCATTTTAGTAGATGACAGTATAAACATCATTAAAAGCAGAAAAGTAGTTATTGTTTTAGAAATATCAAGATCTTCTTCTGTTTCTTCATAATCATCATCCTCTTTGAAAAGCATAAGGTACTTAATAGGTCTAAGTTCCAAATATTCTCCTTTTTAAAGTTTATTTCCTTCTTCAACTAACCTGTCCTGTATCTCAATAAGAAAAGCCGCCTGTAATGTCAGCTGAAGTTCTTAAAGTAACGCACCCGTTAGCTTAATAAGATATACTCCCACTTTAATAAAACCTGAAAAAAATTCACAGCTCTAGAAGTGCCTAATAACTTCCGGGTCGCAAAAGAAAAGAACCGCCGCAGCGATCCTTTGATGTTCTATATGCTGTTTGAGTAATACGAGTCACCTATGATTTTGGTTCGCACTGACTCGGCTGCTTTTTAACTAACTTCCCCATCATAGAGGAACCAATTATCTAATATCTTGTAAAACATGTTGAAGTGTGGCGTAAGTTTTGATACTCGAAAAATTGATGCCTGAGTTGATAATTTTTGAAACTAAATCCGTTCTAATCCCTGTAAACACCGCTTTGATTCCTAACAACCTAAGAACATCATATATTGTAAAGATTCGAGCCGCAATTTCGGTATCGATAGAGGCAATGGCTGAGAAGTCAATAATAACACATTCAATTTTCAACTCAGTGACTCTGGGTATGACTCTATTCATAATAAATTCACTTTTTTCTACATCAATATCTCCAATTATCGGGAGAACCGCCATACCATTTTGTATAGGGATTATGGGTGAAGATAGTTCTGTGATCTTCTGGTTTTGCTTTTCTTCGGCTTCTTTTGTTGTTCTCTCTCGCTTAAGAATAGTTTCAGTAATACTTAAATCGAGAAAATAGCTTAATCTACTGGTTACAGTGATAACTTCCTCAGTAGTTAGTCCATAGTCCATGCATAATTGAGACAAAATTTTTATTAATAGCTGTCTTGTATCCGCATAAGGTTTTATAAGACTCGATAGCTCTTTTTCAATATATTGAGTATCTTCCGGTGTTTCCTGTTTGATGAGCCATTCAATGAATATAGGTTCAACCTCTACATTCGAAAATTTAAGCGTACTCCCCAAAAACTTAAGAAATTCAGCATTAGTATCAATTGATTTATCTATTATTTCTTGTGGTAATGTTATTTCTATCTTACTCACATTATAATTAACAATTTCCCTGCTAATTGATTCAGCCTTCTTACTTAAAAAATGTGCGAATTCTTCAATTAGATTTGCCTTTTCAAAACCCATAAAAAAATACTCCTCAGATAAGTGTCAATATTTTCTTTAAGTATATATGGTTGCAAGCACACTTGTCTATCAAGGATAAACAACAGAAAAAAATAACTGCGGTTAACGACTTGGCAGGCAGATATTGCATGATGATTGTATAAGTCTATGCCCATCTTAGTGGAAAAATAAGGCAATATTTCTACGATAAATACTTCTAAGGAAGGCTGCTTTAGCAGCCTCTATTAGTTTCAACTAACGCACCCTCTTTAATTCTTCCATAACTAAGAAAGTATAAAGAACAATAAAGAAAAAAGCCGCCAAACATGGCCGCAGTATCTTAAAAAATCTTTTGTGTGTAACAAGAAAGAGATTTCTAGTTTTAAAGGTATATTTTAATTCAGGCACAAAACAACCCTTTTTTTGCAATGCTTATTCTGAATAATACTTACCGGAATTACAGATATGTTCAGCAAGAAACGAATTAACTTCTTCCGGAGTTTCAAGTGCCAGAGAATGGCCCGCGTTGGCAATGACTTTACACACACCATTTCTTACTGTGACTGCAATTTTATTCGACTGTTCAACCGTATAGGCATGATCTTCAGCTCCTGCAATCGCCAACATCGGAACATCCACTTCATTTAGTTCACTCAGGATTCGTTTGCGATGAACCACCTGATACGCAGCATCGCCAATCGTACGATCCAAACCCTCTATGTGATCCTTCCAGAAATTGAGTTCATTCGCAAAAGACGGATCTTCAAGTGACGTGTCTCCAAACATAATGTATATCAAAGTTTGGGACATAGGCTTGCCTCCATAAATCTGTAGATGCTCAACAATTGGCTGAAATTCATCTATTTTATATTCTTCTTCAGCGGATGTCCCCAGCACTGTACATGTAATAAGGAGTTCTGGATGCCTTGCAGCCAGACGCAAAGCAATGAAGCCCCCCATAGAGTTACCTACAAAATGACAGGGGCCTAAAACAAGCTCTTTAATAAGTGCTGCCGCATCCTCTGTCAATGTATCCAAATCAAGCATGTCCAACGTATCTTTAGCACTTTTCCCTTGCCCCCGATGATCATAACAAATGACTCTGTATTCACCAGCAAACCGTTCCACTTGTTTATGAAACATTCGACTATTAAAGAATAATGAGTGACTGAAAACCAAGGCTGGTGCATCTTTTAGACCGGTATCCTGGTAGTAAAGCGTAGTTCCGTTTACATCAATGAACGGCATAAATGAACCTCCTTTAATAATATTAGTATTCACACTTTCCAGATCACTTCTTCATGGGATTTTTATATTAAGATCGTGGAAGAGCCAAAATCCTGTTCAACAATTCGCGTTGATCGATAGTTTTTCGTTATAAAATTGTTGTAAATAAGGCAAGCGTGAACTCTATCGTGTACTTATGGATGGTTAACTAAATCAATGCCTTGATGTAAGGCTTATGACCGGAAACCGGAAATCACAATCTCCCAAAGGTCTTTCAGGTCTTCGCCGTCGCATTTGATCTTTTGCGTTCGAGTTTCACAATATATCTCTTTCTTTGTTATTTCATTTTCAATTGCTCCCCTATATCTAGATCTATCTCTATTTACCCTTGTGGTCTTTAAGCCAAACTAGCTGGCTAGAGCACTAACCTGCCCCGTTAGCACACTAAAAAAACGGGTTCACCACAGCCATCCCATTTTTAACATAAGCACCCGATTGTTGAAAAACCAATTATGATTTACTTTATGTCCAAACGCCAATTGTTACAATGCATGAAATTACCTGGTGGGTACTCAAATTTGCAATCTGATATAAATGAAAAGTTGAGCTTTCGACAAATGGCATTTGAAGCAGGATTTTCAACCGAAGGGAAAGCATGTATGTATTGATATTTCCTTTCCTTTATTGCTTCATTAATTGCTAGTTTAACGGCATGTGTTGCTATCCCTTTCCCTTGAAATTGTGGTAGTATGCTCCATCCAATTTCATAAACACATTCATTATTCCAAGTTGATTGCCAATATACAACTGAACCAACCACTTCAAAATCAGGACTTAGGGTAATGCTAAACACTTTCCCCTTTTCACCAAGTTCAAGATACCTTTTATGACGCTTTAGAACCTGTTCATTACTTTCAGACCCTCCGAGATGTTCCATCATTTCTGGTGCGTTTAATTTAACAAGTAGATCAAGGTCTTTGTCTTCCCAAATGTTAATTTGTATTTGTCGTTCTTCATTTTGTTTTGAAATAACGTCCATCTCCTTATAATTATAATCTTTAGTTACTACTCATAATTAAACTCTTAGTTCCACAATCCTGCCAGTTAGTTGAACAAGGTTAAGCAAAGCTACAATTAATGCTAAAGCAGACTAAAAAAAGAGAGGATTCCAATTCAAGTGCCCTCAATGAAAAAGTGGGAACTTTTGAACAAGTGTAGCTAATGGGCCGATTTCACAAAAGAATCACCTTCCCTAAAGGTAGGTAACGGAATAAAAAAGTAAATAAGAAACACCGCAGAGAAATACCTAGAAAAGGTTTCACATATGCACTTGTTAAGGAGGTAGAACTCCACGTTTTACGCCTTTCAATATATATTATGTTAACTAAAAACAAACATAATGTTCTCAAGGGCTTTGCGTACGATTCTTAATCCCAAATGGTAATTTTAGACGAATCACTTCTCTTTTTAGCTCTCCTGAATAGACCTTCTTTTTCTCATCATAAGAAAAAACACCTCCACTTTGTCGATAATTGTATTTACGACCATGGGGGGTGTTTTTTCCTTTGTCTCATTTAATTAGGTCACTCTACAGTGTCCTCAAGGAGTTTTTATTCATTCAGTGGCTTTTGATATGGAATAGAATTCATTTACCGCTTCGTTGGCTCAGTGACAACACCGTTAAAAGCAGATTGATAAATGTTCCTAATGTCCTCCTCCAATAATGGGTAAGGGCTTCTGGCCAGTATACGTCTTTGCTGGACCCCGTCTTGAGTGAGGCGTTCCAAAGCGGATTCAGGTATATCAAACTCTGCTAATGTTGATGGAATTCCAACCTCTTTTACAAGCCTCTCCAGTTCCTCAACGCACTTGTAAGAGGCGTCTTCCTCAGATAAATAGCTAGAGTTGCCCCCGAGCGCGTTTAAGATATCCGCCATTTTTGCCGTGCAGCTTTTTCGGATATAACCCATGACATAGGGCAGTAATACCGCGTTTGATTCACCATGGGAAATATGGAATTGACCGCCCAATGGATAGGCTAACGCATGAACACCCGCTACCCCGGCATTAAAGAATGCTAGTCCTGCGATAAAGCTCCCATTACTCATATCGATCCGGGCCTGTTTATCATTGCCATTATGAACGGCCTTTCGTAATGAACGGCCAATGAGACGAATGGCTTGAAGGGCTAAACCATCGGTCACTGGGCTTGCATTAACCGAAATATAGGCTTCCACCGCATGGGTCAATGCATCAATTCCGGTGGCTGCTGTGACTTTCGCTGGAACAGAAACCGTTAATTCAGGATCGACAATGGCAGCATCTGCTAAAAGATAATCGTGAGTAACGACGTCTTTTGTTGTTTCTAAGGACAAGACGGATATATTTGTCACTTCCGAACCCGTACCAGAAGTTGTCGGGATGAGGATTTTGGGCAATCCTTTCTTTTCTACTTTCTTTGTTCCGGTGAGGTTTAAATAGTCGGCTACTGATCCTTCATGCTCCGCCAGAACGGCTGCTAATTTGGCTAAATCCAATGCACTACCTCCACCGAAGCCAACCACCATTTCAAATTGGCCTGCTCGGGCAAAGGAAACTAGCTTCTCACCTGTTTCTAAAGGTGGTTCAGGTACCACATCCGTATATACCGTAACTTGAAACCCGCTCTCTTTTAGGGGAGTAGTCACCCACTCGACTAACCCTATTTTTTCAAGCATGGGATCTGTGACCACCAGTATTTTCTTAGGCGCGTATTTTTCGACTTCGGGTAATAGTTGTTCTAAAGCACCCCATCCGGTATAACTTAATGGGGCAAAAACTAGCTTAGCAAAACTCATTTAAGATTCCCCCTTACTCATAATAGCCTTCAGTAGATTTACGAAACCCTTTAAATTGATTAGGATCATGTCCAAACCAGACCTGAGAATTTGTTTCTTGAGCAATTCTGCGTATTTTTTCAACCGCATTTGCATAGCCCAGAGAATCGTAGATGATGCCAGGCGGTTTAATCGGTGGACCAAAGCTTTCCGACGTATAGACCGCATCTGAAGCAAGGATAATTCCGCCCGATTCCGGCATATCGATGTGAAGTCCAATCATGCCCCAGGCATGGCCACTCCCAAAATTTAAAATCTTGATGCCTTCTGCTAATTGGAGATTGTCATCACTCCGTTTTACTGTTCGCCACTGAAGGTTATTTTTGATCCACGCATCAATATCTGCCCAAATATAGGCCCCTTCCTTTTGATTGCGTGCATAAGATTGGAGTGTACCGTTCAACTCGTCTTCATGTACTATGATCGTTGCATTTGTAAACAGTTCCAAACAACCTGCATGGTCTAAATGAAGGTGGGAAGCGACTACGTACTTTATATCTTCAGGCCGTACATTCAGCTGTTCCAAACGGTTATGAAGGTAACATTCTTCTCCCATGGAAATCGGAAACATGGCTTGAGTTGCTTGTCCCCACCGTCCATCAGGACCCATGGAATTCGGGTTGCAGGCGGTATCAAAAAGGATTTTACCTTCAGGATGATCAATGAGAACGGTGTAAACCGGGAACTCAACAAATTCGGTTTGTGCATTTGGGTTGTCAATGGTTGCCGGGTTATGCATGGCGATCATCCAATTTTTATCCATCTTCATCCGACCGTTATCCAGGACATAAAGTTTAGGATTAGGCTTTATAATATTAGTCATGTAGTACTCCCCCTTAAAAAGTGGTTTTCATTGTAACGAATTTTAATTCGGTCATTTCTTCAACCGCGTATTTAATTCCTTCACGACCGTAACCGCTTTCTTTCACACCGCCATAAGGCATATGATCGAGCCTAAAGGTTGGGATATCATTGATTATCACGCCGCCCGACTCCAACTTACGTGCCGCATGCAAGGCATTGATAATGTTTTGGGTATAAATCCCCACATTGAGTCCATACACTGAATCGTTCACCATGTTAATCGCTTGATCTAGTTTCTTATAGGGCACGATTGAAACCACGGGAGCAAACGTTTCCTGACATGAAACTGCCATATCTCGTTTGACGTTCAGCAAAACGGTTGGTGGAAAAATAGTTCCATTCCTTGCACCCCCGATGCCAATTTTGGCACCCTGCTTTACGGCCTCAGTTACCCACGATTCGATCCGCTCCAACTCCTGGGAACTGATCATGGCACTTATATCAGTAGTTTCTTCCGACGGGTCACCAAGTTTTAATTGTTTAGTGTGTTCTATAAAACGCTTACTAAAATCCTCATAAATCGATTCATGGACATAAATGCGTTGCAGTGAAATACAAACTTGGCCAGCAAAGGAAAATGCCCCTTCCACACATCTCTGAATCACTTTTTCCAAAGGGACATCCGGTTCGACAATTAACCCGGAATTTGAACCAAGTTCCAATGTTACTTTTCTTAATCCCGCTTTTGCCTTAATTGCTTTACCTACTTGAGAACTGCCTGTGAAAGTAATTTTCTTGACTCTTGGATCCATGATTAAAGCATCACTGAGTTCTCTGCCACTACCTGCCACTACCTGAACAGCTCCATTCGGAAGTCCAGCCTGCTGAAAAATTTCAGCGGTAAGATATGCACTTAATGGCGTTTGTTCAGCAGGTTTTAAAACAACCGTGTTTCCTGCAGCGATGGCTGGACCCAATTTGTGGGCGACCAAATTAAACGGAAAGTTAAAAGGGCTAATTGCAACCACTACGCCTAATGGTTCTCTCCATGTAAACCCGATTCGATTTTCACCGCCTGGGGCTGCATCCATCGGAATCGTCTCCCCATAAATCCTTTTTGCCTCCTCTGCAGCAAGCTGGTAGGTAGCAATGGTTCGATCGATTTCTCCACGTGCGGTGCGAATCGGTTTGCCGGCTTCCTGTACCAATACACGAGCTAACTCCTCCTTCCTTTCTTCAAAGATTTGCACAACCCTTAACAAGATCTCAGAGCGTTGATAGGCATGCATTTCTTTCATTACTTCAAAAGCTGCCTGAGCCCCATCGATTGCCCGATTTACATCTTCTTGATCTGCCATACTAATCGTGGCGATAGATTCTCCGTTATATGGAGACCGGAGATCGTAGGTTCTTTGCTTGATTACTGACTCACCATTGATAAATAAACCTTTTATATTCATAATGAACTTCCCTCCTTTCACTTCTTCACATACTTGCAAGATCCATGCCAAAACTAAAAAAGCCGGTGTTGAGTAGGATGGCAAGGCTGTGTTGAATCTAATGTGGTGATAAAATTCACCACAGAAAACCCTAATTATGAACGAATGGTTGTATAATAAAGCTGGTGATGTTTTTCACCACCGGTGATGTTTTTCACCACCGGTGATGTTTTTCACCATATTTTAAACAAGGAAGGTTTTTTTATCATGGATAAATTAGAAAAGGTTCTTGAATTTTCAACCGACGGTATTTATGTGGTAAATAAAGAAGGCAAGACCTTACTTGTTAATTCGGCTTATGAGGAAATGACTGGGTTCCTAAGAGAGGAGCTAGTCGGCAAGCACATGAGTGAGTTAATGTCGAAAGGATATTTTGATCAGTCTGTCTCTCTACTCGTATTGGATGCTAAAAAGAGGATATCAATTTTGCAGAAAATCGGGAAACAACAAAAAGATGTGATCGTCACCGGAAATCCCGTATTCAACGAATCTGGTGAGATTCAGATGGTCGTGACAAGTGTCCGCGATATTACTCAGTTAAATAGGATGACTAAAGCGTTAACAAAGGCGAAAAGTTTTTCAGAAATGAGCCAAAACCGTTACACGTTTATGACAGATGGCTCGGATGAACAAGTGATCTTCGAAAGTGTCCGAATGAAGGAAGTTATTCAAAAAGTAGAGCAGGTGGCATCCTTCCCTACAAGTATTTTATTGTTAGGCCCTTCCGGATCAGGAAAAGAAGTCATCGCCGACTTACTTCATCAATTAAGTGACCGGAAAGATAAGCCTTTTATTAAAGTGAACTGCGGGGCCATTCCTGAGCCGTTATTAGAGTCAGAGTTGTTTGGCCATGTAAAGGGCGCGTTCACTGGAGCGCGCCAGGAAGGAAAAATCGGGTTGTTGGAACTGGCGGATAAAGGGACCGTTCTTCTTGATGAAATAGGTGACCTGCCGCTAGCGCTGCAGGTCAAATTGCTCCGTGTACTCCAAGAGAAGCAAGTCCAGCGAGTTGGAGGAACCAAAACGAAGCAATTGGACATTCGAATTATCTCGGCTACCAATCAAAATCTAAAGGAATTGGTCAGACTAGGTAAATTCCGGGAAGACCTATTTTATCGTTTGCAGGTTGTAGAATTGAACGTTCCGTCTTTGCGTGAACGTCCAGAAGATATCCATGCTCTGCTGCAGCACTTTTTTGTTCATTTCTGTAAATTGTATAATGTCGAGAAGCATATCTCACAAGATACGCTTCACATATTGGAAAATTATCATTGGCCAGGGAATGTTAGAGAATTAAGAAATTTAGTGGAAAGCATGATTGTTTCGGTTCCTTCCCTTACGATTGAACCAGTTGACCTCCCGCCTCACTTCAGGATTCAAAATCATCCTGAATCCATTCTTCCTTTAAAACAGCGGGTCAAACTCTTTGAAAAAAGATTAATTGAAGATGCATTACAGAGGAAGCCCTCTATTAGGAAAGCTGCGGCCTATTTAGGAGTAGACCATTCAACCCTTGTGAAGAAAATTAAAACATTCAATATGCACACCAATTGATGTATGGCCCAGTTTAATCACGTTAAAGATCTTTATATTCTTTAAAAATCCTATGAGCGTAAATGGTGAAGATGCTTTAAGCAAGTAATGAATGGATTATTGAAAGTAGCTTTAAAAGATTAAACCCATCATTACGATGGGTTTTTTATACTTTATTGATATCAATATTAATTGTTGATTACTCCAGTATACTTATATATCGTTTAGAGAAAAGGCCAAGAGTTGCCCCTTGGCACATTGGTTCTTATTCTCCAGTTTTCGCAAAGGTGGAGATGCGACCTCCGATTTCATCGCGAACACGCTGGAAGAACTTCCACTTTTCTTCTTCTGTTCCTTGAGCTTTCGCAGGGTCATCAAATCCCCAGTGATCACGTTTTACGTGAGGTGGTGTCATCGGGCATTTATCGGCTGCATCTCCACAAAGGGTCACCACGAAGTCTGCGTTGTTCAGGATTTCAGGGTCGATGATATCGGACGTTTGGTTGGAGATGTCGATATCCACTTCCTTCATCGCTTTTACGGCGTTCGGATTCAAGCCGTGAGCTTCGATGCCCGCACTTTTCACTTCCCACTCGTCCCCAAGAAGTTTTTTACCCCAGCCCTCAGCCATTTGGCTTCTGCACGAGTTTCCTGTACATAAGAAGTAAATTGTTTTTTTTGGCATTTGAAACACTCCTTCAGAGAATTAATGAATGATGGATAACCAGATATAAAGTCCCGTCAAGGTAATGAATAACGTTGGAACCGTTAAGACGATACCTACTTTGAAATAGTATCCCCACGAGATTTTTACCCCTTTAGTGTTTAACACATGAAGCCAAAGCAGCGTGGCCAACGAACCGATCGGTGTGAGCTTAGGTCCAAGGTCAGAACCAATGACGTTCGCATAGATCAAGGCTTCTCTCATCGCCCCTGTGGTATGGGTGTCTGAAATCGCCAAGGCGTCAATCATAACGGTTGGCATGTTGTTCATGATCGATGAGATAATGGCGGAAATAAAGCCCATTCCAACCGTGCCGACAAACAACCCATGGTGGGTGACATTCTGAATCAAGTCAGCCAAAAGACTCGTTAGCCCCACGTTTTTCAGTCCATAAACGACCACATACATCCCAATGGAGAAAAAGACAACCGCCCATGGTGCCCCTTTGAGGACTGTTTTCGTTTGTACGGCATTGCTTTTTCTTGCCGTTTGCAAGAAAACAATCGCGATGATTCCCGCGATAATGGATACAGGTACAGAGAAAAGTTCTCCAACAAAATAGCCAATCAGCAAGGCGGCAAGTACAAACCAGGATGACTTGAACATCTCCAGGTCTTTGATCGCATCCGCAGGCTTCTTCAACTCGTTGACGTCATACGATTTTGGAATGCTTTTTCTGAAATACAGATACAGCACCAAAATACTGGACAGCAAGCTGAAAAGATCGGGTACGATCATTCGGCTTGCATACGTGGAAAAACTGATGCCAAAAAAGTCGGCAGAAACGATGTTCACCAGGTTACTGACCACAAGAGGAAGTGACGTCGTATCGGCGATAAATCCACTGGCCATGATAAATGGCAGGATCATCTTGTCCTCAAATTTCAGGTTACGCACCATGGCGAGTACAATCGGTGTTAGGATCAACGCTGCTCCGTCATTGGCAAAAAAGGCTGCAACAACCGCCCCGAGTACCGTAACGAGCAAGAACATTTTGATTCCATTCCCGTTAGCAAAGCGAGCCATATGAAGGGCCGCCCACTCGAAGAACCCAATTTCATCTAAAATAAGGGAAATAATAATGACCGCTACAAAGGTAAGCGTGGCATTCCAAACAATGCCTGTTACGTCGATCACATCCTCGAAGGAGACCACTTGGAACAGGAGGGCTAAAACCGCTCCCCCGCAAGCACTCCAACCAATATTAAGGCCTCTCGGCTGCCAGATGACAAGCGTTAGTGTAACTAAGAAGATGACACTGGCAATAATTACTGAGCCCACAAAAACTGATACCTCCTATTCATCGCAACAAGTTACTCGTTTTCCTTGTGCTTCTAATTCTTCAATTCGATAATGTTGGCTGGGAAGATTTTTTATAATTTGCAGCACAAAGGAATGATACGGGTAGGAAGGGTTCAATGAATAATAGATCCACTGGCCTTTTCTCCGTTCCTTCACAATCCCGCTGTCCCGTAACTTCCGCAAATGCTGGCTGACTGCAGGCTGGCTCATGTCGAACAAATCCACAAATTCGCATACGCAGCATTCATTCTCTGAAACAATTTTGACCATCGCCAGTCTGGTTTTATCCCCAAGAACCTTTAGAATATTTGCAGCGACGTCTAATTCAACAGTTTCATTGGTAATCATGTAAGCACCTCCTCACATCAACATCATTTTCATTCATCATTGTATAAGTATATTATTATATATTCAACCATAAATTTATCCTCACGCTTAACCTTTACAAACCGTTAACAATTTATTAGTTCATCACTCCAGTAATCTACATATAGTTATATGACTATGAATGAATGGGAGGTGTACGTCAATTCCTTCGAGGACTGTTCCCTTAGATAAGATGGCTCAGGCTTTAAAATTGCTGGCTGGGTGACAAAACACGCTTAACGATCGTCGTCATTCTGAAGCACCGTGACTGTTGTGTATGTGAATTGAATGAGGTCTTTGATATGAGCCAGCCGTCCATCAGCCAACATCTACGAAAACTGAAAGACAGCGGTTTGATTCAAGAAGAACGCCGAGGACGCTGGGTGTATTATTCTTTAATCCTTCAAAGTGAAATATACCCTTTGATTGACGACCTATTAGCTCATGTTCCAGACCAAACCGAAAACATGCGAAAGATCGAAAAGTCCCAGATAACTCTCCACTGCAATTGTTAATACCAACAAGAACGGGAATTGTTCAAATGAAACGTTTGTCTTTTCTGGATCGGTATTTAACGGTTTGGATTTTTACGGCGATGGCTATAGGAATAGGCTTAGGGTCTTTATTTCCTAAGTTTGTCGATGGGCTAAATGAATGGCAGGTCCGTACAACCTCCATTCCACTTGCCGTCGGTCTGATCCTCATGATGTATCCTCCCCTTGCAAAAGTACGTTATGAAGAGATGAGGCGTGTCTTTCGAGATGTGAAAGTATTGGGGCTCTCCCTTGTGCAAAACTGGATCATCGGCCCCATTCTTATGTTTGTGCTGGCTATTCTTCTCTTGCCTGATAAACCAGAATACATGGTGGGATTGATTCTCATCGAATTGGCTCGTTGCATTGCGATGGTGATTGTTTGGAATGATCTCGCAAACGGAGACCGAGAATATGCCGCTTGACTGGTGGCGTTTAATTCTTTGTTTCAGATGGTATTCTTCTCGGTTTACGCGTATGTCTTTGTTACCGTTATTCCCAAATGGCTGGGTTTAGAAGGAGCGGTTGTGGATATAACCATGGGCGAGGTAGCAAAGTCGGTATTTATTTATCTTGGCATTCCATTCATCGCAGGTATGCTCACTCGCTTAATCCTCATAAAAACGAAAGATAGAACCTGGTATGAAACAAAGTTCATCCCTAAAATCAGTCCCATTACGCTTATTGCCTTGCTTTTTACGATCCTCGTTATGTTTTCCCTCAAAGGAGACGCCATCTTAACCTTGCCACTCGACGTCGTTCGTATTGCGATACCGCTTCTGATTTACTTTGTCGTGATGTTTTTTGTTTCTTTCTATCTCGGAAAGAAGATCGGGGCGAACTACCCTGTTACAACAACCCTAGCGTTTACAGCAGGGAGCAACAACTTTGAACTGGCCATCGCCGTTGCTGTTGAGTCTTTGGCATTCATTCTGGTGCAGCATTTGCTGCTGTTATTGGACCGCTTGTCGAGGTACCTGTCATGATCGCTCTCGTAAATGTGGCCGTATGGTTCCAACGAAAGTATTTCAACCAACCAAAAGGGATGATGTAATAATGAAAAAAAGAGTATGGATTGGTCTGGTGGTATTGATTGCTCTTCTTACTTTTTTTGTAATCATGGGCTATGTATCTTTTTACAACTAAAAGTGGCCTCTCCTATTTAGGAGGGGCCTCTTTTTATGCTCTTAGCAACAAGATGATGATGATGATTTTGTTATCTCAATCTTTTGAGTTTGCGGTGCACAACAAGCTGAATCCTTTGGTTCCATGCTCTCTACGTCACTCTTCGTATAAAAGAACTCCCATTCGTTGCCGTCAGGATCAGTGACCCAGAATTTATCCTGATTCGAATAGCAGCATGTCACGTCCATTTCCTCGCGGGCGAAAAAACCAAGTTTCTCTAAACGACTTTTGTGTTTTAGGACCTCTTTTGCATCTTCTACCTGAAACCCAAAATGGCCGACCTGGTTTCCTGACACTTCATCTTTCAGGTTTAACGTAAAGTTAAGACCTGGATCTTGTAGTAAAAACTTGGCATAATCCGATTTTACTTTAACAGGTGATGCGTCAAATACCTGTGAATAAAACTCAATGGATTTCTCTAAATTGGTGACATTTAAACCAACGTGTACGTTCATGTCTAATCCCTCCATGTTAATCAATTTTTTTTGATTAATTTTAGTTTAGTAGCAACCATTTCCAATTGCAACTCCTTTTTATCAAATTTTTTTGATTAAAAGAATTGACAACTCCCTGTCCTACGATATACGATAAATTTATCAAAACGAGGTGATGTACCATGCAAAAAGAAATTCCGCTTCAAGACATGCAACAAGACAATGAATTTGAAAGGTATGAAAGCCAGTTTAAAGCGTTGGCCGATAAAAAGCGGCTTCATATTATGAATATCCTTACTCAACGAGGAAAGACTTGTGTTTGTGATCTGGCACCATTAATGGGAATGACGCAATCCAAACTGTCTTACCATTTAAAGATTCTGTGGGACGCTGGCATCATCCATAAAGAGACCAAGGGAACCAACAGCTATTACAGCATCAATACGAAAGAAATTAATCATTTGCTTTCCCATGAGCTGTGCTGTATTTTTAAGCCCAGCTGCTAGTTTCATCTCTTTTTTTACGGTTTTAATCAATTTTTTTTGATAAATATATCAACTTTATTTGATGAAGGAGGAATTTATAATGTTTAATGAATATGCGGTTTACCTTTGGGCAAAGTCTCGTCAGGAAAAAGTGGAAAGGCAAGCTCGGGTGGCGTGGATGTATCAGAATCGAAAAGAAAGTAACAAAGCGAGGAAACGAGCCGTCTCTAAACCTTCCTTAACACTGGAACCTTGCTGCTCATGTGCTTGCTAAAGGAGGAAATGAAATGATCGTTAATCGTGGAGGGGCTCTCGCAAAGTCGTATTTTATATCGTATTTGCGGTTAATCATGAATGCTAGAGACTGCTCAGTGGTGGATGCTCAGGAAGTAGCAATGGACATTTTCTTTCATGGAGATAAAACACGTTTTGGGACAGCAACTTTTGAACAGTTCACAGCCGCTTTCCATGAGCTGTCTCATTAATCAAATATATAAAACTCTAGAACCATCTACCATTACAATCCTTAGAAATGGCCATTTGTCCTCCCTTTTTTACTTTCCAAAACACTTGATAGGGTCCTAGAGTATTGGTTTCAGCAACAAATTCCAGCTCGTAACCAGGTAATAATAACTCTCTTCGTACTAGGATGTTTTTTAGTCGACCAATCCTGCGTTCTTTGTGCCTGACGATAGCATCCAAAAAATGATCATATTGTTCATTAGAAATCCCAAAGAACTGTTCGATGTTTTCCTCGGTATCTCTGTACACCTCTATCTTGGATGGCAGCGTATTCGTTTCGTTGTGACATAAGTCATATACAACAATATAATAAAAATTTATAAAAACACACCTATAAAGGTGTGTTTTTATATTGAGGTATACTTTACCAATAATTTCTTCCCTGGGTCTAGACGATAAACTTTCTATATCTACTAATGCTATCCCTCCGGCCTTTAAAACGACTGTGATAACTCTTTTCTTATTAGTTTAAATGGATGAATTGAAAGTAAGCATAATTGTGAAACCTAAGCGAAGAATGGACTTCCACCTGTGTATAGAAGTCTTTTTGTCTGTTATTATTTAGATGATCGGATAATCCAGCTCGTAACTTGGGTGGTAATAGTATGGTGGTCTAAGTGCTATTTTAGACATTGGCCAGGAGTCCTCGATATAGTCCATCTTTACTTTTTCATTTGAATGGTTTACTAGCAATAGCTTTACTTCTGGATTAAATTCATATCTCAAAATGGTAACCCCCTTCCATTAGGAATGTGTGGATTCTCCCCCATCAACATGAAGAACTTGACCAGTAACAAAACGAGAATCATCAGAAGCAAGATAGACAAAGGTTGGTGCGAGTTCAAATGGATGGGCAACTCGTTCCATTGGATTAAATGCTCCATATACAGCGACTTGGTCTGACGAGAAACTTGCTGAAATAAGTGGGGTCCAAATTCGGCCGGGCGCGACGGCATTGACTCGGATCCCTTGTTTCACGACATTTTTAGCCAAGGCACGTGTCCAACCCACTATTGCGCCTTTTGTTGCCGTATAATCAATCATTTGCTGCTCACCTACATACGTTACCACTGAAGAAGTGCCAATGATTGAGCTGCCTGGTTTTAAATGAGGAAGCGCTGCTCTTGTTGTGTAAAAATGAGAGTATATATTAACTTTGAAGGTGTCATCGAATTGCTCATCTGTAATGTCAAGCAGACTTAGCTGTTGGAATTGGATACCAACGTGGTTACAAAGAATATCGAGACGTCCAAACGTATTTACTGTTTGTTCTACAATGGAGATACACTGTTGTTTGTCCCGCAAGTCACCAGGCATTAGAAAACAACGTTGTCCGAGTTGCTCAATCCTTGTTTTTGTTCTATTTGCATCCTCATGTTCATCTAAGTATGAAATAGCAACATCTGCGCCTTCTTTAGCAAACGCAATTGCTACTGCTGCACCAATACCACTGTCACCCCCTGTAATAAGTGCTACTTTTCCTGTTAACTTTCCACTCCCTTTATAGTTCGGGTTTTCGATAATTGGAAGGGGTACCATAAATTTTTCCACTCCGGGATGGCGCAGCTGTCGCTGTTCAGGTAAACTTATCGGAATTTCTTCGTAGCGTGTGATTTTCCCATAGTTAGGGTACATGGGATAAGGATGAGTTTTCATGTTCGCTTTAAACATTTGTTGCATTTGCTTTATTTGGTCTAATTGACGACTTTGATCCTTGTGATCCATTGAAACCTCCTATAGAAATAATTTTCTTCTATAGAATGATATGTTGTTCACTACAAATAAAGTAAAAAGTGCGAAAAATATTGTTTACTTTCAACACCGAAGCGTATTCTTCCTCAAAAGAGACACCGTTTTTATTTATTGAACAGACCTTTAGGACAAGGAGCTTTACTCAACATTCTACCCCCTTTAACAGATCAACTTATTGTTACTTAACTGTTCTTTAATCCCGGCTACCTCAAATAGTACCTAAAAAATAGGTCAACCAGAAAAAACAAGCTAACCACATAACCGTTTCGCTGTTCTCGATTCACTATATTGTTGCCAATCCTTTTTCGTGAGCATTGGAAGAAGAACTTTATTTGCAATATGCCGTACAATCACCTCTGGAATCTCATTAACTCTTTTAAAAATCCCCCTATTCTTGTGCCGTTTAATTATATTAAGGATTGCTAAAAAATGTATGAATAATAAAAAGCAGTGATTCCAAGTACAGCGGGTTCACTGCTTTTTATTTCCTATGGCGTGACCTGCTTATTACTGAGCACCTCTTCTGCCGATGAAGTATAGATCATCCCGCTGGTTATTTTCCATCGTACTACTCCCCTTTGCTTGAATGATGCCTTTCTTAAACCTGATCCGGTTCTACTCAATTTCAACGATCATCTCTATTTCTACTGGGGTATTAAATGGCAGTTCATTGGAGGAAATAGCCGATCTGGCATGCTTTCCTTTTTCTCCAAAGACTTCTTCAAGCAGTTCTGACGCCCCATTGATGACATAGGGCTGCTCCACGAACCCGTCGGCCGAATTTACAAAGGCGAGCAATTTAACGACTTGTTTGATCCTGTCAAGGTCTCCGACATGCTCCTTTAAAACAGCCAGAAGGTTAATCATGGTCTGCCTTGCTGCCTTATATCCTTGCTCCACGGTCAGATCGCTTCCCAATTTGCCTTTGTACATCAGTTCTCCATTGATCCTGCAATCGGCACCGGATGTGTAGACCAGGTTTCCTACGGTTTTTGCAGGGACATACACCGCTCCTGGTGGCGGTGCTTTTTGTAATTCAATTCCCAGTTCCTTCAGTCTAAGTTCAATGTTAGCCATGAGCTGCCTCCTGTTTTGTGTGGTGTTGGCACAGACACTTAGCCGCTGCGGCTTTAATTGCCATTCCGCCGCTCTGTCTGAGGTTTTCTTTTTCTCTAATGGTCAGTATCCCATTGACAATCACGTGGGATATTCCTTCAGGTTGCTGGATCGGATCATGATAAGTCGCTGTGTCAGTAATCTTTTTCTCATCAAATATGGTTAAATCCGCATGGTAGCCGGGAACAATCAATCCCCGTTTACCCAGGGAAAACCGCTGTGCCGGAAAGGAGGTCACTTTGCGGATCGCTTGTTCCAGTGTAAGCGACTTGTCTTCGCGTACATATTTGGAAAAAAGGCGGGGAAAGGTTCCGAATGACCGAGGGTGCGGTTTACCCGTTTCACAACCTAGGCTGTCAGAAATGACGAGCGAACGGTCCCATTTCACCACCTGCTCGACATCCTCATTGGACATGTGATAGTAAATAATAGAAACCATTCCGCCCTCTTCTAGCAGCAAATCCAATGCCGCTTCAGCAGGACTCTTTCCGATTTCAGTGCTGATGGCGTCAATGCTTTTTCCTTCCCATTCCTTGTGGCAGGAAAGAGAAGAAACGACGACATTATCCCAACCGGTTGAAACAACCAGGTTATCCCACTCCTCCTGCTCTTCTCCAAGTTCCTCTATCATTCTTCGGCGTGTAGCTGGTTCTCTGATTCGATCAAGACAAGCGGGAATTCCGCCTTCCAGGCTCCATGGAGGTAGTAACGTGGTAAGTGATGTAGATCCTGCATCATACGGATAAACATCACAGGTCACATCCAGTCCTCGTGCACTTGCTTCCTCAAGCAGTTCCATCGCTTCCAGCACCTTGCCCCAGTTCCGCCTGCCGGCCGCTTTCAAGTGGCTTACCTGTAGAGGGACACCTGCTTTTTCTGCAATCCAGATGACTTCTTTTATGGAAGGAATAAGATTTTTTCCTTCTCCGCGAATATGGGTCGATAAAATTCCGTTGTATTTGGGCAGGACCTGACATAGTTCCGCCAGTTCTTCCTTGGAGGCATACCTTCCTGGAGAATATAAAAGGCCGATCGACAAACCAATCGCCCCTGCTTTCATCCCTTCTTTAAGCATTTCCTTCATCATGTTCAACTCTTGCTTATCAGCGGGGCGGCCTGCAAACCCCATGACAGCAATCCTGAGGGCGCCATGTGCCACATAGGTTGATACATTTTCAGAGATTCCTGTTCTGTCCAATTCTCTGATATAGTCGGATACCGAATGCCATGGCCATTCCCACTGCGTCTCACCGACGACAGGCTGTATGTATTCTTTCAGCAGTGCCCCGTATTTGGGAACAAAAGGAGCAGGAGCAAGCCCACAGTTTCCGACGACTTCTGTAGTCACCCCTTGCTGCAGCTTTATATCCATCATCGGACGGTTAAGAACAAGCAGATCCGAATGAGAGTGGCCGTCAATAAATCCCGGCGATATGATGTTCCGTTTTGCATCGATTGTCTCCCTGCTCTCACTATTCACGGCACCGACCTCAACAATGATCCCATCCTTGATGCCAACACTTCCAAAAAACCAGGGATTACCCGATCCATCTGCAATCCGGCCGTTTTGGATGACTAAATCCAGCATAGCCTACATCTCCTTTACTGAACTTTTCCTCTGCCAAGGACTGCTTGCTTCTCCAAAGTCCCATCTTCGTTTTTCAAAAAGACGTCATTATGGAGATTCACTGTGCTGCATATGTGATTGGGTATAACCTGAAGTACATCTCCGATTTGTACATTCGTTTCTCCATGAACCGCAACCATTCCGTGTTCTTCTGTCAGCCGTTCAAGCAGCATTTCCGGGTGTCCAATGATTTCCCCGAATCCCTCCAGAAATATAGGCGACTGACCAGGCTGCACATCGGTAGCGAACGTTTTGCTTCCACCATCTACGATCAGAAGAGAATCTGATGGTTTGCTGACAACGGTGACATGAATGGCAGCCGCACATTCCTCGTGTAAACAGCAATGATACTTTTCCTGCATCCTGTCATAAAAGACATAGGTGCCGGGGCGGATTTCCGTTATCCCTTCAACTTCTGCAGCGGAAGCAGAGGTGGAAGTGGATCCTACGCTGACATCGGTGATTGGCACGCCTTCCGCCCTAAGCCTTTCTGCCAAATCCGCCATCAGCTGTCCTTCCTGTCTTCCTGCTTCCTCAATATCCAAAGTTGGTTTTCCATCCAAAATGGGTCCCCGGAAGGTGTAGATTCCGGTTAACTTTATTCCGGGCAGCTCCTTTGCCTTCCTGGCAAGTTCAACCGCCTCATCATAAAGGACTCCTGTTCTGCGAAGACCGGAATCAATCTCCATCCGCACTTCGAGAACAACGCCGGCTGTCTCTGCTGACTGAGACAGTTTTTGTATCCCTTCGAGACTGTCAAACGCAGTAATCAATCTTATTTTTCTGCTCAAATCGATGGCTTTTTGAATTTTTATTTCTGAGACAAGAGGATAAGCGATGAAAATATCATCAATACCATGCTCGGCCATTACCTCAGCTTCTGCCACTTTTGCGACTGTAATGCCAGCGGCGCCAGCTTCCAACTGAAGCTTCGCAATCTTTGGGTTCTTATGGGTTTTTGTATGGGGTCTTAAATGAACCTTTTTTGTTCGGGCAATGTCTGCCATCTTTTGAATATTTGCATCCAGTTTTCTTTTTTCAATGACGAGTGCAGGTGTATCCATAATTTCCTCCTATATTAGTAGACTCAAACGGTTATCTATCATTTTCGACAAAGCTTATCCTACCTCAAAGTGCTTGTCAATAAATTTACAGTCAATTCAGACAATAGTCATAGTTATTCTGCAATTTAATTAATGAAATGCAAAAAACAAAAGCAGTGATTCCCAATTAGGATCACTGCTTTTTCTGATCTTTTAGTAACAATCTACGGCAACATCCATGATAATACCGTGGATTGCAAATACGTGAGGCAGCAAATGATGAGAAGCAGGATGATGCTATGCTTTATAGTGAAGCGGAGCAAATCGGATTCTTTTCCTCCCAGACCCACGGCCGCACAAGCAACCGCTATGGATTGAGGTGAAATCATTTTCCCTGTTACACCACCGCTGCTGTTTGCCGCAATAGCCAAGATGGGGTCCATTCCTACCTGGTTTGCCGTAATTTTTTGTAGGCTTGAAAATAATAAGTTGGCAGACGTATCGGAACCGGTCAGAAATACTCCTAACCATCCAAGAATCGGAGAAACAAACGGGAACAGAGAACCTGTAGCAGCGAGTGTCATCCCCAGTGTAATACTCATACCTGAAGCATTGGCCACATAAGCAAACCCCACAACTGATGCAATGGTTACCAAGGCGAACTTCAGTTCATTCAGCGTTTCAATAAAAGTTGAAAACCAGCTTTTCCAGCCGATTTTTAGAATGAACTTCGAAATAATGGCCGAGATTAAAATGGCCGTGCCTGCTGCCGCTAATAGTTCCAACTTAAACAGCGCCGCAATGGGCTGGCCGTTTCCGTCGATTATTAAATTGTTCAACCCGGGGACGGCCGGATGAAAACTGAGATAGCTTCCAAGAGAATTCAACCCCTGAAGCAGAGTATTTGTTCCTTCATACTGTCCAATTAGTGCCTTTTTTATGGTCGGTATGCCCCAAACAGAAATGATGAATGTTAAGACAATGAACGGTGACCAGGCTTTTAAAATTTGCGGCAAGGTGTAGGTTTTTTTACCATCCGATTTAATCACATGAATGGATTCCGCGTTACCTGCCGCCATTTCCGCCTGCCCCATTTCAGACTTAAAACGAAATGCCGTTTTGGGCTGCCAAACTTTTAGGAACAAGGTTAAGGCGATGATGGATACCAATGCTGAGATGATATCCGGAAGCTCCGGTCCAAGATAATTGGAAACAAGGAACTGTGTGACCGCAAACGAGACCCCCGATACGAGAATAGCAGGAATCACTTCAAATGCCTTTTTGAAGCCTGCCATCAAAACGACGAGGTAAAACGGCACGAAAACCGATAAAAAGGGCAGCTGACGGCCGACCACCTTGGAAACCTCAATCGCCGACATTCCCGTTGGTCCTTCAATCGCAATAACAGGCGATCCAATGGCTCCAAAGGCTACAGGAGCGGTGTTGGCAAGCAAACAAAGACCCGCAGCATAGAGAGGGTTAAAACCCAATCCTACAAGCAAAGCGGCAGAGATGGCAACCGGGGCGCCAAACCCGGCAGCCCCTTCCAGGAAGGCACCGAATGAAAAGGCGATTAATAATGCCTGCAAACGCCTGTCCTCTGTTATAGAAACAATGGAATCTCGAATAATATCAAACTGCCCCGTTTTTACCGACAGCTTATACAAAAAGACCGATGCAACGATGATCCAGCCAATGGGCAGCAGTCCATAGACAGCACCCTGCAAAATGGACATGGCCGCCATTCCTGCTGGCATGCCGTAGACCAGCACAGCCACAAAGAGAGCCACAACCAATGTAGTTAACCCCGCTATGTAACCTTTCATGCGTTTTATAGCCAACGCCCATAATAAATACAAAATAGGGATAAGAGCAACGAGTGCAGAGAGGCCAATACTATCGCCAATTGGATCATAGATTTGCTTCCATGACATCAAATAAAACCTCCTGTTTTTTGTTTGTTATTACCAAACCGCGTTTCCCGAAATTCTTAAATAAAAAAACACTAAGGAATTAATTCGTTGAATCATGAATGGAAGGATGTCTAAGGGTGGGATCTTTGATGAGAGAGATGAGATGAAATTATAATAGATTTTTTAAAAGAAGGTTCTTTATACTCCTTTCCTGCTGTAATAGGAGAGTTTCAAAATTTATTGTAATCGCTTTCATAACACCGCGTCAATTTATTTTCTGTATATTTTAAAAATTCTGTACATAAAAAGAGGACGGATTGTTCAAAACCCGTTCCTCTTCTTTTCACTAACTTTCCTTTTTCATCTGAACGAAATCTTCGTTCGTATAACCAAGCCGGGCAGAAAGTTGCATGCCGATTTGTTGCATGCGGGGCTTGAGCTGTTCCAGACGTTCATTGGTCATACGAAGGGTTGGTCCAGAGATGCTAACCGCACCAGCTACCGTTCCCAAATGATCGTAGATGGGTACTGCAATACACGTGATGCCCGTTTCATTTTCTTCCAAATCTAGTGCATAGCCCTTCTGTCTTACTTGATTTAATTCTTCTAGAAAAAGATCTTTGTCTGTTATGGTTTTGTCCGTATGCTTCGGCATTCCTTTACGCTGGAGAATTTCCACGACCTCGTTCGCCGGCAGTGAAGCAAGGATGGCTTTCCCTACCGATGTACAATGCATCGGGGCACGCTTTCCCACCTTGGAATGCATACGGAGAGTTTCGTTTCCGTCCAATTTTTCAATATAGACGACCTCACCTTGATCAAAGACAACAAGATGGACGACTTCATTTGTTTCATCTTCCAGCTCCTGGAGAAACGGTTTTGCTTCCGCTCTCAGGTCGATGGATTCAAGCAGTTTCGAACTAACTTCCAAGAATTTATATCCTAGCTTATAACGCCCTGTTTCTTTATCTTGTTCAATATAGCCATACAGCACCAAAGTTGACAGGATCCGATAGACAGAGCTTTTGTTGATATCGATTTGTTTTGCGATTTCAGTTACACCCAATCCGCCTTTTTTCAAACTGACCAGGGTAATGATATCCAGTGCCCGGCTGACGGACTTCACCATATTCTCTCTTTCCAAAACCCCTCACCTCATCTGTAAGTTTAAGAAAATTATAGCATATCTGCCACCGGGCCATGGATGATTCACTTAAGCTTGGATGCGTTCTCTGGCTGCAGCAAACGTGTTGCGGAGTTTCCCAATTTCCTTGATCTCGCATTCGATCACATCACCTGCTCCCACAAATTCCGCGCCGACAGGGCTGCCCGTTAAGATTACATCACCAGGTTTAAGCGTCATGACTCCGGTAAGATAGGAAATCATTTTACGAATGGGAATGATCATTAAATTCGTGGGACTGTTTTGTTTTATAACATCGTTCAGCTTTGCCTCGACAATAACATTGAAAGGGTCCAGCTCCGTTTCAATGACCGGTCCTAGTGGAGTAAAGGTATCAAATGATTTGCCAATGGTCCAATGGCCGGCTTGATGGAAATATTGAGGTGCGGTCACATCATTGCCGACAGTATACCCGAAAACATACTCAAGCACCTCTTCTTCCGGGACATTCTTTGCTTCTTTTCCAATGACTATCGCAAGCTCTGATTCAAACTTAACCTGTTCGATATTGCCCGGTATGATGATATCTTCTTCAGGTCCGATTACCGAGGAGGTTGGCTTAAAGAAAAAAACAGGGATTTCCGGAAGCTCACTTGGAAGCTCGTCTGTCTTGGATACATAGTTGGCGCCAATACCAATGATTTGGTTCGGAGCAATTGGAGCAAGAAACCTAACGTCCGATTCGGAAAACGTTTGTCCGGTATATTCCCATTTACCAAACAGGTCTCCCTTGATTTCACTGATGGTACGGTCTTCCGTTAAAACCCCTGTTAATACAGAAGACTGAACCTTAAATCTAGTAAATTTCATTCTGCTACTCCTCTCAGTAATTGGTAGGTTGTTTCATACTAATGTTCCGGGCCACCCCTGTGGAAATGGCAGCATCTGCTACCGCTTTGGCCACTGCTTCTACGACTCTCTTATCAAAGGCATGAGGAATGACGTAGTCATAGGTTAGTTCTTCGGTTGTAATTAAGTTAGCAATAGCATAAACAGCTGCTATTTTCATTTCTTCATTGATTTCAGAAGCAAAGACTTGTAAAGCACCCTTAAAAATACCGGGAAACGCCAGGACATTATTCACCTGGTTGGGAAGATCGGAACGTCCGGTTCCCACTACAGCCGCACCAGCCGCCTTGGCAAGCACAGGCATAATTTCGGGAATAGGATTAGCCATGGCAAAAATAATCGGGTCTTTGCCCATGGATTCTACCATTTCCGGCGTTACGGCCTCAGCCACTGAAACTCCGATAAAGACGTCGGCTTCTTTAATGACGTCTTGTAAGCTTCCTTCTGCGTTCTCTTTGTTGGTGAGAACAGAAATCCAATCTTTCATGGCGTTCATTCCATAGGCTCGTCCTTCAAAAATCGCCCCTTTGGAATCACAAAGAATGAGATCATTCACGCCCATATTGATTAGCAGCTTCGTTACAGCGATCCCTGCAGCCCCGGCTCCATTTACAACAATTTTTGTATCCTCAATCCGTTTGTTGACGACCTTCAGCGCATTTATTAAGCCGGCTGCCGTAACAATGGCTGTTCCATGCTGGTCATCATGAAAAACAGGGATATCCATTTCTTTTTTCAGCCGTTCTTCAATAATGAAACAGTTAGGGGCTGAAATATCCTCTAAATTAATCCCGCCGAATGTCGGCTCTATTGATTTGACAATTTGAATGATCTGTTCGGCATCCTGCGTGTTTAAACAGATCGGAAAGGCATCAATTCCTGCAAAGGCCTTAAATAGCGCCGCTTTTCCTTCCATAACCGGCATCGATGCTCCTGCGCCGATGTTTCCTAATCCTAATACGGCTGAACCATCAGAAACGACCGCAACCACATTTCCTTTGATCGTATAATCGTAAATTTTTTGCGGATCCTGGTAAATGGCTTTACACGGCTCTGCGACTCCCGGAGAATAAGCCAAACTCAGGTCATCTGCATTTTCGATCGTAACCTTAACCGCCACACTGAGTTTTCCTTTGGACTGTTTGTGAAGTTCAAGCGATTTCTCCTTAAGGTTTTGCATATTCTCAACTCCTCACGTATTGTTGAACAGTAATCTCACGATCGAACCCGTGAAATTACTGCTTTACCAGGTTTGTTTATGTTCTAATAAAGCCGGTGCGAGCAGGCATTCTGCTACTGTTTGATGGCATATTTGGCTTTCGCTTCAATACGTCGGCGGTGCAGGATAGGTTCTGTGTAACCGTTTGGCTGTTCAAAGCCTTTAAAGACCAGGTCGCATGCTGCCTGAAACGCAACTGAATGGTCATAGTTATCGGACATTCTGAGATAGGATGGATCTCCGGCATTTTGTTCATCTACTACCTTGGCCATCCGCTCTAACGTCTCCCTTACTTGTTCTTTTGTGCAAATTCCGTGGTGCAGCCAGTTCGCCATATGCTGGCTGGAGATTCTGAGAGTTGCCCTGTCTTCCATCAGTCCCACATCATAGTAATCCGGCACTTTGGAACAGCCGACGCCCTGTTCCACCCATCGTACGACATAGCCTAATATCCCTTGCGCATTATTGTCCAATTCCTGTTGAATTTCTTCTGCGCTCCAATTTGCACGTTTCACGACCGGGATTTCCAAAATATCATCCCGTAAATCCTTGGATTCTTTTTTAAGCTCATCCTGTACCTTGGAAACATCCACTTGATGGTAATGCAGGGCATGCAGCGTAGCGGCTGTAGGCGACGGTACCCAGGCGGTATTTGCTCCGGCCTTTGGGTGGCCAATCTTCTGCTTCAGCATATCTGCCATCAGGTCAGGCATCGCCCACATTCCTTTACCAATCTGGGCCTTACCCTGGAAGCCTGTCTCCAGACCCGTAAATACGTTGGATTTTTCATAGCCTTGCAGCCAGGCGGATGATTTCATGTCACTTTTACGGATCATCGGACCAGCTTCCATGGATGTATGGATTTCATCGCCGGTTCGATCAAGAAAGCCTGTATTGATAAAGGCGATCCGGTTTTTGACTTCGCGGATGCAAGCCTTTAAATTAAGGGACGTTCGACGTTCTTCATCCATTACGCCGATTTTAATGGTATTGCGTTCGAGTTCAAGCATATCTTCCACTCGACCGAGAAGTTCATTGGCAAATCTGACTTCCTCTGATCCATGCATTTTCGGCTTAACAATATAGACGGATCCTTTTGAGGAGTTTTGATAGCTTCCATTACCGAGAAGAGAATGTTTGGCCAAAAGGCTCGTGATTACTCCATCAAGAATCCCTTCCTGAATCTCCTCTCCATCAACCAAAATCGCGTTATTCGTCATCAAGTGGCCGACATTACGGACAAACATTAATGATCGCCCTGACAATGAGAACTCTTTTCCTGCAGGAGTCGTATATTGGCGGTCGGCGTTAAGGGTACGAGTCATGGATTTGCTTCCTTTTTGGAAGGTAGCGGATAAATCTCCCTTCATAAGACCCAGCCAGTTTCGGTAGACAAGTACTTTATCCTCGGCGTCAACAGCCGTTACTGAATCTTCACAGTCCATGATCGTAGTGATGGCTGCTTCCATCAAAATGTCTTTCACTCCTGCATCATCGGTTTTACCGATGGGATGATTGCGGTCAATCTGGATTTCAAAGTGAAGATCATGGTTTTTGAACAAAAGGGCGTTTGGATTTTCTAACGACCCTTGAAACCCAGCAAACTTTGAGGAATCTTCCAGTCCTGTGGTATTTCCGGTATGTAGCGTAACGGATAACTCCCCGTCGACCACACGATATTGAACCGCGTCTTCATGAGAAGCATCTTTTAAAGGAATGGTTTGGTTAAGAAACTCTCTTCCAAAGGCAATGACCCTTTCACCCCGAATCTGATTGTAACTAGCACCTCGCTCGGCCCCATTTTCTTCACTGATAGCATCCGTTCCATAAAGCGCATCGTAGAGGCTTCCCCAACGGGCGTTCGCCGCGTTGATGGCATAACGGGCATTGTTCACCGGAACCACCAGCTGCGGTCCGGCTTGGATGGCAATCTCATCATCCACTCCTTGGGTGGTAATTTCAAAATCCTCTGCCTCCGGTTCAAGATAACCGATTTCCTGTAAAAACTCCTTATACGATTCAAAATCGAACCGGTCCTTATGGTCCAGATGCCATTCATTAATCCGGTCCTGAATTTCATCACGGCGCGCTAATAATTCCCTGTTCTTTGGTGTGAGATCCTGAATCAGTCCTTCAAATTCCGACCAGAACGTGTCAGGGTTTACCCCGGTTCCCGGTAGTGCTTCAGATTGAATAAACTCATAAAGTTCTTGAGCTACTTGCAAATTACCTTTTTGAACATAGTTTTCCATCGCTTGTTCCTCCTTTTAGTATTTATTGTTTGTTATTACAAAACGCTGTTTTGTATGATGTTGAAAAAATAATAGCACGAAGTATAAATCGCTTTCAACTATTTTCGGAAAATACACGATTTTAAAGTGCTGCCTCTTTTATCTCTTTTTTGACTTCAGCACATCGACCCGGACTTGGAAATAATTTACCGGCATTTAACAGGTTCCCCGGATTAAACACCTCTCGAATATCGGTCTGGGCCTGTATTTCTTCATCGGTGAACACGAAGCGCATTTCTTCTCTCTTCTCAATTCCCACTCCATGCTCTCCCGTAATGGTTCCACCAACATCTGCACAAGCTTGCAAACACGCACTGCCTGCGGCGATGGCCAATTCCGTTTGACCCGGAATTCTTGCGTCAAAAAGAACGAGCGGGTGAAGATTTCCGTCCCCTGCATGAAAAATATTGGCGATGCGAAGGCCGGATTCTTCACTGATCTGGTTGATTCTGTTTAGCACTTCCGGCAGCCGGCTGCGCGGGATGACTCCGTCTTGTACCAAATAGTCGGGAGAGATGGCACCCATGGCACCGAATCCTGTCTTCCGGTTCGCCCACCATCTGGCCCGTTCTGCTTCATCCTGGGCGACTTTTACTTCCCTGACATTCCGGTTTTTACAGACGTCGAGAATCTGGCTGATTTGCTCATCAATCCCGGCAGAGATGCCATCTACTTCAATGAGCAGCAGCGCTTCAATATCTCTCGGGTGTCCCACAGGAAAGGCTGCGGCCTCCACCCCTTCAATGGCTGTTTTATCCATCATTTCAAGCGCAGCAGGAACAATACCAGCAGAGATAATGTCCGATACCGCATGACTCCCGTCTGAAACGTCATTAAAATAGGCGAGCACAGTCTGTTTGGCTTCCGGGTTTTTCAGAATCCTGACGGTGATTTTGGTCACGATTCCCAGCGTTCCTTCCGAGCCAGTAATCAATCCGAGGAGATCATACCCAGGCGCATCAGGAACCCCGTTATTGCCGATTTCAATGATTTCACCGTTTGGCAAAACCACTTCCAGTCCCAAAATGTGATTTGTGGTCACCCCATACTTCAGACAATGAGCGCCTCCCGCATTTTCTGCCACATTCCCGCCAATCGTACAGCAATATTGGCTGGATGGATCAGGTGCATAGTAATACCCTTTATCCGAGATGGAGTTGGTCAGCTTCAGGTTGACGAATCCGGGTTCAACCACCGCTCTTCTATTCTCGTAATCTACACTCAGCAGCTTTTTCATTTTAACCAGACTGATCACCACTTCTCCGTTGACGGGAATGGCTCCGCCGCTCAAACCTGTGCCTGCGCCGCGAGCGAGAAAAGGCAGCCCGTTATCTGAGCAATAGTTGACGAGACGGGCAACCTCCTGTGTATCCTTTGGAAAAACAACCGCTTTTGGCAAATACTTGTGGATCGTAAATCCATCACAGTCGTACGCCAATAAATCCTCTTTATGGTGTAAAATCGAACGGTCGCCTACGATCTTTGCGAGATTCTTAATGTGTTTATCTTTTGTTTTCAGTCCCTTTCGTCCCATTATTCTTGCCCCCTTAAGCCATCTTCTTTCTGGTAGGCCCAGTCGAGCAGCTGAACAGTGTGAACAATTTTTTGATTCCGCCCATATTTTTGGACGCCCATCGCCATTTGAAGCATGCAGCCGGGATTTCCCATCGAGATCATCTCCACGTCATCCGGTACATTCTCCATCTTGCTTTCCAGCACAGCTCCCGCCATTTCAGGATTGGTAATATTATAGATTCCGGCACTTCCGCAGCAGCGGTCAGCGTTTGGCATATGGACCATTTCAACGCCCGGGATATCAAGCAAAATGTTACGAGGCTCCTGACGTACTCCCTGTCCATGTGCTAAATGGCAGGCATCGTGATAGGTGATGCGGGTGTTTATTTCGGCCTGTGGCTTTTCATACCCCGTGTCATGAAGATATTTCGATACGTCTTCCACCTTGGCGGAAAACGCCAGCGCTTTTTCGTGCCATTCGGGCTCTTCACGGAACAATTCCGCATATTCCTTCATCATGCAGCCACATCCTGCGGCATTAACAATGATTTTTTCTGCATCGTTAAATGCCTCAATGTTCTGTTTAGCAAGCTTTCTTCCCATTTCCCGATCACCCGCGTGCACGTGAAGAGCACCGCAGCATGTCTGGTTTTGCGGAATGACCACATCATTACCGTTTCGGGTCAGAACATTAATTGTAGCGTCATTAATGTCACTGAACATCACATCCATGACACATCCCGTTAAAAAGGAAACCTCATGCTTGGTTTCGCCTTTTGCTTTAATCACATTTTGATTCTTGTATTTTTGGCGCACGGGTTTTGTCAGTACTGGCATGATTCTTTCCATCTCTGCCAGATGATCAGGCATTACCTTTAACAGTCCGGTTTTGCGGACGACCTTTTGCATCCCGCTCTTTTGATAAAATTTTAATAACCCGCCAACGGTGTTCAATCGGTTCTGATGAGGAAATAGACTGTGCAGGAAGAAATTGCTGACGGTTTTTCTGTAGCCTGTCAATGGCATGGCTTTACGAATTTGCCCACGCGCCTCTTCGATCAGTCCCCCGACATCCACATCCGCAGGACAGGCAGTTGTACATGCACGGCAGTCCAGGCAGGCGAAAACCGGATCCATAAACTGTTCATTGACCTCGATTTTTCCTTCGGCGACCGATTTGATGAGATGAACTCGTCCTCGGGGAGAATGTTGCTCCTGGCCTGTGAGTTCATACGTGGGACATGATTCCAGACACATCCCGCAATGCACACAATCCGCCCATTTATTTTCGTCAGGGGGATCGCTCCAATGATAATTGCTCAGGTTTGTGGTTGTACATGCCGGGCGTTCTTTCACATCGCTTTCCCTTGTGCTCACGCTTAGATCCCTCCCACATAACGTTTGTCATTAAGAATTCTCTTGGGGTCAACTTTGGTTTTAATTCCTTCCAGCAGATAAAAATAGGATGGTGGCTTGCCCCACACACTGACCTGCTGCCGGAGAACGTAAGGTAAATGTGTCACGATAAGATAACCGTTTAACTGTTCTACAACTTGCCGGAGATGAGTTATAGCACTCAGGATATTATCGCTTGCTCCTTTCAATGTCACTTGACACAAACCATGTCCTAATCCACCGTGCCCCTGAATCACCAAATTGTGGCTGTCTTGCAAGAGCTCGCTTTCCTTTAAAACATGAACGACGTCAAGATTGGTAACGCCGATTTTGACAGTTGCAACTGTTTCAGTATCGGTGGAAGGTAGGGCTCCATTCGGCCTGAGGATATAGAATTGATCCCAAAACGCCTTTGCTTTTTCTTGGGGCAAGATGTCCATTTGGACCTGGGCTGGAGAGATGCTTTTGACGAATTCCTCCTGATAATGCACAGCACTCTTTACATCCTCGAAACTGATCGCCATCGTATAAACTCGTTGACCGGTCAGTCTTTCCGAGAGAGCTGGTGTTAACAACTCGAGAGTGACAGGTT
Source organism: Fictibacillus enclensis (assembly GCF_001457035.1). GTDB lineage: Bacteria > Bacillota > Bacilli > Bacillales > Fictibacillaceae > Fictibacillus_C > Fictibacillus_C enclensis. The sequence goes on along the minus strand of NZ_KQ758617.1, from coordinate 1,508,425 downwards.
CCATCATGGATTCCAAAAGAGTCGTGGCAAACAAGCGAACCGCCTCCAGATTTCCTTCCGGAAAGGACAAGAGCACCAAGCTTTCATACTTTGCAAGCGGACGCAGTTTAAGAACCACTTCAGACATAACGGCCAGCGTACCCATGGATCCAATAAACAGTTTGTTCATATCATAACCGGCCACATTTTTTACGACCTTTCCCCCGGACCGTATGATTGAGCCATCAGGATAAACCATACGCAACCCAATGACTACATCTCGTGAGGAACCATAACCTAGCCGCTTGGGACCGCTTTCATTCGATCCGATAATACCGCCAATCGTGGCCTGTTCTGGCCACGCAGGATCTAGGGAAACGCGCTGCTGGTGCTCGGCCAGGTACGTTTGCAGCTCGTGAAAAGGGGTTCCTGCCTTCACAGTGATTGTCATATTTCCAACCGTATGTTCAACAATCCCTTTGTATTTCGATAACGAAAGCAAAATGTCAGCTTTTTCATTTTGTCCTCCATAACCCCTTTTTGTTCCCCTGCCCTGAATCGTAATCTTTTTATCATGGTCCCCGGCATATTTTAAAATGACCTGAATTTCCTCTTCAGTTTCAGGAAAAACGGTGATATACCCTCCATTGCCTAGGGGATGGTCATTCTCTTCCTCGACCATGATTTGTTCTTGGGGTAAGATCGAGGTTAAATCCGACAGCGATACTGTCTCAAGCAATACTCTCCACCTCCGGTTGTTTCGTAATAAGAAACACTGTTTCATTAATTGCTTAAAAAAATATTGCCTTTTCCTTTTTTCAGTTTTTAAAAATATATAGCTTTATTAAACCACTCCATATCTTACTTTTCAACAGATTTATCAAAAAATTTTTAATACTTTAACAAATTAAGTTTTTGACATTATATGGTCCTGCCTTCACTCATAAAAACGGAACTGAGAGATTTCTCCCAGTCCCGGAGCTTTTGCTTATACCGTTTTGCTTTCTGAAAAAAACTGTGGCAGAAAGGTCTTATTTTCATTTAGAATGTCTTGGAATATTTTTTCTGCAACAGAAGCACTCTTCACCAGCGGATGAGTAATCAAGGCGAGCAGTCCCATGGCATAGTCTCCGTGAACTGCAGCTTCAATGGTCATTTCTTCATACGCTTTTACCACTTGCAGCAATCCGCGGATTCTTGCATCGATTTTGGTAGTAAGTTGAATGGGATGAGCACCCTGACGGTCAATCACGCAATTGACTTCAATAGAAGCGGTATCAGGAAGACAGGATAGGATCCCATTATTCTGCACATTTACGGTCTGAATATCTTTCTTATTGTTATAAATGGAGGACATGATATCAACCGCTGCCTCCGAATAGAATGCCCCTCCTCGTTGAGCGAGTTCCGGTGGTTTGATGGACAGGTTGGGATCTTGATAGCGTTTAAACAAAGCGGCCTCTACCTTTTTTACCTCATCCGCTCTGGTTCCAGTCTCCTGCAATTGCTCTAATTGATGTTTCAAAACCTCATCTTTCTTATAATAATAACGATGATAACCGCAAGGTAAAGCATCCAATGCCTGCAAAAAGTCACGATTCCATTCAAGATCAGGAATATTATTCATGTTAAAGCCTTTCAGGTCTGCTTCTCCCTTTAAGAAACTCTCAGTAACATCTTTGTTTTTTATCCAAATTTTTGTCGTCCAATTCAAATGATTAATTCCTGCCATTTCAATCTCAATTTCATTGGTGTCCACATTTAAGAATTCAGCAAGCTGTTTCCTGGTGTTGATCGGTAGGTTGCAAAGCCCAATCGCATTTACGGTTGAATATTTATTTACCGCTTCCGTTACAACACCTGCAGGGTTAGTAAAGTTGATCAAAAAAGCTTCAGGAGCATATTTTTCAATATCCCGACAGATATCAAGGATCACCGGTATGGTCCGCAGGGCTTTAGCAAACCCTCCGGCCCCAGTGGTTTCCTGGCCAATGCACTGATAACGGAGGGGGATTCTCTCATCCCTCGATCTTGCCTCAAGCATTCCCACACGGAGCTGGGTGATGACAAAGTCAGCTCCTGTGATAGCTTCCTCCCTATCAAACGTTAACGTGAGATGAATGGGAACGCCGCCTTTTTGAATCATCCTCCGTGCTAATTCTCCTACGATTTCAAGTTTTTCCTTTCCCTCGTTGATGTCCACCAGAAAAAGTTCCTGTACAGGAAACTCTTCATGCCGTTCAATAAAGCCTTCAATTAATTCAGGCGTATACGAAGATCCACCGCCGATCACCGCTACTTTAAGCCCGTTTTTCATAACTTATCCACCCTTCTTCCATTCGGTTTAAAATTTCAATACTAACCGGCAAATGAAGATGGTCAAATGCCAGTAACACTGCTCCAAAAACCGGATCCTTTTGTGGAATGATCATCTCGATTTCGTGTCCCTCATTCTCGATCGTCTTTCTTAATGCATCCAATACTACAGGATTTTTCCCCTTTTGCAGTACACTGCCTGTTAGAACGATGGGAATAGGTAAAGGCAAGTTCCCGAGTCTCTTGATCACCGAGTTTGCCGCTATGCCCAGCTCGCTGCCGGCGTTTTGTAATATCCGGATCGAAAGCAGATCTCCATCCATTGCGGCTTGATGCAGAACAATCGCCAGTCTGCCGTCGACTTTCGTTACCCCCTTATCCAAGAAATGATTCCACATTTCTTCCATCGTATTAAATCCCAGAAAACGGGGGATCCGTTCGGTTAAGCTCGAAGGAATGTCCCGAAGCTCCCAGGAACGCACCGCCGATCTGAATGCTTCTGTCGCAAGTGCATTTCCACCTACCTGTCCATCGCCATAAAGATAACCGAAACCTCCAGTTTGGACCACGTTCCCTTCCTGGTTTCGTCCGGCTGCATTTGTACCGCTCCCTGCTACTAAAACGACTCCGGTATTGGAATCACTCCCTAGCCGCAAGCCTTCCATGGTGTCACATACCAGGTCCCATTTTTTATAAGGCAGGGTTGCAAGCTTTGATTTCAGCGTTCGAATATCTATTTCACGATCAGCGCCGGCCAGTCCATACTGGACAAAAGAAAGATCAGTGCTTGAAAGCCGGGCCTCCTGCATGGCGGTTGCAACTGCTTCTTGAATATTGGTGAACGCTTGCTCAATCCCGTTCACCTGGTAGTTGGAGCATCCTGAAAATCCTTTCCCAAGAAGGTTACCAGACTGATCGGCAATAACCGCATGTGTTTTGCTTCCGCCTCCATCAATCCCCATCACAATGTGTGTCATTATTCCTTCACACCTCCACCAGCAAGGCCTCCGACAATATATTTATAAAGAAATACGGAGACCAGAACCGGCGGCAGCGAGGCGATAAAGCCCCCAGCCGTCATAAGTCCCCAATCAATGTTGTGCTTGCCAATAAACTCACGGATAGCGATCGGCAATGTTTTGGAAGCAAAGGATTGAGTGAACGCACTGGCAAACATAAATTCATCCCATGCCAACAGCAGCGTAAAAATAGCGGTTGCCGCAATTCCGGGCATGGCAAGGGGAATAATGATCCGAAACAAGCTTCCCATACGAGAACACCCATCGATAATGGCAGCTTCCTCCAGTGCTTTAGGGATGGTTTGGAAGTAGCCGGTCATGATCCAGATGGCAAACGGCAGTGAAAAGGTCGTATAGGAAATAATTAACGACCAAACCGTGTCCAAAAGAGGAGGCGATTGAAACAATATGACATTGGTGAATGGGATAGCAATGGAAATTCCATTTCTCATCATGACATAGAGCGGAGCGATGATCGAGATGGACGGCAACAACTGCATCGCCAGCACTGTAAATAACGCAGAATTGCGAAATGGAAACATCACCTTGGAAAAGGCATACGAAGCAAAAATGGCCAAAATCAGTGTGCCCACCGTGGTGCCCAGGGACACAATGATACTGTTTTTCATGGCTGCAATAAATTCGGCAGCCCCATTACCCGTAAAAAGACGATAATAGTTTTCCAGTGTGGGAGAGTGAGGAACCAAATGACCGCTAAGCAGCTCTTCGGTTTTACTGATGGAAGACGTAAACAAATAGACAAAAGGAGCCAATGTAAACAGTGCGAGCAGGATTAAGCCGCACCACAAGTAAAAGGGGGAAATCAGATCTGTGCTTTTCACCTTAAACAAGCTGGATTTCCTTTTAACCGTTGCGATGTCATTTTTGACGCTTCTCTGTTCAATCGTTGGTTCAAACATGAATATCCCTCCTTTTATACCTCATGGGAATTCTTCTTTAACATGCGAATATACAAGACAATAAATACGAGAATGATAGCTGTTGAAACCCACGCCATGGCAGAAGCTTCACCGAGATAAAAGTAACGGAATGCCTTGTTGAATGTCAGGTAGGAAATAGAAGTGGTTGGATCTCCTGTGAAAACGGTCAGGATGTCATAAACGCGAAATGCGGCAATGGTACGAAGCACAACGGCAATCATCAGGATGGGAAACAACTGAGGAATGGTGACATACCAAAGCTTTTTCCAAAACCCGGCACCATCCATCATCGCGGCTTCATAAAGTGTCGAGGGGATTGCCTGAAGGCCGGCCAAAAGTAAAAGTGTCATAAACGGGGTCATTTTCCAGACATCGGCAACCACCACGGAATTAATAATATTATGTGCATCAGCCAGCCATAACGGGTTTTCACTTGCGCTAAGCACATGAATTTTCTTCAGGATAATCGTAAATGACCCGTTCCCCGGCTGAAAAATCCATTTCCACAGCAAACCGTTTACGAGGGTCAGCATCGCCCAGGGAATGATGATAATCATCCGGAAAAATACTCTTCCCCTGAACATCTGATTGAGCAGCAAAGCGCTAAACAAGCCGAGTACTAATTCCGCTACAGTGGAGATGACGGTAAAGTAACCGGTAAAATAGGTTGCCGTCCAGAAATCATGGTTCTTGAACAATGCTGTAAAATTACTAAATCCTACAAATACCACATCAGAACCATCCAGCATGTGATACTTATACATACTCCAGACGAGCGATTGATAAATGGGAAATAAAAAGGTTTTAAAGAGTATGTAGAAGGTGGGTAACAGCAAGATCACAGCAAAAAGTAGATCTTTTCTCTTTTTTTTACCCATTAGCCTGAATTTCGCTGACTTACCAGCCGATTTTTCCATCTCAATCCTCCTTTGAAAGAAGAAGCGGTTAGTGCCTAACCGCTTCCTGATCATTATTTTGACTCTTCAATGGCTTTCTTAATTTTTTTTGCTGCCGTATCCAATGCCACTTTCGCAGATTTTTTCCCTAACAATGCTTCATGGATTTCAGCAGATAATATATCCGCCCATTCCACGTAACCTGGAGCATTGGGACGGTTTTGTCCATATTCAAATTGCTTCATGACTTTGTCCACGGTTTTTGTTTTGTCCGCCGCCTTTAGATCAGGATCGTCATATAGTCCTTCCGTTGTAGGATACATTCCGTCATTCTTAAACAACGGAAGTTGAAACTTCTTGGTGCTCATCCATTTTAAGAATTCCAGGGCTGCTTGCTTATGTTTACTGTCTTTCATTAAAGAAATGCCCTCAGAACCGGTAACTGCAGCCGACTTCACATCCCCATTTCCCGGCATTAATCCGACATCGGTTTTATCAACTACTTTGGATTTGGATGGATCATTTAAATCGGGATACATACCTTCCCAGTTCGTCATCATGGCGATCTTTCCTGTGGAAAATGCATTTTTTACATCATCCTCACTCCATTGCAAGCTTGCCGGATCAACGGTTTTATCCTTTTGAGTGAGATCAACCATATATTGAAGTGCTTTCAATCCCCCGCCTTTATTGAAAACAGGCGCTCCTTTTTCATCAAAGAATTTTCCCCCGAACCCATATACGAGGCTGACAAAGTCACAGTTTAATCCTTCTGCTTGTTTCCATGACCAGGCAGAGCCATATACACCATTCTTCGTCAGTTTTTTAGACATTTCCCGAAATTCATCCCACGTTTTTGGAGGAGAATTATATCCGGCTTTTGCAAGAAGCTCCTTGTTCCAGTAGAAATGCTTTGTGCTGGAGAAAAATGGAACAGCGGCCAGCTGGTCTTTATACATGACGGAGCTTAGGGACGATTGCGTATACTTTTTCTGCACCTCTTTCGGTACGGTGTCCGCCAGATCATAGGCAATCCCACCTTCCATGAACTGCCCGGCCCAAATCGTATCCATTTCTGCCAAATCAATGTCCGCCGAATTGGAGAGAACAGCGGTGGTGATCTTGTTGTACAGGGAATTGTAATCCACCGCTAGTTCTTTCACTTTGATTCCTGTGTCTTTGGTAAACTCTTTTAAAATTTTTCCACGAGGCCCGTTTGCACCGTCTGTATTCACCCACAATAAGGTGATTTCTTCCCCTTTTAGGTCTTTTTTGTTATTCCAGCTCAGCTTTTCACTCTTTGCCTCGTTTTTCTTTCCGCTTGTTGGCGGAGCTGCATTGCAACCGACCAATAAAGAAAAAATCAAGATTAAAAGAAAAAGCACCTTTCCTTTTTTCAATGTAGACCCTCCCTTTAAACATTTTTTTGGGGTTTTGCTGGAAAACTCGTAATCTATTGTTAAACGTTAATATTCTTATCTCTGAATTGTGGCAGATGCTTTTGGTGAGCCGTCAGATAATCATCCATCATTGCCTTCGCTGAGGTAAATGAAGGGACAAGAGGATGAACAGTCAATGCATTTACCCCCGCTTGATAATCTCCCTTTACTGCACATTCCACGGCTAACCGCTCATACGTTTTTACCGGATGGATCAATGAAAGGGCAAAATCCGGAACGTCGCCAATATTAATTGGAAAATACCCATTTTTATTTACAAGACAAGGAACTTCCACCACATCATCGTTATGCAGCTGAGTGATTGTCCCATTGTTTGGCACGTTTAGCGTTAAGATTTGCTGTTTGTTGTTTGCAATACTGCGGATGATGTTGAAGGCCAAACCTTCATAGCCTTCTTCTTCAAAGGAGAGTTCAACGGTATCTTCTTCTTCGTGAACATCATGGATTTGACCGGTCGTTTCCCTGGACATGTACGTGCTGCCCCGCGCATCAAGTGTTCCTTTATAATCAGCCCAGGCTTCCTCCATACGGTCCTGTTGGACGAGGTCTGACACTCTTTCAAGAAGCGGGCGGTTTAACTGAACAATTTGCTCACCTCTCGTTTGATTCGATTGCAAGATGTTTGTTACTGCCTGATCTGCGTAATAAAAGTAGTACAAATATTCGTTGGGCAGCATCCCCATATTACGGATCAGTTCCGGTTCAAAGAAACGGAAAGTATGCGAAATACGGGATAGGTGTTCATAACGATCAAGAATTTCAGGAAGCCGGTCCACACCTTTCTCATAAACAGAAGGAACCCAGCCCAGATGGTTTAATCCAAAATAAGTAACTTGCAGGTCAGTATGAGGCACCTTTAAAAACTTGCACAGCGAATTTTTAATCCCGGCATGTGCATCGCATATTCCGATTACTTTTTTATGTTTTCCATATGTAGTAAGAGCTTGAGCCATCAAACCAGCCGGGTTGGTAAAGTTAAGAAGCCAGGCTTCCGGTGCTTCCTCGTAGATAATCCTGGAGTATTCGAGCATGACGGGAATGGTCCGCAACCCCATGGCAAATCCCCCTGGACCTGTTGTTTCCTGGCCAAGCACTCCATACTTAAGTGCGATTTGTTCATCAAGGACGCGTCCTTCCTCCTGACCCACACGAATAGCGGAGAAAATAAAATCCGCACCTCGTACCGCTTCCTTGATATCGGTGGTGAATGAAAGAATAAAATCTCCTTGGTATTTGTCCACGAGAAATCGAGAAATGCCTCCCATAACAGATAACCTTTCCTCATCTACATCAAAGAGAGTGACTTCTTTAAAATGAAGATCATTTTGTTTAAACAAGCCTTCAATCAATAAGGGAGTCCTCATCCCGGCTCCGCCTAATATGGTCAGTTTCATGATTCATCCTCCTGATTTATTTTATAGGTTCCAAAAAATCCTTTTGTACTTGTTGCCAGCTTGGACTGCTGGTTGCTCCTCCCAAACTTTGAACAGAGCAGCTGCCGCAGTAATTGCCTAATTTTACGGAATCCTCTAAAGACCATCCCTTTAGTATCCCTGCCAACAGGCCGGCAGAGAAAACATCTCCAGCCCCTGTTGTATCAATGGCCACACATTGATAACCGGCTATTTTTTTGATGGTGTGATTTTGTCGCATCAATGCACCGAGCTCTCCCAGTTTAATAACGATGGAGGTGTTATGTTTACCCAGCTTTTCAATGGCTTCATAAGGATTTTTAATCCCTGTTATTGTTTCTGCCTCTTTTTGGTTAGGTGTAAAGATGTCGGCCATTTTAAGGAGCTCATTCAATTGGTCGTCCTGCAGCCATTCCTCATCCCAGCCGACATCCAAAGAGATCAACATTCCTTTGGTTTTGGCCTTTTCAATGACCCCTTTGTTACCTCTTCCTGCCGAAGTATGTAAGACCTTTGCTTCTGTGTTTTCAATTACAGAACACGCATAATCAGCAAGGTTTAGTTTTTCAACGCTGTCCTGAAAAGAGAGAAACGATCGGTCTCCGCCATAATTGATGCAAACAGATAAACAACGAAGAGGTTGATCAACTTGTAACATGAGAGAGGTGGAAACACCTTCCGCCTCCAAACTCTCTTTCATAAATTGACTAAGAAAGTCATTGCCAATTGGGCCGATGACTGCCACCTTCAGCCCTAGTCTCGAAAGAGCGACTGCCGTGTTATAGGCTGCACCGCAGGTAAATTCAAACGATCCGCAATAGACCTCTTCTCCAGGATTCGGCATTTTGGGAATGGATGAAAAAATAACATCCGTGGAAATGATGCCCTCTACCAGTACATCATATGTCATAACATTTTCCTCCTTTCCTCAATTTGTTGTGTTGTTACTACAAATCTATTGGATTTATAATCTCTTGTCAACTGAATTTTCTAAATATTTAGATTACATAAAGCAATTCTTAAGGATTTTGATAGCGTTAATTGCATAAAAACGACAGTTGCTGGGAAAACAGAATATTTTTGTAAAAATTCTACTATTAAATAAATTGTATAAATTCACAAATTTGTTGTAACATATGTATACACTATTCAGGTAGGAGAGATAAATCGGAGTGAGAATATGATAAATAGAAGCCCTGGAACTGCCTTATATTATTTAATTAAAGAAAAGCTTTTGGAACTGATAAAAAACGAAACGTATCAAATTGGAAGCCAACTTCCCACTGAATCCGAATTATGCCGGATGTTTGATGTCAGCCGAACCACGATCCGTCTGGCACTGCAACAACTTGAAATCGACGGCAAAATTCATCGTATTCAGGGAAAGGGAACTTTTGTTTCAAAGCCGAAAATCAATGAGGCACTTTCTCAAAATATGAAGAGTTTTTCAGAGCAGATGAAAGATGCCGGCCTGGTGTCTTTTTCAAAAGTCCTTACATTGGAAGTCATCCCCGCCTATTATTCTTTAGCCCAGGCTCTTGAGATAGATGAAGAGGATCCAGTCATCAAACTTGTACGCTTACGTCATGGCGGAACAGAACCTCTTCAGCATTCCACCTCTTTTATCCCTTGGAAGGTTGCACCAGGTTTGATGCAGGAAGATTGTTCGGGTTCTTTGTTTCAATTGTTAAGAAGCAAATTTGAGATTGAAATCCACCGATCAGTGGAATCCATCGAGCCCATTCTAACCAATGAAGCCATGAGTGAACTGTTGAACATCCCAGCAGGCTCCCCGTCTTTTTTACTGGAATCGATCACTTATTCCTCAAAGGAATTGCCAATCGAATTTTCTGCCAGCGTTGTACGAGGAGATCGTTCAAAGTTTGTTATGGAGAGATATTATAACTAATCTTGAGTAACAGATAGAAGGTTAAAAAACGAGTAAATCAACCCTTTTACATCATATATGGCATATTGCCAAAGAAAACTCGCCAACTTTTAGGCCAGTTTTCTTTGGTATTATTATAGTTCTTCTCCGACTGAAGCATCCTTTAGGTTTTGAAACAATGTTACAGGTGTCTGCCTACTGCCATCTTCATATGGTTCACTCCTTATTCCTTTCGTGGCGTGGCCCAAATAAGATGAAAGACATCCAGCCAATGATGTTCTGCTTTCTGAATTTCTAAAGGCGAGCGGTTAAGCAGCTCCATAATGTTACGATTTTGATGGCAGCCCACCGTTTTAACAGCCAAAGGATTCAAAGCTCTTTGTAAAGTCGAGGCGAATAAATTAGAGCTGATTCCATGTTCCAGCAGCAATACTTGTCCATGTGGTTTACACCATGTACTTACGTTTTCAAGGATTCGTACAGGATTGGAATAACCACAAAATGAAAGAGTAGAAACAACCGTATCAAACTGTTGTTTTTCAAAAGCCAGCTCTTCAATGTCGCTCTCAATAAATTTTACTGGAAGATGTTAGTGCTGAGCAGCCTCTTCTGCTTTTCCAAGCATCTCCGGGCTGAAATCTACTGCAGTGATGGTATGAATCTCTTCCAGCCTGTAAAACGGAAAGTTCCCTCCTGCGCCCACCGCCAGTTCCAGCACATGTCCTCTAGCCTCCCCAATTAATTTTTCTCTCCACTTTTTTTGGAATTGTTTTTCCCTCAGTCGGTCGTAAGTCTCAGCCTGGCGGTTAAATTTTTTAATCAGCTTTTTATTCACTCTACCCATTCCTTCCAGGAAAATTGTCAACTAGGAATGAATTCTTCTATGAGATCTGTGTCCGGCGGAATATACCCGAGCTGTCTGCCGATTTTTACAATCTGTCCTTTATGATGAAACTCGTGAGTGGCCGTGTGCGTAAACAGCCATAATACCGTTACATTCCAGGATTCTCCATTCCTGGTGATTTGAATGTTTTTGTCGCCATTTTCTTTAAATTCTTGAAGAAATTCAAGAACCAAATCATCTGTTTTTGCAAAAATCTCTCGCATATCTTGTACACTGTGAATGGTCTGTGGGTTAATTTCGGAAAACTGCTTTTCAAGTGCCCGAATTCCGAGCCAGGTCTGGTAACAGTCCGCTACATGAGCGTGCAAATTTCGAATGGAATCTCCGCCAAATGCTTCTACCTCTTTTACATAATCTTCATAAGGTAACGTTTCGCAATAACGAAATAAAGTTTCCCGGGTGCGCCTGATCCAATCATACTGACTTAGGAATACATCCATCCTCCCACTCTCCTTTTTCATCCTTTTTAAAGATTCATCCACGCTTTATATTCCCTGTGAAAGTGGAGAAAACCTCTTTTCATTCACTAGGCAGAACTTCCTCATGCTTTTTATCGATAAACGATTTCGTACATGCAACAAATCTACCATATTCATCCAACATGTGCCTGAATAAATATGTAATACGATTCATTTTTTCTATTTTATGTAAATGGTAATTGACCCTTCTTGTTCAAGGGTGCTACCCTTTCATTGAAAACGATTACATTTTATGCCAAGGAGGGAAAGTGCAATGAAGAAGATGAGTGCTTTTATCAGTACGGTTCTTATTGGTTCCACTCTCTTATTGCCTCTTAGTGCAGGTGCCGATGAATTAAAGGGAAATGCCGATCCACCCAAGTCCCCCAAAGATAAGGTCATTGAACAAATCATAGCTAATATGACGGCTAAGGAAAAGATCGGACAGCTTGTCATGCCTTCCACACATGATAATGAAAGTAAAATGCCGAGTGAAGATACCCGGAAGCTGATTCAAAACTACAAAGCAGGTTCTGTTATTGTTTATGGTGCCCGTAATGCACGTACAACAGCTCAATATAATAACCAGCTGCAAAAATGGGCTGCCAATACCTCTCCAAAACTCCCACTGTTGGTTTCCGCCGATTTGGAATTCGGGACAAAACAACATGTCACCGATGCAACCCCTTTTCCACGGCAAATGGGTATTGGTGCCACACGACAAGCAAAAGCGGCGAAGGATGTGGCCAAAATAACGGCACTCGAAGCAAAAGCAACAGGATTTAATTGGAACTACTCACCGGTTGCTGACGTGAATACGAACCCTGCCAATCCTGTTATCGGTGTACGTTCCTTTGGCGAAAAAACAAGTCTTGTCTCCAGCATGACCGCCGCACAAATCAAAGGCTATCAGGAGAATGGCGTAGTCGCAACAGCCAAGCACTTCCCTGGCCATGGGGATACGAGCGTGGATTCACACCTGGGCTTAGCTGCTGTTACATATGACCGCGAAACGCTTGAAACCGTGCATCTTCCTCCATTTCAGGCAGCAATTGATGCAGGAGTAGATTCCATCATGACGGCCCATGTGATTATTAATGCGATTGACAAGGAACTTCCTGCCACGCTTTCCAAGAAGGTGCTCACCGGTTTACTCAGAAATGAGATGGGCTTTAAAGGACTGATCGTAACAGACGCCATGAGCATGCATGCGATCGCCAAGGAATGGGGTGCAGGACAAGCGGCTGTGATGGCGGTAAACGCCGGAGCGGATATTGTGATGGCTACCGGAAATCTGGACGAACAAACTGAAACTTTTGATGCCTTAAGTGACGCGCTGAAATCCGGCCAATTATCCGAAAAAAGAGTCAATGAATCGGTAAAAAGGGTTCTGGCTTTGAAGATTAAGTATAAGCTTTTTGGCCACCGGTATGTTGATCCTGAAGGAGCTGTCAATGTCGTCAATCAACCGGCACATAAAGAAACAGCTGCCGAAGTTGCAAGAAAGTCGATCACGCTAGTAAAAAATGAAAATGTCCTTCCTTTTCACCCGGCGGAGAAAAAATTGACACTTGTAACAGGACCGCAAATTTACGGCTCCACCAATTTCATCAACAATATTGCCAGCATGGTCGATGAAAAATCGGCAGGAAATGTAAAAAGCTTTACCACTTCAGAAGATGCGACCACGGCAGAAATTAAACAGGCAGTAAAGCTCGCTGAACAAGCGGACCAAATCATCGTTCCTACGTTTTCTCCAAGTGAGCTGCCTGCCGGACAGGCAAAGCTGGTGAAGGAACTGCAAAAAACAGGAAAGCCTGTTGTTGCGGTTTCCCTTGGCCTCCCTTATGATGTTAAGGAATATCCGGAAGTTGGCGCATACATTTCAACATACTCGGTTGAGCGCTGGGGTTCACCTGTTCCAACCTCGTGGAAAGCAGCGATTGATGTGATCTTTGGAACACAGCCAGGAGGAAAGCTTCCCGTTTCCATTGAAGGCCTGTACCCCTATGGAACCGGCTTGAACTATTAAGATTGAGTACAAAACCCTGTTATCTGGCTTTTTGGCCAAACGACAGGGTTTTGTGATTCCTCTTTTTTAACGAAATAACCTAAAAGAAAATAGACACCGCTTACCCACAGAATCAGGACTTCAATCGCTTTTCCCAAAGCACCTATAGAATTAAAAAAGACAATCAGGAGAAGGAGCCCCATGCTTAATCCGAGGGAACCTAATCCTGTTATGAAGCCAATCAATAAAATACACATTAGAACCACAAACATAAACGGTACATCCACTGAAGGACCTGTCTGTGAGCCAAGCGCTTTTCCCAAAGAGGTCCCAAGCATATACAGCCCTCCAAAACCCAGGGCGGACAGGATAATGATAATGCCTGCAACAAGACCTATAGTTTTGGAAACTGTGTATTTCTCCATTGCTCCTCCCCTTCAATCTATTGATCTTGTAATCTTTATGGATACTATTCCTCATATCTGGTCCTATTCCTCTATTGAAAAAAGCCATGACCCCGTTTAGTCAATGGCGATAACCTGTGAAAAGATTAATGGGTATTATTTCTTGCTGCATACCATAGTGCACCCGATTCTCCAACCAGCGCCCCCAATAAAATGACGGAGGAAGAGGCGGATGGCTTGTCCCCCGGTTCCTTGATCTCAACAATTTCATATTTAAATGTGCGGGTTCCATGTTCATCATTCAAATTCTTGGCCACCTGTTTGATTTCGGATAAATGATCCACAAATTCATGAGTGTTGCAGTGGGTGCAAACAGTAAAAGGCACATTATGAATGTAAAGACTCGCTCCCTTATGATAAACAGGGATAATATTAATCATAGGCAAAACCAAACCATTTTTACAGGTTTTACAGCTTTTCAGCATGTCCAGCCTTCCCTTCAAAAGTAAATAGGAAATCATTAGGAGTATATTCATCCCCACATATAATAGAACTAAACAATGGAACTGGAGGTACTAATAGGAAATAGCTTACCTCCCACCGCAAACGAGACTCTTCCTGTTTCTTCAGAGACTACGAGGACAAGTGCATCGGACACTGCTGTTAAACCTATTGCGGCCCGGTGACGGGTACCTAATTTTTTATTTCCTGCTTCTATGCCGGATACCTAAAGCACATTCGAAGCAGAAACTATCGTCTCTCCCCTAACCAATACCGCTCCGTCATGCAGGGGATTCCCGGGATAAAAAATGGATTCCAGCAGGGGAAACGTAAGATCCGCTCCAATTTTATTTCCAGCACTGATCAATGCTTCAATAGCCTCTTCCCGTTCGACCACAATTAAAGCGCCGTGCCTTTGGCTGGAGAGGTGCTGAATACAGGTAGAGATCTCCAGGTATTTTTCTGTGTATGGTGAAAGATAACAATTCAAATAAAAGGAAGCTGCAACAGTTTGGATTTGTTCAATCTCTGCTTTTAGTTCTTCAAGATTTCCCAATAAGCAATAACTCTCTGTTTCAAATGAGCGTAAAAAATGTTGAATCCCCTGGTTGACCTGTTGAAGATGGTCAACAATTTGCTCTTTCATCGAGGAGGTATCACAATCTTCTCTCATGTCGGCACCCATTTCCGTCCACACTCTCTCCGAGTGTCTTAGTTAGATCCTTTATCTATTCTTTACGCCCGTTCACCATTTTATGAGAAAATTTGTCATAAAAAAGCATGGACGATTTATCCATGCTTTAAATACTGATATTCCTTGCTCTTAGATTTTCTTCTTTTGATTAAAGCAAATGATACAGCAAAGCTCAAGCCTGCGGCCAGCAGCATTCCGCTATAAATGGCATGAACGGCAGAAGCAAGGATTCCGTGCATCTCTGACACCATGTCCTCCGGTACATGACCTTCGCTGAACGAGGCGTTGAAATTCAGGTCTCCCTCGCCTTTTTTCTTTGCTTCAGAAAGCAAAGTCAGGTTGAAAATAGTACCAAAGACCGCAGATCCCAATGTCTGGGAGAACGTGTTTGTAAAGGTGTTCAATGCCACTGCAACTCCACGTTCTTTTTGTTGAACAGACGATTGGATCGTAAGCATAAAAATCGGGGAAATGAGCCCCATGCCCAGTCCAACCAATCCTGTTGCCATGTAAATAAAGGCAGAAGGCGAGTCGGCCGTTAGCGAGAACATGAACAATGAAGCAGCAGTCACAATCCCAGTTCCAAACGTAATGACCCAGTTAGGCTTCATCCGTTCTACGAGGCAAGGATTTAAAAGACTGGAACATACATACACCAATATAGATCCTCTTCATTTCCATCTACATGAGATGCAGAATGAATGCGGAATTTATTGATTTGATTTTGTTGGTCATTTATCGAAATGAAACTAAGCCCTTCTGTTGTATGTTGTTGGTTACATAAGCATTGAAACAGCATGCTTTGCTGCTTTAGATTTAGCTATCGAAGCAAAAAAGGCTTAGACTACTCATTTGAAATGTAGTCTAAGCTTTTTTTGTGAAAGATAATATTTCGTATACACGTGAAGTGTTCTCTTCTTTAATCTTGTGCGTCGTTGCAAACAGGTCCCCTTTTTCTCTAAGCCTTTGAAGAACAACAGATGGAGTAAAATCACTCGGGTGAAAACCTGAACTTAATTCTTCCCAGGTAACCGGGGTAGACACCAATGCATTCTCTATTGCCCGGAGACCATAGGGAACAGCGATCGTCCTTCCCTTCCATAATTGAAGATAATCAAAATAAAGTTTGTTTCCCCTTCTTTCTTTTACCCTCTCCAACGTTACTTTACCTGGATATTTTTCTTGAATATACTGTGCAATAAATTGATTTACTCTTCTTGCCTCTGCAAACGAGAACAAGGGTTCTATCGGAACAAAAAGATGCAGGCCGGTTTTTCCGGAGGTTTTTACATGACTGGTTAAGCCAAGCCCGTCCAATACCTTTTTCAGGACCAATGAGATTTCAAGGACGTCCCCAAATTCTTCCGGTGAATGATCCAAATCAAACACCAAATCCGATGGGAAATCGGGTTTGGTGTATTGATCAAACGGTACGTGAAACTCAAGCGCGCCCCAATTGGCAAGCCATAGTAAGGTCGCTTTATCATGAAGTAATATTCGTTCTTTTTCTTTATAAAAGGTGCTCACCAGCCATTCCGGTGCTTTTTCGGGTCTGGAACGCTTCTCCACTTTGGGTTGGTGCATTCCATGTGGATACAGCCAGTACATCAGCATCCGGTCTTTCGTATAAGGAAGCATGTAATCGGAGACTTCTAATAAATAGCGGATATAATCAGCCTTGGTAAAACCGGCTTCCTTCCATATCATTTTTTCCGGATGTGAAATAGGAATGACTATGCCTTCCACTTGTACTTCCATGACGATTCCTCCGCTATTGATCACTGATGCTGCTAGTGTAAACGATTGGCGTAAATCTATACCCGAGGTGAACATCATGGATCCCCTTTTTCCCATGGAACCGAAAAGCGCGACAAATATCCCTGCTTCTTCAAAATGGATTGCTCAAATCAAATGGGATGGCGTACACATTCTAACCTATTCCGATGGCCAAACCACACGTCTTTTTAATCGCAAAAAAAGAGAGCGTACAGCGAACTATCCAGAACTGGCTCCTATACAAACATACTGTTCGGCCGAATCTGTCATCTTAGATGGCGAGGTCATTGCGCTCGGGGACAACGGGCGGCCAAGCTTTCATAAAGTAATGAGAAGAGATGGAGTAAGAAACCTGGACCGTGTTCGCCTCCTGCAACATCAGGTCCCTATTACTTACATGATTTTCGATGTTCTTTTTTACAATGGTGAGTGGATAACAAAATGGCCTCTAGAAAAAAGGATCTCACTGTTGTCTGAGATCATCACTCCGAATGATCATGTTCAGCTGGTCCGTTCCCATCATGATGGCGAAGCTTTATTTAAAGCGGTAAAAAGCTCCGAAATGGAAGGCATTGTGGTGAAACAGCTGCAAAGCCATTATTATATTGGTGAGAAGAACGAGGTTTGGCTGAAAATTAAAAACACCCTGGATGTAAATGCGGTGATCGGAGGATTTACGTTGAGCGGCGGTGTAGTGAATGCGGTTCTTCTTGGGTTATATGATGATCAGGGACAATTCGTTTATATCGGGCATACGGGTACGGGGAAATTTACCGTTCAGGATTGGCGGAACTTAACTTCCAAGCTTATTACGATTAAAACTTCGGAGCGTCCTTTTGTGAACCTCGTTGAACGGCACCGTGATGCCTACTGGGTAAAACCGGAGGTGACCGCCAAGATTCATTTTGCGGAATGGACGGAAGCTGGAAAACTCCGGCAGCCGAGTATACAAGCTCTGCTAGATATTCCACCTTCAGAATGTACCTTTCAATACACATAGAAAGATAAAAGTGATACATACTACAGGAGAGGTGAAAACTGTGACAGAACGAACAGGACACAATAACATGGAAGAATACAAGCCGGTCGTCAATGGGTCGGTGGAAACACCTGTTGAAGCTCACCGTATGGTAACGGTAAATAAAGCAGAAGATGAGTTGAAGAACCAAAAAGACCAACTACCTGAATAAGGTAGTCGGTCTTTATTACAGCTTTCAATGTCGACAATATAAAAAATCTTTAGAACCGTTGATATCTTTGGGTCCTTGCACAATAAATAAAACCAGCGTGAAATTATCCATGCTGGTTGGTTAGCTTGTATGTATTATAGTTAATTTAAATTACTCTCTCCTGCGCTTAGCTTGCTTTTACAAAACGCATCCAGCTCTTGTTCTTCCTCTTCCTCCAGTTCAAAATCCATGATGTTATCAGTATAGTTTTCTAAAAGCGTATATTGTACAATTCGGGAATTTCCTGGCTGAACAACATAAATCAGTTTGACATAGATTCCGTTTTCCCTATAAAGTTCATCTTCTTCGTCCACATCGACGTGAATGATAAATTCATAACGTTCCCCCTCCAAAATTCCTGTGGGGTCTTGCAATTTTTCCATTGAGTGCCTCGTGATTTCCATTTGCATTCATTCCTTTCAGTTGTTTTCTCTTTATTATACACTTAAGTATCACTAAACAACGAACAGGAGCAGCGCATGACTGGCTGCTCCTTTGAAAAACGTTTTTGATTATTGACGAATTTGCCCGTTCCCCCGTATCACATACTTGCTTGATGTTAATGCAGGCAGTCCCATTGGCCCGCGGGCATGAAGCTTCTGAGTGCTGATTCCGATCTCGGCGCCAAAACCGAATTCAAATCCGTCGGTAAAGCGGGTTGATGCATTATGATAGAGAGCAGCACTATCAACAAGTTGAAAAAAAAGACTCACATTTTCTTCGTTTTCGGTGATGATGGCTTCAGAGTGTTTTGAACCATAATGATTGATATGCTCGATCGCTTCCTGTGTACTGGAGACTCTCTTTAGCGCCAAAACGTAATCAAGGTATTCCGTATGCCAATCTTCCTCTGTCGCAACTGTAAGGGAAGGAAATGAATCGCAAAGAGCAGCATCTATTCTTATGTCTACACGATGTTGCTGAAGAGTCTCAACCAGCTCCTTAACATTTTCATCTGGCCAGCTCTCATGAACAATCACTTTTTCAATAGCGTTGCAAACCGATGGCCTTTGGGTTTTGGCATTAACAACAATATCGATGGCCATTTGCCGATGAGCCGTTTCATCAATATAGATATGGCAGTTGCCTGCACCTGTTTCCAGGACGGGAACCGAAGCATTCTCAATTACAGTCTGAATTAACTCTTTTCCTCCCCTTGGAATCAGAACATCAAGATATTGGTTAAGCTTGAATAACTGGGAAGCCGTCTCCCGGCTTGTATCTTCAATCAACTGTACAGCATAGACAGGGAGATCGCTT
Organism: Fictibacillus enclensis; assembly: GCF_001457035.1. Lineage (GTDB taxonomy): Bacteria > Bacillota > Bacilli > Bacillales > Fictibacillaceae > Fictibacillus_C > Fictibacillus_C enclensis. The sequence continues at coordinate 1,489,277 of NZ_KQ758617.1, read as the reverse complement.
TGTTCCAGCGCCTGATGGATGACATGTACCAGTGCTTTATTGGAATGGATGGCAGAGGAACTGCCTCTCAGAAGCACAACGTTCCCGGTTTTTAAACAAAGGCTGGAGGCATCAACCGTTACATTGGGTCGTGCTTCATAGATCATTCCAATCACACCTAACGGAACGGCGATTTTTTCTACTGAAAGACCATTGGGCCGTTCAAATCGCTCAAGGACCTCACCAGCCGGATCCGGCAAATGAGTGAGCTGCTCAAGAGCACCTGCCATATCTTCAATTCTTGCTTCGTTAAGCATAAGACGGTCGACCAACGATTCATGAACCCCTTTTTGCCGGGCTGTTTCAATGTCCTTTGAATTTTCCTCGAGAATAAAAGGCGTTTCCTGAATTAATTGACGGGCAATAAGCCTGAGCGCTTCATCTTTTTGCGCGGTTGATTTTGTCAGCATGTCACTCACCGCTTCTTTTGCCTTTTTCGCTTTCATCAGCAGTTCACTCATATTGTTTTCTCCTTTGCCATGGATAGCCATTTGTTTCGATGAATGACTTCCGAATGGGGATTGTTGGTGTGCATTTTCGCATCCTGGCTTGCCATTCCTTTAATCAAGTTCAGCTCATCAGATGAATATTGAACCTGTCCTTTTCCGATCACTTCATGATTTGTATTGATAATTTCAACGACATCACCAGCTGCAAACAAGCCACTAACCTTTTTAACACCGGCCGGGAGCAAGCTTTTTCCTTCATGTAAAATCGCCCGGGCTGCTCCATCATCGACTTCAATCGCACCACTAAGCGGAGAGTGAAAAGCAATCCATTGCTTCTGTGTTTTTAACGCTGGAGCAAGCTGACTGCCGATATAGGTTCCATCCCCCCTGCCTTCCAAAATTTCCAGAAGCTTGGATTTGCCGGTCCCTGTCCCCACGAAGACCTGAACTCCTAGGGATAAAGCGGTTTTAGCGGCCAACAGCTTAGATTTCATTCCACCGGTTCCGAACTTTGAAGACGACGGGTTATTTGTCATCCCCAGGTGTTCATCTGTGATTTCTTCAAGAAAATCATAGCGCCGCGCTGTTGGTATCGTACGTGGATTTTGGTTATACAAACCGTTGATATCGGTCAAAATGATGAGATAATCCGCATGAACGAGCCCGCTGACAAGAGCCGAAAGCATATCATTGTCTCCAAAGGTTAATTCATCAATCGATACTGAATCATTTTCATTAATGATTGGCAATACCGACCGCTTTAAAAGTTCGGTTAACGTAGCATAAGCATTCGTGTATTGTTCATTTTTATAAAAGTCATTTCGTGTTAAGAGCAGTTGTGCAGCAATGATTCCATGCTGTTTAAAAACCTCTGTGTATGACTGGATCAGCAGTCCTTGTCCGACTGCCGCTGCAGCTTGTTTGCCTGCTGTTGTCACTGGACGGGACGGATACCCCAAATCCGCAAATCCTGCTGAAACTGCTCCTGATGAAATCAAAACCACCTCATGCCCCATTTTGCGAAGTTCAGCGATGGCACTGGCATGCTCCAAGATTTTATTTTGGCTCAGCCCGCCATTCTTGTTGGTAAGCGAGCTGCTCCCAATTTTGACCACAATTCGTTTTTTGCCCATAAACCCAGCCCCTTTCATTAACTAAAAAAGACCCTTCCCATCCTGTTATAAGGACGGAAAGAGTCTGTTATCCGCGGTACCACCTTGATTAGCATCATCTTTTGATGAGGCTCTCTTAGATCCCGTAACGTGGGTAAACGGTCAGGTTTCATCTGACAGCTCGAGGAGTAGGTTCAATTGGTTCATGACGATGGAATCTTTCAGCCGGTGGATTCCACTCTCTTGCGCATGTCTTCCAATTTACTGGTTCCTGTTAACGCGCTTAGCAATTTTAAAATATATTATGATGCACGTGATCTATTATTGTCAAGAAAATTCTTATATTTTATTTTGCTGGTTGATTTGGTTGATTTCCTCTTCCAGGGCTTTTTCTTTCCGCATGCGCCGGTAATGGGGCTCACAATATCCCTTGCAAAAATGGCGGCGTTCACAGCCTGCTACTTTACATTCTTTTTTTACCATTGTGACTTCAGGATCACCATGCCTTGCCCACCGTTTATAATGCATATGGCAAAGTCCTCTGCCTGCCACAGGTCTGTCGCACCCTTCCATTTTGCATGATTTCATTTTCTTTCACCCGCCTGTTTGATAGTAGTGCTATTATACCACTTTTGTTCTTTATAAAGAAGTACTTGTACTTCAAAAAGAATAAAATTATAGTAAAAAAACGCCTTTCGTCAAAAGGCGTTTTTTCTGCCACAGGCATTAATCTTCTTCTTTGTAATGGAGGTAATTGCTCTCATACTTGATAAACTCTTGTTCCTGAAAGGCGGCTACCATGCCGTGGTAGCTGATATCCAGCCCCACCTCTTCTTCCTCTTCGGTGGAACGGACAGGAATCCATAGCTGAATCAATTTCAAACCTAACCAGGTTAATACAAATCCCCATGTGCATAGGACTAAAAGGCCGAGTACTTGAACCCCTAGTAAGTGCCAACTTCCTGTTGTAAATAATCCATTATCAGTTGCAAACAGGCCAACGGCAATCGTTCCCCATATCCCTGAGGCTGCATGTACAGGAAACGCACCAACGGGATCATCAATCTGTTTGATTTCCAGCCAGTGGGTCGCAAACAACATCACAAGTCCGGAAACAACACCAATTAATATCGCGAATGAGTCACTGACAAAGGCACATCCGGCAGTTATTCCCACAAGTCCTGCCAGTGATCCATTAATGACGGAAGGAGCGTCAGACCGCTTGTAGCGAAATAGTGTAAAGAGCATCGCTGTCGCTCCTCCTGATGCTGCAGACAACATGGTTACGATAGCAATGTGGCCAATCCTGGCATCCGTTGCGCTCAACGTACTTCCTGCATTAAATCCAAACCAGCCGAACCAAAGCAAAAAGGCTCCCACCGATGCTAACGGAAGGTTACTAGGCAACGAGACTGTACTCATCCCTTGAGGCGTGAATTTCCCTTTCCGTGGTCCGATAAACATCGCGGCTGCCAGTGCTGAAAAACCGCCAAGTGCATGAATGACGCCTGATCCAGCAAAATCCTGCATTCCGAGTTTGCCAAGCCAGCCTCCGCCCCAGACCCAATGTCCGGCAACAGGGTAAATAAAAATGGTCATAAGGATGGCATAAAGAATATAAGCACGAAAGTTGATTCGCTCCGCGACAGCGCCGGATACGATGGAAATAACCGCTATAACAAAAGCTGCCTGAAACAGCCAAAATGTATCCGTAGAAATTAAAAAGTCCAAATGGGATAAATCCCCTTTAATCATGAAACCGTTGGTTCCAAGTAAACCGAATGCGTCTTTCCCATACATGAGTCCAAAACCGATCAAATAAAAGCAAAGGGTGCCAATGGTAATATCCGCAAATACCTTCATAATGATGTTGACATTATTTTTGTGACGTACAAACCCCGCTTCAAGCAACGCGAAGCCGCCCTCCATCAAAATAATCATGGCCGCCGTTAAGACCACCCATATGGTATCAATTCCTGTATTTAATGTTTGTATCGTCATGATGAAAAGTTCCCCATTCTATGATTATTTCTTACTTCTCTAAAAATGGACGTTGATAGCGTTATTTCTTCCCTGTGTTCTTCCTGCAGAGAGCGTATGGAATGATTGAGTTCAAAAAGTCCCTGCTTTAGACGCTCAATCTGCTGTAACGGCTCTTTTACATGAGCGATATATTCAACAGCCTGATGATGGCTCGGCGAACGGCCGGTAAATAATTTTCTCATGGGGGACAGCGATTGATAGAAGGTTTCCTCGGCATTTTTCTTTTGTACGTATTTATTAATCTTGCTTTTAATTTTGTCAATCTCTTGTTCTTTTTTCGTGCGAATAAAGTGAAGTATCTCCAGTAATTCAGTTTCCGCCATATGCATAATCACATTTTGATTGAGCTCATCCTGTACGATCATGTAAATACCCCTTACAATTCAATGTTATATTTTCTAACATTATATCGAAAGAGTTTCTGTTCCGTCAATAACCGAATGTTAAGAATATTATTGTTCTTGGATTCTTAAACATCAAAAAAGCCTGATTTTTCAACTTAAATGCTGAGAAATCAGGCTTTTTTCGTTCAGATATAGAAAATTTATATCACATATTTTTAATTTACTGGTCACTGTACTTAAACACATATCTTTCATAGAAAGCTTTGTTGTAAAAACAGGTCTCGCCTATGTAAGGAACTGATTAGGGATGGCTAAATTTCATCAATAAACGCTCGCGATTTCATAGGATTATCCGAGAAATTGGGCTTTTCGCATTTGCTCGAGGCAAATGATTATTTTACTAAAACTGCCGATTCATCCAGGAGCTGTGACAGGAAGCTTTTTATTTGTGCTTTCTTCTCCTCATTTAATGGCCGTGCAGGTGCCAACACATCCGTCGAGATATCAATCCCGCGCAGAGCAATCGCCTCTTTGGCCACATTCACAAACGGAGAGTCCAGTTTATACAGTGAAAGGGTTGGTGCCAGTTTTCTGTGCAATTTAATTGCCTTTTTGTAATCTCCTTTCTTAAACGCCTGGTAGATACCAACAGAGAATTCCGGTACAAATGAGGCGGTAAGAGGGATCGAACCATCTCCTCCCAGAGATAAGGTATTAAGAAAATGATCGTCATAACCGGAGAACACCGCAAAATCTTCTTTATATGACTTAACGGTATAAATCATTTCCCTAGTATGTCCTACAGACTCTACTGTTTCTTTAATTCCGACAATATTGGGATACGCTTTCACCAGCCGGAGTACAAATTCTGGCGAAAGGTCCTGTCCGGTAAGACCCGGAAAGTTATACAACAAGATTGGCAAATCAATAGCTTCAGCGATGTCGGCATAATGCTTGAAAAGGTTCTCCTCTGTAAGAGTCCAATAGTATGGATTAATGACAACAATGCCATCTGCTCCCGCATCCTTGGCATGGTGACTTAACTCAAGGGTGTCCATTGTGCTTGGGGTCCCAGTTCCGATTAATACCGGAACCCGTCCATTGACATAACGGATAGCAAAGGCTGCGACTTCCTTTCTTAGTGCGATTGGCATCTGGCTGAATTCTCCGCCGGATCCAAGAAAAAATAACCCATCAACCTTTGATTCAATTAAAAAGTCGATAAGTGCTCCCATACCCTTTTCATCTAATTTCCCTTTATTATGAAGGATGGTTGGAATTGGCGGGATCACTCCCTGGAATTTTACAGGCATTTTCATCTCTCCTCTTTCGTGTGCTGGTTGGACTTAAGAAATATCAACTGAGCTTGTTATGTAATGACTATTTAATTGTTCTATAATATAAAACTCAGTTTTGCATATCGTAAATTTAGTGTACCACTTTTTCAGAAATATTTGAATTATGACGAGAGGTATGATGAAAATATTTTTTATTCATTATTTATTTTATATATTACAAATACGGTACGTGAAATTATTTCATTTTAATCCACTCCCAAAACATCTGTATTTGGCGGTTTCATCCCCAGCTGCCGCATCATCGCCATGACTTGTCCTTTATGATGAAATTCATGAGTCACTGTATGAAACAACAACTGTCTTGGCGTCATGGAAAGAGACTCCCCGGTATCTCTCCACGGGATGATTCTATTGACAGGTTCATCCATCCTTCCGTCATACTCACTCCAAATATCTTTCACGTAAAGATCAACTTGTGAAAACCTTTCCCTGATGTCGTTCAGGCTCATCTCCTCAAATTTGTCTTTTGGAGTGAGCGGTGTTTTGGTCCTCAGCAAAAGAAAGGAGCCCAGCCAGGCGTAGTAGCAATCTGCTGTATGAACCAGTAGATTGCGGATCGATGGATAGCCAAATCCCTCCACGTTTGCAGTCAGCATTTCGGTTGTCAGGTTACCGCAAACGTCCAGCATAATTTTTCTTGTCTGTTTCACCCATTCATATTCAATCGTTTCCATATCTTCCTCTCCTTTGCACAAATAAAGAGCTGAAAATTCAGCTCTTTATTCTTTCTTTCTTTCCCCGCCGTTAACCTTCTCTGCTTGCCAGTAAAAGTCGCCAAACACATCGGCAAACGCGTCGGTGGTTCGATACAATTCACGGAAGTCATTATCAATGCCGCCGATTTCAATCAGCATGGCATTATTGGAAAGATCCTGGTTATAAATGCCGTTTCCTTCATATTTGTTTTTGATGATGACCCCCCTGCTCAGGTGTGGATATTTTTGGTTGACCCGGCGGTTGAGCTCTTCGGCAAGCTGCAAATTCTTTTGAAACGAAGGATGCTCCCGGCCAACGATAAAACAAATCCTCGCATAATCCTGGTTTTTGATGGAGATCGTTGTCAGCTTTCTTGGCTGCGAATCGCGATGAATATCAACGAAATAAGAAAGCCTTCGGTTTTGGGCAATAGCCTGCTGGACGGTTTCTCGCGAGAGAGCATAGGCCTTGCCTGTTCCCCATTTCCTCGCGTTTAGCTTTTCTCCGACATTTGACGTATCATGCGATGCCCCGATTCCCCGCGTCTCTAAATCCTGTTTTAGCCGGTCCCCGACAGAAATGATGTTGGTCTTCGGATCCGTGCTCGTGAACTTTCCGCCTTTTAACACCGGTCTGAATGATTCATAGCTGTGGGAATGGTAGATATAAACAACTTGTCCTTCCGTGTTTTGCTTAGGAGGCGGAAGATTCTTTTCCGGCTGCTCCACTTCCGCGTTCTTTTCGTTCGGTTCATTCGGCTGCAATACCTCTTGCAAAGGAAGCGTAGGCTCGATTGGCAGCGTGGAATAATTGGTTCCTTTACCGGCAATATAAATTTCAGAATCAAAAATAGCAAAGCCCGGCAGCTCCGAACCGAGAAGGCTGCGGGGATCTCCCGGCCGCAGGCTCGTCATGAGCTGCAGCATCACAGAAGATAGAGCCGGCGGCTTGCTTTCTTTAGGCAGCACCTGCGTATAGTACGGATTCTCTGAACCAATCGCATACACCATCGCTTCAGCGGTAAAGTTATTGAACCATTTCTTCACAATAGAAGATGAAACATCAAACTTGAATTCAGCGGATGAGATAAAACCGGCAATAAAAAAAAGAAGAATGCTCAAGAGAGAAATCTTCAAACCTGTTGAGAAAACCCGATTATTGCTGTTTCTCATCCCATTCCTCCTCCTTAATCTCAACGGCCATATACACCAGACTGGCCATAATTAAGCCGGTTATAAAAAAGCTGACAGTAAATAACGGCGAGAGGTACAAATAACTGTAAACGGTGGTAACGATCATCATCAGCAGCCAGAAGTAAACTTCCTGAAGTCCCATGTCATTTCCCTTCTTCCATTTCGTTTCTAGTAAACTATATTCAGATTGCGAGAGTTTATTCTGAATTTGACAGAAGTTTTTCAGCTGAAAAACTTGCTAGTTTCATGGGTCTGAGCCAAAAGCGTTTATTTTTCACAAAAATGGGTGACATAGTTAAGAAGAGAAAAAAGTGAGGTTGTAGCCATGCCAAAAAATGCGCTTGGAACGTGTGAATTATGCGGGAGAGAAAACGCAGAAACGACAATACACCATCTGACTCCAAAGGAAATGGGGGGCACATTTAAACCGACGTCCTCCCTTTGTTTGCCCTGTCATAAGCAAATCCATGCCCTTTACACCAACGAGGAGCTGGCGGCACGACTAAATACTATTCCTCTACTCAGAGAAGATGAAAAAATAGGAAAATTCATTAAATGGATCAGAAAACAACCGGCTTCGAGGCTGATCCGAACCCGGAAATCAAGAGAGCGAAAAAGGAGAACATAAAAAAGACCTTGGCTATCAAGGTCTTTTACTTTCATTATTCGCCCAAATCAACGTTATGGTACACCTGGCGGACATCTTCCAAATCCTCGAGTGTATCGATCAGCTTTTCAAACTGCACCTGTGAATCTTCCGGCAAGCTTACATCGTTTTGTGCGAGCATGGTCAGTTCAGCCGTTGTAAAGTCGGTTACGCCTGCCTGCTTGAACGCTTCCTGAACCGCGTGGAACTGATCCGGTTCCGCATAAACGATCACAGCATCATCTTCTTGTATGATATCACGCGCATCGACATCGGCTTCAAGAAGAATTTCCATTGCTTCTTCTTCCGTTTTGTCTTCGATTCCAAAAACAGCCGTTGCATCAAACATATAAGCAACCGATCCGGACACTCCCATGTTTCCTCCGTTTTTCGTAAAGGCAGCGCGAACTTCCGCTGCGGTACGGTTCACGTTATTGGTCAGCGCATCGACGATCACCATCGAACCGTTAGGGCCGAATCCCTCATAGCGCAGTTCATCATACGTCTCATCTGAACCGCCCTTCGCTTTTTCAATCGCACGGTCAATGATGGTTTTCGGCACGCTGTATGTTTTTGCACGCTCCAGCACGACTTTTAATGCCTGGTTGGATTCAGGATCCGGTTCGCCCTGCTTGGCTGCCACGTAAATCTCACGGCCAAACTTAGCGTAGACCCGGCTTGTATTTGCGTCTTTTGACGCTTTTTTTTCTTTAATATTGTTCCATTTACGTCCCATTATGTTCCACTCTCTTTCAACTTCGTTTTCATTCTGTCAAAGTGTTCAACATCTCTTATTATACATAAAATGGACTTTTTTCTCCATGAAAGGATTCGGTTATAATAAAAGAGGAATTTTCTAAACAAAGGATGCTGATTCATGCAAAACATTATTATTATCGGCGGCGGAATTCTTGGTGCCTCTGCGGCTTATCTGTTAAGTAAACAAAATGTGAAGGTTGTGCTCATTGACCGCAAAGACAGAGGACAGGCAACCGATGCGGCTGCAGGCATCATTTGTCCGTGGATCTCTCAGCGCCGGAACAAAGCATGGTATGCTCTTGCGAAAAATGGAGCAGCATTTTACCCTGAAATTATCAGCCAGCTTGAAGCAGATGGAGAAGTTGACACCGGCTACGCCCAAGTAGGGGCCATCAGCCTGCATCAGGACGAAGAAAAGCTGCTTAAAATGAAAGAACGCGCATTGAAACGAAAAGAAGATGCACCGGAAATGGGAGAGATTACACAATTAACGCCAGAAGAAACAAAGCGGAAGTTTCCTCTCCTGCCTGATGATATGGGGTCGGTTCATGTAAGCGGAGCTGCCCGCGTTGATGGCCGGGCACTTCGGGATGCGTTAATTCGCGGTGCGGTCAAACACGGGGCACAACATGTTCGGGATAGCGCTTCTCTGCTATTTACGGGGAAAAAGATAACCGGAGTTCAAGCAGGGGAGAAAACGTATGAAGCAGAAACTGTGATTATTTGTGCGGGTGCCTGGACCAATGCATTGCTCGAGCCACTTGGCATGAACATGAAGGTCACCTTCCAAAAAGCACAAATCGCCCACCTGAATATTTCGGAAAAAACAAATTCCTGGCCGGTTGTCATGCCGCCTAGTGATCAATATGTCCTTGCATTTGATCATGGGAAAATTGTAATCGGAGCTACACATGAAAACGATCCTGAGGGTTATGACACCAGGATTACTGCCGGCGGATTGAATGAGGTTTTTGCAAAAGGAATAGCCACTGCTCCCGGTCTGGCAGATGCGGAATTTTCAGAAGCACGCACCGGCTTCCGCCCATTTACCCCCGGTTTCCTGCCGGTCGTAGGCCCGATTCCCGGATGGGAAGGCTTGTTGTTTGCTAACGGGCTTGGCGCTTCCGGACTTACCATGGGGCCGTTCATCGGAAAGCAGCTGGCCATGCTTGCCCTCGGACAGGAGCCGGACCTCGATCTTTCTCCCTATAACGTACAAGGAGCAATGGAAATGTAAGAAGACAGCGGTTTTTGTCCGCTGTCTTCCCTTGTAATGCCTGAACCGGTGCAAAAACTACTTAGACGCTGAAATAGATTCCCTTTTGGACTTTTCTTCTTCCTGCAGCTTTCTCCAAAGAATTTTGCCGCTGGCCGTTGTTGGAAACGATTCTCTAAACTCAATGGTTCTCGGGCATTTATAGGCAGCCATGTGCTCTTTGGACCAGTCAATGATCTCCTGTTCCGTTATTTTCCCCTTGTGTTCTTCCTTTAAAATAATGAAAGCTTTTACCGTTTCTCCGCGTTTCGGATCAGGAATGCCGACTACGCATGCCTGCAGTACAGCAGAATGGTCGTAAAGGAGAGATTCCACCTCGGTCGGCCACACTTTAAAGCCCGAGGCGTTGATCATCCGTTTCACCCGGTCCACCATAAAATAATAGCCTTCCTCATCAAAGCGTCCTATATCTCCTGTTCTGAAAAAGCGTTTACCGTCTTTTTCAAAGAAGGCTTGCTTCGTCTCTTCCGGACGGTTGTAATATTCTAAAAACACTTGCGGACCGGCCACGACGATCTCCCCGATTTCACCAACTCCCAGCTCTTTTAATGAAGCAGGGTCCACGATGCGGGCGTCCACATCAAATGAAGGAATACCGAGACACTGAAGCTTTGGCCGGTCAGGCGGATTGAAATGCGTATGAGAGATCGTCTCGGAAAGGCCGTACCCTTCAACAAACTTCACCCCTAGAAGCTGATAAAGTTTTTCTCCCACCGCCTTCGGAAGGGCCGCTCCTCCTCCTGCGATGCTCGACAGTGACGAAAAATTATAATCCATAAGGTCAGGATGAGACAGAAAGTCGATCACCATTGTGCTGATGCATACCCAGTGGCTTACGCTCTCGGATTGAATGGTTTCTGCAGCCGCGTTTCGGTCCCACCGGGTGAGCACAGCGATTTGGGAACCTGCAAAAATGGGAGCATGCATACTGTGAAGCATCCCCGTCACATGAAAAAGTGGAAGCGTCGCAAGGTGAATGCTGTCCGACATGGTGTTCATCCAGTTCACCGCACCTGTAACATTGGCCTGTATCGTCCGGTTTGTATGTACACAGCCTTTTGGCAATCCTGTTGTTCCAGATGTGTAAGGCAGACAAACAATATCATCCGCATGGCCCTCATAGTCAGAGGGAGGGATTTCCCGATCAAGCGCTTCTTGCCAGCAATGATGGTTTTTACGGTTCACCGGATGCCGGCTTTCCAGGACAGAAGCTGGAACATGGTGAGAGATTCTTTCGCTGCTAAGGTAATCAGAATATGCTCCGATTAAAATCTGCTGCAAGGAAGTGCCTGATAAGAGCGGCTGAATCTGGGGATATAGCTCCTGGCTTACAATCCCGGCCGCGATCTTACAGTCTTTGATATAAAACTCCAGCTCATGCACCGTGTTCATCGGATTTAATGGGACTACAACCGCACCCGCCCTCATGATGGCATAACAAGAGATGATGTACTGAGGGGAATTTTGCATAAACAGCATGACACGGTCACCCTGCCGAACGTTCAGTTCCTGCTGCAGATATCCGGCAATATGATCCACCTGCTGTAGCAGTTTTTCATAGGTCATGCTGGCTCCGTAAAAAGATAATGCCGTTTTCTTTGGATACCGGCGTGCGGAAACGAGCAAGTTATCATACAGTGTTGTTTCAGGGACAGTCAGCGTTTTGCTGACTCGTTTCGGCCAATAAGGATAGTGGCTTGTGTTCATCATGACCCTCCTGTCAATGGTTCATCCTGCATGCGTTTTACATCTATTTGCCGGTAAATACAGGCTGCCTTTTTTCTTTGAAGGCCGAAATGCCTTCCTGATGGTCCTCTGTTGTGATCATCAGCGTTTGGTTCAGCCGTTCCTGCTCCAGCACCTCCTCAAGGGTAGACTGATAAGAAGCATCAATCAGCTTTTTCATTTTTCCATACGCTCCAACCGGACCGTTGGCAAGTTTTGCTGCCAGTTGACCCACTTCCTCTTCTATTCGCTCAAGCGGCGACAAATAGTTGATCACCCCTAGCTGATAAAGCCGTTCGGCAGGAATCGGCTCTGCGCTGAAAAAGAACTGCTTGGCAAGGTGAGGACCGATCAGTTTTGGCAAAAAGTAAGATCCTCCTCCATCCGAAATCAAACCCACCTGTGAAAAGCTGAGCGCAAATTTGCTGTTCTCGGCTGCAACGATCAAATCGCACGCCATCGCGAGATTAAATCCGGCTCCTGCCGCAAAGCCATGCACAGCCGCAATGATCGGAATCTCGGTTTCTTTCATAGTTAAAATACACCGGTTCAGCTTACCAATATGTTCATAAACATCCTGTGGTGTAGCCTGTCCCATCGTTTTTACGTCTCCGCCCGCACTGAACGAACGGCCGGCTCCTTTCAGGATAATCACCTTAATTTCACCAGAATTCTGAGCCTCTCTCAGAGCTTCTGTCAAACTTGTAATCATTTCCTCACTGAATGAATTCAAGCGTTCCGGACGGTTTAGTGTTAGTGTTAAAATCGGGCCTTCCGCTTCAATTACTAGATGATCTTGTTCCATACAAATTCCTCCTGCCATGTTTTATTTAATAAGCCAGCCGCCGTCGGCCAGAACATCCGATCCGGTCATATAGGAAGCCTCACTGCTCGCGAGAAAAGAGATGATGTTCGCAATCTCCTCGGGCTTGCCGATCCTTCGCAATGCCGTATTTTTTTCAATCGCTTTGACGAATTGTTCGTTTTCGAGTCCTTCCTCGGTCAGTGGTGTCTCGATAAATCCTGGTGATACCGAGTTCACCCGTATACTGTAAGGGGAAAGCTCCAATGCGAGTGCTCTTGTAAAATTGATCACCCCTGCTTTGGCCGCACTGTAATGGGGGATATGTGCGCCAGCCTGATGCCCTGATAAGCTGGCAATATTCACAATGGCACGGTTGGCTTTGTGTTCGTTTTCCGTTTTTACACCTTTGATCATCACTTTGCCAAGAATGCGCGAAACGAGAAAGACACTTTTTAAGTTCGCGCTTTGCACGTAATCCCATTCAATGACTGGTGTGTTCAGGATGGACGTCTGGCTGCTGCCGCCGGCATTGTTCACAAGAATGTGCAGATCACCGAAACGAGTTTTCACATATTCTGCCAGTTTTTCCACATCTTCTTCTTTCGTTACGTCGGCAGAAGAGATTTCCGGCTTCTGGGCTCCGCTTATTTTGCTGATTTCTGAAGCGGCAGCTTCCAGTTTGGACACCGTTCTTCCAACAAGGAGAACCGTAGCTCCGCCTTCTGCCAGTTTGATCGCTGCTGCTCTTCCAATACCGCTTCCTGCCCCTGTTACAAGTGCAATCGAACCTCCAAATTTCATTGTTTGTCTCCTTTAGCAAATATAGCCATTGGCATCATATAGTTTTTCGGCAATCATCCGGTTGCGTTTTATTCCTTGACCATAAGAATGACAGCGGTTACACGATTGAACAACAAGCAAGTGCAGCTGCTGTGCTTTTTCTCCCTCGGCCAGTTCCAGAATCAGTTTCCGTGTTAGCTTTTCAGCTTCCCACAAGCTTTCATCAAGCAGAGTCTGTGACAGAGCGATTTTAAGAGATGCATGTTCTTCCCCGTTCTGCTTTGCTTCCTTCATGGTGCGAAGAATTGCAGACTCTGCTGCATAGGTGAGAATGGCGAGATCGGCCAGCATCATCAAAATTTCCTGCTCATGCATAAGCTTTTCACCGAAACGCTTGTAGGCCAGTCCGGCTGAAAGAAGATACAGGTGCCGAAGTGTTTCCACGCTTTTTTGCATATCGTCTTTCTCATCATCGTTCTCCTTCTCCAGATAACTAGCAGCCTCTCGGAGAGCTGATTCTAAATCCACCTCGCCCTTCATTGCCTTTCTAAAAAAGTGGGTAGGGATCAGCAGGCGGTTAATCTCATTGGTCCCTTCAAATATCCGGTTGATCCTGGAATCCCTGTACAGCTGTTCCATGCCATATTCCTGAATGAACCCTGCTCCGCCATGCAGCTGCAAGGCTTCGTCTGCCGTCACATCGAGAGTTTCCGACCCGTACACTTTGCAGATGGCACATTCCGTGGCATACTCGCTCATCGCGGTTCCCACTGTTTTTAAATCCGCATGTTCATCAAGGCTCCCAAGCGCATCTTCGAGCAGATGGGCGGTTCGGTATTGCAGTGATTCTGCAGCATAAAGCCGGGCGGCAAGCTTGGCAATTTTTTCTTTGCTGGCCGCAAAATCGGCGATACGCTGTTTAAACTGTTTGCGTTCCTGAACAAAATGGACCGCTTTTTTCAAACCGTGTTTGGCTGCACCCATGCACGCCGATCCAAGATTAAATCGTCCCAGATTTAATACGTTCAAGGCGATGACATGACCTTTTCCTACTTCACCAAGAAGATTTTCTGCAGGAACCCGGCAATCTTCAAAAATGACCGAACGGGTGGACGAGCCTTTGATTCCCATTTTGTTTTCTTCCGGACCAAGTGACAATCCGGGGAAACTTTTCTCAACAATAAAGGCTGTGAACCTCTCTCCATCTACTTTCGCATAAACGATAAACGTATCGGAAAATGCCGCATTTGTAATATAAATTTTTGTTCCGTTCAGGATGTAATGAGTACCTTCCTCATTAAGAACAGCGGTTGTCTTGGCGGCCAGCGCATCGGAACCGGCGTTTGGTTCAGTAAGGCAATAGGCACCGATGTATTCACCGGATGCCATTTTCGGAAGATACTTTTCCTTCTGCTCCGGTGTGCCAAAATAAGTAATCGGCAGCGTCGCAATGCACGTGTGATTGGAATGGGCCACACCATAGCCGCTGGAGTGGCCGATCGCCTCCCCTACAATGCCCTTGCTGATTTTATCCAGTCCAAGACCACCATAGCTTTCCGGTATACTGTGGGCAAGAAGGCCAAGATCCCCAGCTTTTTTCAGTAGAGAGATGATTTTTTTAAAATCTTGCTTTTCAATAGGATCCCGGAAAGGTTCCACTTCTTTTTCAATAAATTGCCGGGCGGTCTTCTCAATCATCCGGTGCTCACCGGAAAAGTCTTCGGGGGTAAAAATGTCTTGCGACTCCATCCCCTTTAACAAAAATTGCGATCCTTTGATTCTCGTTCGGATACCTTCCATCATATATCCCTCACTTTTCTAATCTCGGATTGAGAAGCATGCTCCTCTTCCAGCAGGGCAGTCCCGTTTTTCATCACCGCCAATACCGATACTGTATTTGCAGTGGCAGCAAGCTGCAGATCGTCAAACAGTCCGTGCCTTTCAAAAAGTTTCCCCACAGAGGAAGAGGACAACAGTTCAGAGGCTTTGTACGGGTTTCCCAAAAACAAATAATAGGCCATTTTGGCGGCATCACTCATATTTAAGCTCTTTTGCGAGAGGTCCAATAAGGAGTGGATAAGGTGTCCGGCTCCGTACACGTCTTCAAGACTGACCTCCCCTGCATTGCCTGAACAAATAATCACAATCGTGCTTTCCTGGTGACAGTCCAGGAGCTGCTGTGCCGTTCTTTTATTGTTGAGAAGAGATGAAATATAAACAAACTCCGCTGATTCCGCTTTCTTAAGCGCAATCGTTCCGTTGGTTGTAGAGAGAATCAGAGATTTGCCCAGAACGAGCGGAGAAAGCATGGTCGGGCTTGGATAGTGAAAGTGTTCAATCGGTCGGGCGTCACGTTCTCCAGCTAATATGAAGTTTTCGTGTTTGAGAGATTGAGAGAGAGAAAACGCTTCATTTTCATCCATAACAGGAATAACTTCCTTTGCGCCTTCGTTCAAGGCAGAAATGATGGTTGTTGTGGCGAGAAGCACATCAAGTACAACCGCCACTTTTCCATTCTCTCTTAACCTCTCTGCATTGATTTCTTCCTTTGTTAACAGCACATGTACCTTCATCTTTTCACCTCTTGTATCACACGCTTTTTAATTCAACCCTAATTCCGAAACGCCGTATCTGATGCGTGCAGTATCAAGCTTTTTACAAAATGGTGAAAACCGGAAAAGCGGGAGTCACGGGTCTGTCCTTTACGATAACGGTAATAAATCTGCTGGCAGATGACGGCCAGCTTGAAATAGGCAAAGGTCAGGTAAAAAGAAATCGAGCTGACATCTCTGCCGCTTAGACTCGCATAATCCTCAATAAACTGATTCCTGGAATAAAAGCCTTTCATGACCGTAACGGAAGGTTTTCCAAGCCCTGTTTTTAAAAGCTCTGGGTCATCTGCTTCCATCCAGTAGCTCAAAGCAACGCCAAGATCAGCGAGCGGATCGCCAACCGTGCTCATCTCCCAGTCAAACAAACCGGTCATTTCATTAAGGTTTGCGTCAAACATGCTGTTGTTTAGTTTATAATCATAGTGAATCAAACAGGCTTCAGTGTTGTCCGGAATGTGGGAAGCGAGCCACCGTGTAAGGTGATCCACTTTGGGAATATCCTCTGTTTTTGAACGTTCATATCGGGAGATCCACCCGTGTACCTGCCGTTCCATAAAACCCTCCGGCTTGCTGATGTTTATCAGCTCTGTTTTTGTATAATCAATGCTGTGCAGCCGGACAAGCTGCCTCACCATTTCTTGGGAAATATGTGTACATAAGCTTTCTGTGGCATTCACATCTTCCGGAAAAGCCGAATCCACTACAATCCCGCGCTTTCTTTCCATAAGAAAGAATGGTTTTCCGATCACTTCCTCTCCTTTTGAAAAAAGAAGGGGCTTCGGCGCTGGAGAATAAAGTTCATGGATTACAGACAAAATTCTGTATTCCCGTTCCATGTCATGCGCTTTTGGCGCAACAGGACCAAGGGGCGGCCGCCGCAGAACCGCTTCCCAGCTTCCCATTTTCAGCTGATAGGTTAAATTGGAATGTCCCCCGGAAAATTGCTGTATTTCCAAAGGCTCCTCCGGCAGATCGTGTAACGACCGGTGAAGGAACCGCTCAAGTGTTCCTGTATCGAGCTCTTCTCCACTTCTGACCGCGATCGTATCCTGACTCATGTGTTTCCCTCCTCAATCCGAAAATGAATTAAGATTCCGATTCAACCGGCAGCCTCGCTGCATGACGGGTCAGGGCCGCGCGCAATTCATCGGGAATGATTTCTGTCGTTTGGGCTTTAAAATCGAAGTATACAAGGGTGGCGCTCCCTTTGGCGACCAGTTCCTTCGTCTCTTTTCTCCGGACTTCATGCGTGAGAACAAAGCTCTTATTGCCGACAGAGGAAACACTGGTATCAACGGTGAGCTTATCGTTGAAATATCCTTGTGTCTTAAAATCACACGTGGTGGAGGCGAGAATGAAATTCCATTCATCCGTACTGACCCCAAAACCGAGAGATTCAAAGAACTTTACTCTGGCCTCCTCAAGGTAAATAAAATAACTGGTATTATTAACGTGGCCTAAAGCGTCCGTTTCACAAAAGCGTACAGTCAGATCAATGGTATGCATACCGTTCTCTCCTTATTTGTGTGCTTCTTAACGATGCATAAATGCGGGTTTTCGCTTCTCAAAAAAGGCTTGCACCCCTTCTTTGATGTCTTCTGTCTGAAACACTTCCTGAAAAAGAGAAGCTTCCAGCTCAATGCCTTCAGTTAATGGTTTTTCCAACCCTTCATCCACGGACCGCTTGATTCTCGATAAGGCCTGCAGTGAATGGCGTGTAATCTTGGCAGCAAGCTTTTTCGACTCATTGAGCCCCTCGCCGGATGGAACAACATGATTGACAAGTCCGATTCCGAGAGCCGTCTCCGACGTAACAGGTTCACCGGTAAACATCATTTCCTTTGCTCTTGCTACGCCTACGAGACGCGGAAGCCGCTGTGTTCCCCCTCCTCCAGGAAACAATCCGAGCGTCACTTCAGGCAGACCGATCTGTGCATGCTCTTCAGCAATTCTCATATCACAGGCAAGTGCCAGTTCACACCCGCCGCCAAACGTCAGGCCGTTCAATACCGCAATCGTTGGCTTAGGAAAGAAATCAATCCGGTTTAGAATCATATGAACATCCATAACATAGCTCTTCATGTCCGGATTACCCATCAACTGTGGAAATTCTTTAATATCTGCTCCTGCAACAAAGGCCTTCTCTCCGGCTCCAGTTACTATTACAGCTACCGTTTCTGGATCTTGTTCCAATTCCATGAACACATCATCCAGTTCCTGAAAAACTGCTTTACTCAAAACATTCAGAGGCGGATTTTGAATGGTGATAACCGCCACCGCATTTTCTTTCACGACATCAAGGAATTTTCCCATTATGATTTCACTCCTTCTTTTTTGTATGTGTACCAGCCTTGTCCTGTTTTTCTGCCCAAATGCCCTTGCTTCACCTTTTCCTCGATGCAGGCAGCCGGCTTGTCCTCCGGGTTACCTGTTTCCTTATAACGCTGCTCGGATACGTAATATCCAACGTCAATCCCCGACAGGTCCATTAATTCAAACGGCCCGATCGGATGGTTAAGCGCCTTTCGGCAGATGATGTCAATGTCCTTAAAATCCGCGATTCCCTGTTCATACAAATTCAGAGCCTCTTTTTGTAAAGCACCCAAAATCCGGTTGGCGATGAAACCGGATATCTCTTTTTTGAGCAATACCGCTGTGCGGTTGATCTTTTTGCAAATATCCATGGCAAGCCGGGCAGTTTCTTCTGACGTTTTCTCGCTCATTACTACTTCCACGCAATCCATCACAAGTGGTGGAAAGAAAAAGTGCATGTTTACAACTTTATCCGGACGGCCGGTTTCAGACGCGACCAGACTGTTGACGATCGTCGAGCTGTTGGAGGCAAAGACGGCATGAGGCGGAGCCAATTCATCCAGCCGGGCAAACACATCCCGTTTGACCTCCAATTTTTCCACTACCGCTTCGATAACAAAATCGGTATTTCTGACGGCATCTTCAAAATTGCTTGTAAATCGCAGCCTTTTGAACGCACTCTCCTTCTCTTCTGCTGACAATCGTCCCTTGGATACCCAGCGGTCCATAATGTCATGCAGTTTGCTTTCCGCTGACTTAAGGGCTGGTTCATTGATATCCTGAATCACGGTTTCAAATCCTCCAAGCGCACAGAGCATGGCAATCTGGTGCCCCATCTGGCCGGCTCCCAACACGGTAATTTGCTGCAAATCTTCCACTCTCATTTTTTAGCCCTCCTTGTAATCCTGTATTATTGATTGGCAATGCCGTTGAGCATCATTTCAACAAAAATTCCAGCCACTTCTTTTTCAGACAGCTCCCCGTCCGGGTTATACCATTGGTAGCTCCAATTGGCCGCACCAAGTACTCCGAATGTGACGATGGACGGATTCAGATCTCCGCGAAATTCCCCGCGTATGATCCCTTCCTCTATAAGCTTTTCAAGATTAAAGCGGAAGCGGTCCCGCTTAGGCACAATTTGGGAAAGTCGTTCTTCATTCAGGTTTTTGATTTCCCGAAAAAACACCTTGGCGCTCGCGCCTGCCTGTCTGATACTGCCGATCAAGGTATACACCATTTCAAACAGCTTTTGTTTACTCGTCATTGAAGAATCTTCGAGAATTTTCCCTTGCTGAAACAACAGTTCATCAATATACCCATTGTGAATGTTCATCAGCAGTTCCTCTTTGCTGGAAAAATAATAGTAAAACGTTCCTTTTGTTACGCCAAGCGCATCCACGATATCCTGGATGGATGTTTCACTGAATCCATTTTTCTCAAATAAAGAGATGCTGCATTCAGTAATTTTTTCTTTCATGTTCGTATCCTCACAATCTTTTTTGTTTACAGAAAAAATTAGGCATCCTGCTTTGTTCTCTTATTTTTCATCTCCTGTTCTTATTGATTTGCTTGAATTCTTGCTTCATCCCGAAGAGCTCTTCGTAAGATTTTTCCCACATTCGTTTTGGGAAGCTCACTTCTGAACTCGAAGAGATGAGGAACTTTATAGGCGGACAGGTTTTGTTTGCAATAATGGAAGATATCTTCTTCTGTCGCGCCTCTTCCTTCTTTCAGTACAAGAATCGCCTTCACTTCTTCGCCCCGGTATGGATCGGGAACGCCAATCACCACAACTTCCCTGACCGCAGGATGTTCATAAAGGACTTCTTCAACCTCTCGGGGATACACATTGTAACCGCTCGCAATAATCAAGTCCTTTTTACGGTCCATAATATAAACGTAGCCATCTTCGTCGATTTTGGCGATATCCCCTGTATACAGCCACCCATCCCGCAGGGCATGCTCGGTTTCTTCCGGCATGTTCCAATACCCTTTCATAACTTGCGGGCCTTTGATAATCAGCTCACCGAGTTCACCGGTTTCTACCTCCTTGGTTCCCGAACCCAGATCTACCACCCGATAGTCTGTTGAAGGCAGCCCGATTCCCACACTCCCTGCTTTCCTGTCGGCAAAGAGAGGATTGCAATGCGTTGTTGGTGACGCTTCCGACAACCCGTAGCCTTCCAAAATAGCCGAACCTGTTTTTCTCTCAAACTCCTGAAGCAATTCCACCGGCATGGGGGCACTTCCGCTGTTGCATACTTTAATAGAGTCAATCGAATAGTTTTCGGCCAGGGGATGATTGGTGATGGCCACGTACATGGTCGGCACACCGGGAAAGACAGTAGGCTGCTCATTTTTGATTGTTTCCAGCACTTCCTCCAGATCAAACCTTGGAAGCAGGATACTCTCGGATGCTGTGTATACGGCCATGTTCATACAGGAAGTCATTCCAAACACATGAAAAAGAGGAATGACCGTTAAATACTTTTCCTTGCCGATTTCCATAGTAAGTTTAAAAAACTCATACGATTGCAGTACATTGGCGACGAGGTTGCGATGGGTCAGCATGGCCCCCTTGGACCTTCCTGTCGTCCCGCCTGTATACTGTAAAACCGCTGTTTCATCTGGAGAAACGGGAATTCTTTGAAATGGGAGATCCCCTTTTTGCAAAAATTGATAGAAAGAGGGAACATCTTGCAGATTTGGCTGATGATCAAAACTTACCGAAATTACCGTTTTTAGCGAAAACAACTGTTCAACCTTGTTGACCTGGTCAACAAGCGGTTCATAGACAATCATCATCTCCGCACCGCTGTCTTCGATAATATGCAGCAATTCCCGTTCAACAAGCATCGGATTCACCTGTGTGACAATGCCGCCTGCGGCAAGGATTCCGTAATAGGCAATGGTATATTGCGGGCAGTTTGGCAGCATGACGGCCACCCTGTCCCCCTCCTTCAATCCTTCCTTTTGCAGGGCTGAAGCGAAACGGTGCACAAGATTCTGCAGCTCTTTATAGGTAGATTTATGACCATAAAAGGACAAGGCAATATTGTCGGGATACTTTTCTGCTGTATGTTCAAGAAGCTGTGGAATGGTATACTCGGGAATCTGAATCTCTGGCTGAATGGTTTTGGGATAATGGCTTTTCCAGGTATTTACCTCACTCATTATTCACCCTCCAGAAGATAAAATGGAATTCATTACGTTAACCTACATGGCATGAGCTCCGCCGTCTATAATCAATACATCCCCTGTAATGTAATTGGAAGCGCCGGAAGCAAGAAACAGAGCTGCCCCTTTCAGGTCATCTGCATTACCAAACCGATTAAGCGGTGTTCCTCCCAATATGGCATCCTTACCGTGTTCCATCAGTACCTTTGACATTTTGGTTGGAAAAAAGCCCGGAGCGATGGCATTCACATTGATATTGTGCTGTCCCCATTTCACAGCCAGGTCTTTTGTAAAGGTTATAACTGCTCCCTTGCTTGTGTTGTAGCCAATAGTATCCATGAAGCGGGGATCGGTGCCGCCGAGGCCCGCAACGGATGAAATATTGATAACTTTGCCGGATTTTTGTTCAATCATCTTTTTACCAGCCTCCTGGCTCATAAGGAAGGTCCCTGTGACATTCACATCGATGACTTTTTTCCAGGCTTCGTATGGCATTTCCGCAACAGGAGCTCCCCAGGTGGCTCCGCTGTTGTTTACTAAAATATCAATGGTTCCGAAGGTGCTGATGGTTTCGCTCACCACGTTTTTTACATCATCCGGATTGGTGATGTCACACGGCAATGCAAGCGTACGTACACCCAGGCCGGCGGCCAGCTTCCCGGCGATTTCCTGGCATGCCTCCACTTTTCTTGAACATAGCACCACGTTTGCTCCTGCTTCGGCCAGGGCTTCGGCAATCTGCTGACCCAGGCCTCTGCCGCCGCCTGTGACAATGGCGGTTTTGCCTGTCAGGTCAAAAAGCTTCATGACATTCATGGTTTCACCTCCTAAAAGACCAATTGTTCTTCATATTTCCTTAGTTCAAGTTTTGCCAGCTGTGCTCGGTGTACCTCGTCCGGTCCATCGGCAAGACGAAGGGTCCGGGCGTTGGCCCATTGTGCGGCAAGCGTCACATCATTGGAAACTCCAGCGCCCCCAAAAGCCTGGATCGCACGGTCGATGACACGAAGAGCCATGGATGGAGCAACGACTTTAATCATCGCAATTTCCGCTTTCGCCGCTTTATTGCCCACCGTGTCCATCATATATGCCGCTTTTAGGGTTAAAAGCCGCGCTTGTTCGATTTCAATCCGTGAATTTGCGATCCATTCACGAACCACTCCTTGACCTGCTATCGGCTTGCCAAAAGCTTTGCGGTTTTGAACACGCTTACACAATTCCTCAAGCGCACGTTCTGCCGCACCAATAAGACGCATGCAGTGGTGAATTCTCCCCGGGCCCAGTCTTCCCTGGGCAATCGCAAATCCCTTTCCTTCTCCCAAAAGTATGTTTTCTGACGGAACTCTGACGTTCTCAAAAGTAATTTCAGCGTGTCCGTGAGGCGCATGATCATAGCCAAAAACCGGCAGCAGACGCTCGATTTTTACCCCAGGGGTATCAAGCGGCACCAAAATCATCGATTGCTGTTCATGACGGTTCGCGGATGGATTTGTCTTTCCCATCACGATGGATATTTTACAGCGTGGATCCCCTGCTCCCGAGGACCACCATTTGCGGCCATTGATCACATACTCATCACCATCTTTTTCAATGCGCGCCTCAATATTGGTTGCGTCCGATGAGGCTACATCAGGCTCGGTCATCGAAAAACAGGAACGGATTTTCCCATCCAACAGCGGTTTGAGCCATTGTTCTTTTTGTTGCTCGGTTCCATAGCGCTCGAGCACCTCCATGTTTCCAGTATCGGGTGCATTGCAGTTGAACACTTCGGGCCCAATTAACGAACGACCCATAATTTCACAAAGCGGAGCATACTCCTGATTGTTCAACCCTGCGCCATATTCACTTTCAGGGAGAAAAAGATTCCAGAGACCTTCTTTTTTTGCTTTCTCTTTCAGCTCTTCCATAATCGGAGGAACATCGCTCCACCGGCTTTCCTGCTGATTAAGTTGTTCCTCATAAAGTTGTTCATTCGGATACACATGCTGCTCCATAAAATCTGCAATTCGTTTACGCAGGCCGTTGACACGATCAGAATACGAAAAATCCATGTACTTCATCTCCTTTTCACTTACTAACCGGTCGGTATGTTAGATTAATTACAGTATACTCTTTTACTTTTAAAATTCAATCAATTAACCGATTATTCAAAAAATTACTCATAAAGTCCTTTATTGTTTGTGCACTTTAGTTGGAATTCGGGTATAGGACATACTAATACCGGAGGTGAAATCATGAGCCCAACAAAAACTCTTCTCACCTGGGCCTCAGCTCTCTTTTTTCTCTACGCCGCATGGGCAGGTTATATAGATCAGGAGCTCTCCCTTTCAAAAGTGGAAGGCCGCGTCCTGCAAAAGGACTATACTGTAATTGCGGTTGACCGGGGAATGAACGTTCAAACCCAGCCCCGTTATATGCTCCGCCTCTCTTCAGGCGAAAATCTTTCGGTATCTTACCCGGATTTTCTTTCGGTGGAACAGGGAGATCATGTTTTATTTATTAAACAGCACGGAACCGTGAATCTGTACGAGAAAAAAAGCCACTCCTGATGAAGGAATAGCTTTTTTAAATTCTTATGCTTTTTTGGATATACCTTTTGTTAACGTCAAATACCGCAATAACAGCAGCGATGGATAATTCAGGATGCCTGGCGACAGCCCTACAAGGGGCGCTGCAGCTCCGCCTAAAATAAACGGCAATAAACCAAGCAATGCGGACGCACTACCCGCGGCACGCTGCTGATTTTGCATGGCGAGCGGCATCGTTGTTTCACTGAAAAAGGAACTCCCTATGCGAGAGTTCCTGATTACCATTAAATATTTACACTTTTCATGCCTTCTGCCGGATAGCGCTCCCCCGCAGCCGCTCCTTTTGGGGCTACCTCATTGATTCGTCTGGTATCCTCTTGAGTGAGTTGAACTTCAAGGGCATCTATATTTTCTTCCAAATACTTGGTTCTCTTTGTTCCCGGAATCGGCACAATGTCTTCTCCCTGCGCCAGCAGCCAGGCAAGTGCAAGCTGTGAAGCCGTACATTCTTTTTCTTTGGCAATTTCCTTTATCTTTTGAACAAGGTCGAGATTTTTTTGGAAATTCTCTCCCTGAAAACGGGGGGAATTGCGTCGGTAATCATCTTCCGCCAAATCATCAAAGGTTTGTATCTGACCTGTCAAAAACCCGCGGCCAAGCGGGCTGTAAGGCACAAAACCGATTCCGAGCTCGCGCACGGCGGGAAGATTTTGATCCTCCACATCTCTGCTCCATAATGAATATTCGGTTTGAAGTGCTGTAATGGGATGAACGTCGTGGGCACGCCTGATTGTTTCCGGACCCGCCTCTGAAAGACCAAGAAACCGGACCTTGCCTTCCTGGACGAGCATACCCATCGCACCGACCGTTTCTTCAATCGGCACTCCCGGGTCCACCCGATGCTGATAATAAAGGTCAATATATTCAGTTCCAAGCCGCCTTAAGCTCTTTTCACACGCTTCCTTTACATATTTGGGATGGCCATTAATGCCTAAAAATGAACCATCCTCTCCTCTGACGTTTCCGAATTTTGTGGCTAGAATCACATCCTGCCGGCGGTCTCTTATGGCGTTGCCAACCAGCTCTTCGTTTTTCCCCACACCGTACATGTCAGCCGTATCGAGAAAATTAACGCCAAGTTCCAGGGCACGGTGAATGGTGCGCACCGATTCCTGATCGTCTTGACCGCTGTAAAAATCCGACATTCCCATACATCCTAAACCGAGTGCCGATACTTCAAGACCCTGACTGCCAAGCTTTCTTTTTTTCATCAATAATCATCCTTTCTTGCAAACTGGATTTCGATATACAGATACCTTTACCCCATTTCACACCATAAAAAAACGAAGAGACATTGATTAGCGTCTCTTCGCCCCGAAAACTAATTGATCCATTGCGTAACTTCGTTGAAATGTTGCTTTTTCATATTTGTTGGGTTAATCTCCGGGTATCCCAAATAAATGAAGCCCGCCATCTCCCCTTTGGCAGAGAGTTGGAAAAAATCCTTCATTTTTTCATGATAGCAAATGGCTCCCGTTCGCCAAACGGCACCAAGGCCCAATGCATGAGCAGCCAAAAGCATGTTTTGAATGGCCGCACTGACCGCAGCCACTTCTTCCTCGCGAATGATTTTCAGACCGTCATCAGGCTCCACGCCAACCGCAATAATGACCGGTGCGCGAAGCGGTTTTTTCTTCGTCTTTTCAAGCTTTTGAATATCTTCTTCAGAAAGCGGCTCTTTCATTGAAAGCTTGGAAACACTGGCAAGATGTTCCCCGAATCGGTTCCTTCCCTCTCCTGTCAGGACAAAGAAACGCCAGGGATTTGTGCGGTGATGATTTGGCGCGTACGTTCCGGCTTCCAGGATTTTTTCGAGATCTTCTTTCGGTACGGGTTCATCTTTCACTTTCCCGATACTTCTTCTTGTTTTTATAGCATCAAAAATGTCCATGCAGCTTCACCCTTTTTTACTTGAACTTATGTCTTTTTCCTTTTCATTATAACGCAGGAGCTCTACTCCGTGCTAAGGGTGTGCTCTATCCCTTCTCTTCCATTCTTGTGCAGCCTAATCCATCTCTTTTGCCAAAGCATCATAACCCTAAGTATACAACTTCATTATACCGTCACTAGGACGAATGCCCCCGCCCATTTTCGGAAATCTTAAATAACGGACAGCGAATGGCTGTTCAACTTTATGCGGAGGTGTTTAAGCATGGCAAGAAACAAACTTTTGGTACCGGGTTCTGAAAATGCTTTAGGGCAGATGAAAGAGGAAATTGCCAATGAGTTTGGAGTAAAGCTTGGTGCAGACACAACTTCGAGGGCGAATGGTTCTGTCGGCGGTGAAATGACGAAACGTCTAGTCGCTATGGGAGAACAACAGCTCAGAAACCAGCCTCGTTAAAGCTGGATTTCAAAAAAAGAGACCCAAATCGGGTCTCTTTTCTTTTACCGGCGGTTCATATTGCGCCCAAAATAGATTTCTTCCATCTCTTCAGTAATCCTTGCAGTGATTGCTGTTTTCTCCTCACCACTCAGCGATTCGCTCTTATAGCCGAACAGGTAATTGTCTAGATCAAAGTTTTTTAATTTGCATTTGGTATGAAAGATATTTTCCTGATAAATGTTGGAATCGATCATGTCAAATTCTTCTTTATGTTCTTCATCAATGTAATTTTGAATGGAATGAATGTCATGGTCAATAAAAAGCTTTCGTCCTTTAAAATCTCGTGTAAAGCCTCTTACCCGGTAATCAATCGTCATAATATCCGTGTCAAATGAATCAATCAAGTGATTCAGCGCTTTTAGCGGAGAAATCTCCCCGCAGGTGGATACATCTATATCTGCCCTGAACGTACTGATTCCCTCTTCCGGATGGTATTCCGGATACGTATGGACCGTCAGATGGCTTTTATCGAGCTGCATAACGACGGATTCCGGCATGGCCGCCACTTTTTCCTCAAGGTGATCGGTCGGCACTTCCACTACCGGACCTTCTGATACTAATACAGTAACGCTTGCTCCCTGAGGCACATAGTCCTGCTTGGCAATGTTCAAAATATGGGCCCCAATTCGGTCGGAAACCCCCTGAAGAATGCGGGTCAACCGCTCAGCGCTGTACTCTTCATCAATGTAGGCAATGTACGCTTCTCTTTCCTCTCTTGTTTTCGTATAACAAATATCGTACATATTAAAACTTAATGATTTCGTCAGGTTATTGAATCCGTGCAATTGTATTCGCTGGTTTGGCGTTATGTTCATGAATGATGTCCCCTTATTTCCGTTAGTTTTTGATAACAGGTCCTTTAAATAGTTTTAAGATACCCTCCATCTTGCATAAAAAAACAGCTTCCTCATCAGCAAGAAAGCCATTTCCTAATTAAAACATGTTTAAATCATACCTTTTGGACAGCGTTTCAAGTATTTTTACCCCGGCGATACTGTTTCCTTTATCATCTAGGGCTGCACCAAAAATTCCGATGCCAAACCGGTTAGGAACAGCTCCCATGATGCCCCCGGAAACGCCGCTTTTTGCAGGTATCCCTACACGGACAGCAAACTCGCCGGATGCATTATACATCCCGCATGTCACCATAAAGGTTTTACATATCCGGGCAACGGAAACAGGAATAATCTGTTCTTTGGTTAACGGCTCGGCTCCGTCAAACGCAAACACCAATCCGATTCGTGCCAGGTCCAGGCAATTCATCTCAATCGCACATTGTTTCGTATACAGATAAATGAGACGCTCCACATCTTCATTGATAATACCGTGCTGTTTCATAAAATAACAGAGTGCACGGTTAAGATGCGCAGTCTCATGCTCCGAGGCGGCTACATCCTCACAGTATGAAATGGCAGGATTACCAGCGAGCTTCCTTATAAAATCAAGCAGCCGGTTAAATCTCTCCTGAACGGATTCTCCTTTAATCATATGAGTAACAGCAAGCGCCCCGGCATTAATCATCGGGTTAAGCGGTTTGGATGGTTTGCTGATTTCAAGTTTTACGATGGAATTGAATGGATCACCCGTTGGTTCGTATCCCACTTTGGAAAACACGTGATCTTCCCCCTGGTCCATAAGTGCCAATGCAAGAGCCAAAACTTTTGAAATGCTTTGAAGTTAAATTTTCATCTTCACATCACCGGCAGACAGGCAGTTTCCGTCAGGAAAAGATATCGCAACAGACAACTCGTCCGGATCCGCTTTCCTTAATGCAGGGATATAGTCGGCCACCTTACCAAACTTGGTATAAACTCTTGCTTTCATCATAATCTGCTTCAGTTCTTCACTTGATGTACAGGACATAATTATTTCTCCGTTTCTGTTTCATAGAATTAGTTTTCACTTCATTGCCCTGTTCATACGGAAAACGGAAGAAATTAATAATAAAGAGTGCTTGAACATAAAGTAGTATAAATACAGGGACAGGGATGACGTAACTATGAATAAATTGATAGCGATCGGCTGCGGAAGTACATTAATGGGAATTGGAATCAATGGTTTTATCCTGCCTCAGCATATATTGAACGGAGGTTTTATCGGCCTTGCCCTCCTGTTGAAGTACACTGCCGGATTTCAGGTGGGCCTCACGATCATCTGTCTCAGCGCTCCGATCTTTTTGATGGCACTGCACTATAATAAACTCTATTTTTTTAACAGTCTGATGGGGATGCTTCTTTCCTCCCTGCTGATTGAGGGAATGTTCCCCTTGCAATGGCTTTTCCACCTTCCCATTTGGATCAGTGCCTGTATTGGCGGGGCATTCATCGGAACAGGAGTCGGGTTAATGATGAGATATAATACGTGTGTCGGCGGGCTTGATCTGCTCGCACTCCTGATGTCCAAATGGTTTCGATTCAATCCGGGTCTTCTCATGATTATCCTGGATGCGATCATTATTACAACAGGCATGATTCTCCTGAGGGATCCCTATTTGTTGTTTTCATTTGTCACCATCCTGATCGCAGGAATTGTCACAGCACTTCTGACTTCATATCGATCGGTCAATTTGTTTCTATCATAAAAAACCCCATCACATGCTAAACGATGTGATGGGGTTTTTGAGTTTTGTTACTGGAGTGCTACAGCCAGTTTCATTTTTGTTCCGGATGGATCAGTCAGGTAAAAATCGTTCTCTGATTGCGTTGAAACAAATCCTAAAGTTTCAAGGCGGATGACTGCCTCTTTTCTTGCTTCATGCGTTGGATATACAACCGAAAACATCTTGATCCCAACAGCATTGGAAACAGGGGCAGGAGCACCTTTTCCGTTCCAGATATTCAGGCCGAGATGATGATGGTACTTGCCTGTTGAAATAAATAGCGCTTGGTTGCCGAGCCGCAGGACAACCTCAAAGCCAAGTCCTCTGCAATAAAAAGCTTCGGCCTCTTCCAAGTGTGCAACATGGAGATGGAGATGACCCATAATGGTTTCCGTTGACAGCCCTTCAAAAACCATATCCTCACTTTCAGCAAGCAATCCTTGTGCATCGAGCGGTTCGGTTGTCATGACTACCTGCCCATTCTCCCACTGCCAGTCTCCTGAGTCCCGGTCGCGGTAAATCTCAATTCCGTTGCCATCCGGGTCAGCCAAATACAACGCTTCACTGACAAGGTGATCAGACGCTCCCTGAAGCGGATATCTAATATTGAGCAAATGCCGCAGGACGTTGGCCAGTTCTTTCCGGGTTGGAACAAGCAATGCAAAATGGTACAAGCCATTAGTGCGTGGCTGCTTCGGCTGGGCATTCTGGGGCTGTTCAATCGTTAAAATGGCGCTTGTGCCATCCAGTGTAAGTTCGATCTTATGATCTTTTCGATTGAGAATGGAAAATCCTAAAATATCTTGATAAAACGATAAGGAACGATCCAGATCTTCCACGATTAATTGAACTTGCTGAACAAAGGTTTTCGGTGCAGTATGAAAATTCATGAGATTCTCCTTTAATTTTTTTACATACAAAAAGTAAGTTTGTTACTATATATTATATACTTCTTAACCCGAAAAGCAAGAAAAATTTCCGATTGAAACAACAAAGCGGACATATCCCACTCACTTTGGTACACTGAATGATAATCGTACATATATTATTTTCATTCACGGGAGGTTTTTATGAAAGCACTTATTCATCAAAAGCAAAAAGGACTGGAAGGCCTTCATCTTTCAGAAATGGAAGAACTGACACCCCAAGCTGGAGAAGTAAGAATTAAACTGAAAACCGCAGGATTAAACCATCGTGATTTGTTCGTTCTTCAAAGACATCAACCAGAAGATCCGCCGCTGGTAATTGGTTCCGATGGTGCAGGGATTGTGGACGCCGTCGGTGACAACGTCACTTCCGTGCAGGTCGGAGATGAAGTGATTATTAATCCTGGAACAGGGTGGAGAAACACGAGTGATGCGCCGCCAAAAGGATTTGAAATTCTTGGCCTCCCATTTCATGGCACGTTCGCTGAAAAGATTGTCATCCCGGAGGAAAATGCCCTTCCAAAACCCTCTCACCTGTCATGGGAGGAAGCCGGTGTTTTATCATTGGCTGCACTTACTGCCTATCGGGTCTTGTTTACGAGGGCAAAAGTAAAGGAAAATCAAAAAGTTTTGATTCCCGGCATTGGAAGCGGGGTCGCGACCTTTTTACTTCAGTTCGCCAAAGCAGCCGGAGCTGAGGTGTATGTCACCTCCCGCTCAAAAGAAAAAGGAGACGCCGCACTCAAGCTTGGGGCTGTAAAAGCCATTGACAGCAATGAGAATTGGAACGATCAGCTTGAAAATCAGAAGATGGATCTTGTAATCGAAAGCGTAGGAGCTGCCACGTTCAATCAATCGCTCGATCAGCTCAGGGCCGGAGGAACCATCGTGGCATTTGGTGCCTCGGCAGGTGATGAAGTGAAGCTGGATCTCCGAAAATTCTTTTACGGCCAGTTCAACTTTTTGGGGTCAACGATGGGCAGCGGTGAAGAATACAGAGAAATGCTGCAATTTATTGAAGAACACAATATTAAACCTATAATTGACAAGGTTTATGAGCTGTCACAATATAAAGATGCCTTTGACCGGATGGAGAACGCTTCTCAGTTTGGAAAAATCGGTTTTAAGATAGTATGATATAAAAAAACATCCCGGACGAATCCGGGATGTTTTTTTTATAATTCGGGTGTGTTTAAGTTAAAGGCTGGACCGAACAAAACAAAGTAAGCCATTCCCTATATTGTTACATACACTTGTTTCGACCCAAAGAGATATGTGGGAGGATCATACAATCTGCCATCCTGTTTTGTAGGGTACTACCATAATATCAAGCAGCATCATTCAAAGATTGAATACCCTTTTTGCCTGAAGACAAAAGGGGTTTCATTTCTTATTGATTTTCTTCTACTGGGAACCACCCTGGAGTATTTATAATCGCCTGCCATAATGCGTCAGGGACCACCAATTCATGTTGAGCGTCTTTTTTTAGCTTTGTTTGTATTTCAGAAGCGCGCCCTTCTTCAATTTTTTGGACCCAGTCTGGATCGATGATTAATTCCCTGCCAATTGCAATAAGCGGCACTCCCGTTTTGATGGCCTTTAAGGCATCATCTGCTGAGTAGATGGAGCCGACACCGATTACAGGAACCTTGTTGCCCACTCTTTCCTGGATAATTTCCATTCGAGAACGGGTATCATCCACTCCTCTTCTTGGAACAGACCAAAAGTCCATCAGTGAAACGTGAACATAGTCCAATTGCTTTTTCGCAAGTTCATCCACTAATAACAATGTTTCATCCATTGTAATTCCTGGTGTCTCTGGTTCTTCAGGTGAAAACCTGTATCCGACCAGAAACGGCTCCTTCGCATGCTTCTTCACTGCACTTTTCACTTCGTCGATCACAGCAAGCGGGAACGCCATACGCTCTTTAATGGTTCCTCCCCACCTGTCCGTACGCTGATTTGAGTGCGGGGAAAAGAACTGCTGTATCAGATAGCCGTTGGCTCCATGAATTTCAATTCCGTCAAACCCAGCTTCAATAGCTCTTCTTGCCGATTCACCAAAGTCCCGGATGACCGACTGGATTTCTTCATCTGTAAGTTCACGGGGGAGCGGTTGCTCACCAGTTGCTGTCTTCTGCTCAGGAGCCACCGCACTCGCACTGACAACATCGCCGTCAGGCACCAAATCAGGAGGACACATACGGCCGCCATGAAAAACTTGGAGAACAGCTTTCGCGCCTTCTTGTTTGATGCTTTCTGCCAGTCTTCGAAGGCTGGGGATCATTTCATCATTGTGGGTGCCAAATTCTCCTGGAAAACCTTTTCCGCTTGGACTGACATAAGCACAAGCGGTAATAACCATTCCAGCTCCCTTAGATCGTCGGATATAATAATTTACTTCACTGTCTGAAACCGTGCCATCCTCGTTGGAAGAAAAATTGGTCATGGGAGCCATGACTACCCGGTTTTTCAATGAGATTCCATTATCAAAAGTAAAATCATCCAATAAGGGCTGATATTGATTTGTCATAAAGACACTCCTTTTTTCTCTGTCTGTCATCCATAATACTTTCAAAAAGTAATTTAAGCACGAAAAGTGCTCACAGACCGTTTTTCTTGTTGCAATGGTTATAATCTTCCCTTAATGGACCAGTTGTATGATGCTGTAAGCTGATCATGTATGGGTTTTTCCGATTGTGAAATACTATGGACGTCTGGAAAGAATAGCACATCTTGAAAGGAGCACAAACATGAAGCGTTCCCAGATCATTTTCTCATTCTTCGCGATTAATCTCTTTCTTGCAGGCTGCAACAATGTAAGTAAGGATGCACTTCGCAGCGATCAGAAAGATCATAAATCATTATCCGGTCAAAAAACGATTAAAACGAGCAATGGTTATCTCACATCGGAAAACCAACCTTATCGTTCATCCACAGGGCATAAAACAACATCGAAAATAAAAAAAGAAAATATTTCATATAACAACCCTGATACCCAAATGGAAACTAATCCCGACATGAATGGGACCGTTCCACCCGCTGCCCCTCCATCCGGCAATCAGGGATACAGCCAGGAAATGATTCAGCAGGTGGTCGAACTCACAAATCAGGAACGGCGGAAACATGGACTTTCGGATTTAAAATATGATCCTCAATTGACTAATATGGCTCAATCAAAAGCAAATGACATGGACAACAATGATTATTTTTCTCACAACAGCCCGACGCAGGGTTCCCCTTTTGACCAAATGGATAAGATGAATATTGATTACGATTCGGCTGGAGAAAACATCGCCATTGGCCAGCAGTCTCCTGAACAAGTCGTCAACGACTGGATGAACAGCGAGGGACACCGCAAGAACATTCTAAATCCTGATTACACCCATATTGGGATCGGCTATACCGGCAATGACAATTGCTGGACACAGGAATTCATCAAAAAATAAAAGAAGCCGGAATGACCGGCTTCTTTGATGATTTTTAATGAATGTTAAATGTATCTGTCAGTACAGGTACAATTTGTTTCTTCCGGGATACTACCCCTTTTAATACAGCAGTATTGTCCTCAAGCTTGACATTATAAGCTTTTTCAACAACCTCTGACTTCTTTCCGAGCGCCAGGCCTGTTGAATCATTGGTCAGGATATCCGTCACAACGAACAGGAACAGATCGAGACCTTTTTCCTGAACGACACTGTTGATCGCATCTTCAAGTTCTTGTTTTCTTTCAAACACTTCATCAATATCGACTGTGTTAACCTGGGCGATTTCAACCTTGCTGTCTCCCATTTGGAATTCTTTCGCATCAAGTGTAATCAGCTGGCTGACTGATTTGTCACTAAGGTCCGCACCCGCTTTCAGCATTTCCAAACCATAGCTTTCAGCATCCACACCGGCAATTTCAGCAAGCTCTTTCGCTGCTGAAATGTCTTGTTCTGTGCACGTCGGAGATTTGAACAGCAAGGAATCAGAAATAATCGCGGAAAGCATTAGACCTGCGATGTTCTTTTCTACAGCCACTCCATTTTCTTTGTACATTTTATTCAAGATAGTGGCGGTACATCCAACCGGCTCGGCACGATAATACAATGGATCACTTGTTTCAAAATTAGCGATTCTGTGATGGTCGATCACTTCAAGCACTTGTACAGAGGCAATATCGGATACACTCTGCTGGCGTTCGTTATGGTCTACCAAAATGACGTTTTCCACTTCGTTGGCAACTGTTTCAACAAGGCGTGGCGCGGATGCGCCAAATTGATCAAGTGCATATTGGGTTTCTCCATTGACTTCGCCAAGACGGACCGCTTCTGCATTAACGCCAAGTTTTGTTTTCAGATCAGCATAAACAAGCGCTGAACAAATTGTGTCTGTATCCGGGTTTTTGTGTCCAAAAATCAATACTTTTTCCATACGTATACTTCTTCTCCTTTGTCCTCTAAAAATGAATGCTCCAGGTAAAACAGTACTAGAACAGATTTCCATCCACTGTTTTACTCAACGATATTATTTTAGCATTTACTGAAGCCTGGGTAAAACAGAACTTGTGCACATATACTTTAGTATAAACCAAATCAAACAAGTAAAAAGGCGTGACTTTTGGCCTCGTTCCTTCTGATCTCCTTAAATTGCACTAGTCTTTTTGTCGTATTTTCAAAATAATCTATAACAGATGTTGACGTCGCTTAACTGTTATAATACAATGTGTTTAACAGAAAACAGGAGGTAATGCTGAATGTTGACATTGGAATTTTATCGTAACTTGCCTGAAAAACAATGCCGGGAATGCGGGAACAAGATGGATGAACAACATGAATGCTATGTTCAGGAATGCGAACATTGCGCCACACAGCAAAAAGCCTAGTTTTCACCCGATTTAACAAGCAAAACAGCCGACTGTGACTGTCACCTCTGTAACAGAGTGCAACAGTTCACAAACGGCTGTTTTTTTATGCAAGCACCGTACTTCCCATCAGGTATTTATCCACTTCTCTTGCCGCTTCACGGCCTTCCTGGATGGCCCATACGATCAGGCTTTGCCCTCTTCTGGCATCACCTGCGGCAAACACACCTTCCACATTGGTGCGGTAATCGCCATGTTTGGCCTCAATTTTTTGATTGTTTGCATTTACGCCGAATTGTTGGAGCAGCGGCTGTTCAGTACCCTCAAAACCGATTGCGATGAACACTAACTGCGCCGGCCATACCTTTTCAGTTCCCGGCACTTCCTTTAGTACAGCTTTGCCCTCTTCATCTGTCGTGAATACGGTTTGTACGGTATGGAGTTCCTTCAGATTGCCTTCCTCATCTGCAACCAACTTTTTTGTCTGAACTGTATACTGTCTGGGATCCTTGCCAAACTTGGCTTCGGCTTCCTCATAGGCATAATCCATCGTAAAAATGTTAGGAAGCTCCGGCCACATGTTATCCGGTGTTCTTGCTTCCGGAAGCTTTGGATACTTGCCGAATTGGACAATGCTTCTGCAATTTTGGCGGAGAGCAGTAGCCACACAGTCTGCACCTGTATCTCCTCCACCAATAACGATGACATCCTTGTCCTTTGCATCGATCTGCTGATGAACCGGTACATTCTCGTTCAAAAGACTTCGTGTGGAACCTGTGAGATAATCCATCGCATAATGTACGCCTATTGCTTCACGGCCTTCCAATACCAAATCTCTTTGTTTTTGGGCACCAACACAGAGAATAACAGCGTCATATTGATTTTTCAGTTGGTCGGCAGTAATATCTTCGCCTACTTCTGTAGAACAGATAAAATCAATGCCTTCCTGTGTCAGGAGCTGGACGCGCCTTTCCACAACCTCTTTTTCAAGTTTCATGTTCGGAATTCCATAGGTTAATAGTCCGCCAGCACGTTCTGCTCTCTCATATACAGTAACGGAATGCCCGGCTTGATTCAACTGGTCAGCTGCTGCCATTCCGGCTGGACCAGAACCAACGACTGCAATTTTTTTGCCCGTTCTGGTTTCAGGAATCCGGGGGGTAATCCATCCGTTCTCAAAGCCTTTATCGATAATCGCTTGTTCAATATTTTTAATGGTGACTGCCGGTGAAGAAATCTCTACAGTACAAGACCCTTCGCATGGCGCCGGGCATACACGGCCCGTAAATTCTGGGAAATTATTGGTTTTCATCAAACGTTCCAGTGCATCTTTCCATTTTCCCCGGTAAACGAGGTCATTCCATTCCGGGATCAGGTTATGGATGGGACAACCTGAAGTCATCCCGCCAATATCCATACCAATATGACAAAATGGTGTTGCACAATCCATGCATCTTGCACTCTGTTGATGAAGGGTTTCATCATCCATCCGCTCTGTATGTTCTTTCCAGTCGTTTAAGCGAGTGAGAGGATTACGTTCTTTAGCTTCTTCTCTCGCATATTCCATAAATCCTGTTGTTTTACCCATACGTCCTCTCCCCTTTCCTAATTAAGAATTAGCTGATTTCTCTCTGCTGAAGGACTTTTTTTTAAAGTTGATGATTCAAGAAACGCACTCATTACGGCTTCCTCATGACTCTTTCCGGAGTTTTCCTGTTCTGCAATCCTTTGGATCATTTGTTTGTAATCCTTCGGAATGACTTTTACAAACTGAGAAGCATATTCATCCCAATTGCTCAGGATGATAGCCGCTTTTGAGCTGAGGGTATAATGATAATGGCTTAGAATCATCTGTCTTATCTCTTCTTCCTCCTCATGCGTTGCAAAGGATTCAAACTCCACGCTCTCTTTATTGCATAATGATAAGAAGGCTTCTTTATCGCTGGCAAGAATATAAGCTACTCCGCCTGACATACCGGCTGCAAAGTTCTTTCCTGTTTCCCCAAGAACAACAACTTTTCCGCCTGTCATATACTCGCAGCCATGGTCCCCGATTCCTTCAGTGACGATGTTGGCTCCGCTGTTTCTTACCGCAAACCGTTCACCGGCAGCTCCATTAATGTACGCTTCTCCGCTTGTAGCACCGTAAAACGCAACATTTCCGGCAATCACGTTTGTGTCAGATAAAAAGTCGGATTCTTTTGGCGCAGTAACAATAATTTTACCGCCTGACAGCCCTTTGCCCACGTAGTCATTCGCATCTCCCGTCAAGTACAAGCTCATCCCTTTAGGAATAAAGGCACCAAACGATTGGCCGGCAGAGCCGTTAAATTGCAGATTGACCGTATCTTCCGGAAGCCCTTCTTCCCCATAACGCTTGGAAACCTCACTTCCGCAAATCGTCCCCGTCACACGGTTGGTGT
Source organism: Fictibacillus enclensis (assembly GCF_001457035.1). Lineage (GTDB taxonomy): Bacteria > Bacillota > Bacilli > Bacillales > Fictibacillaceae > Fictibacillus_C > Fictibacillus_C enclensis. The sequence goes on along the minus strand of NZ_KQ758617.1, from coordinate 1,452,182 downwards.
TATTAAGATTGAAAGAAAGATAAACTCTTTCCTGCTCTTCAAGCGCTTGTTCAATCGCCGGAAGTATGGTTGTAATATCAAGCGATTCGTCAATTTTATGATTCTGAGGCGTCTGGAACGTTCTTACTGAACCATCTACAGTATGAATCAAATTGTGCAAGTTTAATTGTTTTGCTTTCCAATGGTGTTTTGCACGTTCCGACATTTCAAGAATGTCACTGCGCCCAACCATTTCATCCATCGTTCTGAATCCAAGCTCAGCCATAATCTCGCGAACTTCCTGAGCAACGAAGCGCATATAGTTGACGACATGATCAGGGTCACCCATAAACTTTTTGCGCAGTTCAGGGTTTTGTGTGGCAACACCAACCGGACATGTATCCAAGTGACAGGCGCGCATCATAACACAGCCCAATACTATAAGCGGTGCAGTCGCAAACCCATATTCTTCTGCACCAAGTAAAGCTGCGAGCACCACATCTTTACCTGTCATCAGCTTTCCGTCAGTTTCCAAAACCACCCGGTCACGCAATCCGTTCAGCATCAGTGTCTGATGGGCTTCGGCAAGGCCAAGTTCCCATGGCAGTCCGGTGTGCTTGATACTTGTTTTAGGTGATGCGCCAGTTCCACCGTCATATCCGCTGATAACAATGACATCGGCAGAGCCTTTTGCTACACCGGCAGCGATTGTGCCGACGCCCGCCTTGGCCACCAGTTTAACGGAAATTCGCGCGTCCCGGTTTGAGTTCTTCAAATCATGAATCAATTGCGCCAAATCCTCGATCGAGTAAATATCATGGTGAGGAGGCGGTGAAATCAGTCCTACACCAGGAGTAGATCCACGGACATCAGCCACCCAAGGATAAACCTTGTTACCCGGAAGCTGGCCGCCTTCTCCAGGTTTAGCTCCTTGAGCCATTTTAATTTGCAGTTCATCAGCGTTCACCAGGTAATGGCTTTTGACACCGAAGCGGCCAGAAGCGATTTGCTTGATCGCACTGCGGCGGAAATCCCCATTCTCATCGGGAATATAACGTGATGCATCTTCTCCGCCTTCCCCACTGTTGCTTTTGCCTCCTAAACGGTTCATGGCAATCGCCAATGCTTCATGAGCTTCACTGCTCAATGACCCAAAGGACATAGCCCCTGTTTTAAACCGTTTTATAATATCTTCCACAGACTCAACTTCTTCAATCGGAACCGCCTGGCCGGTAGGAAACGAAAAGAGGTTGCGTAAGAAATTCAATCGCTCTTCGTTTGCAGCGGAGGAATATTGTTTGAATAAGTTGTAATCATTCCGGCGGCAAGCCCACTGCAGCGTATGAATCGTTTTTGGATTAAAGGCATGGTGCTCACCTGTTTTTCTCCATTGAAACTCGCTCCCTGAATCCAGTGCTTCAGTATCCCGCTTATCGCAGGCTTCACCATGGCGCTGTACCGCTTCCTGGGCGATGGTCGTAAGATTAATTCCATCGATTTGAGAAGCTGTTCCGGTAAAGTAGCGGTCAATCACATCTTCACCAATTCCCACCGCTTCAAAGATTTGCGCTCCGCGATAACTTTGAATGGTTGAAATCCCCATTTTAGACATGACTTTTACCACGCCGTCTGTAACACCTTTAATATATTTTTTTACGACAGAATCGAAGGACATTTCAAGGTGTCCGTCCAGAATCGCCTGCTGGTATGTGGCATACGCCAAGTAAGGATGAATGGCGTCTGCTCCATAACCAATCAGAGCGGCATAATGGTGAACTTCACGTGTTTCTCCAGAATCAACGATCAAACTTACTTTCGTACGCAATCCTGCACGTACCAGATGATGGTGCAGACCGCTTGTTGCCAGCAAAATAGGCATCGGTGTGCGTTTTTCATCCATTTCCCGATCTGAAAGAATGAGTAGAGTATGCCCCTCTTCAATGGCTTTCTCTGCTTCTGTAAATAAAGTATTTAATGCCGATTCCAAATCTTCAGAAAATAAAGTGTGCAACGTGGTGCTTTTGAATTCAGGCAGTAAATTTTGTTTTAACAGGTCCAGTGTACTGCTTGGTAGAATTGGTGTATCAAGCTGGATGCGACGACAATTGATAGCTTCTGTTTGCAAAAGATTTCCTTCAGCTCCAAGGTAACTGATCGTCGAAGTAACCACCTGTTCCCTAAGAGAATCAATCGGCGGATTGGTTACTTGTGCAAATAATTGCTTAAAATAGTTAAACAATGATTGGGAGCGGTCGGATAATACAGCCAGCGGGGTATCATTCCCCATGGATCCAACCGGATCTTTTCCTTCTTTAACAATAGGAAGCAAATACTTTTGAACATCTTCATAGGTGTAGCCGAACGCTCTCTGGCGTAAGGACATGTTATCCACTGTTTCCGGCTCTTCCGGTTGACCTTCGTCATCAAGACGGATCAAATTCTCATCGAGCCATTTGCGATAAGGATTCGCCATGGAAAGCTCGGACTTTATTTCCTTATCAGAAACAATCCTGCCCTTTTCCAAGTCGATCAGCAGCATTTTACCAGGGCTGAGGCGGTCTTTGTATAGAACATTTTCAGGCTCTACATCAATCACGCCAACTTCCGAAGAAAAGATGATATAGTCGTCTTTTGTTACATAATAACGTGCAGGGCGCAACCCGTTACGATCAAGAATGGCTCCAATCTGACGACCGTTAGTAAAAGAAATGGCCGTAGGTCCGTCCCAAGGCTCCATTAATGTGCTGTGGTATTCATAAAAGGCCTTCTTATCCTCTGTCATATGCGGATTATTTTCAGACCAAGGTTCCGGAATAAGCATCATCGCTGCATGGGCAAGCTCCCTGCCCGCCAAAACAAAAAATTCAAGGGCATTGTCCAAAACAGCTGAATCACTGCCTTCTGTATCCAAAATCGGCAGAAGCTTTGCCAAATCTTCTCCAAAGGCGTCTGAAGCAAATTGCTGTTCACGGGCCTTCATCCAATTGATGTTTCCGCGCAAGGTATTGATTTCTCCATTATGGATCAAGTAGCGGTTTGGATGGGCACGCTCCCAGCTTGGAAAGGTATTTGTACTAAAGCGGGAATGGACTAAAGCAAAAGCCGATACAAAACCATCATTCTGCAGGTCCACATAAAAGGAATCCACTTGTTCAGGCGTTAGCAGCCCTTTGTAAACAATTGTTTCGGATGAAAGGCTTGAGAAATAAAAACGCAGGTCTTTATCCTTGCCCCAGCTTTCGGCTTGTTTACGGATAAGGTATAATTTACGTTCAAAGGGCAAACCATTTTTCACTTCACCTGAAGCCTGAATAAATACCTGATGAATAGATGGGCAACTCTGTTGCGCCAGTATTCCGATTTTTTCGTCAATTACAGGTACGCTTCTCCATCCTAAAAGGACTTGGCCTTCCTGTTCAATTAAACGATTGATTTTATCTTTAATAATCAACTGTTCTTCCTCGCTCTGCGGCAGGAACAGCATCCCGACTCCATAGCTTCCTTTTTCGGGAAGAGAAAATTCCTTGCAGTTTTCTCGAAAAAACGCGTCTGGCAGTTGAACCATAAGCCCGGCACCGTCGCCGGTAAGTGGATCACTTCCCTGTCCTCCTCGATGGTCCAGCTGGCAAAGCATGCTTAAACCCTTCTTCACAATATCATGGGTAGCTAGTCCTTTAATGTGGGCGTATAAGCCAATACCGCATGCATCGTGTTCAAATTCGGGACGGTAGAGGCCCTGTCGTTTTGGTAATTGATGAAATGTCATTGTTCGCTCCCCCGTTTCAGTTGTCTTTTTTATAGTGTAGGTTTTATAATTCATCCAAACAATATATAATTTAGATAAGATTGATCTAATTTTGAGAATAATAAGAAAAAAGTCATGGAGGGTTGACAAATGGAGCTGCGGCAATTGCAGTATTTTATTGAGGTGGCGGAACGTGAGCATGTGTCTGAGGCTGCGCAGCATTTGCATGTTGCACAGTCTGCCGTCAGCAGGCAGATTGCCAACCTTGAGGCAGAATTAAATGTAGATTTGTTTGAGAGAGAAGGAAGGAATGTTAAATTAACTCCAGTTGGCAAACTATTTTTAACTCACGCGGCTACCGCGTTAAAGGCCATCGATTATGCAAAAAAACAGATTGATGAATATTTGGATCCGGAACGAGGTACTATTAAAATCGGATTTCCTACCAGTTTAGCAAGCCACTTGCTTCCAACCATTATTTCGGCATTTAAAGAAAAACACCCGAACATCGCGTTTCACCTGAGACAAGGTTCTTATCATTTTTTAATAGATGCTGTAAAAAAGGGAGACATTGACCTGGCTTTTTTAGGTCCGGTTCCAGCCAATCAGTCAGATGTACAAGGGCATATCTTGTTTACGGAAAGAATTTCAGCCCTATTGCAGGCTAATCATCCTCTTGCTGAAAAAAACAGCCTTATGCTCAGTGATTTAAGAAACGATCCTTTTGTCCTATTTCCGGAAGGGTATGTGCTGCATGAGGTGGTTGTTAACGCCTGCAGAGAGGCAGGCTTCACTCCGAAAATCTCTTCCGAAGGTGAAGACATGGATGCGATCAAAGGGCTGGTGACCGCCGGAATAGGTATTACTCTTTTACCCGATAGTTCATTTTATGAAACAACACCCCGCTACACCGTAAAAAAGCCGATTGATTTTCCGCTTGTGCAGCGTACAGTAGGACTGATCACGCCGAAAAGGCGGGAATTGGCGCCGGCTGAAAATGTATTTTATGATTTTGTAATTGACTTCTTTTCCAAGCTTGAGCAGTATCAATAAAAAAAAAGCCTTGAAAAAGCATCAAGCACCATGCTTTTTCAAGGCTTTTTATTATGCGGAATCAGGAAGCAGCTCTTTGTTCTTTCTGAAGCAAAGCAACAGCGTACAAAAGCAGATATCTCTCACGGGGAGTCAGCCGAAGCCAATCTTTTACTTTGTACTTCATGTTAGTTCCTCCTTTATATTTCCCTGGCCTTCCTGTAGATCATCTATAATTTCACCTTTGTTTTTTTAAGCGTATCTTTATATTACCACCTCCTAAATTTAGCAAACATATTGCTCACATTTACTTTTCTCTTTTGTTCTCTTAAAATCAACAAAAAAAGATCTGTTTTTGATTGCCTCTCGTTAAAAAATAGGTATTAAAAACCGTTTTTTCTCCATTTTTGTCGAGTGATGACGGATAAAAAAAGAAAAAAGCCCCCCATTTTTATGGAGAGCTTTCATTCTTCAGAGAGAATTAGCCCAGGTTTTTCCCTGGATCTCTTCTTTGAACGTCAAACTCTTCGGTTTGACGTTCTTTTGGTTCGGTTTCTTCGCCCATTCCCTTCAAAAAGGACAAAAGAAGTGTAATCGCTCGATTGATTTCCGGGTCTTTCAGTGCCTTTACCAGACTGAAATAACTTGTTTTTTCTTCCGTATCATTCATTTCTGCTACTCTGGCTACACCAGAGTTCACTTTAAGAAGCAGCGGTTCAATTTGTTTTACATTTAATGTTCCCAGTACCCCCGTCAACAGAAGGAGGTTTTTCAGGGTATTCGATGTCTCTGGGGTATCTGCTGTTTTCACCAGTACATTCAGCACCTTGTCTCCCTGGCCAAAAAGTCCGTTTAAAAGAGGAAGAATCCCCTTCTCATGCATGTGATTTAAAACACTCAGCGATTCCAGCAGGGCATCTTTATTATGAATGAGAGCATCCTCGACTTCCCTTAAATCCTTGCGGCGCAGTTCTTCTTCCGTGAATTCCTGCCGATAGACGGTTTTTGTCGCTTTAGCCATCTTATCTCAACTCCTTTTTCACGAGATCTCCTGGGAATACATAATCCTTCCTTGCCCACTTTTTCTGAACATTTACTCCAATTTGCGGCTGAGGATTTCCATTTCGGTGATTGATGCTTGGAAGTGGATCTGTACCTTCGGATTGCAAGATCTCCATTTTGGCCATGGTTTCCTTATAAGCGGGTGTATCCGTATCTTTATCCGCATAGCTGCTCGTCAGCAAGTTGATGGCAGCATCGCCATTATCGTTCATTGGCAGATAGACTTCTTTCCCTTGGACACGGTCGGTTATATGGCATTTCACTTTTACATTTCCGTAAGGGGAAGTCAGACGGACAAGGGTTCCATTTTTCAATCCGCGCTCAGCTGCCAGCTCCGGAGATACTTCAAGGAAAACACTTGGCGTTTTAGACGTTATCCCTTTTGCTTTATACGTCAAGTTTCCTTCATGGAAATGTTCAAGCAAACGGCCATTGTTCACATGGATATCATATTCTTCTCCAAAATGGACGGGCTTTGTCCACTGAAGCGGGAATACAATGGCTTTTCCATCAGGAAACGGAAAATCTTCCATGAATAAATTTGGAGTATCTGTTCCGTCTTCCGCGACAGGCCACTGAAGACTTTTAAAGCCCTCAAGACGTTCGTATGTCACTCCTGCAAATAATGGAGTTAACTGAGCAGCCTCCTCCATGATATCGCTTGGGTGTTTATAGTCCCAGTTGGCACCAACAGCATTGGCGACTTCTTGTATGATCTGCCAATCCGGTTTAGATTCCCCAAGCGGTTCGAGCACCTGATAAAGACGCTGTATTCGGCGTTCAGTATTCGTAAAGGTTCCCTCTTTTTCAAGACTTGGGCTTGCCGGAAGAACAACATCAGCAAATTGAGCCGTTCTGGAAAGGAAGATATCCTGAACCACGAAAAAGTCAAGTTTTTCAAATCCCGCATGAACATGATTGATATTGGAATCTACAATCCCCATATCCTCACCTTTTAAATACATGGCCTTAAGCGTACCGGAATGCATGCCTTCCACCATTTCATGATTGTTTAAGCCCGGTTTCTCCGGAAGTTTTACTCCCCATCCATGTTCAAAATTTTGGCGGACACGTTCTTCTTCAATGTGCTGGTATCCAGGCAGCCTGTTCGGCATACTGCCAAAATCACTTGCTCCCTGTACATTATTATGTCCGCGCAACGGATAAGTCCCAGCCCCTGGCTTTCCGTAATTTCCGGTGATTAGCATCAGGTTGGAAATGGCTGTGCTTGTATCGCTTCCTGCACTGTGCTGTGTAACACCCATAGCCCACAGGACACATACGGTTTTCGCTTCATGTATCATTTCAGCGATGCGAATCAGCTCTTCTTTTGAGATGCCGGTTTCCTGTTCAGCAAATTCCAATGTAAAAGGAGCGAGGCTTTCCACATAATTGCCATAGCCATTCACCCGGTTCTGAATGAAATCATCGTCAGCCCAGCCTTGGTCAATGATATATTTAGCGACAGCCGACAGCCAGACAAGATCGGATCCCGGAGCAGGACGAACGAAAAGATCCGCACGTTCGGCCATTTCATGCTTTCGCAAATCAGCCACAATCAGCTTTTGTCCTTTAAGTTTATGTGCACGCTTAATTCTTGTCGCCAAGACAGGATGCGACTCTGATGTATTCGTGCCCACACCGATGACCAGGTCTGAGTTTTGAATATCCTTGATGCCACCTGAATCTCCCCCATGACCGACCGTTCGGAAAAGACCAAGGGTAGCCGGCGTCTGGCAGTACCTTGAACAATTGTCAATATTGTTTGTCCCAATAATTCCCCTGCCGAGCTTTTGCATTAAATATGCTTCCTCGTTGGTACATTTGGACGAACTGATAAACCCGAAGGCATCCGGGCCATACTTGTTTTTAATTTCACCAAATTTGTGTGCAATCAGTGAAAGGGCTTCATCCCATTCCGCTTCTCTGAAGGCATCCCCCTCACGAATAAGAGGCTTTGTTAATCGTTCTTCACTGTTCACAAATTCCCAGCCGAATTTCCCTTTTACACACGTGGAAATGCCATTCGCAGGGGCTTCTGCATGAGGTTCCACTTTAAGAATCTCACGTCCTTTTGTCCAGATTTCAAAGCTGCACCCCACCCCGCAGTAGGTGCAAACGGTTTTTGTTTTATTAATCCGTTCATCCCGCATGGCTGATTCCATGTCTGAAATGGCCAAGATAGAACCATACCCTGTTTCAACGGCTTTTGTAATTTCAATCATTGGACGAAGCGTATCCCTGTCAATTCCGGTCATATAGCCGGCTTCACCTTCCATCCCTTTTTCCATCATGGCATTGCATGGACAAACCGTTGAACAATGGCCGCAGGAAACGCAGGAAGATTCGTTTATCGGAACATCATTATCCCAAATCACTCGGGGGCGATCACGCTCCCAGTCAATCGACAGTGTTTCGGTAACCTGTACATCCTGGCATGCTTCCACACAACGCCCGCAAAGGATGCACTGATCCGGATCATAGCGATAATACGGATGAGACCGATCTGCTTCATATGGTTTTTTGGGCTCAAATGGAATACTTTGGTGATTGACTTTCATTTCTTTAACCGTATTGTGCACTTCACAATTTCCATTATTATAGTCACAGACGGTGCAATATAGTTCGTGGTTATGTAATATCCGGTCCATTCCAATCACTTGCGCTTTTCTTACCTCTTCAGAAGCCGTCTCAATGACGTCTCCGTTTTTCAAGCCGGTGGAGCAAGAACGGACAAGCTCACCATTTACGCTCACAATGCAGGTGTCACATGTTTCGATAGCTCCAAGACTTGGATGATAGCATACATGGGGAATTTCAAGATCACTGGCTGTCAAATGCTGAAGTACGGATGATTTATCTGATGCTTCTGTTTCTACACCATTCACTGTTACTCTGATTGACATATAGCTCACCGCTTTTCATATAGTTTTAATCATCTCCCAAACCCATTCCCTATCATTTCATCTTTAAACGTAGAAATTGGGAATAAAAAAGCAGGCAGCCCACGATGGGCATGCCTGCTTTTAATCTGTGTCAGTTTGGAAACAGGTCGTTTTGTGAATCTAACGCTGCCAGACCTTTTTCTAAATCAACTGCAGTGGATATGTTTTTCATCGATATTCCCATTTCATTTAAAGTAATGGCAACAGAAGGCTGTACGCCAGTCAATACGACCTTCGCTCCCATCAAATCTGACATTCTCACCATATCTCCAATAATCTTGGCGATAAAGGAATCTACCAGGTCAACAAGCGATAAATCAATCACTACCCCGGTAGCATTTGAAGTCTGAATTTTATTAAGTAAATCTTCCTGCAGGCGTAGAGCTGATTGATCATCCAACTCCTCTTGTATGGAAATCAGCAATGAATGATTGACTTTTAAAATAGGAATACTCATCAGAAAAACCTCCCTGCGAATTTTCGATTGAATGTTTTCTTTATTTAATGAAGCATCATATTATCTTTTTGTGGCGGGTTATATTCCAAATCAATTTGTATAAACTCATCCAAGTTTCTTAAAAAATAGGCTTTATCATATATATCTTTATTTTTCAAATAGAAAGCATGGCTGGGCTTTAATCCTATGACATAGCAAATTACTCCGACCAGGTTCAAACTGTGAATAAGCTCTCTTAGAGAAGTTATTCCATCGGTTGTCAGCTTGTTCAAATTGCTGAAATCAAAGAACACCATGTTGAAATCACCGTCATGAGCTGCGTTTGTCAGCGATAAATGATTTTCTTGAATAAGCTGTGGAGATAGTTCACCGGAAAGCGGTACTAAGCCCGCATGTTCAGATAACCGGATAAAATTAGCCGACAACTCCAAAATGCGTTTTAAAGATTGTTCAAGCTCCTCTTTTTGTTCCAGCAGCTCGAAGTCAGTTTCAGCCAGCCTTTTGCATTGCTGCTCCACTTTGCTTTCCAATGCTTTCAGTTTGCCGCTCTGCTCAATGCAAACGAGGTGGCCGACACCATCATCCCATTGAATGGAGCAGCTGAATAAGGAGTAAGGCGAATTTACCGTTTGAAGGACTAGTTCTATTTCCTGTGTTAATTTTTCGGAAACGAGAAGAAAAATCGCTTTCTCCCTGCTCTCCAAATCCACCAGATCCAAGAAGTTTTCTTTTGAAGTGAAGGTTTCACGCGACTTATCGGAACGGGACAAAATATTCAACTGCTCGTCAATCTCAAAATAAGGAATCGGCAAATGTTTAATGTTTGAGCCAAGTACGTTGTTCATCATGCACCTCCTAGTCCTTCATTGGTAATAAAAAAGCGAGGAATCGAATGTATTCCCCGCTGCAAGTCTGTATAACATTTTGATAATGATCTTAATATATATTGTATCACAAATGGTAATTTATCTTCAACCATTCCTGTATTAAGTAACTCGCTATAAAACATATAATTCATACCTGAGCAATATGGTTTATTTTTAATCGATTGTAGTATAAAATAATTAATCGTATAAATTAAATATCAGGAGTTGATTTGATGGGGATGACAGCAAATGCTCTTCCGAAAAAAACGGAGGCTGTCTCAAATAAAAAGAATAGCGGTTTAGGCTCCCCGCAGCGGAAAATAGTTATTGCAGCTTTGGCTGCTGCGGTAATCCTTAGTATATTTGCAATCAGGATTGGCGGAATGGAGCAGGGTCTACTGCTATGGCTGGGGCTTCTGCTTGGATTTACACTCTTTCATGCAAGGTTTGGTTTTACATCAGCTTTCAGACGGTTTATGGCTGTTGGCAATGGTGAGGCTATTCGTGCCCACATGCTTATGCTCGCAGTAGCCAGTACCTTATTTGCTATCATATTTTCATTAAACACCACTTTGTTCGGCGCACAGCCCGCTGGCAATGTGTCACCCGTTGGCACTAGCTTGATTGTTGGAGCTTTCCTTTTTGGTATCGGCATGCAGCTTGGCGGAGGCTGTGCTTCTGGAACATTATACGCAGTGGGCGGCGGACGATCTGAGATGTTTCTAACATTGATTGCGTTTATCGCAGGCTCTGTTTTAGGTGCATGGCATTATGGATTCTGGATGAACGACACGCCATCCTTCCAGGCGTTTTCACTTATTAAAGACAGCGGTCTTGGCCTCTTCGGCGGATGGGCGCTGCAAATGGTCATCCTTGGTGCCATCACCGTGTTAACCGTTATCGTTGAAAAAAGGAGACGTTCTCCCAAAATGGCAGCACTTCCTACAGCATCCGGCTGGAAACGAATCTTTTTAGGTTCATGGCCTCTCATTGCCGCAGCTGTAGTACTTGCTGTATTGAATGCAGCGACTCTTTATGTAAAAGGATCACCATGGGGAATTACTTCAGGATTTACCTTATGGGGTTCCAAAGCAGCAATGGCCCTTGGGATCGACGTGACCAAATGGAGTTATTGGGCCGGAGAAAAAGCGGCTCCTCTTCATCAGTCCGTTTTTACAGACGCCACTTCAGTCATGAACTTCGGTGTGATTGTTGGAGCCCTTTTGGCTTCCACACTGGGCGGACTCTTTGTTTTGAGGAAAATTCCGATGAAGCGTGCAATGGCGGCCATTATTGGCGGTTTATTGATGGGTTATGGCGCACGTTTGGCATTCGGTTGTAATATTGGAGCTTATTTCAGCGGGATTGCCTCGTTCAGCCTTCACGGGTATGTATGGGGGATCATGGCGATGCTCGGTACCTACACAGCTCTTTATTTAAGACCATTGTTTGGAATGTCGGTTCCCAAATCGACTGACCATTTTTGTTAAAATACATTTTAGAACGCTTTTTCTTCAAAAAAGCGTTCTTTTTTTATGTTTTTTCAAGAAAAAAAAGAGAGCCTTACGCTCTCCACTCGATGAATCCGGTCTTTGTTGCTGTGTTCACTTCAATTTCAAAATCGTGCTTTTCATAAAAATGGATAAGACGATCCACATGATCCCAGTCCCTTGGAGCAATATCTCCTCGAATAACAGGAATGTTATGATCCGCTGCCAGCTCTTTCAGATACTGAATACATATGGATCCATATCCCTTGTTTGAAGGGCCTCTTATATCACCAATAAAAATACTCTCGTCATTGGTATAAACGGCATCAATTGAAAAATCCCAAATCCCCTGAAAAGAAGTGGAGCAGTCATTCAGCATGATCTTGCACTGGTGTTTGTTCTCATCCTTGTAAACAATGGTCAAATTCTCTTCCTTTGTTTGTTCCACACCAACGACATCCCACTTTTTCGCAATTTCCTTCATATCATTCTGCATGCGCAGCACCTGAAATTCCAATCTGTCCCGTCCGGTTTCCTGTTCGGTTCGTTCCATTACGGATTGCATCCTGACCCTCCCTTCTGTTCAAGCATTTTTTATAAACACATATCTTTCACACAGTTTGCCATTGTACTAGCTTTGCTTGCTTTTTTCAACCCTTACCGCATAAAAAAAGGCCTGATTATGGATCAGGACTTTTCAATCTTATATTTTTTAATCGCGCGTTCCAACCGGTTCAGCCCTTCTTTTAAAGTGGCCAAAGGACAGGCAATGTTAATACGTTCAAATCCTTCGCCTTCTTTGCCAAAAATATACCCTTCATCAAAAGCAATCTTTGCTTCATCCTGCATGAAGGCCTCCAGCTTTTTGTGGTCCATGTTCAATGCTGTACAGTCCAGCCATACAAGATAGGTGCCCTCGGGTTCAATGACTTTGATCTCCGGAAGTTTTTCAGAAATAAACCGTTTAAGATAAGAAAGGTTATGATCTAAATAATCCATCAGACCTTCCAGCCATTCATCTCCATGCTGATAGGCAGCTTCAGCTGCAATGATACCCATGGATCCAGGGGAGAAAAAGCCGATTTTCGCAAGATAGGTGTTAAACCGGTTCCGAAGGCGTTCATTTGGAATGATAATGGTGGAAAATTGCAAGCCCGCCAGATTGAACGTCTTACTCGGTGCGATGCCGGTAATGGTCCGGTTTTGTATATCCTCTGAAAGAGATGATACCAAGGTATGCTTATACCGTTTATAAATCAAATCAAAATGGATATCATCAGAAAAAAGCAGGACATCATAAGCAATGCAGAGTTCTGCAAGCTTTTGCAATTCAGCTCTTTTCCATACCCGGCCTACTGGATTGTGAGGGTTGCATAATAGCATCAATTTAATTTCATTGTTCTTAAACTGATCCTCCAAATCAACGAAATCCATTTCATAGCTATCGCCTGTATACCGAAGGGAGTTCTTATAAAGCTTCCGTCCATTTTTTCTTACCATATCCCCGAATGGATAATAGACGGGAGATTGGATCAGCACTCCGTCCCCTGTTTCGGTATATGTATTGATGGCTGCTGATATTGCAGGTACGACTCCTGGTGTAAACACAATCCAATCACTTTCGATTTCCCAGTTGTGGCGGGTTTTCAGCCAATATTTTACCGCGTCTATCGTTTCATCCGTTGCTTTGGAATATCCGAATACCCCGTGCTCCAGCCTTGATTTCATGGCATCAATAACCTTTTGAGGTGCTTTGAAATCCATATCTGCCACCCACATCGGTAACAGATCTTCTTTGCCAAAAATCTCTTTCGTATGGTCCCATTTCACGGAATGGGTGTTTAACCGTTCGATCTGTGTATCAAAATCGTTCATTTTTCCCTCCTGCGTAACTCTTTCTGAATCCAGATGGCCGCTTGAACCCCATCGCCCATCGCAATCGTGACCTGTTCAGAATGGGCAGCAACATCTCCCGCCGCCCAAACGTTTTTTATATTTGTTTCTTTTGTTCTCGCATTTACTATAATATGCTTATTCTCCAGTTGTACACCAAGTTGCTCAGCCAGTTCGCTATGCACCCGGTTGCCTCCGAAGGCGACAAACGCACGATCACCCTTAATGGTTGTTCCATCATCTAAAACAACGCCTTCAAACACAGCTTCATCCTTTACGAGAACCTCAGTAATGGCTTTTTGTACATGATCAATACCCAGCTTGGTAAGTTCTTGTTCTCTGGAAGGCTCAAGCCTTTTTTGTTCATGATTGATATAAATAATCGATGAGGCCCAATAATGAAGAGTTGTAGCCATATTGGCACCTGCTTCACCGGACCCGAGTACAATGACTTTTTTATTCTGTACTTCATACCCGTCACAATCAGGACAGATAAACATCGTGGCACCAAGGCAGGTTTTTATGTTTTTAATATCTGGGAGCCGGTCGGTTACGCCGGTAGCCATCAACAGGGTTTTTCCTATAAGCTTTTCCTTGGCATCAGTGGTTATGATAAACCCGTCGTTCTGATTTTCCGCTTTTATGGCTTTTTGGTTTAAAAACTGCACGCCGACACGTTCGGCCTGAATTCTACCCTTTTGCCTGAGATCTTCACCACTGACACCATCAGGCCACCCCAAAATATTCCGGTAATTTCTGCACAGGTTGGATCTTCCCTCATTGGCATCGAGAATAACCGTTTTGCGGTTATACCTGCCAAGCTGGATGCCTGCCTGAAGGCCGGCTATTCCTCCACCTACAATAATGCAATCAAATTCTCGTTCCATTTCGTCTCCCCCGTTTCATGCTGTTTTTCATTCCTTAATTTTTCACTTTTATTCATGGTGGTAAACCCCCTTGCTCGATTAGGAGACAAAATGAAACGAGAAGGAAATTATTGATGAATGTCCCCCGCTAACCGGAAACCACTGAACTGCCACCTTTTTTCCGGCTGAAAAAAGTTACGGTATGTTGCCCTGATGTGTGAAGCAGGCGTGGCACAAGAACCGCCGCGGAGCACCATTTGATTACACATGAATTTAGCGTTATATTCTCCAAGAGTTCCTTCATAGGGTTTGTTTCCGGGATAGGATACATACGGACTCTTCGTCCATTCCCAAACATCACCAAAAGCCTGTAAGAACGGCGTCTGATTTGTATGTTTAGCAGTCTGCGGATGAAATCTTCCAGAATCGGCCAAGTTTCCTTCGATGGTTTGCGAAGAAAAGGCGTTTTCCCATTCTTCTTCCGTTGGAAGGCGTTTTCCCGACCATCTTGCAAAAGCATCAGCTTCATAAAAACTGACATGGCAAACTGGATCATTAGGATTTAATCGCTGTTCTCCGGCTAGTGTATAGGTACACCATTCTCCTTCCCGCTCAAACCAATAAAGCGGGGCTTCCCATTGATTTTTTTGAACGGTACTCCACCCGTCACTCAACCAGTACTGGGGCTTTTTGTATCCTCCATCTTCGATGAAGGCACAAAATTCATCGTTTGTTACAGGTCTTGTGGCCAGCCGGTAGGAATCCAGCCATACTTTATGAACCGGTTTTTCATTGTCAAAGCAAAACGACTTGCCATGGTTTCCGATCTCGACAAGACCGCCCTCCATCTCAATGAAGGTAACAGGCTCTGTTGAAGATTCATATTCTTTACTTTCGTTTCTTTGATAGGCGGGGAGAAACGGGTTTCTCGATAAATTGTATTTAATATCTGTGAGCAAGAGTTCCTGATGCTGCTGCTCATGGTTCAATCCAATTTCAAGCAGGCTTCCGATTTCTTCGCCCATCTCGTCCATACTGTCTGACATGAGCAATTTTTTTATGTATTTGTCCACATGCTTCCGGTAAGCAAATACTTCCTCAACAGAAGGACGGGTAATCAGCCCCCGCTCAATTCTGGGATGAAATGGTCCCGCCGTTTCATAATAGGAGTTGAACAGATAGTCAAAATGATCATCAAATCCGTTATAGTCTGTCAGGAACTCCTTCAATAAAAATCTTTCGAAAAACCATGTGGTATGCGCGAGATGCCATTTAGGAGGGCTTGCATCCTCCATGGATTGAATAATGAAATCCTCCATGTTCAGAGGCTGTACCAGCCTTTCGGTAAAGGAGCGGACTGCCGAGTACTTGTTTGCCAGTTTTTCTTGATCAATCTTTTGAATGCTCATTATATTCCTCCAAAAAGGTTATGGATTTTTAGAGAGTTTACCCTATTTCCATTCATTTTCACATCTTTTTTCATTCCATTGATCATATGTATTCCTTCCGCTCTCATGTTCATTTTCCTTCCTGGAAGGATAATAAAAAGCCAGTCATTATGACTAGCCTTTACTCGAAAATTACCCCTCTATAATAAATTTTTGAAGTTAAAGCATTCTTATACAAATTTATCGCTCGCTTCTGTCCCATTTAATTTAGGGTCACTTCTGGAACTTCGGCAACACGTATAAAAAACCAATCACAGCTAGTTTTTCGCAGGGGTTGACGCTGCGACATAAAGGCTTTTGCTCAAGGATTTTTTTAAAAATTTTCAAGGCAGATAGGGATTAGTCCAAACTACATAAAAACAGGCGAATAAGATAGAATGCTGGAAGGGTTGTAGTCCTTCCGTAATTAATTTGTTAAAGGAGGGTATTTTATGCCCAAAAAACCACCAAGAAAAAAAAGTTCTAGTTCAAGTTCTAGCTCAAGTTCCTCTCACCGTTCTTCTAGACAATCCTCTAAACAGTTATGCTCATCTAAACATACCAGTTCTTCCACTTTAAAAAATAGCAGAAAATCAAAAACCTATCAGGATTCATCCTCATGTCATAGTGGGTGCAAACAAAGAAAGAAGAAATCGAGGCGACATAAAAAACGTTGTTGCTGCGATCCTTGGGGTTGGATTTTTTAAATTTAGAGACAACCAAGAGTTACGGCGTTTAACCGCCGCCAGTAGAACAAATTTAATAATACAAAAAAAGTCGATTCCTCACTATGCAGAAAATCGACTTTTAGTTTTTTTGTAATTTATAAATAGCTGATAATAATTAATATAATCAAATGCGGTACGTGAAATTAATTGTAACTCAATTATCATGGATGAGGGTAAACGTATCTCTTCTCCTTCAAATATTGTAAAAATTGCTTTTTCGTACTCTACGATTTCTTAGCTTCTTTTACTAACGCCATCCACTCTGGTTCAAGAGGCTCTTCAATATTCTTTTCTCGGTTATACTCCGATTTAATTTTCAATTCGTCACTCCTTTTCATAACTAAGGAAAAAGATCAAAAAAAGGATTATTAAGGTTGAACGGGGACAAAATAGTCATTTTTCCTGTAGGCGAGCGCTTCCATCACCGCCAAAAGCTCTCCGTTGCTTTCCACCCGGATGTTGTACCAGGCCGTGCGGTTATTTTTCTTTTCCTCCGCAGCTGTTGCTTTTATGATCGCCCCTGCTTTTCCGGCTGCCATATAATTCATGGTGGTCGATAAACCGACCGATGTTTTGCCATGAGAATTACAGGCTGCCGCAAATACAAAATCCGCTAGTGCAAACAAAACAGCACCATGCGCGGTGCCATGCGAATTGAGCATATGATCTTTCACCTCAATCTCAGCTGCTGCTGTACCCTCCCCCAGCTCAGTCAGCCTGATTCCCAAAAAGCGTGCATAAGGTTCATTTTCAAACAGCTCAAAGATTTCTTTTTTATACTTTTCATGTAAGTTTTGCTCTGGCAGATTGGATTTCATTTCTTTTCTCCTCTTTCGTTTTTTGATTATTAAGAATGATGGATAAATTTATCATATCATAAAAAAACAGTCACCTCTTGTAGGAGATGACTGACTCTTTTAGCCCTTTACCGATCCTGCCAGCAAGCCCTTTACAAAAAATTTGCCTAAAAAGATATAGACGAGCAAAGTTGGAAGAGCGGCAAGCAAGGCTCCCGCCATTTGGACATTCCATTGCACAATCTGGCTGCCGGACAAGTTTTGGAGCGCAACCATGATCGGCTGCTGGGAAGAGGTTGTGATGGTTACGGCAAACAAAAACTCGTTCCATATGTTGGTGAACTGCCAGATTCCAACCACCACAAATCCAGTAATGGATAAAGGAATGATAATATGCTGATAGATTTTGAAAATGCCTGCTCCATCAATTTTCGCAGACTCGATCATTTCTTCCGGGATACTGGCGTAAAAGTTTCTGAACATCAGTGTCGTAATCGGGATACCATACACCACATGAACAAAAATGAGACCCGGTATAGTGTTGTAAAGCCCGGCTTCCCTTAAAAATTGGATAAGCGGAATCAAAATACTCTGATAGGGGATAAACATACCGAACAGCAACGCCGTAAAGATCCAGTCCGATCCTCTGAATTTCCATTTGGAAAGAACGTAGCCATTTAAAGAGCCCAGCAACGCGGAAAGCAACGTGGCGGGAATCACCAGATAAATGCTGTTCATAAAATTCGGTGCAAGTTTTTCAAACGCCAGCTGATAGCTGCTGAAATCAAGGCTGTGCGGCAGCTGCCACATTTCGCTCAACGAGATTTGGTCCAGCGGCTTCAAGCTCGTGATCAGCATGACATACACCGGCATGAGATAAAACAGGCTGAGCAGAATCAGAAGCAAATACAATATGGTCCTTGAGACGGTCCTGATGGCCATCAGGATTCCCCCTTTCTGCTCGAAATCAAATATGGGACGATAAAAATAGCAACCGACAGCAGCATAATGATGGAGATGGCTGCGCCGTTGGCATAATAGTTGCCGCGGAAGGTGGTCTCAAACATGTAAACGCCAGGAACATCGGTCACAAAGTTTGCCCCCGGACCTGTCATCGCATAAATCAGATCAAAAATTTTAAGTGATATATGGGCCATAATGATAACAACGCTGACGGTAATCGGGGCAACCATTGGAAAAATAATTTTACGGTAAATTTGAAATTCGGTCGCACCATCCATACGCGCAGCTTCTCTTATTTCTTCCGGAATGGCCCTTAAGCCCGCGAGGTACATGGCAACTGAAAAGCCTGTCATCTGCCAGGCGGCTGCAATGACTACAGCGATAACAGCGATCGGGATACCAAACTGTATTTTGCTCCATTGAATACCGGGAATAACGGTCACTGATGTGTACCAGAGAGAATCAAGGCCGAATTTTTTCAGAAACAGATTCACACCTGTTGCCGGGTTTAACAGCCATTGCCATATGACACCTGTTACGATGAACGATAATGCCATTGGGAAAAAGAAAATGTTTCGAAACAGGCTTTCCCCCCGTATTTTCTGATCGAGGAACACCGCAAGCAACAGCCCCATGAACAAAACAGCGAGAATAAAAAACAAAGTAAAAAAGAGGGTGTTCCGCAAATCCGCCTGGAAGCGGAAATCTTTAAACAAAAACAAATAGTTTTTCAGGCCGGCAAACGATAGATCCGGCACAAGCGAATTCCAGTTGGAGAGGGATACATAACCTGACCAGGCAATAAAGCCATACACAAATACCGCAACAGCGATGATTGAAGGCAGAATAAAAGCAAATGAGAGCCATTGATCGACATTCCATTTTTTCCGTTTCTTCGCTGAAACGGCCAATGAAGAGCCGGATTGAAATGAAGGCAAAACTTTAGGTTCCATTAAAACCGTTCCTTCCTATGTTTGATTGCTGATATGAGAAAAGAGGAAGATTGTTTCTCCTCCTCTTTTTTAGCATCTTACTTTTTCAGTTCGCTGCTTGCCTGATTCAAGGAATCGATCAGCTGATCCACGTTTTTCTGAGTAACAAAAATGTTCACTGCCTGGTTCGCTTTGGTTACAAATCCTTCCGGTGCAGCGGAACCATGTGCGAGGCTTGGAGCGAGCTTAGCTTCTTTAAATTCTTTCATCGTTTGTTTTCCGTATTCATCATACTTGGATTCATCGGCGTCCGTACGTGCCGGAATGGATCCTTTTAAAGGGTTAAAGGCATCCTGACCTTCAACAGAGCCGAGCAAAGACAAGAATTGTTTCACGTCTTTTGCGTTTTTCACTCCTTTAGGAAGTCCGAATGTATCGGTGATAATCATAAACTGTCCTTCTGAACCAGGAGTTGCCACCCATCCGAAATCTTCATTTACTTTCAGTTTCAGATCGTTGACAAAATAACCCTTTGCCCAGTCTCCCATGATATTCATCGCCGCGTCTCCCTTGGCGACCAGTTGAGAAGCATCCTGCCAGTTTCTTGAGCTGTGATCATCATTCACATAAGACAGCATCTTTTTAAAGGTTTCAGCAGCTTTTTTTACTTTAGGATCATCAAATTTTAAATCTCCTGTCCATAGCTTCTGGTAATCTTCATTTCCCAGCGTGCCGAGAAGTATGTTTTCAAAGATCATGGTTGCTGTCCAAGGCTCTTTGTCTCCCAGTGCAAGCGGAGTGATTCCCTTTGCTTTCAACTTGTCGGCCACTTTAAAAAATTCATCGAAGGTTTTTGGCGCCTGAAGATTATTATCAGCAAAAACCTTTTTGTTGTACCAAAGCACATTGCCGCGGTGAATATCCACGGGAACCGAATAGATTTTGCCATCCTTTGAAACCATGTCGATCAGTTGTTTTGGAAACTTATCTTTCCAACCTTCTTTATCATACAGATCATCCAGCGGTTCCATTTTGCCAGCTGCTACCCAGCCGTCGTTCAACTCTGCTCCCCCATGTACCTGAAATGTGGCAGGCGGATCATTCCCCTGCATTCTGCTCGCCAGAACCGCTTTTGCATTCGTTCCGGCTCCTCCTGCGACTGCCGCATTTTCAACCGGAATGTCGGGGTTTTTTTCTTTAAACAATTTAATAAGTGCCTTCAGCCCGTCCTCTTCACCTGCTCCGGTCCACCAGCTAAAAATCTCTAGTTTACCAGAACTTTTTTTATTGTCCGGCTCGCTTGAGCTGGATTTGCTGCAAGCTGAAAGAATCAGTGTAAACGCGAGCGCGATCAATATCCAAGCCTTCTTTTTCAAATGAACTCCCCCTTTGGTTTGTTAACGCTTACAAATTAAGTATATAAACCAAAACCATTCATGTGGGAGGCTAATTTCTGCACTTTTTTATCTTTATCTTCACTTTTTTAAGGTGCGGCCCATCCTCTCCTGTGCTGGTTGAGTGCTTTTTCCCTGACATACTGCTTTGGAGAGAGCAAGAACTGCTTTTTGAACACACGGCTAAAATAATTGGGATCCTTATAGCCCACCATGAAGCAAATCTCTTTCAGGCTATACTTGTTCTTGTTCAGCAGCGTGACCGCTTTATTCAGCCGGACTTCTGTTAAAAACTCGATGAATGTAACATTGGTTTCCTCTTTAAAGAGTTTGGTAAAATAGGTCGGGCTGAGGCCAACCATTTCTGCAACCTGCTCCAGTGAAAGGGGTTCGTGCGAATGCTCATCGATGTATTTTTTGGCGAGCGACACCGGATCCTTTGCTCTTTTGGCATCCTGTATCATCTGGCAGAGTCCGTGAATGAGTTCATCCCATGCCTGTCTGGTTTGTGGAAATTGCAGATTGGCTGATTCAACGCCTTCATGAATAAGCTGTTCTTTCAGCTCAATGTAAAGGTCCGCTGTTCTTCCCTGATTCATGAGCATGCCGAGCATGGCAGAAGCTTCGAAAGGTTGATTGTTAAAAATGGCCGCTATGAGGTTATCAAATGGGATTTCACACGTCGGACCGTTGTCTGAGAACAAGGCATAGCGGGAACTTCCCTGCATTTTCAGTTGCATAACCGTATACAGGGCTTCTTCATAGGACCGTCTTATCTTATTCATTTGAGTATAAGGAGTCCCGATTCCTATTCTCCATTTTTCGAAACTGGAGGACATCAGCTTTTTTGCAAGAAGAAGAGCATCATCCGATGGATCTTGCTTTTCGCTGATAAAAAGGACAACCATCTGACTTCCATGGGGTACAGCGATGAAGGGAGAGGGTGAAAGTTCATTAAGTAACTCTATAATGGGTTCTGCCAAAAGATCTCCCTCTCCTTTCATCACCGTGATATAGGCATTTACCATTCGAGGATACAGACGTTGAAGTGTATTAATGGGTTCATCCTGCAGCTCGTGCTGCAGAATTTTCAACAGAATATTCTCCAATACGACGGCTGTGGATTCACTAAACAGACTCTCCCGCTCCTGTTCTTCAACTATGGATTGGAAAACCCTGTGAATCGCCGCTGATGTTTCATCCTGGGTACTCGGCTTTAAAAGATATTCTCTTACTCCCAGTTTCATCGCTTCCTTGGCATAATCAAAAGATTCATAAGCGGTGACCATAATGAACTGTGTGTGGGGAAGCTTTTTGCGAATTTTCTGGATCGCTTCTATTCCGTTCATACCCGGCATTTTAATATCCACCGTCATGAGTTGCGGTTTGTGCTTTTCTGCCAGCTCGACCGCCATTTTGCCATTGGCCGCTTCTGCTGCAATTTCCAGATCAGGAAAACGGCTTTCGATGATTTTCCTTAGAGCCTTTCTTTCAATTGGTTCATCATCCACAATTATTGCCTTCAAGTGAAGCACACTCCTCCATTGGAAAGATTAATTTAACACTTGTGCCTTTACCCTTTTTGGAAGAGATGGTTACGAGATTTTCAGATTGATAAAAAAGCTCCATCCTTCTCATCACGTTCTGCAGGCCGATACCTGTTGAATGGCCTACATGCTGGTTGTTTTTTTCCTGATGATTAGTAATCAGGGTAACGAGTTCTTCAGGCATGCCTGCTCCATTATCATGGATCTCGGCAATGGTTCTGCCATTCTCTGAAAAGATGTTCAGTGAGATGTTTCCGCCTTCTTCCATCCCCTCCACCCCATGGATAAACGCATTTTCCACGATTGGCTGAAGAATCAGCCTGGGCACCAGAATCCTCATACACTCTTCGTCGACGTTTACAGAAAAAGTGATGCGGTCGGAAAAGCGGGTTTTTTGAATGTAAAAGTACTCTGTCACGACTTTTATTTCTTCACGCAATCGAACCGATTGGTTAATATTGCCCAGACTGTACCGAAGAAGTGTTGAGACAGCATGAATAAGCTTGGATGTCTCCTCCGCATTCTCAAAATAGGCCGTCCTTGAGATGGTATTCAGTGTATTGAAGAGAAAATGCGGATTGATTTGATTTTGCAAATGTTTGAGCTCCAATTCTTTCAATAAGGAATCAAGCTCTGACTTTTCTTCTATTTCTGCGATATACTGGCGGATGTTTTTTCTCATTAAATTAAACGTCTCCCCCAGAAGTTTAAGTTCATCGTTTGAATCAATATGTATTACATGCCCATCCAGCTTTCCGGCAGACACTTCCGATGCCGCTTTTGATAAAATTTGAACCGGCTTGTTGATTCCTCTAGAAAACCATAATGCGAAAAAAACAGCCAGTAATACGGTAGTATTGAATAAAAATAAGGCAAACCATTTGAAAGAGCCATTTCTTCGTTCCAAATCATTATAGAATGATTGATAGTCTGTTAGTTTAAGATTGATCAAAGACATAGTCGTATCTTGAAGATAGGTAGAAGTGTTACGTGCTTCCTTAATATGCAGGGAATACTGATCGATATCATCCCGGATCGCAAAACCGATCGACATCTCGCACTCCTGGATTAAGGTTTCAGTCATATGGATATAGGATTTCACCTGAATATCCCCAAATCCTTTCTGGTTTTGAAGCTGCTTTGTTTTTTCGTTTAATGTCACCCTGAGTTGCTGAAATTCATTCAGCACACGCTGATTTCTGCCGAGCACAAACTGGTTTGCTTTTTCATAAAGCTGGTTGGATGTTTGAGAGATTTGATTAAGCAGCAGAAACTGCTTAAAGCTGGAATCATATTCCTGGAGAAAGGAACGGCTGCTGAAAAAAATAGAGATGGAAACCACATTAAAAAGCAGAACAAAGACAAAAAAGTAGAGGAGAAGCTTGCTTCGTATCGTTTTCATGGATGGCTCCCCTTCAATTTTGTCATAATATCGGTTTTAGTATATTGAAGAGAACCCGGGTATACTCCTTTTTTGATAGAAAACAGTGTTTCAACGGCACGCTCTCCCATGACAAACGGGTACTGCGCGACGGTTGCATCAATCTTTTGCTTGTTTAGAAGGGTTAATGTCTCGGGGAGGGTGTCAAAAGCGATAATAAACGGCCTTTTCTTTTGCTGATACAAAGAGGCCACCTGGCTGATGCCCAGTCCGTCAAGAGCGCTTGTTCCATAAAACGCTGTGATGTTTCGATGGTTTTTTAGCAGTTCATACGTGGCCTGTATGGCACCGCTTTTTGTAATGTTGGATTCTCCTATTCCTGCAATTTGAATACGGGAGACGTTTGAGACGGCATCTTTAAACCCTTTAACTCGAAGCTGCTGGTTGGAGGCATCGAACCTTCCTGTGACGATTCCTACTTTTTGTAGTCCAGAGGTTTGTTTGATCATTGTCTCTCCAGCCAGTTTTCCTGCAAGGTAATTATCCGAGCCAACATAAGCCATACGGACACTTTCTGGTGCATCGGTATCCACGGTTATGAGCGGAATCCCTTTTTGGACCGATTTGTTGACAAGATAGTTGAAGGTGTCGCTGGACACCCCTTGAGTCATTATGCCATCCACTTTACTTGCGATCGCTTTGTCAATAAACGTAAGCTGCTCCTCATTATTCGCCTGTTTTGGCCCCCAATAGTCCAGATGAATGTTATGTTTTCTTGATGCAGCTTCCGCCCCCTTTTCTACGAGTCTCCAATACTCATTGTCCACTTCTTCGGAAATTAAAACAAAATGATAGGAATAATGGGAAGGCTGCTGTGCGTTTGAAGTAACCTGGAATGTTTCCCTTCCAAAATAAAGCATTAAGCCGGCATTTAGCATAAAAAGGGCGAAAAAACCGGTAACTCCCACTTTTTTTAACACAATTCATACCCCTTGTAAGCGTTTTTATCCTTATCTTAATGGATTAAACTCAGGTTGAATAGCCTGTATTTACCTTATTCTTCAAAAAGAGCGGCTTTTCCGTTTAAAGATGGAGGAAAATAACAGATAAAGAAGGCACAAGCCTAGGTAGGACGCAGAAATAATAAAGCCGGCCCTTTTAAAAAAGAGCCAGCTTTTAAACGAGTTGGAATTATTCCTGATCGGATACATAGACGCGGTGATCCTGGAAGAAGGCACCAAGATCCTTGCCGCTTTCTCTTTCCATAATACGTATAAAATCTTTGGTTGTGGCTACGCCAAACTTCTTTTCTTTAAAATAAGCTTTCATAGCTGAATAGAACACTTTGTCACCCAATTTCACACGCAGATCATTTAAGGTGCGAGAACCGTAACCATAAATCATCTGATAGTAGGCACCGACTCCCTCATCACCGTATGCAGTAAATGCGGAAACAGGCGAAGAAAGGTGGAGCTCCTTGTTGGCTACAGGAGGCGTCGTCAATTGGTTCAGCTCATTATCATGCAATGCTGCAGCGAAGGTTGCAAAGGACTCGTCCAGCCACGGCTCATCATATTCATTGTCCCCGATGATACCGTAGAACCACTGATGGCCAATTTCATGCGCAGTAACGGATCTCACCCATTCCTGTGAGCGGTTACCCGCAATGCTGATCATGACCAGCTGTGGATATTCCATTCCCCCGAACCATCCTTCCATACCGACAATATCAAGCTCCGGCCAAGGATAGGTTCCAAAATGGTCACTAAAGAGGTCAATGCTTTTCAGACCGGATGCAAGCATCGAATCAGCATAGCCAGCTTGTTCTGCCGTATAGTAAACATTGATCTTAACGTTGTTGACCATTCCTTTTTTTACTTTATACGTAGGATCCATCTCCAGTGCAAAATCCCTTACATTATGGGCTTTGTACCTGTGAATGGCCAGATTTCCTGCTTTTTGAGGTTTTCCAATTTCTTCCCCTGTTGCCGCGATCACCTGTTTTTTATCCGTAGTCAAGGTTACATCGTAATCGCCGGTTAAGGAATAGAACGATTCACCCGCATTAAAATAAGGATCGACATTCCATCCTTCTTTGTCATAGACGGCAAGAATCGGAAACCAGTTGCCAAGGGAAACGGTATTTTTAAACCAACCGAAACGGTCCTGCTGTTGTGGAACAGATACGGTAAAATTCATGCTGACAGAGGCCGTAGCACCCTTTTTAATTTTAACCGCAGGAATATGTAATGCTGTTCCGTCTACATTGTAAACAGCCCGTTTACCGTTAACCTTCACATTGCTCACATCCGTGCCGCCGCCGTTTTCAGCGAAATCTTCGGCGTTGCCCCAAACATTAAAATAAAGTTCGTTCAGATTTTTCTTCAGGTTGTTTTTAAACTTAACTGTTAACTTTCCTGAAATCTGATGCTTTTTACTATCGTAAAAAACATTCATTTTATAGCTCGGTTTGGAAGGTCCCATCACCTCCTGGCCGCTTCCCTTTTTAACCATTCCTTTAAAGGGCACTTTAGGCACACTAAACGCTTTACTGGCCGAATGGTAGGCCCCTGGAATGTGGGAAGGTGAAGAATGCTGCCCTTCCGCAGCTGCGGCTGCCGATCCTGTAAATAAACCGGCGGCAAGCAATGCTGCGGTTGTTGCTTTTACGGCTTTGTTTGCATTTTTTTTCATTAAATAGCCTCCTTGAAAAGACATTGAATTACCTTTACCTATTTCTGGTTATTTTGTTTGACTCCTTGCGTCAAAAGAAGGAAATATCCGACAAATCAAGATAAAAAAGAGGAAAATTTACACAGGACTTTGGACCAGAAGAGTAGAAACATGGCTACATTTGTACTTTCACCTCAGAAGAAAAGGGGATCAGGAGGCCACTGACGAAGGTAGTAGTGAAGCCATTATGATTTCGAGGGGGAGATGGAAATAAAAATCAAGTCGAACTATGTACCAAAAACCAAAGTAACCTATGTTACGGCAGATACATCTATAGCAGACAGCCGAAAAAAGCTGATTGAATCGGGGTACAGGTGCATTCCCGTTCTTGATGAAAATCACCAGACATTCAAGGGCTTAATATACAAAGAAGCCACATCCGATTATATGATTGAAGGAACCGGACAGCTCTCTGATCCTGTGAGTCAGCTGCTAAAAGATGAAAGTGCCTTTGTGTATGAAGATACCCCGTTCTTTAAAGTTCTTTTTACCATAAGACGCCTCCCTTTCCTTGCCGTTCTTGATCAAAACGGACATTTTCAGGGAATTGTCACCCACTCAAAAGTGATGGATATTCTTGAAGACTCTTATGGGATAAAAAAAGGCGGATATTCGCTGACCATTTCTACAACCGAAGGCAAAGGCTCACTAAAAAAATTATTTTCCTCGATCGGAGAAGAATACAACATAGAAGGTGTATTTACACAGGATGCGGGAAAACAGTTCGTGCGCAGAATCATCATCACCCTCAACCGGACCGTTATGGAAGAGCAGGTGAATCAACTCGTCCACAAACTCGAACATAGCGGATTTAAAGTAGCGGAAGTGGAAGATTTGCGGGAGCATGAATCAGCATTTTAAATAAAAAAAGAAGACGCATGGACTGTCCATGCGTCTTCTTTCCCTATTTTCTGTTATTCAGCGTGACACCAATGGCGGCACCGTTTCGGCTAGAGTCGGCCACTCCTTTAAAATAGCCCTCTTTGCTGTCGATAAAAATACTTTGGACGTTGCCGATTTCATCGCCGGGCTGGCCAAAAGCATGCCCTTTTTCATTCAGTTCTGAAATAACATCGGCGGGAATTCCTTTTTCGTACTGATAGTTGTTCACATTATTCGTGTATATTCTTGGTTCTTCCACAGCCGCTTTTAATTCCATCTTATATTCAAGAGAGTGAAGAATGGTCTGTAATACCGAAGTGATAATAGTTGGACCGCCTGGTGAACCAACAGTTAAATAGGGTTTATTATTTTTGAAGATGATTGTCGGCGTCATGCTGCTGAGCGGCCGTTTATTGGGCTGGACCTCATTTGCCCCACCGGGAACTGCATCAAAATCCGTGAGCTCGTTATTGAGCATAAAGCCATAACCCGGAACCATGATCCCGGTTCCAAACACTTGCTCAATGGTCGTTGTGTAGGAAACCACATTTCCCCATCGGTCGGCTACTGTAAAATGGGTGGTCTGGCCGGTTTTTTTGTTGTCATTTTGGGGTACAACCTTATAATTTGGCGTGCCATTTTCATATTTCCAAGGATCTCCGGCCCTTACCGTCTTATTCATATGGTCGAGTCCAATGAGGGACTGGCGCTCTTTAATATAATCCGGATGCAAAAGCCCTTTGACTGGCACCTTCACAAATTCCGGGTCACCAGCATAAGCTGCCCGGTCTGCATAAGAAAGATGCATGGCTTCGGCAAGGAGGTGATACTTTTGCCACGATTTCACGTCGTACTGTGATAAATGGTAGCTATCAAGCATCTTCAGCATCTGCAAGAGGAAAACCCCTCCTGAACTCGGCGGCGGCATGCTGGCGACCCTGTATCCTTTATAATCTCCCCATACCGGCTGATCAACATTCACATGATAGTTTCTAAGATCGGATGGTTTGATCGTACCTCCTCTTTTTTGCACTGTCCGCGCAAGTGCACGTCCGGCTTCACCCTTGTATAACACATCAGGTCCGCCCTTGCGAATCAGGCGGAAGGTCCTGGCCAAATTCTTTTGAACGAGCTTATCCCCTTCTTTCAAGGGTTTTCCATGCGGCAGAAAAACATCTTTAGCCGCTGAGATGGAAAGCTTTTCTTTGCTTTCCTCAATTGATCTTGCAAGAACTGAATCAATCCTGAAACCATGCTGAGCCAGGCCAATGGCCGGATTGATAAGCAGGCTCATTGGCTTGGTTCCCCATTTATCCAGCGCTTTTTGAAGGCCGGCCAACGTTCCTGGAACTCCGACTGCTGTTCCTTGAGTAACCCTTTCTTCAAAGGGAATTGGTTTTCCATCCTCGCCAAGAAACATATCGGGTTCAGCTCCCGCAGGGGCACGTTCCCGGCTGTCAACAATAGAAGTTTTTTTGGTGCTGGCATCATATACCATCATAAAACCCCCTCCGCCGATCCCCGACATCATGGGCTCTGTGACATTGAGCGCAAATTGTATGGCGACTGCTGCGTCAACCGCATTGCCACCACTTTTGAGCACATCCGCTCCAATTTTGGAAGCGAGAGGGGTGGCGCTGGCTACCATTCCGTCCTGCCCGTAGGCAACTTGTGAATACGAATGGGTTTTCTTGGGCTTCAGTGACGCCTTTGCCAGTCCTTCACCAGGCTGGAATACAATAAAAAAACTGAGAACCATGATCAAAAAAACGGAGAATTTTTGCTTCATGCGTAACCTCCTCATATTTTGAATTTTTAGATAATTCAGGTTTATGTTTACCCTCTGATTTAGTTTGCAAACGTTCAATTATATTTGGGCATACTGGTAGACACCGAAAGATAGGAAAGGATGGTTATTCATGAACAGAATTCTCCCCGTGATCGGGATTACAGTTTCTTCGTCCATGTACAAGGGAAACAACAGTTCTATTTTGAACCTGGCCTACAGCAAAGCCATTGTTAAAGCTGGAGGGTTACCTTTTCTTATACCGTCTGTTAATCGTGAAGCGGCCTGCGAAAGTCTGGCTCTTTGTGACGGTCTCCTGCTTCCAGGCGGCGATGATATTGATCCATCCTTTTTTGGCGAAGAACCAGTAACCAACCTTGGAAAAGTAAACCCGCAGCAAGATGATTATGAAATCGGAGTGCTAAACAAAGCCCTAGAGCAGAACAAGCCTGTTTTAGGCATATGCAGGGGAATGAGTATTTTAAATGTCGCTCTCGGCGGCACCATAATTCAGCATGTGGGCTCCGAACTGAAAAATCCCATCAAACATCATCAGGAGGCCGCACGCAGTGTGCCCACTCATTCGATTGCTGTTGTGGAAAATTCCCTGCTGCACGACATGACAGGGAGGAAGACGAATTTACGGGTCAACAGTTTTCACCATCAGGCAGTTAAATTGATACCTTCAGCTCTCCGCCCTGTTGCCTTTGCTCCCGATGGCGCGATTGAATCGATAGAATCCGTGGATCCAAAACAATTTATCCTTGGCGTTCAATGGCATCCCGAGGAATTGAATGATACCCCGTCACAGGCAACCTTGCTTGAGGGGTTCATAAGAGCCTGCCGTGCCAACAAAAAAAGGCTTCAGTAAACAACTACTGGAAGCCTTTTATTATTCATTATTCGTCATTCAATTTTGTCAGCGGATCGGTAGCCGGTCCCTCAACGACTTCTCCTTCATAGGAAAACCTTGAACCATGGCATGGACAATCCCACGTCCGTTCCGCGTTATTCCAGGCCACTTCACATCCAAGATGGGTACAGGTCGTATCCAATACGTAGAGCTGGCCGCGTTCATCCTTATACGCACCTGCTCTTTTCCCATTATAGGTAACAGGAGCACCCTCATCCGGTCCAAGATCGGCAGGCGTCCGGTCAGGCATCTCCAATTTTCCTTCTATTAAGTGTTTGGCGACATCGGCATTTTCCACAACTAATGTTTTTAAGCTTGGGTCAGCTTTAAACCTTGAAGGCGTAAAGACATCACGGTACGGATTTTCCCGTTCCAGAATCAAATCTCTCACCAGCATGCCCGCGAAAATTCCGTTGGTCATCCCCCATTTTCTATACCCAGTGGCAACTAATATGTTGCTGTGCACAGAGGTGATGGGTCCGATGTACGGGATTTTATCCAAGGTTACAAGGTCCTGTGCAGACCAGCGATACGGTATGTCTGTAGCTGCCAACACGTCTTCGCTAAATTTGCGGAGCGCTTCATAGTGTTTTTCTGTATTTTCATCCTGCCCGGTTTTATGGCTTTCACCACCAACAATGAGCAACTTTTCCCCGTTATTTTCGGTGTATCGGATTGACCGGGTCGGACTGTCTGCGCTTAAATACATGCCGCCGGGATAGTCCATCGTTGTTTTCACTCCTATGGCATAGGAGCGTTCAGGATGCATCCTCGCAAAGTAGAATCCTGCTCCGTCATAAAATGGGAAGTGGGAAGCGACAACTGCATGACGGCAACGCACTTTATGCCCTTCCCTTGTGACGACAACCGGATTTGGTCCGGTTTGGATGTCAGAAGCAGTTGTCCCTTCGAATATTCTCCCCCCCCTTTTTACAAATTCATCGGCCAGGGCCGCCAAATATTTAACAGGGTGAAACTGGCCCTGCTTTTTCATGGAGACGGCACCTAGAACGGGAATATCCAAAGGAATGGCTTCCAGATATTCACTATCGATGCCAAGCTTCTGGTAGGCATCGTACTCTTTTTTTACCTGCTCCAGGTACTGCTCGGATTCTGCATATATAATCGCATCCTGCTCGGAAAAATCGCACTCAATGCTATGTTCCTTAATGGTTGCCTTCATAAAATTCAGCGCTTCATTATTTGCTTCATAATATTGCCTTGTAACTTCCTCTCCAAAGTGCTGAATCAATTCATCATAGATGATACCATGCTGGCACGTGACTTTTGCTGTTGTATGTCCAGTCGTACCATTTAACAGCTTTCCTCCTTCTAGCAAGATAACATTTTGACCTTCTTTGCTTAAAAGATAGGCGGTTGTAATTCCTGTAATCCCGCCTCCAATGACAACGACATCCGCTTCATCGTCAGCATTCAAAGGTTCATATCCTTTCACTGTGAAGGAATCTCTCCAGTAGGATTCGGAAAATTGCGGCAGTTTGCTGTTTGTCATTTTGTTCATTCCCTCCTGTCATTTCCTATATTTCCCTGTTTTTCTGTTTTCATGTCATCATTCACTTTATTTTTACTCTTATACCCAATTATCAGGAAAATAAAAAAACCGGAGAACTTAATTCGCTTAAGTTCCCCGGTTTTCCAATTAGATTCGTTTTGCTCCCAAGTAACGCGCCTTCCAATAACTGTTGTCCATGGAAACAATCGATACGCCACTTGAAGAAGTTGCAGAAATAAATTGGTTGTTTCCAATATAAATGCCCACATGGGAGGCACCTGTTGTATAAGTTGTAAAGAAAACAAGATCTCCTGTTTTCAGGGTCGTTACTTTTGTACCCTGCTTGTACATATCTGCCGTTGTTCTTGGCAGCGTAATTCCTGCCGATTTGTTAAAAACATAATAAACATAACCACTGCAATCAAAGCCGGATGGTGATGTACCGCCCCATACATACGGCACACCTATGTATTGTTTAGCTGTTGAAACAATCGCTGTGGCACTATACGATTTCGTGACGCCCAATGCCTTGAATGTTGCCGGCCCGGCAATTCCATCAGCTGTAAGTCCTTTAGCTTTTTGAAAGCTCTTAACAGCGCTTTGCGTATAAGTTCCAAAATAGGTAGTAGGTGTTACGCTATAGGTAAAATAGCCTTTTGTTTTTAACGTTTGTTGTAAATCCTTTACTTCAGTATGTGTCATTCCATATCTCAATGTATGGTCTCCAAGTGCAGCTTGTCCAACAATTGGATTTGCGGCCAATACGCCGGCAATCCCTAACCCCATAAGTAATTTTTTCAAGTCGTACGTTCCCCCTAAAATTTTCTTGCATTACCAATAAATCTATCTTATAAAAATTTCTTAACAAAACTATTTTAGTAAGGTTACAGTTATGTTACAAATTTCTACAAGTTTCCCCTTTTCCCAGCATTTTACATCGAATTTCAGCGGAAACTGAAGAACCTCCTTTTATAAGTTCTGCAGGTTTTTGCTGATTGTTGTATAATTAATCTTTGTCCTTAGTTTTTTAAACCGCAGTTTTACTCTCTCTTTTTTGGAAAGGAGATTTTATGCTTAATCTGGCACAGCAAATATTAGAACGTCATTTCGGCTACCCTTCCTTCCGTCCTGGACAGGAAGCAGTGATCAAAAGCATTTTTCAACGAAAAAACACGCTTGGCATCATGCCTACAGGCGGCGGAAAATCCCTCTGCTACCAAGTTCCGGCGATGCTTCTCGAAGGTGTGACACTTGTCATTTCACCTCTGATTTCCCTTATGAAGGACCAGGTGGATTCTCTTGAAAATGCTGGAATACCCTCTACATATATTAATAGTTCATTATCCGACCAGGAAATCCAGGAACGGTTACAGCAAGCTGAGAAAGGCACGTATCAGCTGATTTATATTGCCCCTGAGCGGCTTGAATCTCTAAGCTTCAGAAGACTGGTTGGACAGATCAATGTTTCAATGATTGCCATTGATGAAGCCCACTGTATTTCGCAATGGGGGCATGACTTCCGTCCAAGCTATCTCAGAATCAAGGATATGCTCAATAACTTATATCCCCGTCCTGTCATCGTTGCCCTGACAGCAACGGCAACAAAGGAAGTAACAGAGGATATATGCTCCCAATTGAATATCGAGGAAATGGTAGTGACCGGCTTTGAACGGGACAACCTTACCTTTTCTATCATAAAGGATGAAGTGAAACGGGAATTTCTATTAAAATATATTGAAAAAAACCAATCCAGCCCGGGAATCATTTACGCCTCCACAAGAAATGAGGTGGACCAGCTTCACGGGTTGCTCGTTAAACAAGGCTATCGCACGTCAAAATATCATGCGGGGCTGTCGGAAGAGGAACGTTCCGAATCTCAAAACCAGTTTATCTACGATGATACTTCCATCATGGTCGCGACCAATGCATTTGGAATGGGAATCAACAAAACGAATGTCCGATATGTGATTCATTACAACCTGCCACGTAATCTTGAAGCTTATTATCAGGAAGCAGGACGTGCCGGAAGGGATGGGGAACCAAGCGAATGCCTTCTTTTCTTCTCTCCACGGGATGTACAGCTTCAAAAGTTTCTGATTGAACAAGGAACACAGGATGAAACAAGAAAAGGCAACGAATACAAAAAACTTCAGTTGATGACAGACTACTGTCACACCGAACAATGCCTCCAGCGGTTTATAGTGGAATACTTCGGAGATGAACCCGCCTCTGATTGCGGCAAATGCGGAAATTGTACAGATGAGCGTGACCAGAAAGAGATCACCACACAGGCACAAATGGTTTTTTCCTGCGTCAAGCGCATGAATGAACGTTTTGGAAAAACAGTGGTCGCCCAAGTGCTTAACGGATCACGTACTAAACGGCTTCAGGAGCTTGGGCTGACTTCCCTGTCAACCTATGGACTCATGAAGGATCTTTCTCAAAAAGAGATCATGCAGCTGATTGACTATTTAACCGCGGAAGGCCTGCTTCAATTATCCGACAGTCAATATCCGGTGTTAATGCTTACCCAGCGTGCTGTCCATGTACTCAAGGGGGAAGAAAAGGTTTATCGGAAGGAAAAACGGCACATGGTCGTCAGGGTTGCCCAAAACAACGAACTGTTTGAGCACCTCAGAGCCTTGCGAAAGGAACTGGCTGATCAAGAAAATGTTCCTCCTTATGTTGTGTTTGCTGACAGTGCACTAACGGAAATGAGTGAGAAAATCCCGCAAACGGAAGAAGATATGCTTAAGATCAAAGGGGTTGGCCAGGTAAAATTTGACCGATATGGTTCCCTCTTTCTTGATGCGATAAAAGCCCAGACAACAGAGACAGCCGTAACTGAGAGAAAAGCAGACACCCATCAAAAAAACAGTCATCTCGAGTCCTATGCTATGTTCAATGAAAATCACACCATTGAACACATCGCAAAAATCAGAGGCCTTTCTAAACAAACGGTTGAAAACCATCTGCTCCGATGTGCGGAAGAGAACGTGAATTTCGACTGGAACAGGATCATTCCCGAAGGGGAGGAAGAAAAAATTCTGAATGCGATCGAAACGCTGGGTTCTGAAAAATTAAAGCCATTAAAAGATGAACTTGGTGATGAAATTTCCTATTTCACCATCAAAGCAGTGATCGCCAAACATCGTACACAGCCGATCCATTAAAAAAGGAAGCCATCATGGCTTCCTTTTTATACTTCAACACCTCTTCGCTTTTGATCAAGATAAAATTTGGTTGCCCAAAGACTAATCAGCAGAATAAGCTCGGACGCATTGGTTACAGCCGTGCTGTTCAACTCCAGAGGAATGGCGTTTCCTGCCGTCATGATAGCCGCCCCTGCAAGCATCCAGATCCAATGCTGCTGCTTTAAAATATAGAAACCCGCAGCCAGCAATGGGATAATAGTAATGAACACCATGAGCGGCGGGCCGCCAGATTCGGCATTCACGTAGCGTAGTGCACCAAATTTTTCTTCCACTTTCAATTTTACGTCCTTTGTTTCCGTCACGATTTCCAGCACAATCAGCAGTACAGTGAATGCGATAAATGAGCGTTTTGCACTCGGTTTGGTTGGTCCGGTAAAACCCCATCAACAGCAAAATCACGTAACCTATCGTAAAGAAGGCATAAATCCACGAATCCATCATTTTATCCTTCACCGGAAATTTTTAATAGCAAACAAAAAAGCAATGAGCACTTAGCTCATTGCACCTCTTGAAAATAATCTTTATAAAAACCGCCGATCTTGCCGGAATTGTCCAATACGAAATAAAATTCGTCAGTTTCGTTTTTCACTTCATACGTTTTTCCTTCTGTGAGCACACGGTTAACCATATACTTCCCAGCGTTCGTATGTACACATTTTACTTTTTTAACGGTTTCTTTGTTATTCCATGCTTGATGAATCATTTTGGTCCCTCCTTATCTGGTCACCTATTATTTTAATGGAATATCCTCTGTTTTTAAAGTGAAGAAAGCAAACAAAAAGAAAAGCCTGATGCGTTTCAGGCTTTTCTATTCGAAATCATCAGGATTTTTGTCTTCTTTCCTTTTTTCAGATTTATCAGGATCGCGCTGAGGATCAATATCCTGATGTCTCGTTTCCTTCTCTTTTTGTTCTACAGACTCATTATTTGATGGGTTCTTGTTTTCAGTCATGTCCATCCCTCCCTGTCGATAGAAATACTGTACCCTTTTTATCATGATTTAAACGGTTTTAATCTTCTGCAGCAGGGAAAACAAACTGTACATCAAAAAAGAAGAAGCTGATTCATCATGGCTGATTCAAAAAATAACAAAGAAGGTCTTCTTGAATATGAAAAGAAAGTACATAGCAACCAGAAGCCTACAGACTATTCAGCAAACAAAAATCGTCTGGCGGACGAACAAAACCGCTAAAAAAGTTGAGGAAAATCACCGAAGATAGAAAACAAAAAAAGCGCCGGGAGGGCGCTTTTTTTATTATGCGGTTTTACTTGCAGCTTCGAGATCAAGTACTGCGCGTTCGCTCTGTTTCTCATCAAACTCTTTCTCACTTTTGGAAACCACAATCGTAGCAATCCCATTTCCGATCAAATTCACAATCGCACGGGCTTCACTCATAAAGCGGTCAACACCAAGCAGCAATGCGAGCCCTTCAACAGGAATAACCTGCATGGCGGAAAGTGTGGAAGCAAGGACAATAAAACCTCCTCCTGTTACAGCAGCAGCTCCTTTGGATGTAAGCATCAGAACGGCAATAATAGTTAATTGCTGGGTCAAGCTTAAATCCACATTGAATACTTGAGCCAGAAAAACAACAGCCATGGAAAGGTAGATGGAGGTTCCATCCAGGTTAAACGAATAACCGGTTGGAATGACAAGACCCACAACGGATTTTGAGCAGCCGAATTTCTCCATTTTATTCATCATGCGCGGAAGCACCGATTCAGATGAACTTGTTCCAAGAACGATCAGGATTTCATCTTTAATGTATCTCAGGTATTTCCACAAGCTAAAGCCGTACATTTTACAAATAATATTCAATACCACAACAACGAACAGGAACATGGTGGTGTACACCGAAATCATCAATTTTCCAAGCGGCAGAAGAGAAGCAAGTCCGAAATTGCCGATCGTAAATGCCATCGCGCCAAAAGCGCCAATAGGTGCCGCTTTCATAATGTAGCCCACTACATTAAAGAAAATCGTAAGCAGTTTATCAAAGAACTCAATAACAGGCTTCCCTCTGTCCCTTAAGGCTGTTAACCCCACTCCAAACAAAATGGAAAAGAAGAGAACCTGCAGGATATCACCTTTGGCAAACGCATCAACCATGTTGCTCGGAACGATATGGGTGAAAAAGTCGATCCAGTTGATACCGCCTTCTCCGCCTTCGGATGTGAACTGAGAAACATCACCTTTTTGCAGCTTATCAAAGTCCAGTCCTGCCCCAGGCTTAATAATGTTAACAACAATAAGGCCGATCACCAGAGCAAACGTCGTTACTACTTCAAAATAGATAAAAGCCTTTCCTCCGACTTTTCCTACTTTTTTCATGTCCCCCATTTTCGCAATCCCTAATACAATGGTAAGAAAGATAATCGGGGCAATCACCATTTTTACCGCATTGATAAATGTATCACCGAGCGGTTTCATTTGCTTACCGGCATCCGGCCAGAGAAGCCCTACTGTAATACCAAGAATAATGGCAATTATGACTTGGAAGGTCAGGTTTTTGAATAATGGTTTCATGGTTTTCCTCCTTATGAAAAACTGAAAGCGTTATCACCGATAAAACGATGATAACGCTTTCTGAAAATTTAGTGAATATTTAGGTGATATTGTCCTTTTTGGTCTTTTTGGTCTTCCTCTGTTTATTTCTACCTGTTTTTCATTAAATACCGGTTGATTGGCCTGCCCACCCCTCCATATTGGACGTCCAGCTTAATTTCCCCGGTTTTCTCCAGGTATTCAAGATACCTTCGTGCGGTTACCCGGGCAATGCCGACTCCTTCTGCTACTTCTTCTGATGATTTCCCTCCCGATTGGTCTTTCAAAAAACCGATAATCTGCATGAGTGTATTTTGACTCAGCCCTTTTGGTATCTCCTCTTGTTTCCGTTCGGAAATGGTCGCTACCGACAGCAAAGCATCGACCTCTTTCTGTGACATTTCTCCTTGCGTATTTAGCTGCAGCCTGTATTCCTTATACCGTTCAAGCGCTTGCTGGATTCTCTCAAATTTAAACGGCTTAATGATATAATCCACCGCTCCCTGCTGCAGCATGGTTTGTATGGTCTGCCGGTCATTTGCCGCGGAAATTACGATAACATCTACCTTAGATTTTTGTTTTCGAATCTCGTGGATGGTATGAATGCCGTCCTGCTTCGGCATATAGATGTCAAGAACGACGAGATCGGGCTGCAGTTTCTTGATCTTTTTTAACCCTTCCGCTCCGTTTGCGGCCATTCCCGTCACCTTGAAGCCAGAAACCTTTTCAATAAATGCCCTGTTAATTTCCAAAACCATGGGGTCATCCTCTATTAACAATACGTCAATGCTATTTTCTTTCATCGCAATGCTCCTTTATTTCATTGGAAATGTGATATAAAAGCTGGTTCCGCCGCCTGGGAATGTAGAAAGAGAAATCTCTCCTTTCCCCTTGTTCACGATATCCTTCACCAGATAAAGCCCAATCCCGAGTCCCTCTTCTCCTTTCGTAGTGACTCCTTTTACAAAGATATCGGGAAGGAGTTCCTCTGGAATGCCAGGTCCGTTGTCTTCAACCAGCAACGCGCATACTTCATGATCCTGTTCAATACTAACGTCGATTTTTTTCAGTGAAGTATCGGACTCATTCAGGGCGTAAAATGAGTTTTCAATCAGGTTTCCGAGGATGATGACAAAATCATGCTCATTCAGGTGAGGTGGAAGATGCTGCAGATGGCTTTGACTGTCAATGATGACCTCGATTTTCAGTTCTTTCCCTCTGCTCACTTTGCTTAACAGCAATCCGGCAATACTGTCGTTCCGGATATTTTTTGTAATCAGCCGTGTCAAGCTTTCCTGTTGTTTCGTGATGTCAAACACATACTGCAGCGCCTGTTTTTTTTTATCCAGCTGAATAAGCCCGGCAATCGTATGCAATTTGTTCAAGTGTTCATGATTTTGAATGCGAAGGGCTTCAACAAAGGCTTTAACCCCGGTCAGCTCTTCCGCCATTTTCGCCACTTCTGTCCGGTCCTGGAAAATTGCTACCGCTCCTATCACCGATTTGTCCACTTTAATGGGAATCCGGTTGCTTATGATGATGTTTCCGCTCACATTGATTTCTTGATTAAACACCGCTTTCCCGTATTCAATAATCTCAGGCAAACGGGTATCGGGAATAACACTCCGGATCGGCTTTCCCAGAGGATGGCCGGTCACATCAAAGATGTCTTTTGCCCTTTCATTAAATATAGTGATCTTCTCATTCATATCAATGGCGATTACCCCTTCATGCATGGCATGAAATGCAGCGGTGCTTTCTTCATACATGCGTACGATCTGATGGGGCTCGAGTTCAAACATTTGCTGTTTAATATGCCGTGCAAGCATCCAGGAACCCAAAAGTCCAAATAAAAGGGTCAGGAACATAATCAATGCAATTTGTGCTTTCAATCCCTGTAAAATTTCAAGATAACCGGGAAGAATGTTGCCGACGATCACAACACCAACCTGTTCGAGCTTATTATTTTTTATTGGCATAAAAGCGCGGACAGCAATTCCTAGATCTCCTTTCGCTTTGGAAAGATAGGTATGATCTGCAAATGCTGGGCCTTCATCCTTACCTGTAGACGATGTGCCGATCAGGCTTTGAACCGGATGGGAGTAGCGGATGCCCTCCATGTTTAAAACAACAATATAATCGGTGTTATTGATCACCCGGATGTTTTCCACGATGGGATTGATCACTGCCGCGCCGTTCTTTTTCTGAATCTGTTTTTGTACCTCTGGCAGCTGGGCAACCGTCCTGGCAGTAATCATCCCCCGCTTTCCCAGCTCCTCTTCTCTCATATCAACGATTTTGCCGGTGATTATAATTCCACCGATCAAGAGGGAAAAGAGAACGATTCCAAAAGAGAGAAAAATAATTTTCCATCGGATGGGCAATTTTAGAACATTCATGACTGTCTTCCTTCCTTAAATTCTACAGAACATTGTATCATGGTTTTAAAGATATGCTAGACTGTAAAGAGGATTAAAAGCCTTGATGGAAAATTAAAGGACGTGGAGAAAAGAATAGCATGAAAACATTTTTAGGAATCGCCTTATTTCTTATCACTGGCCTGCTGCTTTCATTTTATATAGGTTTTCATTTTGATTTTTCAGAGCGAAAGCTGGTATCCGATGATGACCAGGAAGGAATTAAAGAGCAGATTGTCATAAAATTCAGTCATGTGGTGGCAGAAAATACACCAAAGGGACTGGCAGCCCGAAAATTCGCCGAACTTGTAGACCAAAAATCAAACCATAAAGTTAAGGTAGAGGTTTTTCCAAATGGCAGCCTTTATTCGGACAAAGAGGAACTTCATGCTCTTCAGGAAGGAGACGTACAGATGATTGCTCCTGCCACCTCAAAGCTCGGAAGCATATCGCCCAAATGGCAGGCTCTTGATCTTCCGTTTGCATTCCCATCTGAAGCTGCGATCAATGAAGGATTGGACGGAACAATCGGAAGAACGCTGCTATCTTCGCTCAACAGCCATAACATTAAAGGACTGGGGTTCTGGGTGAACGGGTTAAAGCAGATCACCAACAAAGACCATGCGATCATCTCGACTGATGATTTTAAGGATCGGAAATTCAGGATCATGTCGAGCTCGGTCCTGAAGAAACAGTTCAATCTTCTTGGCAGCCAAAGCGTTCCGATGGATTTTAATGAAACATACAGAAGTTTGGAATCCGGAGAAGTGGATGGAGAAGAAAATACAATTTCCAATATCTATTCCAAAAAATATTATAAGGTGCAAAATTACATGACCATCAGTAATCATGGATTCCTCGGGTATGCCATCCTGATCAACAACGATTACTGGAACTCGCTGCCACGAAATGTACAAACCATTATTCAGGACGCGATTAAGGAAACGGTAGCCTGGAATCAGAAGCATTACATTTCCATGAATAAAAAACAGCTGAAATCAATTAAAGAAGAATCCGATATAGAGATTCATACACTGAATGCAGAAGAGAAGAAGAGGTGGATAAAAAAACTGAAGCCCCTTTATCAGCAGTATGAACCTGCTGCAGGAAAAAAACTAATTCATGATATTGAGCATCTTCAGTATAAATACCAGTAAAAAAACGCCTCTCACAGAGGCGTTTTAATATGGAAGCGCAAGCTGTTCCTGCTGCAAAAACTGAATGGTTTCTTTATCGTTGGAAGCGGGAAGCTGGAATTTTTGTTTGTAGGTTTCCTGGCCCTTTCCTGTAACAAAAACCCAATCTCCTGCTCTGGCTTCTTTCCATGCATATTCTATGGCTTTGGTACGGTCAGGGATAACAATGGCATTGTCTTTCGCATCGTTTTCTTTCAAACGTTCCAGGTCACTGATCATTTTTTCCTCAGGAACCCTATTCAAGTCATCAAAGGTAAGTATAAGCTGGTCGCAAACAGAGGAACAAAGGGAAACTATTTCACTCCGCTTGGTCACATCCCGGTTCCCCCTGAAACCTAATATATGGACGATCCGCTCTGCATTTTCTCGTTTGGCGGTTTGATAACAATACTCTATAGCATCCTTTGTATGGGCATAATCCACGATAAATGTAGCACCTGAAGTGTGGCTGTATGTTTCAAACCGGCCTGGTACACCGGGGAACATATCCAATGAAGCAATCACCTTTTCAAGCGAAAGGTTCATTTTTGAAACGGTCAGCAGCGCGCCGATTGTATTCCAAACATTATGAAGTCCCGGAAGCGGTATTTGAAAAATATATTCCAGTGATTCTTGTTTTAATTTAATTAATGGGAAGTATTCTGTACATACATGGATGAGTTTCATATCATCACGATCATCTGAGCCAAATGCATAGACGTCATGTTCCGTTGCTTCAATTTGATGTTTGAGCTTTCTTCCCCATTCATTATGCGAAGCAATGACCGCAGCACCATTTTTCTTTAGTTGTTTAAATAGTCTGGATTTCACATTGAAATATTCCTCAAGACTATCATGATAATCCAAATGGTCATGCCCAAGATTGGTAAAAAGCGCATAATCAAACAGTATCCCTTCCACACGCTGCTGTGCAATGCCATGTGAGGATACTTCCATAATCACAACTTCGTCACGGCTCTCGGCAAGGAGGGCTTGCAATTCGAGAGGATCAGGTGTGGTATTTTTTGATTGAATCCTTTCATTATTTATGATGTTATGAACCGTTCCGATCAAAGAGCAAGTTTTCCCTGCTTTTTCAATCATGTGCTTTAACAAATAAGCAGTGGTTGTTTTACCGTTCGTCCCAGTGATTCCAATCATTACATGATTTTGATAGGGATGCCCATAATACTGACTTGCAAGGTGTGCCAGTGCTTTTCTTGAGTCGGGTGTCTGGTAGTACGGGACATCCAACCGGGGCGGTGGCAGTTCACCGACAACGGCAACAGCCCCTTTATCGATCGCTTGCTGGATGTACTGATGGCCGTCTGTTGCAAATCCCTTAATCGCTACAAACAGGTCTCCAGGACGGATTTTTTTTGAATTAAATTGAATAGCGTTGATTGATACGGAAGGAAGATGATTCACACGGTCAGTGATGGTTATTACTTTTAGCAGTTCGTCCAATTTCATGCTTGCGTGCTCCCCTTTTACTGTAGATTGAGCTCTATACATATCATTTCGCTAAAAGGGGGATTTTATCGTACTTCCATTCGACATATTTCGATTTTTGATTTATTAATTTACCGTATTCAAGTCAAGCAGTTCATAAGTAAGCTCTGTTTTGCCGTTCTTCCAAGTCATTTCGTTGATTTTTGCAATCGCTACTGGCTTGGTTTCTTTTGTTTTGCGAATTTCCAGCGGAATATCCAGCGGGTAAAGTCGGTAACCTTCTTTTGTCAGTGTGTATAGGTTTGATGATTTCAACCGAATTTCTTTATTCTTTGTCA
Source organism: Fictibacillus enclensis (assembly GCF_001457035.1). Taxonomy (GTDB): domain Bacteria; phylum Bacillota; class Bacilli; order Bacillales; family Fictibacillaceae; genus Fictibacillus_C; species Fictibacillus_C enclensis. Next base: position 1,409,709 of record NZ_KQ758617.1, on the reverse strand, counting down.
CGATCATTGTGTTCAATTCCATCGGCATGCCCATAGGATACAACCCCTTTGTTTTTTATTTTCTCTATCCTATTGTAATGCGGGAGCATTCTTTTGCCTACATTTTTGCAAATAAAAAACGCCAGGGAAACCTTTCCCCCAGCGTCATCAAATCAGCCCTGAAGCAATAGTGATTCAGGATCTTCGAGCATTTCTTTTACTTTTGCAAGGAAGCTTACTGCCTCACGTCCATCAACGATACGGTGATCATAAGAAAGAGCAATATACATCATTGGACGGTTTTCCATACGTTCTGCGTCAATGGCTACAGGACGTAATTTAATGCCGTGCATTCCGAGAATACCAACTTGTGGGGCATTCAAAATCGGAGTGGACATTAGGGAACCAAAGATTCCGCCGTTGGTGATCGTAAACGTACCGCCTTGAAGCTCGGAAAGCGTCAATTTGTTGTCTCTTGCTTTTTTACCAAGAGAAAGAATTTCTTTTTCAATACCGGCAAAAGAAAGCTTGTCAGCATCACGTACAACTGGTACTACAAGCCCTTCTTCAGCACCAACTGCGATTCCGATGTCATAGAACTTCTTAAGAAGCACTTCATCTCCCTGGATTTCAGCGTTAAGAAGCGGGAACTGCTTCAATGCGCCGACAACCGCTTTTGTAAAGAAAGACATATAGCCCAGCTTTACATCGTTCTGCTGCAGGAAAGCGTCTTTTCTGCGTTTACGGATGTCGTTGATCGCAGTCATGTCTACTTCGTTAAACGTGGTTAGCATTGCAGCAGTTTGCTGAACTTCAACCAGTCGCTTAGCAATCGTTTGACGACGGCGGGAAAGCTTCATGCGTTCTACCGGTTTTCCTGGTACATCCGCAGTTTTAGGAGCACTTGCCGGTTTCTTCTCAGGTGCCTTTGCTGGTTTTTGTTCCGGCTGGGCAGCTTTTTCGGATGCTGCTTTTACATCTTCAGGGCGTACGCGTCCAAGCGGGTCACGTGCTTCAACCTTGGAAAGGTCAATGCCAAGCTCACGAGCAAGCTTGCGTGCTGCCGGAGATGCCAATGGACGATCTGTTTCTTTTCGCTCTTCAGCTGGCTGGGTTTCTTGCGGCTGCTTTTCCTGTGCAGTTCCAATAGGTTCAACTGCAGGCTGTTTTGCTTCCTCTTTGCTTTCAGCAGCTTCGGGAGCTTGTGTTGCTTCACCGCCAGCTTCTCCATTTTCTTTCAATACAGCAATAACGTCTCCCACTTCAACGGTATCGCCTTCTTCACGAAGAACTTCCTGGATAATACCATCATAGTCAGCGCTGATTTCAATATTGACTTTATCCGTTTCAAGCTCGACGATGTTATCGCCCTTCTTTACGTTGTCACCAACATTTTTCAGCCATTGTGCGATTGTTCCTTCTGAGATGGATTCTGCTAATTCTGGTACTTTAATTTCAATCACGTTCATTGCCTCCCTCTTGAGTTATCGGTTTTACTTGCTCCGCTCGTAATGCAACTGTCACGATACGTTCTTGTTCTTTTTTATGGATATCAGGATCTCCGCCTGAAGGGCTGGACCGGTCAGGGCGTCCAATGTACTTAACAGTAGCGCCAGCCGGTGCAAGGGCACGCAATTTGGACTCAATGTAAGCCCAAGACCCCATGTTTTTCGGCTCTTCCTGTACCCAAGCGACTTCCTCAAGATGAGGGTAGCGATCAAAAATGGCCTTGATTTCATTTTTAGGGAACGGATACAGCTGCTCAACACGTAAAACATGTAGATGATCCAGCTTTTCCGTTTTTCCATCTGCTTCTGTAGCAAGGTCGATTGCCACTTTCCCCGTAGACAGCACGATTCGTTTTACCTTATCCGTGTTCTTTCCAAGTCCTTCTTGTTCAACAACTGGATTAAATTGTCCAGTGCCAAGGAGCTCTCCAGGAGAAGATGTTCTTGGATTTCTAAGCAGGCTCTTCGGTGTCATAATAACCAGCGGTCGAACCTCATCCTTTCCAAGAATAGCAGCCTGGCGGCGAAGAATGTGGAAATACTGTGCAGCGCTTGAAAGATTCGCTACAGTCCAGTTGTTTTCTGCAGCCAATTGAAGGAAACGTTCAATACGGCCGCTGGAGTGCTCTGGCCCTTGTCCTTCGTAACCATGTGGCAGAAGAAGAACGAGTCCTGACTTTTGACCCCATTTAGCTCGTCCTGCAGAGACAAATTGGTCGAATAAAACTTGCGCCGCATTTGCGAAGTCACCATATTGTGCTTCCCAAAGAACAAGCGTTTCTGGAGCAAACACGTTATAACCGTACTCAAATCCAACAACAGATGCTTCAGAAAGCGGACTGTTATGAATGCCGAATGACGCTTTCACCTGCGGGATATAGTGAAGTGGTGAAAACAGCTTGCCGTTTTTGCTGTCATGCAAGACAAGGTGACGCTGGGCAAACGTTCCACGTTCAGAATCCTGGCCGGTAATGCGGATAGGTGTTCCGTCACTCAGGATGGATGCAAACGCAAGGGTTTCAGCCAAAGCCCAATCGACTTTGTTGCCTTCATCCAATGCATTTCCTCGTCTCGCCAGAATTCTCTCCAGTTTAGGATAAACGGTGAATCCTTCCGGACGTTCAAGAAGGGCCTGGTTGATCTCTTTCAATTGATCTAAAGCAACAGAAGTATCCACTGCCGGGATTCCTTTTACAATGGACTCAGGAACCTCCACATCTTTTACTTCTCCGTCTTTTGAAACGCCTTTTACTTTTTCATATTCCGCCTGAAGTTTTTGTTGTACTTCATTATCCATCTCGTCGCCTTTTCCTTCAGGAATAACGCCATCAGCTTCCAATTGCTTGGCGAACAGGGCGCGGACGGTAGGATGGTTGTTTACTTTTTCGTATTTTTCCGGCTGGGTAACAGCTGGATCATCCATTTCGTTGTGACCAAAACGTCTGTATCCAATCAGATCAATCAGGAAGTCTTTTTGGAACCGCATACGGTATTGATAAGCGAGCGTTACGGCTGCGATACACGCAATCGGATCATCAGCGTTCACGTGAACAATCGGAATTTCGAATCCTTTTGCCAGGTCACTTGAATATTTCGTAGAACGCGAATCCGCACTCTCGGTTGTAAAACCAATCATGTTGTTGGCGATGATATGAACCGAACCGCCTGTCTGATACCCTCTGAGCCTGCTGAGGTTCAGGGTTTCAGCAACGATTCCCTCACCAGGAAAAGCCGCATCCCCATGAATGGAAATCGCAAATGATTTATTTACGTCCTGCTTTGGATAGCCTGGCTCTGTACGCACCTCTTGAGCGGCTCGTGTATATCCGCAAACCACCGGATTAACAAATTCAAGGTGGGATGGGTTATTTGCCAATGTAAGTGTTGCTCTTGCTGTGCTGGATTCCTCGATGGAGCGGTCTGCACCAAGGTGGTATTTAACGTCTCCTGTCCAGCCAAAGTTAATGCCTCTGGAACCTTCAGAAGGAATAAGCTCCTTGTTCGGCGAATGATGGAATTCTGCAAAAATCTTCTCGTACGGCTTGCCTAAAGTATGGGCAAGCACATTCAGCCGGCCGCGGTGAGCCATACCGATCATGATGTTGCTGGTGCCGCCTTTCACGCTTTGATGAATCATATCATCAAGCATTGGCACAAGAATATCCAATCCTTCAATGGAGAAACGTTTTTGCCCTACAAATGTTTTGTGCAAAAACTTTTCAAAGCCTTCCACTTCAGTCAGGCGCTGTAATAATTCAATCTTTTCTTCATTTGTCATATCAGGATAAATATATCCTGATTCCACCATATTATTTAACCAGGTTTGTTCTTCCTCTACATGCACATGGCTGAATTCGTATGCCATGGACTTTGTATAGATATCCTTCAAACGCTGGATGGCTTCCAGGCCATTTTGAACGTCTCTTGGTGCTTCCGCCCAAATCAAAGAGGCTGGAATCGTTTTCAAGTCCGCCTCACTTAGCCCATAATGGGATGGATCAAGCAGTTTAATGTCTTTAGACACTTCTTCAAGGGGATGAATTTCAGCTGCTAAATGTCCGTAAACACGGATATTCTCAGCGAGTTTTGAAGCTGCCACGATTTTTCTGATGGATGTTCCGCTTTGTGCTTGTTGAAAGTTGGCAGATTCTTGATTTGCTTCATCAGAAGATGGTGGCGGACCCCACTCTTCAAACTGTTTTCTTAGTTCCTCATCAACTGAACTGGGATCAGCTGAATACTGCTCAAACAGTTCAATGACATAACCAAGGTTCGGTCCGTAGAATCCCTGCCAAGGAGAATCCTGGCTTGGACGGTTTGTACTCATCGGTTGATACCCCCTGCTGCATTATAATTGCAAATTTTAACATCTTTACTAGGAGAACGACTAGAAGTTCTCAAAATGCCTGTTTTTAATCGCAAAAGCAAACCTAACTTCATTGAATTACATCCCCTGAATGTACAACAACAAAACGATTTTTTACAAATCTCGGTAAATTTCTCTCTTTTGCATTAAAGCGAAGGTATATGTCGAACTTCTGTATTAAACGTTTTCATGGTTATTTTAGCACAGTCTGAGCATAGGTCAAAAGTAAAGTTACAAGAAAAATGACCGGAAGTTACGAATTCCGGCCGAAAATTGTCATATTCCGTATGTTTTCTGCTTATTTTTAGGCTGTAAGCGGGCCAGCCACCTTGTTTTGGAAAATGAAAAGATAATTAGTGCCAGCCAAATCAGGAAAAAAGAAAACAGACGCGTCTTCGAAAAATCCTCATGATACAAGAAAACGCCCAAAATAAGCATGATCGTAGGAGCTATATATTGCAGAAACCCGATCATGGAAAGAGAGATGCGTTTCGCTCCCTGGGCAAAGCAAAGCAATGGAATCGCCGTGACGACCCCCGCTCCCATTAGTAACAGGGTCACAGTGCTGTTTTGGGCGGCGAAGGCTTCTGTACCCCTTTGCTGCGCGAAAACGATATAGGCGAGCGCCAGAGGCGTTACAAACATCGTTTCATACGTCAGTCCAATAATAGAATCGAAGCTTCCTACCTTTTTGGCCAGCCCGTATAAGCCAAAGCTTAATGCAAGCGATAATGCAACCCATGGGAATCTCCCATACTGAAACGTCAAAAGGCCAACGCCGGCCAGGGCAACAACAAAAGAGGCCACCTGCCATGCATTCAATTTTTCTTTTAAAACGATGATACCCAAAAGAACGCTGATCAGCGGATTAATATAATACCCAAGGCTCGCTTCAACGACGTGGTTGGAGTTGACAGCCCAAATGTAAATCAGCCAGTTGGCACTGATCAGCAGCGAAGAAGCCAGCACGGCAAAGAAATGTTTTTTATCAAGAAACAGGCTCCGCAAATTTCCCACAAATGCCGAGGTTCTTTTCATGACCAGAATGATCAGCAGCATAAATATAAAAGACCAAATGATGCGGTGGGCCAAAACATCACCTGAACCAGCGGATTGCAGCGGTTTCCAGTATAGCGGCAAAAATCCCCACATCAAATAAGAAAGTGCAGCGTACCAGATGCCGACAGTTTGTTCATTTTGACTTCTCATGGCAGTAACCCCTATTCTCTATCAGATTTTTCTTACTCAATTATAGTGCCGTCGGATCGAAAGGCAAAATACTTTGCCCAAACAAAAAAGCCGCTCAAATTGCTAAGCAGCTCCTTGTCTTTTACATTAAACTATAAGTTTTTCCAACTCATTTTTAACGCTGTGATTGACCGATTGCCAAAGGTCTTCATCACTCGTCAGTTTTTCTTTAAAGCGTCTGTACATCTCCTGCTGTTTTTGTTCAAATGCCGGATCAATTTTGGAAGGAAGGTTGCCCCTCTCTTGCTCGATCAGGGTTTGCACCTCTGGCGCTCTTGGTCCCCATACTGCTTTTTCGTTCCCATCCTGATCCATAAAGATAAACTTTGGAATGGCGCGCGACGTCCTATTTGTCAAATACTGATCCATCAGCTCCAAGTTTTCATCTCTAATTAAATATTTCAATTCAATTCCGGCATACTCGGCAATCCGTTCAATGATGGGTACACAGAGCATCGCATCCCCACACCAGTCCGCCGTAAGAACAACAGCCTTGAGCTCTAGCTTCGGAAGTGTCTGGTAAAAGTCCTTGTCTTCCTCGGAAAGTGTAAAACGGTTATAGATGGACTGCAGTTCCTCCTTGTTGACGGTCATGCTATCCACATATTCTTCTTTCGTTAAACCTTCCTGAAACCACTCGTTTAAGCTTTTCATCCGGTATCACCTCTACAGTTTCAAAAATGCCATGACGCCCATCACTGCCATCCCAATGGATATAACAGCGCCAACAAGCGTCATCCACAGGGGATGTTTGTAAGAACCGACGATATTTTTATTATAAGCGGCAACCAGCATCACTCCAAGAGTAATCGGAAGAATCAAACCGTTTAAGGCGCCGACGAACACGAGTAATTTTACTGGATTCCCGACTTGGATGAAGATAATCGTGGATAAAAGAATAAAAACTACAATGAGCAGGTTACCGTACTTTTCAAGCTTTGGATGAAATGACCGGATAAAAGATACTGACGTGTACGCAGCACCAACAATGGAGGTAACAGCCGCCGACCACATGACAATACCGAATATTTTATAGCCAATATTCCCCGCTGCATGCTTAAAGACCGATGCAGGAGGATTACCGGGATCCAGGGTTACGCCACTTGCAATCACACCGAGTGCCGCCAGGAAAAGAAAAATACGCATGATGGAAGCAATACCGATGGCTGAGACCGCACTCTTATTCACTTCCCCAATAGCCTTTTCTCCCTTGACACCAGCGTCCAACAGCCTGTGTCCGCCGGCAAACGTAATATAGCCTCCGACTGTTCCGCCTACAAGTGTAACAATGGCTGCAATATCAATCTTATCGGGAACAAACGTTTTAACCACCGCTTCACCGACCGGCGGTGTTGAAACAATGGCTACATACACGGTGAGAGCGACCATGACAAAGCCTGCAATCAGGGCAAAACGGTCCATCGCTTTGCCCGCTTCCTTCACCAGAAAGATGGAGATGGCAATTGCTCCGCTGATCGCTGCTCCAGCTTGCGGGGACAGTCCGCCAAAGATAACGTTCAGTCCTAGACCAGCTCCTCCGACGTTACCGATATTAAAGGCAAAACCTCCAATCATGACAAGCAGGGCGATAAAATAACCCAGGCCCGGTAAAAGTGTATTTGCAATATCCTGGGCCTTACGTTCGGATACAGCTATGATTCTCCAAACATTAAGCTGAGCACCAATATCAAGAAGAATGGATATTAAAATAACAAACCCAAAACTTGCAAGCAATGATTGAGTAAAAACTGTTGTTTGTACTAGAAATCCGGGTCCGATGGCAGACGTTGCCATCAGGAATGCCGCTCCCAGCAGGAGCTGCCAGTTGCTTTTTTGTTTCATCTGTTTTCCTCGTTTCATCCGTAATTTATGCGTTGAACGCCTTCTTTCTCAAAAGCTGAATTGATTTTCTCGGCAAACGAAAGTGCGTGCTCACCGTCTCCATGAATGCATATGGTCTCAGCCTTTATGGAAATATCGCCAGCATGAGTGGTCACCTTGCCTTGCTTGACCATTTTAATGACCTGGTTCACGGCGTCTTCATCGTTTGTCAGCAAACTGTCGGGCTGGCTTCTCGGAGTGAGTGTGCCGTCCGGCTGATAGGTTCTGTCAGCGAACACTTCACTGCAAGTCTGAAGGCCTGCTTCGTTACCCGCATTGATCAGCTCACTTCCCGCAAGTCCGAAAAGAATAATGTCAGGATTCAGGTTATAGACAGCATCAGCAATCCCTTTGGCCAGGTCTTTATTGACAGCCGCCATGTTATAAAGCGCTCCATGGGGCTTGACATGGCGGATTCTTCCGCCTTCTGCCTGGACAAACGCATGCAATGCACCTGTCTGGTAAAGTACATAATCATAAGCTTCCTGAGGTGTGAGGGAAAAATTCCTGCGGCCAAAACCAATCAGATCAGGGAGCCCGGGATGGGCGCCAACTGCCACGTTATTATTCAGTGCCAGCCTGACCGTCTCCTTCATGATGGAAGGATCCCCCGCATGAAAACCACAGGCAATATTAGCGGAAGAAATATGCTCCATCATTTCTTTATCATGACCAATTTTATAACGGCCGAAACTCTCTCCCATGTCACAGTTTATATCCACCAAAAATTGCATGTTCTCACCCTTCTCTGTTTTTGAGTCGAATTCCTGTCTGCAAGTAGTTGAGCTGTATTTTTTGAATGATGTAATTGATCTGTGCTTCCTCTTCGGAAATTTCCTGAAATACGATCCTGTCCCCCGGCTTGGCCTGTGCCAGCTTGGGCAAATCGACAAAAGCCGTCTGTGCAATCTTGGGATAGCCTCCGGTTGTTTGCCGGTCAGCCATCAATATAATAGGGTTTCCTTCAGACGGTACCTGAACAGTGCCAAACAATACGGGTTCTGACAAGATTTCTTCTTTCCGCTCCAATTGAAGGGATGTCCCTTCTGCACGATAGCCCATTCTGTCTGATTTGGTGGTGATCGTAAATTCTTTTTCAAAAAATGCTTTTTGGCTTTCCAATGTAAAGTAATCGAAATGCCTGCCTTTTACCGTGCGAATACGCCCCATATTTTCATAGACCGTTCGCAGGCCCCGGCTCATCTTCCAATTTACTGAAACAGGCTTAAATGTTGGTTTGAAAGACCCCGTTTTCAACCGGTCTCCCTCTTTCAACGCTCTTCCCTGATAACCCCCGATACCTGCACGAAGGTATGTGCTCCTGCTCCCCATTACCAGCTCTGTATCGAATCCACCAGCAACCGCAATATATGCCCTGCATCCCCATTTACATTTACCGAATTCAAGGACATCATCCTTATTCACCTTATAAGGCCGCCAGTTTTGAATACGTTTGCCATTTAAAGAAGGAGTAAGATCCCCTCCGCATACGGCAATATAGGTATCGGTTTCAAACGTAATCCGCGGTCCCAGAAGGGTTGCTTCAAGGGTCGCTTCATTTTCGGAATTTCCGACAAGCAGGTTGGCTGCGGTATGTGCGAAAGGGTCCATGGCGCCGCTGGCAATTACGCCAAATTGCTGATAGGAATACCTTCCCAAATCCTGAAGGCTTGTCAGCATTCCCGGTTTATCAATCGTGATGCTCATGTTCAGCCTCCCTTGCATGGTATTCATCTCGCGTAATTTCATAAAATTTAACTTGATCCCCGGCTTGTAACAAAACAGGAGTTTCCAGGTCAGGTGTAAAAAGCCTTGCCGGTGTTCTGCCGATCAGCTGCCAGCCCCCCGGTGTTTCAATGGGATAAATGCCGGTCTGCTCCCCTGCAATGCCGACACTTCCTTTTGGAATGGACAGCCGCGGTGATGATAGGCGAGGAGCTGCGATCTCCTTTGCCATTCCTCCCAGGAACGGGAAACCCGGTGCAAAACCAAGCATATACACGTAATATGTTCTCTCAGTATGTATTGATATGACTTCCTGTTGGCTTAGCCTGTTGATCCCTGCTACGTTTTCTAGATCAGGGCCAAAGTCACCGCCATAACAAACAGGAATTTCAATAGTCCGGCCGACGGTGACGTTTTCTTCCGGCATCGATTCGATCCTTCTTTTGATTTGTTCAACCGCCAGTTCAAACGCTGACTTATTAGGATGGATAAATTTCATAGGATCATATAAAACAGTCAGCGTGGTATAGGCAGGAACCGTTTCAATAAAGCCGTCAAACGGATGATCGTTCAGCCATTTTGCCGTATTATGAATTTGAAGATTCACCTTCTTGTCCATGACAGAGCCAAATTCCAGGAGAATCCCTGCTTCTCCAAAGCTTAAATAGTTAATATTTTGAAACATTACAGCATCCTTTCCCAATCCATTTAATCCCCACTATACCTAGATACCCGATAAAAAACAATAGAATTCTGATAATGGGAAATAATTCAATTCTTCTGCGATTATTCCCCACCGGCCGGTAATAAATTATTTCCAAAAGGGTGTTTCCCCTTATTTTTCCCTATTTATTTTATAAACAATCCAGTAAAAAAAACAAAAACGGCCTGAACGGCCGCTTTGTTTATTGGTACATTTTTTCTCTTTGTTTTTGAAGTTCATCATTTTCAAGGAATTCATCATATGTCATCTGCTTGTCAAGAAGACCGTTCGGCGTAATTTCAATAATACGGTTGGCGATCGTCTGAACAAACTGATGGTCATGGGAGGTGAACAACAACGACCCTTTATAATTGATCAATCCGTTGTTCAGCGCCGTAATGGATTCCAGATCCAGGTGGTTGGTTGGATCATCGAGCAGCAACACATTACTGCCGCTAAGCATCATTTTGGACAGCATGCAGCGTACTTTTTCTCCACCTGAAAGAACTTTTGCCTTTTTCATCACTTCTTCGCCGGAAAACAGCATGCGTCCTAAAAAGCCGCGCAAAAAACTTTCCGACTGATCAACTGGTGAATATTGGCGGAGCCAGTCAACAAGATTAAGTTCGTTATTTTCAAAGTAAGAGCTGTTGTCTTTTGGGAAAAAAGCTTGTGAAGTGGTTACGCCCCATTTAAAGCTTCCACTGTCTGCTTCCATTTCACCCATCAAAATTTTAAAAAGGGAAGTTACTGCAATTTCGTTTTTACCTGTGAATGCAATTTTGTCCCCTTTATTCATCGTAAAGCTAACGTTGTTCAGCACTTGTTCCCCTTCGATGGTTTTGCTCAAACCTTCAACGCGAAGAAGATCATTTCCGATTTCACGGTCAATTGAAAAATTCACATAAGGATATTTTCGGGTGGATGGACGAATGTCATCAAGAGAAATTTTCTCAAGCAATTTCTTTCTGGACGTGGCCTGTTTAGACTTTGAAGCGTTAGCGCTAAAGCGTGCCACAAAGTTTTGCAGTTCCTTGATTTTTTCTTCTTTCTTTTTGTTCTGTTCCTGGGCCATTTTCAGTGCCAGCTGGCTTGATTCATACCAGAAATCATAGTTGCCCACATACAATTGGATTTTGCCAAAGTCGAGGTCCGCCATATGTGTACAAACTTTATTTAAGAAATGACGGTCATGCGAAACGACGATAACGGTGTTCTCGAAATTGATTAAAAACTCTTCGAGCCATTTAATCGCACGAAGATCCAGGTGGTTGGTCGGCTCATCCAGAAGCAGGATGTCAGGTTTTCCAAACAATGCCTGTGCAAGAAGGACTTTCACTTTTTCCGACCCTGAAAGCTCAGCCATCTTTTTATAATGAAGATCTTCTCCAATGCCCAGTCCTTTTAAGAGTATGGCAGCTTCCGATTCCGCTTCCCAGCCGTTCAATTCGGCAAATTCTCCCTCAAGCTCTGCCGCTTTAATGCCATCTTCATCGGAGAAATCCGGCTTCATGTAGATCGCGTCTTTTTCCTGCATGATTTCATACAATCGGGCATGCCCCATGATGACCGTTTGCAGAACTTCATTTTCCTCGTATTCGAAGTGATTTTGCTTCAAAACGGCCAGGCGTTCTCCAGGTGTTATATGAACATCACCGGTTTGTGCTTCAATTTCACCGGACAAAATTTTAATAAAGGTGGATTTTCCGGCGCCGTTTGCTCCAATTAAACCATAGCAATTGCCGGGTGTGAATTTAATATTCACGTCTTCAAACAATTTTCGGTCTCCATACCTCAGACCTACATTAGTAACTGTAATCATAAATTTTACTTCTCCTTCGCTGATTCCATAATCTCAATGATTGTATCATAACATACTCTGCCATACACCGTGCAAGTGGATTTAAACTGCTTTTCTTCCCATGAAAAAGAGCGGAGAAGAAATCCACCCCTCCGCAGTTTATGCTAATCTGAAATTTTTTCTACTATTATATTATACTTCGATGTTTTCCTTTTGCAGCTGTTGGAGCTGTTCAAAGAAGTTGGGGTATGAAACGGTAACGGCGTGGCTGTTTTGCAGTGACGTTTCTCCTGCACTCAGACATGCAGCGATTGCCAGCATCATTCCAATTCTGTGGTCACCGTGACTGTCAGTCTCGGCCCCTTGCAGATGTTCCGTTTTCTTGATAATCATCCCATCGGCTGTAGCAGTGATATCTGCACCGAACTTTTTCAGCTCATTAACCACCGTGTCAATACGGTTGGTCTCTTTTACTTTTAGTTCAGCTGCATCCTTAATGACTGTTGTGCCGGAAGCTTGGGTTGCTGCGAGTGCAATGATCGGAATTTCATCGATTAAGCGTGGAATAATTTCTCCGCCGATTTCAATTCCATTAAGCTTGGACGTACGAACGGTAATATCAGCATAGGGCTCTGAATCCATTCCGGACAGCCCAGAGATGGTCAGATCAGCTCCCATTTGTTTGAGAACATCAATAATACCTGTTCTGGTGGGATTCATGCCTACTTTTTTCAAGGTTATTTCACTGTTAGGAATAATGGCCCCTGCCACCAGAAAAAACGCGGCAGATGAAATATCACCCGGAACCTCAATATGTGTTCCTTTTAGGGTTTGGCCACCCTTCAAGCTTGCGGTCTTCCCACTTACCTCCACTTCACATCCGAAGGCTTTCAACATGCGCTCGGTATGGTCCCTTGAGGTATGCGGCTCGGTTACAGAAGTAGTTCCTTCTGCCTTTAAACCAGACAACAGCACGGCGGACTTCACCTGAGCACTCGCAACGGGCGAATTATAATGAAAACCTTTCGTTTTTCCACCACGGATGGAGAGCGGTACAAAATTCCCATTGTCTCTTCCATCAATGACGGCTCCCGTTTCCCGCAATGGCCCGGTTACCCTTTTCATTGGCCGCTTGGCAATTGAAGCATCTCCAGTAAGACAGGAATGAAAAGATGTGTTGGCAAGTATGCCAAGCATTAAGCGAATCGTAGTGCCTGAGTTCCCAACATCCAGAATATCCGAAGGTTCATTCAGACCGTCCAAACCTTTTCCTTCTATTTTAACTGTATCATCCTTCTGCTCAATGGATACCCCCATCTTCCGGAAGCAATCGATGGTGCTCAAACAATCATCACCGGGAAGGAAACCGTTCACGGTTGTTGTGCCTTCTGCTATGGATCCGAACATAACTGCACGGTGGGAAATCGATTTATCTCCGGGAACTTTAAGGGTCCCCTGTAAACCTGATACAGGCCGCAACGTTTTCAACATGTTTTTACCTCCTTATTTACTACATGGCAATGTACGTTGTAAATTGCAATTCTTCCAAGCTTTCTTTTGCCGACTGACGATCGTCCTCAGACTGAAAACTTATCCTCAGCACGCCGTAAATATCTTCTCTGGCTTCGATGACACGAATGTTTGTAATGCTGAGCTTGTTGTCTGCAAGGATTGATGTGACACGGGAGATCACTCCAATATCATCAATGATGTCAACATAAAGGTCATAAAAGGAAGTAATCGCTCCTTTTGCTTTGATCGGCAAGGCATCGCGATAGGTTTTTGCACCTGAAAAATAGTTGTAAAGACCCTGATCATTCTCACTTTTAACCAAATCTTTGACGTATTCCATTTCGTAAGCCCACTCATCGATCAGCTGCAATATATTTTCTTTATTATGCTTGATAATATCCTTCCACATGGCCGGGCTGCTCGAAGCAATCCGTGTAATATCTTTAAACCCTCCGGCAGCCAAATCATTGATTTGAGCATGAGAATTGGCATATTGCTCAACCTGGCGTACCAGGCTGGCCGCCACGACATGTGGAAAATGACTGACCACCCCTGTCAGTAAATCATGCTTTTCGGCATCCATAACAATAAATTTGGCATGTGTACCTTTTAGCCATTCCTTCAGTTCATTGATTTGGTCATCCGGTGTTGAAGGGGTTGGAGTCATCATGTAGAACGCATTCTCAAACAGATGCGCTTTTGCACTTCCCGGGCCTGACTTATGTGAACCGGCCATCGGATGGCCGCCAATAAAATCGATGCCCTTGTCTTGCAGCTTGTTAGCTTTCTGCATGATTTTGCTCTTTGTGCTGCCTACATCGGTAATCAGTGCTTTAGGCGGGGTTTCAAAAGAAGCAAACCAATCCAGCAAGCGTTCGGTTTCCTCCACTGGAGTTGCCAGAACAATAAGATCAGCAGTTGTTGCTTCTTTCTCCAGATCGCTGCAAATTTCATCCACAATCTGCAGTCTTTTTGCCAAATTTTCATGATCCCGAGAAATGTCATGTCCAACAATAATGCATTCGTGTTCTTTTTTAACTGCCATGGCAATGGATCCGCCGATAAGGCCCAATCCGATCAGCAGTACCCGTTTTTTCACAGTTATTGCTCCTTGTCTGTCATTAAAAATTTCTGCAATGCGTCCAGCAGGATGGAATCATTTACTTCTTTTACATACGGCTGCCCGATCGCTTCAAGCAGCACCATTTTGACCTGGCCGGATGTTGATTTTTTATCTCTCTTCATGGCGCCGAGCAGCTGTTCTGCATCGAGTTGGGATGGAACGCCAGGGTAATTGAACTGTTTTAGCCAGTTGGAGATCTCTTTATAATGAAGGTTTGTGTTTCCAAGCTCCTCGCTCAGTTTCAGTGCAAACCTCATGCCAATCGCCACAGCATCACCGTGAGAGATTGTGCCATAACCGGATTCACTCTCAATAGCATGGCCAAGTGTATGACCGAAATTTAAAATGGCCCGGAGTCCTTTTTCTTTTTCATCCTGTGAAACCACTTCTGCTTTAATCGAGATTCCCTTTTTTAGAATATAAGAAAGGTTTCCCGGCTGGATATCGGATAAGTCAGAGATTTCTTCTTTTAAATAATGGTAAAATTCTTCATCCTGAATCAATGCATGTTTGATGACTTCTGCAAAACCGGAACGCAATTCCGTGAGAGGCAAAGAATCCAGAAAATCAATGGAATAAAAGACCGCTTCCGGCTGGTGGAACACACCTACCATGTTTTTGCCGAGCGGATGATTAATCCCTGTTTTCCCCCCTACCGCACTGTCGTGGGCAAGTAGAGTCGTTGGGATCTGGATGAATCGGATACCCCGCATGTACGTCCCAGCCACAAATCCTGCCAGATCGCCAATCATCCCTCCGCCAAGCGCTAATATAAGAGAATTTCTGTCCAACCCTTTTTCCAGCGCAAACGTGAGACTATTATAATAGTTGGAAAATGATTTTTCGCCATCTCCGCTCGGTACAACAAAGTTGTGCACGGGCAGTTCCAGGCCTTGAAGAGCTTCAACGACTTTATCCAGATAAAGGGAGCTGACCGTTTTGTCGGAAAGGATAAGAACACTTGTTACAGCCGGCCTTAACTCATTTATAAAAGGAGAAAGATCCGTAATAAACTCATGCCCAATGAAAACAGAATATTGCTTTGTTTCGGTTTCAACGTGCAAGGTTTCCATTAAAACTCACTCGCCTGCTGGTTATGGCGTGCGATATTTTCCTTCATTCGCTCGATGTTGTCAGCGCCAAATTGTTCCACAAGGGCAGCGGCAAGTTCCCAGGCGACAACGGCTTCTGCCACAACGCTGGCAGCAGGAACAGCGCAGCTGTCCGAACGTTCAATGCTTGCCTGAAAAGCCTCCTTGGAATCAATATCCACACTTTGCAAAGGTTTATATAATGTAGGAATGGGCTTCATAACGCCTCTTACAACAACAGGCATTCCTGTTGTCATGCCGCCTTCAAACCCTCCGGCATTGTTTGTTTTTCTTGAGTAGCCCTCTTCTTTGTTCCATGTGATTTCGTCATGGACAAGGCTTCCGGGCTTATGAGCCGCTTCAAACCCAATTCCGATTTCCACTCCTTTAAAAGCATTAATGCTCATCACAGCAGCGGCAAGTTTCGCATCCAATTTACGGTCATAGTGAACATAGCTGCCAACACCGATCGGCATCCCTTCAACAATCACTTCTACAATACCGCCAATCGAATCTCCGTTTTCCTTTGCCTCGTCAATGGCTTTCATCATCTTAAGGCCTGCTTCTTCATCCAAACAGCGGACAGGTGATGCTTCCGTTCTTTCCTGAAGATCATTAAGAGTGTCATAGTCCATTTTTTCTGCAACTACCCCGCCAATCTCGATGACATGGCCGCCAACCTGGATACCCAGCTCTTTTAGTAATTGTTTCGCGACAGCTCCGGCTGCTACTCGTACTGTCGTTTCCCTTGCGGATGAACGCTCCAATACGTTTCTCATATCCCGGTGATTATATTTAATCGCTCCATTTAAATCAGCATGCCCGGGACGGGGACGCGTAATTTGGCGTTTCACTTCTTCACTATCATCTTCAAGGGGTTCAGCACCCATGATTTTCGTCCAGTGTTTGAAATCGCGGTTTTCAACTGCCAGTGTAATCGGCGATCCCAGCGTATAGCCGTGGCGCACGCCGCTGTTAATGATGGCCTGGTCCTTTTCGATCTGCATCCTGCGGCCGCGGCCGTGCCCTTTTTGTCTGCGGGACAGTTCTTCATTGATGGCCTGCGCAGTTAAAGGCAGTCCCGATGGCACACCTTCCAGGATGGTAGTTAGCTGTGGTCCGTGTGATTCTCCGGCTGTTAGATATCTCATGTTACATTTCCTCCAGTTTCTCTTAATGGAATATAAAAAAAGCCCCTGCTAAAAAAATAGCAGGGACGAATTTATTCGCGGTACCACCCTCATTGCGGACAAACATCATCCACCTCTTCATTCAGGATAACGGTAATTAACCGTCCTTTTTTATAGGTCGGATCAACCAACCGTTCAAAAAGGAAGCTCGAGGGTGTAATTCGCATTCTCCTTTGTGCTGATTCTCACCGTCCATCAGCTCTCTTTATAACAGGGAGAAGAATACTACTGTTGCCTGTCATTGCATTTTAAGATTGTATTATATCAAGTTTTAACATGGTTAACGCGGATTGTAAAGAGGATCAGAGGAATTTTTATAATTTTACAGTTTCTCTAAAAAAATCTGAAAATAAGACCTTGACAAGATATACTGCCATGCTTTAAAGTAGCAAACAATACTCAATAAAATTTATTCGGAGCTGTTTTTTTTCGGAAGGCCTAAACGGCATCGGAACATTAGCTGGGTCCATCCCTATTAACAGCGATGGATTGATTTTCAAATAAGAGGAGGAGCTTAAATGTCTAAAGAGCTAGAAGAATTACGAAGTGAAATTGAAGCGGTCGATGAACAGATCCTGAGTCTGCTGAACAATCGTGCCGCCATTGTAAAAGACATTGGAAAACTAAAAGAAATGCAAGGTGTAAAACGTTTTGATCCTGTCCGGGAACGCAAATTGCTGGATCTGATCGAAGCCAGAAATGAAGGACCATTTGAGACCTCTACTCTTCAATATATCTTTAAGCAAATCTTTAAAGCGAGCCTTGAGCTCCAGGAAGATGACAACCGCAAAGCACTCTTGGTATCCCGTAAAAAGAAACCGGATGATACGATTATCAATATTAAAGGAGAGCAAATCGGAACAGGCGAACAGCATTTCGTGATGGGACCTTGTGCTGTTGAAAGCTACGAACAAGTGAAGCAAGTGGCCAAAGCACTTAAAGATCAGGGCTTAACCCTCATGCGTGGCGGAGCTTTTAAGCCGCGTACCTCTCCATATGATTTCCAGGGTCTTGGAATGGAAGGCCTGAAGATTCTTCGCAGGGTTGCAGATGAGGAAAATCTTGCTGTCATCAGCGAAATTCTGAACCCTAACGACTTGGAAGAAGCGCTCGACTATGTTGATGTAGTTCAAATCGGTGCCCGCAACATGCAGAACTTCGAACTATTGAAAGCTGCCGGCGCCATCCGCAAGCCTGTACTATTAAAGCGCGGACTTTCAGCCACTATTGAAGAATTCATGTACGCTGCTGAATACATCCTGGCTCAAGGTAATGACCAGATCATCCTTTGTGAGCGTGGAATCCGAACATACGAAAAAGCGACTCGAAATACGCTTGATATTTCTGCTGTACCGATCCTAAAACAAGAAACTCATCTTCCGGTAATGGTTGATGTAACACATTCTACAGGAAGAAAGGATCTCCTGCTTCCTGCAGCAAAAGCGGCCCTTGCTATTGGAGCCGATGGAGTAATGGCAGAGGTTCACCCTGATCCTGCCGTCGCATTGTCAGACTCTGCGCAGCAGATGAACATTCCTCAATTCCATGATTTCATGAACGAAATTAAAAAACACGCAGCTGTATACACATCTTAACCTAAAAAGACGGTCCCTCCAAGGGCCGTCTTTTTGTGTGCAGAGACCAGAGACCACCCCTTCCCCCCTTTTCCTGTGGTATACTTTCCTTATTGCACGAAAAGGAAAAGGATCTAACTTATGGAAAAAACACAAACACTTCAACAAAAAGCGTTACTTTTTTGCCGATTGGTTTTCCCAGTTTTAATTACCCAGCTTGGCATTTATGCCATGAATTTTTTGGATACCGTAATGTCCGGCCATTCAGGAGCGGCACAGCTCGCCGGGGTCGCGATCGGATCGAGTATTTGGGTACCTGTTTTTACAGGTTTAAGCGGGATTTTAATGGCTCTGACCCCCATTGTTTCACAGTTTAATGGTGCTGGAAAAAAGGACAGCGTTCCAGGAGCGGTGATACAAAGCCTTTATTTGGGGCTTGCTTTGGCGGTTGCCGTCATACTGGCGGGATACTTTGTTCTCGATCCCCTTCTTCACGCCATGCATCTTGATTCAACAGTCAGTGATGTGGCAAGAGGATATTTAATCGCGTTGTCAACGGGCATCATTCCTCTCTTTTTATACAATGTTCTCAGATCATTCATTGATGCTCTCGGAAGAACCCGGGTGTCCATGTTTGTGACCGTCGCCGCTCTCCCGGTCAATGCGCTTTTCAATTATCTCCTTATCTTTGGGAAATGGGGATTTCCGGAGCTTGGGGGAATTGGAGCAGGTTATGCCACAAGCATTACCTATTGGTTCATCGCTGTTATAACATTTATAATCATTCATAGAGTGGAACCATTTTCCCTCTACCATGTTTTTCACCGCTTTCCGGCCGTATCAATCCACGCCTGGAAGGAACAGCTGAAAATTGGCATTCCCATCGGTTTTGCCATCTTTTTTGAAACCAGCATCTTCGCCGCGGTGACGTTGCTTATGAGTTCTTTCAGCACAGCGACAATTGCAGCTCATCAATCGGCCATTAACTTTGCGTCATTTCTTTACATGCTGCCCCTCAGCATATCGTTCGCCCTAACGATCGCTGTTGGTTATGAGATTGGCGCAAAACGTTATTCCGATGCGAAGCAATACAGTTATCTCGGGATGGGCACTGCAGTGATATTGGCCCTTCTCTGTGCGGGCGGCCTTTTGCTTTGCCGTGAACAGGTTGCGGGACTGTATTCAAGTGATCCTTCAGTGATCTCCCTAACGAAACATTTCTTGCTGTACGCGGTGTTCTTTCAATTGTCGGACGCGATAGCCGCTCCCATCCAAGGCGCACTGCGCGGATATAAAGATGTGAATGTCACCCTCGTTTTATCCTTGATTTCATATTGGGTGATCGGGCTGCCTGTGGGCTATATTCTTGCAACCTCCACCTCTCTAGCTGCGTTTGGCTATTGGGTCGGTTTGATCTCCGGACTGGCGATGGGCGCGATCCTGCTCTATTTGAGAATGGCCTATATTCAAAAAAAACAAACAAAAAAGACAGTTTCATCAGCACAATGAATCTGTCTTTTTGTATGAATTACGATAATTTAAACAGCAACTTCCTCAGCACAGGCACTAAATAGCTAACCAATTCCGCTGCACTCGGTACGACAACCTGGTGGCTGCCATATATATTTTTCATCAGATTTTGAGCTTCCTCTGTTACTTTTCCATTGGAAATGTACATGCCAAGAATCTCGATTCCGAGCTTGCGAGTTTGCGTAACCGCTTCATGGGTGTCAAGTATGCCAAGGTTTTCATAATCAAATGCTGCAGGTTCTCCATCGGAAAAAACAAGCAAAAATTTTTGTTTTTCCTTGCGCCTTAGCAAATCCTCAGCTTTTTTCCGGATCGAGTAGCCATCCCGGTTGTCTTCCTGAGGCTCCAGCTGCAGAATTTCCGGACCATATTGATTTTTTAACGAATGATTGAATGAAATAACTTCTTGAAAATAATTGGGCTGACTGTCTTTTTTAGCATCTGCAGCATCCTCCCAAAACCCAACAATTGAATGTGGGATCCTGACAGCTTTCAAGGTTTCATGGAACAAAACAATCGCTTGGTGAGTTTCATCCATTTTGTCAAACATGGAGGCGGAACAATCGACCAGCAAGGTAAACACGGCATCGAGCTCTTGCGGCGATTCCATTTTTTTATAAAACAAGCGCGGGTTTTTATCCGTCAACAGCCGCGTCAGCTTCTTGCTCAAGCGCCCAAAATGCAGATCCTGATTAGGTACATTCTTTTTGTGTTCAATCGTTTTCAGGAAACTTTGCTTCAATAAGCTGATCGAAGGTTGAACGGCTGATTTGATTTCCAGGTATTTTTTCAATTCCAGTGGAGTCGGGAATCTGGTCTCCACCTTTTTCTCAACTGCACACCGGTTCATCTCTCCATAAGGAAATACTTCCTTTCCGGGAGCGCTTCCCTTTTCATCCAATCCGGCGTCCATTTCAGCGGAAAAATCGTTGCCTTTCGACTGTTTTGCTCCGGCCTGTACCGCACCAAATGCCTGGTCTCCTTCTTCAGCCCTTCTTCCTCCTTCGCCGAGTAAGTCAGTTGATGTACCCTGATCCAGGTCAAATTGCAGAAATGAATCCGTCGGTGACGAGGTTTCCTCATGCCAGCTTGGCATTTCCTCATGCTCGGTGTCTTGCCCGTCCGTTTCTTCTTCCGTTTCCATGGTGTGTGGAGCTTTAACTTCGTTTTCTCTCGTAAGGTCCTTGAACGTAGCCGTTGTGGATTCATAAAAGGATAAATAGGAAGTTATCATATCCTTAATATCCCATTCCCGAAGAATTTTTTGTATCACCTGCATGATCTCTGCGATTTCCTTGGTGCTGTGGGCTTTATTCAACTGAAGGAGCGGCGCACGAATTTTGTCATAAAACCCGCTCAGGGGAGAATTCAGCTGCACAAGGCGATGATTGGCCAGTAAAAAGATACTGCAGAAAAAAGCGTCAAGCCACTTTCTTTGCTGGAGGTGCTGGCGCAGCTGCCGTTGAAAGTACGTGAGAAGAACCTTTTTTCGTTCGGAAAAAGAAACCGCCATTCCCGGCCTTCTTGCAATGCATTCCTTCTCGAGCCGGTAATCTTCAGCAAAAAGCAGAAGATGCTTTAAAAACTGATGATGTTTTTCCTGTTTAAACGACTGAAGTACTTCTTGTAACACTCGGAGATCACTGAAATAAAAGTTTCCAAAGCTGCGCAAATACACTTCACTTTTTAACCCTTGAAGCTGGACCGGTCCAGGATATGTCATCCAAAACTGGCTGACATGGATGAAGTGGCCAGATTTATTTAAGTAGGAATGATACGAAAACTCAACCTCCAGCTTTGGATCTCTTGATAAGGTTTTCGCCAAGTCTATAAGCTGCATATGAAGAAAAGCGTCAATCTTGGTATCTGCAAACGATAAAAACTTCATGTGGTTACACCTCCTTTTTACACTGTCGGAGTTTTCTGGAGTCTCGCACCTTTCACTCCAGCCAACTGGTCAATGAACTAAAGAAAAAGAGTGTCGGCGATGTTGTGGATCAGTGTCCTTTCCCGTTGATCCTCCAATTTATCGGTAACCGCTCTTTGTATGGCACGTTTTGGAGGCATATATGCAGAAAGATCTGCCGCATCAAGCAACGCCCGGATGGATGCTGCATCCTCCGACAGCTGGCCGGTGCTGGTTTGCTGAACCAAATCAGCAGAAAACTGAACAAATGACTTTAATAATTCTTCATCCTTCTGCTCAGACTGGTTGAGAAGCATCTCATACAGTGTATCTCCCTGTATATACGGCACTTCAATCACTACAAACCGGTTTTTTAACGCTTCATTTAATGGAACGGTGCCAATATACCCTTCATTAATGGCAGCAATGACGTTGAAGCCTTCAGACGCTTTGAGCAGTTCGCCGGTAAACGGATTGGTCACCGTTCTCCGGTAATCCAGAATCCCATTCAGGATCGGCAGGGTTTCCGGCTTGGAAACGTTAATTTCATCAATATATAAAAAGTGGCCGTTTACCGCAGCCTTTGTCACCGGCCCTGGTATAAATTCAATTTCAGAATGGCCATTTTCATAGGTGATCGTCTTGTGGCCAAGCAATGCTTCCGCATCAAGATCCACTGAACAGTTGATCGAGTGGAGTGGCTGCTGAAAGAGAAATGATAAATACTCTGCGAGCTTCGTTTTTCCTGAACCGGTTGGCCCTTTTAACAAGACATTTTTACCCATCAGAAGTGCGATGACGGCGTCACTTACGATCTCCTGATTTTCTGAGGTATACCCTTTGTTCCCGATCAAATGCTGATAATCACTTGTTCGGTTTAGAAGATTGTTTCTGAAATTTTTCAGCTTTTCCAATAATCCATTTGGCAAATTCAAATCATCTATACTCATGGGAAAAATCCTTTCATCTATATAAACATAAACACCTATTATATAGTATCTCTCTTCGCATGTCCTTTCAAATACTTGGTTTTCCCTCGCATTGACATTACCCTTGAATCTCTTTAGAATTTAGAATTAGTACCAAGTGCTAAATGACGTAAAGGACGTGTTTTTTTGAGTAAAAAAGTAGCTCTAGTCACAGGCGGAACAAGAGGCATCGGCAAGGCGATCGCATCAAAGTTTGCGGCTGAAGGATACAATCTTGTCTTGAATTTTATGAGAAAAAAGAAAGATGCTGAACAAACAAAGCAAGAATTTGAAGAAAAATACGGAATTACCGTTCATATTGTAAAAGCAAATGTAGGTGACCTGGAACAAATTAAAGCTTTGTTTGCGGAAGTGGACCAATCATTTGGCCGTTTGGACGTCTTCATCAACAATGCGGCTTCCGGTGTCTTGCGCCCTCTTATGGAAATCGAAGAATCCCATTGGGACTGGACACAGGATATTAATGCAAAAGCATACCTGTTTGCTGCCCAGCAAGCAGCAAAACTAATGGAGAAAACGGGTTCAGGAGCCATCGTGGCCCTCTCCAGCCTTGGTTCCATCAGAGCCCTTCGAAATTACGTTGCTGTCGGGGTGTCCAAAGCCTCTGTTGAAGCAATCACCCGTTATTTGGCGGTAGAATTGGCTTCCATGAACATTGTGGTTAATGCCGTTTCCGGCGGTGCGGTTGATACAGATGCATTGAAGCATTTCCCCAACCGCGAGGAATTATTGGACGAAGCGAAACAAAAGAATCCAGCGGGACGCATTGTTGAGCCGGCAGATCTTGCGGAAACCGTGTATTTTTTATGCACCCCTGCTGCAAGCATGATCAGGGGTCAGACCATTATTGTGGATGGCGGGCTGTCCCTTTTAGCGTAAAAAAGTATCAAAAACGCTCCTGTTTCGAGGGGCGTTTTTCTTTTTAAAAAAAGATTGACTGACCGGTCATTTCAGGAATATAATAGGAAAGTATTAATAATATAAGTTATGCATTCGCCCACTGACCAGTGGGTCATTTTTGTGATGCATTCATTTAATAAAAGATAGGAGACGCTATATGAACAATGAATTAACCCCCTCTATCAACCGTAATATGGTCCTCTTGGGCCTCGTTATTGGTATGTTTTTTAGTGCCATGGAACAAACTGTGGTCGGTACTGCTATGCCGACCATCATTGGTGAATTGAACGGTTTTTCCATATTCGCCTGGGTCACTACCGCTTACCTTATTACGTCCACCACTATTATTCCGATTGTAGGTAAGCTTTCCGACCTTTATGGACGCCGGTTGCTTTATTTGATCGGTACGGTCATTTTCGTCATTGGATCCGCCCTTTGTGCGACCGCCAGCTCCATGGAAGAATTAATTATTTACCGTGGTCTTCAAGGTCTTGGCGGCGGTATGATCATGCCGCTTTCCCAAACTATCATTGGTGATATTTTCACTGCCGAGCAGCGTGCAAAGTGGCAGGGTGTCTTCGGTGCCATTTTTGGTTTAAGCTCTGTCATTGGCCCATTTATTGGTGGATTCTTGGTGGATACCATCAGTTGGCACTGGATTTTCCTGATTAACGTGCCATTTGGCTTGTTATCCGCTATTTTAATCTTTATTGGAATGAAACACGAAATGGTTCGGCCAAAAAACGAAGTCAATATCGACTACTGGGGCATTATCACTCTGATCCCGGCTATCGTTCTGTTGTTGCTCGGCCTCACTTTTGGTGGAGATAAATTTGAATGGGGATCGCTCGAAAGTGCTTTAATCTTTGGTTCATCGATCCTGCTGATGATCGTTTTTGGGTTCGCGGAGAGAAAAGCAAAAGAACCTGTACTTGATCTGACTTTGTTCAAAAACCGTGTGTTTGCTGCAACGAATGCATTAGGCTTTTTGCTGGGGCTTGGAATGTTTGGTGCGATTATGTTCGTTCCAATGTTCATGCAGGGCATTTTGGGTGTGACACCTACGCAGGCTGGATCCACCATGACGCCAATGATGATCTCCCTTATCCTTGCAAGTATCGTTGGGGGAAGACTTTTGTTGAAACTCCCATACCGGACTGTATTGACAGCAGGTATGCTGATTACAGCATTCGGATTTTACTTGATGAGCACAATGAGCGTGGAATCTAAAGAAATTACAGCTTATGCTTATATGGTTATCATGGGATTCGGCATGGGTCTTGTTATGCCTACCCTTATGATTGCCATACAGAATGAATTTCCGAAAACGAAACTCGGTGCTGTTACATCGGCATCCACCTTCTTCCGTTCCATTGGCGGTACAATCGGCATTACTGTCTTGAATGTCGTTATGAACCACTCTCTGGAAACCAACATGAAAGATGTAGTAGAACAACAGAGTAATCCGATGCTTCAAGGCATTTTCCAAAAACTCGCAGATAAAACAGATGCCTTGTTCAGCCTTCTAATTCATCCAGATATGCTTAAACTTCCCGGTTCAATTAAAGGTACGGTGATCCATTCCATTCAAACGGCTTGGAGCAGTTCGTTTACGACCGTCTTTATGACCGGCCTTATATTCATCGGGGCAGGTATTATTGTAGCCCTTTCTGTAGGCAGCGGCCGTATTAAAAATGAACCTACCCAACAGGAAACAACGGTTCCTTTGGCGGATCAAGCTGCAGGAGAACTCTAAAACCAAAAGACATGAAGCTATTTTCGCTTCATGTCTTTTTTATTCGGAAAAAAATCCTTCCAGAAACGGGCCCCATTTTTCGAATTCTGTTAAAAATCCATCATGGCCAAAAATGGTATTCACTTCATGAAAGAGGGCCTTTTGGCTTTCTTCGTTCACGCTTTCTGTAAAAGTTTTCATCATCGCCGGCGGATATAACAGATCCTCTGTAAATCCGAGACAGAGCATTTTTGCCCTGTATCCTTTGCTTGCTTGATGGATGCCTCCTCTTCCTCTGCCGATGTCATGGCTGTCCATCGCTTTCAGTAAGGTCAGGTAGCTGTTGGCATCAAACCGCTGGGACAGCTTTTGGGCCTGATAATGCAGGTAAGTCTCAACGGAAAACGAAGCTTCATCTGATATGGAATACCATTCTTCCGTTTGTTCCCGTTGAAACCGCTGATTAAATAACGTTCCCGAACGGTAGGTCAGCATTCCAATCATTCTGGCAATGCCAAGCCCTTTGGCAGGTGACACTTCTGATGAATAGTTCCCATTATTCCATTCCGGATCACTCACAATCGCCGTTCGCCCAATGGCATTGAAACCAATGGCATAATCGCTTAAGGCAGGTGTGACCGCAATGGGAATCAAACGGTCCATAAAATCAGGGTAGAGCAAGCCCCATTCCATAACCTGCATCCCGCCAAGCGATCCACCGATGACTGTGTCAAGGGAATGAATGTGAAGAACTTCAAGCAATCGTTTTTGAGCATTAACCATGTCTCGGATGGTAATGAGCGGAAAATCCCCGCCATATCTCTCCCCAGTCAAAGGGTTGATGGAAAGCGGTCCTGTCGTCCCTTCACAGCCGCCAAGAACGTTGGTCGTAATCACCTGGTATTTTTCTGAATCGATATATTGGCCTGGCCCAATGAGTCCTTCCCACCACCCGGGTCCAATTTCTGTCGTCATCGTATATTGATTTCCTGTAAGTGCATGGCACACCAAAATAGCCGGAGCATCAGCCGCTCCTATGCGCTGATAGGCAATATGAACATCAGTTAATGTTTTGCCGGATTCCAGAGCGAGATTCCCTATTTCTGCCACTTCATTTTCAATTGCTGCCTGTACATTTGCCATCAGATATCCCTCCGATTTTATCAAACAAAAAACACCTCTCTTTTTAGATTCAGAGAGGTGCAATCATCCATTTTGGGGTTGTACCGTCTCTTATCTGTCAAAGTGTTTTGCCTTTGCAGGATTTGGCACCAGTACAGAATAATCTCTGCAGGTTGCCGGGTATCATCGGGCCAGTCCCTCCACCACTCTTGATAAGAGTTAACTATTCGTTTTTATGAACAACTTTAATACGTTCAAAAATACAGCAGTCTTACGAATTTGTCAATTAAATTCCGAAAGTTTTTTATTGTTTGTCTTTGTGTTTGCCTTCCTCCTCCAGCGGGTAAAACTTATGTATACTATATTCCAGAAGAGGTGAGGGTATGCCTTCTTACCATAGAATCCTGGTTGGTGTTGACGGTTCCCGTTCATCGGAAGTGGCATTTTACAGAGCGATTGAAGTGGCAAAAGAATATCATGCCAAGTTGTATATCGTACACATAACTGAAGACCGCCTTCCGGCTGCTCCACTTGATGCCGGAGCCATTAATATTGAAATGGACAGAGAACGGATTGCAGCCAGAACACTTTTGGACGACTATGAAAAATTGGCCAGAAACCATGGACTAACACATGTAACCACTTTATCAAACTCAGGATCGCCCAAAATGGAAATTCTCTCATTTGCCTCCATGCATGAATCAGATTTGATTGTTTGTGGTGCAACAGGATTAAATGCGATGGAACGCATTGTTATCGGAAGTGTCTCACAGTATATTACGCGCCATGCCAATTGTGATGTACTGATCGCAAGAAACAGCCAAAAAATTACATCCTCAGGATTAAGCATCAAAAGTACGAGCCAACGATAAAAACCCCCGTCCGCGAATGACGGGGGCATGGATTATTTGCTGAATGTATGGTTTCCGATAACCGTACAAGCAGGTTTCGTATCGAGCCATCTGCTAACGGCTGTCTTTTTATTGTAAAAGAACAGAGCACCGTTCGTGTTATCATAACCAGATAAGGCCTTGTCTACAGCCTTTTCCGACTCGGGAGAAGGTTTCTTTAAATTGTTCTCCATAACCGGCTGAAATTGTCCTTTGTCGTAGATGACGTCATGAATGGAATCAGGAAAGCCGTCATCTTCAACGCGGTTCAAGACAACAGAGGCCACCGCTACCTTTCCTTCAAAGCTTTCTCCCATTGCTTCTGCTTCAACAAGAGAAGCGAGCAATTTTTTATCTTCCGGCGTTGCTTTTATTTGTTCTGACGCAGCGTTTGTTTTTTCAGCGCTTATTCCCTTTACTGGCTGCACCTTTAAATTTTGTCCCGGATAAATCAAATTGCCGGTAAGTCCATTCTCTTTTTTGATCTCCTGAAACGGCACATTATAGGATTGCCCCAGCTTCCAAAGAGTATCCCCTTCTTTAACGGTATGTGCACTGGCTCCTGTACCTCCAGTTATAGATAGCACAATGGCTGTGATTCCTGTGATGATACTCACCTTTTTAAACATGAATCGTACCTCCTTGAGTCATAAAATTTCGTCTGCGGTGAAAATGATGATTCTAGACAAAAAGCGGACGTTTTTACCTAACGCAGTCCCTAGGAGGTAGGTTTCGGGTAATCATGTTATTTTGTGACCATTGACTCACAGATTGTCTTTTTACATGAACATATTGTCCCCCTCATAAACTAAAATAAAAAGCGATCAGAGAGGATGAAGAGCGTGACCCTTCTAGAACGTATTCAAACGCTTTTTGGTTCCATGCATAATCCCTCTTCCAGACAGCTTTTAACGGCCATTAAACAATTGGATGCCCGCCTCGAGGATGTGACCCCTTTCTTAAAAGAACCCGGCAATAAACCTTACGGAAGACAGATGTTTTATCAGAATGATCACATTGAAATTCTTGTTATGCAATGGTCAACTTATCTCGACTGTGCTCCTCATGATCATGGCCAGTCCTATGGTTGGGTTCAGATTATTGCTGGCAGCTCAGATCATTGGATTTATGAGATTTCTCCTGCCAGCCTTCCATTGGAGAGATTAAATCGGAAAGAAAAAAGCGGTTCCTATTTGAATGTGGGCAAAGGAATGATTCATAAAATGGGATCCCGAGGAGAAGAGCCTTTGATTACATTGCACGTTTATACACCACCGATCAGCGGGATGAAGGTCTATGATTTAAATAAATGCGCGGTCTGTATCGTATCCGAGGATTGCGGTGCCTGGTGGCCAGAGGAACAAAAGCAGCAGCTTAAAACGGTTCGTCTAAAAGGGCCATGGGAAAATGAACCTTAAATCATTTCATATATCATGATTTCAGGTCATTTAAGACCTTCTGCACAAAGCAGTCCACTTTTCCCTACCGTTTTATTCCTTTTTTACCCTTACCTCCTCACGTCCACCCTTAAGGGTTGAAACTCTCTCTCATCGTGTTAAGATAAGAACTTATATGATGAAATTTACTACACGGCTATAAGGAGAGGTTGCATGTTAGAAACAAAGAAAGTGCTTTTTATTGGAGCAGGTTCAATGGCAGAAGCAATTGCTGCCGGAATGGTCACACAGGATAAGCTGCCTGCCAGCAACATTACAATGACAAACAAACAAAATGATGAACGAAGAATTGAACTCATGAAAAAATACAAGGTCGGGGCATTGCCCTACCATGAAGCTAAAATTGATGAAGCCGACGTCATTCTTTTGGCCATGAAGCCAAAAGATGCAGAAAGTGCATTGTTGGAGCTTGCTCCTCATGTGAATTCAAACCAAATCATCATGTCGGTATTAGCAGGTATATCGACTTCTTATATGGAAGAATTGCTTCCAGAAGGACAGCCGGTGATCCGGGTGATGCCGAACACGTCAAGTACGATCGGAGAATCAATCACAGCTATAACAGGCGGAAATTCAGTATCTATGGAGCATATTGAACTGGCCAAAGCGTTGTTTTCTGCGATCGGAAGAGTAAAAGTAATTGATGAAGAGCAAATGGACGTTTTCACAGGAATTGCGGGAAGCGGACCAGCCTATATTTATTACATTCTTGAGCATATTGAAAAAACAGCGGTGGCCGAGGGACTGGATGAAGACATGGCAAGAGAGATTGCTGCGCAAACTATATTTGGCGCCAGCAAAATGGTGCTTGATACAAATGCTGATCCGGAAACCTTAAGAAAAAGAGTAACTTCCCCTAACGGAACAACCGCCGCCGGACTTGATGCCCTTCGTGAAAATCATGCAGGACAGGCATTTTCAGAAGCCATTCTAAGTGCCAAGAAAAGGTCAGCTGAAATCCGGAAGGAATTTGAGAAAGTTTCTGTTTAAAACTGCAACACGATTATCCCAATTCATTTTGGGGTGATCGTTTTTTGTTTGTAGTAATTAAAGGTATAGCCTTCCCTGCTCTTCTTCATACTGTTAGAGAGAAACGGAAGGAGCTGTCACAACATGCCTCGTTTTAAGATCATTGATATGATTCTCTTGGCAACCATAGCCACTGTTTTTATATGGTCAGCGATTCAACCCCGGGATTACTTTACATGGGCTCTAGAGGTCACACCCGCTGTGGCATTGTTACTTGTTCTTCTCTTCACGTATCATCGTTTTTCACTGACCACTCTCTCTTATACAGGCCTTACTGTTTTGATTCTCATGATGTTTATTGGAGGGCATTATACCTATGATGATGTTCCTTTGTTTGAAAGCATCCAAAAAGCCGGCCACTTCCAGCGGAATGATTACGACCGATTTGGCCATTTTTTGAAAGGGTTTGCGATTCTGCCCATTCGGGAAGTGCTCTTCCGTTCAACGGGTATAAAGAACAAATTTTGGACAAGCGCCATCAGCATGAGTTTTGTCATGTCCATCGCTGCCCTGTATGAAATTGTTGAATGGCTGACAGCAAAAATCGCCGGTACACCGGCAAAGGATTTTTTGGGCACACAGGGGGATCTATGGGACTCCCAATGGGACATGAGCCTGGCCTTTCTGGGCGGCATTGTGTGTTTAATCCTGTTCACCCGTTTTCATGACAGAAAAATGTCTGAGTCAGGATTGAAACCGAAGCAGGACGCGGTCAACTGATGAACCGTATCCTTGTCCAAATAAATTTAAATGCACGATAAGGTAAAAGAGCTGATACAATTCTTTCCGATCCTCATAATCTTGTCCGAGCGGACGATAGTATGTATACGCCTCATAAAAGGAAGGAGAATATCCTCCAAAACGTTCGGTAAACGCCAGATCCATCTCACTGTGCCCGTAAAGAATGGCCGGGTCAATTAACACCGGTTCTCCCTTTGAATCACTCATCCAGTTTCCTCCCCACAAATCCCCATGAAGCAATGAGACTTCCGGCTGCTAAGAATCCATTGTGTCAAATGATCCATCAGTTTCAGGAGGTTCTCATACCTCCTGCCATGGATGGTTTTAAGCTTCGTCCCTAATTGCACCTGGCGCTTGCTTTAAATAGGGAGAAATACGTTGAATCAACTTGTCTTGAAACATAAACAACACCACCTGCTTCATATAGTTTGAAGATCATGCATTTAAAACGAATGGAGCAGAAGGTGAAGATAGATGCAAACGTTCATTGGATTAAAAGAAGGCATCCACGCCAGGAGAAATATGCTGCTTTCCATGCAGCAGGAGGATGGTTCTTTTCGATTTTGTTTTGAAAACCCGGTAACCACGGATGCTTATTTATTGGTGTTGCTTGTTCTTTTTAACTGGAAGGATCATCATCTGAAAGACGTACTTGCCCGGCGGATTCTCTCCAAACAATCTTCCGATGGCACATGGAGAGTTTACCCTGATGAAAAGAAAGGCAATCTTTCTGTCACCATCGAGGCGTATTGTGCGCTTTGCTATTATGGGCAGGACATTCATGACGAAAACATGCAGCGGGCGAGAAGCTTTATTTTGTCAGAAGGAGGCTTAAAAAAAGCAACTTTACTGACCAAAGCCTTTTTGTCAATGAATGGAATACTTCCCTGGCCCCGTCTCCCTTTTGATCCCGGCCTGTTAATCGATTTGCCGGCCATATCACCGCTTCAGTTTTTTGACTTAAGCAGTTTCGCCCGCATCCATTTTGTACCCATGATTGCTGGCATGAGAAACCAATTTTCAATATCTCACCCTTCTAAAGAATACCTTGCCGATTTAGCTCCCTCCCGCGACAACAAAAGCTGCTGGGAGGAGTTTGAAAATCAATCCTTTATCCGCTTTTTTAGCGATCATGCCATTCCTTCCGACTCGATCGATGCAAAGCTGGAAAAGTATATGTTAAACCGAATCGAGAAGGACGGAACCCTGCTCAGCTATGCTATTTCGACTGTTTTTATGGTATATGGACTTCTCTCTTTGGGATACTCCATGGATTCTCCCGTTATCCAGAATGGGATTTACGGCATCATTTCTCTACTATGCTACAATGGGCAGCATTACATCGTCCAAAACTCGCCCTCCGCTATTTGGGATACTTCCCTAAGCTTATACGCTTTGCTGGAATCAGGAATGTCACCTGTAGACCCGTGTATCCAACAAGGGATCCATTTTTTACTGAAACATCAGCATACCGAAAAAGGCGATTGGCAGTACCACTGTCCAGAAGCTGCTCCGGGAGGATGGGGATTTTCAGAAAGCAATACAATTCACCCTGATCCGGATGATACCCAGGCAGCATTGCGGCCGCTTTCTGTTCTTGCCCATTATTCTGGCCAGATTCTTCATTCCTGGCAAAAGGGAATCAACTGGCTTTTAGCCATGCAAAATGATGACGGGGGCTGGGCATCCTTCGAAAAAAATACAAATAAAGCATGGCTTGGGGAGCTTCCCATAGACCATGCATATGACGCCTTAATTGATGCTTCGTTTGCAGACATGACAGGCAGGATCCTCGAATTTCTTGGAACATACAGTCCTCTCACCCTAAATGACACATCCATCCAGAAAGCGGTCAACTGGTTACATCATAATCAGGAAGCTGATGGATCATGGCTCGGCCGCTGGGGAGTTTGCTATCTGTATGGAACATGGGCCGCTGTTACCGGTTTGGCTGCGGCAGGCCATTCCCTTCAGGATAATGATCATTTAAAAAAAGCTGAGAAGTGGATCCGTAACGTTCAGCATGATAACGGAAGCTGGGGGGAATCGTGTGCAAGTGATATTTATCAAACCTATACGCCACTTCCCTATGGAACCCTTGTCCAAACCTCCTGGGCACTAGACAGTCTGACCTGTCTGCATTCCGCGCCTACCCTCGAAATTGAAAAAGCGGTCCGATATCTGCTTCATGCACACGATCTGCCTGGAACTCAGCCTTATCCGACAGGCAACGGCCTCCCAGGCTACAATTATGTGATCTACCACAGCTACAGCCATATCTATCCACTTCTGGCTTTAAGCCATGTGCATACGAAATACGTCAGTCAAGGTGCGGGCTGAGCCGCCCGTACCCTGTGTCGTATACAGCCTGCGCGATCACCCTGTGCCCGACGTTGTTCGGATGGATGCTGTCCCAGGACAAAAGTTCTTTTTCACGTCCAACGAATAAAGAATAAATATCCGCCACTTTTACATTCGGCAAGGTTTGAAAGCTCTCGATATGGCGGTTGAAAAGCCTGACCCATTTGTATGCGGTGTCCCAGCGGTGGTAAGGATTATAAATATTCGTCAACCGGATAATATAGCTGCTTCTTCCTTTTTCTTTAAGCTGAATAATCTGTTTCAATATATGGCTCATATTTTTTTGGCACTCTTTTAACGTCATGTGGAGTTCTGCCTCTTGTTTGTTTAACAAGTATTTTTTTCCGGCTTTGATCAAGTCATTTCCTCCGGCGGTTATCGTAATAATTTCCGACCGTTGCAAAGCCTTTCTCACCTTCGGTTCCTCAATGGATGCCAAAACATCCTGGGTCGTATACCCGTTTTTGGAGTAGTTATGAAGGTCGTACGTCTTAAGCAACGCATGCTCGGTCAACAGATGATACCTTTGAGCAAAGCTTCCCCATTCATCAGAAGAACCGATTCCTACGGAAATGGAGTCCCCCAAGGCAGTATAATGAGAATGCACTTTCCAAGATAAGCCCATCATGCTCGCACCTTTCGCACTCAATTATTTATAAAATATGAAGAAAGAGGGAAAGAGGTACGAAAATTCCGAATAAATTTCTTGCCAATTATTTTGATGGGATGATATATTTTAATTACTTTACGGGATGTGGCGCAGCTTGGTAGCGCGCATGCATGGGGTGCATGAGGCCGCAGGTTCAAATCCTGTCATCCCGACCAGTGCACTAAACTTACATAAGATCACGGGATTTGAAGCAATGATTTTCTTCCTTCCCGATCCCGTTTTGCTCATAAAGACCATTTCTGAAAACATTCATTTGGTGGTCTTTTTTATTATGGTTTTCAACCAACACCTGATTGAAACGCTTACATTCAGAGCTCCTGTCTTCAATTCTTGACTACATATTCTGCTTGTGGTTAAACTGAATTCAGGTAGGGGAAAATGGTATTAAACACATATAGAATCTGCACTATCTCATATATGGACTGCAAAAGAGCGCAGATTTTGAATCCTTTTTTTCGACCGGGGTACATAATCAAAAAACAGCAGCGGGGGCTGCTGTTTTTATGTCTTAGGGGGTATACTTTATAGGTGAATGTTTTTAAATTGTAAAGCATTTGTAAATGTTTTATTTCAAATTGTAAAAGCTGTTTATCTTTACAATCATTAAAGTTATAATTACGAATGGTTTGGGTTAACAAATTATTTAGGGTAAATTTACTTTTTCTTAACAAACGGAGGTTTTAGTCAATGATTTTTGGATCAAAAAAGGATTTGTTTCTGGACTTACTATCAAGCATCGCAGATAACGTTCGTGACTCCGCTCAGTACTTTGTGGATTTTAAAATCGGTTCCGAAGCAGATTTGAAAGAATTTGCGAGAAAAATGAAAGAATACGAAAACAAGGGCGATGACTTTATTCATGAGCTCATTATCGGTTTAAATAAAACCTTTATTACTCCCTTAGAACGTGAAGACATTTTGGAACTTGCGAATAAAATGGATGATATCCTGGACGGCATGGAACAATGTGCTTCCCGCTTCGAAATGTACAATATTGTTAAACCCGACCAATACATGGTGAAGTTCGCAGGACACATTCTTGAAGCAACTTATGAAGTTGCCGAATCTGCCAAGTTGCTTCACAAGAAAAAACTAATGGAAATCCGTCCTCATGCGATTAAATTGAATGACCTTGAATCTGTAGTGGATGACCTTCTTCGTGTAAGTATCAAAAACTTGTTCAGCATGGAAAAGGACCCTATCAAAATTATTCAGTATAAAGAACTTTATGAGCTTCTTGAAGCGATCTCTGACAGCACAGAAGACGTGGCCGATACTCTCGAAACTATCATCATGCGAAATGCCTAAGGAGTGATTGGCTATGGATATATTATTTGTTCTGATTATTTTAGTCGTGATTTTTGCTCTGGCGTTTGATTTTATTAACGGATTTCATGATACCGCCAATGCAATTGCGACCTCTGTGTCTACAAAAGCTCTTCCTCCAAAGGTAGCGATTGTGATGGCGGCAACAATGAACTTTGTCGGTGCCCTTACCTTTACAGGAGTTGCAAAAAGTGTAAGTAAAGACATCGTTGATCCATTCCAGTTCAGCGATGAAAAAATCGGGCTGATGATTGTGCTGTCTGCCCTGATTTCCGGAATTGCATGGAACTTGATTACCTGGTACTACGGGATTCCTTCCAGTTCCTCGCATGCCATTATCGGTTCCATTGCCGGTGCAGCAATTTCTGCTGCAGGATTCGGTGTTTTAAACTACGATGGCTTCGTGAAAATCATTCAGGCTTTAGTCATATCGCCGTTTGTGGCTTTGGCTGTCGGCTTTATAATCATGAGCATCTTTGCAGCTATTTTCAAAAATTTCAACAAGACGAAAACCAACAAAGGGTTCCGTACGTTTCAGATCTTCACAGCGGCGCTTCAATCCTTCTCACATGGAACGAATGACGCGCAAAAAGCAATGGGGATCATTACTCTTGCTTTGATTGCCGGTGGATATCATACAACAGAAGGCATTCCTATGTGGGTAAGGGTGGCTGCGGCGCTTTCCATGGGTATCGGTACATCTGTCGGCGGGTGGAAGATCATTAAAACCGTTGGCGGAAAAATCATGAAGCTTCAGCCGGTAAACGGTGCAGCAGCTGATTTATCATCTGCTATTATCATCTTTACATTTACAGCCTTAAAGCTGCCGGTCAGTACAACTCATGTTATTTCCTCAGCAATTATGGGGGTTGGTTCAGCGAAACGAGTGAAAGGTGTAAAATGGGGCGTTGCGAGACGCATTGTCATGACATGGATTATTACCCTCCCTATTTCCGCCGTTATTGCTGCCATCGTCTATCAAATATTGAATCTATTTCTTTAAATGAACCAAGCCTCAGGGAATCCCTTGAGGCTTTTTCTTTGTTCATTCTGATTATACCCGAGACCCTTGTCTATACGATTTCCTGTAAACAAGCATATACATAGGAAGAAAACCAATTTGAGGTGAAAAATTTGTCCAGATGCAGAAAAAACAACGAATCTCTGCGCTTTTTTCCTTATGGCGGATATGACCCATTCCACAAAGAATCTGTTTCCCACCATCCTGAACTGATTGAACCTTCCCCGCCGCGGCCCCCGTTTCCAGCTCCTGCTCAGGGATTTGGCCCTGAAGCAGCAATGGGCGCCTTTCTGCCCCCTCCAGGTCCGGGTGCCTATATGAACCCTCAAATGCTGCCGCCACGTCCACCCTATCCATACAACCCCTACTTTATGCCTCAGGGAGGAAACGGCAAACAGCCAAACACGAAAGCCTCGCAATCTAACCTGCCTTCCCTGCCAAATGGATTTCCTTTTGGAAATGGAAGTTTTCCCGGAGGCCAGCAGTTTCCATTCAATCAGCAGCAGCCTTTCCAAAATCCCGGCGGCCAATTCAGCTGGGGAAAGACATTTAACGGCATTAACTCGGCCATGGGTATGATGCAGCAATTGGGTTCGATTATTTCCCTCTTCAAATAACACAAAAAGAGACTCAAGCTTTTGAGTCTTTTTTTATGTAAACAGCTGTTTTGCCAAAACAGCTCCCTCCAGATGATGAAGATCAATCCAGTACGCACGGTCGATAAACAGCGGTTTTTCGTGAGGAATGCCATCAAACAACGGTGGCAGCGCTGTCCCGCTAAACCAGTCTTCCTTTTTGGAAGCATTGCTGTAAAAGATATTCCAGCATGACAGGAGCTCGGGACTGTAAAATCGGGATGCTTTTCTTTTTAGCGAAAAAAACCGGATTCGTTCCTTTTTATAGTGGGGCAAATAAACGGCTGCATCCGAACTGAAAACATGTCCCCAATAGTCTGCTCTTGATCCTGTATGCATTTGCCGGTCCGCAAATTGCAAAGCCCCTGAGAATATTCTTTCATGAAAGAGCAGGCTGTACAGGCGCTTTCCAACTTTTATCCGTTTGGAAAGATCACGAAACGCTGTTACAGAGATTCCGGCCAACTTAGGCTTCTCACCTGCCACCGGAAAAAAGATCTTGGTCAGCTGAAACAGATTTTGCAGCTGAAAAGGGAGACTTTGAAAGACTTCTTTATGGATATCATTTTGAATTACTTCCTTTTCAATCACGTTTTGTTCATTGATAATTAAAGCCATCGTAAGAATCCGGCTGTCTTTCTTCCAGAAAAATTGCTCCCATACTCCCTTCATGAATGAAGAAATATCAAATCCTTTAAGCAGATGAAATAAACTCCTTCCCATTCTTTTGCTTTCTTCATACAGCAGCAATTGAGGATAAACGTCCTGAAAGATTAAACTATTGGCTGTTTCCAGCGTCCAGTAAATCTTTTCCCGTTGTTCATCAGTAAGCAGCCTCTTCAAAAATTCTCCCTGAAGGTCGGTCATATGATAGCCTGCGTTACGTGAGACCATATGTGCCAGAAAAGCCCAATGCAGTTCCTGATGCCGTTTGAAATATCGGTAATAGGCCTCTGTTCGGGTAATATTATTTTGGTTTTTTTCACTCGTTTGTTGCAGAATGTCCTCAATGATCCTCTTTTCATCGCCAATATATACAGGAATTTTCCCATCGAAATCAAGCACTTTAAGCCGGAAAGACAGCCAGTTTTTATCATCTGGGGACATTTTCCAAAAACATTCTTCTGCAGCCGGTTTAAGACGTTTAAAAAAGCGGGCTGTGAGAGCGGAAGGGATAAGAAAGGCTTTGGAAAGCGTCCGGTTCAGGCGGTGGTTTTTCATAAGGCATCTCCTTCAACACCGTTCTGATAAAAGGTATGAAAGGAGAAGCGAAAATAAACCATCATCCATGCAAGATTGCTGGATGATGGTTTATCAATCATGATTTGGATGCAACGCCGCCTGACAGAATGAATTTCATGGCGTCTTCGGCCTTAATATCAAGAACCGTAACCTCTTTTTTGGGTACCAGAAAGGTAAATCCGGCGATTTGAAAGGTTTGCGGAATATACACAGCAACATGCTCCGAAAGCTCATCTCCCAGATCCTTCAGGTCTTCAGCTGTAACAAACCCAATGCTCTTTAAACCGGTAGCAGGTATCTCCACCAGGACTACCGTTGAAAACGACTTCTTTTCACCAAGCAACGACTGAAAGGTATCTTTAATGACGGTATAAAGCGTTTTAACCAGCGGAATCCGTTCCAGAGCGGAATCGAGAAGAAAAATAATCTGGCCGCTGATGACCTGGGACGAAAGCCAGCCGAGAAGTGTTAAAAGAATAATTGTTGCCAGAATGCCGATGCCTGGTATATAGCCGCCTTTCATATAGCTTCTAAGTGTATCTCCAAGGATCCCGTCCAGAAAATCGAACACTTTGACAAGAACATAAAACACAAGAATGATCGGAAGTGCCGTAAGGATTCCGTTCATAAAATATTTGGCAACGGTTTTCACTATCCTTCTCTCCTATTGATGCACACGGTGCTGCTTGATTCTGTCTTTCAGCTTTTCCTGCAGTCGGCGTGTTACAGGGCCTATTGGATAGGTTGCCTGCACATCTCCCTCAACGGAGATGACAGGTGCAATCTCCATGGTTGTACTTGAGATAAATACTTCATCTGCTGCTTGAAGTTCTTCGGTTGTGAACGGCTCCTCGTTTACCGCGATTCCCTCTTCCCCGGCAATTTCGAGAATATGCTGCCGTGTAATTCCATTTAAAATAAGGTTTGTTGCCGGATGTGTGCGCACTTCATTATGTTTAACGATATAAAGGTTGGAAGAAGAACCCTCAGTGCATAAACCTTCCCGGTGCTGAAGAGCTTCACCGCAAGAATGATCGGCCGCGATTCGTTTAGCCATGGTATTTCCGAGAAGATTCAGGCTTTTAATATCACAGCGGAGCCAGCGAATGTCCGGTGTCAGGTACGTTTTTATGCCCTTCTCTTGAGCCTCTGCCGGAGGATCCATTTTTCGGGCAAACCCGGTAATCAGGCAGGCTGATTCTCTTTCGAACAAATGAGCTCTTGGTGAAGCGCCTCTCGTCATTTGTATGTAAACAATACCATTATGGATGTTGTTCGCCTTAATCAATTCGGCGGTCTTCTCCTTTATTTGCTCTATAGAATAGGGCAGTTTCATATCGAGCTTTTGGGCACTTTCTTCAAAACGACGAAAATGTTCATTCAGCGAAAAGGGTTCACCGCCATAAATATAGACAACTTCATAGATGCCATCCCCGAAATTATAGCCTCTGTCTTCCATATCAATAGAGACATGATCCCGTTCAATAATCTGGTTTCCAAATAAAACAAATGGATTCTCCATTTCATATCACCTCGTAATCGATTATATGACAGGAATACCGTGTTTAGCTACCTTCAATGTCGTTTTGCGACAGTTAAAAAAAGATTACCCTTGTATTTGGGCAATCTTTCTTGATGAATTCTATTCCTTTTCAGCGGAAACTACTTTTTGGTTCTTCAGTGTTACGATGTATTTGTCTTTCCCTACTTTTACTTTGAATTCATCATCGTACTGGTTCTTCAAATCTTCATCCAACTCAAACTTCTTCTGAAAATGATCGTTGATTGCTTTTAAGTTTGCCTTGCGATTATTCTCTCTTTGAATGGAAGACGATAAAACGATTACAAAAACAACGGTACTGATGACAAAAATAATCTTTGCTCTTCTGCTCACGGCCTGCTCCCTTCCTCCAAATGATTCCAAAGATAAGTATATCTTATCTTTGCCATGAAAAAAAGCAGACGTTTGGTCTGCTTTTTTCGCCTTATTTCCACCAGTCATCCTGCGGAGCGGCAGGCAGGCGCCGTTTATGTTCTGTAATGGCATACCGGTGTTCGATTTTTTCTATGGCTTCAGCCGATACTTCTTTTCCTTCGAGGTAATCATCGAGCTCGTTATACGTGATGCCAAGGGCTGTTTCATCGGGCACCCCAGGTTTGTCATCTTCAAGGTCAGCCGTAGGAACTTTCATGTAGATTCTTTCTTCTGCTCCCAATTCTTTCAGCAATGCTTTCCCCTGTCTTTTGTTCAGGCCGGTCAAAGGCACAAGATCACATGCTCCGTCTCCATATTTGGTGAAAAATCCTGTGATCGCTTCAGCCGCATGGTCTGTCCCAATGACAAGGCATTGATTGGCTGCTCCGATATCATATTGAACTTTCATTCTTTCTCTGGCTTTAATATTGCCCTTTAGAAAATCCGTAATCTTTCCGCCGGTCGCTTCATGAAAGGCGTCTGCCGAAGCATCCACCGCATTTTTAATATTCACGGTAACCGTGCGATCCGGTTGGATGAAGTTCAATGCTCGCTGTGCATCTTCTTCATCCTTCTGCACGCCGTAAGGAAGACGGACGGCGATAAACTGGTAGCTGTCATCTCCTGTTTCCTTCTTTAATTCATTGACCGCCATCTGAGCCAGCTTGCCTGCAAGTGAGGAATCCTGGCCACCGCTGATTCCGAGGACAAAGCCTTTCAACTTATTCTTCTTGACATATTCCTTCATAAATCCAACTCTGTTTCGGATTTCCTCCTGTGGATTTATTTCAGGTTTCACTCCTAAGTCATTAATAATCTTCTGCTGCATTTCAGTCATGATTTCATCCACCTTTATCGAAGTAATACAGTTATATTACCCTTTAATAGAAAGCGAAAAACTATGTTAGTTTTTATCACATGATATTATAGCATTCATGATACCCTGTTGTATCGATTTTTGTTACAGGTGGTATTCCTTTTTCAGTCCAGAAAGCTCGGAAAGAGAGCGTGTGGACCAGTCATCCCCTTTTTGTTCCAATTCCTTTTGCATCTCTTCCAAAGACATTTTCAATGATTCATAATAATCCGGAACCTGCTCTTCGTAAGGTTTAACCGTATGCTCGGGAGACCATGTTTTTTCTTGAAAAGCCAGTGCTTTTCGCTGATGGAAAAACGGAACATCTGCCTGGTTTGGGTTGTGCAGGTCCCCCTGTTTTGGATGTTTCAAAACCGCCAGAATGCTCACGAGCACTTTTCCATTTTTCACCTGTTCTGCCTCACCTATATATTTCCCTGTTTTGTATAACGCGGTAACTTTCATTCCCGGTTCAATTGTATTCATGGTTTTGATCTCCTTTCGATTTCTTTCATCACTTCAAAGGCCAAATCTTCATTCCCAAATAACGAAAGCACTCCGAGTACGGATTCGTCCGCTATTTCTTCGGACTCTTGTTTTGAAACGGTTTGTTCGAGCATATGGTTGAGTCTTTCGTTTTCCTGCTGAGACGGATAGGCACGGAAGTACAGTGCTTTCGGATCGATATCGTGATTGATACACCATTGGGCAAATACAAGAATCATCATGCCTTCATCTTGTTTATAATTTTGAATAATTTGCTGTTCCAAATCTTTTGGATCCATTTGTTTCACTCCTTCATCCCTCTCCACTATATTAGCATCCCTTTTAAAAAAAGAAAAAAGCCAGTGAAGGTTTTTGTGAAAAACACTCCACTGGCTGATCTGATGTCTCATATAACTATTGCTGTACAGGTTTTTTCCAGAAGCCGACAAGCAGCGCTGTAACGAGGGCACCGATCAGGATTGCAAGCCCGTATAAGAATGGATTCCCTTCAACAAACGGAACAACAAAGATTCCGCCGTGAGGCGCCCGGAGACCGATACCGAACAGCATTGTAAGCGCTCCTGCCGTTGCGGAGCCTGCCACCAAGGAAGGAATAACGCGCCCTGGATCTGCTGCCGCAAACGGAATGGCCCCTTCTGTAATAAAAGAAAGACCCATTACATAACATGTTTTTCCTGCTTCACGCTCTTGCTTTGTAAATTTATTTCTGAAAATGGACGTTGCAATGGCGAGGCCGAGCGGCGGCACCATACCGCCAGCCATAATCGCTGCATGCGGTGCAAAGTTGCCGGCATCGATCATTGCTATACCAAATGTAAAGGCTGCCTTGTTGATCGGGCCACCCATGTCAATGGCCATCATTCCTCCAAGCAGAAGACCGACAAGGATGGCGTTTCCTTTACCCAAGCCCTGCAGCCACGAAGATAGAGCTTCATTTAATGCCTGTACTGGATCATTAATCACAAAGAGCATAATCAAACCGGTAAACAGTATGCCAAATACCGGATAGAGCAAAACGGGTTTAATGCCTTCCAAGGATTGTGGAAGCCTGGAAAACAGTTTTTTCAGTCCAAGAACAATGTAACCGGCAAGAAATCCGGCAATAAGGCCGCCGAGGAATCCGCTGTTTCCAGTGGATGCCAGGAAACCTCCGACCATCCCTGGGGCAAAGCCCGGGCTGTCTGCGATACTTCGAGCAATAAAGCCGGCAAGCACGGCAACCATTAATGCAAAAGCCGTTTTACCGCCAATCGTATCAAGCGCGGCCGCAAACTGATTATAAGAAGGATCTTTCGGATCGGCTGAATGAATCCCAAACATAAA
This sequence comes from Fictibacillus enclensis, assembly GCF_001457035.1. GTDB lineage: Bacteria > Bacillota > Bacilli > Bacillales > Fictibacillaceae > Fictibacillus_C > Fictibacillus_C enclensis. The sequence continues at coordinate 1,367,293 of NZ_KQ758617.1, read as the reverse complement.
GGAAATGGCGATTAATATCCCGCCACCGACAACAAAAGGAAGCATGTTAGAAACACCATTCATCAAATGACGGTAAAATGCCGATTGACGCTTTGGTTTTTCTCCGTCTTCAGCAGCACGCGGTCTGCTGCCTGCTGTATAAACGGTTCCCTTTTTTTCTGCCGCATCATTCAGCAGTTTTTGCGGATTTCGAATAGCCTGAGCCACCGGAACCTGAATGAGTGTTTTCCCCTGAAAGCGGTCCATTTCAACTTGCTTATCCGCAGCGACAATGACAGCAGTCGCTTTTTCAATATCCGACGAGGTTAACCGGTTTTTTACACCACTTGAGCCGTTGGTCTCCACCTTCAGTTTCAATCCAAGCTCATTGGCTTTGGCTTTTAAGGCGTCAGCGGCCATGTAAGTGTGGGCAATACCGGTAGGGCAAGCGGTAACAGCGACTACATACGTTTCATCATCACTTGTCTCCACTGGTTGATCTTCCGTTTCCTCTTCTGCTGCCTCGGCCACTTGTTTCTCATTAATCAATGTAATAACTTCATCTTCTGTTTCCGCTTTCAGCAAACCTTCACGGAATGTCATATCCATCAAATAGGAGGACAGCTTGGATAAAGTTTCAAGATGCTCATTGTTAGCGCCTTCACTGGCTGCGATCATAAAAAACAGGTTGGACGGCATGCCATCAAGCGCATCATAATCCACTCCCTCCACACTGCGGCCAAACGCAATGGAAGGGGTTTTAACAGCCGCGGTTTTGGCATGCGGAATCGCAATTCCTTCACCGATTCCGGTTGTGCTTTGTGCTTCTCTTGCAAGGATTGCTTCACGATAAGCTTCCTTATCATTCAGCTTTCCGGCTTCATGCAATTTATTGACAAGCTCATCGATTACACTCGATTTATCTTTGGAAACAAGATTAAGCTTGATGGTATCTTTTGTAATCAGTTCTGTAATCTTCATCCTTCTTCCCCCTCTATCAGGTTTACGGTTACTTCAGGCAGATAGCGGTCAATGTCTTTTGCTGTACAGAACCCTTTTGAAAAGGCAGAGGCGCTTCCTGCTGTAACCCCATATTTAAAAGCTTCAAGCACATTTCCGTTTTTGGTGAAATGCGCAAGGAATCCGGCAACAACCGAATCTCCCGCTCCAACGGAATTTTCCAAGGTTCCAGATGGCACATTGGCGAAGGCAGCAAGTTCTTTGCTGACAAACACCGCCCCGTCCCCGGCCATGGAAACAAGCACATGCTGTGCCCCTTCGTTTACAAGCCGTCTCCCATAGGCGGCTGCCTCACGGGGATCTTTGATGGAGGCGCCTACTAAGTCGCCCAGCTCATGATGATTCGGTTTAATTAGAAAAGGATGATGAGCCAGTGCTTCCTGCAAAGGTTTTCCTTTTGAATCAAGAATAGCCTGTGCGCCTTTTTGCCGTATGGAGGAGATTAGTTGACCATAAAATTCATTTCGTAAACTGGATGGCAGGCTGCCAGCCAGCACAACAAAATCAGTTGATTCAAGATTTGCCAACAGATTGTCTTCCAATTGTTCCAATGCGGATACTGGAATGGAAGGAGAAATTCCGTTGATTTCTGTTTCTTTTCCGGTATTCAATTTAATGTTAATTCGTGTATTTTCTTCCACGCGGATAAATCGGGTGCCAATGTCAGCCTTCTGAAGAGAACTTTCAACAAAGTCGCCTGTAAATCCGCCGACGAATCCGGTTGCAACGCTGTCTACACCCAAATTTTTCAATACTTTTGAAACGTTGATTCCTTTTCCCCCTGCCACTATGGATTGTTCATTGACAAGGTTGATCTCGCCCTCCTTAAGACCATCTGTTTTCACAAAATAATCTATGGAAGGATTTAGTGTTACTGTATAAATCATTTTTCCACCGCCTTAACCAAGGTCTTCTTTTCAAATGATGCAAGCTGTACGTTTTTGCTTTTAACCGTAATAATAAATGCTTCTTCAAGCAAGGCGACTTTTGAAAAACTGGATTTTCCAAATTTAGATGGATCAGCGAGGACGTATTTTTCCTGAGAAAGCTCGAGTACCTTTTGCTTTAAAATGGATTCCTCAGGATCGGGTGTCGTATATCCCCAGTCCTCATGGATTCCGTTTATTCCGATAAAACATTTATCAAAACGATAATTTTCCAGACTCTTGATCGCTCCGCTGCCAATCATGGCCCCTGTCTTTGGTTTGATAAGGCCGCCAACCAGGTATGTCGGAATTCCTTTCTCTACGAGCGGTTCAACAAGCTGAATTCCGTTCGTCACAACAATCAGGTTCTCCAGATTCAAATGCGGAATCATCTGCATTGTCGTTGTCCCGGCATCCAGATAAATGCATTCATGCTCCTGAACCAATGAAGCAGCATATTGGCCAATATTCTGTTTCTCCTCTACATTTCGGAGAGTTTTCTCGGCAAGGGAAGGTTCTTCTGCTTTATCCTCGATCCTTGATGCCCCGCCATGTATACGTTTTAGCTTTTTCGCTTTTTCAAGTCTGTCTAAATCCCTGCGGATCGTTGATTCCGAAGAACCTGTTTCCTGAACTAGCTCTTCGAGGGTTACTACCTTTTGGTTATCGAATAATGACAAAATAATTTCCTGGCGCTGCGAAAACAGCATCTAACCCCTCCTTGCTGGTACTTATTATAAAGTAAGCCTTTTCAATAATCAATCAAAAACTTTCAAAAACAATCAATTTCCATCATTAATTACAATTTTCAGTCAAAAACATTCATTATGGTGGTCGGTTTTGACAAAAGAAAAAAGCAGCCTGCGAAAGCTGGCTGCTTTTGATTGATTAAATTATTGTGCTTTTGTTTCATTAAATTTATTTTCAAGTTCATATCGGTTTTTCGGATGCTCACGGCACTCGTCCGAACAAGAGCGTTTATATTTTACTTCACATTCCTCACAGCAAACGTGCTGACGATTGCAATCAGGATTTGCGCAGTTTACATAACGGTCTTCTGTTTTACCGCAATAGTAGCATTTGGCGATGACCACATCTTCCTCGGTACGGTTAACCGGAACAGAAATCCGCTCATCGAAGACGTACATTTTACCATCCCAGAAACGTCCTTTTGTTTCCTCATCCTTACCGTATGTCGTAATTCCTCCATGCAGCTGGTAAACGTCCTTAAAACCTTCTTTCAGAAGGTATCCTGAAAACTTTTCGCAGCGAATTCCGCCGGTGCAGTATGTGAGTACTTTTTTATCTTTGAATTGTTCAAGATTTTCTTTAACCCATTCCGGAAAATCACGGGATGCTTTTACATCCGGGCGAATGGCATTTCGGAAATGGCCAATCTCATATTCATAGTCATTTCTTCCGTCAACAACCACGACATCGTCCCTCTGGATCATTTCCATCCATTCTTTAGGGCTCAATCGTTTTCCAGTAACCTCGTTCGGGTTCACGTCATCTTCAAAGCGCCATGTAACTAGCTCTTTTTTCGGACGAACGAACATTTTTTTGAAGGCATGCTCGTCTGCTTCATCGATTTTAAAAACGATATCTTCAAAACGAGGATCGCTCTTCAGGTCCCGCATATATTGCTCGGTTTGTTCAACCGTGCCCGAGATTGTTCCGTTGATGCCTTCTGGGGCAACAATGATTCTGCCCAGTACGCCGAGTTCTTTGCAATACTTTAAATGTTTTCTTGCGAAGTATTCATGCTCCTCGACTGGCACATACTTATAATACAATAAAATTCGATAAGGCTTTTGCATTTCGTTTGTCATATTAATCACCAACCTGCAACGTTGAATTTTGTTTTTGAAATGCATATAAAAAACCACCGGAATAACCCCGTGGTATTTATAACTATAATTGGCGCGCCCACCAGGATTCGAACCCAGAATACGAGAGCCGAAATCTCGTGTGATATCCATTTCACTATAGGCGCTTAACTGACTGATTGGTTACCGTCACGAGATATATCATAAACAATATTCAGGAATAAAACAACCCTTTTCAATAAAATAATTTTATTTTTTTATTTCGATCTTAATTTTCAAGTGATTTCCGGTTGATAAATTCTTCTTCAATACCATGGTAATGCGTGATCGCCGGCTCTCCCTGTCTCCAGCACAGCAATACTTCCTCGTTTTCAATCATGGCCGGAAAATCAACAAGCCCTGCGTGGATATCTTTTAATTCCGCTCCAAATGAATGGATATTATGGATGTAGCTCTGAGCTTCCATCTCCATAAAATCGAGCTTGCTTTCAAGTACGAAAAAATCGTCATCCGGAGGATTATCTGACAACCGCAGTTTTTCCAATTGATCATAAAATTTCACAAAAGAAAGCTGAAGCTGCTGAAGGGCTTCTAACTCACGTGTAATGACCGGCAAAAGCTGATTCGCTTCTTCAACAGTAAAATATTTCATGCTATTAGACTCCTCTAGTGTTTACTTACTCTTTCATTATAACAACACTTCGGATGAATAGCATTAATAATGTACCGGCCAGAAAACCCACAATTGTAATTAGACGTTTGCTGTCTGCTTTTTGGGCTGCTTCAGATCCAGATAAAAATTTCTTACCTTGTCATCTTCAAGAAGTTCCGGGAAGTCTCTCCGGTATTCAGAGCTGATTAAAATGTGCGCTGCCAATGCTCCGGAATCTTTATTCATGAGACGGCGAAGAGTCAGCCACTTTTCCTGTTTTGTTTTCAAATGAAATTTTGTAACAAAAAGCATTATTCTATCATTTGCACTGAAATTGTTATGGTTTCCGCTATAGAGTGTAAGACTAGTAATTCCTTTCATCTCCATCCCATCCCCTTCACGTTCTTTTTATCATTATTATTCAATGTTTTTAGAAATATACTACCCCTTGGTAAATTAATCTATTACTACTAGTAAACTTATTTTTAAATACTAGACTGTGCAGTTTGCGATCCGGACGGTTTTTTGCTTTAATTGAATTATCAAAAAATGGGAAATGTTATTTGAAATTAAAGTGAAAAGCGGGGAAAAAGTATGTCCTTCACAAAAATCAATCCCTTCCAACTGGAAGAAGCAACGATTTCATACATTCAGGAAGCGCTGAAAAAAGAAGAAATTACTTCGCTAAAGATGGTAAGGATGTACATAGAAAGAATTTCGAAATTTAATCACACAGGCCCAGGACTGAATGCGGTTATTGAAATCAACCCTGATGCGATCCACATTGCAGAAGCACTGGATGCCGAACGATCCACTAAAGGAGCAAGAGGTCCTCTTCACGGGATTCCAGTTTTGATCAAAGATAATATTAATACCGGTGATGCCATGCACACCAGTGCCGGTTCTCTTGCCCTGAGCGAATCGTACGCCGACCAGGATGCCTTTATCGTGACAAAACTAAGAGAAGCGGGCGCCATTATTCTCGGGAAGACCAACCTGACTGAATGGGCAAATTTTATGACAGAAAACATGCCCAACGGATATAGTTCGCGTGGAGGACAGGTCCTGAATCCTTACGGACCCGGAAAATTTGATGTCAGCGGTTCAAGCTCAGGATCCGGATCTGCAGTAGCCGCAAATTTTGCCGTGGCTGCGATCGGAACCGAAACGTCCGGATCGATCACCAGTCCCGCGGCCGCAAACAGTATTGTCGGGATCAAACCAACCGTTGGCCTCCTCTCGCGATTTGGCATCATTCCTATTTCTGTCAGTCAGGATACCGCAGGTCCCATGACACGGACTGTAGCTGATGCCGCCATACTTCTTGGAGCGATGACGGGGCTTGATCACAATGATGCCGCCACGTTAAAGGCTTCCTATTCAAGCAAAGCTGACTATACCGCCTACCTGAGGGAACATGCATTAAACGGTACACGGATCGGTATTTCGTATGAATATTCCGTCAGAGAATTGTCTCCTTCTCAAAAGGAATTATTTGATCAAACGATTGCAACTATGAAAGAAAAAGGGGCGGAAATTGTTATTCTGGATTCAGCAACCCCTCTCGAACAGGAAGATGGGGATTTTAATGTATTGCTTTATGAATTTAAATCGGGTATCAACTCCTACTTGAAACAGCACACCAAACTCCCATCAATCACCTCTCTGGAAGATGTGATTGCTTATAATTCAAAGCATCCTGAAACATGCCTGCAATATGGGCAGGTTCTTTTAGAGCAAAGTGAAAGCACATCCGGCACACTTACCGAGTCCTCGTATTTAAACAGCCGACTGGATGATCTTAAAAAAACAAGGGAACTTGGATTGGATCAGGCTCTTGACGAATTTCAGCTGGATGCCATTTTGTATCCAACAGATGAGGGCTATGGGTTTCCCGCAAAGGCAGGCTATCCTTCGATCAGTGTGCCCGCAGGCTATGATGATGAGGGCAAACCCTTTGGCATCCTTTTTACGGCAGGTGCGTTCTCCGAGCCGAAGCTGATATCATTGGCCTACTCTTTCGAACAGGCAACGAAATACCGTATACCGCCAAAAATGTAAGGTTACAAAAACCCGGCTCCAAATGGGAGCCGGGTTTTTTATGTTAATGCAAAATGACTTTTGAAGAGATGATCGCCGAGATGCTGGTGAGAGCTTTATCAATATCTTCAAAGGTAACATCATAGTGAGTGGTAAATCGGATCGTTTGAGGTCCAAAAGCAACAGCAAGTATTCCTTGGCCCTTGAGCAATTGAAGGAATTGGTCAGCAGAAAATCCGGTTTGCCCAATATTAACCAAAACAATATTGGTATCCACCTGGTTTTCGATGGAAAGCGACGGGATTTCCGCTAAGCCCTCTGCCAGCTTGCTGGCTTTTTCATGATCCTCATGCAGACGCTCTGTCATCTCGGTAAGCGCGATCCGTCCCGGTGCAGCCAGCACACCTCCCTGGCGGAGTCCTCCCCCAAGTCGTTTTCTCCACTTTCTTGCTTTTCGGATAAAATCCTCCGATCCGGCAATCAGGGAGCCGACCGGTGCCCCAAGCCCTTTGGAAAGGCAAATTTGTACCGTATCACAATAAGAAGCGAAATCTTTGACGCTTGTTCCACTGCCAGCTGCCGCATTAAAAAGGCGTGCGCCATCGATATGAACAGGGATCGAGGCAGCAGAACAAATTTTGTAAATATCTTTCATATCACGAAGAGGAACGATCGCTCCGCCTGCACGGTTATGCGTATTTTCCAAACAAACAAGGCTTGTCTCAGGGTGATGAATATCGTCACTCCGAATCGCGTTTTTAACATCCTCTGCCTGCATGGAGCCGTTGATTCCCTTGACCAAACGAGGCTGAATTCCCGCAAAAGCCGATACAGCGGCTCCTTCATACATGTATATATGGGAGTCGCTCTCCATGATAACCTCACTGCCAGGTGCCGTATGAGTCAAAACCGCAATCTGGTTTCCTTGTGTACCGCTCGTGACAAACAATGCTTTTTCCTTTCCGAGCAGGTCAGCAGCGGTTTCTTCCAAGAAATTAACAGCAGGATCTTCTCCGTAGACATCGTCCCCCACCTCAGCTGCGTACATGGCCTTTCGCATACGCTCTGTCGGCTTTGTCACTGTGTCGCTTCTAAGATCGATCATTGCACTATACCCCTCCGGATGTTTTTTATCTATCGTAACACAATTGCCTTATAAAAAAAGAAAAAAACTCCGGCAGCCCCGGAGTCCGTTTATGTTTAACGCGAAATGACTTCACTTTTCTTTTGTTGAAATCCAGCTGTAAGCTCGCTGTTTCTGTTGCTTTTTTGAACATCCCCTTCCACTCGCTGATAGCGGAGAGAAACAACGATCATGTCACCCATCTGTCTTCCCAATTTCATTCCTTCCTCGACATCTGCCTTATATTGAATAGCTGCCAGAAACATCGTCCATGAAATCTCCTCGGCCAGCCGTTTCAGCTTCCCGTCTTCATGGGGGAAAAAGTAGGATAAGATGATATGGGCACAGCCTGCAGCGGAAGCCTGCTCACATACAAACGAAGGAGAAGAGGGAATTGAAAGAACCGGCTGCAGGGTGGCATCCAGCTGATGGGGACGTGGAACATCATACAAGTTTTTCACATAGTGAACGGCAGCCGCGGTATCCGATAAACCCATTGTCAGTGCCGCCCTAACTCTGGCAGACAACATAGGGGATAATTTATAAGATGAAATCAAATTTTCGGTTATCCGAAACCAAAAATCTTTTAGATGCTCACCATAAAAGTTGATCTTCTTCCGCTTGTCAGGAGTCAAATTTCGTAACGCTGAACGTACTTGCTTGAGCTCATTGCCTTTAAAATCAACGGAAGCAGGATTCCTCAACTCCCAGGTGACCACGTTCCCTTTTCTGTCGGTAAATTCTCCCCTTCTGTTTCGTTTCAGGAAAAAGGTCGGCCAATTGTTACCATGCCCTTCATCTCGACTCCGGCTGCAATCAAACGAACTCCATGCAGGATATCTTCTGTTTATTCTCATTTTACTCCCCCATGCATCCTGTTTTATTTTAAACTAGTAATCATTTAACTTTATGGATGCATACCAAAAAACTTTCTTATATTTTTCAATGGCATACATCTTTTCTTTTTTGGGGTTTGTCTTCATAATAAAAGAGACTACATCTCAGGGAGGTTAATTGATGAATTATTATGCTGTTCGTTTACCAGTTTTAGATGAAGAAAAAAGCAAGGTTCACCGTCAGGAACATCTTAGCTATCTTGAAAGCCTTGCAGAAAAAGGGAATATCTTTACATATGGAAGGTTTACCGACGGTACTGGTGGACTTGTTATTTACAAGGCTGCCAATCTGGAAGAAGCAACTTCACTGGCCAAAAATGATCCGTACGTCGTGACCGGGGCCAGAGATTGTGTGGTTAACGAGTGGGCCATGAACATTGAAGTACTTTCGAAATAAAAAACAAAATCCCGGCAAAGCAACACTGCTTTACCGGGATTTTTCTTTAATATACGCAATAAAACCATCTCTGCACCCATCGTTTGCAAGAAGCCGCTGTACATAATAAACATCTTTTAACGGACCGCTTTTTTCAAACGATTGAATCAGACCGGAAGATTGTGGATCGTTCATGAGCTCCTGATACCAACATTGTTTTTTTAATTCCGCCAAATAATGAGCAAGATCGGGATCTTTTATCCTTAAGATATGCTTTTTAATAAATCCCACAATCCCGGCACCCGCAAGCAGTAGCAGCATTAGCCCCGTCAGCATCGCATTCTCCTCAATCCCCTAATTCAATGATGGCATAATGGAACTTGGACGAAGGCCGCTTTATTACGGTAAATCCAAATTGTTCAAATCGGCTGCTTTTATAATGGTCCTTCAATACGACCCGTTCTTTGGCGACCCGTTTTGCTTCCGAAATAATATCCCCGGTAAGCGGCGAATATTCCGCCATATTCTTCAGTCCGCTCAAACCGGGGGATTGTATCGTTTCCTCGAACATCGGATCAAAATAAACAACATCGAAGGACTGGTCGGACTGTCGCTTCAGATAGGCCAAATGATCTTCGTGCAGGATGGTGATCCGGCGCATGGATTCATCCATTTCCTTCAACCCGCTTTCCCACGTTATCAATCCGCTTTTCACCAAAAACGCGATGTACTGGTTTTTCTCCAATCCGGTCACTTTCCCCTCTGGTCCGACAGCCAGGCTGCATACAATCGCATCAGAAGCCAGTCCGGCCGTACAATCAAGGACAGTCATGCCTTTTTTAAGCCGTGCCGCTGTGAGCAATGGATCATGCTCTCCCCTTACGATTTGCTTCACCCGGAACATCGAGGAATTCGGATGAAAAAATAGCGGTTCTGATCCACCAAAAGGATGCAAGGTCAGTTTTTCTTTTCCAACCATTAATAGATGATCCTTAAATTGGGTATGTAAGGAAGAGATGGATTTATTTTTTCTCAACACAAACGTTCCTCCGACCGTCTTGTTGATTTTTTCCGCTTTTTCGATCAGTTTTTGATCAAACTTGCCTGCCGTTGTCACAATCATTGCTATTTCACCAGAACCTTTTTTATTTAATCTTTTATCACACATTTGCCGAAAGAGCAATCCTTCACCCTATACAGCAGCCTTTAAGGAGGAAATTCATGAAGAATTGGAGTTTATTTCAGGGAATCGGAAAATTCGTTTATACATACCGGAAGCTGATTATTGCAGTTTGGATCTTGCTTGCCGCAACGTTTAGTGTACTGGCACTGAAACTGCCAGACTCCCTCAGCGGAAGCGGTTTTGAAATGGAAGGTTCATTTAAAAAAGTAGAAAACATGATGCAGCAGGATTTTGGCCAGCCTAAATCATCGGTCATGGTGCTTTTTGAATCCGATACCCTCTCACCCCAAGATACACAGTACAAAAACACAGTAGAGCGTACGCTGAAAAAATTGAGAGATGTGGATCATGCGGTCAGTGTAACCTCACCCTACTCTTCAGCAAAGATGATCAAAGGAAACACCTCTTATGCAACTGTGAATTTTGACTTAAATTTCGGAGAACTTAAAAAATCAATCGAACAGATCCGCTCCAAAACGACCAGCACAAAGGATGTCAAAATTGGAATAACAGGCGGTCCGGTTATCGCCGAAGACATAAACACAGCGAGCCAGAAAGACTTGGCACGCGCCGAGGCGATTGGACTTCCCGCAGCTCTGATCATTCTACTGCTGGCATTTGGAGGTCTGGTCGCAGCAGGCCTTCCGATTCTTATTGGTTTGATCAGTGTGGCCTGTGCGATGGGTGTGCTTTACCTGGTAAGTCAGGAACTGAATTTAACGATCTTCATATTAAATGTCGTTCCGATGATCGGCCTTGCACTCGGCATTGATTTCGCGCTACTGCTGGTCAACCGTTTCAGAGAGGAGTTGGAGAAACACCCGGTCCAAAAAGCAGTCATCACGTCAGTACAAACAGCAGGAAGGTCCATCGCATTCTCAGGCTTGTGTGTGTTTCTGGGGCTTTCAGGCATGCTGCTCATCCAAATCGATATCTTTCGTTCCGTCGCCCTCGGAGGCATGGTCGTTGTTATCATCTCGGTTATCAACGCGCTCACGTTTCTCCCTGCCGTCTTAAGTATCCTCGGACCGCGCATTAACTCGCTGATGATTTTAAAACGTAACCGTGAACGATCCGGCTGGAAAGCTTTCGCAACGTTCGTAATGAAACGCCCGGGAATCATGCTGACTGCGTCCATCGCCATTCTTGTCCTTTTCCTATTGCCCGTACGCCATTTAGAATTATCCATTCCTGAGGCCGAGTCCCTTCCTCCTGATTACCAATCAAGGATCATGTTCGAGAAATTCGAGGACACATTCGGTAAAAAAGATTTATATCCCGTGACCATCGTGGCAAAGAGCAATGGAGATATAACGAGCAGTGATAACCTTAAAAGAGCGGAGCAGCTGGTCGAACGGTTGAAAAAAGAGAGTGTCGTCGACCGGGTGGACTCCCTGTTTTCCCATACCGGTGGCATACCGCCTGATCAGCTCCAATCGTTCATCAAAACAAAGGAAGGAAAACGCCGCCTGCAGTCGGTGCTCGACCATTATTCAAAGGATAATCTAACCGTCATCCAGGCTTATCTTTCAGTGGGCGTCACATCTGACAAGGCAAAGCAATGGGTCAAAGATTGGGAAGGTGAAAAAAATGGCTTAAAACTCACATTAGGCGGTTCAACCAAGTTCAACCAGGAAATCTTCGATGAAATTCTTAATAAAACACCTGAAGGGCTTGTCATCGTATTGCTATCGACCTTTGTTATCCTTCTTCTTGCTTTTCAATCATTATTTATTCCGTTAAAAGCCATTGTCATGAACATTCTCAGTCTTTCGGCAACATTCGGCCTGTTGGTATGGATCTTTCAAAGTGGAAATCTCATGGATCCTGTCAGTATCGGATTAATGATTCCCGTCTTTACGTTCGGTATCGTTTTTGGACTCAGCATGGACTATGAAGTATTTCTGATTTCCCGGATACAGGAAGTCTATGAAAACACGGGCGACAACGACAAGGCAACACTGGACGGTTTAACGTCAACCTCCAAAATCATTACCTCTGCTGCCGCCATTATGATCGTGATTACGGGGTCATTTGTAACAACGGACGTCATGCCGGTAAAACAAATCGGCATAGCAATTGCACTGGCTATTTTCATCGACGCCACCCTTGTCCGAATGATTCTTGTCCCTTCTTTGATGAAACTAATGGGCAAATGGAACTGGTGGCTGCCATTCAGGGAACACACTGTAAAAAACCACGCCCAATAACGGCCGTGGTTTTTTACTATTATGCTTGTTTAAAAATCCCCTATCTAAACCATCGGAATGATTATATAATAAGAGAAAAAGACAGGCGAAAGGTGAATCGTATGGTATTTTTCATTCTGTTATTATCTTACGTTATTGGATCGGTTCCTTTTGCGCTCATTGTAGGCAAGTGGGGCTACGGCATTGACATCAGACAGCACGGAAGCGGAAATCTCGGAGGAACGAACACCTTCCGGATCCTTGGAAAAAAAGCAGGCTTTATTGTAACCATTTCGGACATCCTTAAAGGAACCCTTGCCGCATCTCTTCCCGTTTTGTTTCATACGGATCTTCATATCCTTATTGCCGGAATTCCGGCAGTGCTCGGCCATTGCTATCCTATTTTCGCAAAGTTTAGGGGCGGTAAGGCGGTTGCCACATCAGCGGGGATTTTATTGTTTTATGCTCCCCTTATGTTCGTCGTCCTTGTGGCTGTATTTTTTGTTGTCCTTTACCTGAGCAAGTATGTGTCTCTTTCTTCCCTCATCGCGTGCTCGGCAGCTGTTGTCTACGGACTGATCGTACAGGACGTGCTTCTTACGGTGGTAATGACGGCATTTCTGCTGTTTCTTCTTTATCGTCACCGTACCAACATTGTGAGAATCATATCCAAAACAGAGCCAAAGATTACATGGCTTTAAACGTTCCGGGAAGGAACGTTTTTTTTATTTTAAAAAAATCCGCATTTGTCCGTTACCGACCAGGGCAAACGTACATAGGCTGTAGGGTGATATATACCTATATTATTGATTAACGGAGGGACAATAATGGAAAACAAAAAAATAAATGTACCTATGGCCCCGGCAAATAAACCTGTGAACGCCCCTGTCAATATGCCGGTAAACAAACCCGTGAACATCCCATTAAACAAGCCGCTCAACGTACCAACTGCCCTTGCAGCACCCGTCTATGACCACGGATATGGCGGTTACGGATACGGAGGAACACCGTGTTATGATTATGGTTATGGCGGCGGATACGGAGGCTATGGTGGTTATGGCGGACACTTCGGATTTACCCTGCTCATCGTGCTCTTTATTTTGTTAATCATTATTGGCTGCTCCTGCTGGTCCGGATTTGACGGCGAGGAACGTTGCGAAAGCAGCAGCTCCAGCAGCAGTTCATGCAGCAGCACAAAAAGTCATTAATAAAAAGCAGGGGCGAAAAATCGCTCCTGCTTTACTATTTGATATGAATATACAAGTCTTCCAGTGTCTCTATTCCCTTTTCAATACATAACCGCAACAGGTTCATCAGCAAACTGCTCATAATCCTTACATCAGCATCCGCCTGGTGCCGGTTCTGACAGGGAATATTAAAATAATCGGCAGCACTGTCCAGGCTCGGAAAAGGGCCCTCCCCGGTGAGACGTTCTGTCAGGAGAGCCAGTTCCAGGGCCGGCTGTTTTAAGGAAGAACGATATCTTCTCCACAAGTAATGGTTCAAGAACGCATAATCATGAGAAATATGATATCCAATAACAATACCTCCAGATAAAAAGCCCAGAATTTCTTCTGCTTTTTCATCCAATGCCGGTGCCTCTTTTACATCTTTTGTGGTAATGCCGGTAAGCAGACTAATTTCTTTCGGAATCTCTATTCCCGGATTGATTAAACTACGAAACTCACCAATAACCGATCGGTTTTGGATACGCGCAGCTGCCACCGAAAAGATCTGGTCTCCATGCTCCGGCCGGAAACCAGTTGTCTCTGTATCCAGCACAATAAACAGGACATCTTCCAAGCGGGTTTGGAGATCAGCGCGCCTGGACGCTTTTTCCTTCAGCATCCTCCTGATCCAGGCTTCATGCTGAAAGGACCCGGGGCTCCCTGGCGGTACTTCTCCTCTTTTCAGGCCCAGATTGAACAAGCGGTTCATGAACTGCTTCAGATTTCCGTCAAAACCCGGTTGATTGTTCAAACTGTATTCCTCTCTTTTTTATCTTTTTTTGCAGCCATTTTACAAGTCGCATCGTATCCTTCAACTGGTGAACCCGTTTGGTTCCCAAACGGTTTAACTGGATATGATAATCCAGCTTGTCATCATTGTCCCTGGCTTTCACAGAATGACAGAGCCGCAGGTGCAGAAGAAAATCATAGGCCAGAAGACAATCTTCCAGTTGAACCCTGGATAGCTCTCCCCGTCCCTCTAAAACAATCAATCTTTCCCGTGTTGAAGATTCTTCAACGTTGCTGATCACAGCCAAAACTTTAACAGCATTTGTAAAGGGAGCAAAAACACCTTGCTTTACATCAAAACGGCCAGCGAATTTCCCCCATCGTTCTGTGAATATCATTCCTGCAAAGTTAATCGGTATATCATGAGACCCTGCAAGCGAGGACATCTTCATGAGTACTTTCGGATGTTGCCGAAGTTCATGAAGGTACCAGGCTCGCAGTTGATACAAAAGCCCGGGATTACCGAAAATTGGCCTGGTGTCCAACAGCATCATCAAATATTTTAAATCATACTCACTCGCCTCGTTCCAGTAGGCGGCCAGCTGTGTTTTCCATTCGCTTTCACTGTGTCTCCAACGGGGATTGGATGCCATCACATTCCCAGGGCATAAAGGATAGCCAGCCTCAGAAAGATAATGAACGGACGCTTCAGAGAATTCCCTCGAAAATCGTTCAGCCTTCTCCTGATCCAATCCGAAATCATGGATCAGCCCATTATCCTGGTCCGTCCAGATTGTCTGTTCTTGTCTTGCATTTGACCCCATGCTGAAAAAACAAAAATTCCCTTCAGGCTCCCCGATCTCCTGAATTACATGGTCGTATGCAAAGGAAACCGCCTTCCTCGCCATCACATCGTGCGCTTCATTCAGTTGAGCATATACTTCCCCAGTCGAATGCTGGGAATCCTGCAACGCCTGAATCCACGAGATAAACTTCTCGTGGATTCTTCGCAATTCTTCTAGTGTAGCCGCTTTTTGCACCCTTTCCTTTACGCTAAGAATCTCAAGGGCATCCTGTTTGCCTTTGGATTCATCAAAAAGATTCAACATGGACCTAATTGGCTTTCTTTGCGCTGGTAAGTGAAGGATCAAGGTGCTCAGGGTAACCGTATGAACCATGTTCACTGATATCCAGTCCGGAAATCTCCTGCTCCGGGGTTACCCGAAGGCCGACAAGTTTCTTCATGACAAACAATAAAATGAAAGAAATAACTCCGACATAAACTGCTGCACCAATAACACCGATCGTTTGAACAAACAATTGATCAAAGCCTCCGCCATAAAAAAGTCCTGCTTTCCCTACGCCAGTCTGTTCCACGAGACGAGGAGAGGCAAAAAAACCGGTCGAAATCGTACCAATAATACCGGCAATCCCATGAACAGAAAAAGCATAAATCGGATCATCAATCCCTTTTCTTTCAAAATAGACCGACGTCCAGAAAGTAAACGCCCCTGCAAAGAATCCGATCACAATAGTTGCCCAGGCTTCCACAAAGGCACATGCTGCAGTAATAGCCACCAAAGCGGCAAGAACGCCATTGACCATTGCAGGAATATCCGCTTTCCCTGTCAGAAACTTAGAAGTCAGGATTGCACCGATTGCACCGGCGGCCGCTGCCAAATTAGTAGTCAAGGCAACATAGCCAAAAAATCCATCCGCAGTACCCATCGTGCTTCCTGCATTAAATCCGAACCAGCCAATCCAAAGAATAATTCCGCCAAGCACCGTATAGACCTGGTTATGACCCGGAATAAGGTTCGGTGTCCGATCCTTATTGAACTTCCCAATCCGCGGCCCAAGAAGAAGCGTAGCCACTAGAGCAGCAATTGCTCCCTGAAGATGGACAACCGTTGAGCCGGCAAAATCCTGCATCCCCATTTCTCCCAGCCATCCACCGCCCCAAACCCAGTGACCGATGACCGGATAAATTAAAACAGTGAAGACGATGCCGAAAATAAAATAAACGGATAATTTCGCACGCTCGGCAAATCCTCCCCACGCAATGGCCAGTGATACACCGACGAACGCCAATTGAAACAAAAATTTAAGTGACAGTGGCACATTGGCCCAGGATAAAGCCTCGAATGTCTTGCTGTCGCCCCCTAGCATCCAACCAGAAGTCCCAAATAAGCTGTTGCCCTCCCCGAAAGTGATTCCAAATCCGACAGCCCAAAAAGCAATCGTGGCAAGGGCAAAACTCAAAATTTGCTTTCCGGCAACATGCCCCGAATTCTTCATTCGTGTCGATCCCGCTTCAAGGAGCGCAAATCCAGCCTGCATCCCAATTACCAGGATTGCTGCAACCATCACCCAAAGAGAATCCATGTACATCATGATCGTACTTTCCTTCATGTTACATCTCCACCCTTCTTCATGTCATGTTTTCTAACATCTGATAGGTATACTATATGACATGTAAAAAGAAAGTGCAATTGTTTTCTGAATATTTTTCAAAATAAGTTGATTATTTGTCCTACTTATCTCCTATTCTCTGCATAAAAAAAGAATCTTCAGAGGATCGCAAAAGCTTCCTCTGAAGATTCCGGTATTGGTATGGTTTATTTATTATAGTTGTTATAAGCGTTCACAAGGTTTCCGACAATCTCTTCCGCACTGTGGTTTTCAATATCGTGGCGGTGAATAAAGTGAACCACTTCTTTGCCTTTTAATAGGGCCATGGACGGAGAAGAAGGAGGATACCCTTCAAAATATTCTCTCATTTTTGCGGTTGCTTCTTTATCTTGTCCGGCAAAAACCGTAACCAAATGATCGGGTTTTGCTTCATGGTTAAGTGAATAAATTGCCGATGGCCTGGCCAATCCTGCAGCACAACCGCACACGGAATTGATGAAAACAAGAGAAGTTCCCTCTGCATTTTCCATAAAACCGTCCACTTCTTCTGGTGTTGTTAATTCTTTGAACCCTGCATTTGTAAGCTCGGCTCTCATCGGCTGGGCCATTTGCTTCATGTACTCTTCGTAAGCGTTCATAATATCCCTCCAAATCAATCTGTATTGTCATTATAGCCCATAATCCAAATCGAAGAAACTGATTTCACTTATTAAGAGAATAGGAGAACTCATTCATCTCTTCCGATGAAATGAGATGAACCCCTGTTTTTTCTTTTTGGGCAAACTCAAACATGGCAGCGGCGACCGAACTCGCTTTTACAGGGCGGTATTTTTTAAGACCACCTTTGAACAAAAAGGAAAGCCGACCGGCAATCCAGTCAGCAGCTCGTTCTCCTGCCCGGAACTCCTCACGCTCGCCGGTTAACAGAGACGGGCGGAATATTCCGATCAATGGCACACCTTCTTTTGCCACGTCACGCTCCATCTCTCCCTTAACCCTGCTATAGAAAAAACGTGACTCCATATCTGCACCCAGTGCGGAAATTACCTGAAAGGAATGTGCTCCCTGATCGGCCGCAATATGGGACATCACAACGGGATAATGATGATCAACCTGTCTGAAATTCTCCTTCGTCTTTGCCTTTTTTATCGTTGTACCAAGGCAGCAAAATACATCTGCGGCACTAAAGTAATGTTTGTGCTCTTCAAGGCCGTTAAAATCTGTGATTACTTCTGTCACTTTCTTATGGCTGATGCCTGTTTTCCTTCGAGCAAACACAATAGTACGCTCATACCTATTGCTTTCTGCCAGCAAATGGAGTAATTCCCACCCGACAAGTCCTGTAGCTCCGGCAATCACTGCCGTTTTTCCCATGTTACCATTCCTTCCAGGATCCTTTTTAACTAAAACGAGCTCTCGTTTACGACTCTGGCTCCAATGACATTGGTGAAATGCTGAAGCGCCCAATCATGGCCGGCGGCATTAAAACTTTGTACAGCATCCTCATGAACGACAATGGTAAAGCCTCTATTATAGGCATCAATCGCGGTGTGCAAAACACAAATATCAGAGCAAACACCAACCAGGTGAATTTCTGTAATGTTGCGTTCCCGCAATTTGAGATCAAGATTGGTTCCGGCAAAAGCACTGTACCTGGTTTTATCCATCCAGTACACCAGCTTATTTTGCTCGGCCAGCAAAGAAGAGACATACTCTCCAAGCTTTCCGTATTGCTCTCTTCCCTTTGTCCCTTTAATATTGTGAGGCGGAAACAGTGACATTTCGGGATGGTACGTATCCTCTTCTTCATGCAAATCAACCGCAAATACAACAAAATCATTATTCTCGACGAATTGCTTAGTAAGGGCTGTTAAACGGTTCTCGATGGACTGGCCCGGAACACCGCATGTCAATTTTCCTTCATCCGCAACAAAATCAAACGTATAATCCACAACAATCAAGGCTTTCATCGTCTTAGCTCCCTTATGATTTTATCCAAGCGTTTCAATCTCTACGTTTTGTACTCCTGTTATTTCTTTAATATCATAATAAATGTCGGTTGTATATCTTTTATCGTACGTTCCAATGGTCAGTTCCATTTTACTCATTCCATTTTCCAGATCCTTCACACGCACATTGTAAATTTTCATCTGTCTCTTCTTGATTTCTTTAACCATTTCCGTCATATTCCTGCCATCAGGAACAATGAGTCGTACTTTAGCTTCTTTTTCCCTCAGCGTTTTCGGACCTACCCATTTCATGATCATGGGGATCAATTCTACACTGATCAGAATCATGAGTGCCCCTGCGGAAGCCTCCAAGTAAAAACCTGCTCCCGATGCAATTCCCAATCCGGAAGCACCCCAAATCATCGCAGCGGTTGTCAGCCCTGAAATGACGTCATTGCTCCGCCTTAATATGACTCCTGCACCCAGGAAACCGATACCGCTGACGATTTGTGCCGCCAAACGCATCGGATCCATCATTGTTCTTCCTGTCAGATCAGAATATGTGCTTGCTGATTCAATGGAAACAATTGTCAACAGACAACTGCTGATCGAAATGACCAGGCATGTTTTCAGGCCAACCGGTTTTCGTTTCAGTTCCCGCTCAAGGCCAATGACCAAACCGAGGAATGCTGATATTCCAAGCTTGATTAAAATGAGGCTCATTGCTATTCCCCTCCCTCTTATATTTTATATGTATGGTAAATATCCTAAAAATACTATAACCTTCCGAAAAGCTCAACTATATATCAGAAAATGTAGATAAACAGAAAAGCATCCTATATAATAAGGATGGTTCAAATTTTTCTGAAAAATTAGATAAAGGAGTGTTGCATGCGTGGATTCTCACTTACATTTTCCGGAGGGGATGAAATGTTAGCCGAAAAAGAGATTAAAAAAGGACAAACCGATTATTCAGCCATTGCTTCTTCCCCGTCTTTTCAGAATTTGATTCGCCAAAAAAAGAAATTCCTTCTGCCTATGTCGATTTTCTTCCTGGTCTTTTACTTTACTCTTCCCATCATGACGTCCTACTCAACCATCTTAAATACGAATGCAGTCGGTGGCATTAGCTGGGCTTGGATTTTTGCATTTTCCCAGTTTGTCATGACGTGGATGCTTTGCATTCTTTATTCCCGAAAAGCGATAAAATTTGACCAAATCGCCGATCATGTCATCACTCAATCCGAAAAGGAGAAAACGAAATGAATACAGCTTTCATGCTGTTCCTCGGAATTGTTGCCATTACTCTTGTCATAACATACTTTGCTGCCAAACGGACCAATAATGCAAACGATTTTTACACTGCAAGCGGCGGCCTGACAGGATGGCAAAATGGTCTTGCCATCGCAGGTGATTACATGTCAGCCGCGTCGTTTTTAGGCATTGCCGGTTCTATTGCGCTGTCAGGATTTGACGGATTCTTTTATTCCATCGGGTTTCTCGTTGCTTATCTCGTCGTCCTCTATCTCGTGGCCGAACCGCTCAGAAACCTTGGTAAGTACACGATGGCCGATATGATCGCCTCCCGGTTTGATGATAGGAAGGTCCGGGGTGTGTCCGCCTTGAATACCATCACCATTTCCATCTTTTATATGATCGCCCAGCTCGTAGGAGCAGGAGCCCTCATTACTTTATTGCTCGGTTTGAAATACACAACCTCGGTATTAATCGTCGGTGTGCTTATGACGGTTTATGTGGTGTTTGGCGGCATGATGGCCACGAGCTGGGTACAGATCGTAAAAGCTGTTTTGCTCATGATCGGAACCTTTATTATCTCCGTCATGGTTTTTGCCAAATTCGGATTCAGTGTAACAGGGATGTTTGAGCATATGAAATCTGCTACCCCGCTCGGAGAGAGTTTCCTGAATCCCGGCAATAAATACAAAGACCCGCTGGATACAATTTCTCTCAACATGGCTCTTGTCCTTGGTACAGCCGGCCTGCCGCACATTCTAATCCGTTTTTTTACAGTAAAAGACGCTCCGACCGCGAGAAAGTCCGTCGTCTATGCCACATGGTTGATCGGCATCTTTTACATCATGACGGTTTTTCTGGGATTTGGAGCGGCCGCGTTTGTGGGAACGGATAGTATCGTAAAAGCCAATGCGGCAGGCAATATGGCAGCCCCATTGCTTGCCCGAGCACTCGGCGGAGATTTCTTGTTCGCCTTTGTATCAGCGGTTGCGTTTGCGACCATTCTTGCCGTGGTTGCCGGCCTTGTACTTTCCGCCGCATCTGCCTTTGCACATGATTTTTACAGCCAGATCCTGCGCAAGGGAAAGGCAACCGAAAAAGAGCAAATGAATGCCGCAAGATGGGCTTCCATCGGTGTGGCTGTTCTATCCATCCTGCTTGCACTCTTTGCCCAAAAACTGAATGTAGCCTTCCTAGTGTCTCTTGCTTTTGCTGTTGCGGCAAGTGCTAACCTGCCGATTTTGCTTCTCACTGTCTTTTGGAAGCGCTTTAACACCACAGGTGCTGTAACCGGCATGCTTGTAGGCCTTTTCAGTTCCCTGATCCTTGTCGCCATCAGTCCGAGCGTCTGGTCTCCGGAAGCGGGTGTCGCCATTCTCGTCGGAGACCCATTGTTCCCGCTTGCCAATCCAGGTATTGTTTCCATTCCGTTAGGCTTCATTGGAGCCATCGTAGGAACCCTGTTGTCAAGAAAGACCGTGGATCAAAGCAAATTTGATGAAATTCTCGTAAAAGTAAATACAGGTGTCGGGCTGCGGGATAACGCCTAACCGAAAAAAGGACAGCATTTCATTCATGCTGTCCTTTTTCCTTGTTCAGGGTATGCTTGCGTACGAGCGGATAAAAAACGATTCCCGATATCAAAAGTGACATGCCAAAAAGGAAGGTTTTAATATCCTCCGTACCTGCTTTTATAACCCATAACGAATACAGGGCAGCAAGAACCGCAATCAGTCCGTCGCCAAATCTCGATCTTGAAGCTCCTTCATACGTTTCCCCGGTGAAAACGAGTTTTACCTGATACAGGGAAGCCATCAAATAAGGAACGAGGAAAGCCAGTGTTGCAACAAAAATGACGAAATCAAATGCATCAGCCATTGATTGGGAAACTACGGAAAAAATAAAAAGCTGTGTCATAATATTAGTGACAATCAATGAAAAAGAAGGGGCGCCGTATCGGTTTTCTTTTGCGAACGCCGGAATAAACATCGATTTGTTGGCGGCTTGATAGGGAACCTCGGCTGCGAGCAAAATCCATCCTATGGTCGCTCCAAACAATGAGATCAGGCCTAGAATAGCCATAATACTGCTTCCCGACGGACCGATGACACTTTCCAGTGCATCCACAAGGGGCTTTTGTGAATGAATAAGTTCCTTTTGAGGAAGAGTTCCCATGACAAGAACCGTAATCCCTATATAAATCAAAAGAGCAATCAGGAGCCCGATGATGGTCGCCTTCTTTACATCATTTTGCCTTTTGGCCCGGTTGGAGAAAACCACCGCAGATTCCACGCCAACAAATGCCCAAAGGGTGGAAATGGCCGCTGCATTCAACTGACCCATAAACCCGATTGTTTCTCCCGAGCTGCTCTGCTTCGGTTCAACAAAGGGAGTCAGGTAGCTGGATTGAAAAGCAAACAAACAGATCAAGATAAAAAACAAGAATCCCGCAACCTTTGCCACGGTTGCTACCAGATTCGCCTTCCCTGCCCCTTCGATTCCTTTCAGGATCATAAAATGAAGACCCCACAATAATGCAGAACACACCAAAAAAGTGATCCCGCCCCCAAGTGTGACATCTGTGCTTCCTGCCGTAAAAAGAGGGTGTTTACTGGTCATCACCGGAAAGAAGGTGGACAGGTAGCTGGCAAACGTCGTAATGATTGCCACGTTGCCCGCAAAGTTTGCCACCCAATATCCCCAGCCCACGAGATAGCCTGCGACCAGCGAGGTTTCAGAGCCCTCCTTAAATAAGGCCTTCGCATAGTTTTGCGGTCCGCCATTCAAAGAGGGTTTTCTCATGGCAAGGTTGCCGAACACCAGGGCCGTCAACAATACACCCAATCCTGTAACCAACCATGCGCCCAGAACACCTCCAGGACTCGCTACTTCGGCCAGCGAACGGGGCAGCATAAATATCCCCGATCCAACCATGTTTCCTATAACCAATGCGGTGAGCACCGGCAATCCAAGCTTATGTTCGTTCATTTCAAATTCCCTCCAAGGTTATCATTCCTCCCTACTATCTCCCTCTTTGGCTATCACTAACCGTTTTTCACCGTACACAAAAAAGCATACAGAAAAAATCCGCATGCTTTCCCCATCGTTAAATTTTTAAAAACGTCATTCCGTTTTCCTGCTTCACTTTGTTTTCTTTAATTAATTTACCAAGTGCCCGTTTAAATGCTGCCTTACTGATGTCAAATTCATTTTTGATGTCATCCGGGTCCGATTTATCGGTATACGGCATCTGGCCTTTATGATTCTTCAAGTACTGATAGATCATTTCTGCATCTTCATTATACGCCTGTTCTTTTCTTGGCTTCATGGAAAGATTGACTCTTCCGTCTTCTCTCACAAACGTTACACGGCACTCCACCTGTTCGCCAAGCCGGAGCCGGCGCGTCATTTCATCGTTGTGAATAAAACCAATCAGATGATTTTCCGTAAACACCAAAGCTCCTGCTTCATTGAGTTTGTAAACATGGCCTGTCACAATCAGATTAAATTGGTTTTCTTCTGCCGATTCCGCTTGATCCACAATCTCCTGTTCAGTGGCAAGGTCGGCAAACAGTCTGCCTTTTTTATCAAGACGGAGTCCGCAGTACAACTGATCTCCAATAACCGGCCATTGATCCAACGGCCCCGGAAGGTCATCATTGGACAATAATACATCTTTATGTATGCCCATATCGAGAAATACTCCGAGTCGTTTTTGAGAGCCGACGACCGTTAGCCAGGCCAGTGTGTCCAGCCTTACTTTTGGCTGTGACATCGTTGCCGAAAGGCGGCCCTCATGATCTTGATATAAAAAGACATCAACGGTTTCTCCTTCTTTCAACTCCCGTGATGCTTCGCGTTTGTGAAGCATTACATCCTCTGCACCATTGCTTAAAAAATAGCCAAACTCACTCAATCTCGCCACTTTTAAGGCCGTGACTTCTCCGGCCCTTAACTTATTTTCCATAACCGCTCAATCCTTTTGCTCTTTTTCATAGTATTCACCTTTATATCAAAAATAGAAACCTACTTTTTTAGAAAGCAGGCTTCCTTTTTCCCATTATTCATCTTTCTTGTTTTCTTCGGCTTCCAATTCCATCAGTTTTTTGATCAGGATGTGCTGCGGCATATGCATGATTTGCTCTAACGGAACATTAAGTTTTTCGGACAGCATAACAGCTGTCTCCGCAGATATTTGTAAAGGTTTCATTCGATCAGCCTCCCTCCGCTAAGTATAGCAGACCTGATGCGTTCTTTAAAACAATCCTACCGCTTTTCCATCTTCCGTAACATCCATGTTCAGGGCAGCCGGTGACTTCGGAAGGCCTGGCATTGTCATGACATCCCCGGTGAGCGCAACAATAAAGCCGGCGCCTATGGATGCTTTTAATTCGCGAATGGTAATCACAAATTCCGTCGGCCGCCCGAGCTTCTTAGGATCATCCGACAAGGAATACTGTGTTTTAGCCATGCACACAGGAAGGGTAGACCAGCCTTGCTGTTCAAATTCTCTGAGCTGTGCCAACGCTTTTTGCGAGAATTGGACACCTGCCGCACCATATACCTTTTCGGCGATGGTAATTATTTTTTCTTCCAGGGGCTGATCAAGCGTATACAAAGGTTCAAAGGCATTCGTTTGGGATTCGATGATGTTCAGCACTGTGCGTGCCAAATCCTCGCCGCCTTCTCCGCCTTTTAGCCAGACGTCTGCAATCTCCACAGGAATGTTTCGCTCTCTGCACCAATTCAGGATATGCTGAACTTCCTCATCATGATCCGATACAAACCGGTTCAATGCCACGACAAACGGCAGACCGAACGCCTGAATGGTTTCAATGTGCTTTTCAAGGTTGGCAATCCCTTTTGCAAGGGCGGCTACATTCTCACCCGATAGTTGAGCCTTATCCACACCGCCATGCATTTTCAGTGCACGGGCTGTGGCAACAATAACAACTGCACTTGGCTTGAGTTCGCCGTATCGTGATTTAATATTTAAAAACTTCTCTGCACCCAAATCCGCTCCAAATCCTGCTTCGGTGACCACAAAGTCACCTAGCTTGCTGGCCAATTTGGTCGCAATGATGCTGTTGCAGCCGTGGGCAATATTCGCAAATGGCCCTCCATGTATAATGGCAGGTGTATTTTCCAGGGTTTGTACCAGATTGGGGCGGAGCGCATCCTTTAACAACAGGGTAAGAGCACCTTCCACCTTCAGATCACTAACGGTAATTGGCTGGTTATCATATGTATAAGCAACCACCATTCGGGAAAGCTTTTTCTTTAAATCTTTCAGATCCCGGGCGAGACAGAAAATGGCCATCACTTCTGAGGCAACAGTTATGTCAAAACCATCCTCACGCGGTACACCCTGTATCGGTCCGCCCAGGCCAATCACGATGTTACGCAAGGCGCGATCATTCATGTCAATTACCCGTTTCCAGACAATGCGGCGGGGATCGATATTCAGCTCGTTTCCACGGTGTATATGATTATCGATGAATGCAGCCAACGCATTGTTTGCTGTTGTAATCGCGTGAATATCCCCGGTAAAATGAAGATTGATTTCTTCCATTGGTATGACTTGTGAATAGCCTCCCCCAGCCGCTCCTCCTTTTAGTCCCATGCTCGGTCCAAGCGAGGGTTCACGAAGTGCAATGATCGCTTTTTCACCAATCCGGTTCAATGCCTGGCCAAGACCGACGGTGACGGTCGATTTTCCTTCTCCGGCGGGTGTCGGATTGATGGAAGTCACCAAAACCACCTTGCCTTCCGGTGCGGTTTTTAGTTTATCAAATAAATCCAGGGATAACTTGGCTTTATAGCGCCCGTATGGTTCCCAATCCTCTTCGGTCAGGTTTAGCTGGGCAGCAATCTCATCAATGCGTTTCATGCTTGCTTCTTGTGCAATCTCGATGTCGGACTTGTGTGTAACTTCCTTTGTCATCTGTGGTGTACCCCCTGTAAAAATACGTGCTATTCTTATTCTACAAAAAAACAGACATAAAAGATAATGTTGCTTTTCCTGCCTTTATAGTGTATCCGCATTTTTATTTTTGCTGCAGACCCATGTATACTATAATGGAAGGGATTACAATTTACATAATTAAAGGAGGTTCATTTTTATGGCAAAGATCACTGTTAAAGGTTTCGGCGAATATGAAATTGAAAACGGCAAGAAACTCGTTCTTGGACTTGAAGACCAAGGAGTGGATATTCTTCACCGTTGCGGGGGCAATGCAAGGTGCACAACCTGCCGGGTGGAAGTGCTGCAGGGCAGCTTCGGTGAGATGGGCGAAGCTGAACGAAACATCATCGAAACGAAAGGCCTCGGTGAAAATATCCGCCTTTCCTGCCAGGTAAGAGTTAATGGGGATGCTGAAATTGCACCCGCCATGACTTCCTCCAAAGATGGACTTGACGCAGGACCACGTCCAGCAGAATAAACCACTGCCACTGCCTGGGGGAACCCGCTTAATCCATGCGGATCTCCCCTTCTTTTTATCGTCTTCCTTCCCACTCCTCAAAAAAGACGCCCAAAAAGTGCTCCATTTCTTCATGGCGGCGAGCTGCCAGCTTTTTTCCATATTCAGTATTCATCCTGCTTTTGAGTTTTAGAAGTTTTTCGTAAAAATGGTTCACGGCAGTAGACGTCCCGTTCCGGTACTCGTCTTTTGTCATACTGCTTCTGACCATAATATCCGGGTCATAAATCAACTGTCCGATATGCCCCGAGTAAACAAATGTCCGTGCAATACCAATGGCTCCGATGGCATCGAGCCTGTCAGCATCCTGAACCACCTTGCCTTCAAGCGACGACATCAAACCTGTGTTGCCGCCTTTATAGGACATGGTTGAAATGATATTGAGAACCTCTGTGCTTACATGCGCAGGGACATCGTTCTCTTTCAACCACCGTTCGACTTTTTGAAGGCCCTCTTCTTCTGAACCATTCAATTTCTCATCGGCAATGTCATGCAAGAGAGCAGCCAGGCTGCAAATGAAAAGATTTGCCCCTTCTTCCCTTGCGATCGAACAGGCCAGTTTGTTCACTCTGTAAATATGCCACCAGTCATGCCCGCTCCCTTCGTAACCAAGCACCGCTTTTGCATAGTTTTCTGCCGCTTCCAGTATTTTGTTCAAATTTACTCCCTACTTTCTTCTTTCCTTATAAAAAATGGCTGCTGTAGACATACTAATTCAAAAACAGGTAGGTGAATGGGATGTCAGAACCGTACAATGAGTTAAAACAAGTGGATATGTCAATCCAGAGTGCACAGCGAATCATCGGACATGCAACAATGAGCATGGACCCGGGACAGCTGCATGCAGCCAAAGAAGCGCTTGATACCGCCAAACAGCAGTATGAGGAAGCACTCAAAACCCCCACTGGCATGGATGGGATGTTTTTGGAGCATGCCAAAGAGACTCTTCAGCAATGTGAACAGCAAATTAATGAGGCATTAAAGCCTTAAAGAAAGAAAAGCCGGAGAATTTCCGGCTTTTTATTATGAATATTAAACGGTAAGTTCCAGTTCAAGATTGTTTACATACGCATACGCTTTTTTCTTTGTCGTAATGTTATTTTCTTTAAAACCTTCCAGAAGAGCAATATAATAACTTCCATCAAACTCCCGTTGGACCTTCAATGTGATTTCGATCGATATACTGACCATATAATCACTCATCCCGGTGAAGTGTTTTCCGAATTCAATAAATGCTGTATCGCTTTCTTTCAATTTAATCCCTTTGGATGCAAGGTGCTGGAAATAGTCCTGGATTGAAAACTGCGACAAAATATCCCATCCCATTCTAAAAAAGATTCCTCTAAATTGTATCAATCCAAAATGGCTTTAATCAATTATTTCTTTTTTTCCATGAATGATATTGCCATTCAACGCCTGAGTGGCCAGGGTATCTGCTTCTTTATTGTCATTTCGGTTCAAGAGTTTATAGACAGGCTGAAGCCCGAGTTTTTTCATTTTTTCTTCAATCCGATCCATCCACCGCTGAAGGTTTTCTTCATAGCAAGGCCATTCCCCGCTCATTTGATGGATTACTCCCATCGAATCGCCTTTTATCGTTACAGACGTATGGTGAACACCCAAGGCGTCCAATTCATTGACGAGAAGCCAGAGAGCAGCATATTCCGATTCGCTGTTGGATGAAATCTCGTCGAACGCGGCATTCGTCCTTACGCGGTAATGCTTGTGGCTTTGTGTATAATAGATCGCTACCCCCTGGCCGGATTCCTGGATATCCTTTTGGAAGCCCCCGTCAAAGTAGGCAACAATATCTGTTGGCTCTGTCAAGATGACCGCCACCATTTTTTGAAGTTCTTTCCTGGACCAATAAATTCCGGATTCATCCATAAAACTCATATTGCCAAGCCGGCCTGTTTTCTCAATATCAGCCGCAAGCTGTACAGCACGCTCAACTGTAACAGGATCTGATACAAATCGGACCGTTTCTTTAGACTTTGCAGGTTTGTACTCCCATTCAAGCGTCAGTTTCAAAACCATGACCTCCAATCAAAATTAATCACTTACCTTATTGTATCCCATTTGGCTATAATAGAACTAACAGGAGGGATGATAGGTGATTGAAGTTTATATTGACGGAGCCAGTGCGGGAGACCCCGGGCCATCGGGAGCTGGGATCTTTATTAAACTGGGAAATGGTAAAGTTGAACAACACAGTATCCCACTCGGCAGCCTCTCCAATCATGAAGCGGAGTTCAAAGCCTTGCTTCTCGCTCTTGATATTTGTTTGGAAAAGAAGTATGATTCCGTGTCATTCCGAACAGATTCCCAGGCGGTTGACCGGGCAGTTGAAAAACGTTTTGCCAAAGACAAACGATATGACGGCCTCCTTCAGGAAGCGCTGGCAAAGATGGAGGCATTGCAATTGTTTTTTATCAAATGGATCCCAAGCAAACAGAATAAGGTGGCTGACGACCTCGCCCGTAAGGCCGTCCAGATGAATAAAACCACATAAAAAAAGAGCAGGCCATTTTCAGCCCACTCTGACATTGATTTCAAGTCTGGATAATTCGTCCTTCAATAACGAACGATTGACTTTGATTCGGATATCATCAAAATTCAAATCCACAATATCAGGAACATCCCTGTAGATTTCGCAAAGGTCGCGGCTTAGGAACGCCATCTCACGACCAAGTTGAAGCTTCTTGAAATATCTTTTATATTTCACATCCAGTTCATCCACGGATTCATAGATGCCTTCCACGCTTCCGTATTGCTGAACCAAAGGAAGCGCTGCTTTCTCGCCGACCCCTGCTACGCCGGGGATATTGTCACTCTTATCACCAAGCAATGCTTTCACATCCACCCATTGGGAAGGCTCAATTCCATAGTCATCGCGGAAATCATGCACTGTATATTTGATTTCACCCTTTTTGGCAGCAATAAGCTGGGAGGTTTGTTCGCACAAAAGCTGCAGCAAATCACGGTCATTGCTGTAGACGATGCATTCTCCCTGTTTTTCATCCCGCCATTTCTGGGTAAACGTACCGATAATATCATCTGCTTCATATCTCGGAATGGTAAACTGCGGAAGACCTAACGTATTAAAGAGCGTAACCGCTGTTTCGTACTGCTGGATCAATGGTTCCGGAAGCTCGTTTCTAGTTCCCTTGTAGTCCTGGAACTTTTCTTTGCGCAATGTTTCATTTCGCTTTACATCCCACGCGATGGCCAAATGTGTAGGTTCATGAATTCTTACAAGCTGAAGAAGCTTTTGGATCTTTGCCCGAAGGCCATTGATGAATAAGCCCTGTGAATTGCGCGTAAGCTGATCCCATTCCTTACCGTATGCTGTCGCAAAATAACATCTGCTCAGCAGGTTAAACCCATCGATTAACAGCAATTTCTCTTGTGTTTCTTCCGACATTCTTTCCACCATCCCGCCAATAATAAAAAAACTTATTTTACCCAGTAAGTAAAATAAGCTTGTTATGTATATCCGCTTTGCCGTAGCTCATCCTGTCTTAAAAACCCGTTCTCACAGGTGGGTATCCGCAGCGGTCTTTCCACCTTCCTCTGCGTAATGGAGAGGCACGGTGTATTCAACCCGTCATTTAAGATTCCCGTATTACTCATATCGGTTTAAGACAAAATAAGAGCCACTAACATCGCAGAATGTAATTATAACTCTAAAGTTGGAATTTGTAAATGATCTTACTTGGTTTTCTTGCCGTGGCGGTGATTGTCGCTTTGCTGCTCTTCGATAGCAGCAAATTCTGTGTCACTGCGCTGTTCCATTTTCTTTGCGTTATTATTACGCTGGGCATTGGCATTTCCTTTTTTCTGTTTTCCCAATATGGTCAGCTCCTGTATATAGAATATACCTATGGTTCCCGGAAGTCAAAAAAAGAATCCTCCTTATAATTTTCCTCATAATGGCAATCCTATGTAATAAAAGGAGGCTGGTTTACTCATGGCAAATGCTTATTTATGCCCAAACTGCAAAACCAACCGTACACGGTTTAACATTATTGATCAGGTCCCGCAATCGGTAAAACTGGATCCTGCAACTGGCTCCGTTGTCAACCAGTACAACAGCAATGAAGAGCTTGATCCTTTTCATATTCCTTACAACGGAGCCAGCAAACTCATTCAATGTGCTGCCTGCGGCGTAGTTGGTGAAGAAGAGACCTTTATTAAACGGGCTCAAAATAATCCCCTTTAAAGATGAACATTTTGTTCATCTTTTTTCATTTCATAAAAGGAAAAGCCTCTTTTTATCGCGAAATTATAATGAAATGAAACTAAAGGAGGATAAATGTTTGTCTGTTATACATCCTGATTCCTATCTTTTTAAAATTCCAAACTGCCAAATCGAGAAAAAAGAGTATCAGATTGTTTCTCAATATTATGAAAGTGAATCCTTCGTCTACAGAACCTTTATTGTTACCCAATCAGGAGCGCCGTATCTGTTGTACGAGCTTGCCATCACGTATGAAGCTGTGTACAAGCTCAGCCAATTTTTCCCCATTTATACTCCTGCTTTCCTGCTGCCCCTTGGATTGAACTTTGTGTATGACATGCTCAAAGCCCCCTGCCCCCGCCATACTTCATCATTAATCACCAAAGAACACATCTCTTCTTTAGCCATCCATTGGCGTTCTCTCCCACCAATCACCGATCCTGCTTTTCCTGAATCTTCCTCTTCATTATAATTAATCGCCGTTACTTCTCCTTTTTAAGAAGCTCTTTTTGTTGTGGCTGATGGGCTACTTCGCACCAGTCCAAAATCGTTAAGGTGATCATGGCTGCCGCCTCAAAAATTTTATCCATTTCAATGTATTCATCCGGATAATGAGCGACAGAAGTGACGCCAGGCCCAAATACTATGCTCGGCGTGTGTCCCAATGCTGTCAGAAGGCCGCCGTCTGTTCCCCATGGTGAGGCTTCAATAACCGGCTCGGCTCCGGAGATATCCTTAAAGCGCTTCTTGAGTAGCTGCATTAACTCATGTTCCTTGTCAATGGAGCCCGGAAGCCATTGCGCTCCGAACCATTCCACCCGGGGTGGATGTTTGGTTAACCAGTCGTCCTGAATACTTGTCATTCTGTCTTCAAGCTCTTTTCTTACTTGCTCTAGCGTTTCATCTGGAGCAACTCCAATTCTCCCTTCAATCATAATACAATCAGGAACTGAAGATGGCCAATCACCGCCTGATATTTTTCCAAGGTTGATTGGAACCGGAATCGGAATCTTCTCATACAGGGGATCGGTGATTCTTTCGTTTCTCGTTTTCTCAAGCCGCTGGATTTCCTGTATGACAACCATGGCTTTTTCAAGGGCGCTGACTCCTTCATACCGGGTTCCGCCGTGTGCAGAGCGGCCAAAAATATGAATTCTGAACCACATGGAACCTTGCTGGCTGGGGAAAATTTTCATGTTGGTCGGTTCTGGGATGATGGCGGCATCAGCTGTGTATCCCCTTAATATGGCGGCGAGTGTTCCTGCTCCCCCACTTTCCTCTTCCATTACACTATGAAAGATGACATCACCTTTTAAATCCAGCTTCAGATCCTTGAT
This sequence comes from Fictibacillus enclensis, assembly GCF_001457035.1. Taxonomy (GTDB): domain Bacteria; phylum Bacillota; class Bacilli; order Bacillales; family Fictibacillaceae; genus Fictibacillus_C; species Fictibacillus_C enclensis. The sequence continues at coordinate 1,335,448 of NZ_KQ758617.1, read as the reverse complement.
GCATTCCATTGCAAGCAACAGACAGAGATTGCCACCTTTCATATCTGTAGCTCCTCTGCCGTACAGCTTACCATCCTTAATGGCACCGCTGTACGGATCGTTGTCCCACTGGCTGATATCGCCCGGAGGGACGACATCCACATGGCCATTGAGAACAACTGACCTGCCTCCTCCTGTTCCTTTAATCACTGCGGCTACGTTCGGGCTGTTCGAAAAATCTGTTCGAGTCGCACAAAAATAGGGATGCTGAAAAAACTCCTCTTCGTCCGGATGCCAAAGATCTACTTCACAGCCTATATCTTTTAGCTTTTCAGCAATCAGCAGCTGTACCTCTTTTTCATTTCCCTGTTCGCTGTTCTTACGCACCATTTGCTGAAGGAACGAGATCGCCTCCGGTTTTTTCTTCATCATCCACTTCTGAATTTCCTCTAACATATAACCCCTCCTGCGTATTAGGCTTTATTGAAAGGTCACAACCTCATTACGGATTTCAAGCGGAGCGCCTGTTGATTCAACCACTTCTTCGACCGAATGCGGATGCATGACTTCTCTCAGAACAAGCCTTTCATCCACGATATCAATCACCGCTTTTTCGGTAATGATCATATGAGCTCCTCTTTTTACAGTAAGCGGCAATTTGCAATTCTTTACGATTTTGGGATTTCCCTCTTTATCGGAATGGTTCATCAGCACAATGACTTTTTTTGATTTTTGGGCAAGATCAATGGCACCTCCCATACCTGGCACTCTTTTTCCAGGAACGATCCAGTTGGCAATATCCCCCTGTTCGCTTACTTCCAGGGCTCCCAGCACCGTTATATCGAGCAGCCCCCGGCGGATAATTCCAAATGCCGTGGCACTGTCGAAATAAGAAGCCCCGGAAATCAGCGTTACCGGATAACCACCTGCATTGGAAAGGTTGCCGTCTTCTTTTCCCGGTGGGGGAGACCCTCCCATGCCGAGAATGCCATTCTCTGTGTGCAGCATCACTCCATAGTTTCCTGGAATATAGTCCGCGACTAGAGTCGGAATACCGATCCCCAAATTGACAATCATCCCCCGTCCAATTTCAAGGGCGGCTCTCCTCGCTATTTGGTGTCTTGTTTCAATTCCCAGACCCATTTCCAGTCCACCCCTTTGCTTTGAACGATATAATCCACAAAGACCCCCGGCGTTACAACACATTCCGGATCCAGCTGTCCGGCAGGAACGATTTCTTCCACCTCGGCTATTGTCACATTCCCGGCCATAGCCACCAGCGGATTCGTATTTCTTGCGCTCTTATCGTATATGAGATTGCCATACGTATCCGCCTGTTTTGCATATATGATGGAAACATCCGCTGTAAGAGCCGGTTCAACCATGAACGTTTTTTCTTGCACTTCCACTGTTTGCTTTCCCTTTTCCACGATGGTTCCAAATCCCACATCCACAAGAATCCCACCAAGACCCATTCCACCGGCTCTGATTTTTTCAGCGAGCGTTCCTTGAGGAATGAATTCGACTTCGAGTTCACCGTTTTGCATCTGTTTACCTGCTTCCGGGTTGGAACCGATATGGGAGGCGATCAGACGGGAAACCCGCTTTTCGGTAATCAGCTTTCCCGGTCCGATCCAGGGGAATCCTGTATCATTGCTGATCATGTAAATGTCCTTAATCTGTTTATCAATCAGCACATTAATCAAGCCTGGCGGAGCGCCAACCCCGCCAAATCCGCCGACCATCAGGGTCATGCCGTTAAAGAAATGGGTTGCTGCTTCTTCTATAGATATCTGCTTGGTTTTTGATGAACCTTCTGTTGATTGGTAAACCATTCTTTATCATCCCTCCTTAACTTGTGGCTTTATGGGCGAGTATGCCAGCTGAAATGAGGCCATTCATGAGTTCCTCCATACTTTCATCCAGTATTCTTAGCATTTCATAGATTTGGAATGAGGTAATAGTTAAAGGAGGGGAAATCAAAACCGAATCACCCTCAAATCCAGTCACTCCGCCAAATGCAGGATAGATGACAAGCCCGTTTTTAAAACAGAAAGAAATAAACATTTCCCCCACGCGGTGCGTGACTGAAAAAGGAACCCGGGTGGCCGCATCGCTAACCATCTCCAGGCCGCATAGCAGCCCTTTACCTCTGACTTCACCGATGATTGGATATTTTTTCTGAAGGTCTTTAAGGCCTGCGATCAGTTTTTTTCCCTGATCCTCTGCGTTCCGTACGAGTTCGTGCTTCTCCATGTAATCGATCACTTCCCCGCAGACCGCTGCTGACAGCGGATTTGCACTGAAGGTATGCCCGCTCATGACGATTTTAGAGCCTTTTCGGATCACATCAATGATCCGGTCGGATACCATTGTAGCGGCCATTGGTGTATATCCCGCACTCATTCCCTTGCCAAGTGTCATGATATCAGGTTCTATCCCCCAATGCTCTACAGCAAACATTTTGCCCGTTCTTCCCATGCCGGTCATCACCTCATCGGCAATCGTCAGGATATTGTGCCGGTCACAAATCTCTTTGATTTTTTCGTAATAGCCCGGAGGCGGGGTTACCGCTCCTCCTGCTGCACCTACAATCGGTTCAAAAATAAAAGCCGCAATGTTTTCGGACCCGATGTCTCCGATGGCCTGCTCCAGCTCATGACCGCATGCCAGCCCGCATCCCGGATAGGTCTTGTTCAGCGGGCAATGATAACAATAGGGAGCTGGTACAGCAGGAAAATCTTCAAGCAGGGCAGTAAACCGTTCTCTTCTCAGAGCATGCCCTGACATTGAAAGCGCACCCAGTGTTATTCCATGGTAGCTGGTCCATCGGGAAATGATTTTGGTCTTTGTGCGGATCCCCTGCTCTTGAAAATATTGAATTGCTACCTTTAATGCAGTTTCGGTTGCTTCAGACCCGCTGTTTACAAAAAATGTCCAGTTCAAATCTCCGGGAGCCAAAGCTGCAAGTTTATTTGCCAGACGTTCAGCCGGAGCACTTGTGAAATGGGAGCGATACACAAAAGCGATCTGTTTTGCTTGTTTCTCCATAACCCCGGCAATTTCCTCCACACCATGACCAATGTTCGCTGTTACCGCTCCAGAAGAACCATCGATATACCGTTTTCCATCCGTATCGTACAAATAAATACCCTTACCATGGCTGATCATCGGATAATTTGCATCCAAAACCGGTTTGATGATGCCTGATTTCTCCACGGGGGGCACCCCTCTCTCTTATGTTGGAAAGCAACGGATCAGATCCATTGCTTTAAAAGGCTCAATTATAAAATTTAAAGTAGTTCTTCTTTAAAAAACGTTCTGTGGCCATGAGCTCTTTGAATGACACCACTTTTCCCAGCTTATTTGTATTAATCAAAAGCAATTGATCCTCGATCTCTTCGACCACATGATCTTCATGATATTCCATGCCGCAGGATGAACAGCTCACCGCAGGAATCTCATCAATCTGGAGCGCACGGGTTCCATCATGGAGCTCCCAGTAGCCAGTTTTTTTCGTATCCACAGCCGCATCTTCATTACACCACATGCATTCCTTCAACAGCTGCACCTCCTTCTAGGCTTCTTTTACCGGATCATTGTCAGTTTTTGTTGCTTCTTTTTGCTGCTCATGCTTATATTTTTTTTCTTTCATTTCATCCCTTTTTCCGCGCTTATCCTTGAGGGTGGCATGCTCAGGATTGGTCTCATACGTTTTTCTGCGGTCGAATCGGTTTAATCCTTCCGGAACAATATTAAACTTTTCATCTTTGATCAGAGCGGTGATGCCAATCGCTGCAGGTTGCTCTGTGATATTCATCGTTTCATTAAAATAATCATCCGCTTTTCCCGCCACATAGTTTTGTGGCTCTGGGTAGGAAGTGATCACGCCCTCAAAGTTTCTCAGGATCACTTTGTCAGGACTTTGTGAAATAAGATAATTTGGCTGCAGCGAAATTTTTCCGCCGCCTCCAGGCGCATCTACAACAAAAGTCGGCACCGCATAACCTGATGTATGTCCGCGGAGTGCTTCGATAATTTCCAGACCTTTAGAGACCGGCGCCCGGAAATGGCCAATTCCCTCGGACAAATCGCATTGATAAATGTAATAAGGACGGACCCTTATTTTTACGAGGTCATGCATCAATTTTTTCATAATATGTGTGCTGTCATTGATCCCTGCAAGAATAACGGACTGGTTGCCAACCGGAACTCCGGCATTTGCCAACATTTCACATGCCCGTTTGGATTCCTCGGTAATTTCAATCGATGTATTAAAATGAGTGTTCAGCCAGACTGGATGGTATTTCTTCAAAATCGAGCAAAGGTTCTCTGTAATGCGCTGCGGAAATACGACTGGCGCCCGGGTGCCGATCCTGATAATTTCCATATGCGGAATGGCTCTCAGCCTCTTTAAAATATATTCGAGAATGTTGTCGTTGATTAATAAACCATCGCCACCCGAAATCAGGCAATCCCGCACCTGGGGAGTTGCGGCAATGTAATCAATGGCGGCGTCCAGCTGCTTTTTTGGAACCCCCATGCCAATCTGGCCGGAGAACCTTCGTCTAGTGCAGTACCGGCAATACATCGAGCACTGATTGGTTACTAGAAACAGGACCCGGTCAGGATAACGGTGAGTCAATCCCGGTACAGGTGAATCCTCGTCTTCATGTAGGGGATCTTCCAAATCATATTTTGTTTTCAGGATTTCCTTACTGACAGGAACCGACTGCATTCGTATCGGGCAGCGGGGATCATCCTGGTCCATCAGCCAGGCATAATACGGTGTGATATTCAGAGGGATGGTCATGGTTGATATACGGACGCCTTTCTCTTCCTCAGGCGTTAAATTGACAACCTTTTTTAAATCTTCCAGCGTTCTGACAGTATGAGTTAACTGCCATAACCAGTCGTTCCATTGTTCCTCTGTGACATCCTTCCATAACTCGATCTCTTTCCAATGTCGTTTTGGCTGGTACAATCCATTTACGATCGGCATGATGTTACCTCCTTGTATACTGAGCTCATATTCTACAGTTGCAAGTTTCGTGCCAAATCAAACTCCCCATCATTTAGCGGTTTTTCTGCGACTGTGCGGTTAATTACCAATGTATGCGTTCGCTGACCTGGATGGGAAAAAGAAAAAACCGCCGAATTTTCGGCGGTTCGTCATGTTTTCATTCGTAATTTATATTGAAGGGTTTGTCGCGGGATTTTCAGGAGCTGTGCTGCTTGTTGGATGTTTCCGTCTGTTTTGGAAAGTGCAGTGGAAATCAGTTCCTCTTCCCTTCTTGCCAGTGCTTCACGCAAAGGCACGATAGAGGTTTCTGTCTGAGACTTGCCCGTTACCAAAAGATGACGGGGGAGGTCGGAATTCCGGATGGGGTGATGATCTTCTGCCATGTTCATTGCGTATTCAATGACATGTTTGAGCTCCCGGACATTTCCCGGCCAACGATACCGGCATAGAAGCTGAACCACTTCATCTGTAATGCCTTTGACTTGTTTATGAAAAGTGTGGTTGTAATGAGAAATGAAATGGCGGGCAAGAAGTTCAATATCCAATTGCCGTTCACGAAGAGGTGGAACCTCAAAGAAAATGACATTCAGACGATAGTAAAGGTCTTCCCTTAGCTTATTATTTTTAACACAATCCACCGGATGTTCATTTAATGCTGCCATAATCCTCACATTAACAGCCTTCCCTTTTGTTTCCCCCACCCTGCGCACCACTCCGTCCTGAAGCACCCGCAGCAGCTTGGCCTGGATATCAAGAGGCATAGAATTAATTTCATCAAGGAACAAGGTGCCCCCGTCGGCCAGTTCAAAAAGCCCCGGCCGTTCGACGGCTCCCGTAAAACTTCCTTTTAAGGTGCCGAACAAAATACTCTCGAGCAGCTGTGACGGAATGGCTGCGCAGTTTTGCGCGATGAATGGTTTGTTTTTTCGTGGAGACTGATTGTGAATCCCCTGGATTAAAACTTCCTTTCCGGTTCCCGTTTCCCCAAACATCAACACGGGGGACGATGTCTGTGAGACTTTTATCAGTAGGTGTTTCAATTGTTCAATGGCAGGGTCCGCCGAAATAAAATCAGCCAGCTGGTAGGAAGCGAAGTGCCCGTGGGTAACTGGTTTTGGACGCGCTTTATGAAATTGAGCCTGCATATCAAGAAGTTTTTCGGACAGCTGTTTGATTTTGGTCAAATCTTTTGAGATTTCAATCGCCCCGATCAGTTTGCCATTGACTAACAGTGGAAGAGTGGTATTGACCGTATCCACTCTCTTTCCGTTAAAGTTCGTATAGGTTTGCTGCTGATTGATGATCGGCTTTCCGGTTTTGATGACTTTTAATAATGTGCTCGTATCCTGATTGAGGGAAGGAAAAGCATCGAGAACATGATAGTCGATGACGTCACTCACCTTTAACCCATCCAGTGATGCAGCTACTTCATTATAAAAAATGGTCATCCCCTTAGCATCGACCGCATGAATACCTTCGTCAATCGTTTTTAAAATGGCCTTGAGTATTTCGATAGTTTCCACTTTTTCTGTCATCACGGGCACCTCCGTTGGGATCAAAGACATGCTGCTGAAAATTCATCACAACTGCCGAAAATCCGGCACTACAAGGAGGATAAATCTTTTACCCACAAGTTCATGTCTTCGTATTTATCAAAAATAAGGCAGTTTTTGATCAATCTCCCTTGATAAAGATAACCTCTTTGAGAGAAGACAGCGTTCATTCCAAAAGATAAGGAACGGGCAATCGAATAGGCACAATAGATGTGGCGGGATTTTAACTCTTGTTCCAGCTGGTCGATGAGTATCTTCATCAGACCAAATTTACGATGTTCCAGCAGGGTGGCACAATCAGTAAGTTCAGCATTGTGATAGGTCTGATTGATGTCGGCAGAAGCAGCGCTTACTACTTCCCCCTGATGTTCGATCACATAGTATACTGTTCCATTTTCCATTGTTTTTTCGATATAGTCCGAATCGTTCATCGGCGTGGGATAGACTTCAAAAACCTTGCTGTATAATCCAGCCAACCGGGTACAATCTTCAGGAACAGCCAGGCGTACTGAATACGATTCCGGCAAAACGGTTTCTTGTTTCGCGGGCGGAGTGGAATGAATCTGGTCCATGATTCGATCCTGTTCCACCCAAAAGTCGCTTCGTTTGCGTTCATTGCTATAATATTTACACATGGCTACGCAATTGCTGCCATTAAAATAGCGGCTGAACCATGCCTCAGGTAGAAAACCTAATGAAAGCAGTTCAGGAAGATGTTCCGCTCTTGCTTTAATAATCACTTTTGAAAAGTTTTGCTGCTGGATCAGGTCGTGAATCGCCTTGACCATCGATTGAATGTTTCCTCTGTAATCGTCAACACGAAGCCGTTCGTTAAAAAAATCAAGACAAATGGAAGCTGTAATGTCATGCTGCTTAATCGTTGTATTTTTGTAGTATGTGTCTGTTTGCATACTCCTGCACCCCCTGATTTTCTCTTCTTCCCTATTCCATATGTAATGAAGGGATTCCTTCAAGATTCTTTTCCCAGAAAAAAGCCGCAATTCACTTGAAAAACGAGTGATGCGGCAAGCCTTTGTCTGAGGTGGTTGATTTCCATTCCAGGATGATCGCTTTTTCTCGGGCGGTCGCTGAGCCTTACCGGCACGAGCACCTATCAAAAAATATTAAATCATTATAATACGGTACGTGAAATTTTATTTTTTCGTTTCAACCGGATTATCGTCATAGGAGATCCAGTCGCTCCAGCTTCCTGGATACAGTACCGCTTGTTCAATGCCTGCCTCACTCATGCCAAGGATGTTGGCACAAGCTGTGACTCCTGAACCGCAATACACAACAATTTCTTTTTTGCCGGCAAGATCTTTATGCAGTTCTGCCAATTCCTCTGTCGAGTGCCATTCTTTTGTGCTGTTGCTGTTCTTTAACCACGGTTTGTTTATGGCCCCAGGAATGTGTCCCGCTTTTTTGTCGATCGTTTCTTGTTCCCCACTGTACCTGGCCGCATCCCGTGAATCGATAATAACCGTATTTTCTTTTTGCATCGCCTGCTTTACTTCTTCCATTCCCACTGCCTTCCAATCACTTTCACGGATAATGAAGTCGGTTGGTTCAGGGACGGTACGTTCATCTGTAACAGGATACCCGGCTTCTTCCCAGGCGGAGTAGCCTCCCTGTAGAACAAACACTTTTTCGTGTCCCAGGAATTTCAGCATCCACCATAACCGTGCAGCCATTGAGCCATTCTGGTCGTCATAGGCTACCACTGTTTTTTCCTCATTGATGCCAAGTCTGCCAAATGTGGCTGCTGCCTCTTTTTGGGAGGGCAATGGATGGCGGCCGCCGTGCTCTGTTATCTCTCTTGATAAATCCTTGTCCAGATCAACATGCACGGCACTTGGAATATGGGATTTTAAATACCTGTTTCTTCCTTCTTCCGGGTCTGCCAAATTAAATCTGCAGTCATAAATGAGAACATTCGAGCGTGATAAATGAGTGCTCAGCCATTCTTGTGTTACAATGTGTTTCATGAGGCGACTCCTTTCGAAAATAATTACGTTATTTTTTGAAACATAGGGGAAACTGATGTCATAAGCAATACTAGTAAAGTGAGGATTGATAACATGGATAATCATATTCCAGAAGCCTGTATCGTACTCTTTGGAGCTACAGGTGACCTGGCTCACCGTAAACTGTACCCTGCGCTCTTCCAATTGTACCAAAAGGAAAAGCTCAACGAAAAGTTTGCAGTAATCGGAGTGGGAAGAAAAGATTTTTCACATGAGAAATTCCGGGAGGACGTTATTGCTTCCGTTGCCAAAACTGGGGATTTCCCAACTGAAAAAGTGGATACATTTGCATCACATTTTTATTTTATTCCAATGGATGTTACAAATGAAAAAAGCTATCATCAACTGAAAGACCTTGCCGATGAGCTTGACAGCACCTATTCCCTTAACGGAAACCGCATGTACTATCTTGCCATGGCCCCACAATTTTTCGGGACTATTCCTACCTTCCTGAAATCGGAAGGATTGACAGAGACCGCTGGTTGGCAGCGTCTGGTTATTGAAAAACCATTCGGCCATGACCTTGCTTCTGCCACCGAACTTAACGAGCAGCTTCAAAAAAGTTTTCCGGAAGAAAGCATTTACCGCATCGACCACTATCTTGGAAAAGAAATGGTGCAAAACATCCAGGTGATCCGTTTCGGAAATGCGATTTTTGAATCCATCTGGAACAATAAGTACATTTCTTCTGTACAGATTACTTCCAGTGAAACCCTTGGTGTGGAAGACCGCGCTTCGTATTATGAAAAATCCGGAGCGATTCTGGACATGCTTCAAAACCATATGCTGCAAATGGCCATGATGGTGGCCATGGAACCTCCAGGCGGATTGGATCCAAAACTGATCCGGGATGAAAAAGTAAAGGTTCTTCGTGCGCTTCGTTTTTATAATGAAGATGAAGTCGCGAAAAATATCATTCGCGGCCAATACAAAGAAGGTTCAATGAACGGCAAGACCGTTCCTGCCTACCTTGATGAAGAAAACGTAGATCCAGCGTCAAAAACCGATACATTTGTAGCGGCAAGAATTTTCATCGACAACTTCCGCTGGGCTGGCGTCCCGTTTTACCTTCGTACAGGAAAACGCATGGCAACCAAAGCTACAGAGATCGTTGTTCAATTTAAAAATGGCCCTATGGCCCTTTATCATGAACATAATGACCACTACCAGCCGAACCTGCTTAGAATCCACATCCAGCCGGATGAGGGGTTGAGCCTTTCATTGAATGCGAAGCCGCAAGGTGATTTCCCTGCCCTGCTTCCAATCAACATGAATTATTGCAATAACTGCCAAAATGAGTTGAACACCCCAGAGGCTTATGAAAAGCTGATGCACGACTGCCTGCAGGGCAATTCAACATACTTCACACGCTGGGATGAAGTTGCCCTTTCCTGGGAATTCATTGACGGCATTACAAACGCCTGGAAAAACAAGGACATTCCACTTTTCAAATATTCGTCCGGTACCATGGGACCGCTTGAATCTGAAGAGCTTCTTAATGAAGACGGTTATACATGGTGGCCGCCGACCAACGTTCGGAACGAAATTAATGAATAAAAAAACTCACGGCTTTTCAAAGCCGTGAGTTTTTTAATGCAATGCAGGATTGAGGGATTTGGCAGGTTCTTCTGTTTGTTCCTTTTCATCACTTTGTTTCTTTTCCTTTTCCCCTTTTTCCCCTTTTTCCGGCTTGATCGCAAAGAATGCGAGCAGTGCGGCCAGCAGGCTGATGCCCGAAGAAACATAAAATACATAGGAATGATCCGATTTCATGATCAGAGCGTAAATCGGCGGTCCCAAGGCCACACCAACAAACCGCATCGAACTGTAAAGTGAAGTAATCGTCCCTCTCTCTTCTTTTTCGATACCTTCTGTAATCAACGCATCGAGGCATGGCAAAGCCGCTCCGATTCCGATTCCGCTCACAAATAAAATGCCAAGCAGAAAATAAAGCCCGTCTGTAAACGTCACACTAAGTATCGAAACAGACAAAAGAAAAATACCGCAAAAGGTTAGCCATTTCATCAGCAGTTTATTTTGGCCGATTTTTTTCCCGGCAAAAAACGAAGAAATGGAAAGCGCCAATAATGGGATGGCAAGAACAAACCCTTTTTTCACACCTTTGATGCCATAGGTTTCCTCAAGCGTTGTGGACAAATAAAATAAAACACCAAAAAGGACAAACATAATAATGCCGCCGATAGCAAAAATCGCGATGAGCCATCTGGCATTATTTTTGAAGGTTTTCTTAAACGATTGCAGAAATTTTTTGAATGCAGCTTGTGCTTCTTCTTCTTTTTTTGGTGTTTTTACAAGAAACGAAACAAGACCGATGGAGATCAGGCAAAAAATCGGAATAAACCAAAAGGGCAAATGCCAGACGACAATGGCCAAGGCGGCTCCGATAATCGGGCTCAGCACTTTTCCGAACGTATTGCTTGTTTCAATTAAACCAAGGCCTGAGCTCACGTCCTTCTCATCCTTAAACATATCCCCTACAAGGGGAAGAACAACCGGTGCTGCACCAGCAGACCCAATCCCCTGCAGCAGTCTTCCCAAAAGTATAATGTAGTACGGATTATCCATTTTCCATGAGGCCCATCCGGTGACCAGACCGCCGAGTCCGGCAATGATCAAGCTGGGAATGATCACCTTTTTTCTTCCAATCCGGTCAGAGAGATAGCCTGCAATAGGAATGAGTAGAATGGCCACTATGGAATAAACCGTGATGATCATAGATACTTGAAATGCTGAAATATGAAGTTGTTTTTCAATTGATGGCAAGACAGGAATAAGCATAGAGTTGCCCAGTGTCATCACAAGCGGTATGGATGCCAGTGAGATCAGAGCAAGCTTGTTGTTTGAATCTTTATGATTTGATTCCATGTTCTCCTCCAAATCGCAAACAGGCGTTGATCTTTCTTAGTATGCTTTTATGTGCTTTTACCATACAAGAAAATCAAACCCATTGACTGGAAACAAAGATTAAAGCTAAACTTAGGTACAAACGAACATGGATACAGAGAGGAAGAAATATGTTGGAACATTTACTTAACCCTTCGGTGAAACACATCCAGATTTCCGGGATCCGAAAATTTTATAACCAGGTGAGCAACTATCCCGAAGCGATTTCATTTACACTTGGCCTGCCCGACTTTCCCACCCCTGACCACATCAAGGAAGCTGCAAAGCGGGCGATCGATGAAAATAAAACCGTCTACTCGCACAATGCCGGCTATTTGGAATTGCGGCAGGCTGCGGCAAGCTTTGTGTCTCAAAAGTACGGGCTCCAATACAATCCGCAAAATGAAGTGATTATTACAAACGGTGCGAGTGAGGCGATTGATATCTCTCTTCGCTCCATTCTGGAGGAAGACTGTGAAGTTCTGCTTCCCGGACCGGTCTATCCCGGCTATGCTCCGGTTATTGAAATGTGCAAGGCAGTGCCTGTATACATAGATACAACAAAAACCGGCTTCAAGCTGACAGCAGAATTGATACGTGAGCATTTGACTCCAAAAACAAGGTGCGTTATTTTACCTTATCCGTCCAATCCGACAGGCTGCGTCTTAAACCGGGCAGAGCTTGAAGAAATCGCCGCTGTGCTGCGTGAATCGGATCTGTTGGTTTTATCCGATGAGATATACAGTGAACTGACTTACACCGCTCCGCACGTTTCCATCGCTTCGATCGAAGGGATGAGAGAAAGGACGATCGTGATTAATGGTCTCTCCAAATCCCATTCCATGACAGGCTGGAGAATCGGTATGCTGTTTGCTCCTGAAGAAATTGCGCAGCATATGCTAAAGGTCCATCAGTACAATGTGACATGCGCGTCAACCATTTCACAGATGGCTGCTCTCGAGGCATTGACCAATGGAATTGATGATGCGATTCCCATGAAGAAAGAATACAGCCATCGCCTTTCCTACGTGATGAAAAGGCTCGCTGATATGGGGCTCGATGCGGAAACTCCTGGGGGCGCTTTTTACGTCTTCCCAGATATCAAACCATTTGGGCTCATGTCACTGGAATTTGCCACCCAACTGCTTGAATCCCAGCAAGTGGCCGTTGTCCCAGGTTCCGCTTTTTCCGAATATGGCGAAGGATACATTCGCCTCTCGTATGCAGCATCAATGGAACAGCTGAGTACGGGCCTCGACCGGCTGGAAACGTTTATTGCCTCTCTAGCCAACTAAAACTGCTTATAAAGAAACCAGGTATCCCGTTTAATCGGATGCCTGGTTTTTTTTTCGGTCAACATATTCTTTCACCATGTCTTCCGTAATCATTTTCCGTTGGGGCACAATACCCTTTTGTGCCAGTTGGTTCATTTGCCGGCTAACGTCATTAATTTCTTTTACGCTAAAAGGTTCCTGCTTGCTGCAGCGCTCAACAGCTTCCTCGATCAACTGTTCTCTTATCTGTTCAAGACGAAGAAATTGAGCCACAACCTCATGCTGTTTGCTTGAATGCTTGCTGATTTCCAAATGTACGCTCATCATGATGTCCACCTTTCTCTATTGATTAGAGTATACCATGTGACGGTCAGCTTGTATTATTATTCAAAAAATTTGCAATAATTTATCATTTTACAAAATATTGAAAAGAGAATAAACTAGATTTTGCCAGTAAATTTCAAGAATATTACATATTGAGGGAGGAAGTAAACAATGAAAAAAGCAGCAACTTTAGGAATGGTGCTCCTGTTAGCATTAAATGTGGGCTGCAGCCAGGAAAAAGAAGCAAAAGGCAAAGAGCTGACAAAAACAGAAGCTTCGTCATCCAAAAATGCAGAAAAATCTGCACTTCTCGATTTTGAAGTCAGTCTTGGAGCTAAATTCCGTGACTATCAGGCCCCATTTAATGCCTACACTGCCGCACTGGGTCCGGAAAAGAAAACACCAAAGAGTGAAATTCGGAAGCTGAAAGAAGCTGCAAAAACAGCAGGACAAAAAGCAGCAAAAGAGATTCCAGACCTTGATGTGCCATCTTCCCTGCCTAAAGAAGACCAGCAAACGTTTAAAATGGCCTTCAAAGATCTAGGAGCCTCCTATCAAACAAGAGCAGATGGCCTTGGAGATGAAAAGAAAACCGCACAGTCAGACGAAGAATTCCAGAAATTTCAGGATCAAGTGAATAAAATTCACAAGAAACTCGGTCTGATTGATGCCAACTTTGCAAATGAACTTCAATAAAACCAAAAAGAAACCGTACACAAGACGGTTTCTTTTTTTGGTTACACGAGGTTGTTTAACGCTTCACGGGTTTTCTTCATCTCTTCCACCACGGATGGCGAATTCAATGTTTGAAGAAGCCCCTCATAATAATCAGTATATTCTTTTATTCGGAGGTCCATTTCTTTTTGAGCCTCTTCTGACAACAGCGGCTGATAATAGCGGCCAAATACGTCTGCACTCTCTTCTGTAAACCTTGATACCGGTTCTTCGAATAAGGAATACATCAGATCCATTGCCTTTTTCTTGCCGCCCTGCTCAAAAAACTGCTTGGCATTTTTGAACTCTTTATAAACGGATTCCTTGCCTTCCACTTGACCCAGTTCAGTTTCAACAACGAGCGTTTCAAACTGAACCCGCTCTTTTTGCATCTCATACTGCGGCGGATCCCATTGTGCCAGCTTCCTGTCAAGCTCTTCATTCATCTCCGACATCAACCCGATGATCACTCTCTCCACGCGAAGGACAGTAGCTCTCGATTCTTGCTGAAGATCAAATTGAATCGCCTGGTGAAGCTCTTTCCCGCTTTTGGCAAGTGCATTTTTTTGCTCTTTCACCGACCCGGAAATGACAGCCGGATTATAGGCTTCATTAAAAAATTCGGTAAACCGGAGCATAACCCGCTGCTTGACGTAAAATAACAATTCCTGGATCTCTTTCTCCAGAGCTTCCTGTTTTTGTTCCAATGAATAATCATTGATTTTTTTCTGAAGCCCACTGATCGTTCGCTGCAGTTCTTCCTTTTTTTGCTCTGCATTTTCCTGATTGGCGACAGCTTCTGCAATGAAACGGTCCAATACATTCCTCGCTTGTGACAGTTGCTTCTTGGCGGCTGTCACCATCACATGGGCGAGATCATGATTTAAAAACCCGGTAAATGCGTCCATGAAACGGACATAGCCGGTTTCATTTAAAAGATTATCCTGCTGCTCAGCCAGGTTTCCGTACTTTTTCTTCAGCCGACCAGCTTCCTCAGGAAGCCAAGCAGATGGTTCTTTTTGTCCTAACAGTGAAAAGTAGCTGGACATTGGAAATAATTTAGGCTTTCGGATTCCAAATTGGCGAAGGTTATCGCCCACGTGCCCAACCACATCCTGAAGCTCCTCATTGTCTTTGGCCAGGTCTGAAGCATTGATAACAAAAAACATTTTATCGAGCTCAAAGGTATCTTTTACCCGGCCGAGCTGAATGAGAAATTCACGGTCTGCGGCCGAAAAGGCATGATTATAATACGTGACATACAAAATCGCATCTGATTTTTTTATAAACTCAAAAGCAACATTCGTATGGCGGGCATTGATCGAATCAGCTCCTGGTGTGTCCACAAGGGTTACACCCATCGAAGTTAATGCACAATCATAATAAACGGTGACACTTTCGGTAAAACATGCTTTTTCTTCATCTGCCACAAAGGACTTAAACTGTTCCACAGAAACGGTTTGCTCTTTACCAAGCAGATCTCTTACCGCATCAAAACCACTGCAGACCGCCTGCAGAAATTGAAGGTGCGGGCGTAGTTCATTGGATCGCTGGGAACGATCAATTGACTCTGAAATGGAGACTGCTTCTTCCATTGTACCGGCCTGCTTTCCAAAATGGAAAAGAGACTGATTGATCTCTGCCAACAAATCCGCTTCCTTTTTAAAATAAATCCGTGCAGTGCCATGCAAATGCTCCTCATCCGGGGGAGCTATGCGGTTGATGGTAGCCGTCGTGGGATTTGGAGAAACCGGGAGAAGATCTTCGCCAATCAAAGCATTCGCAAACGACGATTTTCCCGCCGAGAAAGCACCGAATAATGACACGGTAAAATCTCTGTTGTTCATTTTTTCGGCAAACTGATTCATGTCCGATGCGCGATTCTTCATCAAATGGAGCTTTGACAGAACAGCTGCGGCATTCTGAAGCTGCTCCGCTTCCTTCAGCAGTTCATTTTCCTCTGTTTTGGCGATCTCTTTGCTGCCAGTTTCAGAAGAATCATCCTCTTCAACGGTTTCTTTCGCTTCCGTATTTTCCGGAATTTCAGCCATGGTAACCGTTTCTATACTCTGAATCAGATCCTGTTCAGCCTCTTCAACGGCACTCTCGGTGTTTAATGGCTCCTTCAGCGAGCTTTTCAGTTCCTCTGATACCTCATTCCATTTCTCGAGGATTTCTTGCTTACCTTTGTGAGCCATAAGGACCTTTTCCTGTGCACTAAGCTGGGAGCGCAATTTCTTAAGCTCATGATCCGATGCTTGTTGAGCTTCATCGGCCATTTGATGCAATTCATCCCGGAAATGAGTTGTATATTGTTTTTTGATTTCAGCTACCACATCATTGCAATACTGCAGCACATAATTGCCGTTTAATGAAGCTCCAGGCTTGATGAGTGCTGCCATGGTCTCTTCACCAATGACAGGTTCATTTTTTACAGAAACGCCATGCGACTGAAAAAAGTCTTTCAAATGCCAGCTGATTTGTGTTTTCACATTTTCCTTTACCGACTCATAAAACGCTTCCAGTCTTGCTTTTCTTTCTGCTTCGGTTTTCTTCCCAGCAAACAAAAGACCTACCTTAAAGCTGTCCTGGCGGCTCTCGATGTAATTCTTGGCCAGATCGCGGGTCTGAAACGGCATGAGAATCGCATTGTCCAGAATATCCTTAAATTCCTTCATAATGCCGGTTTGGCTTTCTTTCTTCCTCTGCTCTTCTGTTTCCATTTCCTCTGAAAGTTTTCCGACGAGGGCCCTGGCGCTTTCCTCGTCTTGCTGACCTGCCAGCTCAAATGCTTCATGATGATGTTCTTCATCAAGATCAAGACCATTTTGTACAGTTGTTCTGATCAAGCGCTCAGTCTCTTTGCGGGCATTCTCTTCCACCCATTCATCCTTTGCCAGGTAAAACTTTTGAAAAAGCGTTTTGATTTCACGCAGCTGATTGCCCGGATGTTCTTTTTCCATGATTGTGGTAAAAAAGATATCCTCCGGTTCAATGTCCCAGCTTTTGAAGCCGTTTTTCACTTTTTCAGAAAACGCCGAGAAAGCAAGCTCCTTTTCATTGTGCTTATCAATTTGGTTAACAATCAAATAAACCTTTTTTCCCTGCTCTTTTAACAGGCGTATAAAGGTGAAATTGAGCTGTGAGAGGACATGGTTATAGTCCATAATATAAAAAACCACATCGGCCATGTGAAGCGCAGACTCAGTGGCCACCTTGTGTGCATCATCCGTGGAATCAATCCCAGGTGTATCATAAATGGCGATGCAGTCAGGAAGCAGATCCTGTTCCACATTAATTTCGATGCTTTCGATTTCATTGCCATTTTTTGCCCATTTTTTGATTTTTTCTAGATTAACCGGTGCATCGATATGAATGATCCCTTTATTCCGGACTTTCACACGTGCAGATGGTGTTCCGTTTTGAACTTTCACCACGTTCGCGCTTGTCGGGACCGGGCTTGAAGGAAGAATGTTTTCACCGATCAGCTCGTTGATCATACTTGATTTACCAGCCGAGAAATGGCCGCAAAAAGCGATGGCAAACTGCTGATTTTTAACTTTGTCATATAACTCCAGCACAGCGCGGGCTTCCTGTTGTGCATCCAGTTCTTTTATCCCGCGGTAGACAGCAGCAAGTGAAGCCGCGGTCGGATTTATTGTTTGGTCTTTGGTTTCGGTCATTCGTGCTCTATTCATTGAACTCTCCATTTATAATAGTCGTTCCTTACACTTTACCATAATTATGTATCTTTCTCTATGCTATTGATGAGAGAATTGTGCATAAATTCACGAAAAAAGGTGATTTGTTTTTTTCTGTAACGAAAACAGGTCCATAATAGTTGAGCGAATGCCAAAATTGCACGGAATCAATTGCACGAATCGGGCCGATAATTGCACGCAATCAAAGTTATTTGCACGAAGCAAACAATTCAGACTTCTTCCAACCAACCCACTATACGAAGAAAACGCCAAAAGAGTTTGATCACAAAAAGTAGGCCATCCACCATTCATCCTGTAAAGAGTCGTTGATCTTCACCTGTCCTTTTTGGACGCCTTCCACCACAAAGCCAGCCTTTTCATATAATTTGATAGCCACCGTGTTTTCTGAAAACACGGTCAGACTGATCTTATAAAGCTCATTCCTTTTTGCCCAGGCAATCGAATAATCCATAACCTCCTTGCCTATACCGAGCCCCTGTCCCTTTGAGTTAATCCATGTCCGAAACATGCCTGTATGACGCTTCATCGCCAATTCCCCTCTCAGGATTCGGGCAATGCCGATTACTTCTCCCTGTTTTTCGATGGCGGTATACATGTTTCCTTTCTCCTGACATTCCTCAATAAAGGCCTTTTCTTCAGCAAGGGTCCGCGGTCTCTCTTTCTGCAAAAACTGACCGGCTTCCACAATTTCTTTTACGGCTTCAATGATTTGGACCGCATCCTGAAAAACAACGGGGCGAAGTGTAATGGATTCATTGTTCTTCGCCGTAAATGTATGAGTGGTATTTTCAATAATCATCGTCATCCCTCCTAACAGGTAGTATGCCAAATAACAGGATCAACAATCACAGGACATAAAAAAGGAGCCCATTCACCGAAACATGAATGGACTCCTTTACTTTTTAGTTATCTTGCTTTTTTATCTTCTCTCGTTCGTTTTGAAGCACGGTAGGACATGTCGCGGTTTCCTCCGCCGCCCTGGTGGCGCTGCTTATCGCTGCGGCCTCCCGTTCTTCGCTTGTCGCGTGAATCGCTGCCACCGCGCTGAGGGCGTTTGCGGTCACCGTAGCGATTGTCACGGCGTCCTTTTTTAACAGCCAATGGCGGTTCAAAGGTTAATTCGATCGGTGTAGTATCCGGCTCTTTTGTGAGCAGTTTTAATGCTGCTGACACAAGAGATACGGAATCATGCTCTTCAAGCATTTCCACGGCTGTTTGTTTATATGATCCGACATCACCGTCTTCAAGAACACTCAAAAGCTTTTCAACAGCCATGCGCTGCTGGCCTTCCATCGCTTCATTCATGGATGGCACCGAACGTTTGACCATCTTGCGTTTTGTGATTTTTTCTATGGTGTAAAGGTGATCAATTTCACGCGGCGTAATAAACGTCACCGCATAACCTGTTTTTCCTGCACGGCCTGTACGTCCAATACGGTGGACATAACTTTCAGGATCTTGAGGAATATCAAAGTTATATACGTGGGAAACTCCGCTGATGTCCAGTCCGCGTGCTGCAACGTCTGTTGCTACAAGCACTTCAATGGTGTTGTTTTTAAATGCACGAAGCACCATATCACGCTTGGATTGTGGAAGGTCACCATGGATTCCTTCGGCTGAATATCCTCTCTTGTTCAGTGCTTCAGATAATTCATCCACACGGCGCTTTGTACGCCCAAACACGATGGCAAGTTCAGGTGATTGAATATCAAGCAGTCGTGTAAGAGCATCGAATTTCTGTTTTTCCTTAACCTCTACATATTCCTGTTCAATGCTTTTAACGGTCATTTCACTTGCTTTCACGCGGATAACCAAGACATCCTTCATGAATCGTTCAGCAAGCTTTTGAATTTGTTTTGGCATAGTCGCCGAGAAAAGCATGGTATGGCGTTCAGATGGTACGTTCTCAAGGATGGTCTCAATATCCTCGATGAAGCCCATATTCAGCATCTCATCAGCTTCATCAAGAACCACGGTGTGGACATCTTCAAGTTTTAGCGTTTTTCTGTTGATATGATCGATGACACGACCGGGAGTACCCACAATAATATGAGGACCATTCTTCAACGCCTTGATTTGACGTACAATGGATTGTCCGCCATAGATCGGCAGCGTTTTGATTCCCTTGAATTGGCCAATTTTATTTAATTCTTCTCCAACCTGAACCGCAAGTTCACGAGTAGGAGCAAGAACGATACCCTGAATTTTACGGGCTTTCACGTCGATTTTTTCAATAAGCGGAATACCAAAAGCCGCTGTTTTTCCTGTTCCTGTTTGTGCCTGTCCGATAAGGTCTGTTCCTTTTAGTGCTGTAGGAATCGTATCACGCTGGATTGGTGTCGCTTCCTCAAATCCCATATTATTAATGGATTTTAGCAATTCGGGACTTAAACCTAATTCACTGAATGTTGTCAATGTGTAACTGTCTCCTTTTTCGTCAAAACCATTTCCTTATACTTCCCAAAACATCCTGAAATCATCTTTTACAATCTAAAAAAACCATAACTTATATTGGTCTTTTTGTTCACAATAAAGATCATTAAACAAAGTAGGCCTTAAAAAAAGGCACATACATAGATATAATATGCCCCTATACAGAAGTATATATAAACAGTTTTGCCGTACAATTTATTATCGAACATAACCTTAACATGCCAGAAGAAATATTGCAACCTTAACATGCTGTCGCGTTCCGATAGATCAAGTGGAAAAAGAGAATAATTTCCTGGTTCCATCGCATGCTAATCATTAGTTTATTTTCGATGAAACGGGTGACATAATGAATCATAACTGGCTGTCCATTATACCTTTTCTTGTGGTAATTCCCATCGCCATTAAAACACGGCAGGTGCTGCCCGGTTTATTTATCGGTTTTCTTGTCGGCTGCTATTTGCTTGAGCCATCCCTCATCGGCGGTCTCAAAAAGATGCTTTCTTTTATTATTAAAGGGCTGACCGATCAAAGCAACCTGAAGATCCTGCTCTTTTTGTACGCGTTTTCTGGACTGGTTGGCATCATTAAGCTGTCAGGCGGGATCCGCGGATTTGTGGAAGCAGCATCCTCAAAAATCAAAACAAAAAAAGGCGCCCTTTTCCTGACGTATATTTCTACCATCGGCACATTCAGTGCGCCGAGTTTCCGTTTTGTTACCATCGCCCCCATTATGCGGTCCTTGTTAAAAAAGGTAAAAATGTCAACACAGGAACTGGGTTTTGTAATTGAGACAACCGCTACGCCGATCATTGTTTTAATTCCGGTGGCAACTGCGTTTGTCGGCTACATGACCTCTATTGTGGATATGGCACTCGAGAATGAAAACATTCACCAGGATGCTTATTCTTTATTTATCCGCAGCATTCCCTACAATTTTTTTTCCTTTGTGATGATTTTGCTGGGGATTTATTTAAGCTTTATTCACCATTCCAGCTCAAAGCCAATGAGCAGCAACGAATCCATCGATCAGCCTGATGAGGATTGGCACAACTGTGATCCTGCCGTCTCCAAAGAGCTTCCGGTAAAGCCTTGGAACCTTTTAATTCCGCTCATTATTGCTGTCGTCCTCACATTGCTGCTTACCTGGTGGGACGGAAGCAAAAAAGCGAATGGCTTCCTTCAATCCTTTATTAAGGCGGATGTACTGGATGCGATGGTCATTGCCCTTGTGATTACCATCTTGTTTTCCATTATCTTTTATCGGTTTCAAGGTATGAAAACGGGGCCGCTTCTGGAAGGCTTTATCGCTGGAGGCAATGATTTAATGTCGGTTATCGTGCTCCTTACTGTGGTATGGGGGCTTTCATCCGTTACGGACAAGCTTGGTTTTTCTGCATTCATTACCAGCCATGCCGGATGGATTCCGGCGGCTTTTGTGACTCCGGTGCTGTTTATTTTCGGTGGTGCGGTTTCTTATTTTATCGGGTCGGCCTGGGGAACGTGGGGCATTTTAATGCCGCTTGGCATATCCATGTCCGAAGCAGCCGGCATTTCCCTTCCGCTTGTCATTGGCGCTGTTTTTGCAAGCGGCACGTTCGGAGCATTTGCCTCCCCGCTAAGCGATGACACAAACACCATTGCCCGTATCCTTAATATTCCGGTGATAGATTACGCCAAATACAAATTAAAACCCGCACTGATTGCAGCGGGCATAACGGCGGTATTATACGGAGTCACGATGTTTTTATTTTAATTCCCCCGCGTGCAGTGACTCCACTGCATGTTTAACTTCTTGAATTTGCGTTCTGTATCGTTCCTTAGTCCATGAATTATAGGATGGGTGGGGAACATTTTCGATGAGGCTCCAGCGTGGGCCAAGTACACCAGCGAGCCTGAATTGCTTTTGCGCAAAACGGCCGCAGGGAACGATCACAAGCGGACGGCTGCTCAGTTGTGACAACCGCTCTCTAAAATCTGTAAGCATAATTTCCTGAAAGGTGTTCCAATCGTCCTGTTTGAAGGCATCTTTGTCATTGGATGTTCGTACCTTTTCAATCACCTTCACAAAATCAGCATGCTCATTCACCCATTCCCCGGACGGAATGGCCGCACTCTGCATCGGGAACGGACAGACATTCATAATGCCGAGACCGTTGTATGGCGGTTGTTCGCTATTCTTTTTCAGCAGCCGGCCAAACGGCAGATTCTCCTGTTCTCCAAACAGCACTTTGCTTACAGAACGACCTGAAGATCCTGCCAATGGTGCCCCATGTTTAATTTCTTCTCGATGGGGGGATTCGAGTATGAATAGAATATGTAACTCTGAAGAAAAAAGATCTGAGACTGTAAATTGGTCTTTTGCCTGCAAAAAGATCTTCTGCAAGTCCGATAACATGGCCTGATCATCCTTTCTGTCTGTAATAAGAAGTCCACTTATGGACTATACCCCTTTTGCCTGATGAAGAAAAGTCAGCCGTAACATAAAATTCTTTTCATAAAAATAGATCTCGGCTATAGTATCAGGAGAGTGTTAAAGGAGGAAGAAAGTGTTCTTGTCAATGAAGAGAGAGGATGGATGGATATGAAAATTACGATTACACAACCTGCTGCAGCCTGGTACAGCAATGAACTGGAATTAAGCGAGGGTGACCACTTGCGTTTTTATGTGCGCCTTGGGGGCTGCAGTACGGTACAGAGCGGGTTCTCACTCGGTGTGGCAAAGGAAGCGCCTAAAGAAACGGGAGCATCGGTTGAGCAAGGCGGTATTACGTTTTACGTGGAACGGGAAGATCTTTGGTACTTTGACGGTCATGATTTGACCATTGATTTTAATAAAGAGAACGAAGATGTTGATTTTTCGTATGAATAATGAAAAAAGGAAGGAACCGCAAACTAGTGGCTCCTTCCCTTTTTTATCAGCTTCTCAAGCTGGTCCATTTTGTTTTCGCTTTTCAGGATTTCGGACTGTTTGGTTCCCATCAAATCAAAATGGGGATAGCCGTTATGGTGGTCGATCCATTCTTTCTTCAGTCCATACCTTCTTCCCCATTCTTCAAGTTTGGAAAGATCACGGCAGCCGACTTTGGTGACAGTTTTAACGTCAGGGAAACGTGGATCATACCAAAAATGGGTTAGAAACGCGATTTCTCCGTTCTTTACTGCGGCCTTCCAGTTCTTCAGCTCTTCTCTTTGCAACCCGAATGCCATTAGAGTTCCTGCTTCTGCTTTTTCTCTTTTTCATACGCCAGATGCCATTCAGGAAAATATTTTTTCATGGACACTGGTCTGAAGCTGTCTTTTTTCACACAAACATGAGTGGAACTGCCTGTGATGCACAGATCACCGTGGCTGTTTCGAATTTCATAGCCATAAATCACCTTCACTCCGGTATATTCCTCCACCCAGGTCTCCACAATGGCTTCCTGGCCATAAGTCAGCGGCTTTTTGTAGTACGCATGAATTTCCGTCACCGGGGAGAGGATGCCATCCTGCTCCATTTGCGCATAACTGAAGCCCAGGTCTCGAATATAAGCGGTTCTTCCCAGCTCAAACCAGACCAGATAATTGGCATGATAAACGACACCCATCTGATCGGTTTCAGCATACCTTACTTCCACTTTTGTCTTTGATCGCAACATCGTTTGCTTTCACCTCGAATTTGAGTGTACCACAGGAAGGAGGACCATAAAAATAAAATGCAAAAACCCCCAGGAATGGGGGTTTGTTTCTCACTTATTGGTTTTTGCGGAAAGACTGTTCATCCTGTATTTCATTTTGAAACGACTGAATGCTTTCTTCTCTTCGCTGGTTTTTTTCACGGATTTGCTGTTTTTGCTGATCCGTCATGTCCGTATTTTGCAGGGAGTCGTTTGCTTCCTGAATGTTTTCTTGTGTGTTTTCAACCATTTGCTGCAGTCTTTCAGCATTATTGCTTCTATCATCTGGTTTCGCCATGATTATCTGTCCTCCTGATATTTGATCCATTATAGTTTGTATCAAACCGGAGAATCTATACGTTATCCAAGCTTTTTCAAGATAATCGGCGAGTTGTGTTCCGTGCTGAGCTCGCATAATGCCTTTAAAGCGCTCCAGCACTCCACGACTTCTTGCTGATCGTGATTTCGCATCGTAATTTCAAGCCAGTTCAATTCTTCAGCCAGACGGATGGACGAGCCGATCCAGATTTTTTTATTTTTTACCGTAATAAAAAAAGGCTCTTCAAAACGAAACGGCAGGTAAAATCCTTCGACGTTTGGATGCATAATAATGTGCTGATACACAGTGCCTTTTGTCAGCTTTGCGTATAACAAAAGCACACCGTCACTTTTTGCGGCAGCTTTCTTTAATTTTGTAATAATGGTTTCTGAACCTATCTCAACCGTTCCAATCTCATTTTCCCAATTGAGTTCTTCACGAAAAGGAACAAGATGGCCAAGACGCTGCATTTGCAGCTCGAGTTCGCGGTAAAGCAAATCCTGGTCTTCTTTTTTGGTTGAAACAGGCAGCGGCTTTACTTCAGCAGTAATCAACCCTACCCCTCCTATTTCTCCTCTATATACAATTATTCGCTTTTTGTCGATTTATATGGTGGTAGTAAACATAACAAGCAGAAAATGGGACAAAAAAAGCCACTTTGCTCGATAAGCAAAATGGCATGGTATAAAAGTTATCCCTTTGGGGGTACATAATCGGGATGCTCGTTGCCTTTATTGGCCATTTGCTTCCCCTTGTTGCCTTTCCCTACCCGAGGCTGTGTGCCTAGGTGGCTCGGCACGAACGCCTGAGGATGTCTTTTTGGGTTGCTCATTGCTTCAACCTCCTTAAAGGGCTTTGGGCTTGCTGGGTATCAATCCTGCCGGCAAGCTCCTTTCTAGCTTTTCCCGCAAATCAAAAAAAGAAACAGGTACTTCCTGTCTCTTTTAGGCTCTTCTTGTATGTCTTTCTTCCAGCTTTTTTTCAATTCTTTCCATTTCATCCTGATTGCTCAATAACTCGCGTTTATTTTCCAACACCAAGTCTTTAAACGAGGCATGTCTGCTTTTTCTCACTCTTACATTCCTTCTTCCTGATTGGTTTGTTATTACTCTTGACAGAATGGCGATTTTTTATTCAAATGTTCAGAAAAATAAGCAAAAAAAAAGCCCTCCAAAATGGAGAGCTTCGTTTATTAGCTTTGTGGCTGCTTGTTGGCAATCTTGTTGCGGAGAACCATTGGAAGAATTCCTCCATGGCGATAGTAATCGATCTCCACTTCACTGTCAAAACGGGCAACCACATCAAATTCAGTTTTTGTGCCATCCTCGGATACTGCTGTAACTTTAACGACGTCACGAGGTTTCACATTTTCGTCCACTTGTACAGTGAAAGATTCTTTTCCAGTCAGACCATACGTTTCAGCGTTTTCGCCTTCTTTAAACTGCAATGGAAGAACGCCCATCAGTACAAGGTTGCTGCGGTGAATACGCTCAAAGCTTTCAGCAAGAACGGTTTGGATTCCAAGAAGGTTTGTACCTTTAGCTGCCCAGTCACGGGAGCTTCCCATTCCATAGTCCTTACCGGCAATGACCATCAAGCCAGTATTGTTTTCTTTGTATTTCATTGCTGCTTTATAGATGCTCATGACTTCTTCATTCGGCCAGTATGTTGTCCATCCGCCTTCAGTTCCAGGAGCGATCTGGTTACGGATACGGATGTTCGCAAACGTACCGCGCATCATGACTTCATGGTTTCCTCGGCGGGAACCGTATGAGTTGAATTCACGTGGTTCTACACCATTTCTGATCAAGTATTTCCCTGCAGGAGAATCTTTGGCAATTGCTCCAGCCGGTGAAATGTGGTCAGTAGTAACAGAATCTCCGAATTTCGCAATCAGGCGAAGGTCTTTAAGCGGCTGAATTTCTTTAAGTTCCGCAGAAAGATTTTCGAAGAACGGCGGGTTCTGGATGTAAGTGGAATTGTCATCCCAGCTGTAAAGCTTATCTCCAGTTGTTTTTAATGCGTTCCAGCGTGCATTCTCATCGAATACATCTTCGTATTCCTTTTTGAACAATTCAGGAGTTACCGCCTGGCTCATTGCTTCTTTAATTTCTGCAGAAGATGGCCAGATGTCTTTGAAGTAAACATCATTGCCTTCGCTGTCTTTTCCAAAGGAATCCGTTTGCAGGTCAATATCAACTGTTCCTGCAAGCGCATATGCAACAACGAGCGGCGGAGAAGCCAGGTAGTTTGCTTTCACTAGCGGGTGAATACGTCCTTCAAAGTTACGGTTACCTGAAAGTACAGAAGTGACGGTTAGGTCATTCTTGGCAATCGCTTGTTCTACTTCAAGTGACAAAGGACCGGAGTTACCGATACAAGTCGTACAGCCGTATCCAACAAGGTTGAAGCCAAGTTGATCCAGGTAAGGCATAAGTCCTGCATTTTCAAGGTATCCTGTAACAACTTTGGATCCTGGAGCAAGTGAAGTTTTCACATATCCAGGTACTTTTAATCCTTTTTCAACCGCTTTTTTCGCCAAAAGACCAGCACCAAGCATTACATAAGGGTTGGAAGTATTGGTACAGCTTGTGATCGCCGCAATCGCAACAGCTCCGGTTTTCATCACGGATTTTTCGCCGTTTGGATGCTTAATGGTTGCTTCTTTATTGATTTCCTTTTCAGTCAGGCCAAAGCCTGCATTTCCTTGTGGAGAAACAAGCGCTTTATTGAAGGCTTCTTTCATTTTAGAAAGAGGAATCAAATCTTGTGGACGTTTTGGTCCGGAAAGGTTGGACTCGATTTGAGCAAGATCGATTTCCACCACGTCAGTGAAAATTGGATCTTCAGAAAGACCTGCAGTGTAGAACAAGCCGTTCGCTTTGCTGTATTCTTCAACAAGCTTGATTTGATCTTCAGTTCTTCCAGTCAGGCGAAGATAGTTAAGCGCCTCTTCATCAACCGGGAAGAATCCGCAAGTAGCACCATATTCAGGAGCCATGTTGGAGATGGTCGCACGGTCAGCCAAAGGCATTTCCGCAAGTCCAGGACCAAAGAATTCAACAAACTTGCCAACTACTTTTTTCTCACGAAGCACTTGGGTAACTTTAAGCGCAAGGTCAGTAGCAGTTGCGCCGTCAGGAAGTTCACCAACAAGCTTTACACCAATAACTTCAGGCACAGGGAAATAAGACGGCTGTCCGAGCATTCCAGCTTCCGCCTCGATTCCACCAACACCCCATCCAAGTACGCCAAGACCGTTGATCATGGTCGTATGGGAATCAGTTCCTACCAATGAATCAGGGAAGGCTTCAAGTTCTCCGTCAATTTCATGGCTTTGAACCACGGATGCAAGATACTCAAGGTTTACCTGGTGAACGATTCCTGTTGCAGGTGGAACCGCACGGTAGTTGTCAAACGCGGATTGTGCCCAGCTGAGCAGCTTGTAACGTTCTTCGTTTCGTTCAAATTCAAGATTCATGTTTACATTTAAAGAGTCAGCTGTACCAAATTTATCAACTTGGACAGAGTGGTCAACGACAAGGTCAACCGGAATATCAGGATTGATTTGTGCAGGGTCTCCACCCATATCTTTCATGGCTTTTCTTAGGGAAGCCAAGTCAACCACTGCCGGAACACCTGTAAAGTCCTGCAGGATAACGCGGGACGGTTTGAAAGGAACATCGATATTTTTTACGTCTGCAGTTCCCCATTTAGAGAGGTTCTCAATATGTTCTTTCAAAATTACTCGGCCGTCATATTGACGCAAGACAGACTCAAGCAAGATTTTAATGGAATAAGGCAATTTGGAAACTTTGCCCACACCCGCTTCTTCGAGTGCCTTTAGACGATAATAGTTGTAGGTTTTTCCATTGACGCTGAATGATGAACGCGCCTTGAAAACATCATTTTGTTGTTTACTCATTACTCCACTCTCCTCCTTCAAAAAAACCATCATACCCATCATACACTAATTCAGAGAAAAATTGTCGAAAAATTGCTAAATCCCCTGCAAAATTCGGTCTATCTCTTCTACAATCATTTCCCTTTCTTATCATACGAAAGTGCTTTCAATAAGTAAAGTACAGAAAAGTTATTAAACAATATAAGTAAATCTTATAAGGTTAAATAATCACCAAACCGTTAGGTCTTCGTATGATATAAAGACTTCAATATGAAAAAGAAAGGAGTGTCGACGGCATGGCGATCTTAAAACATTTGGCCACATTGCTTGCGATTATCGGAGCATTGAACTGGGGATTAATCGGATTATTTGATACTAATGTAGTCAGCGCTATTTTTGGAAGCGGTTCCACGACCGAGCAGGTCATTTATGTCCTCGTAGGTTTGAGCGGAATCTGGCTCCTGATCGACTGGTTCAGGAAAAAATAGTTGAATTACCACTTTTAAAAAAGCACTCCAGAAATAGGGAGTGCTTTTTTTCGTGCTACTGCGCAGACTAACAGACAAGGGGGTGGAATACAAATGTCCAAGCCTAAAGGAAAAGCCAATCATGTCCGTCCGGGCATGAACGCAGCAAAAGCACAAGGCGGCGGTGCTGGTTATGATACAGAGTTCGGCAATGAACAGCTGCAGGCACAGAATGAACCGTTAACCGAAGCCCAAAAGCAAAACAATAAGAAGACGAAAAAACGTCATTAATTCGGGTACTGGTTTATGTAGCCCTGAAGCTGCGCACGGTATTGCTCAAGCTGCTGTCTTTGATGTTCGGAAGACACTTCAAGTGCATTATCGATCTGCTGCAGAGCTTCCTCTGCCTCTTTTCTCAGTTCTTTAACCCTTGTGCCATAGTCCTCAGCATCTGACTGAATCAGCTGATGGGCTTCAACGGCCTGCGAATACCCTTTTTCTGCATCCTGAAACGCTTGTTGCTTGTCTTTATGATACGGCATTGTCGTTCTCCTTTTTGATTGAGATGCCTTTACTATGCCAAAACAAGCGGAAAATTATTCAATTTCGGAGGTCACCTATGACAGAGCACAACCGGTTTAAAGATATTCGAAAAAATGCCCCGAAAGGTGAAAACCCCGGGCAGCCGGAACCGTTAAGCGGTTCAAAGAAAGTGAAAAACCGAAATCATACGCGCCAAAATCACGGCGGAAAAATGTAAGCCAGCCAAAAAGCTGGCTTTTTTTAAAGGGAAAAAAAAGCAGAAAGCAGTGCAGCCTCATCCGCTTCATCTACGGTCCTTGGATCGATGTGGCAACAGTCATTTTTGACGGTGACAATCACTGGTACAGATTGTTCCCTAAGCCTCCTTGAAAGCTCGGGAGCAGAGAAAGCGGGATGAGTTACTTCTATAATATAGGTGGGCAGCACAACGGCAGCCATTGTTCCTCCGCCTACCATGGAATGTCCCTTCCTGATATGGCATTCATACACTGATTCGAGCTTCTCTTTAATCCGTTCCGCTTGAACCCTTATTTCTTCTTCTGCCCTAATTATGTCGCGAATAACAGGAATTTCTCTGGCCGCCTCTTCCTGGTGGTAGGAAAGCAGGGTGGCTTCAAGGGCCGCCAATGTCAGTTTGTCGACACGAAGCACCCTTGCCAGCTGATGTTTCTTAAGTTGATTGATCCATTTACTCTTCCCTGCAATGATGCCTGCCTGCGGTCCCCCGATCAGTTTGTCCCCGGAGAACGAAATAAGATCAAGCCCAGCAGCTATACTTCTTTTTATTTCTGGCTCTTCTCCAATTCCGTATCGGGCAAAAGGAAATAATGAACCGCTGCCCAGGTCTTCGTATACGATCAGCTCTGGGTGCTGTTCTTTTAAAGCAAGCAGTTCCTGTGAGAAAACTGTTTTGGTAAATCCTGTAATCTTAAAGTTGCTTGTATGTACTTTCATCAGTATGGCCGTTTCCTCATCGATCGCTGAAGCGTAATCATGAAGGTGTGTCCGGTTAGTTGTTCCCACCTCTTTCAAAATTGCACCGCTTTCTTCCATAATGGAAGAAATGCGAAAGGAACCGCCGATCTCCACCAGTTCTCCCCTCGAAACGATTACTTTTTTTTGTTTGGCCAATGCCGATAAAACCATATATACAGCAGCCGCATTATTGTTGACCACCATCGCCGCCTCACAGCCTGTAATATCGCAAATTTGATTCTCGATAATGTCATGGCGCGATCCGCGTGTTCCTTGTTCAAGGCTGTATTCCAAATTGGTATAAGAAGAGGCAGCCTCAAGCACATGTGCCACTGCAGCCGAACTTAAGCGTGCCCGTCCAAGATTTGTATGTAGGACTACCCCTGTTGCATTAACAACTTTTTTTAAAGTATAAGCCCCATTGATCTCCATCTTTTTACGGACACCAGCACTTACAGCAGCCAAAAAACGTTTCCTCTCCCAACCTTCCTTATAACTTCCATTCATCAAGGAAAGGCGCAGGACATCTAATTCTTCTTGCACCCATTTTTTTATAACAGAAGCGGGAATGCCCTTTTCCCCGCCTTCCCAATCGTTCTGTTGCAAAACGGCATGAACAGAAGGCAGTAATCGTAACTCTTCCATAGAGCTTACTTCCTTTCATTTATACATCATTGTAATTTTTCCTCAGGTCAAGTGTTTCGCACTTTCGCCCAAAAATGATTATACTAATTGTTAAGGGGGTGCAGCACATGACAAGCCAGGATAAAATTCGATTAACCCAGCTTTCCACAAAAGGCGGCTGAGGCTGTAAAATTGGTCCAGAGGACCTGGCACAAGTTTTGTGTCATTTACCAGAAAGAGAACCGGATCCCAACCTGATCGTGGGACTCGAAACATCCGATGATGCCGGGGTTTATAAAGTAAGCGATGAACTTGCTTTGATCCAGACGGTGGACTTCTTTACTCCAATCGTCGATGATCCTTATATGTTTGGCCAAATCGCGGCTGCCAATTCGTTAAGTGATGTATATGCGATGGGCGGCACGCCAAAGACCGTTCTTAATATTGTCGGGTTTCCATTAAAGAAACTTGGACATGACGTGTTGGCTCAAATCATGAAAGGCGCTGCCGATAAGGTAAAAGAATCAGGTGCAGCCCTCGTCGGGGGACATTCCATTGACGACCAGGAGCCGAAATTCGGACTCTCCGTTACAGGATTTGTCCATCCTGACCGCATTTACAAAAATGTCGGCGCCAGGCCCGGTGATGTGCTTATTTTGACCAAGCCCATTGGCATTGGTATTCAGACGACCGCCATTAAACAGGGACGGTTGAATGACGCACAAATTCAAGAGGTTTCTGAAATCATGGCCAGTCTTAACAAAAAAGCGGCCGAAACCTTGGGTTCTTATCATCCAAATGCCGTGACAGATGTTACAGGATTCGGGCTGCTCGGGCATGCAAGCGAAATGGCCAAAGGCAGTCAGAAGGTTTCAATGAACATCACGTATTCTGCTGTTCCGGTCGTAGAGGGAACAAAAGAGCTCGCTCATGATGGCGTGGTTCCCGGGGGAACCAAAGCAAATCACCGGTGGATAAAAGATGTGATCACCTATCACAGCGATTTGCAGGAAAGTGATCAATGGATCTTATGTGATGCCGTTACATCAGGCGGGCTACTGATCAGCATACCTGCAAAGGAAGCGGATGACTGTCTCGCTGATCTTCACAGAGCCGGCGTGGTTCATGCCGCCAAAATCGGAACGGTATCCGAACGCAGCGAAAAACTGATTCATGTCATTTACTAAAAAAACTCCGTTATTTCGGAGTTTTTTTATTTTTCCACCGTCGTTTCCCCTCATCGCGTACGGTGTACCCCATCCTGTCTAATAGTTCGAGATATGGTATCAAAAACTTTCGTGAAACCCCAAGCACCACTTTGGCGTCTTGAACAGAAAAGGATTCAGGGAATGTGTTCTCCAATACTTCCATTTGTTTATGAACCACAAGGGCATGGATCAGCCTGTCATCATCAAGTTTATAAGCGGCATCCGAGTTGGTCATAAACCGGACAACCTCCTGATAAAGGTCAGATGGAAGCTGCCCTTCCTGGTAAAGCTCCTTAAACGGCTGAGCTTCCAATCCCTGACTGAGCATTGTTTTCTCAAGCTTCTCAAAGCGTTTTTCCCACCCTGCCGGCACATGGGGTGCGAATGAATAATGACGGATAAACTGGTTCTCCTGTACAAGAACCTCCTCGGCAAGCACTTCTTTTAGGCCATACTGCATTAATTCTTCCTTTTCATCCCGGAAGCTGTGAAGCAGTTCCGCTTTGTCCATCCCCTGGCGAAGAGTATGCCTCTGTTGGTATTCTGTTACACGACGGGTCAGCGCTTCTTTTATTTCATTCACTTTTTCAGTGAGCGCATAAACACCCTTTTGAATTTCTGTGATGAAAGAGGTTAATAGTAGCTCTTTTATGGTATCTGAAAAATCATCATTCATGCCGAGTACTGTGTAAAGTTCTTCTTCTGATAAAGCGCCGCTGCGTTTTAGTTCCCTCGCTGCCCACTCCACCGGTGTTCCTTCCTTTTTTTCCTTTAGACGATTGACGGTAGACATGCCAAATCGATATTTCCCTCCCATAGGATCGATGATTTCGCCACCACCTATGGTTTCTTCAGGGGAAGGCCGCCTGAGAATAAACCGATCGCCTTTTCTGGCAACTACCGTTTGCACCAATCTCACCTGGCAATAGATCTCATTCTCTTTTTCCCTGGTTTCATTCCGGTCGAAGAAAACAATTTTCCCCATTACTTCAGACGTTCCTATGTAAAACTTTATGAGCTGGCGCTGCTTCAAATTTTTTGCGTTTTTCGAGAGATTCAGCAGAACGTCCAAACAGTCACTTACCGGATACTGACCTGGAGAAACGAGCACATGTCCCCGTTTAAGCTCTTCCCTGCTTACACCCGCCAGGTTCAAGGCTGCTCGCTGGCCGGCACCGGCCGTCTCAACCACTTTATTGTGTACCTGCAGCTGCCGAATCCGCACGTGTTCCTCCCCCGGCTCCAATGCGACCAGGTCACCGGTCGTGACAGATCCTTCAACAATTGTTCCCCGCACCACTGTTCCCTGTCCTTTAACGGTAAAGGCTTGGTCGATAGGCAGCCGGAACGGACCGGAACGGCTTTTTGATGGAACGGTTTTCGCCAGCTGAACCAGCTGATTTTTTAAAGATGCGATTCCCTTCCCGCTCAGGCTGTCGACAAAGTGAATGGGAATCTCCTCGAGAGCCATCCCTTTTGTGAGCCCTTCAATCTCGTCTCTCAGCAATTCCCTCCATTCGGGATCGACTTTATCACTCTTGGTTACGGCACAAACCGTTTGTGTAACACCGAGGAACTGCAAAATTTCAAGGTGCTCAAGAGTTTGCGGCATGATGCCTTCGTCAGCCGCGATGACAAGGATCACCAAGTCAATTCCGGCGACACCGGCAATCATCTGGCGGATAAATCTTTCATGCCCCGGCACATCGATGATGGCGGCGGAAATACTTTCACTTAACGAAAAAGGGGCGATTCCCGGTTCAATCGTAATGCCTCGTTCTTTTTCCTCTTTCAGCGTATCGGTATCCACCTGACTGAGTGCTTTCGTCAAAGCGGTTTTTCCGTGATCAATATGGCCGGCAATGCCGATCGTGACATGTTTTGTTGCCAAAGTTCCCGCCTCCCTTTTTGTTTTCATTTGGGTTCATTTTATCATGCCGTACAGTCATCATGTTATCAAAACTATCTATCCTGCCTGCATTGTGCTATACTTAATAAAAGTGAGGTGGCGTTTTGAGCAATTATAAGCCGAAGAAAAGCAACCTGAAATCATTGATCGCGAAGAAAAAAATGAAGATTGAAGCTCTTTCTAAAAGTACGAATATTTCAGTGGATCAATTAAACGATTATCAATCTAAAAAAGTTATGAGCTTGAGCAATGCAATGGCCATCGCAAAAGAACTTGACTGCCAGGTTGAAGATTTATATGACTGGAAAGTAGTAAAAGAGTGAATTCTTCACTCTTTTTTCACGTCAAGAATAATTAATTTTTATAATGAACAAAGGAGAGAGCGAAACTGAAAACAAACCTGTATACCGCGGGAGAATCCGTTAAAATCAAAGCAACCGATGAGATGGTTACAGTATTACGCTGCAAATTTATCAAAAATATGAAACGCTATTCTTATGTGGTAAAAGAAAACCCTTCAACTTTTTATTTTGAAGAAGAACTGATCAAAAAATAAAGTTACTGTCTCGGGGCCAGAAGCGTAGCTGGTGCTTGCCTGAGTCTTCAAAACTTTTTGGGAGGCGCGTGCCGTCTCCGGTGGGTTCGATTCCCACATGGTCCCGCCAATATAAATGATTAGATCATAAATAAAAAGATAAAAAGAAGACGGCAGCGCCGCCTTCTTTTTTTATTGTCTCTCGTAATCCCCTGCAATCACATCGGCAAATGCTTTCACATATGGCGGCAGGTCCGGCGGACGGCGGCTTGAAACCAAATGACCGTCAACCACTACGGCTTCATCGCGCCACTCCGCACCTGCATTCTCCATATCATCCTTAATTCCAGGTGTGCTTGTTACCTTTTTGCCTTTAAGAATTTTAGCGGAAATCAGCACCCATCCCGCGTGACAAATCTGTCCGATCGGCTTGTGGTGTTTTTCCATGTGCCTCACGATTTCGATCACTTTCGGAAAACGTCTCAGCTTGTCCGGCGCCCAGCCTCCCGGAACGAGCAGCGCATCATAATTTGCCGGATCAACGTCATCAAACGGAAGCTGAGCAGTGGCCGGCACTCCGTATTTTCCTTTGTATACTTCTCCTGCTTTTTCCCCGGCAAGTTCCACGGAAGCTCCTTCTTCCTGCAAACGCAAAATCGGATACCATAATTCCAGATCTTCAAAGTCATGGTGCACAAAACTTAAAACTCGTTTATTTTTCAACCGCACGCTTAAACGCACCTCCATAAAAATGATTACTTGTACGGACAGCGTACCCTTGCTGATGGATAGAAGTCAAGCCGAGGACCTATTATTTCCCAAACCCAATACACAATAGGGGGGTATCGTTCCCTTTCGTCCGAAACAAAACCAATTTTATGCATCAATGTATATTTGTTTTATGCAGTGGTGAATATTTATGCATACCGAGTTTTCCCCATGTTTATCCACAGTTTCGGTTATTCACACTTATCCACAACTCACCCTGTATCATTGTTTATAACCTTCTGTACCAACCTGCAAACTGTTATAGTTTGAATTTCTTATCTGTTATAGTCTAAAAACCATGTCGTTTGCTGTCGTTTTGAATTATTTCCCGAGCCCCTCCCCTCTCTACACTCACTGACAGATGGATATTGATTTAATGCACTTTCCCCCTATATAATGAAGAAAGGATACATAATGTGGTTTCTGGCAACCATACGATCGGGGTGACAAACATGTCTACAGGCTTTTTTTTGTTCATCGCACTTTGGACCATTTTTTTAATCTCCATGTTTGCGATCGGCGGATATTTTATGTTTCGGAAGTTTTTAAAACGGCTTCCGAAAGAAGACGGCAGGTCCATACTTGATTGGCAGGAGTATTACATCTCCCAAACGAAACACCTATGGACACCAAAACAAAAGGAATTTTTGGAAGAACTCGTCTCACCGGTACCCGAATTGTTTCGGGACGTGGCACGCGAAAAGATAGCAGGGAAAATCGGGGAACTTGCCATGACCGAAAAAGCTTCGGTGATGACTCAGGATTTGATTGTTCGCGGTTACATTATTGCAACTCCCAAACGCGACCACAAATGGCTGGTTAAAAAACTAAACGAAAAGCAGATCGACCTCTCCCCTTACCGGAGCTTACTGGGATAATAAAAAACTCGACCACCAATTGGTGATCGAGTTTTTTATGATTGCAGCACTTTTTTGTAGCCAAAATACATGGCAACCCTCCAGGGGAGGATCATGCCAAACGCCACGATAAAAAACAACCCGCTCGTTTCCGGATAAGAGATCTGATGTCCAAGGTAGGTTTTCATCGCCATACGGACCAAAAACAAAATGATCAAAATCGCGGCAAACGCCTTGGACCGGATCAGGTAGACTTCCCCTCCCCTCTTCTCAAACTTACTCGTTTTGATAAGGAATATGGAAAAAAGACAGCCTACCAGAAAGGCCTCCCCTGCTTCCATCCATGTGACCCGAAACACGGGAACCACAAACATCAGAAAGCCGGTCGACATGAAAAACGGAGGCAGGATAATTTTTTTTAAAGAAGCCGGTTTTTTCGTAGCTTTTAAACGAACAAAAATAACAGTTACAGCCATGACAGCTGCCAAAATACTGCTCGCAATGAAGAACAACATTCTTTCCTTCTTTCTTAATCGGATGTATCCCCATCATCCTCTGCGATCGATAAGATAATTGTCATGGTTACGCCAAGGACCGTCAGATAAACGCCAAGATCAAACAGCATGGCTGTGGCAAGCTCAGTATCACCGAGCAGCGGCAGGTGAAAGTGTCCAAATGAATGGCTTAAAAACGGAACGCCAAACACAAACGAGCCCATGCCTGTCAAAAAAGCAATTAAAAGGCCCGCTGCGAGCACAATTCGATAATTCACCGGAATCACACGATTGATCGGCCCGATACCGTATGCCAGATATAAAAGAACAATCGCTCCGGCTCCCATCAATCCTCCAATAAATCCCCCGCCCGGCGCGTTATGGCCGGAGAAAAAAGAATTGACCGAAAAAGCAAGAATGATAAACACGATAATATTTGTGGTGGTTTTTAAAATAAGATCGTTACTGCTTCTCTCCAAGCTGTACCTCCCTAAAATCCTTGAAAGCCGCCAAACACCCGGTTCACAAGAAATGAAGTAACTTTCGTCATCCAATCAAAGTATAACACGACCCCCATGGCAACCATAAGAAAACCGCCTGATTTCATGATCTGCACATTGTACCGTTTAATACTGCTTAGTTTATCCAAAAAGAAGCTTAAAAAGAAAAACGGAACAGCAAAACCGAGCACATAGCAGCCCATATACAGCATACCGGCTCCCGGGTTGGAGACCGCGAGTGCAATCACCGCACCGAGGATGGGTCCGGTACACGGTGTCCATCCGGCAGAGAATCCAATTCCGATCAACACTGAACCCAGATATCCCGTCGGCCGGTTTCTAAATGTGAGCTTCCTGTCTTTCATTAAAAAAGCAGGCTGAAATACGCCAAGCACCAGAAGTCCAAAAACGACGATGATAATAGCGCCAAACTGACGGAGGAAATCTTTGTATTGCGCAAACAGACCGCCGATGTAGGATGACGATAGTCCAAGCACGAAGAATATAATAGAAAATCCGAGCAGGAAATAAAACGTGTGCAGCAGCGCCTGCTTCTTTTTCATCCCATGTTCTTCTTTCAGATCCCGGACCGAGATACCGGTGATGTAGGAAAGAAAGGCTGGATAAAGCGGCAGACAGCAGGGTGAAATGAAGGAAAGCAATCCTGCTCCGAAAGCGAGCCAAATATTTAAGTCCATTGTGTCGACTCCTCTATATGTAATACTTTAAGTTTAAATGAAAGTGGACCTGTTCTTCAATGAAAAAAGGATTTTCTAGCCCACCTCTTCTGAAAGTTTGTCTTTTTGTTGAAGAGCATACATTTTATAATAAAGCCCTTTCATTTGAATCAATTGCTGGTGAGTTCCCCGTTCCACAATTTCTCCTTTGTGAAGGACAAGAATCTGGTCGGCATCCTGAATGGTTGACAGCCGGTGGGCAATGGCGATGGTGGTTCTTCCTGCCCTCATCTTTTGCAGGGCATGCTGAATCGCATCTTCTGTTTGCGTATCGATATTCGCGGTGGCTTCATCCAGAATAAGGATCTTAGGCTCAAAAGCCATCGTACGGGCAAATGTAATGAGCTGGCGCTGACCAGTAGAGAAGGTCGACCCCCTCTCGCCGATTTCCTGATCATAACCTTCTGGCAATTTTTCGATAAATTCGGAAGCCTGTACGAAAGCCGCTGCCTCCTTCACCCGCTCCCTTGTAATGTTCGTATTGAATAAGGAGATGTTATGAGAGATAGTACCGGCAAAAAGAAATGAGTCTTGCAGTACCAGTCCCATTTTG
This sequence comes from Fictibacillus enclensis, assembly GCF_001457035.1. Taxonomy (GTDB): domain Bacteria; phylum Bacillota; class Bacilli; order Bacillales; family Fictibacillaceae; genus Fictibacillus_C; species Fictibacillus_C enclensis. The sequence continues at coordinate 1,297,446 of NZ_KQ758617.1, read as the reverse complement.
CTTCTTAATTCATGATTATCGTAAAATGACAGCGGAACCGAATCGATTGTAATCTCTCCCTGCCCCAGTTCATAAAACCTCATCAACAAATTGGTGATCGAGCTTTTGCCGCTGCCGGTATGCCCGACAAGTGCCACCGTTTCACCGGGGCGGGCATGAAACGAAATATTTTTTAGAACAGGGTGCTTGCCATCATAGGAGAACGTAACATTTTTAAACTCAATGGCCCCCTCCGTAATGACAGGATGACGGCCGCCCTCTGCCCCTGGAGCTTTATCATTTTCGTCCAGCAGTTCAAACATCCTGCCTCCGGCAATAATGGCCTGCTGAAACATCGACAGCCTCATCATGAGCATGTTGACGGGTTCAAAAAAGCGGTCCATATAATTGACGAACGCATAAATGACGCCAATTTCAACCGGGCTCGAAAATGATTTGATACCAAAAAATGAAAGAACAATCATGATGGCGAGAACATACACAAGATCCACCGCGGGCCTAAGCAATAGGCCATTGTATTTAATATTTTTCATCCATGCTTCATTATGTTCCCGGTTCACATCCGCAAACTCTTTTTTGAGCCGCTTCTGCTGGTTAAAGACTTGGACAATGCTCATTCCCTGCAGCGACTCATTAAGCTTGGCATTCAGTTCACTGAGTTTTTCGCGCATATGCAAAAACGATTGGGAGCTGAATTTTCGGTACAAGACCATGATGAAAGCAATCACCGGCAACAGCACCAGGCAGAATAATCCCAATTTTACATTCAAGTAAAACATCGCGATAAATATGCCTGCTAAATATACGATATTCTGGACAAACGCGGAAAGAACACTCACATAAAAATCCTTGATCGCTTCTGTGTCGTTCGTTATTTTTGAAACAAGACTCCCTACAGGTGTACGGTCAAAAAAACGAAGCCCCAGGCCATGCACCTTCGTAAACACATCGATTCTCATGCTCTGAATGATGTTCATGGCGGCCGTTTGAAACAAAACAAGCTGTATGTAATTCAGAATACATGACAATACAATAATACTGATGTATCCCAACGCCAGAAGGAGTATGATGGTATGATCAAAATTTCGCGGTGTCAGGTGATCATCAATAAATACTTTAATAAGTATCGGACCGAGAAGATCGGTTCCCGTCGCGATTATCAACAGTACAAAAGCTAAAATGAGCCTTTTCTGATCGCGTTTTAAATAAGAGAGAAGCCGGTTGAACACAGCCCGCTGCTTGATTTCTTCCGTATTTGTCCGATCCATGTTCATCCTCCTTTTGCGATCAATGATTCCAATGCCTGGCTTTCGTACGTATCCCTGTACCATCCAGGAATTGCAATCAGTTCTTCATGTATTCCTTTTTGGATTATCCTGCCTTCATCCAGCACAATGATCAGATCGGCATGATCCACACTAGACAGTCTGTGAGCGGTAATGATCGTCGTTTTATCTTTCCGCTTGCCTTTCAGGTTTTTCAGAATGTTTTCTTCTGTCCTGGCATCAACGGCCGACAGGGAATCATCAAGAATAAGCAGCTCGGGATCGGTTAGCAGGGCACGCGCGATGGAAATCCGCTGTTTCTGCCCGCCGGAGAGAGTCACGCCTCGCTCGCCCACGACCGTTTCAAACTCGTCTTTAAATTGAACGATATCCTCGTAAACGGCCGCATCCTTTGATGCCTGTTTGATTTCTTGAAAGGAAGCATGATATTTTCCAAAGGCAATATTCTCAGCAACAGTTGCAGAAAAGAGAAAATGGTCCTGCGGCACATACCCGATGGCTTCTCTTACCGCATGAAGACGATAATCGTTTATATCATGTCCGGCCAGTATGATCTGATGATCTCCCACTTGAAACTCTTTGAGCAATAGCCGGCAGAGGGTCGTTTTTCCGCTGCCTGTCTTGCCGACAATCCCCATGGTTTTCCCTGCCGCCAGTTCAAAGTAAATGTCCTTTAGAGCCGCTGGACCATTTTCATCATATGAAAAAGATGTCAGCTTCATCTCGATCGATCCGGCAGGCGGCTCCTGTAATCCATCCTCTTTTTCAGAGATCACGTCATTAACTTTTAATAGATCTGTCACGCGGTCATAGGAAGCTCTTCCTCTTTCAACAATATTAAACAACCAGCCAAATGCCAGCATTGGCCAGATCAGGAGACCAAGGTAGCTTGTAAAAGAGACAAGCTGTCCGATCGTGAGCTCTCCGTTTATAACAAGGGAAGAGCCATAGGAAACCGCAAGAAAAAAAGAAACGCCGACAACGAGAGATATCGTCGGATCAAACAAAGCATCCACCTTGGCCACGGAAATGTTTTTTTGGACTACATCCTTCGATAATGCTTTGAAGGCATCCACGTCCTGCTCTTCCTGTCCAAACGCTTTGATGACCCGTGCTCCCGAAATGCTTTCCTGCACTTTATCGTTCATCTCAGAGAAAGCTTCCTGCGCTTTATGGAAGCGCTCGTGCAGCATGCTACCATACCGGCTGGTTGACCAGGCCATGACCGGAAGCGGGAGCAGACTGATGAGCGTCAACTTCCAGCTGATGGTAGCAGCCATCGTAATCAGCGTAAAACCACCCATCATCGAGGAATCAACGAGCGTCAGCACCCCGTCCCCTGCTGTTTGCTGAATCGCCTGGAGATCATTGGTGGAGTGGGCCATCAAATCTCCTACTCTCTTTTTTTGATAAAAGCGGGGGGACATGTTCGTAAAATGGGTATAAAGCCGGTTCCTCAGCAGCAAAGCCAGTTGAATGGAGGCTCCGTAAATCAGAACTCTCCAGAAAAAACGCAATAAGTATACAATAACCGCGACCAACGCCAGAATCAGCATGTAACTCCCCAGCTGTTTTCCGGTCAACGAATTACTTTTTATACGATCAACCGTATAGCCAATGATTTTTGGCGGAACCAGAAGGCACAGCGACACAAGCGCAAGCAAAGCAATTCCGGTCAGGTACCTTCTTTTTTCCTGTTTAAAGTACCACATCAAATCCATAAACACATTCAAGCCCAACATCCCCTTCCCCCAAAAACACCCTCTTTATTTTACCAAATAATGAAAATTTTAAAAATCATTTCTGCAATAAAAAAAGCCACCCTACAGTCCACATGGACCATAAGGCGGCTTATTACGAGATCTAAGAAGAACAAATCCGGTATCAAGGATAAAGATGAACTTAACCAGTGACGTAAGAAATGATCAACTCTCTATCGTCGTTGAAGATAAATCAGCTTGTCACTGATTTATTACTTCATTTGTTTGTTCATTGCCTGCATCATTTGGTTAATTTTCTTTTGGGACGGTTTCTGGCCCATTTGCATCATCATGACCCGAAGCATGTTTTCATTAATTGGCGGATTTTTTTGCAGATAACTCATCATGTATTTGCGGGCAATGAAAAAGCCGATAGCTACGCCTGCAAGAAGCGCTAGAATACCCACAAGGATATAATAAAACATAGTAAAACTTCCTCCTTCATGTTGTCTAGCACTAGTTTACTATAAAGTGATAAACATATACAAGATGGACACTAAAATATTTATGAGCCGTACCCTGTCCTCGGTTTCAACGGATTCAGCCACCCATAACGGTAATATTTAAAATCCATGGCAAAAAAACAGCGCTCGTATTTGCGCATCGTTTCAAAAATGATCGTTTCCGCCTCAAAACCACCCACACTCTGAAGAATGAGGTAGCGTTCTGAGAAGCTGAGCCGGGCAGAACTATTGTCACTTTCCAGTAAAAAGGAATGAATTTCTGTGTGAAACCCCTTCTTCGAGAGGAGCATTTGCTTTAAAAAGGTTTGTAAAGGATCAACATGTAGCGGAGACGTAATGTACTCGATTTGCTTTTGCAGGACATCCTTCTGAGCGGTAAAGGTTTTGTATTCCTCTAAAAAGAGCTGAAAAAGCTTTGACTCTTTTCCAAAGTATCGTTCAGCAACTTCATCTTTTAGCTTATAAATGAAATACTCTCTCAAGCCCCCGCCACCTACTCTCGCTTTTTTCCCCAGTATAAAGCATGTCCTAAAAAAAAGTTGTCTGATGTTGAAGATTGAAATCACTACTTTTGTCGAACGCAAAAAAGACCCGGAGGATTTCCTCCGGGCCATTTTTTATTATTTCAACAATGCTTTAACTTTGTTAGAAACATTTTCAACAGTGAAGCCGTACTCTTCGATGATTTTGTTTCCTGGTGCAGAAGCGCCAAACTTATCAATCGCTAATACGTCGCCTTCAAGTCCAACATATTTATGAAGGCCTTGAGAAGCAGCCATTTCAATGCCAAGGCGTGCACGTACAGAAGAAGGGAATACACTTTCTTTGTATTCAGCAGATTGCTGTTCAAATCGGTCCCAAGAAGGCATGGAAACGACAGAAACGTTGATTCCTTCTTCTTTCAGTGATTTTTGAGCTTCAACTGCAAGGCTTACCTCAGATCCGGAAGCAAGAAGAATCGCTTGTGGAGTTCCTTCCGCTTCTGAAATGATATAAGCACCTTTTTTAACGTTCTCATATGCATTCTCTTTTGTTCCAGGCAAAATCGGAAGAGCTTGCCTTGTAAGCACAAGAGCCGTTGGTGTATCTGTGCTTTCAAGAGCCAATTTCCATGCTGCCACAGATTCATATGCATCTGCAGGACGGATTACAGATAATCCAGGCATCGCACGAAGTGACGCAAGCTGTTCAACCGGTTCATGAGTAGGTCCGTCTTCCCCAACAGCCACACTGTCATGCGTGAATACGAAGGTTACAGGAAGACCCATAATGGACGCAAGGCGAATGGCCGGACGCAAGTAATCGGAGAATACGAAGAATGTTGCACCAAAAACTTTTAATCCGCCATGGAGCGCCATACCGTTGACCGCAGCACCCATTGCGAATTCACGAACACCAAACCAGATGTTGCGTCCGCTGTAATCTTCGCGGCTGAAATTGGTTTCACCTTTTAGCATGGTGTTGTTGGATCCCGCAAGGTCAGCAGAACCACCAAACAGCCAAGGAATGTTTTGAGCAAAAGCATTTAATGCATTCCCTGAGGAAGCACGTGTGGCGATCGCTTTATCAAACTCAGGAAGGTTTGCATCAAAGTTTTCTGGAAGCTTGTTGTCAATTGCCAACTTTAATTGAGCAGCTGCTTCGCTGTGCTCTTTTTCATAGCGGGCAAACAAGTCATTCCATTCTGCTTCTTTCTTTTGGTTTTCTTCTTTTACTGAAGCAAAATGATCTCTCACTTCGTCCGGAACGTAAAAGTCTTCTTCAAATACCCAGTCATACGCTGCTTTCGTCAGTTTAACTTCATCTGATCCAAGCGGTGCACCGTGGGAAGCTGATTTACCGGATTTGTTTGGAGATCCAAAACCAATAACGGTTTTAACTTCAATAAGTGTTGGATGTTTTGTATCTTTTTTCGCTTCAGCGATCGCATTTTCGATCTCTTTAAGATCAGTGCCGTCTTCGACACGAATCACTTGCCAGCCATAGGCTTTAAAACGATCCTGCACGCTTTCAGAGAAAGAAAGGTGCAAATCACCATCAAGTGAAATATCGTTGGAATCATACATAACAACCAGTTTACCAAGACCAAGGTGGCCTGCAAGTGAAGCTGCTTCAGCTGATACACCTTCCATTAGGTCTCCATCACCACAGATAGAGTAAGTATGGTGGTCAACCACTTCAAAGCCATCTTTGTTGTAAGTCGCAGCGAGGTGGCGTTCAGCCATTGCCATACCAACAGCCATCGCAATACCTTGTCCGAGTGGTCCGGTTGTGGCATCAACCCCAGCAGTGTGACGGTATTCCGGATGTCCAGGGGTCTTGCTTCCCCACTGACGGAATTCTTTAAGGTCATCCATGGAAAGATCATAGCCGGATAAGTAAAGCAGGCTGTATAAAAGCATGGAACCGTGTCCTGCAGACAGTACAAAACGGTCACGGTTGAACCATTGCGGGTTCTCAGGATTGTGGTTCATGAACTTTGTCCAAAGGCTGTAAGCCATAGGTGCGGCACCCATAGGCATTCCCGGGTGACCTGATTTGGCTTTTTCGATGCTATCTATAGCCAAAGTTCGAATTGTGTTAATTGATAATTGATCAATTGAAGCAGTAGACATTAATTTCATCATCCCTTCATCTACATATGAACATATGTAAAAGATTTGTCGATTCAATCATAAACATTTTGGCCTGTTTATACAAGCACAATGCCCTTCATTAGTTTCCCTTAAAGTATTCCCTTCATACAAATAAAAAAGCCCGCATTATAACTTTTGTTATAATACAGGCCGTATCACTTACGCCAGTGCGGGAAGGTCACAGTAAAAGATGTCTTCGGTTTCATCATAATCCAGCTTCATTTCCTCAAGAATCCATTCATCGTCCGGTCTAAAAAAAAACGTCAGTCCGCTCACTTCATGGATTTGATCACCATCACCAGGCATTGCGGGAATTACGCCTACAGAGTATCCGCCATCGCTAGTGCTTCCTGCATACCTTGCGAAAAGCCGAATGGCTTCACCTTCGTTCAAATCAATTTCACGATACAATTTTACAACAGAATCCGTTATTGAAAAAGTCACTTTGTTCTCCCCTTCCAAAGTTGTTATAGTACAGTATATAGGAAATTCAGAATTTTGCAACAAGAAAAAAAGCCTGATTTCATTTGAAATCAGGCTTCCTTTTAATGCTTTATATTTTTTTGGCTTTTTTTGCTTTCTTTCAGCTTCTCCGGTGTCACATCATTGCCTTCAGGGTCAATGATGGTCAATGAATGCAATCTATTTTGAAAAGAAGTTCTGACATTCTTCAGATACTCTTCTCGTAATTCTTTTTGCTCTGCAGCTTCTTCAGTGGCTAAACCTTCTTGTTTCGACTTCTTTGCAAGAAAATTGAGCCGTTCCAATTTGTCTGGTGTAAGCATGAACACCTCTCCTTTTATATTCGATATGCCTATCATAAACGAATATCAGGTAGGGTTTCCAGTCACAGCACTTTCTATATACTCTTTATACCGCCGGTGAACGGTTGCTTTCGATGCTTCATATCCAAATCCCCGGAGGGTACCTGCAATCTCAGCGAACGTAAGATCCATCCTGCGAAGACGAATGATTTCTTCAATCGGCAATTCTTTGCGCTCCCTGCCGCCATTGTGGATATTCTTTAAATTTTTCTGCGGCTTGTACCCTTTTTGAACCGCTTTTTTCATTCCACGTTTAATTTTCAAATTATGGAGCTTTCTTTGGTACTCCTCTACCACCGCCACAATTTCAAGCACCATCGATTCTGCCTCGGAAAGATGATACTCTCCCTGGCTGCTGAAGGTATACACTTTAATTTCACGTTTCAGCAGTTCATGAAGCAGTACAATTTTGGCATTCCCCCTGCCCAGCCGGGTATCATCTGATACCAAAAGAACTTCAAATTCACCGCTCTGGGCCATTTCAATGATGCGCAGCAAGCCTTCCCGTTCGAGGCTGTACCCGCTTTCCCGTTCCTTGATGACAGAAACGATCGTAAAATCATGCTCTTTAGCCAATCTTGTTAATTCTTCTTCTTGCCGGGAAAGAGAAGCGGCCTGCTCCTCCTTCTCTGTGCTTACCCTGCAATAAATAATGGCGTTCAAGTAACATCACCTGTCTTTTTCTGCTTTGATTGGAATGATGAGCTTCTGGCCCGGTGTAATGGCCCCTGCCTGTATTCCGTTGTTCTTCTCCACCCAGTCTACAAATGCCCAATTGCTTTTGTGGTCCTTAGTATATTCTTCTGCAATTTTCCAGAGTGAATCTCCCTTATTAACTGTAATCTCCATATATTCCTTCGAGCCTTCAACATGTGTCTGATGGGCAAACATAAAAAACCCTGCTGCAAAAATAGATATTAGCATAACTACCGGTGAAAATCCCTTCATTTCCTATCACCCCTGCGAATGTTTGTTCCTATTTGTTCTCATTATAATGGGAACAGCTGTTCTTTTCAAGGGTTTTTTTCGAACTTATGTTTGTATATCTTGCTTTTAAATGCTATACTTTTTTCAAGAGTATTCAGTGAATGAGGTGCAAATATAATGACAAAGTTATCCAGAAGACAGATTGATATCCTGGAATTTATTAAAGAGGAAGTTAATGCAAAGGGATACCCTCCTTCCGTTCGGGAAATCGGAGAAGCCGTCGGGCTGGCGTCCAGCTCTACCGTTCATGGCCATCTTTCTCGTCTGGAGAAAAAAGGGCTGATTCGCCGTGACCCTACCAAACCAAGGGCCATTGAAGTATTGGGGCTTGAATCCGACCAGATCATCACCAAATCACGATCCGTCAATGTGCCGATCATCGGTAAGGTTACTGCTGGATCTCCGATTACGGCCATTGAAAATGTGGATGAGTACTTCTCTCTTCCAGAGCATGTAGTAGGAGACGATAATGTTTTTATGTTAACTGTAGAAGGAGACAGTATGATTGAAGCAGGCATTTACGACCGGGACTTGGTTGTCGTAAAGCAGCAGCCTACAGCGGAAAATGGTGATATCATCGTAGCGATGACAGACGAGAATGAAGCAACCGTCAAACGGTTCTTTAAAGAGAAAGACCATATCCGTCTGCAGCCTGAAAATTCTTCGTTATCACCCATCCTTCTTCCAAACGTGACCATCCTCGGAAAAGTAATTGGTGTGTACCGCACCTTACATTAAAAATAAGCAAACAGCGGCCCGGCATAACTGCCGGGCCGCTGTTTTTAGGATTATAAATGAAAATTGGTGCCATCTGTTGTGGCTTTAATAACTCCGCTTCGAATGACAAAGTCTCCAAAGTGTTCGCCTTCAAGACGCTCTTTCGCATATTTCGGGAAAAGAACTTTTAATTCCTTTAGTATTTCTTCCTCCCCTATGTTCTCGCGGTACATTTTGCTCAAACGGCTGCCATCAAAAGCTGCACCCAAATACATATTGTATTTGCCCGGCGCCTTGCCGATAAAGCCAATTTCACCGAGTGCATGCCGTGCACATCCATTAGGGCAGCCGGTCATCCGAACGGTGATTTCCTCGTTGCGCAACCCGTTTTCATCCGCAATCTGATCAATTTTGTCCATCAGCACCGGCAGATAGCGCTCCGCTTCAGCCATAGCAAGGCCGCACGTCGGAAGTGCTACACAAGCCATAGAATTTCGGCGGATAGCAGAAACGTTCTGGCTGTTGAGCATTCCATATTGATCGAGAAGATTCGTGATCTCCTGCTTCTTTTCCTCGGACACATTTGCAATGATCAAGTTCTGGTTCGCAGTTAAACGGAACTCCCCAGTGTGAACCTTGGCAATTTCACGCAGGCCGGTCATCAGCTTGTAGTTTTCAAAGTCTGTAATACGACCACCTTCAACAAACAGCGTAAAATGCCATTGATCTTGAAGACCCTGAACCCAGCCATATCTGTCTCCATTATCCTCAAAGGAAAAGTCCCTAGCTTCGGCCAGGCTCCAACCGAGTCGGTTTTCCAATTCTTCTTTTACGGTTTCAACCCCCAGGCGGTCAACTGTATATTTAAAACGGGCGTTTTTTCGCTTGGAACGGTTTCCGTAGTCTCGTTGAATAGTAATAGTTTTTTCCGCCACCTCAAGAATCTGGTCAGGCGTGCAAAAACCAATCACTTTGGACAGCTGCGGGTAGGTTTCCTTATCTCCGTGGCTCATACCCATGCCGCCGCCAATTGCAATATTAAAACCAGTCAACTTGCCATCTTCAATAACCGCAATGAATCCGAGATCCTGTGAAAAGACATCGATATCATTTGATGGAGGAACAGCAATGCCGATTTTAAATTTACGCGGCAGGTAAAGCGGCCCGTACATCGGTTCCACTTCATCTGCATCCGGTGTGCCTGCCACCTTTTCTTCGTCCAGCCAGATTTCGTGGTACGCTCTAGTTCTTGGCAAGAGGTATTCGCTCAGTTTCTTGGACCATTCGTATACTTCTGAATGAATTTCGGATTGGTAAGGGTTTGAAATGCACATCACATTCCGGTTTACGTCTCCGCATGCGGCAATCGTATCCATAAGGGAAGCATGGATGGCCTGGATCGTACTTTTCATGTTCCACTTCAAAATGCCATGCATCTGGAAGGTCTGCCTTGTGGTCAATTTCAGTGTTCCATTTCCATACTGATTTCCCAGCCGGTCCATGGTGAGCCATTGTGATGGTGTGGCAACACCACCCGGGAGTCTCACGCGCAGCATGAATTGATAAGCAGGCTCAAGCTTTTGTTTCTGCCGCTCAGTGCGAAGATCACGGTCATCCTGAAGATAGCTGCCGTGATGCTTCATGAGACGGTTGTCATCGTCCGGGATACCTGAACTGATCCTGTCAAGCATCACTTCCTTCAGCGTACCCCTCAAATAATTACTTTCTTCTTTTATACGTTCAACATCACTCGGCTTGCCGTCAGGTGCTTTTAATTTAGGATTTGACATCTTTAAAACTCCTTTCTGTTCCCGCTTAATACACATCACGCTGATATCGTTTTTCCTGCTGCATACGGGCCACATAGTCTTCCGCTTGTTCGCGTGTCATGTTTCCTTCTTTCTCAATGATGTCGATCAATGTTTCATGTACATCATGGGCCATGTTTTTCTCATCTCCACAAATATAGAGAACCGCTCCATCTTCAAGCCACTGGAAGAATTCCTTGCTCTGTTCAAGCATGCGGTGCTGAACGTATACCTTTTCCTCAGAATCACGGGAGAAGGCCACATCCATCTTCGTCAAAACACCGCCTTTAAGCCATTTTTGCCATTCTGTCTGATAGAGAAAATCGGTGACGAAATGCTGATCGCCAAAGAACATCCAGGATTTCCACTCTGCTCCCCGCTCCTCACGCTCTTGCATAAAGGCTCTAAATGGTGCCACCCCTGTTCCGGGGCCAACCATAATGATCGGTGTTTCGCCATTTTCAGGCAACTTGAAATTCTGGTTATGCTGGATGTAAACCGGAAGCGTGTGACCAGGCTCCAGCCGCTCCGCACAAAGAATGGAGCATACACCGTTCCGGTTTCGTCCAAACGATTCATACCTTAAAGCGCCAATGGTAAGATGAACTTCATCCGGATTGGCTTCAAGGCTTGAGGCAATGGAATACAAACGGGCAGGCATCTTTCTCAGCATGCTGACAAAGTCCTGCGGTGAAGCTGCCCACGGACCAAAGTCCTGAATCAGATCCAGCAGATCGCGGCCGGAAAGGTAGTTTTTCAATTCTTCTTCATGTCCAGCCGACAACATTTCATGAAGTTTTTCATTTTCGGTAAATTGCGCTGCCTGCTGAAGAAGCGGCTTGGTGAGAACCGTAATTTCAAAATTGGTAATCAGCGCTTGTTTCAAAGGTGCTACATCGCCCTGCTTGTTTACAGTGACGATTTCTTCTGGATTCCATTTGAGCTCATCCAGAAGCATATCGACCAAAACGGCGTCGTTCTCCGGATAAATCCCCAGGCTGTCTCCCGGTTCATAGGATAAATTGGAGCCTTCAAGAGAGATTTCGAGATGCCGTGTTTCTTTATTCGATCCACGTCCATTCAAGTTGATGTTTTCAAGTACCTCAGCTTGAAATGGATTGGTTCGAGAGTATTGCGATTCCCCGGAGGTTGCAGGAACATTCGCTGATGAAACACTGCTGACCGCTTCTTCCTGTGTATCATTTAATGATTCCACCACGTTCAAAATCCACTCAGCCGCCGGCTCATCATAATCAAGGTCACAATCCACACGAGGCGTCAGGCGAGTTCCGCCAAGATCTTCGAGCACTTTATCGAACTCTTTTCCTGTCTGGCAGAAAAACTCGTAAGAGCTGTCGCCAAGAGACAATACGGAAAAATGAAGGTCTTCAAGCTGCGGAGCACGTTTGCCATGGACAAATTCATGAAAAGAAATTGCATTGTCCGGAGGATCTCCTTCTCCATGGGTACTGACGATGATTAAAAGGTTTTTAAGTTTTTTCAATTGATTGGGTTTAAAATCACTCATGGATGAAACAGTCACATCATACCCTTTTTCCTTCAAGGTTTTGCTGCTGCTTTCAGCAATACCTTGGGCATTTCCGGTTTGTGATCCGTAAAGAATGGTAATTTCTTTTGATACCGGTTGAGATACTGGTGCAGGAACCGCTTGCAAAGTTTCGCCGTTTGCTGAAGGCATCGCCTGGGATGCAGCAAGAAAGCCGGAAAGCCATACTTTTTGAGCTTCTGTCAGGTTCGGCAAAAGCTGGTTAAGCAGCTCTGCCTGCTCCTGGGTAAATGGACTGTTTGTTGCCTGAAGTTGCAATGATAACACCTCACATTTAAATTTCCCGTCATTTTATGAATTAAGGTTTCACCCTACTAAGACTAAAATTAAATCGATCTATTAAGTCGGTTTTAATCTTAAAAATAGTCAGAACCCTTAAAAAAATTTACAGTATCTACTTTACCTCAGACCATAACATTAGTAAAATACATATTAATTATTATTACTATTAAAAATCCTAATCGATGGGGACGTTTTTCATTATGTATTATGATGCCTTAAAAACATTTGTTACCCTGGCAGAAGTAAAAAACTTTACGAAGACCGCCGAACGGCTCAGGATGTCACAACCGAGCGTCAGCCTGCACATTAAAAACCTGGAAAAGGAATTTCGAACCCAGCTGTTCATCCGGTCGCCGAAGTTTCTTCAAATCACGCCAACCGGTGAACTTTTATACGACCGTGCAAAACAGATTTTGACCATTTATGAACAAGCGAGGCAGCAAATCCTTGAGCACCACACAACCATAAAGGGTGAACTGAAGATTGGAGCCAGTTTTACCATTGGTGAATATATTCTCCCTGCGCTCTTGTATCAGCTGCAAAAAAACCACGCTGAGCTGGAGCTTCAGGTGCTGATCGGGAACACGGAAGAAATTGTGTCCTCTGTCCGAAACTATAAGGTGGATTTCGGATTAATCGAAGGACAGACAAATGAAAAAGAAGTTTCCGTCCACCCTTTCATGAAGGACGAACTCTTTATCGTTTCCTCTCCAAATCACCCGCTTGCCTCCAAAGAAAGTGTCACCATGGATGATCTGCAAAACCAGGCATGGGTATCTAGGGAAGCGGGTTCGGGGACACGCGATTATTTAAATCATGTGATCCGCTCCAACGGTTTGAAGACAAAATCGCTTCTTACAATCAGCTCCAATCAAGGCATTAAAGAGTCAGTGATTCACGGCCTTGGGCTTTCTCTTCTATCAAAAAGTGTGATTGAGAGGGACCTGCAATCTGGTAATCTATCCATCATCAAAATTGACCAGCACTCCTTTCACCGTAAGCTTTCCTATATTTTTGCCCCGCTGGCCCAAGAAAACAGAAACGTCTCCGCTTTTTTGCAGGTCATTCATCAAGCGTACCCTTCTGCAATTTAATAGAAGATACACGAAAAAGACACATCGTAATCTGTGTCTTTTTTTACAGTAATAACACTTGACTATGCTTTCAATTAAGTTTAGAGAACGCGTAGTTTAATTTAAATCTATTGCAATTCTAACCTGAATGTCAGAGAATAAGATTATATTTTACATACTTAAATGTTTTTCTAAAATGGGAGAGAGCGCTCTATGAAAAAAACGTCTCCATGGTTAAATGCATTTTTTATTGCTGTTCTGGTCATGACCTGGGGGGTCACATGGCCGATTTCAAAGGTCGCTTTGAATGACTGTCCTCCCATCCTTTTATCCGGCTTTCGCTCGCTCGGTGCAGGCATTTTGCTGTTTCTTTTTTCTTTGAATCGTTTGGACAAGCTTCACTTTAGTGAAAAGTGGAAAATGTACTTTATTTCTGGTCTGTTTAACTCTGTGCTTTTTTATGGTCTTCAAACGATTGGCCTTCTTTTCGTTCCTGCGGGACTGTTCAGTGTGATCGTCTACCTGCAACCTGTACTGATCGGCATTATCGCCTGGCTGTGGGTCGGGGAAGCGATGACTGCCCTCAAGTTAACCGGGCTGTTGCTCGGCTTTGCAGGTGTGGCAACAATCAGTCTTGGAGGTCTGTCTTCTCATATATCCTCCATCGGAATTGTATTGGGAATTCTCACTGCCTTTAGCTGGGCGGTTGGCACGGTTTATATGAAGAGAATCAGTGTGAAGGTCGATGGCATCTGGCTGATCACCATCCAAAGCATCTTTGGCGGTTTGATCATGACGGGAGTCGGAAGCGGCTATGAAGGCTTCTCTAGCATCGTCTGGAGCACACCATTGCTGCTGACGCTATTGTTTCTGGCATTATTTTCAGTCGCCATCGCATGGCTCATTTATTTCCACTTGATCTCTAATGGAAATGCCAGCAAGATCGCCTCCTTTAATTTTCTCGTTCCCTTGATTTCCATTTTGATTGGTATTTTGTTTTTGGATGAACCTTTTACCTATTACCAACTGGCTGGCCTCTTTCTAATCATCGTAAGTATCTATCTCGTAAATCGGAAGCCGGTGATGCTCACCAAGAGAACAAGAGCAAGTCTTCATGCTCATAAATAAATAGAAAAAGTGATTTATTTCGACCCTAAAGTGATCATTCATGACACGACAAAGAAAGGGAAGTCAATTTTGTAACCTTTACAAGGTTGATGGTATTTCCATCCTTTGCCCTTAAGCTATAGACCCACAAAACACCTAGTCTGCAGTTGGTACAGCAGAGTTAACGTAAACTGTTAAACATCATGATATTTATGTAAAATGTTCGTTTAACCATAACGTCGATGCGGCAATAAATTTTTCGGCAGCGGGTGGAAGACTTTTAAAGGATAAGGAACCAATCCCAATCGAGGAAATGGCCCGATCATCTGAGAGAGGTATTTTTTTTACACCTTCTGGAAGGTGATGCAATGCAATTTCCGGAAGGATGGCAACACCAAGTGAGTGTTTCACCATTGCAATCACAGCCTGTTCATCATCTAATTGTAACGAAATTTCAGGGAAAAGTTTATTTGTTTTAAACAGGTTGCGGATGGTTTTAAGTGTAGAATTTTGGAGAACCAGCTTCTCTTCTATGAGTGCATTTGGCTTAATAGATTTTTCAGCACCAAGATGATGGGTTTCCGGAACAACACAATATAACGGCTCTTTTTTTAAATGGAAAATCTCCAAATCCGCTGCAGGCAGCATCAAAAAACCAAAATCTATGATCCCCTGAGAAATCCATCGAGAAATTTCCTCCTGTTTCCCTTCCGCAATGTCTACTTTGATATGAGGATATTGATCGGTAAACTTTTTTATTATACCAGGAAGCCATACGGCAGAAACAGATGAAAATGTGCCAATTCTCACGGTCCCAATTTCAAGTCCTTTTATTTCCGCGGCCTCCTGAAGCATTTTTTCATTTAAATGCAGAATCTCCCTGATATACTGCAGCATTCGCTCACCGTTTACGGTTAGCCTGATGCCTGCTTTGTTTCGGGTTAACAAGGAAAAACCCAAATCCTTTTCCAGGCTGGAAATGGCATGACTTACCCCGGATTGGGAGATATTTAACGATTCACTTGCTTTTGTTAAGCTGCCTAGTTCGATTACTGTTTGAAAGATCTCGTATTTTGCTATCGACAAATTAATCCCTCTTTATATTAGTTATTCTCATAATATAACACATTAAATGAATTATTTTCATCAAACTTCGACAATAAAGACTGCAGAACGCAGTCTCATTATTATCGCAATGTTTCTTGAATGGTTTCTTTCCACCTTGAAAGTACCGCGGATGGATCCTTTAAAGAGATTTGTATTCCCGAAGTGATGTCTGCATATTTCGCCTGATCCTCTTTATAAAACTCTATTTTGGCTGAAAAACGCTCCAGCGGATGCTTTGTGCCTTCGAGTATACCCAATGGGGATACTGCAAGGCGGGTATAATGAACCCTACCCTTATAGACCGCTACTAATGTAGCCTTTCTCGTTCTGATGCAATTTTTGGTTGTCGTGGTTCCTGGCCATAGTGCCAGTCGCAAATTTTCTTTGTCGAGGGCAACAACCTCTCCTGCACTGACCATCGCATTATGCGGCCAGCCATCCTCCGTTACTGTCATTAAAAGCATCGCCTCATGCTGTTTATTCTCTAGATTCTCTCCATTCAGTAGTTCATACAATTCATCCGATAGTCCCAAAGATCTGCACGTCCTTTCAAAAAAATCAATAGATTTAAGGACAGGGCTAGTCTGAAAACAGACTAGCCCTGCGTTTTACTACATTTATTATTTTATATACTTTGCCGGAAGAGCAGGAACATTTTCTGCAAATGGAATGTCAGCCGGGTTCACCTTAAACGCACGATTATATTTTTCAGGATTCGTGATGGTTTCAGGCTCAATGGAACGCCATGTAAAAATGCAAACCGGACACATATAAACCTCCCATGCACCTTCCACCGGTGACTTTGATACAACTTCGGCTTTCTTTGATTCACATCGAGGACAAGTATGCATATCCAACACTCCTTTTATCGTAATAATTCTCGTAAACGTTGTTCCCACTTCTCAACATTAAGCGGAGAATCAAGTGGCTGTGAGTAGTGGCCTCTTGTTTCAGGCGCCACAGGCGTAGTGGCATCGAGGACCATCTTGTGAGTGATCCCTGAAGGTGATGAACCTGGATCCAGTGCAAGGACGGAAAGGTCCGGAATGATCACCGCATCGTGTTTTGGATGCATCTTGGTCGAAAGGGCCCACATGACCTGAGGAAGGTTAAACGGATCTACATCCTCATCAACAACAATTACCAGTTTACAATACCCCAAGCCATGCGGCGTGGTTAAGGCGCGCATTCCCACTGCCTTCGCAAACCCGCCGTACCGGCGTTTGGTGGAAATAATCGCGACCAGTCCATGAGTGTACATGGCATTTACCGCTTGGATTTCATTAGGAAATGCTTCTTTTAATTGCTGGTATAAAGGCACGCTTGTATTAATACCAATCATATAATCTGTTTCTGTCCAAGGCATTCCAATATAAAGGTGTTCAAATATCGGATTCTGACGGTGATAAACACGGTTAATCTTTATAACCGGCATGCTTCTTCCTCCTGAATAGTGGCCGGTGAATTCACCAAACGGCCCTTCAAATTCACGGACACCTGCCAAAAGCTCTCCTTCAAGAACAACCTCTGCTCCCCAAGGAATATCGAGATCTGAATCTTTCGCTTTTACAATACGGTATGGCTCTCCCTGAATCGCACCGGCCATCTCGTATTCAGATTGATCGTAATGTAACGGCGTAGCCGCTGCTGTTGTAATGGCCGGTTCGTTGCCAAGCGCAATCACAACAGGCAGGTTTTCACCGCGTTCTTCAGCCTGGCGCAGGTGAATGGCAATATCATGCTGAGGAACCGGCTGGATTCCCAATCGGTCTTTCCCTTTAACCTGCATGCGGTAAATACCTACATTTTGCTTTCCGAAGTGCTCCGGATCATCAAGGTCACGTGAGATCACGCACGCTTTATCAATATAAAACCCTCCGTCTCCCTGGTTTAAACGGAACAACGGCAAAATATCAAAAAGGTTAATGTTTTCTGTAATTTCGACTTCATGAAATGGTGCGGTTTCCTCTCGCTGAACAGGCATTGGAAACTGATCATAACGACGGGCAAATTCAAAGAATTGATCTTTTAACGGTGTATTTTTTGGCAAACTCATCATCAGGGCATGGTTTGGCCAAGAGCCCATTACATTCATGGCTACTTTAGCATCGTTATATCCATAAATGTTGTCAAACAGCATAGCCGGAGTTTCTGCGCCAAGCTTGCTCATCGCTTTGGTTGCTGCAGCAATATCCGGTTCAGGCTTCACTTCATCATTGATGGTAAGAAGCTGCCCTTCTTTTTCTAATGTCGCAAGGAAATCACGAAAATCTTTATAGGCCATTATTAGTCCTCCTGTTTCTTAGGTTTCATACCTTCCCAGCGTTTTGTTTCAGATAAATGAATATTGAACTGGTCTAACGCCCGAAAAGCAATATGATCTACCATATCTCCAAGATCTTGTGGATGATTGTAGAATGCAGGCATGGGCGGAAAAATGATTGTGCCCATGCGGGAAAGTTCCATCATATTTTCAAGATGAATGGTATTCAACGGAGTCTCCCTAGTCATTAAAAGAAGTTTTTTTCTTTCTTTCATCATGACATCCGCTGCACGTGTCAGTAGGTTATCCGCAAGCCCCATGCGAATGGAAGCCAGTGATTTCATACTGCATGGTGCCACAATCATGCCATCAACCAGGAAGGAGCCGCTGGAAATCCTGGCTGCCTGATCTTTGTAGGAATAGCTGAAATCAGCCATTGCTTCTACTTCCTTCACGGTATAGGATGTTTCAAAAGGAATGTTAGCTGTTGCCCACGCGGACATCACCAGGTGGGTTTCTACATTCGCCTGCTTTAACAGCTGAAGAATGCGAATGCCAAAAACGACGCCCGTCGAACCAGTAATACCAACTATAATTCTCATTTGTTCCCACCTTTCTCGCTCTTAACGTATCGCGTGTTCTACAGAAATAAGTATACTCTCCCTATTTTAATAAAAAAAATATATATATTTTATGCAATGCATATGTTTTACTTATGGATGTGGAATACTAAAGGCAGAATTCCATTGTTCAAAAAATAAGAATCCGGGATACTTCCGGACTCCTATTTCTGGTGATCGCAAATTAAATGGCGTCTGCTCAATCTGAATATGATAAATGCATTTTAGCCCGCAATGATAAAGTTAAAGGAGAACTTATGGATATTCGTCAGCTCCGCTATTTTCAAACCATCATAGAAGAAAAACAGATAACAAAAGCTGCTAGGATCCTGCATATTGCCCAACCGGCATTAAGTCTGCAGCTCAAACAGTTGGAGGAAGAGCTCGGGGTACCTTTAATCATTCGTGAAGGAAAACAGTGGCAGGTAACAGAAGCCGGTCAGAAACTTTATGAGCGGTCTAAACAGCTGCTTCAGTCGATTGATTCCATTAAAGGAGAATTGTCGGAAATAAAAGAAGGCATTACAGGAACGGTCACCATTGGCACTTCAACTATTTGTGTTTCTCACCTTGCCCCCCATTTAACTCAGTTTCATAATGAATTTCCGAAAGTGTATGTGAAGATTTTCAATGGCGATACGTATTATCTCGAAGAACTTCTGCAGCAGAATATGATTGATATTGCGCTCCTTTTACTTCCAGTCGAAGGACGCGATTATGAAATCGTTCCGCTGGAGGAAGACCCGTTTGTAGCGGTTATCCCAAGACAATGGGAGAATCTCTTTCCTAAAGACTCTATCCGCCTGAAAGAAGTAGCCCAACAGGATCTCCTCTTGGGAAAAAGAAGATCCGGAATAGGAATTTACGAAAATATTCTTTCCCATTTTCATCACTATGATCTTCAACCTCAGGTGGTTTTGGACGGACCGGATATCTCGACCATCCTGACCTTTGTAGCCACCGGCATGGGGATGACCATCATTCCCCGCTCGGAAATCCATCAGGCATATGATGGAAAATTCAAGGTGCTCACCATTGAAGAACCTTTTCTGCAGGCAAAGCCGGCGATTGTCTGGATGAGGGACAAATATATGTCAAAGGCAGGCAGAAAGCTGATTGAGTACCTGGCATCGAAAGGATGAGAAGCACCCAAACACAGAAAAAACCCCTGACACCAAAGGTATCAGGGGGTTTCGTCTTTTTAATACATGCTCATGTATTGTTCGCGTTCCAAAGGGTGAACTTGTGTACGGAACATATACTGCGTGTCTTTCTATTCTCGATGATGACTAAAACCCGCCCTTAGTTATTTTATGCTTAATATGGATGTACAAAAAGAGAAAAGGGATATATAGATACACAAAATAAAAAGCAATGTTTGAATACATTTCATTCAATCGCTCTATTTGAATCCTCTCTTTGAGCACATTGGATATAATAAAGAATAGGACCAGTACAATGACCAGACTTATACGTTGTTTCACATTTATTACTTTCTTAATAGCACGACATCCTGCCCATATTTTCACACTGACATTGGGTAATATGAGAAGTAACCAAATCGAAACAACGATAAATTCGACTCTTTCTACTAGATTGAATTTCGCAATTTTCATTTGAGCTAATGTTGGCCATATTGTATGGTTTAATTGTCCTTCACTAAAGAAGACAAATGTGATGAGTGCTATTATTAGATAAAGTAAGCTTGAGAACAAAAGTCCAAAATGGGCCCATTTTTGTGATCTGTCTGGATTTTTTATGAATGGGTAGAACATGAATAAGGTCTCAAAGCCAACATACTGAAACAACATAGCTTTAGAGGATGATACGATTTCCTTCAGAGAGTGGTTAAAGACGGGTAATAAATTGTGAAAATCGGCAAATTCCAATGAAAAAAAATTAAGGGGAAACAGGATAATTAAGGGTAGGATAGTTCCCCAGAAACACATTCCAGTAATCACGCGGAATCCGCCGGATACAATGTAATAAATGAGGACTAGAAGAATCAGGCTTATTTGCCAGGTCTTCATTAAGGGAAACAGCCAAACTTGAACAACTTCAATATAAACACGGAAAACAATTAACGCTAATATAAGAAAGTAGAAAATCACAAAAATGTTGAACAGTGCGCCAATCCATTTTCCAAAGCAAAATTTGTGAACATGTATGATATCATTATTAGCAATTCCAAGAATACGATAGATCATCCAAACTAATATATGAATGCTAATACTCGATAAAATGATGGAAATCCATGCATCATAACCTGCATCCTTCGTTATATCTCGTTGAAAACTCATGATTCCTATGCCAATAATATTCGTATAGATCAGAAAGAAAACGTAAAAGGAAGATACTAAATGTCGTTCGTCTAGTAATGATTTCACGTGGTTCCTCCTCTTATCATGTAGACTTACTCTTCAATACCTGTATTTAGGATTTGAAAATTTGTATGTACAGTGGTTTTTACTTTTGGGTATATGTCCATAAACCGTTGATAGTCCCATTTGTTTGAGTTGGCTCTAACCTTTTCTCCCAACCCAATGGGATCTACATTGTATCCTTGTGCCAGTGAAATTAAACGTTGGACCTCTTCCTTAAAGTGTTCATTTAAAATTCGTTCCAATTTTACAATATCTTTATCTTTTTTCAAATCAAACCTGGATGATGCTTTTTCAATCTCTCCATGGATGGTTATATCGATGAATATACTCGGAATGCCTTCGCTTTTCTCAACAGTATATGTAGTTTTTGCATCCATGTTTTTCAAGAGAATAAAACCTTTCTTTTTATTTTGCGTGATTTTGGTTTTATATTGTCCATTTTGAGACCCGTCGATTAATGTTTTTAGAATTAAGGACTGTCTTAAATTAATATGATGTATGTACTTGTCGTTTTTTAATAAAGCTAACCCGTCAATTTTAATTTGATTTTCCTCTAGGATAAAGTAAGGTAAAATTGGATCTCTCCCTTCTTGATGAAAATTGTTCAAAAACATGTGCAGATTCATTTTTGGCAAATTACCACTTTCAATGTTTTGATTTATTTTTTCACTTAAATGGAATGAAAGATTCACATGTTTACTGGCTTGAAGTATATCTTCTGCTTTGTTTTCAGCAATGCCCAATTGCATTCGACTCGCCGTATTTGGATTTCGGGCAAAATTAGTGATAACATCTTCGATCCCTTGTGTGGCATATTCCTTGCCGAACAATACAAAATCTAATTTTCCTGTCTCAATAGGATAGGCTGATTTTGCATTCATTCTCGGGATTATGTCTTCATATGAATCAGACACCGTTTTATAAATCTTTAATTTGACATTTCCCTTCTCTGCGAAAGTAGGATAAATAGCAATTCCTTTAACTTTGCCTTCTTCCCGATCATATCCTAGAGATTCAATTATTTGAACTTCATCTATGATCCTCTCATGTATACCACACCCTGATAATAAGAAAGTTAAGCTAAAAGTTAACAGAAAACATAATTTCATTTAATTCACCTTTATTATCCTTTCCTCATTATTCATCAAAATCACTTTTCTTTTTTTTGTGATTATGTGGGTGGTATCTCCAAATTGATTTAGGACGTAAATAATTTGGCCTTTTGGATGTTTTACTATAAGAGGAACGGATCAGGCTGTCCTTTAAATCCTCAGGTCTAAAAGGATAAAATGGAACGGTATAGGGTGTTCCTAAAGATTCTAAACGTGTAAGGTGAATGATTAAAAAGGCAATCCCGATAACGATACCTAGTCCCCCCCAAATAGATGCGAAGAGAATTAAAGGAAAACGTAAAAAACGTATAGTGTTCGACATTTTATAAATTGGAGTAGTAAAGGAAGCTAAGGCAGATAAGGCGACTATAATGAGTAAGACATTACTTGTAAGGGACGCCTCAACTGACGCTTGTCCGATAACAATACCGCCCACTATTCCCAATGTTTGTCCTACCTTTGTAGGTAACCGGACTCCCGCTTCACGTAATAGTTCAATCGTTAATTCCAGAAAAATCACCTCTAATACCGGCGGAAACGGGACATTATAACGAGAAATACTAAGTGAACCGAATAAATCGTTTGGAATCATCTCGTAATGGTAAGTGATAACGGCTATATAAATAGATGTTCCAAAAATGGAGAAAAGGACACTGCATACCCGTATAAAACGAAAAAAAGATCCAAGAATCCATGGGAGAAAGTAATCTTCAGGTGAAATAAAATAATCAATGATCGTAGAAGGACCTGTAACGACATATGGCGACCCACTACTTAAAACAGCTACTTGTCCATTAATAAGAGCTTGAACCGCCCTATCCACACGTTCAGTTGGAAGAAGCAAAGGAAACGGTGTAAGGGAATTATCTTCTATAAATTGATGCAGCTGAGAAGTATCAAAAATGACATCAAAATCAATATTTTGAAGCCGTTGGGTCATGGTATTAACATGCTGCTCACTCGTAATCCCATCAATGTGAGCAATAATAACTCGAGTATTTGAAGTAGAACCAATGTTTACTTCCTTCGTAATTAGATCAGTTGTATTTATTTGTTGTCTTAATAAATGTATATTTACATCAATATTCTCAAGAAACCCAATTTGTGGCCCCACTACACTAAACTCATTTTCAACGTTATTTTGTTCACGCAATCCAGCTTTATCATTAGATAAGTGAATTAAAGCAACCCTTTGGTCATTTTCCTTCATTTGAAGTATCGCATACCCTTTAAGTAACTTTGATTCAGCTTCTTTCCGATTATCCGTTATTACAATATCTTCTATTGCGATGATTTTCTTTATGTCATCAATTTTCTCTAGCCTGTCTAGTTCATAAGGGGTCTCTCGGAAAACCATTAAAATTTTCAGTTGGAGTTGTTGTTGATCGACCAGTGTATTGTAGTAAGAAATGATTAAATGTCCCGCTTCATCCGTAAGTGGAAATTGTTTAAAATCACTGGATTTTTTAACCTTAGCAAACAGCTTGCCAATATCTTGTGAATTCTCAGTCACGGCCTGTTTGTCTTTATTATTTCTCATCCTTCGTTTTTTGAACATCTAATCACCTCCCTATTACAAAGGAATTCATATCCTTTTATATTATGGGAAGGCATTCCCATATTTATGTAAATCCGTTATATAATAAGTGAAAACTTTATCCTCTCCAGTTTACATAATATTAATATAGCTTAGAGTAAGCAAAGGACCATGATCCTAATAGAAATAATCCCTATAGGGGTAGGGTCGGACAGCAAAACACATATTTACAAAGTTAAAACTTTTTCAAAATAAAAAGAGCCAAAAGGCTCTCTTAAATCATCGAATGGAGTTTAAACTCTAATGCTCCCCTCAATTTTATACCTAATTCAGGATACTCATTTAAACTGGTCCATACATTAACCCAACCCTCATTTTGTTCAAACAGTTTGTTTATTAGTGTATCATCATTTTCTTTCAAACCTTTTTTAAACTTCATTGATTTATGCCCTCATTATCTACTATTTCAGTATAATCTTAATATCAGTTCCTTGATCATCCTCTACTTTTATATCTGTTGTAATTTTGCGCATGACCCAAATCCACACAAAATCCTCGAAATCATCAATGGTAAGAACATCTATTCATCGATATTTACAACTACGTAAGACTAAAAATGTAACGCCTTAATGTTTGTACTTTGGTGTGTGCGTGGAGTATAGCAATCCTAAAAACATCCGAGAGATGTTCGTTTAAAGCTCCAGGCTGCTTTCATATTCTAGCCCACTTGTGAACTGGGTCACTCCATGTGTAAGTTCGTGCCCTATCACATCTAGTTAGTTTGTAAAAACCCAACAAAAATAGTTCGCTGATTAATATATGATATTAATGATCACTGGTCATGACTCATGCTCCATAAATTGGATCTCCGTGAACTGATATTCTGCCTTTTGCTCATAATATTCCTATACAGGGACACCCTATATTCAAAATAAACTTCTATAGGTTGGAGGCTGTCAGAATGAAGGTTTTATCAATGATCCAGCCATGGGCAAGCCTTTTTGTCCTTAGAGAGGCAACATATGAAACAAGGTCATGGAGAACGAATTATAGGGGGCCACTTGCCATTCACACAAGTAAAAAAATAGATAAAGACGTCTCTAACCATAAAGCCATAAAGTCGTTGCTTGGTAAGCACGGATACACACCAGAGAATCTTCCAACTGGCCAGATCATTGCTGTATGCAAACTTGTAGATTGTTTGAAGGTAACTGAAAACAATGAGACATGGGCCATTCTGGAGGACGGTCGAATCGTATCAGGGAATGACTATTTTATGGGTGACTTTAGAGTAGGAGGTTATGCTTGGGTAGTTGAGGATATGCAGATGCTGGATGAATTTATTCCAGCAAAGGGAAGGCTAGGATTATGGGAGCATGTTTTAATTTTATAGGAGCTGATAGCCCCCGAAGACACCAACCGGAGGTTCACATGGGTAAGAAGGACCCCAAGCCGAACCCGAACGACGTCGGCAGCAACATGAATTTTTGTACTTACCTTTTCTATATTACAAAGTGACTTACCTTTTATTTATTAGAAATAAGTGCGATTCCTATTTTCTTTTGATTCTGATTTCTAACTTCAATTGATTCATACTATTCATCTTTCTTTAATCAGCATAGGTTGTACACACCCATTTGCTATTATTTGGCTGGTTTTGATTTTATGAGCATAAGGTGACAGACATTATACGAAGGAAATTCGTTACAAAGAATACAAAAGAAATCACAGATGCAGAAATACTAAACCATCTTACCGGTAAGAAAAGGCTGAATGATCAAGATGTAGAGCTCTGCGTAATACAGAAAAAATTTGTAAGTAACGAAAAACAAACCGATTCCGTTCAGGGGTGATCGGTTTGTTTGGTTTTAGTTGAATAATTGTTGGCCGTTCTGTTTTATACCAGTGGATGCGGGACATAAAGTTCTTCTAAACTCTTAATTTCTTCGGGTGTCAATTTGTCAGACAACGCCGACAACGCATCTTCAGGTTATTTTGTTAATCTACTGCTGCACGATCTGAATATAGTTGCCGCAAGTGTCGTCGAAGACAGCTAGTGTGACTTCACCCATTTTTGTCGGCTCGATGGTAAACTTCACGCCTTTTTCCAGCAATCGCTCGTACTCTTTGTTAATATCTGCAACGCCAAACATGGTGGCTGGTATTCCCTCGGCAAATATTTTCTGTTGATACTCTTTGGCGGCAGGGTGTTCATTTGGTTCGAGTAAAAGCTCGGTACCGTCTTGTTCATCAGAGGAAACAAGCGCAATCCATCGAAATTCTCCTATGGGAATGTCGTGCTTTTTTACAAAGCCCAGCGTTTCTGTATAAAACTCCAATGCCTTGTCTTGATCTTGAACGAAGATGCTGTTAACAATGATTTTCATCATAGTTTTGCCTCCTTTGATATTTGTGATGTATGGTCCTTTATTTTTCAACCAGAAAAGCCTTAAAAAACTACTCTATCCATCCTTTCAACAAATTTTTCAGTGGTTCGTTGTTGAATATAATGACTCGGTATTTTCCTTTTCTTTTAGATATTACGAGCCCGGCAGCTTCCAATGCCGAAAGATGTTTCGCTATCGCTTGTCGTGAAATGGAAAGTTCGTGCTTCATAATAAGACGTGCTGAAAGTTCATACAACGTCATCTCATTGCGTTCGGATAGTTCGTCTAAAATAAGCCGCCGGGTCGAATCACCAAGGGCTTTGAATATAGCGTCTTTGTCCCAATTCATATATCAATCATAAGCAACTCTATGGTTGCTTGTCAATACAGGCAACCACAAAGTTGCTTAAAGTTGCAAAAATGACCGCTCCTTGAAGGGAACAGTTCACATCTTCTTATAGAGTTTCGGTTTTCTACAGCAGCATATCCACATGCGGAATGCCGTCTTCCATATACACATCAGATATTGTCTGGAAGCCGAATGATCCATAAAACTTCTCCAGGTAGTGCTGTCCCTCGTGTTTTCCTTAAGTTCGTTAAGTGTAAACTCAATACCTCTTCTCAGAAGTTCCTGGGCAAGTCCCTGTCCCCTGTACTCCTTTTTAACAATTACACGCCCCAGTGAAACTTCTTTGTAGGATACACCTGCAGGCAGAATCCGCAAATAGGCCGCAATCTCGCCATTCACTTTTTTATAGAAATGGTAGGAAGACAAATCTTTGCCGTCTACTTCGAGATAGGGGCAGTTTTGTTGCACGACAAGATTTCCGTCCTGAGTGAGGATAATGAATCATTTCGAGGTGCGCAATTAAGTACTACCATATTAAATGGTTAGAAATAAGCATGTGATATTCCCTCTTCTCCGAATGGTTCCCCGCGCTGTTTGTAACGGCTAACAGTATTTTAATCGTTACCTTACAATGGGTATACTAGTAAGGAAAGGATGTGGATCATGATGGCTACAATGAAGGCGGTAGGACTAACCCGATACCTTCCAATTGAAAATCCAGAAAGCTTAGTAGATGTAGTTGTGGAGAAACCAAGAGCAACGGGTCGTGACATTTTGGTCAAAGTTTTCGCCATATCGGTCAATCCGGTTGACACTAAGGTACGTGCACCTAAAGACAGAGTTGAAGAAGTTCCTAAAATTTTAGGTTGGGATGTTGCAGGAATTGTTGAAGAGGCGGGACCGAACTGTTCGTTGTTCCGTCCGGGGGATGAAGTTTTTTATGCGGGCAGCATTGCACGACAAGGCGGAAACAGTGAATACCATCTGGTTGATGAACGGATTGTAGGGCGCAAGCCAACTTCCTTGAATTTCGCGGAAGCGGCAGCTCTTCCTTTAACCTCTATCACAGCTTGGGAAGCATTATTCACCCGAATGTCGATTTCTCAAAATTCGGGCGCCAACGAAGGAAAATCCCTGCTGATCATCGGGGCAGCTGGGGGTGTAGGTTCCATTGCCATCCAGCTTGCAAAACAAGCGGGGCTCATTGTAATCGGGACTGCTTCTCGCCCAGAAACCGTTGATTGGGTTAAATCCATGGGCGCCGACTATACCATTAATCACCATGAACCGCTCCTTCCGCAGCTTGAAGCAATTGGGTTTTCAAGCGTTCCGTATATTTTCTGCCTGAATGCTTTGGAAAAACACTGGGCAGGCATCAGCGAAGCCGTTTCTCCCCAAGGAGTCGTTTGCGCAATTGATGATCCTACCTCTCCGCTCAACCTCAAATTGCTTAAGCAAAAAAGCGCCACCTTCGTGTGGGAGTTTATGTTTACGCGCTCGCTTTATGAAACGGATGATATGATCGAGCAACACTTACTGCTCAATCAGATAGCTGATGCTGTGGATCATCAAAAATTGAAGACAACGCTCGCCGAAGTACTTGGACCGATCTCAGCAGAGCATCTTCGCCAAGCCCACAAGCTATTGGAGAGCAATAGGACGATTGGCAAGGTTGTGCTAGAGAATTTTGTTTAAACACCTGTTCTTGGAAAGAACACAATAGTATTCCCTTGCCCAGTTTATCCGCAAGAAGAATAAGTTAGAGCCGACTGCTGTTTGTAGTCGGCTTCAATTTTGCAATAAGAAAACTTGTAAATATTTATGATACGGTTCTTCATATCATGTTTGAAGCGAAATTTTTAAGTACTCTTGAAAGGGTTCCATAAATTGGGCAAGGGATTTTGGGAGTTGAGGGGTTTGAACCCTGTCCGACAATATCGGTTTCAACGGGGCTTTCGATGGAGAATATGACTGTCCAAAACGCCTTTTTCGGTTCTCCCACTTCCTTAAACAAAAACGGCCAGTTTTTTCTTCCTTTTACGGGGGAATCCAATCCACTCTCACCAGCCTAAGGGTTCAAAGATGAATGATTGAAGAAAGCATATCAACTTGCAAATAAACTTGAAATAATAATTATATAGTCTGACACAAAAACTCACAGTTCTTAAATAAAAGATCAAACGCCCTGACTCCGTTACTTTTATCTGAGTTCAGGGCACTGTTTATTATGAAAATAGTAACTCAACCTTATTACATTTCCATCAGTTAAAAAGCTCCCTATCCCCCGTATCAATTGCTTAATACAGGTTCATTCTTATGTACCACCACATGCCCATCAAGCTAAGGCAAATCATTCCCCCCATAACTTCAAAATAGGCATTATACGAACACTGTAAAACATTTTGAATCCTTTTTGCAAGCTACTCCATAACTTAAAATGGAGTTAAAACACAACTGAATTTTAAATGAACACTAACTGTCTATTCGCACATTTTTACGGTTAATTTTCACAATCTACTAAATTTCTACATACTATATTGAGAGATTAAGAGATGCTCTCTTATTCTCAAATTGATATGCGAGGAGGTGAAAAATAATGTCATCTTCTCATAAAAAGAGAAATAGGTGTAATTGCAAAATCAAATGTAAATGTAAATGTAGACGCCTACGTTCATCTTCAAGCTCATCTTCAAGTTTCATTTGTAAAAGAAAGAAAAAGTGTCGTTGTCAACATCATAACTAATGGTTTAAAAGCTGAGTGTTAGTAAAAGTCTATCTCTTCGGAGGTAGACTTTTCGAACTTCTAAAAGAATGATGTTTTTGTACATAAAATGTTAAAAAGACAGGATATCTATCCTGGACCTCCTAAAACAATTATCTACTGTTTTTCTGTTTCACCACTAATGAAAAATGTCATAAAACTCTTTCTCCACCTAAAAATTCAATTCAAATAATCCTTATTCAACAATCCTGGTACGGATAAGTTCCATAAAAAAGATAAAGAAATGCACTCGATTGTGGAAGACTATAAACGCAGCTGCTCTAACTACATCCGAACTGAACAGAACACCTTGAGGATTACGAAAAATCGGCACTTTGAGAGTAAACTGAAGCAATTGGACATTTCTTCTCAAAGTTCTAAACTTGAAAAGATATTAGAGTTAATTGACTGTTTTGATGAAAAGCCTCTGCAAGAGCAAAATGCAACATTAAAACTAATCATTGATAAGATTGTATTTACTAAAACAGCAGAAACTAACCTAGAACCAATCATTGATATCTACTGGAGAGAGCTGTAATAGCCTCTCTATTCATCATTATCATTTTTTTCCATATCAGAAACTATTTTATCTAAGCCAACATCCTCATACTTATATAAGTCAAAGCCATATTTCTGTATATTAAGCAATCCATTATATTTCTTTTGGCAGAGTGCCATCATAATTCTTCCAATACATGTTTTTTTGTCAATTACTTCTGAAGAATTCCCTTTGTGTTCTCTAATACTTTTACTCAATTTCTTCCAATCAACTTTTACTCCATTGAAAATATCTAATGCTACTCCATAACTTAAAATGGAATTAAAACACAACTGAATTTTAAATGAACACTAACTGTCTAATCGCACATTTTTACGGTTTATTTTCACAATTTACTAAATTTCCACATACTATATTGAGAGATTAAGAGATGCTCTCTTATTCTCAAATTGATATGCGAGGAGGTGAAAAATAATGTCATCTTCTCATAAAAAGAGAAATAGATCTAAATTCAAAATCAAATGTAAATGTAGACGCCTACGTTCATCTTCAAGCTCAAGCTCATCTTCAAGCTCATCTTCAAGCTCATCTTCAAGTTGTTGGAAAAGAAAGATTCAACAACAGAACCAATGGTTTTAAAGCTGAGTGTTAGTAAAAGTCTATCTCTTCGGAGGTAGACTTTTCGAACTTCTAAAAGAATAATGTTTTTGTACATAAAATGTTAAAAAGAGAGGATCTCTATCCTGGCCCCCTAAAACAATTATCTACTGTTTTTCTGTTTCACCACTAATGAAAAATTTCATAAAACTCTTTCTCCACCTAAAAATTCAATTCAAATAATCCTTATTCTACAATCCTGCTACGTTTTTTTAATAAGTTCCATAAAAAAGAGCATTTCTCCTTTTTAAAGACATGCACTCGATTGTGGAAGACTATAAAATATATTTAAGCTTATTTTAATTTGTTCTATTATGACTTGTTTCTCTCCGCTTAATCACTTTTAATATTTGTCGAATTGCTCCAAGATGATATGTTGAATGAGCCAAAGAACCTATAATCTCATTTGCAAGATATTCGTTCCAACTAATAAATTCAAATGCTTCCACGATCCTAAAATATTCATCTCGTAATTCTTGTTGAATTCGATTCCATTGCAGTTCATTTACTACATTAATTTCCCAACTTTTTCCCCAATTCATTTTAGGATAGGTGCCAGTTGTTAATAACTCATTAGTTCCCCACATGTGATATCGGAGGTGGTCTACATGTGCTGCTAAAGTAACATCGTAAACAGAAATTGAAGCTTCTTCAGCACTAACTCCATTTAAGGCACCAAAAATTCCTGAATTCGGTTCAGTATTGGTAAACCAACTTTCTTTTATCGGTATGGGTGGCCCTTCAAATGCTTCTTTTATTAGTTTCTTTACTGATGCTTCCAGAGGATTGAGCATTTTATCCCTCATCTCTTACTATCATTTTAAACTTCAAAAAGTAACTAAAATTTGCGGATCTCATAATGTTAAAGCACCCGATAACGGAAAACGAGCGAAATCCAATACCTTAGAATTGCCTCCGATTGCTGAGAATATAAATTCACTTGAAGAGGATCCGTGCATGGTGTACCTCCTTAATTTTGTTACCAGAAACGACAGTGCATCGTCAGAGATTTTGCACAATCTGAATTGGATTCCCGTCCGGATCTGCTACCCAAGCAATGAGTAGTCGGCCGAGCCATTCGTACGGTGAAACGAGGACTTTGGCACCCTTCGAGATGATGGTTTTAAAAGCGGCGTCAGTGTCATCGGTCCACAAAATCACTGCAGCACGCTGCCCATGTGACAAGGGGTCGAGGCCGTGATCATCGCGCGTAGAGGAAACAGATGCGATGCCGATTCGGTAGCCATCGAGAACCAAATCAATATGAATCATCGGTTCGCCATCATTTGGTACTCGAAAAATCTCGGTAAAACCCAGACCCTGATAGAACGCAGCTGCTCTAACTACATCCGAACTGAACAGAACAACTTGAGGATTACGAAAAATCGACACTTTGATATACCTCCTTTACAAGTTGAACGTGAGCCGTTAATCATTGGTTCAATGTTTCTTGAAAAATCCTTTTTCATTTAATTAGTTGGCCATTTTATAATATAGGAACCTCTTTCCACAAATTTGTTCAATAGATTCAATAAAAAAGCGCAGATCTCCTTCTTGAAGAAATGCACCCGATTGCAGAAGATATTGAAAAAAACTTCGAATAAGAAAACATAGGGAGAATTTAATCTTCCTATGTTTTCATTCCTTTTATTTATCGGTTTGTTTTTGCTTCTTTTTCAAATACTCCGCACGTATTTTTTCAAGGTGCTTCTTTTTATCAAATTTGGCAGGCGTCTGTTTTTCATGAAACTTTGTCACAGCTACCTGACTTTTGTAATCCAATTGATATTTCCCCACTTTGTTCACCTACTTTTCTTATCTTTAAAGAGAATCTATTCAACAAATATAATATACCTTACTGAAGTAAATTTTATTACTTTATTAGTACTTCTTCTAGTTGTTCAGCCTTTGATTGGTCAAATCCAATTCCCTTCATTTTGGATCTTATTTTATCACCTTTGCTTTTGAACACATTTTTCGTCGCAGTGCCCAACCCAG
Source organism: Fictibacillus enclensis (assembly GCF_001457035.1). Lineage (GTDB taxonomy): Bacteria > Bacillota > Bacilli > Bacillales > Fictibacillaceae > Fictibacillus_C > Fictibacillus_C enclensis. The sequence goes on along the minus strand of NZ_KQ758617.1, from coordinate 1,265,261 downwards.
TTAAGTTTGTTTATATACCTAAGGATAAAATAGAGGCTCAGTCCCAATTGCACGTTCTACGTCATAATTTTCTAGATAAAAATGAAATTATTACAATTCTTGTTTTCGTCGAGGTGCAACTCTTCTCCTTTATTTAGCGTTGTAGTAATAAACCCTTAAACCATAGACAAAAATAAAGAGGCTGACTAAAAAGGATTTACTATGATATTAGAGATTAATGACAACTGGACTCCTCCTTCTTTTTTAAAATAGGTATTTATATATGTCCACTCCGATTTTGGATACATATCTTAGTAAGGGAGTTTATTTTAAGAATTTTGAAAGGAGAGGTTATTTATTTATCAATACGGTTCTCAACCATATGTCCAGCAGCAATACGGTGCTTATCAACCATACGTCCAGCAACAGCAATACGACCCTTATTCACAACAGTCGAATGATTATTATCCCCATCAGCAACATGACCCAGATAGACAGCCTCCAATAAGGCAGCTTGAAAGGCGGGTTAATCAGCTGGAAAACCGAGTCGACCAGCTTAATCGGGAAGTTAACCAACTTGAAAACACTGTTGAACGCCATTCACGCCAGTTAAACCGATTAAACCAACGCCTGCGCATAGTGGAAGAAAGATTGCGAATTCCTTTTCATCCTTTAGAAGGCGGCTTTTAATTAATTGGGGCTGTCTAAAAAGTCCATTTTAGGATGAAATTTGCCCAAACTAAAAACCCAAGAATGTTGATACAACAGCATCCTTGGGTTTTACTTTTTCCAATTTGAGCTTAAAAACTACTTTCCGGACAGCCCCGCATTACTCATTTTTGTATTTTTTACTCCTATTATTTCTTTCTCGATTAGTAAAACCCTTTTAAGTTTTTATTTGTCTACTAGCTGTTTAAGCTTCTTGTACTCCTCTTCTTTAATATCCCCTGAAGCAAGACGGCGTTTCAGTATAACGGAAGCGTCGTTTTGACTGTTCATATAGGAATGGCACCTCCGAAATGCTATCATTTTAAAAATGATCAGTACGGTTACTAGACTTAAAAAAATTAACCCGAAGAATGGAAATGGAAATCCGTGATGTTCCCAGCCCATACACTTTCCTCCTTTTATTTGATCATGGTTAACTGTTGCCAGTCCGGCGTCCCAATGGTTTAAATACTGACAGGATGAACATCGTCCCAAGGGAAAGGATCTGAAAAATAATACCTATGAACAACTGCAGCCGGTTCACAAGGAACCCCTGATCATGCAGCGCACGAAGACCTTCCGTTGCCGTTATAGAAGAGGCATCGAGCGTCCAGTAGTACATCCCGAAGATTCCTAGCCCTATAGAAAGAATCGTTAAGACTTCCTTCACGATGATCCAGTGGAATTTGAACAGCCCCCATTTCGTCCAAACCGACAGAAAGATTCCCGTTACGACTACACCGATCATTGATGCACGTACTGACGAAGCTGCAAGAATGTACATGACCGTATAACAGCTCTTCAGTATGGTCACGTCATCCGTAGCAGCTGCGGTAACACTTAGTACAAGAAAGGATACAGTGACTCCAAATAAAATAGCAGCAAATAAAAGATGGAGGATTACCAGTCATTTTTTTGCCCTGCCTGTCAACTGCTTCATCATAAACACCTCCTTTTCGTCACTAATCCCTTTCACCTCATGGTATCCATGATTTCTAAACCTCTTCTAAACAAAATCTTAAATTTCAATAAACTTGCTGTTGCATTCTAACGAAAAAAAACCGGACTATACCGGGTTTAACCTCTGAATCGATAGCCGGCCCCCCAGATTGTCTCAATGTACTGTGGATTGGAGGGATCAATCTCTATTTTTTCACGGAGCTTCCGGATATGCACCGTAACCGTCGCAATGTCACCCATCGAATCAAGGCCCCAGATACTTTCGAAAAGATGTTCTTTGCTGAACACATGATTCGGATTCACCGCCAGAAAGAAAAGCAGATCAAATTCTTTTGCCGTAAAGATCACTTCACGCTCATTCATTAGCACCTGACGGGAAGCTTTCTTTATGTGAAGGCCGCGAATATGGATCTCATCAGCCGGATTTTCCCGTTTACTCAACCGATCATATCTTGCCAGGTGTGCCTTCACTCTCGCCACGAGTTCGCCCGGACTGAACGGTTTTACAATAAAGTCATCCGCCCCAAGCCCAAATCCCCGTATTTTATCAATGTCATCTTTTTTGGCGGATACCATTAATATCGGGATATCTTTTTCCTGCCGCAGCTTTTTGCATAGTTCAAATCCATCCATGTGTGGCAGCATTAGGTCCAGGAGAACGAGGTCAAACGGTTCAGAACATGCTTTTTGTAGGCCTGTATCCCCTGTTAAAGCGATTTCGGCCGTTAGCCCATTGATCTCCAGATAGTCACGCTCCAATTCAGCAATACTCACATCATCTTCAATAATTAACACCTTTTTCATGGGCTTGCCTCCTCATTCACGGCTTTTTTCAGCGTAAAAAAGATACTGGTCCCTTCATTCTCATGGCTTTCCGCCCATATTTCACCGCCATGATCTTCGATGATCCGTTTTACAATAGCCAGTCCCAGTCCCGACCCGGTTGTATTCCTGGATGGATCCGCCCGGTAAAAACGATCAAAGAGGTGCGGTAAAGAAGATTCCTTGATCCCAGGGCCGTTGTCATGCACTTCAACCAACACGGTTTCTTCATTGGAGGATAACACGATATCAATTGACTTTTCTTTTTTATCCATGTATTTGAGGCTGTTCTCTATAATATTGGTAAAAACCCGTTTTAGTTTATCCCGGTCAGCAATCACTTCGAATTCTTTTCCCTCCTTAATCGTAAGGGACAACCTGACCTGACCAACTGTATCATCCATTCTTAATTCTTCGATATAATTCTTGATATACCCGCTGGTTTCCATTTTTTCAAAATGAAATGGAACTTTTTTTAAATCCAGTTTGGAATACAAAAACAGTTCATCAATGAGATGGTCGAGTTCGTTTGCCTTTTTGTAAATCGTCTGTGTATACCGATCCATTTTTTCTGAGGTATTTGCCACGCCGTCACGGATACCTTCCACATATCCTTTAATGGCGGTTAATGGCGTTTTTAGATCATGGGATATGTTGGAGATCAGTTCTTTCCGGTTTTCCTCGTACTGCAGCTGGATTTCCGTTGAAGCTTTTAGCTTTTTTCTCATCGTCTCAAATGCTTGGCAGAGCTGGCCAAGTTCATCGTTTCTTTTTGATACTAATTGAAAGTCCAGATTTCCCTCACTGATCTTCCTGGCCCCTGCCCTTAGTTCGTTCACAGGATATAGGATGCTTTTGGATACAAAATAGGTGAGCAGCCCATTTGTAATGAGCATGATGAACAGGAAACTACCAAAAAGAAGGGGGAAGATCCGTTTTACAAAATCAGCATCTCGAATAAAAAACAACGTCCCTGTTGATCCATTTGAGAAGTAAAAATCATACTTTTGCATGGAATAAAGCTTATTGCCCAATCGCGAGACCGGGCGGTTCGATCCCTCGAATCCAAAAGGTGGAAGATCCTTGATTTCCAAGGATTTGTCTTTTACGGGACGGTAAATGACTTTGTCCCCTCTTCTTACGACTAAAGCTGCACCCTGTCCATTTAATTCCTTATCTGCCCGGATTAAATACCGGACGTTCAATAGTTTTTCCGGTGCTAAGGCTGCTGTCTTCTTTAATTCCATGACTTGCTTGTCCGCCGGCCGGGCACCTTCCGTCGAACCCAACGAGCCAAAAATGGAGCGGTGATCCTCGTGGTCGACAAAGACGAACGAGAAGAGCAAAAAAGCAGCCAGAACGAACAAAATGACGGGCATTATGATCATGGCAAGATTGGATAAAAGCAAACGTACTCGAATAGACATAATACTTCCTTCCTGTTCCCTAATGATTAAAAATGTCCATTTAAGTATATCCTTCAAATCTAAAATTTTTCTAAACTCGAATGAAATAAATGTATAACACCTGAAAAAAATGCGGTTTCGGTTAGACTTAGTTCTCCTACTTGTACCTAGCAACTGTCCCCTTAAACTGTCGAGGCTGCCGTTTAGAAAAACAATCGATGAGTTTAATTTTTCTATCCAGCCCACGATTGATGAGCGAAGAATTCGAGAACTAATGACTCTTTCTTTCGATCACCCGACAAACTGAATTAGACTGTCTCGTAAAAAAAGCAGTGACGGACCAGGAACTCGAAAGACCTAGACTGCCGCTGCTTTTATTGTGCTAACGTAATCCGGTTAGCGTAATCTACTTTAGGAGACAAGTTCATCTAACCGTCTGGTAAACGAGGCCTATGGCTCCAGAATCAAATGTCTTGTTTTCGATAAGTTTAAGATTGATCTTCTCCTTGAGACCTTGGAATAACGGCAACCCGCTGCCAATCAGGACGGGTGAAACCGTAATTTTATACTCATCTATTAAATCAAGCTGCATAAGGTAGTGTGCGAACCTAGGACTTCCGAGGATGACCATATCCTTGCCTGGCTGTTCTTTGAGGTTATTGATCTCTTTCTCGACATCTTCTTTCACCAGTCTGGAATTGTTCCATTCGACTTTCTCCAGCGTCGTGGAAAAAACGATTTTGGATGTCTTTTCGATCCACTCGGCATGATCCCGTTCATGCTGGGAAGCTGATGGGTTCGAAGACACAGATGGCCAGTAATTGTACATCATCTGATAAGTCCCACGTCCCCAAATAACAGTGTCGGCAGTACTCAGAATTTCTTTCGCGTGTTTCTCCAATTCAGCATCGTAGGAAACCCAGCCAATGTCCATTTCACCGTTCGGCCCTTCTACAAAACCGTCAAGCGATGCGTGCAGAAATAGAACGAGCTTTCTCATTTTCAGTTCTCCTTTGTTCATAATATTTTTGAATTAGATATTGAAGAGGGTGCATATGACGTTGTTTATGATTTGGGATGCTTTCACCATATTGCTCCTCACCGTAGAATGAACTACATAGGTCTAATCAAGAAAGCTTTAAAACCGAATGGCTTCTTTGCAATCACCTGTTTTCTACAAAGTGGAGACTTAGGCGTAGCAACATATACGATTGGAAAGTCTTGCAACAAAGAATCCAACATTGTTAAAACATCTACAGACCCATAAATTGTCTCGTCCAAAATAACCCTTCCATCATACCCACACCCCACTGACCCTAATGTCTTAATATTAGATCTATTCTACCTTAAATTTTTTTAATTAACAGAGATATCCAGTGTCCGTTATTCCATAATCCTGCCCGTTTGTTAATTAAGAAAAAGCTGCCTGATTCAGAAGCTAATCTTGAATATAACCACCCTTTAGATAAATAAAGCAAGTAATAATTTTTGATTTAAATAGTTATACTGTTCGGCATTAGTATCGGCAAATGCTTCTTCTCTATTTGAAAGTAAATCTTGATTTGTAATGTTCTCTAAAAATTGAGTTTTATAGTATCTAATTCAGGGAGACAAGATAGTCGGCAAGTTTATCGAAAGTACCCTCAAGATCTTGTTGAAGCTTTGGAGCCATACCTTTGTAGGTTTCTTGTTCCTCAGCTGAAGCGTTCACAGGGCAACTTTTCAGTTTTAAAACAGTTTTACCTTCGTCATCTTCTAGTGTTACGATATTCATAATTTCAAGAGGCCAGCTCACGCTAAAAGGCGCTCGGACCGTATTGCCTTGCTCATCGGAAAAGGATCGGATATAAGTCACTCTCTCAGGTTCGACAACCTCCTGGTATGCCAATTTTCCCCACATAACCTGATTTCCGTCAGGAGACGTCTGAATACCTAAAAACTCGCCACCTGATCGAGCGTTCATTTTAATGATTTCGAGGGTGACCCCCTTTGGTCCCCACCATTTCGCGAAATGCCCGAGCTCTGTCCATGCTTTAAATACGAGTTCGCGACGGGCATCGAATACACGCGTAATTGCAATTTCGAACGATCGATTCAGATTGTTATCCATGAAAATCCTCCTGTGTTTTGAAGGGAACTATTCCCCTACTTTGCTACAGAGTGCTTGAAGCCTGAACCAGAAGATCGGCCAGGAGATCGTCATCGGGTGATATCTTCGTCTGGCCCGCCTGGGGCTTGTATGAAACCATCAAGAGATACATGTTCAAGCACAATAATTTTTCTTATAAATTGATCTCCTCCTAAATCTGGATTACTAACTGACTTAATGTACAGCATTATCTGGACATCCCAAACTAAGCAAGCCTATTGGGTTCCATTCATCAATCATTTCTTTTACAAGAATATATATTTTCACAAAATTACCACCTTAAAAGTGCATTTTCAGATAATAATATTCGTCTTTCTTGTTCAACTATCCTGCCCCGTTAGCGGAACAAGAAAAGCGATTGCTCTTATTGAACAATCGCCGCGGTTAGCTTAAAAACGGTTTTAATAATCATTATCTAACGCATCTCAAGAAAAGACTTTTTAAGTTACCTGTCACTTCCATATTATGAGACAAGTATTTTATTCGGTGACTAACACCTTACTCAAACTGGCCCGATTGTTTAATAAGGTAGTAAAAATAAGAGACCAAAAAATTGATCTCTTGCTTGACTTATTCTCTTAGCACATCTGTTTGCATTCCTAAAGTGAATTATGTTTGGGCTTGTTAAAAAATTAAATCCATTAAATTTTGGTGGTCAAAATGTGGCCAATGAGCATTTTGACTAATAAAACTGACTACCAAAACAACAAACAAAAACCCCTTAACACCATGGGTGTCAAGGGGTTTGGGTTTTAATACATGCTCATGTATTGTTCGCGTTCCCAAGGGTGAACTTGTGTACGGAAAATATCTCACCCTTTTTTTCTTTTTCAAATATGGCTTAAAATGCTGTAATATCAGCAGATTACTTTTTTGGGATTTCAAAATATATCTTATCTTTTTAAATAAATTTGGTCATTTTTTGGTCGAGATTTTGGTCAATCATTCTACCTTATTGATTGTTCAAGAAAGGTAATTATCGAGAATAACTATACTTATGCTTTATGAGACTCGAGGCCGGTCTTCATCTACAATCCCTTGTAAAGTAAGAATCGATATACCGTTCTTGATAGGAATAATCGGTACGCTCAAAAAGCTCATATTATACTTTGTCTCATCGAGCTCGATCACATAAGACAAAATGTCGGCCATGGACTTTAAATAGGCAACATCCGCTTCTGAAAACTTCCTTTCCTCTCTGTCTATCACACATAACGTTCCAAAGACATTCCCTTTCAAATCTTTTAATGTTACCCCAAGAAATCCTTTAATATTTAATTGGCCGGTTACTTCTAACTCTTTTGTTACGGCTTGAGTCATCAAGTTGGAAGTATGCATCACATCGCCTTCGTTCATGATGATTAAACGGCAGTATGTGCCTCCATATTCCACACTGTATCCTTCGGGTATAATCTCTTCTTCTTTGTTAAAAGAACTGAGAACAGGCATCGCTGTTTCCCCTCTTCTGGTAACATACGCTGTGTTCACATTTAGCTGGTCACTAATTAATGCAAACAATTTTGAAGAAAGAGACCTCAATGAATAAAAAACGGGGATGGTTTTCTTACTGTTCATTGCCACTACATTACCTCAAAACAGCTTGACCTTACCCTCATTATATGATTGTTTACCTATCACCTACGATCATACGGAAGGGTTCCTTTAAAAAATCGTTTAAAATTAAACCCGATTGTCCATCATTTCAAGTATAATGAGCACTATTCAGGTTATGCTGAATCTGGATAATATAAAAAATCGAGGTTCCTACATGAATAATAGAAGTTTTAACGATTATCGTATAAGCGATGAAATAAAACGAGCACTTACAGTGTTGAAATATGAAACTCCGACTGAGGTTCAGACTGAAGTCATACCATTAGCTCTGGAAAAGCAAGATCTCGTCGTAAAATCCCAAACAGGCAGCGGAAAAACAGCAGCCTTTGGTATTCCGGTATGCGAAATGCTGGAATGGGAAGAAAAACGGCCACAAGCATTGATCCTTACTCCCACGCGCGAGCTCGCTGTTCAAGTTCGTGAAGACCTTACCAACATTGGAAGGTTCAAGCGGATTAAAGCTGTTGCTGTATATGGTAAAGAGCCTTTTGCGAAACAAAAAGAAGAATTGAAACAAAAAACGCATGTTGTCGTCGGTACACCGGGACGCGTCATGGACCATATCGGACGTGAAACCCTCGTCTTAGACCAAATCAAGTACCTGATCATTGATGAAGCAGATGAAATGCTGAACATGGGCTTTATTGATGAAGTCAAAAAGATTATTAAACAACTTCCATCAAACAGAGTAACCATGGTCTTTTCTGCGACATTGCCAAAAGATATTGAAAATCTCTGCCATCAATATATGAAGGATCCAGCAAAAATCGAAATAGCTTCTGCCGGGATGACGACAGATACGATCAAGCATTCTTTAATCAACGTTCAGGAAGAGGTGAAGCTTGCTCTCCTGAAAGACGTGACGGTCGTTGAAAACCCAGACAGCTGCATCATTTTCTGCAATACGAAAGAGCACGTCGATACCGTGTTTGCTGAGCTCGAAGCCTCTCAGTATTCTGTTGAAAAGCTTCATGGAGGGTTGGAACAAGAAGATCGATTCGCAGTGATGGACGGATTCAAGATCGGGAATTTCCGTTACCTTGTCGCCACGGATGTGGCTGCGAGAGGAATTGATATTGATAATGTAACCCTCGTTATCAACTATGACGTTCCTATGGAAAAAGAGAGCTATGTCCACCGTACAGGAAGAACTGGCCGGGCCGGCAAAAAAGGAAGAGCCATTACGTTTGCATTGCCTTATGAAGGAAAATATCTTAGAGCCATCGAAAGATACATCAGCTTTGAGATCGATGAAGCGGAAGCACCGACAAAACAAGAAGTGGCTAAAATGCAGCGGGCTTTTGAAGAAAAGCTCAGCGGGCGCCGAGTCGTGAGAAATAATAAAACGGCCCGAATCAACCAGGATATTACGAAACTCCAATTCAGCGGCGGAAAAAATAAGAAGATCCGAGCGGTCGATTTCGTTGGAACCATCGCAAAAATCCCTGGAGTCTCAGCAGATGATATCGGCATTATCACCATCCAGGAGAATTGGTCCTATGTTGATATTCTTAACGGAAAAGGCTCACTTGTCCTGCAAGCCATGGAAAATACCACAGTTAAAGGCAAGAAACTGAAAGTCAGCAAGGCGAAAAAGTAAATAATCCTTCTGATAAGTAAAAGAGCACGGCTGCATTTTTCTCAGCCAGTGCTCTTTTTTTCTATTGATCCAGATTATATGAAGAAAGAGACCTGACCTAAGGACCAGCCTCTTTAAACGATCGTTTAAATCATTGATATCTTATTCCACAACCACCGAAACCGCACTATACACCAACAAAAGGGCCATCACCACATTCAATGCTCTTCTGAAGTCTTTTCGTGAGTTGCGTTAGATAATGTCTAATAAGGAGGTCCAAGCTGCGATATAAGGTGGGTTTACCATTGAATTGAAGGTTCCTCCCCTTTTTTTCTTTTCAAAATATGTCTAAAATGCTGTTATATCAGCTTTTTTAATTTATTGCTTTTCAAGATATTTCTAATCTTTTAAAATTATTTTGGTCTTATTTTGGTCGAGATTTTGGTCCAATATTCTAGTTCAATTTTATCGGATTTTAATATGAAACTCCCTACTCTGTCAAGATGAAATTCAACTTTTGATTGTAACAAATTGGATCTGTAAACCTTGAATTATTAGGATATGTTTATTTGAGTTTCGGTTATGATTGGACACACTCGGGACAGTTTGTTATTTTGTGTCCCCAGTATATCCCCAATAGTCCCCACATTTTCCTTTATGGTTGTATTATTAAAGAACGAATCATTTCTTGCTGACGGCTTTCTAAGATTTGTGCATTCCATTCTGAATGTTGATGAATAAATATTTTGCTTCCAGTGAAAATGTCGATTCTGCTTTTTAGGTATCTTTCCAATCTTCAAAGTCGAGGTTACTAAGACTTGAATTTTTTCTTTTGTCTGATTAATACCAAGTTGGCTAACCTATTAGTCCAAATTACACGTTCTTGGTTGGTAAAAACGCTTAGCCATTCACTTCCATGAGCTGGATTTTGGGGTAGAACGTGTGCTCGACACTTATATTTTTGTAATCAGATAAATGGACTGTATGATCACTGACAAAGTATTCATATTTAAGTAATACATATCGCGCGAATCGACGGCCATACACATCGTTATTCAACATCATTAACAACATTTTATTATATACTGAAAAGAGCTGATTATTGGATAGTACCATATCTTCGTTCTGAGCGGAGTCAATTGCTTTTATGATTCGGTTCATGTTTTCTATTCTATCAGTTGGTGTTTGCTGAGCAATCCAATCACCCGAGAATTTTTTTTTTTAAATATTCCTTAATTTAACGTTTCTCTGATAAACTAAAAGTACAATTGTCAAGAAAGAATATTAGTAAATAAATAAGTGAGGTGGACACATGCTTAAATCTTTTGAAATTAATGGATTTAAACGTTATAACCATGTAAAATTTGATGACCTAGGTCATATTAACCTTTTTCTTGGAAGTAATAACGCTGGTAAGTCGACTATTTTGGAAGCAATATTCTCATTTGTTGCTGGTAAAAATATAACTGCTTTATTAGCTAATGGACTCTTACGAAGATCCGCTAATGTAAATGGTACATACGACTTTATAGAAAGATTACTTGGAGCTCAACATAACCAGAATATAAAACCATTTACTTTTTCTTTTTCTGCAACCCTCGATACTGGGAGAAAACATACATTTGAGCATACGTTAGAACCCTATGGAATATTTGCAGATTTTAAACCAACACTTATGGGTAGTTTTGGTAACATACAAATGGAAAATAACCTGAACGCAATGAATATTCCTGGTCAACCACCAATAAATATTACTCCTGTAGGCAAGTGGAGAATAAAGGAAAATAACAAGTCGGTTCTAAGAACAGAGATAGGTTTTCCTCCCGTATCTCCTGACCTTCAAAAAGGACCTTTTCAATTAGGAAGATTTGTAGATATTCTTACCCATCGTGAACAACAAGAAAATACAAAAATTTATTCTTTCCTTAAACGTGAAAGGATAATGGAAGAATTTATCAGTGAGTTACAAAAAACGTTTCCCGATATTCAGGATATCGATTCTATTCCATTTCCAGATGGAACCCCGTCTCCTGTTTCTTTTAAAATAAGGGATAATCAACTTTTACCAATGTATAATTTTGGTGATGGCGTTCAACGTTGGTATAATATTTTAGGTGGTTTAATCTTATACCAAAATGCAATTCACTGCTTAGAAGAAGTTGATGCAACTTTTCATCCTTCAGCTCAAACCGATTTATCTCGAAATCTTTATAAGTATGCTAAGAAATTCAATAACCAGTTATTTATGACCTCTCATAGTATCGAATTTGTTGATAATTTACTACATGCAATTTATGAAAATCAACCCGAAGATGAGCAGGATATCGTTCGAATTATTACACTTAAGAGCGATCCTATCACTAATGAAGTACATTCAAGAGTTCTTACAGGACGAGAAGCCTATAAAACAAGAGAAAAATATCAGTTGGAGTTACGATAAAGATGCTAAGTATAATTGTATGTGAAGGCAGAACCGATGCCATATTTTTATCATATTATCTTTTAAAAACACAACAATGGGAGTATATTAAAGGCTCTAAAATTCCTGTTAAGATTCCTGTTCAAAATTCAGAGAATGAAGAAGCTAATTGGTATAAAAAAGGAGATAATTTCCTTGCTATTTGGGGTGTTGGCGGAAAAAGTAATTTTAAATATGCAATAGAATCTATAGAAGAATTAAACAAACTGGGTAACAAGAGTCAATTCTTTAGTAAAATTGCTATCTTAGCAGATAAAGATAATGATGAAGAAGAAGAAAAAATAAATGAACTAAATGAACTATTCTCTTTTAGGTCGGAAATTAGTTTAATTAATAGGCAGTGGATTACAGTCGAATTTAATGATTTATATGAAATGCACCAACAAGTTGATTTAGCGTGCCTAGTTGTTCCTTTTGAAGGACCAGGTGCAATGGAAAGTTTTTTACTACAAGTTCTTTCTGGGGATGCTGAAAATGAACAATTAATTAAAGCGGTAAAAAGATTTATTCAGTCTACCGTTTCTGAAAGATACTTACATAATAATCGGCAAAAACTTAAAGCTGAATTTGCCACTGTGCTATCAATAATGTATCCAGAAAGAGTTTTTACATTGATTGACTCATTCCTTAGATCAGTTCCATGGGAACAATATAATGAATTTCAAGAGGGCTTTAACTTATTTGAACAGATATAAATAATATCTAGATATTCGCTTACCATCTTGGTAAGCGTTTTTGTGTATCAAAAACGAGGGGTTTTGATACAGGCAATATTAAAATTTTTCAATCATTTAATTATATCTTTGCCTTACCTCAGCAATCAAATTCGGAAGTTTTTCAGTTAATATCATTATATGTCTTAACCTATTTCCAGCCGTTTGATTTTTTGCTTTTTCAAAATCAATACTACTAATGAGTTCATTGATGTAGGGTACAGCATCTGGCAGTGAAGTGGAATATGAACTCACTGATTTTTCAAGCAGCTTGCTATCTAGTCCCCACTCCGAAGAGAAATCATTCACTGCTTTTTGCATTTGCTTTGCTTTCCATATTTCAAATGCCTCATCAAAATTCATACCACTAGATAAATTTCCTGGTACCAACTCAGTATCGACAAACTCTTTTAACAATTGGGCTTGTTCATTATCCCCCATATTACTTAATTCTTGAATTTGTTGATAGATGATACGGAGTGTTTCACTATCTACTGTTTGCACGCCATTTGATGATGTGATTTTTGAATCGATTAAACCAAGAATATAATCCGCATCGATTACTTGTGTGCCAGCTAATTTCGTTTTACCGACAAGAATATTAACAGGTGCCGGCAGGGGAGGAGTGCCGGGCTGCCAGGTTAAGTTTTTAATTTTTATCACTCAAAAACTTATAGAACATTAATCCAAGCATGTAATCTTTATAACGGCTGGCGTCCATTGAACCACGCAGTTCGTTAGCTCCGTCCCATAATCTACGTTTAATTTCTTCTGATGTAATCACTTTGTATCCCCCATGATATAAATTCTTTGTATTGTGTCGGTACTATTCATTACCTCTAGCAATCTTTCTCTATTATAGCAGTCTAATGATATACCCGACTACAAAACCAATTGGCTATATATGCCCCCAAGCAATCCTTAGGTTGGGTGGTGTCGAATAACAGCATATCCAACACCACAATGTCAACCTCTAAATTTTGGTAATGTCATTCTACTCATGCAGCATCTTTTATATTTTATCAAAATCGTTCGTTAAAATGGATGGAAAACCGCGTACGTTTGTAAATAATTTTCTAACTTAACGAACGCATAAAAAAGCAGATTTGGAACAAAAAAGAACCGTATGTAAAAGTGTACTTTTCCAGACGGTTCAGTTTGTCCTAATTAATAACTGTCAAAAAAGGTTACTCAAAAGTATTGTCAACAGCGGTCTAATTTTCCTTAATTTCAGCGGTCGAAAATTCCCTAGTGTTTAGTTTATTTCCGGTTTAATACCGGCTTTTTGTTTTTCGCGTAGTCTAAATGTCTGCTTTGATAAAACTATGGACTAAGCACTGAAGCACGTGCTCCTGATCTTGGGATAGGGTGAACTCTACATACTTCATCCTTGAGTGGCCTAGTATGGCCACAAACATGGATATCTTCACTTTTTCTCCGTTTAATATTACGGTTCCAATCTCTTTCCAGTCCACCTGCATCTGTTCTCCTGGCAGAGTTTCAAATCTGATGGTGTATTTTTTTCTCGCATGTCCCAAAAAGGCTTCAAGTAATCTTTCAGGATGGTTTTTCCTCCTTGATAGCCCAGTTGGCTAATTTCATCCAGCAAACGCTTTCCATTAAAAACATGGTCTTCCATCATACGCCTATGTAAGTATTTTTTATAAGAATCAAGCTTGCTTTTTTTCTTTCGGCTCTGCTTCGAAGGAGCAGTTGCAGAGTGGATGTGTTTTCGAATTGTTTTCCGATCCATCTGTAGCTCCCTTGAGATGTCTGATATGCTCATTCCTTTGTTGTATATATCTTTGATCATAAATAAATCCCATCTACTTATCATCAACCATGGCTCCTCTCAAACCTATGGTTTTATTTTAGATGGGGAATTTTATTCCGGGTATATTGGGGATTTTAACATCAGCTTTAACAGCTTTATGAGGGTAACAAAACCAAATGTTGCTGATTGTCTTCTTCTAAAAACCAAGAAAAAGGAATATCTAACTGATCGGCAAATTTTTGATATGGTAGCTACAGCAGTAAGATGACTACAAAAGGTTAAGTAACGCATTTCAGATAAAAAAAACGCCCGACCCATTATGAGTGAACGTTAAATATTTACCATCATCAACTAACCTATTTGTTACATTTAAATCCTAAGCAGGTTCTCGCGAGCCTATTTAGACCCGTGCTTTCTACACAGATCTTTATTCAATACACTCATCAACTTCCCGTATATATCCTTCCAAGAATCATCCAAGTTCACGGTCATCATTCCCATGGTCATCCTATCATCCCATCGATACCAATCATTTACGTCGATCCCATTAAACGGATAAATCAAAATCCCTCTCAAGTTCATTTCTTTTGGCTGATGCATCAAGTATGTATATAGTTGATACATATTGTGGCTATGGAATGACGACTTTCCAAAATTCTCTTGAAACACATTTTTGTAAAACTTCGCATCGATAACAAGTTTCTCGATTCCGTCTTTTCGTGTTAATGAAACATCTGTCCTCATGGATGGCAAAAACGATCGATTTCCCTCTAGCTGCCACTGCAAGACTTCTGACGAAACCAGATAATCTTGCTGCTCCATTCGATAAAAGTGAAACAAAAATTTCTCGAAAATCTGATTTAAAGATTTCTCATCTATTTCAGCAGAGAACAAACTCCAGTTTCCATGTTTATGGGATAACATCATTAACTCGTGCAACAATCTAGCGATATGCACCATGCGTTTATAATGCACATTGTGTCTTCCAAAGAAGATTCTGGAGAACACTTCCTTCATTAGTGATGGGGTATCTACTTCCGGCAATAATTCTAAATACATGAAACTGCATTTTCTTGTTTCTTCTTTTACGTGCCGATTTAGACAGATCGTTTTTAATGTCGACTTCATCACTTGGTTCAGCAAAATATTCGCCGAGTAATCATCTTTCTCGCAGACCACAATAGGCTTTCTTGCCACAATATAAGGCATGGAATCATTCATCATCAATCGCCCACCCAAACAACTGGTAGATTCCTTCATGACTACATAATTCTTCACAAGTCCACGACGATTTAAGTCGTGGACTTCATTTAAAAATTGTTTGGCTATAAAGTCATACGTAATCAAGTCTTCATCCACATCGTTCATACTCTCAACTAACTCAGGCATTTCATTCATATAACTGAGTAAACAAAACAGGTTACGAATGGGTACTTTAAACAAATTGTCCATACTTGATTCCTTCAATCAGAGACTTAACGATTTCTGGACGATCAAAGAAATATTCTTCTAACAGTGGGTTTATTTCAAAAGTCAGTATACCTTCATACCATATGTTTTCATCCATATTATCGGGTTTCAAAGTGAAAAATGAGTGCCCAATTGCATAGCCGTTTCCTAACTGAAAGTCTTCCACAATTTCTTTGTTAATCTTATCAACTGTAAATAAAATCCGAGCGATCATTAGGTCTGAAACACCTGACTCTTTAAGGGTAAGTTTCCATTTCTCATTAAAAGTAGGTTCAAGCGTTACGAAAGCAAAGCGACGACGAAGAGCCACTTCTAACTGAGCTAATGATCGGTCAGCTGTATTCATTGTTCCGATCAAATACACGTTACTTGGAACAGTAAACTTGTCTTTTGAATAGCCAATCGTGACAAATTCATCTCGCTTATCACGCTCAATCAGCATAAACAGCTCACCAAATATCTTGGATAAATTTCCACGATTAATCTCATCGATAATAAAGTAATAATCCTTCTCTGGATTCTCTAATGCACGTTGACAAAAATCATAGAATATACCAAACTGTAGAGAAAACCCATGCTCATCAGGTCTGAATCCCATAACAAAATCTTCGTACGCATAGTTTTGATGGAACTGAACCATTTCTACTCGATTTTCATCTTTCACACCCATCAGTGAATAAGCAATACGTTTTGACACAAATGTTTTACCAACGCCAGGAGGACCCTGCAAGATAATATTTTTCTTGTAACTCAATAAGGAAGCAATCGTATCGTATTGTTTTTTATCAATAAATACTTCTTTTAAGAAATCTTCTGTTGTATAACTTTCTAATTCGACTATACTTGAATCCACATGAGAAGCTGCGATGGCTTCCTTAAGGTTAGGTTTTAACCGCCATATAAAATGTTGATTCTCTACGTAATCACCTTCAAACAGAACACACCAGTAGCAATTGGTCCCGTCTTCTCTTTTAATCGGAGCAATGCCCGTTGCTTGAAGTACTCTTTTTGCAAGTTGTACAATTGGGGTGTTAAATGAAGATGAATGCTTACCAAGAGCCGCTGCTAACTGGGTTGCTGTTGCTTCTCCACCAAGTTCATACATTTTATGAAGATACACCAAATCCATCTCTACAAACACAGCATCATTCTGAAGAAGCTCTATCCAAGTTTCAACACTGATTTCCCGATCCGCCTCATACAATCCTAGGATTTCTTGAACTAAGTCAGGGTATGGCGTGATGTTTGTTAATGTTTTCGTGGGAAGTGTGCCTTTTTGAAGTGGATATTCATGTACAGCTTTCCATTTGACTTCTCTGAAATTTGGATGTGGTTGTCTTGAAGCTTCATAGTGATAATCCGACGTAATTTCGGCTATGGCTAAAATTTGTTTAGTTCCTTTTTTAACAAAAACCAAATCGCCAATATTCATCGAATTTGCAAAATCATTACAAGCATTGGCATCATTACTTCGTCTCGTTTCATCCGAATACAGCCCATTAAATACATTCATGATCTCATCGGTATCTTTATACTGCTTCAGATTACCCAAATCTCTCCACCCAATACTAATAACATTAGAGGAAAAAAAATCATCCCAATACTTTGCATTCTCCCCTGCCCCAATAGTCCAATACTGAATGTTAGTTGGATTGTCTTCTTTAAATTCTTCTAAGACTTCTACCAATTTTTGATGAAAGCCTTCATAAGTAAAAGATTCCATTTCGGATTCAAAAGTTAAATCTTGTCCTCTATTAGGATGCTGATCACCATACAGCAAACCGTATCGGACTCCATTTTCATCAATTGATACAAAGAACTGAGGAGCTGTTCGATGACTTGTATGTCCTTTTTCATAAACAGCCAGCCAACACTCGGAACAGCCAAAATTTTGATTCCAGTTAAAGCCTTTCAGCACTTTTCCATCTACAAAGTTCAATCCTTTGAATTCTTCCATCTCTCGGATAGTTTCATGAATTTTGCGTTGCTCTTCTTGCACTTTTTGCTTTTTATTCGCATAATACAACTGAAATAAAATCGTAAAATTATTCCACGATTTCAAAATGTTCCTCTCGTATTTCACTTTAACCTGGTTTTTAATATCTTCCATTTCAGCAAGACTTACTGAATCAGATTCAATAATTTTGTCTAGCACCTTAAATTTAATCAGATTTATTTTTTCATCGTTTCGGTACTGCTCGCGAAGTGAACGCAGTGTATCAGGTTCTAGGTTGGTAATAGCCTCTAACAGGAGTGCAGGTTGCTTAATAAATTCACTTAACTCTGCTGCCAATGCATGCAAATACTCAACTGCACTTTCAACTACAATTTGTTTGTACTGCGTGCTACAGAAAAAGAAATCCTGTATATCAAGAATTGTTAAATCTGGATAAGAGGTCTTTAAGTGTTGGAGTGAAATCTCACACATGTTCAAATAAGTTTCATAATTGTTGCCCACGGTTCCCAGTTTCAGCTCAATCCCATAGGCCTTTTTCAAATCCGTAAACACCTCTTGTTTATAGATCGGATATTTTGTGAAATCAACGGCTGCAAACAAATACCCGAACAAAGGCGCTCCTAAGGAAATACTCGGATTATAAGCTTTACCATTTTCTCGAAACAATTCAACTCGATCTGCAATTGTTGAAGATGATTGAAATAACTGATTCAGTAACTCTGCAACTTGATCCGGACGTGCCTCTGCGTACTTAACTAAGTCTGCTGTATTGCTCCAATGCACAAAACTCCCAGTGGAAGGATTCTCTTTTTGTATCTTCTTTACAATATCAAGTACTGTCAACTTGTTAATGTCCTGACCTTTCAGGAACCTATTTAGGCGAAATAAAATTTCTATTTTATAAGACTCATCATATAGGTCGGTTTCTTTAAAAGCTATGTATCTTCTAAATGAAATGTCTATGTATTGATCTTTTAACAAGTGTTCCTTTAATTCTTCGTAATTCATCTCTTGCACCCCATCCAATTGGATTTAGTATTTTATGCTAATCTTGAGGTATTAACAAAGTGTAGACTGGGAGAAGGCTACCGCATTTAGGTCACTTCTAGATAAAGTTCGGTTAGGCATAAGAAAAATCCCGCTGTAACCAATTTTTCACATTAGCAACAGTTCTATAACCATGGGCCTCTAAAATAGAAGCTATGTCATCTGCACATACAATAATTACAGGATGACCATCTGCCTTTATTTCTTCATAAGCTTGCTGGCTTACGTATGAAGTGGTTATGAAAATCCCAAATTCACGATATCTTAACCGACTAATTAATCTGGAAGTCTCTTTAATCCCCGAGCCGCTAGAATATAACTTACACTTAGCTTCTAATGCAAAATCAACATACACTGCATTTTGATTTAAACCAATCCTGTATTTTCCTATGGCATCTCTTCCACCGTCCCTCCATGGCCTGGTAAGGTCGGTATGCACTATATTACTATCCATCATTTGTGCCAATTTTGCTGCGCATTCTTCAAAAGCATATTCACCTTTTGGATGGTTTTTAAAGTAATCAGTTACAGCCTCAACCATTGCAAATCTTAGTTGGTTTGCCGGTATCTGTTCCGTTCTTGTTCTATGTTCAAGTGTCCTCTCCGCAGTTAATGGTGTATATTTGCCCTCCAATACCCAATTTATCCACTCTTTTGATGCATTAGGAGTAAAAGCGTTTCCCTGGTGAAGATCATTAATCCAGGTTTGAGATATGGTAGCTACATCTAAAATGGTAAATACGGATTTATAGTTTTGAAATCTTCTACCTTCCTTTAATTTCCAAATAGCCACTAGGTCATCATTTTCATTTACATCTTGATGGCCAGGTACCGCAATACCTTGGAAAATCATATCCCGCCTTCTTCCGGACTTGGTAAACACAAAAAATGGAGGAATGGCTTTCCTGTTACCTAAATGCAACTGGTCGAAAACAAATCTCAATAAGCGATTGCCCCCTTTTGGCGTTTCATGGAGCTCTTTCACTGGTTTCCTGTTGTCCCCATAATAAAAGAATTTTCCTGTTTCCTTTTCAATCATATCTGGCCAATCAGGATTTATTAAATCGGTGTATAATGCACACAATTTATAGCTACTTGTTTTTTTAGAACCAGATATGCGAAAACCACCCATATTCTCACATTTCAACAATTTACTTATAGGGTCATGAGATGCATTATCATTAGGTCCCCCTTCATAAATTGCTTCAACCAGGAGATCCGCCGTCATTAAGTCTCTATATTTAATAGTAGTTTCTATTTTCTCCTCCAAGATATCTCTTTGTAAGGGCCACCATTCATTACAAGTACAAGGTACAAGGGGAATAGCCAAAACCATTTAAATTTGGAATCTCCTTTTTCTGTTAATAAAATCACATTGGCTCGCTCAATTTTACTATTTTATTCCCACGATTCAATATGGCGATAAAGTGATGGCGGCAATCCAACTAATGTAATATCCAATTTTAGGGAACTCTCAACTCTTGTGCTAACACTGTGAATTCTTACGGAAATGGTCCAGCCTTCATCACAAACAACCTCCAATTGGTCGTTAGGTACAACTCGTGTAATTAATGCGTGATCTTTTGCCTACGCTGCTGTTGGCAAGATTCTTCGATCATTTTGAAAAGAGAAAAATCCATGAAATATACCCATTAGATTTATACGTGGTTTTTGCTAAGGTTTTACATATGTTAATGTTTACATACTACAATCAGCTAAATAAATAATTAGGCTTCCAATATTTTTTTGGGAGCCTAATTATATTAATGAAAGTATTTAATAATTTCATCCAACCTATATTTAATCGATTGGACTTCTCCTGAAATATTTTCGTTGCAATATATTTTTTTATATGGATTTTGAATGATTAAGGGTTCTTTTGTAAGAGAGGAATCAACCAAATACAAGAAATAGTTATCGGCCTTTTCCTTTGCTATTTTAACTTCATTGATGCTCCAATAAAAATGTGCTAGTGCTGAAATACACTTTACCTCAATATACTTATCTGGTAGAATGCTAGAATCGCTTCTATAAGAAATAATATCAAAACCAGCTGTGACATCAAACGGTGAAACATACATAATTTCTCTATCTGGGTATCTTTCTTCTTCAAGAGTTAACACATATTTTTCTGCTTTTTCTCCCAATATTTCTTTTTGTATTAATTCCTTTTTAAGTTCTTCAAGTGTTTTTGTACGATTGACTTCTATTGTTATAGTTTCAAAAATAGATTTGTATTTTTTATTTATTTCAAAATAATTCTGATTATGATTTATCAAAACATGTTCTTTTATAAGGAAATTTCTTATTGCATAATAACTATGAGGTATAGAATTTCGATTAATTATAAGTTTACCCAATTGTAATTCAATATTATTTACGTCAAAAATCTTGTAGTTACTTTCAAATAATGTTATTAGTAATTTCTTTAAAAAGTTCTTTTTGAAATTTTCCAGTTCAAGTGTAGGAAAGATTATATTATTTTTATTTTTAGAAACGAGACCACAAAAATATAGTAACTCTATTGAATTTTCAGTAATGATTTTCGATTCAATCGTATCGTTGGAGAAGGTCTTTAACTGCTCTAATGTAAAGTTACCTTCATATAATAACTTGTAAAGGTTCGTTATTTGCAACTTATTTCCGTAATTACGATGGTTTCTTAGATCTACGTTCATAATCTTTTATCAACGCCTTGATATCATTTTCAGTATCATCTTCTAAGTTTAAAAAAAGTGGAATATCTTGACTTTCAGTCACTCGAATTATTAAATTTTCTTTTTCAATTAATTTAGTATTAATGGTTTCATCGATGCTATTATTTGCCATTAAGTAGAAATAGTTAGTTTCAATATTAGGATCTAATCCATATCGATGTATACGGTCTTTAGACTGAATAAACCT
This sequence comes from Fictibacillus enclensis, assembly GCF_001457035.1. Lineage (GTDB taxonomy): Bacteria > Bacillota > Bacilli > Bacillales > Fictibacillaceae > Fictibacillus_C > Fictibacillus_C enclensis. The sequence continues at coordinate 1,243,700 of NZ_KQ758617.1, read as the reverse complement.
TGCTGCATCAAAATTCCTTTCTAAGTATAAGGCATTATGACATGCTTTATGGAGAGAGATTGATTCTGCTACTGCAAATGGATTTGCGATTATAACGCTAAAGTCTGAGTTTTCATCATGAAAATCTCTAATAATACTTTCCCTGGTTTCAATATCCTCTGCCATATCCTCGGATTCAATCGGAGTTTTTCCATATAAAATTTTACAATTCACGCCTTTAGAAATTAAAAATTCTTGAAATTCCAGGATGGTATTAATAAAAACAGCCCAAACAATAACTTTTTCTTTATTATCTATAATATTTTTGATAATCTCATATGCTTTTAAAAACTTTGCTGGGACAATTTTGTCCTCAACATAAGAGAGAACTTCTTGAATAAATTTCTGATCAATTATGTCTATATCTCTAAATGAAAAATCGTTTCCGAATTCATCAATTATAGGTTTATTCAATAACTTGGGATTTGTTGCAGCCTGAAGTAATCTAATTAATTTAGCTTTTTTCACCTTAGAGAGAAAGGTATCGTTGTAATCGCTTTCTTCGTTTTTAAATGACTCAATATATTTCTTTTCAATTGTTTCATAAATCCATTTTTGTCTTTCATCCATTTCAACTATGATTGGGGGATGTTCAATTTTTTCAGGTAATCCAAGATCACTTTTTTTAATTCTTACAAAATAAGGAGAGAGATTATCGATTAATACATTTATCCTTGCATCGGTTATAGATTTAGTCATATCATCCAATTGAATAGGGCTAAACCTAATAACATCTTTTTTGGGCCAAATAAATTTAAATAAATTATATAAATCACGGTAACCATTTGGAGCCGGTGTACCAGTTAATACAACTCTGCCTTTACAATATGGAGCAATTGATAAAATACTTTCTGCAATTTGACCGCCACTTGTATTTTTAATTTTATGGGCTTCATCAAGAACAACCATAACATTATTATTTTTTAAAAAGTATTCAATGTTTTCTTTTTGGTTAATTACACCTTGATATGAAATAAGTGTAAGATCAGAAGGATTTCTAGAAAAAAAATATGTTTTTTTTCTTTGATTGTTTAGATTTACTCCAGAAATTCTTTTTGCGTCAATTTCAGTTCCGAAACATTCCTCAAATTCAGACTCCCAAGGACCAAAGGCGCTTAAGGGACCGATAACTAAAATTTTGTCTACGAATTTTGGATGGTCTTTCTCTAAAGAATTTAAATAGGAAAAAGCTCCGTATACAATACTAGTTTTTCCGGCACCTGGTACCGAGAAATTACAAGCGTTTTGAGAATATGCTAAATGAAAAGCGCTTAATAGCTGTAGTGGGTATAATTTTCTCTCCATGTTTTTATGTAAAACATTTTGGAAATCGGAGAATTCATTTAAGTTTATTACATTGTTCCAAATACTTTTAGCCTTCATAGAAAATTCTCTGAAATTTTTTTCTTCTTGATATAAGTCCTTCAACCTATCGTCTGATTCCTGATCTAAATCGTAGGATATATTTTTTCTTTTTAGAAAATCGGAAAGTTTTGAGATGATTAATTCGTCATCCTGTAAATTTCCAATCGTTATTTTATTGGACTCAATCTCCCCATTAAAAACTCGGCTTATATGATGAAGATGTCTTTTATTTAAAATTTTATAAATGTTCCCTTGTAAATACACTTTATTTTTTTCCGAGGAAATAATTAGCTTATCCATTTTTCCTCAATTCCTTTTGGATAATTTTTTTATAATCCCAACAGATACTATTTATTTGATTTACAAGGTTTATTACTTCACTAGTATAAAAAGTCTCTTGGTTGGTATCGATTAGTTCGATAGCATCAATGGCATTTTTTAACAAGACTGCCGGTTTGTCAGCAGCCTGGGTATCTTCAAGTCTTCTTTTCGATTTATTCATATTTTCTGTAAGTTTATTAATGACACGATTAGTCCATACATCATCTCTTTCCGCTAATATAGTACTAATATCCTTACTGCCGTCCTTAGTGTCTGTATATGCTGTAACTGGTTCTTCCTCAATTTCATCAATAAAGTTTTCATGCTTTTTCTTAAAATCTTCCCAGATAGTTTTATTTGCAAAAAAACCTTTCGGAATCGAGCTTCTAGAATTTTGAGCAATGTTTCTAAATTCTTTTCCTTCGTACTGTGCTCTAATGTAATCAAAGCAAATACTTACCATTTCCGTTATATCTGTTAAATCTGGGTCCCAGTTTGTATGGGCATTACCCGATTTTTCTTCATAGCTTTTAACAAATCTACTTAAATCTACAAATTGCCCTTCTCTTTTTTCTAACATAGAGTACATATCTTTATAATCATAGTATTCGAGGTATTCATCCATTAACTTTAATATTTCTAAGTTCTTTTTTATTGTACTTTCTTTTTCATCCATCATTTCAGCGATATCTTTAGTAGTATATCCCTCATCTAATAATTGCTTACACTTTAAATATTTCTCTGTAGCATTATAGTCTAATTTTTCATCCATTCCCATTTGATAAGTTGTTTCAAGACGTAAGATTTCCTTCTTGTCAGCATCGTCATCCAATATTATGGCATTAAAAAATTCACAATGACTCACGTCGTGATTTTTATATTTAGTATTTCTTTTTCTGAAAATTTCATTTAGAAGAGATGCTCTTCTATTACCATCAATAATATATCCGTTTCTTGAAACAATTCCATATTCTTTTTGTTTATATTTAATTAGACTTTCCATAGTCTTTTTATTTCTATCGATTTTTGAATCCCACAAATATTTTTCAATTATTTTAACATCTTCTTCATCTTCCGGATTTAATTTGTGAGAGTTTACTTCGAACGTTCTAACTTTTGTACCAATTCTACCATTGTAAGGATTATAAACAAGGTATCTTAAAGGAATTCTATATACATCAAACTCTTTATCTTCACCTTTGTAAGGAATACGGACGCCAGTCATTATTGGTGTTTCAGTTTTTTTTATTTCCTTTAGTTTTTCTATCCTTAACTTTTCCTTTAGTATTGTTTCAATCATTTTTTAACCTCCCTATGATGTTGAATAAAATGTAAAAAGATGCAGCAATTTTTAGAGGGATTTCTCTAGTCATATTTTCTACAACTATTTTGCTCTCGTTATTAAAATGTTCATCAATAAATTCTCTTACTGCTTGTAATAATTCTTCCGGCCCAATCAAATTTGCTCGTTGATTAGAAGGTAGACAATAATTTTGTTGCAGGTTATCTATAGAGCTAATTGTCTTTACATGAGTACTGATAAATGTCTCCATTTTATTGATTTCAACATTCATAAAATGATTTTTTGTTAATGGTATATTTTCATATTTTTCTGCGTTTTTACCCTGACCCCTATGGATGACTACATTCCAGCTGACTTTGTCCTTATTTTGATTAAATTTATTCGATAACTCCACTCTAAAACTGTTAATTATCAAATATGGAACATGATATTTAAATTTCGTTGAGTAAGGTTTTTGTTTTTCTTCTTTAACCGAAAATTTTCTGAAGTTTAAATTTGTAAAATTTGAATCACTTGAAAATACTTTTTTCCTATAAGCTGGAGGTACATAATTTTGTTTAACATCACGCATTATTGCTTGAGCAATTGTGTTTGCAAATTTAGGGGGTACTGCATTACCAACTAACTTATATTTTATAGAATCTGATTCTCCATAAAATCGATAATCTATGGGAAACGACATAATTGTCGCAACTTCTCTAATGGTAGGGGATCTATATTCCCCTTGCTTATCTGAAAAAATCATAGCTTCTCTTGATGAATGGGACATAGTAGCCATTATTGTTCTTGCTGGTTTAGAAATATCTTCAGGAAAAGACATTTTTCCCATGTAGCCTTTATCTCTTTTTCGAATTTCTGCCTTCTTCCATTCAAAATCAGCAAGAAGCTTTTTGTAATGATGATCAGTAACTTCTAATCCCTTCAGTTCTAGTAAATAATTTGGATCAACGATATTTGAATTTAAATATTCATAAGGTGTTCCTAACGACTCTAGAACCTTCTTAAGGGGTATACCTTTACTTAAAGTCTTATTAAAATCAGGAAATTCACCACATATAAACCTTTTTCTATTAGAAGGAACTCCATAATATTGCAACTCGTAAACTTTAGAGTTTTCGTGAATTACTTTTAACTTTTTATCTCCTAGTGTAGTGATTCCTAAGTCTTCCATTGTATACTCTTTTTCAACATAATATTGGACGTTTGATACATTCTCCATTACCCAATACTTCAATAAACTATTTTTCTTGAATTTTTTTCGCGCAACTATTTTAAAAAACGCTTTTAACAATTGGATTCCAAGAGTCTTATCTGCTTTACCCGATTTATTGGAGCTTGAAAATGCTACACAAGGAGGAGACCCTATGATAACTTCGCTATCCGGTACAACTTTATGAAACTCTTCATCTGGCAGTGCTGCTATTTCAAGGACATTTCTATTTTCGGCTACAACTTTACCAGAGGAGGAATGGTTCATATTGTGTGTTCTAATAGCTGGTTCCCAAATATCAAACGCTTTAACAACTTTGAAGCCAGCTTGTTCAAATCCTTCAGAAAAGCCGCCTGCTCCACAGAAAAAATCAACTACTTGCATGGTATAACTCCTTTATTAATAAAAAAATTCCGTCTTTATTACTGCATTTAAAGGTGAAATTATTTTTACATATATTTCTTGTAGGAATATTGTAATATAAACTTAGTGCTATATAAATATTTTTCGATAAAAATGTTTTAATAAAGTTTTTTCTAAACCAGAATATTGAGGAGGAAATAATTACAAGGAGGGGAGAATGTGAACCAAAATATTGAATACTTTAGGAGAAAGATTTTAGAATGGAGTAAAGAAAACATTTATGAGTTTACTTGGAGGACTACTAAAAATTTATGGCATGTTATGGTAGCTGAAATTATGTTGCAAAGAACAAGAGCCAATGTCGTTGAAAAAGAATTTATTAAATTCACTAAATTATATCCCACTCCAGAAAGCTATTTAAATGTTGAAAATCCAAATACCTTTAAAAATCTTGGTCTACCTGAAAGAGAAAAAATAATTGAACAAATCGCCTGGACATTACAAAAAAAGAAAATCCTTAATGAAAAGGCTCACTTTTTAGAAATTAAAGGCGTGGGAAATTACACTGCAGCTGCCATTAGATCTATGCACCTTAATATGAGAGACACAATCATAGATGGTAATGTAATTAGGGTGTATACCAGATTTTTTGGATTTGAAAAAAGCTCAAGATTATATACAGACAAAGGATTTTTTAATTTCGCTGAACAAATAACGCCAAAAAAAAATTTCAGACGGTATAACTTTGCTTTGTTAGATTTCGGTAGGGAAGTTTGTTCCCCAGTTCCAAAATGCCTCAACTGTCCTCTAAGAAGAAAATGTTATTATTATCAAAGAAACTTTTTATGAAAATATACGCTGAATAGACAAATAACAAACAGTATAATCACTTATTGTTAAATTTCAGGTCGATTAATCCAAAGGTTCTCCTTTAGTGGCCCTTTCAAAGAGTGGATTTCGCGATTTAGCCTCTTCGTCTTTTTCCTCAATTGCTGTTTGCGCTTTCATTAAAAACACCTGTACTTTTAAATAATCAGGTTCATCTTTTGCATAAACCGTTAACTGCTTTAGGTTGTCCTTTGTAATCGTAACACCATCCTTGCTCTCTACAATGTCTTTTAACGAACCAATATCTCCTTGATTTACTGCAGCCTCAAACTTATTCACCAATTCATCCCCAGTGGGACGTGAAAAATTAAAAATGATTACAGCAATTAGCCCAACTAAGAACAGGCTTAAAAGGATGAGGCTAATCTTCTTCCCTTTCTTTCGCGCTCTCTCTGTTTCCATTTTAATCCTCCTTTGGATTATACCTTTTTATTAACGATATCAGATAAAAGTAGGAGAAAAAAGAAACAAAAGTCCCTGTTCTCGCGATGTTCTAGTAGTCTAACTGACCAGTCCAATTCTCCAATATAAATTAGCTTAACCTGGTAGTTAGTAAAAATAAGAAACATACCACCAAGAATTATTACTAGGTGCCCTGCTTCACGATAAATCCCGATAAAGACTTATCCGGATAAATTATGACATGTCCTGATTTATCCCCCGACTTCATCAAGGGATAAATCGAACATGTCGGCCGTCGAGGTGCAACCGTCCCTCCACTCTTCTGCACACTTACATACAAGAGATTACTATAAGAAAAAAAAGGATGCGACTGCATTATTTTCGCTCGCCTAACATACGACAAAGGAAAGCCCTCCACCCTTGTTGGCGGAAGGCTTTCCTTTGTCGTATTACTCAATATACGCAGCAGACGCAGTCCCCGGATACTGCTAATGACGGTGATGACGTTGACCGGGAACAGTCCCCACGCTACCGTGGTCAGGTTGAAGACCACCCACGGAATCTGTGCAACCAGATTGAGCCACAGACCGAGTTTCTTCTTCCGGTCAGCGGGAGTATTCGACTCCCCAACGACCAGGAAATACCCTACGGCTCCGAGGAGCCCGAGAACGATGGACATTGCCAGAACCATGTCTTCTCCCTGTTTTGTTGTCTTACTCTCTAAATACTACCCCGGGAACCGAACCAACACCACCGGTTTCAGGTGTGATTCAGCCACACCAATTTAGCTTTGACAGACCCTACGAGCATGATAGAGTAGTTCATGTCAGCAGGGAAAGCCCCCGAAGACACCAACCGGAGGTTCACATGGGTAAGAAGGACGGCAAGCCGAAGCCGAACGACGTCGGTAGCAAGATGAAGATCACGGTCAGCAAGAAGACCCAGAAGAAGATTCAGGAGAGCCAGGACAAGAAGAAGAAGTACTCAAGACCCCTGGCCAGGCCTTAAAGTAAAAGATACGTCTTAACGGAGGGTAGCTTTAGGTTACCCTCCGTTAAACGTGCCGGCTCGGATAAATCCGGATGGATTTATCCGACATGTCCTGATTTATCCCCCGACTTCGTCAAGGGATAAATCGAACATGTCTTGGGTGCCCGCATATTTCACTAAACAGTACTCATTTCTCTTCTTATTAAAACTTTTGGTTGCAGTTACACTTATGCTTCCGACACTTATATATTACAATTGTATTTATCATTTGCCGGTATCTTAATCCGGATATATCTTGAAACAGGACACCTGTTTGTCAAATCGCCACTCAGATAGAGAAATGGAGAGGAACCACGAAAATAGAAAATCGGAATTCTTCCAAAAAAACATGTTTTCCCTCCATTCCCAACAAGCAAAAACCTTGAATTCCGGCTCATTTGGCAAAATTCAGGGTTTTATTTGCTGGCTTGCTTCCGAGCACTGCCTTTATGTTAACTAGTAGGTAAAATTAAAGGGAAAACACCAATATATATCGAAATATGGAAACTGAGGATCGTTTATTTCGTAAATCATATAAGGGAGGGAGCAAAATGGCTAACGACAAAGCAAAGAAACCAAGTGTTGCTAAGGAGGCTGCGAAATCCTTTGTTAAAGGGATCACCTTCGGCTCAGTTTTTGATTCGGACATGACTGAGGAAAAAGCAAATATGGCTAAGGAATTTACGGATAAAGAAAAATCATCTTACTGGTAAGAAGAAGCTTACAGATCAAGAGGTGGAGGAACTAAAAACGTCCTCCAAATACAGAAGAAATTTATAGATAACGAAGAAAACTACGATTATGTTAATTAATGGGGGAGACAAATTGAGTATCAAATTACGTAATTTAAATAAGGAACTAGCAGCGAAAATAAAACGATGTATTTCCTTACTGGAGGATGAGTACAAAAATCTTGATTATGCGCTTTTTTTCTATGACACTCCAAAAAAACTGCAATCTGAACAAAAAAGGAACCCGGATCTCAATTCAGAGGAATTGCAACAAATATTAAATGGAGAAACAGTTACTGCCGGAATTACTTTACCAGATAAAAAGGAAATTAAAATTTTCTTGTTTCACTATGACAATATCATCTCAGACCCTAGGGACATAATCCCTTTAATCGCTAATATATACCATGAGTTGCGTCATGCATGGCAAAACGAGAACAATCGTTTCCAGGATGAAGAAGAACTTTCTTCCTTGGATGACAATATAGAAGCCTACCTTTCCCTTCCATCCGAAAAAGATGCTTTCCGATTCCAACGTAATCAAATGCAAAAACATATGAGAACGGTATTAGATATATTTGGCTTAACAAACATCTCCTTCAACCAACCCTATGATTTATACCCTTGGATTAAAGAAATCGTTGACGCATAAAGTAAGCTCGCCGGAATCGGAGCGCCAAGCATCGTTCAGAGTGCGTAGATTCCCGGATACTTCGAGCTTTGGATTCACATTTTGCTTTGCATAGACCAACGTGTCTAAGAATCTGTCAATTGCTTCATAGGCCCATTTAGATCCTTCTGCCAGGATAACGACATAATCTGCCATGGAAATCGAATTGACCATGTGCTCCCCGAGTTATGGAGGCATGTCGATTAGAATATAATCATACTGCTCCTTCACCGGTTCCAACAGATTCCGAAGAGCCAGGGACGTATTGCCCATGTTTTCAGATACAGAAAACGAGGAAATCCCGCCAAAAAGTCATCTGCCAAGGAAATGTGACTAAGACTGACGAATTAAACAGTGTATTCTAAAAATACTTGCCAAAAGGATTCATGGAAAACGTGTACTCTGATTCATTCAAACGGGAGAAGATTCTAGGCTTCCATTCTTTTGGAAAATTCTTCGACCAAAACGTTGAGCAGATCCCGCAAGCCGACCAAAAGAACAACACGATCACCACATACATACGGGTCGAAGGATTGGATTGAATGGAGAGATATTCCGGGTGAAGGTTGGAAAATCAATGCTGTTTCATTCTCCGGTTCCCTGGAGGAATTGGAAACGAATCTTATAAAAAGGAGTGGGAATGATGGGACTAATTACAGACATGATGTTAATGGATGTTATGGACAAAAGCGCGAAACGACAGGCCGAGAAAAGGAAACTGAAACCCAAAAAGAGAAGCTGGCTTAAAACTATCCTCGGCTTCTACGTTCTTTACCATGTTATTGTTTATCTCATTCAAACTACGCTACAATAAAAAGCAGCCGGCGCTTAGACCGACTGCTCTTTTTTTATGCCTCGTTAATTATCTCCAATGGTCTGTGAATCGCAACTTCTTTGTTTTGTAATATTACCTTAACTCCATCACTGGATGCACCAACACTTTCTATTTTATCTTCCATGGCAAGTTTTTCGATTGTAAATAGATCATCAGTCGAAAAATTCTCAATATATTCCTCAAACCACGGTGCTCCATTTGGTAAAAGGGAAGTTATTCCCTTTTCAATATGTTCAACTACTCCCTCAAAAGATGTGATTTGAACGCCTATATCGTCTAATTTATCTATTGTCCTACTATATTCCACGTATGCTTCATGTAGAGAATCTACCGCTTGATATAAGTCTGGATGTTCTGCTCTTAATGTCATTTATTATTCCCCTGTTCCTTTTTGATTTTCCTCTTTCATTTGAGCTTTTATATGTTCCCATTCTTCCGAGCTCAGATATTGGGGAAGGGCATTATTGATAAAGGGAGAAAAATTTAAGCCTATGACCGGTCCTTCTACTTCTTCATATTGCTCCTGAATATTCCCCACCAGACGCTTGTTCATGATTAATCTTGCCCAAGTTTATTCGTTTTTAGCTTCTTCTGTAAAACCTTCAGTCCCGTCTAATTCGAAAGCCTACCTAGTGAGATTAAAATCAAATCCAAAAGATTACGTTCGCCGCCACTGGGCTCGGCTTCAAAACGTGGTTTTGAAGTGCAATAAAGGCTAAGGACAAGTTCATCTGTCAATTTCTTATCCTCGCTGCGCTCCGGTACCATTGACAGACCAAAACTCGTCCTCTTTCGCAGGAGTCACAACAAGACCGACAATGTGATAATCAAATTCTTCTTGTAAATAATGCACGACCTGTTGTACTCTCCAATCTCTAACACCATTTACCCGATTTTTCAACCCGATCAATTCTCCTTGACGAGGAACTACAGAAACTAAGGATTCTCCTATATCTATCATTTCTCCAGCAATTTTTCTTGGTGGCATAGACAATATACATTTGACCTTGTTTGTTTCATTATTTACCTCTTGCATTTTAAATCCTCCCCTATTGTTTAGACACATTTTTTTGAAATGATAATCTTTCGATAAAGAGCATGGGCAGAACGATTCTTTTCTGCCCATTGCTCAAATCTTTTTTCCCTCGGCGCTGGGATTCGGTACTCATGCTCCATGAGCTCACGCAGCTCCCCCAACCTGATGTCCTTCTGTTCGTCACTGGAATTCGCTGTCATGACAAACTCGTAAATATTATGAATATCTCCCAGTGTTGCTTTACCCTCTTTGCCATCTCTAGTTTTCGTCAACTCCACCACAGCCAGGACATAGATCGGTGTTGTCTAATTCCTCGCTAACTCCCACATTTGGTGCAGTACATAGGGTCTGTAGAATCTACCAACCCGTGAAGCAATCGCGTTTCTATTATACTCTTCTACATATACTCTTCTACATTCATTTAACTAACCCCTTTCTGTTTAAGTGTGACTTCTTCATATGTTTTCCCGGCAGATTCAGCAGCTTCCCTAAACTTTTCACCGCCTCTTTTAATGGATTTGATATTATCGTAGTATCCTGTCCGTTCCTCTCTGATCAATCGTAGAAGAATTATAAGGTAGTAGGTGAAAATAAATTCATAAGATAAAATAGCAGGAATATTTTATATTACTGGAAAATATATTAAGCATTCGATTATTAGGAGGAAACTGTATGGATTCAGAAAATTACATTCAAAAAGAAAGAAATGGTAAAATCTATCCATTCATTTTGTTTTCCCGTAAAGATCCCAGATACATTCTTCATCAATTTTTTGGAACATGTCCTTTCTGTGATAAAAATGTACGGATGGGTTCTGAATGTAAAAAATACGGAAGAGAAGACGGAGATTATGAAAACTTTCGGAAACAATATCAATTGAGGGATTTATTGAAGAAAATATAAAAAAGGTCGCTTGTCCTTTTCCGGCCGCGAAAGTATTACAACTCGCTTAAATTTTATGGGAGGGTTCAAACGTGGATACAAAGAATTATAGTAATATGAGTCGTTGTTTTCTCTTTATAAATACTTTTAACCGATTCTTCTTTCATTTCTTTAATGTTTATTTCCTTAATCATTGTCATCTTAGGAGAAAGCTGTCCACATATTGAGTTAATTTAGCTAGCATGCAGCGCGTTCGATATTGTTGCATAGAATTGAACGTATATCTTTTGAGGTAGTCGGTTAATTCATCTTCTTTTATTGTCATACTTTTTACAAATCGTTCTTGCAAAAAGATATTAAACTTTTTGACCTGTTCATCTTCATTAACTTCTTTAGCTATTTGACGAAGTTCATCGGCCCAAAGTGAGAAGTTTCTTTCAAGTTCCTTAGTTGGTGACTTCGTAAAAATGTAGTAAAACAAAAAGCTTTCAAGCTGTATGACAAAGTGATCAAATAGTGTTTTTGGTAGATTGCTTGCTGCTAGAAGTAAAACATAATGCAAACTGAAGGCTCCACCACAAAGCCTTCTTAAATATCCATGTGTATGTTAGGTAAACCATCGTTGCCCTTTCCAATTGAATAATCTATAAACCGCTCGACATTTCGGTTTATTTTTCGTACAAACTCAAATGGTTTTTTGTCATAATCACAAAGTTCAGCATTTTTCTTGCTCATGAACCAATCATAAATCTCCCTTACAATAGAATCACGTCTATCGTTCTGGATTTTATAATTAGCCATAAGAAAATAACGAAGAAAACGGAGCGGTTTTTCTTTATGTTGCTCCAAAGGATTGCTGATTTTTTTCCATTCATCTTTTAATTTGGTAAATTCATCTGATTGTATATGAGTAAATAAAAGATTTTTAAGGAGATCCATAGGATTTAGTCCGACACCGCGTTCATTAATGGTTTTGAAAATTTTAAGAGCACTACTTACATCAGTTGAAATTTGTATAAATATAACATTGTTAGCAAGGTAACCCCAATATTTCTTTAACTTTGCCTTATTAACATAGTTATCTTTTAGATATCGATATATGGTGTCATATGCATTTAATAATTTTTCCAGAGATCCAAATGATTTTATTCCAGCTGTTTGAATGGCCACTCTGGTTGCTTCGGGGTCAGCGTTAAGCTCTACAAGCTTCTTCATAACTTCACTTGCATTTTCGTAACCGGGTTCTAACTTCAAGCTTGATATAGTATCACCCTCACTATTGGTGTAGCTTGTGGAAACCAACCCGCTTACTGCTTGTTCTTGTGGTTCATTTTCAAAAAGATTTTTCAATGCACAAAGCAGCAGGAAAAATGTTGTAAGACGCTGTTGTCCATCTATTATTTCATAGTGGTTCTTAGTTTTTATTGGAGAAACCAGAACAGTACCAATAAAATATTCCCTAGCAGAAGAAGAATCCATATCGATATTTATATCTTCAAGAAGTTGATGAACTTCTTTATCCGTCCAAACATATTCACGTTGATAATCTGGAATTATGAAAAAACATTCCCTAAAAGCTTCTTCAATAGTATATTTATAGTTTTCAATTTTAGCCATTTAAACACCAATATTTATCTTTATAACGGTGTATAATGGAATCAAATGTTAAACTGGGTAAGTACAATTATAGTTAACGGTATCCAATCGCTTATGCCTTTATGTTGTTTGTTTTAATTTCTAATGCTGCTCCCAATGTTAACTTGCATTAAGAGAACACTTTATTTACCAAACCTGCAAGAGAAAAGTAATGCAAAACGTAGATTTTAATGCAGCACCCCGATGCTCATAAATTCATTTACGAATGTTTTAATCGATACTTTGTCCAGAAAAGGTCAAGGTTTATGATCACTTTATTACATCATGCCACCCATGTCAGGCATGCCAGCGCCGCCAGCGTTTTCTTCTGGCTTGTCAGCGATAACAGCTTCTGTTGTTAGGAACATAGCTGATACGGAGGCTGAAAACCATGATGTAATCATGTATTACTTATATTCAACTAGCACTAACCACTTCTCGTGATAAAGCTTCATTTCAGTGATTAAAAACTGTAAAGTAGTCTAGGATATAGTTAAATGAAAATTCTACAGTTCAGAGTAACATTCAATTTTCATCATTTTGCTTCATTGATTCAAGTTGTTTAATAAAGTGTTCAAACTGTTTCATTTTATAAGGTTCAAGTTTATGATGTAATAAAGCTTTTTGATTGGAAGGAGCAAACCCTTTAGCTTCAAAGCAAATATCTTCAATTTCATAAAGTTTTGACCCTATTGGTTGGCACTTTTCATAATTAAAAATTGTAATGTTTCTTCCCCTACGATAAAGGGAACTGTTAAATTTTATCCCCTCAACCCCTAATGACTTTATAAACTCAGAAACGTATTGAGTAGGAATGTAGCTTCTTTTATCAGAATCAGAGGGTTTTGAAAAGTCTTCCATTATCATAAACATAAGATTCTTTTCAAAACTGTCTAGTTTCTTATATGAATCATGCGAGTCATACGAGAAATCCGCAACAACCAACGGTTCATTTACTCTAATTTCAGCAACACTCACTTTACTACCTAGATATGGTCTCACTTCAACGAGTGCTGTATATGGTTCTTCTGCAGTATAAAGGTACTTAATAAAGCTTGGGTTTGCTCTGCCATCACCAATTAAGTTGTTACTTGGCGGTACAAAAGATTCCTCTCCGTTAAACCCCCAGAATCCCGTTTGTTGGTTTTTATTAAGCCTCGCCTTATAAGCAGATGTAACAAGACCTTTTTCAGTAGTTTTATCTGGGTTATGTAGGTAATAAAGAAAATATTCATCACCAGAAAACTGTCTGGCTCTATAAAGAATGGTATCCTTTTCAATCGTCTTTCTGCAAATTTGCGCCATTTTTTTTATGTAATCGAGAACCTCGTGGTTGATAATGAACCTGTTTTTGTATAATACTTCTTCTTTAAAGCCTGACCACATTTCATAGGCTTTCATTAATAAATCTCTATCATGATTCATTTAGTCTCCTCAATTCTATAATGAAGTTTATCGGGAATGCTGCAAATCCATGGTGTGTGAGATAACCAACTATACCTATATTATAATAAAATGGGGTATTAAAGTGTGGAAAATCCCCCCATATACTCAACATAAAGAAAAGAGACTCCTTGGTTCGGGAGTCACTTATATCTGCTTTGCTACTATTTCATTCTTTCTGTTAATCAGTGTTCGCTTCTTTATGCCAGTCATTGCTTCAACTTCTTTGTATGTATGAGTCTTAAGCAATTCTATATTGCTTAGAGTGTTTTCTTGGTCTACCTTCTCTGAAATCATCACGTTGCTTTGCCAATGCTTTGCCTTCTTGAGTTCGTTCAACAATCATGTCTCGTTCAAACTCTGCGAATGAACTGAGTATATTGAAAATCAGTCTGCCTGTTGGGGTGTTTTCTACTAGTCCCATATTGAGGATGTGAACCTTTACTCCTCTTGCAAATAGCGCCTTAACTGTTTGAATACCTTCGACTGCTGACCTAGCAATTCTATCTAGTTTTGTTACAACTAACGTGTCCCCTTCTTGCAATGTCTCAAGCCCCTTGTTAAACTCTGGTCTATCTGTTTTAGTACCTGTGAACCTCTCTTTGTATATAACCTCGTAACCTTCTGCTTGTAATGCTTGAATTTGAACCTCTAAATCTTGTACGATTGTTGATACTCTTGCATATCCATATTTCATTGTTATTTCCTCACTATTCATCAGGTATTTATTGCACTATGTTATGTAAATGAAGTGAATTTGAACAATACAGTAAACAAGATTTGTTGAATCAAGTGTTTTTTTGTATGATTATGGAAAAGAGAGTGTTAGTAGAAGGAAACAATGGATATCAAAAGCATGACTGTCAAAAATTATAGATCTATCGGAGATCGTCCACCATTACACATAGAATTAGGGGATTTAACTGTGCTTTCAGGTACAAATGATTCAGGCAAAACTTCTTTTCTAATTTCTAGCTATTTGAGTTCAGTTGTTCTTCACAATAGGAAACTGGTTAAATCCGATTTTCACTATAAACTTGGCTCGCTGAAAGGAAGTGTCCATTTTAATGATGTACAGGGTGAATCACATGAAGATCAGATTGTCAGATGGGAATTTGGCTTAACAGAGGAACAATGTGACAATATCTATCGAATTTATAACAGAGGTTCTTTAAAAGCACAGATTGAAATAACCGGTGTTATTATTAATGAAGAATCCTTAAGAGAGTTCTTGAAGACCGTAAGTATTTTTGTTGATGTCCCTTTATCCCCTCCCAATGGTCATTATCTTCATGATTGGACAGACAAAGATGAATTCAC
Source organism: Fictibacillus enclensis (assembly GCF_001457035.1). Taxonomy (GTDB): domain Bacteria; phylum Bacillota; class Bacilli; order Bacillales; family Fictibacillaceae; genus Fictibacillus_C; species Fictibacillus_C enclensis. The sequence continues at coordinate 1,228,228 of NZ_KQ758617.1, read as the reverse complement.
TTCTTTTTGCATCAATTTTTTCAAATTAGAGAGGTCTGGTGATACTTCTTTCTTTGTTGAATTATTGTATAAGGAGTTAACAAATATATTATCGAAAATTGAAAGAAGATTAGACTCTCTTTTTATCTTTAGCAGTACAAGAGACAGGATATTCAATATAAGCTTGGATGGAATAGAGACATCTGAGCAAGTGACATCGGAGTTAGTGGAGTTTTATAAAGAAATAAATAAGGAAGAACGAAGAAGAAAGGGAGATTACCAAAAATTCATTGAATATTGTAAAGTCTTATTTCCTGATCTTGAGCAGATAGAAATAGGAACGCCTGTAGATAAAGTTATTAATGAGGACTTATTTATTACATGGTCAAAAAGCCAAAACACACACTATCATCCATTAAGCAGAAGTGGTGCTGGAATAACTAATGTTTTATACATCATATCTAGACTCATTGGGAATTTTTCCGATTCATTTATCGTTTTTATAGACGAGCCTGAAAATGGTCTACATCCAAAATTACAAATGAAAATCGTATCCTTACTTAAGAAGTTAACAAAGGAGTTTAATGTAAAAGTAATACTGTCTACCCACTCGCCTTTTATAATGCAAAAAGTAAAAGGTAACGATAAATTATACCTCTTAGAACATAATGGTCAAGGGTCGCCCTATAGAATTTGAAAGGAAGGAAGAAGCATTTCATGCACTTGGAGCATACCTTCCTTTATCTTTAACAGCCAACGGAATAATCTTTGTAGAAGGGCAAACTGAGGTCAAGGTATTATCTATTCTTCTAAATAAGGTTGGAATAGATATTGAAAGAGAAGGAGTTCTTATCATTCCTCTTGGAGGTGAAAATTTATTTGTCATCGATCCAAGAGATATAAAAAAAATTCATGAAAAGAGCATTGTTGTCATTGACAGTGATTTAGTAAAAAGCGAACAAGCAGGTGGAAGTGTTAAAAAATCAAAAGTACAGTACGAAGAAGCATGTCAAAAAGCTGATGTAAATTGTATCTTACTAAGAGAATTTAGAACTATTGAAAATCTTTATCCAAAAGATGTTCTTGCAAAAGTTCTTAAAAAATAGATGTAAACGAACTATCACACGATAATTTCGGTGAAATATCTCAAATACCAGACCGCAACAAAGTAAATACTGGAGAAAAAGTTGCATTAGAAATGACTAAGGAGCAAGCTTTTGAATTTCCTTTAATACCGAAAATACTAGAATGGTGGCAAAGTTGAGGGGGTTAGGTGAATATTAACTTACCACCTGAAAACCTCTTACCAAGACAATTATATGAACTTTATTATAGGAGGTTGGTGAAGTGTAAGCTTTGACTCGGAAACTGTAGAATTCTGTGATGTGTAGATGAAGCTCTTCTCCCACTTATGAACCCCATGAGAATGTAGGAAATACCTTCCCCATATACTCACTAAAAGAAAAGAGACTCCTTGGTTTGGGAGTCTCTTTAACTTGCCTCATATTCTTTAACCTTGCGGTAGAAGGTAGCTTTAGTCATTCCTGCTTGTTCCATTGCTTGAACACCTGTTATTTCTCCTGCTTTCCATTGTTTGTAGGCATTCTCAAATTCAACTGTAATAGACGCTTTAGGTCTTCCTAGATGTTTACCTTGTGCTTTAGCGGAAGCAATTCCTTGTGCTTGTCGCTTCTTAATATTTTCACGTTCTTTATCAGCAACAAACGATAGGACTTGTAGTACTAAGTCACTTACAAACGTTCCCATTTTGTCAGCATACTTACGAGTGTCTAATAATGGCATATCCAATACAACTATATCTGCTTTGATATTCTTAGTTATATCGTTCCATTCGTTGAATATGCCAGTGTAGTCACGTCCTAAACGGTCAATTGACATAATGTATAGGACATTACCTATTTTAAGCATACGCTTCATTAATTGATAGTCAGGTCTACCAAAGCCCTTACCGCTTTGCTTGTCTGTAAATATGTAGCCTTCGTCAATTCCTAACTCTCTTATTGCGTCTAATTGTCGTTGTTCATTTGTTCCTTACTTGACACACGTACATATGCAAATTCTCTTGTCATTTTCATTAACTCCTTACTATTAGCTTGTGAGTCAAGTATATAACAGGGTGTTCCAAAAGGTTAATCCTTATTTTGATACGTTTCATAATCATTATACCTTTTGATACTATACAAACACAGGTTTATTCAGTACTTAAATACAGTCTCATAAGGTTGTACCTTTTGAAACATATAGCGTATCGAAAACAACATGATAAAACAGTTAGGAATGATGGAAATATTATTCCAAAATTAACATTATTCAACGCCTTTGAACGAATTTTGAAGCGCGCCCATCTTCCCAAAGTGCCAATCCATTCATTACGTCATACACATGCTGTTTTGCTTTTGGAAGCAGGAGCTGATATGAAGTATGTTCAGGAGCGTTTAGGTCATGGCAGCATTGAAGTTACATCGGATGTTTATGCCCATATCTCCAAGAAGATAGAAACTGATACTATGGTTAAATATGAAGAATAAATGAAAAATGTCTTAAAGTAATAATTTTTCGGTCCATTTTTGGTCCTGCATTATTTAAAAATGAAATCAACCTATATGACCAAAAAGCAAAAACCCCTTAACACCAATGGTGTCAAGGGGTTTATATCTTAATACATGCTCATGTATTGTTCGCGTTCCCAAGGGTGAACTTGTGTACGGAACATATCCCACTCAATTTCTTTTGCTTCCACAAAGTGTTCAGCCGCATGCTCGCCAAGCGCTTTAATCAGCACTTCGCTCTTCTTCAAGCGGTCGAGCGCTTCTTTAAGCGTTGCAGGAAGATCTTTGATTCCTTCTGCTTCACGCTCATCTTTATCCATAACATAAATGTTGCGGTCAATTGGTTCTGGAGTTTGCAATTGGTTCTTGATTCCGTCAAGACCGGATGCCAGCAATACCGCCATAGCAAGATATGGGTTTGCTGTAGGGTCAACACTACGAACTTCAACACGAGTGCTCAGTCCGCGGGAAGCCGGGATACGGATCAGCGGGCTGCGGTTTTGCATGGACCATGCAACATAACAAGGAGCTTCATAGCCCGGAACCAAACGCTTGTAGGAGTTTACAGTCGGGTTGGTTACAGCAGTAAAGTCTTGAGCATGCTTCAGGATTCCAGCAAGGAACTGCATCGCTGTTTCGCTAAGTCCAGTTTCAGTGGACGCGTTGTAGAATGAGTTCTCGCCGTCTTTAAATAATGACATGTTGGCGTGCATTCCTGAACCGTTCACACCAAACAGCGGCTTCGCCATAAAGGTAGCGTGAAGTCCATGCTTACGGGCGATGGTTTTAACTACAAGCTTAAATGTTTGGATGTTATCACAAGTTGTTATAGCATCCGCATATTTAAAGTCAATTTCATGCTGTCCAGGAGCTACTTCATGGTGAGATGCTTCGATTTCAAAGCCCATATCTTCCAGCTCGAGAACGATGTCACGGCGGCAGTTTTCGCCAAGATCCGTCGGCGCAAGGTCAAAATATCCGCCCTTGTCGTTAAGCTCAAGAGTTGGCTCGCCTTTTTCATCATTTTTAAAGAGGAAAAATTCCGGTTCAGGTCCAATGTTGAAGTCCGTGAAGCCCAAATCTTCCATTTCATTCAGTACGCGTTTCAAAATTCCGCGAGGGTCGCCGGCAAATGGTGTGCCATCCGGATTGTAGATATCACAGATCAGACGGGCTACTTTTCCTTTTTCAGAAGTCCAAGGGAATACAACCCATGTGTCTAAATCAGGGTAAAGTAGCATATCGGATTCCTCGATGCGCACAAATCCTTCGATAGAAGAACCGTCAAACATCATCTTATTATCCAATGCCTTTTCCAATTGTCCGATAGGAATTTCTACGTTTTTGATTACGCCCAAAAGATCGGTAAACTGAAGGCGAATGAAACGTACATTTTCATCTTTTGCAATTTGCATGATGTCTTCTCTTGTAAATTTAGCCAATTGTTACTCCTCCTTAGAAATTGAATACAGCATTCGTTGGTAAGATTAGTGGAAAAAGCGGGATAGTTCCCCCTGGATCAAGGACGTCTTCCCTAGTCTGCCCGCATGCAACAAATCACGCTTTAATCGGCGGTGTATGGCAGCGTCAGACACTTGCTCGTTCTTAACCTCATTTTTCAAAAGGCTAACCGCTTGCTGGTTCAGCTCAAACACACGCTTGATCCCTGCAAGATTGACGCCTTGTTCAATCAGAGACTTGATTTCCAGCAATTTATCCACATCGTTGAAAGAGAACATTCTCCGGTTGCCGTCTGTTCGAGCCGGGTTAATCAGTTCATGTTCTTCATAATATCGAATTTGCCGGGCAGATAATTCAGTTAGCTTCATAACAATACTGATCGGAAATAAAGGTTGATTCCGTCGTGTATCATCATTCATCATCGTAAGCCCTCCTTCCAACTACTTTTATCTTATGTTACATAACCTAACATGTCAATACTATGTGAGAAGAAATAACATAAAATTATCAAAAAATATTTTATATTCGTTTAATGGAGCAGATTTTGTTCCATTAATTGGTCGATAGCCGTCAAAATGGCGATTTTGACATGCTCATAAGTAAGGCCACCCTGAACATAGGCGATGTATGGCGGACGGATCGGTCCATCAGCCGTGAGTTCAATGCTCGCTCCTTGGATAAAGGTTCCTGCGGCCATGATTACATCATGTTCATAGCCGGGCATATATCCGGGATAAGGAACGGCATGGGCATTGACCGGTGAGACAAGCTGAATCGCCTGGCAAAACGCCACCATTCGTTTTTCATCATTAAATTTAACAGACTGAATCAAGTCGGTACGCTTTGAATTCCATGCCGGATTGGTCTCCATTCCGAGACTTTCAAGAAGAGCTGCTGTAAAGACTGCTCCTTTTAACGCCTGTGCGGTAACGTGTGGTGCCAAAAAGAACCCTTGGTACATTTCAAGCAGGCTGTATAAAGAAGCGCCTGCTTCCGCTCCTATTCCTGGTGACGTGAGCCGGTATGAACACCGTTCCACCAGTTCTTTCTTTCCTGCTATGTATCCGCCCGTCTTGGCAAGCCCGCCGCCCGGGTTCTTGATCAGTGAACCCGCAATGAGATCCGCTCCAACTTCGCACGGCTCCTTTTCTTCCACAAACTCTCCATAGCAATTATCCACGAACACCACTACATCGGGCTTGATTTTTTTTACGAATGAAATCATCTCTCGGATTTCTTCAATTGTAAAAGATGGCCGATCCGCATATCCTTTTGATCGCTGGATACCTATCATGCGCGTTTTGCCATGAATAGCATTTCGAATCACTTCAAAATCCGGACGTCCCGATGGAGTCAGCTCGGTATGCTGGTAGGTAATACCATACTCTTTTAATGAACCTGTCCCTTTTCCGCGGATCCCCACAATTTCTTCAAGTGTGTCATACGGCTTTCCGGTGATATAGAGAAGCTCGTCCCCCGGCAGCAAAACACCGAATAAGGACAGGGAAATGGCGTGAGTGCCCGAGATGATCTGCGGCCGTACGAGCGCTGCTTCGCCTCCGAATACCTGGGCATACACCTTTTCGAGCGTATCCCGGCCGGCATCGTCATATCCATACCCGGTGGAGGGAGTGAAATGAAAATCACTCACCTTTTGTTCTCTGAAGCTTTTTAACACTTTTAACTGATTGAATTCGGCGGTCTGCTGAATCTTCTCGTGCTGATCGCAAATTTTTTCTTCTGTGGCTCTTGTTAAGCTTTGTAATCTTTCTCCGTTTTGGAACTGTGAAAACATGTGGTGCTCCTTTTATTGTAATTTCGTGGATGGCAAGGCATAGCCTTTACATTCATACGCTTGATTTTCTTCTTCAAACTTTTGCTCCATTAATATGGTCGTTGTTTTCAGCATGGACAGCGTTTTGCCTTCTGAAGCCGGAACAAAAATATGATAGTAATCCATTTGCTTTTTCATTTCTGTTTCGATGACTTCTTTTAAGCGCTGCACATCCTCCGTCTCAAAGGCAGAGATGGATATGGATGTTGCAGCAGCCGGAATAAAGCCCTCATTAAATTGATCCTTCTTATTAAATACAGTCACCATGGGAATGGATGCGGCTCCCAATTCCTTTAAGATTGAGAGCACCGTTTCTTCATGCTGTCCGCGGTCTTCGCTCGAACCGTCGATAACATGGATGAGCACATCCGCTTCTCTTACTTCTTCAAGTGTCGAACGAAACGCAGCAATCAGCGAAGTGGGCAAGTCCTGAATGAATCCTACGGTGTCGGTGACAAGCACCTGCAATCCCGAAGGAAGATGCATTTTTCTCGTTAATGGATCAAGAGTGGCAAACAGTAGGTTTTCTTCATAGCTGTCTGCCCGCGTCAATCCGTTGAACAGCGTGGATTTACCCGCGTTAGTATAGCCGACCAGAGCTGCTTGTATGGCCTGGTTTTCCTTCCGCCTTTCTCTGTACCGTTCCCGGTGGTGAACGATATCTTCCAGCTGTCGTTTAATATCGGTAATCTTCGTGCGGATATGCCTCCTGTCCTGTTCAAGCTTGGTTTCCCCGGGACCTCTGGTGCCGATACCGCCCCCAAGGCGCGACAAAGACGCACCAATACCGGCCAGCCTTGGCAGGATGTATTGCAGCTGGGCCAGTTCGACCTGCAGCTTACCTTCCCTGGAGCGTGCACGGGTGGCGAAAATGTCGAGGATCAGCTGTGTGCGGTCAATGATCCGTGCTTCAAAGTAACGGGACAAATTCCGGTTTTGCGCTGGTGTAAGCTCATCATTGAAAATAATAAGATCGGCCTCCAGCTCTTCTTCAAGAGCTACAATCTCTTCAATCTTCCCTTTCCCGATGAAGGTGGACGCGTCGTATCTATCCCTTTTTTGGGTAACCGTGGCCACAGCTTGTCCCTGAGCTGTTTTGGTCAAGGACTCCAGCTCTTCCATGGAATAAAAAAATCGCTCGTCGGTTTGCCCTGGCAGCTGGCAGCCAACGAGGATGGCTTTCTCTTGTTGAGAATGCGTAGTATCTTCCAAAAAATCGACCTGCTTTCGTTTTTTATGATACGTTCATCATATCAAATTCCTTGTTTCTCTTCCAGATGCAGGTCATCTGCCATGAGTGTCATCAATGATTTTTTGTCCGTCCGTTCCTCTTTTAACAACCGGACCGATTGTTTTCTCACCGCTTTTTCAATAATGTTGCGGATGTACCTTCCATTTGAAAAGGACTTTTCACCGGCCGCACACACGCGCTGCAGGTGCTGCCGCAGCTTCCACTCCGAATCTTTGGCCATGATATACTGCCGTTCGGCAACCATTTTCCGGGAGATTTCCATGAGTTCATCAACCGAGTAATCGGGAAACGTGACCATGATTGGAAATCGTGACGGCAAACCTGGATTTAGTTTCAGGAATCGGTCCATCTCTCCCGAATAACCGGCAAGAATCAGAATAAAATCATGCTGCTGGTCTTCCATCGCCTTTACAAGGGTATCAATCGCTTCTTTCCCAAAATCCTTTTCGCCGCCGCGGGCGAGCGAATAGGCTTCATCAATAAACAAAATCCCGCCCATCGCCTTTTTTAGCAGATCTCTTGTTTTCTGGGCGGTATGACCGATATATTCTCCGACTAGATCGGCACGCTCCACTTCAATCAGATGCCCCTTTGAAAGAACATTCATTTCCAGAAACAGGTTTCCAAGCAAACGGGCTACCGTCGTCTTTCCTGTTCCCGGATTTCCCTTAAACATCATGTGAAGCACTTGTTTTTCAACCTTCAGCCCTTGATTTTCTCTGCATTTATTCACATAAAGCCACGCATAGATTTCCTTAATGAAATTCTTCAGTTCCTCCATGCCAACCAACGACGACATTTCCTGTTCCATTTTTTTTAACGGAAGATGCTTTTCAAGCTGCCGCCCTTCCTTTGGTGCAGAAACAGGCGCGTCTTCCACTTTCTCTCTTTCTGTATTCTGATTCAGGATAATGTTGATCTGGGTCTTCTTTTTAAATGTCATGGAATCATGCAAGAGATTCACCTCTCTTTAGCTGTCTAGAATTAATATACGCATGACATTGTTTATGGGTGACAAATGCCTATCTTTTCCTGCCCTCATTCTAATGTATTCTTGAGAGTGGCAATTATACGGGCTTGGAGAACAACTCGGAATCCCTTAATCTTTATAAATAATTTCGTATTTTTATACAACAAGCACGCTATAAATGTTCAGATAAACAGTATTTTCTGAAATTTCAATGTATATTTAAACGAAATAATGTATTGACTAATATTTCTAGCTATCTTATTGTTGAAGTTAGTTGCGAATAAAGGAACGATGAAAATGTATTTTATCAAAAAGGCTTTACTAGTGATTACCGGATTGTTTTTAACCGCTTTCGGGACAAAGCTGCTGACCATTTCCCATCTCACGTTTGGGGGCACAGCTGGCATCTCTACTTTATTAACCTTTTCAACGGGGATTTCCTGGGGCGTTTGGTTTTTTATGATTAACCTTCCCTTCTTTATTTTATCGGTAAAAAGATTGGGAATATTGTTTTCTGTTTACACATTGCTTTGCATCTCTCTGATTTCCATCCTCAGCGGCTTTTTGAAGATTGCTCCGACAAATGGTGTCCATCCGATATTTATTGCTGTTGCAGCTGGATTGATCATTGGAAGCGGAGTGGTGCTCGTCCTCAATAACGGAGCTTCTCTTGGAGGCATCCACATTTTGGCCGTTTATATGGATCAGCATCTTTCCATCAATCGCGGAAAGACACTGTTCATTACCGATTTTCTTATTGTTTTGTCCGCCTCATTGATGGTCGGAATGGTGAACGCACTCTATTCCGTGATCACTATAACGATTGCAAGTTTCCTTGCCGGTAAGTTCAAACCGCAGCAGGGGGCTAAATCGGACGAAAATAATATTCCGGTCGAAGCTTCTCTTTAATCGAAAAATCCCTAAACTTTTTCAATAATTGACAAAAACCCCTCAAACTTTTATGAAAAAGTTTAGGGGTTTTTGTCATTTTCTGCGCTTCTCCGGGAAATAGTTTTATTCGTACACTTGCCTCCCCTGATTGTTGCGCTTCATCCGGTCCATATCTTTTTGTTCGTTTTTCTTTGCCTGATTGGACGGCGGGATAATTTTGCCGATTAAAATCCCCAGCCTATTGTATACATCATCCGTATTCAGCGTATCGCCATCATCAATTTTGCGCTGAATCCCCCTCATTTCCTTAATAAGTGCGGGATCAGCTGTAATCGCAGCATTCTTTCCGTGCTCATTTCCCTTGATGCTCTGGTAGACCTTCAGCCGCAGCCGATCCTTTTGTTCCTGAGAAAGTTGTTTCTCGGGCGTAATTCCCACGAGTGTATAAATGCCGCTCACAATGACATCTGCCTGTTTTACCCCTGGCACGGTTACTGCCAGATCATGAATTTCCTTCGCATTTTTCGCCTCATAGTTTTTTTCATTCACATTGGGAGCATCATTTTGGGAGTTCGGCAATTTCTTCATGTTGACCTTCGTTGGTGCCTTGTAGTTTTTATCTTGGTCCAGATCCAGTTCTTGTTCTGAACAGCCCGAAATCATGATCACCGCTCCAATGACTAGCAAATAGTTTCGCATGGAATAACCCTCTCTTTTTCATTGTTAGGGTTAGTGTTCAATCTTCCACACGCAAATATTCATTTTGTTAATATGTGCCCTTGGAGGTAAGTATTGGTATAATGAAAAAAACGCCATACGGAGGTTGCTATGTTCCCGCTTATCGATTCCTTGCCGAACTATTCGGCTGTTTATTTAGAAGCATTGGAGAAGAAAGGCAGACAGGAAAGTACCATCAGGCGATATTTTTATGATATGAATGACTTTTTGGCATGGATGCGTGTCGTCAAAAAAGAGGACAGCTTTTCAGCCTTTCAGTCACTGCAAACCAGAGACTTTCAATTGTATTTTGATTTTTTAATGAACGAGCGCCACTATTCGCTTCGCACTCTTCAGCGTGTATTGACAGTGCTCAAGCAGCTCGTCCAGTTTCAGATCGCTTTAGGGAACCTTTCTTTCAATCCGGTAAACGGCGTTCAAATCGGTCCTAAGGATGATCCTTTTTTTACGGAAGAGGACTTTATCACAAAGGAAGAGCTCCAGCGGCTGTTTGAAACCGTGCGTTCGTATGAGGGCTTAACGGAAAATCAGCAAAAATACCGTCACATGCTGATCGACCGCAACCAGTCGATTATTACGTTGCTTGCCTACTATGGATTAACCCTGCATGAGCTCACATCACTCAGAATGAAACATATCAACTTCACAAAAGGGTATGTTCATGTTCCGTCAGAAACGAGCCTTACCCGAGACATACCATTAGAGAAAAATGACCAGATGTTGCTTTATTCTTATTATGAGACCATTCCACAGGCCGTTCGTCCGGCATGGTATTCCAACGACCACTTCCTGGCCGCTTTTGACTATCAGCGGGGAACCTACCGCTGGGTATACAAAACACGTTCCCCAAAACCGCTCACCCAGATTGCGGTACAAAAAATGATCCGGCTTGAAATCCAAAGATCCGGTTTGCGCAAGGGGATATCGGCGCAGCATCTGAGGAGAACGTGCATTCTGAATGATGTAAAGGCAGGACTTGATTTTGAAATCATGAAAACCAAATACGGATTCAAATCTCCCCTAAGCCTCCGCAGATACTATGATTATCTTCAGGCCATACCAACATAAAAAAACCTTGCTGAACGTTCAGCAAGGTTTTTTTTTCAGTTCCCAACGTACCTATGTATCAATTTTCAGCCGGCAGCTCCACCGGACGATGAGGTGTGAAAGTTGAGATGGCATGTTTGTATATTAAGTGTTGTTTTCCTTCTGATTCCAGGATGACCGTAAAGTTATCGAACCCTTTCACCAGCCCTTTAAGTTGAAAACCATTTAGTAAATATACAGTCACATAGATATTTTCTCGTCGTAATTGGTTCAAATACTGATCCTGGATATTGATCGCTTGCTTCATGTATACGTCCTCCTCATTTGCCATTAGAATAGTCATTCGACAAGTTCTTTTCTTTTCCTTCTACAAATAATCTGATTTCATTAAATTTCTCGTAAAAGTTTAAAGCGGACATATCAAACCATTGAACATCCATTTGATTTCTGAACCAGGTGTACTGGCGCTTGGCATATCGTCTAGAATTCCGCTTCAGAAGTTCGACAGCTTCTTCTAACGTCATACGCCCATCAAGATATTCATAGATCTCTTTATAGCCGATTGCCTGAACCGATTGGCAGTCCCGGACCCCTTCTCGATATAAACGCTCCGCTTCTGCCAAGAGTCCCTGGGACATCATTTGATCCACACGTTCATTGATTCGTTTATACAACAGGCTGCGTTCCATCGAAAGTCCGATTAAGCGTAAATCGTAAGGACTCTCTTGAGATTGTTCCTGCTCCTTGAGGGTCTCTGTCATCGTTTTTCCTGTTACATGATAGATTTCAAGCGCACGGATTACCCTTCTCACATTGTTTGGATGGATGCGAGTTGCACTCTCCGGATCTTTTTCCTGCAAAATGGCGTATAGCCAGTCCGCGCCTTTTTCTGAATGCAGATCCTCAAGCTTTTCGCGGTAATGTTCATCGCCGGATGCGGTTGAAAACATATATTTATGGGTGACCGAACGGATATACAACCCGGTGCCCCCGACAATAATGGGCAATTTACCGCGCTTGTTGATATCCGTAATACAGGTTTTAGCCCGATCCTGGAATTCTGCCGCAGAAAAAGAATCACATGGATCTTTTATATCAATCAGGTGATGCGGAATACCTTCCATCTCATCTTTTGAAATTTTCGCCGTCCCGATGTCCATGCCCCTGTAGATCTGCATGGAATCCCCGCTGATCACCTCACCGTTCAACGCTTTAGCCAGTTCTATTCCGGTTTTTGTTTTACCGACCGCCGTGGGACCGACAATTACAATCAATCGTTCTTTCATAAAAACTCCTATCAATCATCAATTGATTTTAACTCTGTTTCTTCCTATCATATACGAAAACTCACAAAAAACCAAAAGGGTAAAAAACCGGTGCCTTTATAAATGAAGCACCGGTTTTTGGGATTACATGACGCGCTTAAACATCTTTTCCATTTCATAGGTTGAAAAGTGCACGATGATTGGCCGGCCATGTGGACATGTATAAGGATCTTCACTCTTTCGGAGTGTCTCAAGCAGCGAGAATATTTCATCATTGCGCAGATGATGATTGGCTTTAATGGAGCCTTTGCACGACATCATAATCGCTGCTTTTTCACGTAATTTTTTAATATCCGCCTTTTTATCTTTTAATACCTGACCGATAAGGTCTTCAATGCTTTCCTGTTCATAGCCTGAAGGAAACCATTGAGGGTGAGCTTTAACAATGAATGTACCCGATCCGAAGGGTTCAAGAAAAACACCCACCTGCTCAAGAGCTTCAAGGTTGTCATTAATCGTCAGCGCTTCTTTGCTTGTAAACTGAAAGGTTAGCGGGATCATCAGCTCCTGCAGCTCTGATGCGACCTGTCCTACTTTTTCTCTGAAAAATTCATATTTGATCCGTTCCTGTGCCGCATGCTGGTCGATAAGATACATGCCTTCTTCATTCTGAGCAATGATATAGGTTCCATGCATTTGCCCGATCGGATACATGACAGGGATTTTTTCAATCTTTTCCTCCGGTTGTTCCTTTGGCTTTACCACTGGTTCCGGTTCAAATGAGGGTGCTTCTTCCTGTATAAATGGTTCTTCAAGGATGTCTGCTTCTGAAGCCTTTTCCACCTTAGAAATGGAGTCGAATGCCGGGATTGTGGCCGGCTGGACCGGGCTGAAACCTGCTGGTTCTTCCTGCAGCTTTGCAGTTCCGTTCCATACTTGAGCCTTTTTTGGAGCATCTGCTTCTTCAGTGATGGTGTTCGTGTTCTCCGGAGAAGATAACCGGTGTTCGAACGAAAAGGATCCTTGTTCTGAGTAATCCTTTTGCGGTTTCTGTTCAATCCTCACCGGTTCGGGAATCAGCCTGAGGGACCGGAGTACGTTTCTCACTTCTTCTTCAATGAGACCGGTGAGCTCCGGTTCTTTGCTCAACCTGGCTTCCAGCTTGGAAGGATGAACGTTTACATCAATAATGGACGGGTCCATTGTGATGGACAGAGAAACAACCGGATGCCTGCCAATCGGCAAGAGTGTATGATACGCCTGCTGGATGGCACGCTGGACATGGTAATTTTTAATATATCGGCCGTTCATGAACAAGGAAACATAATTTCTTGAAGCTCTTGTTATTTCCGGTTTTGCAATATAACCATTGATTTCATAGTCCAGGGATTTGGCGGACACCGGGACCATGTTTCTGGCAACGTTCATTCCGTAAACGGCTGCGATGACATTTAACACATTCCCGTTGCCATTCGTGTTTAATATATCGCGTCCATTATGGCGCAGTCGGAATGAGACTTCCGGATGGCCCATCGCCAGCCGGTTGATCACATCTGAAATGTTTCCAAGCTCTGTATTGATCGTCTTCATGTGCTTCAGTCTGGCCGGTGTATTATAAAATAAATGGCGGACGGTAATGTCAGTTCCTTTTCTCGCGTTAGTGGAAGAAAGAGACTGAACCTCTCCATTTACCAGCACCAGTGTTGTCCCCGGTCCATTTCCTGTTCCTGTACTCATTTCCATATGGGAAACAGAAGCGATGGAGGGCAACGCTTCTCCACGAAAGCCCATTGTGCGGATCTGAAACAGGTCCTGCTCTTCTTTTATTTTACTCGTGGCGTGCCGGCTGAAGGCAAGCTTGCAGTCCTCGGGTTCAATGCCGTCCCCATTGTCAATGATCCGAATGAGAGAGAGTCCTCCCTCTTCCAGTTCGATTTCAATGCGGGTAGAGTGTGCATCGATTGAATTTTCCACAAGTTCCTTCACGACTGATGCAGGACGCTCAACGACCTCACCCGCCGCAATTTTATTGGATAGGTGATCGTCCAGTTGGATAATTTTTCCCACTTGATCGTCTCCTTTATTTTACTTTCTTTTGCAGGTTAAACAACGCATTCATTGCATCGAGAGGTGTCATCTCCAAGAGATTAAGAGATTTCAACTCTTGCTCCACCACTGAAGTTTCCCTCTTTTTGCCGGAATGGGGTTCTTCAGCAAACAGGCTTAGCTGGGTGTCCTCTTCCGCTACCTTATCAATCTCTTTTACTGCTTTTTTAGGAGAATGGTCGAAGGATTCGAAATCCAGCAAAATTTCTTTCGCCCGTTCGATGACGCCTGTTGGCAATTCTGCCAGCTGCGCGACATGAATACCAAAGCTTTTGTCGGCTTGGCCATCGATAACTTTATGAAGGAACACCAATTTCCCTTGCTCCTCAATCGCTGACACATACACGTTTTTCAATGAATCAAGTTCGGATTCCAGTACGGTCAATTCATGATAATGGGTGGAAAACAGCGTCTTGGCTCCGATATGGTGATGAATGTATTCAACGATGGACTGTGCCAGGGCCATTCCGTCATAGGTAGATGTTCCTCTTCCGATTTCATCCAGCAGAATGAGGCTTTCTCTCGTTGCTTTTTTCAAGGCGTACCGCGTTTCAAGCATTTCCACCATAAATGTACTTTGTCCGCCTACCAGGTCATCCGCCGCTCCAATCCGGGTGAAAATTTGGTCGAAAAGCGGGAGCTCTGCCTGATCGGCTGGTACGAAGCAGCCGATCTGCATCATGATGGCGGTCAATGCCAGCTGTCTCATGTACGTGCTTTTCCCGGCCATGTTCGGTCCTGTTATCAGCAGCATGGACCGATCGGAGTTTAAACTGATATCATTGGGCACGTACTCTTGGGCGTCCATCACCTTTTCCACCACCGGATGGCGGCCGTTGATGATTTCCACGTGGTTGGAATCTGAAATAACCGGCTTCACATAGCGCTGCTCCTCACTGACTGTGGCAAACGCCTGAAGGACGTCAATTTCACTAAGCTGTTTGGCCAGCTCCTGAAGGGACTGGATATAGCCTTTTACGTGTTCTCTTACCTGTAAAAACAAATCATATTCGAGCGCAACCATCTTTTCCTCAGCTTCAAGAATAAGACGCTCTTTTTCTTTAAGATCCGGTGTAACAAACCGCTCAGCATTGGCAAGCGTCTGCTTTCGCTCATAGCGGCCTTCCGGGATCAGCGAAAGGTTGGACCGGGTAATTTCTATAAAATATCCAAAGATCCGGTTGTAGCCGATCTTTAGAGATTTGATTCCCGTTTCATTTCGTTCTCTTTGTTCAAGGGAAGCAATCCATGCTTTTCCGTTCACACTGGCATCCCGATATGTATCCAGTTCTTCATGGTAACCATCTTTAATGATTCCTCCTTCTTTGATAGAGAGAGGGGGATCGTCATGCAGCGAACGCTCAAGATAGTCAAATAAATCTTCGTGCAAATCCATCTTATATGAAATCTCGAGGCTGTATGGATTTTTCAGCTGTGAAAGACTCTGTTTGATTCCCGGCACGCTTCCAAGCGTATGCTTTAATTGAATCAGGTCGCGTGCTGTAATGTTCCCGAACGACACTTTTCCTGCCAGCCGCTCCAGGTCATACACTTTTTTTAGCTGGTCGCGAAGCTCCTGCCGGACGAAAAATTCCTGCATCAGTTCTTCCACTACCCCAAGCCGCTGTTTGATCCGTTCTGGTATAAGCAGAGGCTGTTCAATCCATTGTTTCAGTCTTCGGCTTCCCATCCCTGTTACTGTACGGTCAAGAAGCCATAACAAAGAACCTTTCTTGCCTTTTGCCCTGTTCGTTTCCACCAGCTCCAGGTTTCGTTTCGAGAAGCTGTCTAGCTTCATGTATTCATTAAGATGCTGAACACTGACCGGCTGAATATGATCCAATGCCCGTTTTTGGGTGTGCAGCAAATAGTGAAACAAACGTCCGCATGCTTCCTTCAGAAGCGGACTTTCATTTTCCCCGAGTAAATGCGCAAAGGGATCGGGTACTTCCCCCTCATCCTGAATGGAGCTTGTGATCTGATAACGAAGCCGGAGTGGTTCGGCAATCTCTTCATAAACCGGAGCCGACGATATAACTTCCCGTGCATGAAGGGCTTGTACCTCCTGAAGCAGCATAGTGGAGTCTCCCCTGAACTGATAGCCTTTCAGTTCACCGGTGGACAAGTCATTCAACACAATGCTGTATTCTTCCTCGCCGCAGGCAACCGCGGCGATAAAATTATTTTCCGTTTCTTTGAGAAGGTTGTGATCCATGACCGTTCCCGGTGTAATGATTTGGATCACTTCCCGTTTCACGACTCCTTTTGCTTCTTTCGGGTCTTCCACCTGCTCGCAGATGGCCACTTTATGGCCTGCTTCCACGAGCTGTTTAATATAGTTGGCGGCAGAATGGTGGGGCACGCCGCACATTGGAATGCGGTCGGACGTTCCGCCGTCTCTGCTTGTCAGTGTAATTTCAAGGAACTGAGATGCCTTCACCGCATCCTCAAAGAACATTTCATAAAAATCACCGAGCCTGAAAAATAAAAAAGCGTCCCGGTGCGACGATTTGATTTTTAAATACTGCTGCATCATGGGAGTATATTGGGCCATGCTTTCACCTAACTTCTAAGTACTTTTTACAATAGTTCATTATAGCATAGTACGATTGCGAAGACTCAAGAAAACAAATCCTTTCCCACAATAAAAAAGCAAGGAAGAAGGCCCCTTCTTCCTTGTGCTTTTATTCCTCCAGTTCGCCCATGAAGAACTGGTCGATATCTTCAACATCCTCATCGTCGAGCCCGTAATCCCAATCCTTATCTTCCCACTCATCTGGCTTGGCATCGGAGTTTACATAAACACATACCTTCGTTTCGCCAATCACATCACACACAAATTCCCGTTCACACTGAATGACCATACGGCTGCCGTTCGGTGAAATGGTGCATTCGAGCGTGTTCGGGGCCTGAATGCAGCGTGCAGAAACATCAAGGTCCTTGCCCGTGGCATGTTCATCTTTTGTACTCAGAATAATTTCATCCTTATAGCCCACGGTTTCCGTGCATACTTCCGTTTTCGTGTTATTGTTGTATGAATACCAAATGTTTACATCATATCTGCCTTCCACTGTCACGCTGTCATCCGCCGACCTGGTAGCTTTAAAGGTATGATTGATGATCCAGCTTCCCAGAATGCTCGTCGGTTTATGACTCGGAGTGATCGTATGTGTTGACTGAGAGAATTTCCGTCCCTTGCCGCATACAGCTTTGCAGATTATCTCTCTGTAATTCAGATCTTGATCTATGTTCGCCATAGACTTAACCCCTCCTCTTCCAATCTTCATTTCATCCTATGCAGGGCGAATGACTAGTGTGCTAACTATTTTTTTATGAATCCGTTAATACAGTTTATGTAAGATGCCCAGATGGTGACCTGTTTTTTAAAATTTTTATATTAATAATACGGTACGTGAAATTTAAAAAAGCATAAAAAAAAGACCAAGAGAATGTCAGATTCTCCTGGTCTTGCGCTTTAATGGCATCCGCAGCTGCCGCTTGCGCAGCTTTCAGCTGATCCGGTGGTTCCTTTTAACTGGTCTCCGCCGGTCGATTCGATGATCTCGTCGGTAACTGTATTGGAAATCGTATGAGACACCATCTGTAATATGTCATTCACATCCGCTTGTGACTGCTTGAATTCCTGAACAACCGGAATGCTGTCCATTTCTGCCATAAGGGAGTCAATCTTGGCTTCCATTTCTTTATGTGCTTCATGCTTGCCATAATGCTGAAGATTGACGGCTTCTTTTTGTAATTGTTTTATCCGGGCAACCAATGTAGATACATTGCTGTTTTCATTAATTTGCTGTTCCGCCCTTTTGAAAAAATCCACTTCTTCGGTTTGAGCAATCATTTCCGCCAATTCTTTTGCTTTGTCTAAAATATCACTTTTTGTATAGCTCATCCTTAAACCACTCCCGCCTTTTCGTCTGCTAGATCACCGCTTAATGTCCATGTTTTTGCATCCGTAATATGGACTTTAACAATCTTTCCAATCAAATGCTTCGGCCCTCTGAAGTTTACTACTTTATTGGAGGCCGTATGACCGGACAGGACTTCCGGATTCTTCTTGCTTTCCCCTTCAACGAGTACCTCGACCACCGTGTCAAGATAAGCCTGGTTTTTGCGGAGGGAAATTTCATTCAGGACGGCATTCAAACGCTGCAGTCTGTCCTTTTTCACTTCATGCGGCACATTATCCTTCATCTTCGCTGCAGGTGTCCCCTCCCTTGGTGAGTAGATGAACGAATAGGCTGCGTCAAATTCCACTTCTTTTACAAGAGATAAGGTGTCCTGAAACTGTTCTTCAGTTTCGTTTGGAAACCCGACAATAATGTCTGTCGTAAATGAAGCATTCGGGATCGCATTCTTGATTTTGCCCGCCAGCTCAAGGAAATGTTCACGGGTGTATTTTCTGGCCATGAGCTTTAATATATCACTGTTCCCGTGCTGGACTGGCAGGTGAATATGTTCTACAAGGTTTCCTCCCTTGGCGAGCACTTCGATCAGATGGTCATCAAAGTCACGGGGATGACTGGTAGTAAACCGGACTCTCGGGATATCGATTTTACGGATTTCATCCATAAGATCGCCGAGGCCGTATTCTATGTCCTCAAAGTCTTTACCATACGCATTGACGTTCTGCCCGAGCAGTGTGACTTCCTGATAGCCGTTCCGGGCCAGGTGCCTTACTTCCTCGATAATATCCTCCGGACGGCGGCTTCGTTCCTTTCCTCGGGTATACGGAACGATGCAGTACGTACAGAACTTGTCACAGCCGTACATGATGTTGACCCATCCCTGAATGTTGCCTTTGCGCACACGCGGGAGGTTCTCTACGATATCTCCCTCTTTGGACCACACTTCCACGACACGCTCTTTGGAAAAGTAGGCTTCTTTTACAATTTGAGGCAGTCTGTGGATGTTATGGGTACCGAATATCATGTCCACCTGATCATACGTTTTAAGAAGCTTGTTCACGACTGATTCTTCCTGGGACATGCAGCCGCACACTCCGATTAAAAGATCGGGATTTTCAACCTTCATCGGTTTTAAGTGGCCCAGTTCACCAAACACTTTGTTTTCCGCATTTTCCCGGATGGCACAGGTGTTCAGCAAAATCAAGTCAGCTTCCTTCATGTCTGTTGTTGCTTCATAACTCATATCTGACAGGATGCCGGCCATGACCTCGGTGTCATGTTCATTCATCTGGCAGCCGTATGTTCTGATATAGAATTTTTTGCCGGCACCGATTTTTTTCAAGTCTTCATCGACGGCAAAATCTTTTACGATGTTAATTTGTTCTTTTCCGCGTTTCTTCGCGTCCTTCAATGACGGAGGCTGATAGGTTGTCTGAAAATAGCTGGCATAATCCTTCGTCGTTTTTTCTTTATCTTTCGCAGGTGTTGATCCTGGTTGATTCACTGCAATTCCTCCCTAAACGTTCTGGGGCCGTTTCTTTCATAACTTTAATATTATAACAGACTTCCCGCTCAAAAGGAATGTTTGCCATGGTAATGCACTTGTATTTAACCATACTTATATTTCACTTTATTAATAAATAAGAGTAAAATAGAATCAGATACTTTGCAAACGAAAGAGATGATGGTTTTATGTACTGGAAACGCTCCCTATGGATCCTCTGGCCGGCCAATTTTCTCATTGCGGCCGGCATGAGTCTGATCATCCCCTTCTTACCCCTTTATATCGAAAAGCTTGGCGTTCATAACCTCCAGCAGGTGGAGCATTGGACCGGCTGGATTTTTTCAGCCCAATTTATTACCTCTTTCTTGTTTCAGCCGCTCTGGGGCTCGCTTGCCGACCGCTACGGACGTAAAGCCATGCTCATCCGCTCTGCGATCGGAATGGGAGCTATTACTGCATTGATGGGCTTTGCCACCGGGCCGGGCCAGCTTTTGATTCTGCGCCTGATCAACGGTTTGTTTTCGGGCTTTATTTCCATGAGCATCTCCCTTCAAGCCTCCGTTACGCCTGATGAGCACGCCGGCAAATCACTGGGCACCCTGCAAACGGGCCAGATCGTCGGAACCCTTGTCGGTCCTTTAATCGGTGGCTTTTTATCGGAAGCGTTCGGCTTTGAAGGCGTCTTTTTCGTAACGGGCGGGCTCACTTTGATCGCCGGCCTGGTCGTCCTGTTTCTCATTCATGAAGATGTAACGGTGAAAACGAAAAAGGGTCAAAAGCAGAAAAAGAAAAAGGAATACAAAGCATTGCGACCGCTTTTTCCTGTTTTTATTGCGGCTGCCATTACTCAGCTCGCCATGATGAGCATTCAGCCGATCATCACACTTTACACGAGAACGATTTATCACGGCCAGCATCTAACCCTGATTGTTGGTTTGATCAGTGCGGTAACCGGGATCGCCAACCTCATTGGTTCACCCATACTGGGAAGGATCGGTGATAAAATCGGCCAGCGAAAGGTGCTCATTTTCTCCCTGATCATGGCCGCCCTCGCTTTTCTGCCGCAAGTCCTGGCCACCAACGTCAAGGTGCTTCTTGCGGGAAGGTTTCTGCTCGGCCTCTTTATCGGTGGGATGATTCCTTCGTTAAATGTACTTGTAAAAAAACTCGCTCCCGCTCATCTTCAGGCGACAGCATTCGGTCTCAGTTCATCGGCACGCTTTCTCGGAAATCTGCTGGGCCCGCTGCTCGGCACCTTTATTGCAGCCACCTATAATATTAAAGACATCTTTTACATTACGATGATCTTTCTCTTGATCAACATGGTTTCCATCGCAAGAAACAAAAAGCTCCGTCTGGCGCTTTCACAGCAAAAAAAGGCATCCTGAACATGGTTCAGGATGCCTTTTCTTTTTTTACATAAATTCCGCGAGCAACTCATTGAATTTCTGCTCATCCATTTTGAGGTCAGCATGAGCGAGTGCGTCTTGGCTGTAGCCGTGAGCCAATTCCTGGTAGGATGGCTTCTGTGTGTTTTGATAGATGATTCCCTTGACCAGTCCGTCATGCTCCATTAAGGTTTGCATGGCCTGCATACGGTTGGAAGAATCATATCCTTCGATCGTATCAAGACTGATTAAGTGCTCTTTAAACCAGTCATACGTGTT
The DNA here is from genome assembly GCF_001457035.1 of Fictibacillus enclensis. GTDB lineage: Bacteria > Bacillota > Bacilli > Bacillales > Fictibacillaceae > Fictibacillus_C > Fictibacillus_C enclensis. Next base: position 1,207,021 of record NZ_KQ758617.1, on the reverse strand, counting down.
CACTTTATTGTATGTCACACAAGGCGAGAATACATTAATCAGGGAGAACCCTTTGTGCTCGATACCTTTTTGAATAATCGCAGTCAATTCTTTTAAATCACTGGAAAAGCTCTGTGCAACAAAAGTGGCGCCTGCGGTAAGGGCAAGCTCCATGATTCCGATGGCTGATTCCACAGAACCCTCTGGTGTACTTTTCGTCTTAAAGCCTTCAGCAGATCGCGGAGACGTTTGCCCTTTGGTTAATCCGTAAATTTGATTGTCCATAACGATGTACGTGACATCAATGTTTCGGCGGATGGCATGAACGGTATGGCCCATACCGATGGCAAATCCATCGCCGTCACCACCGGAAGCAATAACGGTCAGGTCACGGTTTGCCATTTTAACGCCCTGAGCAATCGGCAGCACGCGTCCATGGATGCCATGGAAGCCATAGGATTTGATATAACCGGAAATACGTCCGGAACAGCCGATGCCGGAAATGACAGCGAGATCATCCGGCTCAAGACCGACGTTGGCTGCTGCCCGCTGTATGGATGCCTGAACGGAGAAATCTCCGCAGCCGGGACACCAATTCGGTTTTACTGAGTTTCTGAATTCTTTAAACGTCGCCACTTAAACCAGCTCCTTGCATTTATTGAAAACTTCCGATGGAAGGAAAGGATTACCATCATATTTCAAGATGCTTTCAATCTTTTCGTGTGATCCAAGGTTCATCTTGAGAATGTTGGCAAGCTGACCTGTTGCGTTATTTTCGATAACAGCTACTTTTTTCGCTGAATCCACCAATTCTTTCATTTCTTTAAGCGGGAACGGATGAATCAGACGAAGGTGTGCATGGTTCACCTTAAGTCCTTCTGCTTCCAGACGAGGAATGATTTCTTCAATCACACCCCGGGTGGAATTAAAACCAACGAGCAGCAGGTCGGCTTCCTCGTTCGGCGTGTATTTAACGACTGGTGTATTGAATGTTAAATTCTTAAGCTTTCTCAAGCGTTTATCCATTTGCTTCAGGCGGTTGGCTGCCACCTCGGAAGGCTTGCCCGTCTCATCGTGCTCTACCCCGGTTACGTGATGAATACCGTTTTTCATCCCAGGGATGACACGCGGCGAGACGCCTGATTCTGTTACTTCATATCGTTTGAAATAACCGCCTTCCACTTCCGGAAGCTCAGCGTTCAGGTCCAGTGCGCCGCGGCGAATTTCCACTTTTCCAAAGTCAAGCGGTTCAACGGACTGCTTGCCGAGTGAAAGCTGAAGATCGGTCAAAAGAATAACAGGACATTGATATTCTTCGGCAATATTTAGTGCTTCCACTGCATCATAAAAGGCTTCCTCTGCGGTGCTTGGCGCCATAACGACCTTTGGAATTTCACCATGAGTACCGTAAATCATAGCCATCAAGTCGGACTGTTCCTGTTTGGTAGGTAGTCCTGTACTCGGGCCTCCGCGCTGCGTATCGACGATTACGAGCGGCGTTTCGGTCATGCCGGCAAGACCGATAGATTCCATCATGAGGGACAAGCCCGGCCCTGCAGAAGAAGTAACTGTACGAACACCGGCATAGTTCGCGCCGATTGCCATTGTGGCTGCCGCAATCTCATCCTCTGTCTGAATAACAGTTCCGCCAAACTGGGGAAGCTTTTTAATCAGGTATTCCATAATTTCAGACGCCGGTGTAATCGGATAAGCAGACATGAAACGCACGCCACCTGCCACAAAACCAAGAGCGATCGCATCATTGCCAATCATAAACATCCGTTTTTGACCATCCGCCTTGTTCAACTGGAAGCCTGCAAGAGGTCCGCCGGCTGCCTCCATAAAGTAAACCGCACCCCTTCGGATGGCTTCCATGTTCTTTTCAACGACTTTAGCGCCTTTTCGTAAAAAGATTTCTTCCACTACTTCGGTATAAGCTTCAGCGGGAAGATCAAGAACCGCACTGGTTGCCCCGATGGCTACCATGTTTTTCATGAGCGATGTTCCGAGCTCATTGGCAATCTCCGTAAACGGCACGGAAAAAAGCCTGACCTTTGATCCTTCTGGTACGACCGGATTGAATTTAGCATCACCGATGACGACACCGCCGTCCCGCATTTCATGTATATTAACATCGATCGTTTCCTGGTCAAATGCGACAAGAATATCCAGATCATCGGAAATCGATCTGGTTTGCTTTGTGCTGACGCGGATTTTATTATTCGTATGGCCGCCTTTAATTCGAGAAGAAAAGTGCCGGTAGCTGTAGAGATAGTATCCAAGCCGGTTTAAGGCCATGGCAAAAATTTCACCGGTACTGTCGATTCCTTCCCCTTGCTGTCCGCCAACTTTCCAGGAAAGTTGATCAATCATGTACTCCACCCCTTCTATTCTTTTCATCCGTATACTCATCCACAGCTTCATTGGAGAAATAAAAATAAATCTCAATGTATAAAAATACGCTCTTTTCCTGTCGAAAATAAGCGCGCTGATTCTTGAGATGGGTATCAGTTTGTGTGTTTAAATATGTACTAAACGCTTACAATTCTAGCTCTATATTCGCAAAAAAGCAAGTATTCTTGGAAATAAATCCAGGACCCTTCCGTGAAAAAGGCCTGTTCACATGAATTCATGAAAACAGGCCAGTCCATGGTTTTTTCAATTATCGAGGTTCCACGATCAACTTGATCGCAGTCCGTTCCTCTCCATCGATCAGAATTTCCGTAAAAGCAGGAATACAAATGAGGTCGACTCCGCTGGGTGCTACAAATCCTCGTGCAATGGCTACTGCCTTAACGGCTTGGTTTAATGCACCTGCCCCAATTGCCTGTATTTCAGCCCCTCCACGTTCACGAAGGACTCCGGCAAGCGCACCAGCTACAGAATTAGGGTTGGATTTTGCTGAAACTTTTAATATTTCCATTAATTTGTACCTCCTTAGAGATCTGATACCAATTCTACTATATTCATTGGTAAGAGCCCGTATTCCTGCAGACGGAAAAGTTTCATTCAGATCAATAAGCCTGAGCGTGTATATACGGCATGACGATTCGCCTCTTATTCAAAAAACGGGTGGTCATCGTTAATAAGAATCGTCTTGATACTTTTGGCTTTTCCAGTTGCAGGATCACACTCTATTATTACGCCACTTAACTGTTCCCGTCCGGAAGATACTTCAAACCTTACCGGTAAACTGGTAACAAACTTTTTTATCACCGCTTCCCGGTCCATACCAAGGATTCCGTCATAGGGGCCGGTCATGCCGACATCGGTCAAATAAGCCGTTCCTTCCGGCAAGATCCGCTGATCGGCAGTTTGAACGTGTGTGTGGGTTCCGACAACCGCCGTCACCTTGCCATCCAAAAACCATCCCATTGCTTGTTTTTCACTGGTTGCCTCTGCATGGAAGTCCACAAAGATAATAGGCGTCCGTTTGCGCATATCGCGGATCAGCTCTTCGGCTTTTTCAAACGGGCAATCGAGGGGTGGCAGGAAGGTTCTTCCCTGCAGATTGATAATACCAACCTCAAGCTGGTTCATCTTTAAAATTGCGGAACCACTGCCCGGTGTCCCCTCCGGAAAGTTGGCCGGACGGACAAGCTGGGGAGTCGTATCAATAATTTCAAAGATCTCTTTATTGTCCCACGCATGGTTGCCAAGGGTAATCGCCTGGGCTCCCGCTTCAAATATTCCTTTTACGATTTTGCCGGTAATTCCTCTGCCATGGGCCGCGTTTTCACCATTTACAATGGTGACAAGCGGCTGGTACTTACGTTTCAGCTTCGGCAGGTACATATCGATCATCTTTCTTCCCGGGGCCCCTACAACATCCCCTATGAATAAAATCTTCATCAGGCTCTCCTTTTTCATTCAACCTCTGCATAAAAACAAAATAAAGTGGTTTTCACCACTTTATTTTGCGTACTCAACTGCTCTTGTTTCCCGAATGACTGTAACTTTAATATGTCCCGGATAATCCAGTTCATTTTCAATTTTTTTCGTAATATCGCGTGCCAGACGGTAAGAAGCCACATCATCGATTAAATCAGGTTTAACCATGATTCGGATTTCTCTTCCTGCCTGAATGGCGAAAGATTTTTCCACGCCGTCGAAGGATTCGGAGATCTCTTCGAGTTTTTCCAAACGGCGAATGTACGTTTCAAGCGTTTCACGGCGTGCGCCCGGCCTTGCTGCCGATAATGCATCAGCTGCGGCTACAAGCGTCGCAATGATGGACGTTGGTTCTGTATCACCATGGTGGGATGCAATTGAATTGATCACCACTGGATGTTCTTTGTACTTTGTCGCCAATTCCACGCCGATATCCACGTGGCTGCCTTCCACTTCATGGTCAATGGCTTTTCCGATGTCATGAAGCAAGCCTGCACGGCGTGCCAAATGAACATCTTCTCCAATTTCTGCAGCCATCAGCCCGGTAAGATAGGCCACTTCCGTTGAATGCTTCAACACGTTCTGACCATAGCTTGTACGATATTTCAATCGGCCTAAAATCTTTATCAAGTCAGGGTGAAGGCCATGAACACCTATTTCAAATGTAGTCTGTTCACCGACTTCACGGATGTATTCATCCACTTCACGGCGGGATTTCTCCACCATTTCTTCAATGCGCGCCGGGTGAATCCTTCCATCCTGGACAAGCTTATCAAGCGCCAGACGGGCAATTTCCCGACGGATCGGGTCGAATCCTGAAAGAATGACCGCTTCAGGTGTATCATCGATGATCAAATCAATACCTGTGAGCGTTTCCAGTGTTCGGATGTTTCGCCCTTCACGCCCGATGATCCGTCCCTTCATCTCATCATTTGGCAGGTTAACGACGGAAACCGTCGTTTCAGCAACGTGGTCAGCCGCACAGCGTTGGATCGCCAGAGAAAGAATTTCTTTCGCTTTCTTGTCTCCTTCTTCCTTGGCACGGTTTTCCATATCTTTCACCATCATAGCCATTTCGTGTGAAACTTCGTTTTCCACTTCTCCCATGATGATCAGCTTTGCTTCTTCACGTGTAAAGCCGGATATGCGTTCCAATTCTTTTTGCTGCTCTCTGAGCAGCTCCTCCACTTTGCTTTCAATCTCTTCAATTTGTCGTTGTTTTTTGGTGAGAGACTCCTCGCGTTTTTCCAATGATTCCTCTTTTTTATCAAGAGTCTCACTTTTTCTGTCCAGAATCTCTTCTTTTTGAACCAATCGTTGTTCTTGTCTTTGAAGCTCATTTCTGCGATCTCGAATTTCGCGCTCTGCTTCTGTTCTGAGCTTATGGATTTCATCTTTTGCTTCAAGCAGCGCTTCCTTCTTGCTGGCTTCACCGTCTCGTTTTGCATCTTCGACGATTTGGGCTGCAGCATTTTCAGCGCTCGAAATTTTCGCTTCGGCGATCTTTTTCCTAACAAGATATCCGACAACTGCACCGACACCTGCTGAGACAAGCAAACTGGAGATGAAGACAATAAATGTTGTTTCCATGTTTCCACCTCCTCTTGCTATCTACTTTTTGTACTGGGTCATAAGCATCATTCGTGTAACAAAGTGTTGTGCACTAGTCATGCCATTCTCAATTTTAAGCTCATATCATTTAATTTCGAGTGAAATCAAAGTATATCTCCATTTTATAAACTACAGCCCGTTATGTCAAGAGATGTCAAATCACCTATAATAAATCTTCCTTATGAAATTGGCAAGTTTTAATTCCTTCCAATCTTCAAATCTGCACACGACGGTTTTTAACATACTGCAAAAAAGGCCGTACATTCGGGATGTACGGCCTTCGGGTGCTATTCGGTTAGCTCAAATTCCTCTTCTTCTTCCGGCCGGGCAGCAGCATCAACGGTGTTGACTTCCCCACCCAATTGATAATAGCTTCTGATTTGGGTGATGATTTCTTCCGCCACTTCTTCATTTTCCTTTAAGAATTGCTTGGAGTTCTCTCTGCCCTGGCCGAGACGGTCTCCATCAAAGGAGTACCAGGCGCCGCTCTTTTGAACCACGTCAATATCGGAACCAATATCAAGGATTTCCCCTTCTCTTGAAATCCCTTCGCCGTACATAATGTCCACCTCTGCCTGTTTAAACGGAGGTGCAACCTTGTTTTTAACCACTTTGATTCTTGTTTTATTCCCTACCATATCGGTTCCCTGCTTGAGGGTTTCCGCACGGCGGACTTCAAGACGGACAGAAGAATAAAACTTAAGCGCGCGTCCACCCGGAGTGGTTTCAGGGTTTCCGAACATAACGCCCACTTTTTCACGAATCTGGTTGATAAACACCGCGATGGTTTTGGATTTGCTGATTGCTCCGGAAAGCTTACGCAAAGCCTGGGACATCAATCTTGCCTGAAGACCCACATGGGAATCTCCCATTTCGCCTTCAATCTCTGCTTTTGGCACAAGAGCCGCAACAGAGTCAATGATCAGAATATCCACTGCGCCGCTTCGGACTAGGGCTTCAGCAATTTCAAGCGCCTGTTCGCCTGTATCCGGCTGTGACAGCAGAAGCTCATCGATGTTTACGCCAAGTTTTTGGGCATACACCGGGTCAAGGGCATGCTCCGCATCAATAAAAGCAGCTTGTCCGCCGTTTTTCTGGACTTCAGCTATCGCATGAAGCGCAACGGTTGTTTTACCGGAAGATTCAGGTCCGTAAACTTCAATGATTCTTCCCCGTGGATATCCGCCTACACCAAGCGCGATATCAAGCGCCAAAGATCCGCTCGAGATGGTGGAGACTCTCTGTTCAGCCTGCTCGCCAAGTTTCATGATGGAACCTTTTCCGAATTGCTTTTCGATCTGGCGCAAGGCCATGTCAAGTGCCGCTTTGCGGTCGCTCATGTAATCACTCCTCAAATTTATATCATTGCACATGTAAGTACAAAATGATGTCATTTCCTATAGTTCTATTTTACTTCTTTTTTGCTCATTTGCCAATCTTTTTGCGAACATTTATTCGATTTTTCATTGACCTTTCTTGACCTTTGTCAACAAAAAGAACAATCCGTGCTTTACCGACCGCTCTCTTATGCTTGCCCGTGACCCGGAGAGGCTGAGCGAAAATACCTCTGTTCCGTTCTTGTCCGACAAACCGATAAAAACGGTTCCCGGCTCCTTGCCTTCACTTTTATCCGGTCCTGCCACCCCGGTAAAACTGATGCCGATATCCGAACCAGTCAGCTTTCGGACGTTGTCCGCCATTTGTTTAGCCGTGTCAGGACTTACAGCTCCATGGGATGCGAGAACGTCCGGGCTGACATCAAGCAGCTTTTCTTTCATCTCATTGCTGTAGCAAACCACAGAACCTTTGTAGAATGCTGAACTGCCGGGCAGCTCGGTCAACTGCTGCCCGAACCAACCGCCAGTAAGGCTCTCGGCAGAAGAAACGGTCAGGTTGCTGCTTTTTAAATATTCTGCTGTTGTTTCTGTCAGACTTGTTTCACCATATCCGTACAAAAATTCACCAACCCGCTCGTTAATGCGTTCTTCAAGCAGGTCCAGCTGAATATTTGCCATATGTATATCTTTGAATTTGGCAGACAGTCTCAGGGTGACTTCATGACTGCCGGCGAGCGGCGCTACGGTCGGGTTGGTCTGCTCATCGATAATGTCCTGCAGTGTGGCTTCTAGGAGCGACTCACCAATGCCAAAAAAACGGAGGACTCTCGATACGATCGGTTCCACGCCGGGAAGCTTGGCGGTGAGATAGGTGATACCGAAATTCCTGAACATCGGGCGCATTTCCTTTGGCGGTCCCGGAAGAAGCATATACGTTATTCCACCCGCTTCAAGGGCCATGCCCGGCGCCATTCCGTTTTTGTTGGGCAGCACATCTGCCCCTTCAAGCACAAGCGCCTGTTTTCTGTTATTTTCGGTCATCGTTCTTCCTGTTCTCTTGTAATAGAGCTCGATTCCTTCCATTGCTTCCACATCATACACCAGTTGTTTTCCCAAAACCGCGGCAATGGTTTCTTTGGTTAAATCATCTTTTGTCGGTCCGAGACCTCCGGTGAAAATGATCAGATTGGACCTCGTCTGAGCGTTCTGGATGACCGTTTCCAAACGTCCCGGATTATCACCCACTACGGAATGGTAAAAAACATTGATTCCGGCCTCAGCCAGTTCCGATGAAATAAATTGGGCATTGGTGTTTGCGATCTGTCCTAAAAGAAGCTCGCTTCCGACAGCAATAATTTCTGCATTCATTCGCGTATTCCCCCGTATTAATGTGGTATAAACTTTCGGTCTAATAAAAAAACAGGAGAATGATATGGTTCTCCTGTTCATGCTGTTATTTTGATTTTAGCATAACTTCTTTGTTTTGAATAAAATATTCCCACCCTGAATAAAGGGTAATCAGTGTAGCAGCCCACATGCTGATTTGGGCAAAAGGTATCCCGATCCATGCAAACGGAATATTGTGCAATAGCAAGGCAGATATGGCAATAATCTGGATCCATGTCTTCAGTTTCCCCATCTGGCTTGCTGCGATGACTGCCCCTTCTGCCGCTGCCACAAGACGGATGCCGGTGACGGCGAATTCACGGCTGAGGATAATGATGACCATCCAGGCCGGTGCGTAACCAAGCTGGACAAGCGCCACAAACGCAGCAGTTACGAGCAATTTATCCGCCAGAGGATCCAAAAATTTTCCGAAATTGGTCACCAGGCCGAGCTTGCGGGCGTAGTAGCCGTCCACCCAATCGGTACAGGAGGCAACAATAAAGATCAGAGCAGCCACCAAATGAGTGACCGGTAGACCCACGCCCATCCATGTGACAGTCCCCCATTCGAAACCGGTTAGTAGCACAATCATGAAGACTGGGATTAAAAAAATACGTGAAATAGTAATTTTATTTGGCAAATTCATTTTCTTTCCTCCAATTTTGACAGCGCGTACACGGCGTTACCTGTAGATTATTGTTTGCTGAAAGCCGTGTTTTTAATGACAATTCTCTGGTGGATCCCACGTTTTTCGGTAGGAATCGGGTAGGAGAACGGTTTACCATTAATCGTTAACTTCGCAAAATTGGCGGCTCCGATATTCAGTTCAACCTCTTTTTTACCGGTTAAATCATACTTGGCGGTATCTCCTTTTTTAAACATCTTGCTTGCCAGTTGTTTTGAATCTGCTTTTACATCCATATATACAGGTCCGTTCATTTTAAAGGCAATCTCGAATGCATCCGCTTCCTTGAGTTCGTATGTAGTGGTAATTCCCCGAGTGCCTTTTTTTACCAGAACCGCTTCTTTCTTTTCAGGTTGCTTTTGCTCTTTCGGTTTTTCCGGTGTTTTCTTTTCCGGTTCTTTCTTTTCTTCCTTTGCCTTTTCCGCACTGTCTTTTTCTGCGTTTTTGCTATTATTGATCTCTACAGACGCGGGATTCGAGCCATTAGAATTGCCGTTGGCTCCTGAGTCACGATTGGCAAGATATGCCCAAACGCCGACAAGGACAGCAAGAATTACGACAGAAACCAGCATTATGGGAAGCCAGGTTTTAAAAACAGATTCTCCGCCATCAAGCGACTGCTTGTTTCGTTCCGAACGTGGAATAAACTCCGTTGGCTCCTTTTCGGCTTTTGGGATTTCAGATTCAAACCGCTCGAATACTTCTTCATAATTCAACCCAACGGTTTCGCTGTAATTTTTTATAAACGCTCTGGCATAGAAGGAACCTGGCAGGACTTCATACCGCCCTTCCTCAATCGCCTGCAGGTAACGTTTTTGAATTTTAGTTTCCGTTTGGAGCTGTTCAAGGGAAAATCCTTTTTCCTCCCTGTTCTCTCGCAAAAAATTTCCTAGTTCAGTCAAGTTTACCACCTTCCACTAATTGAAGTCATTCAAATGCGGAAAATCCTACATCTGTTTCGATTGCTTCGTATGTGATTGCTTCATTGGGATCGTTTCGCAATTCAATGATGTAATCAAAATCACCCATGCTGTATTCCGTCTGTTGAACAAAAACATCAGGATGCTCAATTACTTTTGCTGTAGGCATGCGCATAATTTCCCGGATAAGCTGCCAGTGCCGCTCATTGGAACGGCGGGATGATACAATGCCATCAATAATATAAACATTGTTTGTACTGTATTCATCATCAGCCAGCTGAACACGCATGGTTTGTTTAAGAAGCGTAGAAGATATAAATACCCATTTCTTGCTCGCACAAACACTCGAAGCAACAATGGACTCAGTTTTGCCTACGCGCGGCATACCCCGGATTCCAATCAGCTTATGGCCTTCCACTTTATAAAGCTCGGCCAGAAAATCGACAAGCAGGCCCAATTCATCCCTGACAAACCGGAATGTTTTTTTATCGTCCGCATCACGTTGTATGTATCGTCCATGCCGCACAGCCAAAATATCGCGCAGCTTTGGCTTCCGGAATTTTGTAACCGTAATATTATCCATGGATTGAAGGATTGAGCGAAGTCGTTCCACCTTCTCCTGCTTGTCTACCAAGAGAAGAAGCCCCCGTCTTCCATTGTCCACGCCATTGATCGTCACGATATTGATTCCAAGCATTCCCATAAGAGATGATATATCACCAAGGAGCCCAGGACGATTCTTATTGATTTCATATTCAAGGTACCATTCCTGTTCGCCCATTCTTCAGCTCCCTTTCATTTTTCCGTATTGATTACCACTTCATTACTTAATAATATCTGATTTCAAATTATTATGAAAGAAAAAATAAAAGGATGTTAAGAAAAATTCTTAACATCCTTTAAAGTCAGCTATCCTTCTGAACCATTTTCACCATCATGTTGGCGATGGCGTGTTTTTCCTCGTCGCTTGCCACATTCCAAAGATCAGCAAGAACTTTTTCCTCAGCATTTTTAGGGTCAACATGGGATGCAAGGTATCCACCGATCTCTGTAGCGAGGTTGGAAACGGTTGATTGATCCATGCCTTGCCCTTCAGCATGTTCAAGGCGGTCAGAAAGAAAACTCTTCCATTGTCCAAAGTTATCTAATACAGACATGTTTGTTCCTCCTTAAAATATGGTACATCCCTTAATATTTCAAGAAGAAAGGTGAATTATGCATGCCCTAGGACAAATTTTAACTATGCCATCCTCCGCTCGCCGTAATCACATGGCCATTGATATAGGAGGATTTATCGGAAAGCAAAAACAGCGCAATTTCGGCGATCTCTTCCGGTTTTCCGAGCCGTCCTGCGGGGATCTCATCGTTCAGGTCCTGAAGCTCCTCTTCAGAAAACCCGCTCATCATTTTCGTTTCCACAGCTCCTGGCGCAATACCGTTCACCCGGATACCGCTTGGGGCGGCTTCTTTCGCCATCGCTTTCACAAAGGTATTCAATCCGCCTTTCAAGGTGGAATAAAGCACTTCGCAAGAAGCACCAGCAGCTCCCCAAACCGATGAAACAGCGATGATATTCCCTCTTCCTCTTTTGACCATTTGCGGCAGCACATGCTTCGTAATCATAATGGGGCTGGTCAAATTAAGCTGGATCATCCTTTCCATCGTTTCCTGCTTCATATCTGTCAACAGCCCGTAATAAGAGGAGGCACTATTATGGATCACGGCATCCACTGGAACAAACAGGGAGGAAAGCAGTTTTTCTGTGCCTTCCTTCAGGGATAAATCTGCTTGCAGTAGTAAAATTTCGATTTGGTATCGATCAACAAGCTCTTTTTCAAGCAGTTTTGCCTGCTCTGCCCCCTGATTGTAATGAAGAATGAGGGAGTAGCCGGCCCCTGCCAGTACGCGGGAAATGCTGGAGCCAATTCCGCCGCTCGCCCCGGTCACAAGAACCCATTTTGACATTTATAGTTCACCTGCTTAAAAAACATCCCTGCTCGGCGCAGGGATGTTTGTTTTACTTTCATTATGACTGTTTCTTCTTTACCTGGCAAACGGTCAGCTGACTTTCCTCGAAATGGTCGTTTAACGCGTCCTGAAGCTGTTTGACGGTCAGTTCCTCAAAAGTAGGAATCACATCAAAAAGGTTCATCTCATTAAATTCATACCGGGTAAACTGGTTGGCAATAAATTCAGGAGAATTCAGCGCTCTCAGAAACGAACCAATTTTCTTTTTCCTCGCCCGTTCAAGATCTTCTTCATTCAGCGTCTTCTGTTTGAATTCATTCACCATTTCGGAAATACGCTGCGCAAACGTATCCGGATCGGTTGTATCCCCGCCGATCATGGAAAAACCAAATCCCATCTCTTCGGTATAATCAAACGAAAAGGAAGGATCAATCAGGCCTTCTTCATACAGCTTCTCGTAATTCTTGGTGCTTTTGCCAAACATTATCTCCAATAAAAGGTTAATGGACAATTCACGGACAAGAAGGTCCTTCCCGCTTCGCTGCGGGCGCTTCTCCTTATAGCCCATATAGCACTTTGGCGTTTGCACTGGCATGTGGAGCACTTCTTTTCTGTTGGCGGGTTCAGCCGGTTCCTCATCAAAAAATCGCTCGATCGGCGGCTGATCATTATAATCCTTGCCCGCCTGGTTCTTTTCCACAAGACCCATAATTTTTTCTGCATCAATCGGGCCGACAATAAAGAGGAGCATGTTGCTCGGATGATAAAAGGTATTGTAGCATTCGTACAGATCATCCTTCGTGATTTTCGCAATGGATTCCACCGTTCCTGCGATATCAATAGCCACAGGATGATTTTTGTACATATTCGCGATCAGGCCAAAGTACACGCGCCAGTCCGGATTATCATCATACATCCTGATTTCCTGGCCAATTATGCCTTTTTCCTTTTCCACCGTTTTTTCTGTAAAATACGGAGCCTGAACAAAATCAATAAGGGTGGTCAGGTTTTTCTCCACGTCGCCGGTCGTTGAAAATAAGTAGGCGGTACGGTTAAACGTGGTAAACGCGTTCGCGGATGCTCCCTGCTTACTAAAGTCCTGAAAAACGTCTCCATGTTCCTTCTCAAAAAGCTTATGCTCAAGAAAATGGGCAATACCATCCGGAACTTTCACTTTTTCCTCTTTCCCAAGCGGGACAAAGTGGTTGTCCACTGAACCATAGTGGGTCGTAAAAGTGGCATAAGTTTTGTTAAAATCCTTTTTCTCAAGGATATATACTTTCAGGCCGTTCGGAAGTGTTTTGTGGTTCAATGTTTCTTTAAGCTGGTTAAAATGGATTTGTTCCATCATTCTCCCCTCCCTTTTAAGAAATAAATGGTATCGAGCTGAATCTTTTGGGATACATCCCTGACTTGTTCCTTTGTGACATTCTGGATGCCTTCGAGCCATTCCTCAATGGTTCGTTTGTGGCGGGAAACCACTTCATGATAAAGAACCTCCACCAGGCCTGTTGAATCATCAACGGTTTCAAGGATTTGGTTTCTGATCATGGCTTTCGTCTGTTCGAGTTCCCCATCGGTAATGTTGCCGTTTCGGATTTCCTCAAGCTGTTCATTGATGATCTTCACGGTTTTTTCATAATTTTTGGTCTCAATGCCGGACATCACAAAAATGATGCCTTTATGGCTTTCAAACCGCGAAGCAGCATAATACGCGAGGCTCTCTTTTTCACGCACGTTCATAAACAGCTTGGAATGTGAAAATCCGCCGAACACCCCGTTGAATACCTGAAGGGCAAGGTATTCCGGATCGCTGTAAGTAATATAAGTTCGATAACCCATATGCAGCTTTCCTTGCTGCACTTCCTGTTCTTCGAAAACTTCCTTTACTTCGTCCACCCTTTGCTTGCCTGTTGGAGATGTTCGTTTCGGTTCCATTCTGTCTTGCGGAAACACAAAATGTTTTTTGGCCAATTCCTGCAGTGCATTCCTAGAAACATCACCGACCGCATAAAGATGAATTTCATCTTCTTTCATGACTTTTATATAATAGTCATACAGTGTTTCGGGCGTAATCGAATCCACTTCCTGCTCATTGCCGTACACATTAAAGCGGTACGGTTCCTCATCAAACATTTCTTCAATCAGGCGCTTGTTGGCATACCTCATTTTATCGTCATAAATCGATTCAATCTGCTGTTTTAACGACCGCTTTTCCTTTTGAACAATCCTGGGCAGGAACCCTTCACCTTGTTTGGCCGGCTTCAGAAGAACCTGGGAAAGCAATTCAAACGCCCGGTCAAGCAAAGGCGTGTTGTCACTCAAAAACTTTTCATTCGCCACATCCATTCTCAGGGTGATGATCTGGTATTCACCTTTTTTAGAAAGATCCACCCCGAGTGTAGCCCCGTAAAGACCATCGAGTGCCCCACGAAGCTCTTTGCTGCTCGGATAGCGTTCTGTGCCGCTTTGCAGCACATAGGGAAGCAAGGCCCTTTTGGTTACTTCTTCTTCTGTAATCGGGCTTTTAATTTGCAGGATTAAAGAAGTGGTTTTATATTTGGTAGTTTCGATCGTATGTAAGGTCATTCCGGGCATATCCGCCACGTGATGGTCTACAAGTGTCATTTCGGTTCCTCCCTTTTATGAATATGAATCATACTTTCTAGTGTACCCACTTTCCATAGCAAACATGACTTTTCCTGCCTGTAGAAGAAATAAAGAGCCTGATCCCCGAGGGGAAACAGGCTCTGGTTCTTATCGTTTGCCTTTTTCGTAAGGCTGTCCGGATGCTTTTGGTGCATCCGCTCTGCCGACAAACCCGGCAAGGGCAAGAATGGTCAGTACATAAGGCAAAATCAGAAGATACACATCAGGGATATCTTTCAGGAGCGGGATTTGTTCCCCTGTAATACTCAAGCTTTGGGCAAGACCGAAAAAGAGAGCCGCACCCATAGCACCCAGCGGATGCCATTTCCCAAAGATCATGGCGGCAAGAGCCATGAAACCTTGGCCGGAAATGGTTGAACCTGTGAAGTTCCCGGCGATGGAAGCCACATAAATGGCTCCGCCGAGTCCTGCAAAGGCTCCCCCCATGATTACTGAAATGTAACGCGTTTTGATCACGTTGATCCCCATGGTGTCTGCAGCCATAGGGTGCTCCCCGACAGACCGGAGGCGAAGCCCGAACGGTGTTTTATATATGATATACCACACAACAAAAGCAAGAAACACGGCAACAAATGATGTTGAGTATGCGTTGGAGAAAAACAGGTCTCCGATCACCGGGATCTTGGACAGCACCGGAACATCACCTTTTCCGATCCGTTCCTGGATATCCGGCGTCTGGCCAGCTCCAAACAGCTTCTTTGTCAAAAAGATGGAGAGTCCAGCGGCCAAAAAGTTAAGCGCCACACCGCTGACCACCTGGTCGGCTTTCAGCGAGATGCTGGCCACCGCGTGCGGAACAGCAAAAAGCGCTCCGGCGACAATAGCTACCACAAAACTCATCCATGGAGAACCACCGCCAAGTCCCCACTGTTCCCCATAATGGGTAAAAACAGCTCCGATAAAGGCACCGAACATCATCAGCCCTTCAAGTCCAATGTTTACCACGCCTGAACGTTCACTGAGCACTCCGCCAAGCGCTGTTAGAATAAGTGGTGCTGCCGATACGATCGCGGCCGGAACGATAAGGGCAAGAATTTGAAAGAAATCCATCAGATTTTACCCCCTTTTGTAAATCGGTTGGTCAGCCATCGAATCAGGTAGCTTGACGCCACAAAGAAAATGATAAGTGCGATGACAATTCCTACGAGTTCGGTTGGCACGCCTGCAGCGGATTGCATGGTAAGCGATCCAATCTTTAGCCCTCCAAACAACAAGGCAGCAATAATAATTCCGACAGAGCCATTGGCACCAAGCAGGGAGACCGCAATACCGTCAAAACCAACCCCTGTAAACGCATTATTAATGGTCATGTATTGATAGGTTCCAAGTCCTTCCATCGTTCCTGCCGCACCTGCAAATGCACCGGAAATCGCCATGGCGAGCACGATGTTCTTGGACACATTGATTCCTGCATATTGTGAAGCATGCTGGTTGAAGCCCACGGCCCTTAATTCATATCCGGTCGTGGTCTTCCATAAAATGAACCACATGATAACAGCAGCCAGAATGGCTACCACAATACCATAGTGAAGACGTGAAAACTCGGTAAGCTGCTGCAGCCACGGTGAAGCCAGGGATGCGGATTCTTTAATGTCCTTTGTCCGCTCGCCGGGCGCCAGCATGTAGGCGCGTATGATACCGTTGGTTGTATAGAGCGCAATATAATTCATCATGATCGTTGTGATAACTTCATGTACTTTAAACTTCGCTTTCAAAAAACCAGGAATGACTCCCCATAGTGCACCCGCCGCTGCACCTGCCAAAATGGCAAAAGGAAGATGAATCACCTTGGGAAGATCAAAATGAATGCCTACATAAACCGAAGCGAGCCAGCCGACAAGCAGTTGCCCTTCAACCCCGATGTTAAAAAGGCCGGTTCTGAACGCAAACGCAACGGCGAGACCCGATAAAATGAGCGGAGATGCCGCACGAATGGTTTCACCCAGGTTGTAGCCATTTCCAAATATTCCGTCGATCAGCGCCGCATAGGCGGAAATCGGGTTGTAATTGCTGACAAGCATGATTATGCCGCCGATCAAAAGCCCCAATAAAACTGAAACAACGGGTACAAGAATATGAAATAAACGGCCTTTAATGAGATTCACTACGATCACCTGCTTTTTGTTTCTTCCCGCCTGCCATAAGCAGTCCGAGCTCTTGTTCCGTCGTTTCCTCCGGATCAACGATGGCTACAATTTTTCCTTCATAAATAACAGCGATCCGGTCACTGACATTCATGACTTCATCAAGTTCAAAGGAGAGCAGAAGCACCGCTTTTCCTTTATCTCGTTCCTCTATGAGTTTTGAGTGGATAAATTCGATCGCCCCGACGTCAAGGCCCCGGGTCGGCTGGGCAGCAATCAAAAAGTCGGGGCTTCTGTCCACTTCCCTGGCAATGATCGCTTTTTGCTGATTGCCTCCCGATAACGCTCTGGCCAATGTGTGCTCACTTGGCGTTCGCACGTCAAACTCTTTGATGAGTTGATTGGCCTTCTCAAAAATCGCCGGAAATTTAAGAATTTTATGTTTGGAAAAAGGCTGCTGATAGTACGTTTGCAGAACCATATTTGTTCCAATGGAAAAATCCAGAACGAGACCGTGTTTATGCCGGTCCTGCGGGATGTGGCCAACTCCTGCTTCTGTAACCTTTCTTGGCTTATGGTTGGTAATGTTCTTACCATTGAGCTCAACGGTTCCCCTGACAACTTTTCTTAGGCCTGTAATGGCTTCTAACAGCTCCGTCTGACCATTCCCGTCAACCCCTGCAATACCGAGGATTTCACCCGCTTTAATCTCCAGGTTAAGGCCATCGACAACCGGTACTTTTCTCGCATCCTCTACAACGAGGTTCTCGATCTTAAGAACGGTTTGCTTCGGTGAAGCGTCCGTTTTGTCCACTTTAAAATTGACTTCGCGTCCTACCATCATAGCCGCAAGCTTATCTGGATTCGTCTCTGCCACATCGACGGTGCCGATGCCGCGTCCCCTTCTGATGACGGTGCATCTGTCGCATGCCTCCATAATTTCTTTAAGCTTATGCGTGATAAGGATGATGGATTTCCCTTCGGCCACGAGTTTTTTCATGATTTCCATCAATTCATGAATTTCCTGCGGCGTGAGTACAGCTGTTGGCTCGTCAAAGATTAGAATTTCAGCTCCGCGATACAACGTTTTCAAAATTTCCACCCGCTGCTGCATACCCACCGAAATATTTTCAATCTTTGCGTTTGGATCTACCGATAAACCATAACGGTCAGAAAGCGCCTTGACTTCCTTGGCAGCCTTTTTCAAATCCACACGGCCTCCCGTAGTGATTTCTTTGCCTAGTATAATATTTTCTGTTACAGTAAAGTTTTCAACGAGCATAAAGTGCTGATGCACCATGCCGATTCCAAGCCGGTTGGCGATATTCGGATCGGTAATGGAAATGGGTTTTCCTTTTACATAAATTTCACCCTGCTCTGGCTGATACAAACCGAAGAGCACGTTCATCAAGGTTGATTTTCCAGCTCCGTTTTCGCCCAAAAGCGCATGAATCTCACCTTTTTTCACCTGCAATGTGACATTGTCGTTGGCAACAATTCCAGGAAATTCTTTGCGTATGTTTCTCATTTCAATAACATATTCCACCGAGTTCACCCCTCAATGACTTTTATTCTTGGTCTCTCTAGGAGTCAGAAGTCTAACCTTTTATGGCGTAAATAAAGGCCAGTAAACGAATACCAGCCTTTACTTTTTAGCATTTACTTTTTCATGTTAGCTTCAAATGTCTTATACTCTTTGTCTGTCTTAGGGACCGTGATGTCACCGTCCTGTATTTTCTTTTTATACTCATCGACTTTGGCAAGAGCGTCTTTTGAAACATTCTCTTTATGAGGGGCGATTCCCACACCGTCTTGATCGAGTCCGAATTCAACTGTTTTTCCGCCAGGAAACTTTCCGTCCATCGTTTGCTTGGAAACTTCTTCAACCGCCTTGTCCACACGCTTAACCATGGAAGTCAGTGTTACATCTTCTGGCATTCCTTCTTCGTGCTGGTCACGGTCAACTCCGATAACCCAAACCTTTTTGCCATTTTTGGAACGGTTCTTTGCTTCTGTAAATACGCCTTTTCCGGTTCCGCCAGCTGCATGATAGATGATATCAGCGCCTTTTCCGTAGAAGGTGTTGGCAATGGCTTGCCCTTTTTCTGCTTTGTTGAAGTCACCGGCGTATTGAACAAAAATCTCAGCCTTTGGATTCGCTGTTTTTACACCTGCTTTAAATCCATTTTCAAACTTTTTGATCAATTCACTGTCCACGCCGCCCACGAATCCGACTTTGTTGGTTTTTGTCTGCATACCCGCAATCAGACCGACAAGGAAAGAGCCTTCATGCTCTTTGAATGTGATGCTGGCCACGTTCTTTTCCGGTACAACAGAGTCAACAAGAGCAAGCTGTGCTTTTGGCTGTTGTTTGGCCACTTTTTGAATATCCTGCTGCATCAGGAATCCGATTCCGTATACAAGCTTGTAGTTATCGCGAACTAATGAGTTAATGTTGGGAGCGTAATCACTAGCAGCCGTGGATTGAAGATATTTAAAGTCTGTCCCTTTTTTCATGTTGTTGTCTTTGCCGAACTTTTGGAGCCCTTCCCAAGCGGATTGGTTAAAGGACTTATCGTCTACACCGCCAGTGTCGGTGACCATGGCCACCTTAAATGCATCCTTCTTACCATCGGCATTTGATCCCCCGCCGTCATCTTTCCCACAGGCAGAAAGCAGTGTACCAGCTGCTAATGCAAGACTTAATAAAACCCCGGTTCTCTTTTTCAATTGTTTTTCCCCCTAATTTTTTATACGGATAACACTCTTAACACATTGAGCAAACGGTGTAGCACATCACCCCCAATATAGGATAAACTTACTATAATCGTTTTCTGACTACTGTGAAATTAAATTTATCGGCTCTAAAATAATTGCAGGAATATAAAACCGGCTCATCATTCTGGTCGTAATGCATCTGCTTTAATACAAGAAGCGAGGCTTCTTCGGGACATTCCAGGATTTCTGAAATTCGTTCATGAAACCCGAGAGGTTCAATCGTTGTAACAGCATACATAACACGCTTGCCGGCTTCTCTTTCAAGCATTTCGAGCATGGAAAGGTACTTATGCTGTGATTCGGCAGGCATAAACGCTGCCGGCATTTGGTCAATGCAGTAAACAACAGGCTCGCCGTCAGCGGTTCTCACTCGTTCCACTACATTGATTTCGCCGTCCGGCGGTAGTTTAAACTGATGTTTCAGGTCATCCACAGCAGGGACCACCACCGACGAAATAAAGACGGTGTCAGCCTTTTTGCCTGCCCGTTCAATCATTTCAGTTACACTGAAGAGTTCTTCTATTCCGGAAGAAAATAGGGCTCTGGTCCTAACAAAGGTTCCTACACCATGTTTTCTGATCAGAATATTTTCGTCTTCAAGGATGCGCAGCGCTTCTCGTAATGTTGCCCTGCTAATGCCCAACTGCTTTGACAGCTCAAATTCGGATGGAAGCTTTTCTCCTTCCTCATAAGTGCCATTTTCGATGTCGGCTTTCAATTTCTCAATGACTTTTAAATACAGCAGACGATGATCCGTCTTAATGGACACGTTTTTACTCACCTCGATAGACAATCAAAACCATTAATAATATAGTGTTTTTCAAGTGTAAAATTTTTTTGACAAATAAATAAAATAATCGACATTAATATATCATTTTTAGCATGAGAAATAAATACTATTTTTTGAGATTTTTTTAAAACGGGAATATACACATTATTCAGAAAAGGCAGGTTAAAAAAAAGAACCCCGCGTTCTGGGGTTCCGTTTTTTAGCTTGATGCCTGGTTTTGTTCCGGTAGAGACGTAAGCAGCACTTCTCTTGGCTTGCTGCCCTCATAAGGACCGATAACTCCCTTTGCTTCCATGGCATCCACCAGCCTGGCTGCCCGTGAATAGCCGATTCGAAATCGCCGCTGGAGCATGGAAACCGAGGCCGTCTGCATGTCCACCACAAGTTTTACCGCTTCAGGGAACAAGTCATCCTCCACTTCCATCGTCACCTGCGCTTCTTCCGTTGGAATCATGTCTTTCTGGTATTGCGCTTTCTGCTGCCCGATCACGAATTCCACAATTTTTTCCACTTCCTGATCCGATAGAAATGCTCCCTGCACCCTTGTAGGTTTAGATGTTCCTGAAGGGAAAAAGAGCATATCGCCGCGGCCCAGCAGTTTTTCTGCGCCGCCCATATCAAGAATGGTACGCGAGTCGGTCTGAGAGGAAACACTAAACGCAATCCGGGATGGGATATTGGCTTTAATAATCCCTGTAATTACATCCACTGAAGGCCGCTGGGTTGCGATAATCAGATGAATTCCTGCCGCTCGTGCCATCTGGGCAAGACGGATAATGGCATCTTCTACATCTCCTGAAGCCACCATCATCAAATCTGCCAGCTCATCCACAATCACGACAATATAAGGCAGGGTCGGCTGTTTCGCATCACGTTCATTGTTAGCTCTGCGTATGCCTTCATTGTACCCCTCAATATTCCGGGTCCCTGTGTGGGAAAACAATTCATAACGGCGTTCCATTTCACTGACCACCCGTTTCAGGGCCTGAGCTGCCTTTTTCGGCTCTGTTACGACGGGAGCCAGGAGATGAGGAACTCCGTTATACACGTTAAGTTCAACCATTTTCGGGTCAATCATCATCATCTTCACTTCATGTGGTTTGGCTCTCATCAATATGCTTGTAATGATGCCATTGATACAAACACTTTTCCCGCTTCCTGTTGCCCCGGCTACCAGAAGGTGAGGCATTCTGGACAGTTCGGCAAAAATAGGTTCCCCCGAGATATCCCTTCCGAGCCCAATCGCAAGTTTGGAGGTTTGTTTCTGATATTGACTGGATTCAAGGACTTCACGTAGCGTAACCGTAGCTACCTCCTGGTTAGGAACCTCAATACCGACCGCTGATTTGCCGGGAATAGGAGCTTCAATCCGGATATCTTTGGCGGCAAGTGCCAGGGCGATATCATCGGCGAGGTTGACGATTTTGCTTACCTTTACTCCTACATCGGGATACACTTCATATTTCGTTACTGCCGGGCCAAGATGAACCTTCAGCACTCTTGCTTTTACCCCAAAGCTTTCAAAGGTTTTCTCGAGTTTTTTTGCGTTGCTTTTGCTCGCCGAATATTGCCGTTCCTTATGCTGGCCAGTGGAAGTCGGTCTGACTAGCAAATCCATGGAAGGGAGCAAATAGTTTTCGTTATGTTCTTCTTCTGTCTGTTCAAAGCTTGCAGGAAGTCCGTCCTGCTTATCTTCCGTTGGGGCATGGCTGGTTTCCGTTTGAGTCTCCGGTTCTTCGTGAAAGCCTTTGGAACCAAATTTCAGTTGTACCGCTGGACTTTCATCATCATGAACGTTCCTTGTGAAGTCTTCGATAATGGGTTCGTATTCTTCATCCATTGTCCGGGTTTCTTGATGGGCTTCAGCCGGCTCTTGTGATCTTGTGGGCGCTTGTCTATGTACCTTTTTTCGGTTTTCTTTCAGTTCCTGCCGTTTGTTTTGAAACGATTCATAGGCCGTTGAAGAAAGGCTGCCGACTGCTTCGGCCAATTTGGCGATGACACCTGACAATGACTTTCCGGTAATTAATATAATGGCAATGATCATAACAAAAACCAGGATGACTGCAGAACCTTGCACACCAAACAGAAAATGGAACATTGCAAAACCCACTGCTCCAATCATGCCTCCGCCAAGATCTCCCTGCGGTATACTTCCCGACAGCTGAGACCAATATATCTCCCAGGTGTTTCGGATGACGGAAGGATCCGACCATTTTCCCTGCTTGGAAAGAAGAGAAAACAATTTCAGATGACTGAGAATCAGCATGGATATGTAAAATAAATAAAAGCCTGCCAAGCGTTTTCCCCAAACGGGCGGTGATTTTCGCTTCCAAATCAGATAGATGGCAATAACAAGGGTTCCGATCAGCAGTACACCGTACCATTCTCCGCTGAAAAATTTTAAAAACTGTACAAACGCCTGCCCGACTTTCCCCATTTTGGCAAGGGCAAGCAATGTTAAAGCAAGCAAAAGAAGGCCAGCGAGCTCAAAGCTCAGCTGTTCTTTCCAGGCTGATGTCTTTTTCGATGTTTTTTTATTGCGTTTTGCCATTCTTTCACCTCTTTTTCCTTAAACCAACTAAAGCAGCCGCTAAAGGGCTGCTTCTTTGTCCATTATTATATCACAGGGGCACACTTGTTTTCTATGGGTTTACAAATGTGTTCATCGACAGAATCTGCCCGGGTCCGCACGATTCGTCCATAAAATGCGCCGGATCTGTGCTGATGACGCGGACTACTTTATATTCCATCGGTGAAACTTGCTCCACAAGAATCGGAATGTTGTTATAAAGAACGGTCATCGGCTGGGTTTGTTCTTCTGCTGCTGCGTCCTGTGGAAACATCAATTCAAAGGGCATGAGTGTATACCATATCATTGGATCACCTCTAACCCATCCTCGGGTTTGGATTTCCGGTTTTGTTCCATTAGTTCATTCAGCTTCGAGATGGCCTGACCCACGCCACCAACTTCGTTGATCAGTCCGTCGTTGACGGCATCCTTTCCTATCACGTTTGTCCCGATGTCACGCGTTAAATTGCCTTTGGAAAACATCAATTCCTTAAACTTTTCCTCTGTGATATCCGAATGTGAGGTCACAAAATTGATGACCCTGTCCTGCATTTTATCCATATATTCAAACGTCTGTGGAACACCAATCACAAGTCCGGTCAGCCTTACGGGATGAATGGTCATTGTTGCGGTTTCCGCTATGAAAGAATAATCGGCGCTCACGGCTATCGGCACACCAATGGAGTGGCCGCCACCAAGTACAAGAGAGACGGAAGGCTTTGAGAGGGAGGCAATCATTTCTGAAATCGCAAGTCCTGCTTCCACATCACCACCAACGGTATTCAAAATAATGAGAAGCCCTTCAATTTTCGGGTTTTGTTCGATTGCCACCAGCTGTGGGATTAGGTGTTCATATTTGGTTGTCTTGTTGTTGGGAGGCAGTTGGACATGTCCTTCAATTTGGCCAACAATGGTCAGGCAATGTATGCTTGAGCCTTCCATTTGTGGAACGTTGGTTTGGCCAAGAGCCTGGAGCTTGTTAACCAGACTGCTTTGTTCGTTATTTTCTTCTCGCTTTGGTTCTTGTTCTTCATTTATGTCATTCGTCATGCGGTTCATACAACAACCCCCTCGGATGATATCCATTTTCTTTTAGTATGAACGCATGGGTTATTTTCATTCGGACGAAAAAAAGCCTGCGGTATCGCAGGCTTAAATTTCCATAATAATGGGCATAATCATTGGACGGCGCCGTGTTTTATCAAACAAATATTGACTTAATGAATCACGCATATTGGATTTTAAGGAAGACCAATCTTTTACTTTTTCCTGCATGCATCGGTCGAGGACCTCCGTTACAAGTGAATTGGCTTCCTGAAGAAGCTCTTCGCTTTCGCGTACATACACAAAGCCGCGAGAGATAATTTCCGGTCCGGAGATGATCTGGTTGGAAGCTTTGCTGATCGTAACGACAACGACGAGTATGCCATCCTGGGATAGCAGTTTCCGGTCGCGGAGAACGATGTTGCCAATATCCCCTACTCCAAGGCCATCAACCAGAACATTACCGGATGGTACTTTTCCTGTTCGTTTGGCCAATCCATCCGTGAATTCAACCACTTCGCCTTTTTCGAGAATAAATATATTTTCTGGGACCACACCTACCTGAAGTGCCAGGTTTTGGTGGGCTTTCTGCATTTTATATTCACCGTGAACGGGGATGAAATATTTAGGCTTCATCAAGCTTAGCATCAATTTTAATTCTTCCTGGCTTCCGTGACCGGAAACGTGAACTTTGCGTTGTCCGAAAACAACATCTGCTCCCGTCCGCATAAGAAGATCCACAATGCGTGCCACAGACCGCTCGTTCCCCGGGATCGGAGTGGCGGCAATGACTACAGTATCAGTATGTCTGATCGCAATTTGTTTGTGGGCTTTATGGGCCATGCGTGAAAGAGCTGCCATTTGCTCTCCCTGGCTGCCGGTTGTAAGTATAACAATCCGGTCTTCGGCGTAATTGTTTATCTGATCCATGGAGATAATACTGTCTTTCTCAATGTTCAGGTAACCTAACTCTGATGCGATATCCACGACCTTCACCATGCTTCGGCCGGTAATAACGATCTTTCGGTTGGTTTTCGCAGCCGCAGTGAAAATCTGTTGGATTCGATGGACATTGGAAGCAAATGAAGCAATAATTACACGACCCTTTGCTTCCTCGAACACATTGTCAATTTCGTAGCCCACAGATTTTTCCGACCCTGTCATCCCTGGTCTTTCAGCATTCGTGCTGTCGGAGAGAAGACAAAGCACCCCTTTTTGGCTCAGCTCTGAAATTTTGGCAAATTCAGTATGCTTACCATCAATCGGAGACTGGTCAATCTTGAAGTCCCCTGTATTCACAATGACTCCCTGCGGCGTGTGAACGGCAATGCCGACGGAATCAGGAATACTGTGATTGGTTCCAAAAAAAGAGACTTTATGTTCGCCAAAGTCAAGGACGGAATCAGAATTCACCAAAAAGGTCTTGGTGCTCCGTTGAAGCCCAGCTTCTTTAAGCTTTGCGTCTACAAGCCCAAGGGTGAGCTTCGTTCCATAAACCGGAACAGGAAGCTGCTTTAAAATAAAAGGAAGGCCGCCGATATGGTCCTCGTGTGCGTGAGTTAGAAAGATCCCCTTTACTCTGTCCTTGTTCTGCACAAGGTAAGTAATGTCAGGAATCACAATATCGATGCCCAGCATCTCTTCCTGCGGAAACATGAGCCCCGCATCCAGGACAAAGATATCTTCCCCCGCTTCGACCACATACATGTTTTTGCCGATTTCCCCTATACCACCCAGGGCAAAAACTCTTACTTTATCGCTATTTTGTTGTTTTGTTGTCAATGTAATAATCCTCCTAGTTGTTGGTTATGTATTTCTCCGTTCACGTCACTTGCATTTATTATAGCTTATGTTCGAAAGCGAATACAAGGAGAACTGTTTTTTTCTTTTTTGCATTTCCTGTCTCGATGACTTAGAGGTTTGCGAGCAGAGTTATAAAAAAAAGCGGCTCGATGGCCGCTTTTTTACAATGAAATATTCATAACTTGAGATAGTGATTCCCGCTGCTGATGGTTTAGAGGCAATAAAGGAAGTCTCACACTGCCAACATCAAGCCCTTTAAACTGGAGGGCCGTTTTTACCGGAGCAGGACTCGGTGCCTTGAACAGCTCATCCATTACGGGAAGAAGCTTCCGGTGAAGTCTTGCTGCTTCTGTTACTCTTCCTTGTTTATAGGCTGTAACCATTTGTTGCATTTCGTTTCCGATCACATGGGAGGCCACCGATACTATACCAGTACCGCCGATGGATAATACGGGCAGTGTCATGCCGTCATCACCGCTGTAGAGTTGAAAATCCTCTGTCTCTTCAATGATCCGGCTCATATCTCCCAGATTACTTCCTGCATCCTTAATCGCGATGACATTCGGGATTTTGGACAGCTCGATCACTGTATCTGCCGTAAAATGAACAACCGTACGGCCGGGAACATTATACGCCATGATCGGCAGGGAGGTTGTTTCTGCAATCGCCTTGAAATGGGCAAGGATTCCTTCCTGGCTCGGTTTATTATAGTACGGAGCAACGATCATGATCGCGTCGACGCCTGTTTCTTCCGCCTTTTTTGTTAAATCGATGGAAGCCCTTGTGTTGTTGCTGCCTGTACCGGCAATTACCGGCACTCTCTTGTCTACCACTTTTACAACATGGCGGAACAGGGCAAGTTTTTCTTCTGTGGACAATGTTGGAGATTCACCGGTTGTCCCTGCGACCACAAGGCTGTCACTGCCGTTTTCAATCAAATAATTGACCAGCTTTGTTGTTTTGGTCAAATCAATGTTTCCTTTACTGTCAAAGGGTGTAACCATGGCAGTACTTACGTTTCCAAAATGCATGAATATCAGCTCCTTAAATCTTGCAATCAACATCCGTTTTTCGTACTTATTCTGACAGCTGCCGGCCTTTTGAATGGATGTTGTGCAGCTCAAAAGCTCTGTGCAGAGCATTCACCGCTTTGACCATATCATCCTGTCTGACAAGCACCCAAATGGTAGTATGCGAATCTGCGGATTGCAGTATCTGTATGTTTTCATTGACCAGCGCTTCAACGATCCTTGCGGTTACACCAGGAACGCCTGACATACCGGCACCCACTGCCGACACTTTGGCACAGTTTCTGGTGATTTCTGGTGAGTAGCCGTGTTCGCGCAGCACCTTTTCAGCATGCTCGGCCATATTTTCCATTACCGTATACACGACGCCTTTTGGACTAATGTTAAAAAAGTCCACAGATATCTGCTCTTTCGCCATTGCCTTAAAGACGTTCGTGTGCAAATCATATTGGGCATCCTTGGCGAACACCTTAATCTGAGTCACCTTTGGAACATGGGCAATGCCGGTTATGACATGATCCTGGACATCTCTTCCTGCGCCCTTGGACGTGGCTGAAGTCACGAGTGTTCCCGGAAGTTCTGAATAAGTGGACCGGATTCTGAGCGGAACCTTCGCCTGCATGGCAATCTCAACTGCTCTCGGGTGTATCACTTTTGCTCCCTGATAGGCCATGTTGCAGATTTCATTATACGTGACAACAGAAAGCGGCTGCGCATCCTCTACAATCCGCGGATCCGCCGTCATGACCCCTTCTACATCTGTAAATATGTCAATATATTCAGCGTCAAGGGCAGCACCTAAAGCAGAAGCAGAGGTGTCGCTGCCGCCACGGCCGAGCGTAGTGACGTCACCGTTTGCAGCTTCTCCCTGAAATCCTGCAACAACCACCGCATCATAAGTTTCAAGCATGGATTGCAGACGTTCACACTGCATATCGGTAATTCTGGCATTTTTGTGCTCATCATTGGTCCGGAATCCCGCTTGTGAACCTGTAAGCGCAGAAGCCGAAATCTCTTTTGATTTCAGAAGGTTGGAAAACACGACAGAAGAGATAATCTCTCCACAGGAAAGAAGCAGATCATATTCTCTGCTCTCCACATGCTGATTATTTTCCCCTAGTAGCCGAAGCAATGTATCGGTGGCATACGGATCGCCCGAACGTCCCATGGCCGATACCACACAGACTACCTTGTATCCTTCACTTATCGCCCGTCTCACATGCTGTGCAGCCAGTTCTCTTCCATTTTCATCTTTTAAAGATGTGCCGCCAAATTTTTGTATGATTATTTTCATGAAGTTAGCACCTTCTTTAATTAGTTCAGCAATCCGAGTTTAATGAGGCTTTCTGCAATCTGAACCGAATTCCAGGCAGCACCTTTTAACAGATTGTCGGATACAATCCACATATGAAAACCATTTTCGCGGTCCAAGTCTTTTCTGACGCGTCCCACGAAGACATCATTTTTGCCAACACAGTAAGCAGGCATCGGGTAGACTTGATGATCCGGATCATCCTGGAGAGTAATGCCGGCAGATGCAGAAAGAAGCTCCTTAATTTCATGGACAGAAGAAACATCTTCTCCAAGCTCCACATAAACAGATTCGGAATGGCCCGTCTCTACCGGAAGCCGGACACAGGTAGCCGCCACTGCGAGTGATGGCATATGCATGATTTTTTTCGTCTCATTAATCATTTTCATTTCTTCAAATGTATAGCCATTATCCTGGAATTTATCGATTTGCGGTACGGCATTGAACGCAATCTGATAATGCTTCTTGTCACCGGCACATGGCAGGATTTCTGGTGTAAATTCTTCACCGTCCAAAATCGCTTGAGATTGAGTTCTAAGCTCCTGGATGGCTTTCGCGCCTGCTCCTGAAACTGCCTGATAGGTGGATACAATCACTTTATTCAATCCATACTTCTCTTGCAGAGGCTTTAGTGCAACGACCATTTGAATGGTTGAGCAGTTCGGATTGGCGATAATACCCTGGTGTTTGGCAATATCTCCCTCGTTTACTTCAGGTACCACCAAAGGAACATTTTCGTCCATACGGTACGCACTGGTGTTGTCGATTACCACAGCTCCGCGTTTTACCGCTTCCGGGGCAAGTTCCTTTGAAATGGATCCACCCGCAGAGAACAAGGCAATATCAACCCCTTCAAATGCGTCCGGAGTTGCTTCCTGAATGACAACTTCCTCCCCTTTATACTCAACACTTCTTCCGGCAGACCTGCTGCTCGCAAGAAGAGACAACTTTGCGATTGGAAAGTTTCTTTCTTCAAGTGTTTTAAGCATTTGTTGTCCGACTGCGCCTGTTGCTCCGACTACAGCTACATTAAATCCTTTTTGAGTCATTTTAACACTATCTCCTTTTTGTTCTCCATACTTGACTTTAAAACAGAAAGGGAGAAACAACGAGTGTTTCTCCCCTTGTGAAACAACATTGTTCCCTTCACTGCTTCAAATGAGAGATTACTGGCTTCCAATAAACATTTTATTTCACATTTTATCATAATTCGCGCCATTGGTAAGCTATTTTTCACATTTATTGCGATTGAGACATCCTGAGAACCGGCTGCAGCTGTTTTCCTTCAAGTGCAGCCTCAACCGTTTCAAGGAGATATTCCATATGGGCGACCAGTGAATTTTGCTTGTTTACCGGATCATCCTGGCCGTAGGGCACAAAATAAATGTTTTTGGCAGCCATTAACTTCATAATATTAACTCCGTTCAATCCTAGCCCGTCATTGGTCGATATTCCGAGAACGACCGGTGACTGGTTCCTCATGGTGGCTTTTGCCGCCATTAAAACGGGTGAATCTGTCATAGCATTGGCAAACTTGCTGATAGAGTTACCCGTCAGCGGTGCGATGATCATGCAGTCCAGAGGAGTCCTCGGTCCGAACGGCTCCGCCTTGACAATCGAATTAACAGGTTCAGTTCCTGTAATTTGTGTTATCTTTTCAAGCCACTCTTCTCCATCGCCGAACCGGGTATTTGTGTTTTGCACGGTATGTGTAACGAACGGAGTGACCTTCGCACCCTCTTCTACCAGCCGTTTGATTTCGGGGTATACAGCATCATACGTGCAGTGTGAACCTGTTAAACCAAATCCTATATGTTTACCATGGACCTTCATTACACTTTCCCCTTTCGAGTACTCATTTGTTCACCTATTAATTGGGAAAGAACATTGCCAAGAATCTGCCCTGCTGTCTTCGGTGCGACGATACCCGGCAATCCTGGGGCCAGCAATGCCTTAATGCCTCTTTTTTCAGCATACTTAAAATCAGTACCGCCTGGCTTGGAAGCCAGATCTATAATCAATGTCTGAGTTGGCATTTTAGAAATCACACCGGAGGTTACAATTTGAAACGGAATTGTATTGATGCATACATCCGTGTTGGTCACTTCTTTCTGCAGATGATCAAGATGAAAAGGTATAAAGCCCATTTCGCTGATTCTTGCCAAATGTTCAGGTTTTCTTGCTCCAACTTTTACATTGGCACCAAGCGCATCAAACGCTCTTGCCACACTCATGCCGACCCGGCCAAAACCAAGGACAACGGTGTTCGAATTATGAATGGTCGTATCCGTGTTCTGAATCACCATCATCAACGTACCTTCGACTGTCGGAATGCTGTTATAAATGGCAACGTCATCCCGGTCAAAAAGCTGGGTATGCCCTTTGCCGCTTTGTGAGACAATTTTATCCAAATAGGCATTCGTGATACCTGAATACAAATGGCAATGTTTCGGGGTTCTTTTTAAATGTTCAGCAGTAAGTATGATGCGTTTATTTGAAAAAATGGTATCAATTTCTCCATTCGGACCTGATCCATTCACCGGAAGAATGATGACATCCAATTTGGAAAAGTCGACTTCACCAATATCCATTTTCGAAGCTCCTGTAAATCCGTGGTCGAGCTGATCAAATCCCACAAGCACAAGATTTGCCCCTTGTTCAGCCAACTTACGAATTACTTCCAGCTGTCTGGCATCACCGCCAAATATGGCAACTTGCAAGTCAGTTAACATGCTTCCTCCCCTTTCTCTGTCGCTCCGTTATAAACAGGGGAAATCCTTGTTCATGTTCGCAACACCATCATATGAACACTTTGCCTAGATGGTTACAGTGCCAATCCGGAGTCAACAGGAATAAAATCGGTTATTCGTTCTCATTTGCTCTATCATTATATTCAGGAAAAAGATTGGGGATTGAGTAGACAACCTAGGTCCAAGCCTGAATTTTATTGTCTCCCACCATAATAAAAAACCTCCAGCTAATGTCAGCTGCACCCTGACATTGAGGGTGCAGCAACATGCTGCAGGCTTTATTGCAATCCTTTTGGAAGTTCACCGGCCGGGCTGACAAGGGAAGCGGAGCATTCCTTGCTGAATATCTTTTCAATCAGAGAATCGACCGTTTCTTTTGTTACCCCGTCGATCAATTGAACCATTTCATCAAGTGAACGATGGTAATTCAAAATGAGCTCATTCTTTCCGTTTCTGCTCATTCTGCTGTTGGTGCTTTCGAGACTGAGCATCAAGCTGCCTTTGATTTGTTCCTTGGAGTTGACCAGCTCTTTATCAGTGATTCCGTTATCTTGAAGATCGTTGACGATCATCGTCACGGTATCATACAGCTCATCAAGTTGATTGGGAGCCGTTCCTCCATAAATCGTAAACAAACCATTGTCCTTATATGCCGAATGGTAGGAGAACACGGAGTAGGCCAGACCGCGCTGCTCACGGACTTCCTGGAACAACCGGCTGCTCATGCTTGATCCAAAAATATTATTCAGCACAATCAGAGAGTAGGTGTCCGGATCTTTCAGGGACAGCCCAGGGAAACCGAGACAAAGGTGAGCTTGTTCTGTTTCCTTCTTGCGGGCAATCTTTTGACTGTGAAAGACTGGCGCCTGCAGGCTTGAAGCCATCCTGCTGCCTGAATAGCTTCCAAACAGATCCTCTATTTCCTTAATAAAGCTCTCTTCTACATTTCCGGCCACTGAAACAACCACATTTTCGGGTGTATAGTAGTCTTTCATATAATTGCGAAGGGTTTGCCCTGTAAATGTATTCAGAGTATTTTCCGTACCAAGAATCGGATAGCCGAGAGAATGCTGATGAAAGCTGGCCCTGCTGAGAAGATCATGAACAATATCATCTGGTGTATCTTCATACATTTTGATCTCTTCAAGCACGACATTCTTTTCTTTTAACAGCTCCTGCTCATCAAACGCGGAGTTAAAAAACATATCGGACAGTACATTTAGCGCTCTCGGTGCATGAGTATCCAGCACCTTGGCATAGTAGCATGTATATTCTTTGGAAGTAAACGCATTGACCTGGCCGCCAATGCTGTCAAATGATTCAGCGATTTCCCTTGCACTGCGGGTTTCTGTCCCTTTAAAGAACATGTGCTCCAAAAAGTGAGAAACCCCATTATTTTCGGGAACTTCAAACCGTGAACCTGTGCCGATCCATACCCCGATCGCAACGGAACGGACGGTTGGAATCTTTTCCAAAACGACCCTCACGCCGTTTGGACACGTATGTCTAGTAATCAAACCTGTTTCCCCCTAGCTGTAATTCCATCTCTAGGAACAATATATCATTAACATACCTATCATACAACAATGTTATTCAGCGGATGACTTGAGGTGCAGGCGTTTTTCATCCATCAGGTCGCTCACCGTTCCAATAGCGTATCCTTTTGCTTTTATGCCGTCGATGATTTGCTGTAAGCCATCAGCGGTTGATGACGTGGGATGCATGAGAATCATCGCCCCCGGATGCAGTTTTCTTATCACGGACTGGGCCATTACCGCCGGGTTCGGCTTCCTCCAGTCTACCGTATCCACCGACCACATGATGGTTCTCATTTTTTCTTCGGCAGCAATTTTCACGACGTCATCGCGATAGGACCCGCTTGGCGGTGCAAACCATTTTACAGGAACTTTCTTCCTGTCTCCAAGCGTCGCCTGGATCACTTGATTGGTACTCGAAAGCTCTTCCCTGATCCGCTTGTTCGTCAATTGCTTCATATCAGGATGGGTATATGCATGATTTCCGATTTCATGCCCTTCATCCAGAATCATCTTTGCGAGACTTGGATTCTTCTTGACCCACGACCCGTCAAGAAAAAAAGTAGTATGAACATGGGCATTTTTCATGATCTTTAAAAGTTTAGGCAAATATTCATTCCCCCATGCCACATTCACAAGCAGCGTTACCATGGGTTTTTCCGGGTTTCCTTTATAGATTGGTGATGGCGGCAGATCCTGCAGCTTCACTTTTGGCGGAATTTGTTTAAACACCAGTTTTTTCTTGTCGATCGTTTTGCTTCCTTTTAATTTTTTGTACGAAGCATCAATATCCAGTTCCATGCCGTTATAACCGGGAATCGCCTTCCACACCCTGTCAATTTTCGCATCGATGGGTGCTTTATGGTAGGATGGCGCTTTTTGCTGAAGCTCTTCGTACAGGCTGTTTTCCTGCATTTTGGACACCGTCGCTGTCTGATCCTTCATCTTTTCGATATACGTGGAGGTAAACGGGTTTTGCACCATACCGACAGCAAACACAAGAATCAGGGCAGCCATGCTCATATGCAGCAGATTTCTCTTCATCTCACTTCCCCCCCATTAAAAAGGTATGTCCAATCTGGAAGGGTTAGAACATGGAGCCCCGCTCTATAAATGGTATTTTCAAGCTTCAAAACAAACAAAAAAAACCGTGTAATGAACAGCACCCCTATTATTGGAATAGGGGTTACAGTCCAAAACCGGTTTTGATTATTGTTCGCTATTCTTTTGTTCCTGTTCTTTCTTTTCCTCTTTCAAAACAACTTTTCTTGAAAGGTTTACACGTCCCTGGTTGTCAATCTCAGTAACCTTGACACGAATGATATCTCCGAGTTTGAGTACATCCTCTACTTTGCCGATTCGCTCTTCGGCTATTTCAGAGATGTGAACAAGCCCGTCTTTTCCAGCGAAGAGTTCAACGAAAGCACCGAACTTTTCAATGCGTTTCACTTTTCCATCATAGTACTCGCCCACTTGCACTTCACGAACAAGATCAGCAATAATTTTTTGCGCTTTTTCGTTCATCGCTTGGTCGGCAGATGCGATAAATACAGTGCCGTCCTGCTCGATGTCGATTTTCACGCCGGTTTCTTCAATAATTTTATTGATGATTTTTCCGCTTGGCCCGATGACGTCTCTGATTTTATCCGGATTGATTTTCATCGTAATAATTTTCGGAGCATAAGTAGACAGTTGTTTTCTAGGTTCTGACAGTGTATCAAGCATTGAGGAAAGAATGTGCATTCTTCCTTCTTTTGCCTGTGTAAGCGCCTGTTCCAAGATCTCACGGTTGATCCCAGAGATTTTAATATCCATCTGCAATGCTGTAACACCTTTTTCAGTACCGGCAACTTTAAAGTCCATATCTCCCAGATGGTCTTCCATACCCTGGATATCAGTAAGAACCGTTACATCTTCGCCGTCGCTTACTAAGCCCATCGCAATACCGGCTACAGGAGCTTTGATTGGAACACCTGCATCCATCATGGCAAGTGTGCTTGCGCAAATACTCGCCTGAGAAGTTGAACCGTTGGATTCAAGTACTTCAGATACAAGTCGGATGGTGTAAGGGAAGCTTTCTTCTGACGGGATAACCGCTTCAAGAGCACGTTCTCCGAGTGCACCATGTCCGATTTCACGGCGTCCCGGTCCTCTCATAAAGCCGGTTTCGCCGACGCTGAATGGAGGGAAGTTATATTGATGCATGAAACGCTTGGATTCTTCCACACCCAAACCGTCAAGAACCTGTACATCTCCCAAAGCTCCCAGCGTACAAACGCTCAATGCCTGAGTTTGACCGCGCGTAAACAGCCCGGATCCGTGCGTACGGGCCAGCAGGCTGACATCAGAGGAGAGTGGACGGATCTCATTGATCTTTCTTCCATCCGGACGAACTTTTTCCTTGAGAATAAGTCGTCTAACTTCGCCTTTGATCAGAAGCTGAAGCACTTCTTTGGCTTCATCCACCTTTTCTTCATCGGTTTCTTCATAATGAGCAACCACTCGTTCTTTTAACTCATCAAGCGCACTTTGTCTTTCCTGCTTATCAAAAACGGAAACAGCTGCTGCCAAATCCGAACCGATAAAGCTGCGCACTTCCTCCACAAGCTCCTGATCAACTTCGTGCAGCACGACTTCCATTTTTTCTTTTCCGAGCTCTTCCACAATCTTATCCTGGAAGGCAATCAATTTCTTGATTTCCTCGTGGGCGAACATGATCGCTTCTAGCATGACCTCTTCAGGAACTTCCTTTGCTCCCGCCTCTACCATATTAATGGCATCCTTTGTGCCTGCTACAATAAGATTAATGTCGCTTTTCTCGTTCTGTTCGACCGTTGGATTCACGATAAATTCGCCATCGATACGGCCAATGGTGACCCCGGCAATCGGTCCTTCAAACGGGATGTTTGAAATGGACAATGAAAGAGATGATCCAATCATCGCAGCCATTTCTGAAGAACAATCTTGGTCTACACTCATCACTGTGCTGACAACCTGAACTTCATTTCGGAAGCCATCAGCAAAAAGCGGACGGATTGGACGGTCAATCAGACGGCTGGCGAGAATAGCCTTCTCGCTCGGGCGGCCTTCCCTCTTGATAAATCCGCCAGGAATTTTACCGACCGCGTACAGACGCTCTTCATAGTTTACTGTAAGCGGGAAAAAGCTTAAGTTCTTTGGCTCCTTTGAAGCCACAGCTGTAGAAAGAACGGCAGTATCACCATATCTGACAAATACAGCTCCGTTCGCTTGCTTTGCAAGATTTCCAATTTCAAAAGACAGTTCTCTGCCTGCCCAGTCCATAGAAAAAATACGTTTCTCTTGTTCCATTTCTATTGGTACTCCTCTCGACAATAAACGAAAATATTTATGTCTCTATTATATCCTAAACTGAACGTTCCTAAAAAGAAAAACTAGGCCAGCTCTTTTAAGTATACAGTTAATCTGCTATGTACGCTTTTTTTAATCGAAAGAACTTTATCTAAAAAATTGTTGCTTTGGAAACAATCCTGCAATTTAACTCATTGACAGGTTGATTGTAGTGCAAGATGCGAGACTCCAGCAGGAAATGCGGGACAGGTAAGACCGAGAAGGCGCTTGCGCCTGATGGGCTTAGTGCCCGCCCTGCGGAAAGCTAGCATCCTGGAACGGAAATCAACAGCTTTCAAGGGCAACAATGGTTCAAGCATAAAGTTTTTTCTACAGAAAAAAAGCGGGAATTTATTCCCGCTTTTCCGATTAACGACGCAATCCAAGCTTTTTGATAAGCTCACGATAACGTGTAACATCTTTGTTACGAAGATACGTTAGCAAGTTACGGCGTTTACCTACCATTTTCAAAAGGCCACGACGTGAGTGGTGATCCTTTTTATGAGTACGCAAATGGTCATTAAGAGTGTTAATCTGCTCTGTAAGGATAGCGATCTGAACTTCTGGAGATCCAGTATCAAGATCATGCGTTTTGTACTCGCTGATCAGTTCATTTTTACGTTCTTGAGAAATTGCCATCCTGTTCACCTCCTTTAAAATATAAACCCCGTCTACCGAGCAAGCGTCGGTGAATCGCCCTGCCAAGCAGCGGTTGTTTGTACTTGACGTACAGGTAATAGATTACCTCTTTTTTAAGAATAATGCAAGAGCAAGCCTACTTTTCATAAAAATAATTTATGCCTGCCTGTTTGTCTGCGCCAATTTGTTCAATAAGGGCATCCACTGATTCAAACTTCTTCTCGTCCCGGATTCTGGAGAGCCAGTAAACTTCCACATCTTTACCATAGATATTAGAGGAAAAATCAAAAAGATGCACCTCGATCGATGCCTCCCGTTCTTCATGAAAGGTCGGTTTGGTGCCGATGTTGGCTACTCCATTCAACGGACGACCATCCACTTCGGCCTGTACAATGTACACCCCGTTGGCGGGAACCAAATAATCAGGAACAGGATCAATATTGGCCGTTGGAAAGCCAATGGAGGTTCCTCTGCTCTCCCCGTGAACCACCTTGCCGGAAATGCTGTACGGCCTTCCCAGATATTCAGGAATGTCGTCAACATTTCCCTCCTTTAGCAGGTTACGAATAAGAGTGGAACTGATTTTCTGTCCATTTTTATCCAATTTTTCAATTACCGTTTGAGAAAATATACCCCTGGCACTTTCCTCCATCATCGCCATGTTTCCTTTGCCATATTTACCGTACGTATAGTCAAATCCTGCAACAACATGCTGTACATGGAGGCCAATAAGATATTCCTCAATAAACCTCATCGGTGAGAGAGAGGCAAACTCTTCATTGAACTCTACAAGATAGAAGATATCAATCCCGAGTTCACTCAAAAGTTCCTCTTTCTTTTCAATTGGCGTCAAATATGAGACGTGGGCTTCCTTTTTCCCAAGCACAACGGACGGATGCGGATGAAAGGACATCACTGCCGATGCCATGTTTCCGTGCCGGGCAATGGCCGCTGCCGTCCCGATTACCTTCTGATGCCCCAGATGCAGGCCGTCAAAATACCCCAGGGCCATGACGGTTGGGGGAAGGTCATTCTTATTGAATTGATGCGGATGTGTAAGCGTTATTGTTTTCAAAATTCCACCTTCTAACTCTATGCGTTACTCAACGGCTAAAATTTTTTCCGGTTTCATCATACCTGGTTTCTCCGGATGTTGTTTATAAAGAGCGATACACTTTCCATTTTTATTATAAACGGCAAACGGGCTGCTTTGCACCTCAGACGCCATGGAGAGGACAGCACCATTCTTTATGCGCGCTTCCATCTCTTCATCACAGGTGATCGCGTCAAAATGAGCAATGGCCTTTTCGATGGGAAGAAAAAGGTCGTCCGTATTGCCATCCTGTATGGCCTGCTCAATCTGTTCAAAGGTAAAGCAGTCCCCTATCTCAAAAGGACCGGAGCTGGTGCGGACCAGGTGAGACATGTGAGCGGGATACCCCAGTTTTTTCCCGATGTCTACAGCCAGTGTTCTTACATAGGTTCCTTTGCTGCATCTGACAAAGAAGGGGAAAACGGGGTAAGGGCCAAAAAAGTATGTTTCCTCTGAAAGCAGGTTCAACTCGTAGATCGTCGTTTCCCTTGCCGGCCGTTCTACTTCAATTCCCTCTCTTGCATATTGGTACAGCTTTTTCCCATTCACTTTGACAGCAGAAAACATGGGTGGAACCTGCATGATTCTTCCTGTCAGCGAAACCAGTGCATCTTTTACCGCTTCAGCCGACAACCCCTCAGGTACAGGCTGGTCTTCCACCACATCGCCATGGGCATCCTCTGTGGTTGTCGCTTTTCCGATCATGGCTTCCGCCTGATAGGATTTTGGATAGTCGGACATATACTGTGCAATTTTTGTTGCTCTTCCGACACAGACGGGAAGCACGCCCGTCACTTCGGGATCGAGCGTGCCCGTATGCCCCACTTTTTTCGTTTTCAGCATTTTTCTTAACTTTGCCACGCAGTCATGGGATGTCATTCCCGCCGGCTTCAATAAAGGCAAAATGCCTTCTGGCTTTATACCTGCCATTTGTTGATACCCACCTTTTTCACATCAAAAAAGAAGAGACAGACAAACCAAGGCCTGCCTATCTCTTATTGTAATCACTATCTTCATCAGAACTTTTGATATCAGTCAGCAATGTTTCAATTCGGCTTCCATATTCGATGGATTCATCAAATTTGAAAGAAATTTCCGGTGTTTTGCGCAACCGGATTCGCTTGCCGATTTCAGTCCGGATAAAACCGGAAGCCTTGGCCAGACCCCGCAGCGTCTGTTCCTTTTGCTCATCATCGCCAAAAACAGAAATAAATACAGTCGCCTGCTGCAGATCGCCCGTTACCTCGACACCGGTAACGGTCACAAACCCGATGCGGGGATCTTTCAGCTTTCGGCCAATGATATCTCCCATTTCTTTTTTCATTTGTTCACCAATGCGGTTGGATCGGATTTCACTCATTCTTACACCCCGTTTCTATCTAGCCATTATAACCATTCGATAACCGAGGACGTAACTTCAAGCTCAGGTATACTGCTGATCAGCTTTATAGCCTTTTGAAGTTCCTGTTCCACGATTAGTTTGTCCTTTGAAATGGTTACAATTCCAAGTTCTGCTCTCTGCCATAAATCATGAAAGTCGGTCTCGGAGACAGCAAGATTAAATTGCTGTCTCAACCGGGTAACGACCTTTTTCACAACGGAGCGTTTATCCTTCAGGGAATGGGACTCATAAATGAAGCATTCCACAGTCAGGAAACCAATCATGCCCGTTTAATTTCTTCCATGATGTACGCTTCGATGACATCTCCTTCTTTGATGTCATTGAACTTTTCTAATGTAATACCACATTCGTAGCCTGCACTAACTTCTTTTGCATCATCTTTAAAGCGTTTGAGGGCATCTATTTTCCCTTCATAGATAACAACGCCATCACGGATCAGGCGAACGGTGGAATCACGGGTAACTTTACCATCAGTTACATAACAGCCGGCAATTGTCCCCACTTTTGATACTTTAAACGTCGTACGGATCTCCACCTGTCCAATAACCTTCTCTTCGAACTCTGGGTCTAGCATACCTTTCATTGCTGACTCAATTTCTTCGATCACGTTATAAATAATTCTGTGCAGACGCACATCCACTTTTTCAGCATCTGCTGTACGTTTCGCATTGTTGTCAGGGCGTACGTTAAATCCGATAATAATCGCATTGGAGGCAGACGCAAGAATGATATCCGATTCAGTGATCGCTCCTACTCCCGTATGAATGATCTTTACCTTGACGCCTTCCACATCAATTTTTTGAAGGGAACCGGCCAGCGCCTCGGCGGAGCCTTGAACGTCGGCTTTAATAATCACATTGATTTCTTTAATATCGCCTTCTTTGATCTGATTGAACAGATCTTCAAGGTTCAACTTGGAAGATTCCTTACGTTGGGCTTCCAACTGCTTTTTGGAGCGTGCTTCACCAATCTGGCGTGCTTTCTTTTCATCGGTAAATACCATGAATTGATCGCCGGCCTGAGGAACATCATTTAATCCAGTAATCTCAACTGGGGTAGATGGACCGGCTACTTTTACACGCCGGCCAATATCATTGACCATGGCACGGACACGTCCGAAGGTATTTCCGACAACAATTGGATCCCCCACATTCAGTGTTCCGTTTTGAACGAGAAGCGTAGCTACTGATCCACGGCCTTTATCAAGCTGTGCCTCGATAACTGTACCCTGAGCTGCACGGTTTGGATTGGCTTTCAGTTCTTCGACTTCCGCCACCAACTGAATCATTTCGATCAAGTCGTCGATTCCTTCCCCATTGATCGCAGAAACATTAACAAAAATCGTATCGCCGCCCCAGTCTTCCGGAATCAGAGCATGCTCGGTCAATTCCTGCATAACCCGGTCAGGATTGGCTGCTTCCTTATCCATTTTGTTCACTGCAACAATAATAGGCACTTCTGCAGCTTTTGCATGGTTGATGGCTTCAACGGTTTGCGGCATAACACCGTCATCGGCGGCAACCACAAGAATCGTGATATCCGTTACTTGAGCTCCTCTTGCACGCATCGTTGTAAACGCAGCATGCCCCGGTGTATCAAGGAACGTAATTTTCTTGCCTTTGTCTTCGATCTGGTACGCACCAATATGCTGAGTGATTCCGCCTGCTTCACTTGCGGTT
Organism: Fictibacillus enclensis; assembly: GCF_001457035.1. Lineage (GTDB taxonomy): Bacteria > Bacillota > Bacilli > Bacillales > Fictibacillaceae > Fictibacillus_C > Fictibacillus_C enclensis. The sequence continues at coordinate 1,166,696 of NZ_KQ758617.1, read as the reverse complement.
ACTTTTGTGTTTCGTATGGAGTCCAGCAAGGTCGTTTTCCCGTGGTCAACGTGACCCATGATAGTAACCACCGGTGGACGAATGGAAAGATCCTCTTCTTTATCGTTATTTTCATAATTTTCGAATTCGGTTACGTCGATGATAATTTCCTCTTCGACTTCCACATTGTAATCTGATGCAATAAGCTCAATGGTTTCTTTATCAAGCTCTTGGTTGATTGTTGCCATAACACCAAGAGTCATCAATTTTTTAATGATTTCAGATGGTTCTTTTGCCAGTTTCTTCGCCAGTTCACTTACAGTAAGTGATTCGGAGAAAGTAATCTTATCCGGTGTTACCGGGGTCGGCTTCGGCTGAGGAGCCGGTGCTGATTTTCCTCTGTTATTGTTTTTGTTGTTTCGGTTTTTATTATTATGATTGCTGTTGTTGTTTCTGTTCCCCGGTCGGTTTCCGCCCTTTTGGCCGGGTTTAGCGTTTTGCCCGGGTTTAGCGTTTTGTTGACCACTGTTATTTTTTTGACCCGGTTTTGAGTTATTGCTGCCATTATTCTTCTTGGGTGCTTCGTCTTTTTTAATTTTCATAGTGTTCTCTTTTTTACTCTCATTTCTATTTTCGACTTTGTTTACATTGGTTGGGTTCTTTTTATGTTCTATTTTATGTTTCTCCTCTGTATTCTTATTTTTGGGTTGATAGGCATCATTTAATTTACGGATCGCTTCTTCATCGATCATCGACATATGATTGGATACATCCACATTCATGTTTTTCAGTTTATCAATGATATCCTTGCTTTGAACATTTTGTTTTTTCGCATATTCATATACACGCATCTTACTCATATGTTCACCCCCGAATGATTTAATCAAGTAAAGCTGTTAACTTTTTGGCAAATCCTTGATCGGTTACGGCAACAACCACGCGCTGGTCTTTGCCAATCGCATTTCCGAGAGAATAGCGGTTCTCTATCCATTTTACCTCTACCCGGTAAAACGAGCATTTATCCGTTATTTTTTTCTTCGTATTGTCCGACGCATCCATGGAAAGAAGAACGCATTTCGCCTGTTGCTTCTGTACCGCTTTAACAACAAGCTCTTCCCCAGAAATACATTTTCCTGCCCTGTTGGCCAATCCAAGCAATGAAGCCCATGGTGATATATTCAATGAGTTATACTCCCTTTTCCAGTTCAGCAAACACTTCATCCGGAACTCGAGCTTTCAGTTGATTGTTGAGGCTGCCTTTTTTCTTCGCCAGAGCAAAACAGGACGCCTGATTGCACAGATACGCGCCTCTTCCTGATTTCTTTCCCGTTGGGTCAACGAAAACTTCGCCTTCAGGAGAGCGGACAATCCGGATCAATTGCTTTTTTTCTTTCATTTCCTGGCAGGCTACACATTTTCTCATCGGAATTTTCCGTGTTTTCATCCGGCTCACCCCCATGTATCTTACAGTTCTTCTTCAGTAGATTCAAACTCTTCTTGTGCAGCTTCACCAACATAAAGTCCCGATTCTTCTGCATCGGACTGACTTTTAATATCAATTTTCCAGCCTGTCAGTTTAGCTGCAAGTCTTGCATTCTGTCCTCGTTTCCCGATGGCAAGTGAAAGCTGGTAATCGGGAACGATAACGGTCGTCATTTTTTCATCTTCATTCACTAGCACTTCAAGCACCTTGGCAGGGCTGAGCGCGTTCGCTACATACACGACCGGGTCTTCAGACCATCGGACAATATCAATTTTCTCGCCATTGAGCTCGTTGACTATCGTTTGAACGCGTCCGCCTTTTTGACCGACACAAGATCCTACTGGATCCACTTCCGGGTCTGCTGCATGAACAGCAATCTTGGAACGGTCTCCCGCTTCTCTGGCAATTGATTTTACTTCAACCGTACCATCATAGATTTCCGGCACTTCAAGTTCGAAAAGGCGCTTTAATAAACCAGGGTGTGTTCTTGATACAAGAATTTGCGGGCCCTTCGTTGTTTTTTCAACCTTAGTGATGAATACTTTAATACGGTCGTTTGTTGTATATTTCTCACCCGGCATTTGTTCGGCGGCTGGAAGCAATGCTTCAACACGTCCAAGGTTAACATAGATGTAACGATGGTCCTGACGCTGGACCACACCTGTAATGATATCTTCCTCTCGGTCGATAAATTCGGAAAAAATAATGCCGCGTTCCGCTTCTCTTACCCTTTGAGTCACAACCTGTTTTGCGGTTTGGGCCGCAATCCGGCCGAAATCACGTGGAGTTACCTCCAGTTCCACAACATCTTCTAATTCATATTGCGGGTTAATCTTGTGCGCCTCTTCAAGTGAAAGCTCCTGCCTTGAATCGGTTACTTCTTCAACAACGTTTTTTCGGGCAAATACTTTGATGCTTCCTGTTGTTGTATTAAAATCCACTCTCACATTTTGTGCCTGGTGGAAGTTCCGTTTGTACGCAGAAATCAAAGCGGCTTCAATCGCTTCAATTAAAATATCTTTGCTGATTCCTTTTTCTTTCTCCAAAAAAGTAAGTGCATCTAATAGCTCGCTACTCATCCATCTTCTCCCCTTTGTTAATTGAACACAACTGCAAGTCTGGCACTTGCTATCTTGTTGTATGGCAGTTCCACTTCCGTACTGCGTGTTTTCACTTTCATTTGCAGTTTGACCGTTTCACCATCGAATTCCAGCAGTTTGCCTTCAAATTCTTTTGAGCCATCAATCTGTTCATACATTTTAATGTGGACATTTTTCCCTACGGCCTTAGCCATGTCCTCCGGTTTTTTCAATGGGCGTTCAACACCGGGTGAAGAAACTTCAAGAAAGTATGCCTGTTCAATGGGATCGATAGCATCCAACTTTTCACTGAGGCGTTCACTTACCGTTCCGCAGTCTTCAATGTCTACACCAGTTTCATTATCAATAAATACGCGAAGGAACCAGTTTTTCCCTTCTTTTACAAACTCGATATCTACCAGCTCTAGGTTTAACTCTTCCAAAATCGGGGTTACGATCTCTTCGGTAGTTTCCGTGATTTTCTTGCTCATAAACATCCTCCCTTCAACCGAAAAATCCTTTGCCAAAACGAAACGAAAGAGTGGGTTTCCCCACTCTTTTCCCGAAAGGTATTCATAAGTATTTCCAAAATTACTATATCATAATCTTCGGCTTTGTGCAACTTGCCAGCCGTCTGTCCGCCCTCTTCAGTCTTTAGAAAAGAGAGAGCTGGTTGGCTTCCGGCATACCGGCAAGACAGCCTTGCTCATCCAGATAATCGATGATGGTTTTAGACAGGCGAGCACGCTGCTGAAGGTCCTCTTTTGAAAGGAACTCTCCATCTTCACGCGCCTTCACAATATTGATGGCAGCATTTGTGCCAAGTCCCGCAATAGAATTGAAAGGCGGAATCAGTTGGTCGCCTTCCACCAAAAATTCAGTGGCGCTCGATCGGTAGAGGTCTACCTTGCCAAATGAAAAACCGCGTTCGCACATTTCAAGAGCAAGTTCCAGCACTGTTTGCAGGTTCTTCTCCTTGGTGGAAGCATCCAGCCCTTTGCCCGAGATTTCTTCAATCTTTGCGCGGATAGCGGCAGATCCCTTTACCATGGCGGTAATATCAAAATCATCAGCGCGGACAGTAAAGTAGGCTGCGTAAAAAAGAATAGGATAATGTACCTTAAAGTAGGCGATGCGGACTGCCATCAATACATAGGCGGCAGCATGGGCCTTCGGGAACATGTACTTGATCTTCAAGCACGACCCGATATACCAGTCTGGTACGTCGTTCTTTTTCATTTCTTCTACCCATTCGGGGATCAGACCTTTACCTTTACGCACGCTTTCCATTATTTTGAAGGCAAGGGACGGTTCAAGGCCTTTATAGATCAGATACACCATGATATCGTCACGGCAGCCGATCACGTCTTTCAGCTCGCATGTTCCATCGGCGATCAGCTCATTGGCATTGTTCAGCCACACGTCTGTCCCATGGGAAAGACCGGAAATCTGCACTAACTCGGAGAAAGTACTTGGTTTGGTTTCCTCAAGCATCTGCCGAACAAACTTCGTTCCAAATTCCGGAATGCCAAGCGTACCCGTTTTGCACATCACTTGGTCTTCGGTCACCCCGAGCACTTCGGGACCGGAAAAGATTTTCATAACTTCCTGGTCGGAAGCCGGAATCGTTTTTGGATCAATGCCGCTCAAATCCTGCAGCATACGAATCACGGTTGGATCATCGTGCCCGAGAATATCGAGTTTCAGCAGGTTATCATGGATGGAATGGAAATCAAAATGTGTTGTTTTCCATTCAGAATTTTTATCATCGGCAGGAAACTGGATAGGACAAAAATCATAAATATCCATGTAATCCGGAACAACAATAATCCCGCCCGGATGCTGTCCTGTGGTCCGTTTCACACCGGTACAGCCCGATACAAGCCGGTCGACCTCGGCAGAGCGGAAGGTCAGGTTATGGTCGGAGGCATACCCTTTTACATAGCCATACGCCGTTTTCTCAGCCACAGTTCCTATCGTTCCTGCACGGTAGACATAATCTTCACCGAACAGTTCCTTTGTGTAATTATGGGCACGCGGCTGGTATTCACCCGAGAAGTTAAGGTCAATATCGGGTACCTTGTCCCCTTTAAAGCCAAGGAATGTTTCAAATGGGATATCCTGGCCATCCTTTTTATAGAGCACATGACAATTCGGGCACTCTTTATCCGGAAGGTCAAACCCGGAACCGACAGATCCATCATCAAAAAAGATGGATTCCTTGCACTCAGGACACACATAGTGCGGAGGAAGCGGATTAACCTCAGTAATCTCTGTCATGGTGGCAACAAAGGAAGATCCAACGGATCCACGTGAACCTACCAGATAGCCATCCACCAGGGACTTTTTAACAAGTTTATGCGAGATGAGGTAGATAACGGCAAATCCATGACCGATAATGCTGTTCAATTCCTTTTCCAGCCGCTTTTCTACAATATCGGGGAGGTTTTCCCCATAAATACTGCGAGCCATGGAATAACTCATATTCCGTATATCATCTTCCGCCCCCGGAATCTTCGGGGTAAACAGATCGTCAGGAATCGGTTTGATCTCCTCAATCATGTCTGCGACCTTTTGGGTATTATCGACAACCACTTCCCTGGCCTTTTCGTCACCCAGGAATGAAAAGCATTCCAGCATTTCATCTGTGGTACGGAAATAAACATCCGGAAGTGTCTGTCGGTTCAACGGATTGGCTCCGCCCTGGCTTGAAACCAAAATCTTGCGGTAGATGCCGTCATTGGGATCCAGGTAATGTACATTTCCCGTGGCAACAACCGGTTTACCTAGCTTTTCACCGAGCTTCACGATGTTGGCAATGATTTCACGCAGCGCCATTTCATCCTGTATTAGTTCTTTTTCAATCAGATGATAGTAGTTTGATGGCGGCTGGATTTCAAGATAATCATAAAATTTCGCGATTTCTTCCACTTCCGAAGGCGCTTTTTGCATCATTCCTTCAAATACTTCGCCTTTATCACACCCGGACCCGATCAGTAAACCTTCACGATGTTTGGAAAGCCTCGAACGCGGAATTCTCGGTGTTCGGTAAAAATAGTTCAATTGCGATTCTGAAACCAATTTGTACAGATTCTTCAAGCCTTGTTGTGTTTGGGCAAATAGTATGCAATGGGATGGACGGCTTCTCATATATCCACCCTGGCCCATGTTTTCGTTCAGCTGGTCATGGAATTCTATTTCTTTCTCGAACGCTTGTTTTAATAGCTTCCAAAGCAGGTAGCCTGTCGCTTCTGCATCATAGATTGCCCGGTGGTGCTGGGTCAGCTCGATATCAAACTTTTTACAGAGCGTGTTCAATCTGTGGTTTTTCAGTTCCGGAAGGAGAAAACGGGCAAGTTCAAGGGTGTCAACCACCGGATTTTGGGCAGCCCCTCTCCCTATCTTGCGGAATCCTTCGTTCAAGAATCCCATATCAAAACTGGCATTATGGGCAACAAGAATGTCGTCTCCCATAAATTTTTCAAAATCCCGCAACACGTCCTCTATTTCAGGAGCATCCTGTACCATATCGTCGGTGATGCCCGTCAAATTGATCGTTGTATCCGAAAGAGGCTCATGAGGATTGGCAAACCGTTCAAATTTATCGATGATTTCACCGTTATGCACTTTGACCGCCGCAAGTTCGATGATTTTGTTGTACACGGCGGACAATCCCGTTGTTTCCACGTCAAATACAATATAGGTATCATCCGAGAGCTTCCTGTGCTGTTCGTTATAAGCGATAGGAACTCCGTCATCCACCAGATTGGCCTCCACGCCATACAAAACTTTGATACCATTCTTTTTCCCTGCTGAATATGCTTCCGGGAAGGACTGAACGGCAGCATGGTCGGTGACCGCTACAGCAGGATGGCCCCATTTGCTGGCCTGGCTGATCAGGCTGGAAGCAGAAGTTACGGCGTCCATCTGGCTCATCGGAGTATGTAGATGAAGTTCCACTCTTTTCTTTCCTTCTTCGGCAAGATCATTTCTGGTTTCAGGCGTAACTTGATTGATATCATTCGCAATCATGACCAGGTCACGAACGAAGGTATCGTTTTGTATACCACCCCGTACTTTGACCCAGATGCCCTTTTTCACGGCGTTCAGAATCGGTACATCTTCTTTGTCGCGGGAGAAGATTTTAACCATGATGGAATCGGTATAATCGGTAATCTTAAAGGTCAGCAGCGTTCTTCCGCTTCTGAGTTCTCTAGTTTCCGCATCAAATACATATCCCTGAAGCGTAACTCTGCGTTCCTCGTCCTGAATGGTTTCAATCGGAACGGGTTCATCCGGAATCTTGTAACCTATTGTAACTTCAGAAGGCACAGCAGCTGCTTCCCGCTTGTCCGCTTTTTCTTTTTCGATCAATGCAGCGAGTACTTTATCCGCATCTTCTTGCTTTTTCTGCTCCACAAATTTCTGGAACTCTTCCTCACTGTGTTTGACTTCAATTTCAAGTGAGACGGAGTCCATGCCAAACGAACGGTAGACCTCCGTCATTGCCGAAGATAATTTACGTTTGATCAAGAGCCCTTCCGCTTCATTCCGGACGGTTACTTTAATTTTATTCCCGGTTACCTCAGGAACCTGTCCCATCAATCCGGACACAAGTGAGCTTGCCGTTCCTTTCAGCTGTTCACAGCATATGCTCCAATACTCGCCGAGTAATGCTTCCTCGCATTCCCAGCTCTCACATTGAATAGTAAATGTTACTTTCGCTATATGTTCAAATGCCTGTGTAATTCTCGCCTGAAAAAAGGTATACACATTGGCAGGCATTGGTTTCGGCAGGGAAAAATAAAAATGCCAGCTTCTGTTATTTTTATCGATCGCCAGTTTCTGAACACGGCCATCACCCAGATGCGGGCGCAGCTCACCGGGTATGCCGATCTGGTCGAGCAACAAGAGAAACCGCTCTTTTCTTACCTGGTCGTCACTGTTCATGATGCCCTCCTTCCACAATTAAAGGGATGACTTGGGTTAGTGAGCCTGACGGTCAGGCTCATAAGTCATCCCCTGGATGCTAGCGCGCTAATAATTCTCGTTGGCGTTTAATCGCCTCAATTAATTCTGAAACATGGATTTCATTCATTTCACCGGTTTTTCTGACTTTCAATTCCACCATGCCCTCAGCAGCCTTTTTCCCAACCGTTACGCGGACAGGAACCCCAAAAAGGTCTGCATCGGCGAACTTTACACCTGCGCGTTCTTTACGGTCATCGTATAAGCAATCATAACCTGCACCCTTAAGTTCATCATACAGCTTTTCACTTAAATCTGCCTGTATTGCGTCTTTGCTGTTGGCTGCAATAATGTGCACATCAAAAGGTGCCAGGGATAACGGCCAGATCAAGCCTCTTTCATCATTGTTTTCTTCTGCAACTGCGGCAAGCGTACGGGAAACACCGATTCCGTAACAGCCCATCGTCATTGTCTGGCTTTTTCCATTCTCATCGAGAAAGGTTGCATTCAATGGCTCGCTGTAAACTTGTCCAAGTTTAAACACATGCCCGACTTCAATTCCTTTGGCGAAGCGGATAACCCCTTTGCCATCAGGAGAAGCATCTCCCTCCTGGATAAAACGAAGATCAGCAAAATCAGAGACCTCAAAATCGATGCCAGGATTCACATGCTGATAATGATGATTTGCTTCATTTGCTCCGGCTACGGCATTCACCATGTATTCCACCGCATGGTCAGCAATGATCTTCACGTTTTCTGGAACAGACACAGGCCCAATGTTTCCAGGTTTGCAGGAAAGCACTTTTTCCGTTTCCTCAGGTGTGGCCAGTTCGGCAGAAGCTGCTCCGAGAATGTTCTTCACTTTAATGTCATTTACATCATGATCACCGCGGACAAGCACCAGAACCGGCTCTTCATCAGCAATAAACAGAACCGACTTGATGACTTTGGCGGCATCAATGGTAAGGAGTGAAGAAACCTCTGCAATGGTTTTTGCTTCTCCCGTATGGATTTTCTCCATCTCCTTTTTGGATTCGGTGGAAGCTTCATAGGTTACGTTCACTGGTGCCATCTCAATGTTGGCAGCAAAATCAGATTCTGAAGAATAAGCAATCAAATCTTCACCGATCTCGGAAAGTACCATGAACTCATGATTATCCTTTCCTCCGATTGCCCCGGAATCCGCCAGGACCGCTCTGAAGTTCAGACCACAGCGTGAAAAGATATTATTGTATGCTGCTTTCATATCTTCATAGGTAACATCAAGGCTCTCCTGGGAGGAATGGAACGAGTACGCATCTTTCATAATAAATTCCCGGCCTCTAAGAAGACCAAATCGAGGTCTTTTTTCATCCCTGAACTTCGTTTGAATTTGGAATAGATTAAGAGGCAGTTTTTTATATGATTTTACTTCATCGCGAATGAGACTGGTAATGACTTCCTCATGAGTTGGCCCGAGCGCAAATTCACGGCCATGGCGGTCTTTTAAACGCATAAGTTCCGGTCCGTAGGAATACCATCTTCCCGATTCTTGCCAGAGTTCCGCAAGCTGCAGGGAAGGCATGGTCATCTCGTTGGATCCTGCGTTTTCCATCTCTTCACGAATAATCGCTTCTACTTTGTGAAGAACCTTTTTCCCCAGCGGCAAAAAAGAATAAATACCAGCTGCATTCTGCCGGATAAATCCTGCTCTGAGCAGAAGCTGGTGGCTGACGACATCCGCGTCAGCCGGAACTTCTCTTAATGTTGGTGCAAACAACCTGCTTTGCTTCATTTCTCCACCTCAGTTAATCACTTATTGGTCAATTTTGTCTAAAAAGAATTTATGAATGTCATTCCATGTTACGACGAGCATCAGGAGCATCAGAAATGCAAAACCGATAAAATGTACAAGCCCTTCTTTTTGCGGATCAATCGGTTTGCCCCGCAGCGCTTCAATCAGTAAAAACAACAGCCGCCCGCCATCCAGTGCCGGTAGCGGCAGCAAGTTAAAGATCGCCAGGTTAATGCTCAGGACAGCGGCCCATTGCATCAGCATTGGAATACCGCCTTCTGTCGCTTTGTTTGTGTATTCGTAAATTCCAACTGGTCCTGAAAGCTGATCGAATCCGTGCTTCCCGGTAATGAGCTCACCAAGTCCCACGAAAATCATTTTTGTCATGAACCATGTTTGCTTTGCTCCATAGGACACGGAGCCCGGCAAAGAAAACTCTGTGGAAGGATAGGCTCCAATAAATCCTTCTTTGGTGCCTTTGTTAATCTCCCGTTCACCCGGCGTTACTTCTTTATTAAGAATTTTGCCGTTCCGGTCAACTTCAAACACAAGTTTTTCTCCGGGGTTTTGCTGGATAAAGGAAACAAGCTCTTCCCAATTGCTGACTTTATCGCCATTTACGGAAACGATCCTGTCCCCTTTTTGCAGCCCGGATTTCACCGCAGCTTCACCAGGTGCCAGATTGCCAAGTCGTGCTTCCTTTGTAGGAATGCCCTGGAACAAAGAAAAACTCATTAATACGATGAACGCGAGCAGCACATTCATGAACGGGCCTGCAAAAATGGCAAGCGTCCGCTGCATGAGAGTTTTTGAGCCAAACTGCCTGTTATACGGAGCAATTTGCATTTCCTGATAATCGGCCACATACATTGCCTGCGGGTCGACGCTGTAGCTTTGGCGTTCTCCCTCTTCATTTTCATATCCGGTAATCACCAAACGGTGCTCCAAGTCAGCGTTTTCCACAGTAATGACTTTTTGGATGTCATATTTTTCTTTATGGTTGACAATAATCTTTTGGACGCTGCCTTCCGGGTTAAAAATCAGTCCTACCCTGTAACCTGGTTTCAGCTCGATCCCTTCCGGATCCTCACCGGCCATCCTTACAAACCCGCCCAGCGGCAATAGCCGTACGGTGTATGTTGTCTCACTCTTTTTAAACGCGAAGAGCTTTGGACCGAAGCCAATGGCAAATTCCCGGCACAAAATGCCGGCTCGTTTGGCGAGCATCAAATGGCCAAGTTCATGAAAGAAAACAAGAGCACCCAAAATAATTACGATGGAAATGACTGTATTCATAACCTTTTACCCACCTTTAATTTAATAATGACTGAACATATTGCCGTGTGTGTGTATCAATGGCCTGTATTTCTTCCAGTGTCGGCTGTTCAATAAATTCATGGTGCTCCAGTGCTTTTTCAATGTATTCTTCGATCGCCAGGAAAGATATTTTACGTTCAAGGAACAATCCGACCGCAGCTTCGTTTGCTGCGTTCAGCGCGGTTGTCATTGTTCCGCCTTTCTCTCCTGCGAGATAAGCCAGTTTCAGGCAGCGGAACCGTTCCATGTCCATTTTTTTAAAATGAAGCTTTCCAATCTCCCATAAATTTAACCTTTTGGAAGGCGTATGTTCAAGTCTGTCAGGATAGGTCAGCGCGTACTGAATGGGAACCCGCATGTCGGGGTTTCCCAAGTGTGCCAGCGTGCTGCCGTCCTTATACTCTACCATAGAGTGTATGATGCTTTCTTTATGAAGAATGACGTCTATTTTTGAATAGGGCATATTAAAGAGCCAATGCGCTTCTATCACTTCCAGGCCTTTGTTCATCATCGTTGCCGAGTCGATGGTGATTTTGGCTCCCATGGACCAGTTCGGATGATTCAATGCCTCATCAACAGTAACATCAGCCAGCTGTTCCCGCGTATAATCCCGGAAACTTCCTCCAGACGCGGTAAGAATGAGCCTGTCAACCTGTTGGGCATTTTCTCCGTTAAGACATTGGAAGATGGCTGAATGCTCGCTGTCCACCGGCAGGAGGCTGACGTTATGTTTTTCAGCCAGCTCCATAATGATATGTCCGGCAGTGACCAGTGTTTCTTTATTGGCGATGGCTATATCCTTGCCGGCCTGAATGGCGTTGATGGTGGGCACCAAGCCTACACTTCCCATGACCGCATTCACCAGAATATGAGCTTCCCGAGCGACAGCTGCTTCAATCAGGCCTTCTTGTCCATAATAAACAAGTGATTGGTCCCCCAGACGCAAACGCAGGTCATCAGCATCTTTTTTATCTTGAACCGCAATGATCCGCGGTTTAAATTTCTCTATTATCTCCATCCCTTTTTCTACATTCTTTCCAAAAGAAATGGCCGTTAATCGAAATAGCTCAGGGTGTTGTGCGATTACATCAAGCGTTTGTATACCGATGGAACCTGTCGCACCCAACAAACTGATATTTTTCATAGAGCACTCCTTGTTTTTTCGCTACTACAGCAAGCTCAGGATATGGAGGAGCGGAAGCACGAAAAGCCAGCTGTCCGTACGGTCCAATATTCCGCCATGTCCCGGCAGCAGATTGCCAGAATCCTTCACTCCGTAATGCCGCTTAAAGGCGGATTGTGCAAGATCGCCAATCTGTCCGAAGATCCCCACAATCAAAGCCATGAACAGCACCTGGTTCAGAGTAAAAGGCACAAAATCTGTAAAGTAGCAGATTACGCCAACCACAATGCTCGTAACGATGCCCCCGATTGCTCCTTCGATGGTTTTGTTCGGACTGATCACCGGCCACAGTTTTGTTTTTCCGATGGATTTCCCGGTAAAATACGCACCCGAATCAGCTCCCCAAATCATGAAAAGGACAAAGAATAAAATCGGAAGGCCATGTTCAAGCACTCTCGTTTCGTATATATAGTGGAATCCGTAACCCACATACAGAGAGGAGAGGATAACAAATCCCGCATCATCAAATGTAAAGCGGTTCTTTGTGATGACGGTAATCACCAGGATCAGGAGCATCGCAAGTACAATGGGTTGCGAGCCTGTGAAACTTCCAAGGTACTGTTCTTTCCAATCCTGCGGGATGACTGTTGCCAGTGTCAGCAATAGAGCAATGATGCCCTCAGCCGACAAAAGCGGAATATGCTTCATTTTCAGCAATTCGTGGATCCCGATCACTGCCAAAGCGATGATAACGAGGGTAAAAGGCAAATGGCCGTAAACCGTAACTCCTATAAAAAGAAGAGCGGCTATTACTCCCGTAATGATGCGTTCTTTCATAAATCCTCCTTCTTATTATACACCGCCATAACGGCGACCGCGATTCTGATAGTCGTAAATGGCTTTTTTTAAGTGTTCTTCTTTAAAATCAGGCCAGTTCACCTCGGTAAACCAAAATTCACTGTAGGCGAGCTGCCAAAGCATAAAGTTGCTGAGGCGCACTTCACCGCTCGTCCGGATCAACAGATCAGGATCCGGAAGGCTGGATGTCATTAAATACCGGCTTACCAAATCTTCATTAATCGCATCACGCCCGATGGTTCCGGCTTCAACATCGCGGATAATTTCGGTTAACGCGGTTGTTATCTCGTTCCGGCTGCCATAATTCAGGGCAAAATTCAAAATAAGGCCAGTATTGTTTTTGGTTTTTTCTATTGCCTCGTCAACAGCCTGAATGGTATGTACCGGCAATACATCCTTATGGCCCATGATGGTCACACGCACATTCTGTTCAATCAATTCAGGCAGAAAGCTGTTTAAAAATTCCCCAGGAAGTCTCATGAGAAAGTCCACTTCTTCACGGGGCCGCTTCCAGTTTTCCGTTGAAAAGGCATAGAGTGTCAGCACCTTAACGCCGAGATTGTTGGCATACTTCACCACTTTTTTTACTACTTTCATGCCTTCATGGTGTCCTGCCACCCTGGGAAGCCCGCGTCTTTTTGCCCAGCGTCCGTTCCCGTCCATGATGATTGCCACATGAGCCGGTATTGTATCCTGTCTTATGTTCAGCTCTGTTTTTTCTTCTTTTTTCCAGAATGAAATTCTGTCAAGCATGGCAAAGCCCCCATTATCGTCCAGACTTAACAAAAAAACCCCCTGTATAAAGAGGGCTTTTCTTATTTTATTTTACATGGAAATCAATTATACTTCCATGATTTCTTTTTCTTTACTTGAAGCGATTGTATCTACTTCGCTAATATATTTGTCTGTAAGCTTCTGAACATCATCATTGTAGCGGCGGAGTTCATCTTCAGTGATCTCCCCATCCTTCTCAGCCTTCTTCAGCTCATCGTTGGCATCACGGCGAACATTGCGAAGAGCAACCTTGGCTTCCTCTCCATATTTCTTAACAAGTTTGACAAGCTCTTTACGTCTTTCTTCAGTTAGAGGAGGAATCGCAATGCGGATCACTTGCCCATCATTGGAAGTTGTTAAGCCAAGATCGGACTTTTGGATCGCCTTTTCTACATCGTTCAGGGCCGATTTATCATATGGCTGGATGACAAGCAGGCGTGCTTCAGGCACTGAAATCCCGGCAAGCTGGTTGATTGGTGTCTGAGCTCCGTAATAATCCACTTGAACACGATCTAAAAGTGCAGGGTTTGCACGGCCGGCGCGGATGGTCGAAAGCTCACGCTGAAAAGATGAAATGCCTTTTTTCATTCGGTCTTCTGCGTTTGTTAAAATTTCCTTTGCCATTAATTATTCCCCCTAATCGTAGTTCCAATTTCCTCACCAAGAACTGCACGCTTAATGTTTCCTTCTTCCATAATGGAAAACACGATAAGCGGAATATCATTGTCCATACATAATGAAGATGCCGTCGTATCCATGACAGCCAGGCCTTCTTTAAGCAAGTCAAGGTAGGATAAGGTATTGTATTTCACAGCATTCTGATCGATCGTCGGATCGGCTGAGTATACGCCGTCCACATTATTTTTAGCCATCAGGATCACTTCGGCTTCGATTTCCGCCGCGCGAAGAGCAGCTGTTGTATCCGTTGAAAAGTAAGGATTTCCTGTTCCTGCAGCAAAAATAACAACACGTTTCTTTTCAAGGTGACGAATAGCTTTTCTGCGAATGTACGGTTCAGCAACCTGGCGCATCTCGATTGACGTTTGTACCCTTGTCTGCACACCGATATTTTCAAGGCTGTCCTGTAAAGCCAGGGAATTCATAACAGTCGCCAGCATCCCCATGTAATCGGCGGATGCGCGATCCATTCCCATCTCGCTTCCCGCTTTGCCTCTCCAGAGATTACCGCCGCCGACAACAACGGCCACTTCCACTCCGAGCTCGACAATGTCTTTCACCTGATGGGCAATCGATTGAATGACACCAGGATCTATTCCGCTTCCTTTACCGGCCGCAAGAGCTTCCCCGCTTAGTTTAAGTACTACTCGTTTATATTTTGAAGTGCTCATAATTCCCTCCGTATCCATCACCTGTAATTGCTTTTTTTATCCTAAGCTCTTTTAAAAAAAGGGAACACACTGTGCTCCCTTTTTTTACTTTTTACACCATTACTTTTTAACTTGAGACATTACTTCTTCTGCAAAGTTGTCTTCGCGCTTTTCCATACCTTCGCCAACTTCGTAACGTACGAATGCGATAACCTTACCGCCTTTAGAAGCTACGTACTTACCAACTTTTTGGTCTGGATCTTTAACGAAAGACTGATCGTTCAAGCAGATTTCTTCAAAGAATTTGCCAAGGCGGCCTTCCACCATTTTAGCAACGATGTTTTCAGGCTTTCCTTCGTTAAGCGCTTGTTGAGTAAGCACTTCACGTTCATGAGCCACTTCTTCTTCGCTTACAGCGTCACGAGAGATGTAACGAGGGTTAACAGCAGCAACGTGCATTGCCACATCTTTAGCAATTGCTTCGTCTGTTGTACCTTCCACTACAGAAAGCACTCCGATGCGTCCACCCATGTGAAGGTATGCGCCAAACGCTGCATTTTCGCCTTTTTCAACGATTTGGAAACGACGAAGTGAGATTTTTTCACCAATCTTGGCAATTGCGTTGTTCAAGTACTCGGCAACTGTTGTGTTTTCACCTTTAATCGTAGAAGCAAGCGCCTCATCAACAGTAGCAACATCGGCTTCAAGAAGATGCTTACCAATTACAGAAATTAGCGCTGTGAAGCTTTCGTTCTTTGCCACGAAGTCAGTTTCAGAGTTCACTTCAAGGATAACAGCTTTGTTGCCTTCTACAACAACAGAAGTAAGACCTTCTGCTGCAATACGGTCCGCTTTTTTAGCTGCTTTTGCAATACCTTTTTCACGAAGGAAATCGATCGCTTTTTCCATGTCCCCGTTGGTTTCTGTCAATGCTTTTTTACAGTCCATCATCCCTGCGCCTGTTTTTTCGCGCAATTCTTTTACCATTTGAGCTGTTACTGCCATAATGAAATTCCTCCTTTGGTTTATGTAAAGCTAAGGTTGGCATTAAAAAAGGGTGTGAAAGGGCATATCCCCTCCATCACCCTTTTAGTTTATATTACTTATGCAGATGTTTCTTCTTCGTTTTGAGCTTCTTGCTCTTCTCCACCCTGGTTGGCTTCGATGATCGCATCAGCCATTTTTCCAGTAAGAAGTTTAACCGCACGGATCGCATCATCGTTACCTGGGATAACGTGGTCAACTTCATCAGGATCACAGTTAGTATCCACGATTGCGATAATCGGAATGTTCAGCTTGCGTGCTTCAGCAACCGCGATGCGTTCTTTGCGTGGGTCTACGATGAATAGCGCATCTGGAAGGCCGTTCATTTCTTTAATTCCGCCCAAGAACTTTTCAAGACGCTCCATTTCCTTTTTAAGAAGGATAACTTCTTTCTTAGGAAGAACATCAAAAGTTCCGTCTTCTTGCATTCTTTCAAGCTCTTTCAAACGGTTGATACGCTTGCGGATGGTTCCGAAGTTTGTTAGCGTACCGCCCAACCAGCGTTGGTTGATGAAGTACATGCCGGAACGTTCTGCTTCTTCCTTTACAGAGTCCTGAGCTTGTTTTTTTGTACCAACGAAAAGGATTTTACCGCCGTTTCCTGCGATATCTTTCATTACGTTGTAGCACTCTTCAACTTTCTTTACTGTCTTTTGAAGATCGATGATGTAAATGCCGTTACGCTCAGTGAAGATGTAACGGGACATTTTCGGATTCCAGCGACGTGTTTGATGTCCAAAGTGTACGCCGGCTTCCAATAGTTGTTTCATTGAAATTACTGCCATGATGGCACCTCCTGGTTTTGTTTTCCTCCGCCTGCTTCGACTTTAACCAAAACTGCAAATGCAGCACCAATGATTAAATCCACAAGCGTGTGTGATTAACACCGAAAGTAACTATACCATACTTCGTCAGAATGTAGCAAGAAAAATATTGCCGTTTTAAGCATTTCTCATGAAAGGCTATTCATTTTTAAAATCAGGCAGACTTCACCCTTGCCTCTGTCGAGTTTTTTGGCAATTTCTTCAGCAGTATAACCTTTTTTGGCATAGGTTAATACGTTCTGATGCAAAATATTTTCTTCCACTTCTTTATGATCTTGTGCAATCCCTATTTTGCCAGATGATTTCACACCTTGCTCCTGTCCGTCCCGTTTCGTTTCGTATAGCATTTGTTTGATTTCTTCGTTTTGTCCCTTCATTTCACTGACAACCGCCAAAAGCATCTCCTCCAGCTCCTGGGTCTCCACGTCATCGAAAGCACCGGCAGCCGTTGTTTTGAGCTTCATCCACAGAACAGCAACAAGAAACAGGCAAAGGGTGTTCAGCAATAAACTTAAAACCGCTATAAAGTAAAGCAAGTGATCCCCACTCTTTCTTCCGTTCCCGGTTACATGTATCGCGCAAGAACCAGTCTCAGGCGAGATAACGCTTTGGAATGGATCTGCGAAATTCTTGAGGTGGAAAGCTCCAGAACATGACCAATTTCAGTAAAGGTCAGTTCCTCATAATAAAACAGAGAAATCACCAGCTGTTCTTTTTCATTCAGCTCCCTGATCACCTGTGCAAGTTCCTTATGCAGCTCGGCCTTAACCACTTCCGCCTCAGGAGACAATCCATTTTTATCTTCTATTGTATACCCGAGCTTTTCTTTGCTTTCACTTTCTCTTTGGTCTTCATCGATTGAAAGAACATTGGCAAAAAAGCTTTCGGACAGGGCAGAAACCACTTCCGTTTCAGGCATACCCAGTTCTGCTCCTATTTCATAGGTTGTTACCCGGCGGAGTTTTTCCTGTTCGAGCTTTTCAATCGTACTTTCAATCTTTTTTGTTTTTTCACGCAGAGACCGTGGCAGCCAGTCCACTTTACGCAGTCCATCGAGAATCGCTCCCCGGATCCGGAATGTGGCATACGTATCAAATTTAAGGTCCCGTTCGGGCTGGAATTTTTCAAGCGCATCAAACAGGCCCAGCATTCCCAAGCTTTTTAATTCATCACGATTAACGTTTTTCGGCAAACCTGCCGCAATCCGCTGAACATGATACTGAACAAGCGGCATGTATTGTTTGAGCAGAGAATCACCTGCATCACGGTCACGGCATTCATGCCACCTTTTCCATATTTCCAGTTCATCCGCTGCTGCTGTAGATGAAGATATCATGCTACTCCCCCTGAAATCATTATTAAATCACTAACTCTCCCTGACGTACTATTTTTATTTGAAGTTCACATGTGTCTGTAACAAATTCAATGGTCCTCCCTTTGCTGCCGCCTGTATGTTCCGCGATCAGGGGGATTTCCCACTCTTTCAATCCGCTTTTTATCGCTTCCACGTTTCTCGGGCCAATGCGCATGGCATACGCCTGGTCAACCATTTGAAACATCTCGGCTCCTCCGGCTATTTTTGCCTTCAGCGCTCTTCTCCTGGCTCCTCTCTCCTCCAAGCCAAGGACCAGTCTTTTGATGGCGGTGTCAGCATATTTTGCTTCGTTTATTTCCCTTGATCGTGCCAAAGAAGAATGTGGAAGCATAATATGCGCCATTCCGGACAGCTTCTTATCTGCATCATACAGCACAAGACCGACACAGGAGCCGAGGCCAGCTGTGCGAAGGACAGTGGAACCCGCTCCGAATCCCAACTCGGACAAGCCGATTTTTACCATTTTAAAGTCCAACCGAAACCGCACCTCTATGATTCATCAGCCGCTCCCTGAAGCTCCATTATTTCATCCTTGTCGAGCACCTTGTCCAAACGGAGCAGAATGAATAGCCTTCCATCCATTTTGGCCACTCCATCGAGATACCGGGCGTTTATGCCACCCGCCACTTCCGGTGTAGGCTCGATGTCAGAAAGAGACAGATCCAGCACGTCGTTCGCTGCATCCACAATCAGTCCCACATCCATTCCTTCCGTATTCACGATGATAATCCGGGTGTCGTCATCCGCATCCTTCTCTTCCATGCCAAACCGGCTCCGCAAATCAATAACCGGTGTTACCACCCCGCGCAGGTTCATCACCCCTTTAACAAATGAAGGTGTTTTCGGAACCCGCGTGATTGGTGAAACACGTTCGATGGATAGGACATTAAGGACATTCACGCCATATTCTTCATCCTTTAACCGGAACACGACTATTTTTAATTCCTGCTCACTCATACTCATTCTCCTCTCTGTCACCGTTATATAAATAGCGAATTGCAATCGATAATGAGGGCAACCTGGCCGTCTCCCAATATTGCCGCTCCTGAAACAAAAGGAACATCGAGATAGCTTCCAAGCGGCTTCAGGACAATCTCCTGCTGCCCGATCAGCCCGTCTACGATCAAACCGGCCAATTTGTTTTCTTTTTTAACAATAACAACCGCTCGATTGGTCTCTCCTTTTTTGGCCTCCTGCGGCACTTCGAGCCAATCCTTTAATGAAACCAGCGGTATAACCTTTCCGCGGAAATCCATCATGGGCTGCTTATGGACCATGATGATATCCTGAGGATCGACCAATGCAGTTTCAATGATCGATGGAAGCGGAACAGCATATGTTTCTGTTCCCGCTTCGACCAGCAGAGACGGTATGATGGAAAGGTTCAGAGGAAGCTGGATGGTAAAGGTTGAACCTTGTCCGGCGGTGGAATCCACAGAAACCGACCCTCCGAGCGATTCTATTTTATTTTTAACTGCATCCAGGCCGACGCCGCGGCCGGAAATATCGGAAATCACTTCAGCTGTAGAAAAACCAGGGGCGAACAGCAGCTCATAAACGTGCCTGCCAGTCAATGTACGGGCTGAATTCTCACTGATAATCCCCTTTTGAACCGCCCGATTAAGCACCTTGTCGGCATCAATTCCTGCCCCGTCATCCTGAATCTCGATAAATACACGGTTGCCGCTGTGGTACGCCTTCAAGGTTATTGTGCCTTTTTCGCTTTTCCTTGAACGGATTCTCTGCTCCGGATCTTCAATACCATGATCCAATGAATTACGCAGCAAATGAACAAGCGGATCTCCGATTTCATCGGCAACCAGACGATCCAGTTCGGTTTCTGCTCCCTCTACCTGCAATTCCACCTTTTTATGCAGATCTTTGGCCAATCCGCGTACCATTCTCGGAAACCGGTTGAATACCTGGTCAATGGGAACCATCCGCATATTAAGAATTAATTCCTGCAAATCCGATGAAACCCGTGAAACCCGTTCTACCGTTTCCTGAAGTGCAGCATCCTTCATCTCGCTTGAAATCCTTTCAAGACGGCCTCTGTCAATCACCAGCTCTTCAAAAAGACTCATCAGAAGATCCAGTCTCTCAATGCTTACCCTGATCGTCTTTGCAGATTTTGGCGGGGAATTCTTTTTAGGTCCTGTTGTGGTGCCTTTTTGATCATCCACCTGCTCTGCCACAGCTTCCTTCTGTTCGCTGCCCACCGGCTGAAGCGGCGTTAGTGCCACTTTTTCGATTTCTGAGATTGATAACAATTCCGACTCAATTGTCGCCGCTTCTTGTTGTGTTATGAGCGTAACGAAAAAGCTTTGATTGAATTGTTCCTGTTCAATCAAGTCGGCTGAAGGTTCTGACTTTATGATGTCGCCGAGGTTTTCCAGCGCATTGAAAACCATAAAGGCCCGCACCGCTTTCAGCAGGCACTCTTTATGGAGCTCAACTTCAATCCTGTACACCAGAAAACCTTGCTCAAGTGATTGATGGATCGCCGAACGCTCAAATTCATCATAACTGCGTAAATCTTCATTACTTGTATCTGTCTGGGCCTTATCCTGGGTATCCTCCCCCAGTATCCCGTTCAAAAGGCGTATCAGTTCTTTCGTATCTTTTTTTCCATCGCCGCCAGCTGCGATCGACATGACCATTTCTTCCAAATGGTCAAGCGAAACAAACAGCGAATCCAGCAGTTTCTGTGTCACATGCAGTTTACCATTTCTGATTCCATCCAGAACGTTTTCCATCGCATGCGTAAGATTTGCAAGATCGCCGTAACCCATGGAAGCTGACATGCCTTTTAATGTATGAGCAGAACGAAAAATTTCCTGAATGGTTGCCAGCTCTTCCGGTTGTTTCTCCAAAAGAAGCACATGTTCATTTATCGACTGGAGATGTTCTTTACTTTCTTCAATAAAAATATCCAAATATTCACTCGTGTCCATCTTCTTCCCCCTCGTGCACAACGCTAGCTTTTACTCAAAAAACTTAAAAGTTTACTAATAAAAGATTGGTCAACTGCTCCCTTTTGGACCTTGGCGTTCCCCAATAGACAATGAGCTGCCTTTTGAATTTGTCCGCTCGCTTCACAGCGCGGACTTTCCAGCACAAACGGCGATTGCTCCATAACAGCCCGCCGCACGGCCGGGTCGAAAGAAACTTGCCCCAAGTTGGCCAGTTTCTTTCCAAGAAACCGGGAGCTCACCTCGTTCAAGCGGTCATGTACTGCCCTGCCTTCCCGTTCGTTTTCACATTGATTAATCATGGTCCAGACAGGGAGTTCAGGCCGTTCAGCATGAAGCAGCTTAATCATGGAATACGCATCAGTAAGCGATGTAATTTCCGGAGTAGCAACCAGGATGGCTTCATGACCGGCCAATACAAACTTCAAGCTCGCTTCTGACAAACCGGCACCAATATCGAATACGATATAATCATAGGCTGCCGATAATTTCTCAAGCTCTCTCACAAAATGAACCTGACTGTTGCGGTCAAGCTCTAACAAAGAGAGAAGACCGTTATCACCACCAAGATAATCAAGGCTGCCTGGGCCTTTTTCAATGATCTCCCTGACGGAAAGGTGATGTTCAAACAGATCGGCGATCGTGTGGCGCGGGGTCAGTCCAAGCAGCAGATGAACGTTGCCCATGCCGATATCCAGATCAACCAGCACCATTTTTTTCCCAAGTCCTGAAAGGGCAAGGGATAAGTTCACTGCTACATTTGTTTTCCCAACCCCGCCTTTTCCGCTGAGCACCGAAACGACCTTCGCTTTTTTCGCTTGTAATGACGTCTCTAGTACTCGTATACGAAGTTGTTCTGCCTGATCACGCATCTCTTTTCTGCTGCAGGAACATGCTGACGATCGCTTTCGGTGTAACGGTTGAAATGTCATCTGGAACATTTTGTCCGTTTGTGATATAAAGCGGGATGGTGTTTTCTATCAGCAATATATTGATTAACGCTCCCAAAGAAGCTGTCTCATCCTTTTTAGTCAGAATCAGCCGGTTGACTCCAGTCCGGCTGAAATGCTGGATTACGTGTTTGAGATCCTCGTATTTTGAAGTTAAAGATAAAACCAAATACTTTGTGTGATCCATCTGATCTTGCAACAGGCCGCCCAGTTCATCCATGGATTCCGGATTCAGAAAGTTTCTGCCGGCCGTGTCGGTCAACACCAAGTCATAAGAAGAGAGTTCTTGCTTTGCCTTCTCGTAGTCTTCGGTATTGTACACCACTTTTAGCGGCATTTTCAGAATTTCAGCATAGGTTTTTAGTTGTTCCACCGCACCGATCCGGTAGGTGTCCAACGTGATGAAAGCGACACTTTTGCCATCTTCGAGCTTCGCCTTTGCTGCCAGTTTCGCGAGCGTAGTCGTTTTCCCTACACCCGTCGGGCCTACCACCGTTAAAAATTGTGTGTCATACAATGAGCCTGGAGATGAGGGAGTAGATGCACGACCAAGCAGCCATTGTTCCAGCCAGCGTTTTGTGTCCCCGTTTTTAGCGGTTCCCTGCATATCGGCGATAATTTCTTCTATTAATAGATGCGATACACCCTGGTCGTTAAAGTAGGATTGCCACGACGGAATATCTTCCTTGATCATGCTTTTTTCTACAAGTGAAGAGCTCTGGGCTTTTTCTGCTTTGCGAGCGGACTCTGCTCCCTCTTCAACATCCAGCAACGCGATAACCTCAACGCTCTGCTTGATGAAAAAGCCAAAAAAGCCACCCGTCCGCACCTGTCTTGACTGAAGGATAAAAGCTTCGCTTCCCAGATCATTGCGTATCTTTCCCATTGCTTCTTGCATAGTGGGTGCTATGTACTTCTTCACCTTCATAGATTGACGACTCCTACACTTTGTACTTCGAGATCAGGCTCCAGTTCGTTATAAGATAATATCACCAGGTCAGGCAGGTGGCGCTCAAGCAGCTGCCTCACGTACATGCGCACGGCAGGCGAGCATAAAAGGACAGGCAGCTGTCCAAAATTCCTGCTTTGATCCATTTCTTTCATCACCTGGCTGTATATTTCCTGAGCATCTGCCGGATCAAGGGACAAATAATTTCCGTGTTCCGTTTGTTGCACATGGTCCGCAATTCTTTTTTCAACTCCGGCTCCAAGCGTGATTACATTCAATGGCTCATTTTCTGTTCCATATTGCTTTGAAATTTGCCGTGATAATGCCTGCCGGACATACTCTGTCAATAGATCCACATCACGTGACATCTTTCCGAAGTCCGCCAGCGTTTCAAAAATCACCAGCAAGTTGCGTATGGATATTTTTTCTTTTAACAATTTGGACAGCACTTTCTGGATTTCTCCGACAGATAATGGATCAGGAGTTACCTCTTCGACGAGGCTCGGATAGTTTTCTCTCATATGGTCCACCAGTTGTTTCGTTTCCTGTCGGCCGATCAGCTCATGTGCATATTTCTTTAATATTTCTGTCAAATGAGTGGAAACGACCGATGGAGGATCTACAACCGTATAGCCTGACATTTCCGCACGGTCCTTCATGTCTTCCCCAATCCAGAGGGCAGGCAGACCAAATGCCGGCTCCACCGTTTCCTTGCCCTGCACTGCTTCATCGTCAATACCTGGGCTCATTGCCAGGTAATGATCGAGCAGCAGCTCTCCTTTTGCTACTTCGTTTCCTTTGATTTTAATGCGGTATTCACTCGGCGGCAGCTGGATATTATCCCGGATGCGGACCACCGGCAAAATGATGCCGAGCTCCAGCGCCAGCTGCCTGCGGATCATCACTACCCGGTCGAGAAGGTCTCCTCCCTGGTTGGTGTCAGCCAGTGGAATCAGACTGTACCCAAACTCGAATTCAACAGGATCCACCTGCAGCAGGTTCATGACGCTTTCAGGTGTTTTCAACTGTTCGGTCTGGTTATCTTCTTCCATGATTTCGTCCTGCTCTTTTTTCTCTTTCTCTGCTTTTAACAGAAGATATCCCCCGAGCGAAATAAGTCCGCCAACAGACAGGGTAACCAAATCATTGATCGGCGTAAAAAGACCCAGAACGATGATGGTTCCACCTGCAACAATAAGCATTTGCGGATAAGCCAGAATCTGGCGTGAGATGTCATAGCCCAGATTACCTTCCGATGCTGCTCTTGTTACAATAATCCCTGTTGCCGTCGATATAATCAGAGCGGGGATCTGGCTTACCAGGCCGTCACCGACTGTAAGCAGTGTAAATGTATGTGCGCTTTCGGCAAAGCCCAGCCCCATCTGTGTCATGCCGATAATTATGCCAAACAGCATGTTGATAAGAACGATGATGATTCCAGCAATGGCATCTCCCTTTACAAATTTGCTGGCCCCATCCATCGCTCCGTAAAAATCAGATTCTCTTTCCACTTTTTCACGGCGTTCCTTCGCTTCCCTGTCAGAAATCATTCCGGCATTCAAATCAGCATCGATGCTCATTTGTTTTCCAGGCATGGCATCCAGTGTAAAACGGGCTGCTACCTCAGAAACCCTTTCTGATCCTTTGGTGATGACAATAAACTGAATGACAACAAGGATAAAAAAGACGACGATTCCGACCAGAATGTTACCGCCAACTACAAATTCTCCGAATGTATGAACCACGTTCCCTGCTTTTCCGGAACCCAGGATGGATCGGGTCGTTGATACATTCAACCCCAGCCTGAAGAGAGTGACAAGCAGTAAGAGAGACGGAAAAATAGAAAATTGCAATGGTTCCTGCATATTCATTGAAATTAAAATAATTACGAGTGCCAGTGTAATATTAATAATGATGAAAAAGTCGAGCAGCCAGGGCGGCAAAGGGATGATCAGCATGGCGATGATCATAATAACCCCAACTAGAACGCTTATATCTCTTGCTTTCATCAATTCCTTCTCTCCTTACCGATGCACCTTATTCTTTAAGTGGTAAACATAGGCCAAAATCTCTGCCACTGCCTTAAACAGATCTTCAGGAATGGCATCCCCAATTTCGGCTCTGCTGTACAAAGTTCTTGCAAGCGGACGGTTTTCTACCATCGTCACTTTATTTTCACGGGCAATTTTTTTAATCTTCAGGGCCATTAGGTCAGCCCCCTTGGCCACCACCACCGGTGCTTCCATTTTTTGATCATCGTATTGCAAAGCTATGGCAAAGTGGGTGGGATTCGTAATGATCACATCTGCGTTCGGAACGCTCTGCATCATTCTCCGGTTGGCCATCTGGCGCTGCTTTTCTTTAATTTTCCCTTTGATTTTCGGATCCCCTTCGGACTTTTTGTACTCATCTTTAATGTCCTGTTTCGACATACGGATGCTTTTTTCAAAATCGTATTTCTGATACAGATAATCCAGCAGGGAAAATAGAAGGAGTACCAGGGCTGCATAGAACCCCATCTGAAACGACATCTTTCCATACATACCAAGAGCAGACTCAACGCTGACCTGAGAAACTTTTAAGAGCTGGTCCTTCTTGCTCCATATGACAAAGAAGGTGACACAGCCAACAACGGCAATTTTCAAAACCGATTTTGTCAGCTCAACGAGCGCGCGGAGGGAATAGATCCGTTTAAATCCCTGTAATGGATTGATCCGTTCAAACTTCATCCGTACAGCTTCACCTGAAAACAAAAAGCCGACTTGAATAAAATTGGAAAAGACACCCGCTGCAAGCACCGTCAGCAGCACTGGAAGAAGAATTCCTGCAGTTTCCTTCACCAGCACGACAAACAGCAGCTGACTGTTCTGCTCGGTCAGTTCAACGGTCAGATTGTGCTGAAATGTGAATTCCATCAAATGAAACAACTTTTGCGCAACGGCACTTCCGGTAAACCAGAGCATCAAAAATGCAGCAAACAGGGTAACCGCGGTATTTACGTCTGCACTCTTGGCCACCTGTCCCTTTTTTTTGCTTTCCTCGCGTTTCTTTGGTGTGGCCTTTTCTGTTTTTTCCCCCGAAAAATATTGCAAATCCAGCCTTTGAGGCATGTGATCACTCTCCAAGCAGCATTAAAAGCTTTCTCATAGCCTGTGCAGTCTCATCACTCAAATGCTGGACACTCATAAAAAACACAGGCAGGATAATCAGCAGAATACCGAATGCCACTAAGATCTTTAAAGGAAGGCCTACGGCAAAGATATTGATTTGAGGAACGGTTCTGGCAACAATGCCCAGTGCCAGGTCCACCAAAAAAAGGGTCCCGACAACGGGAAGTGCCATCTGGAAGGCAATAACAAACATGGCTGTCACGACAGATACCGCATGCCTTGCCGTTTCTCCATTCCCCAAACCAAAATGAACGTCAGTAAGAGGAACAAAGGAATAACTGTAAAACAGACCATCAAGAAGCAGATAATGGCCGTTCAGTGCCAAAAGGAATAAGAGTGCAAGCTGATACAGAAATTTCGCGAGCAGCGGTGTCTGCACACCCGTCTGAGGATCGAAAACACCGGCGATCGCAAATCCCATCTGAAGATCGATAAAGCCCCCTGCCACCTGAATGGAATAGAACAGGATGGAGGCAATAAGGCCCAGCGATAAACCAACGAGCGCTTCTTTAAAGACCAGCAGGATAAACTCACCATTCACGGCCACCTCTGGAGCTCCCAAGGCATACAGCATAATCCATGACAAAAAGGCTGCCAGCCCGATCTTATGGACATTAGGAATATTCCGGTAAGAAAAAATCGGAACCGTTGCGAAAAAAGCACCCACTCTCATGAAGATCAATAAAAAGGCTGGAAAAGAATTTATAGCATCCATGAATTACAGTCCTACGAAATGATTCAAATTGTTAAAAATGTCATACGTAAATGAAACGAGCTGTGAAAGCATCCAGGGTCCAAAAAAGATTAATGCCAGTAACACAGCCGCAATTTTTGGAATAAACGCAAGCGTCTGTTCCTGAATTTGTGTGGTCGCCTGAAAAATACTGACAATCAGGCCAACAGCCAAAGCGATTGCAAGCAAAGGTCCGCAAAGGAGGAGAGTCATATAAACACCTTTTTCTGCAATGGATATAACGACTTCAGGATTCAACGAAAACACCTACTTGTTTAATAGCTTGATAACAGTGACTTGACAATCAAATACCACCCGTCCACAAGAATAAAGAGCAATATCTTAAACGGAAGAGAGATCATTACGGGCGGCAGCATCATCATTCCCATCGCCATCAGCACAGAAGCGACCACCATATCAATTACAAGAAAAGGAACAAAGATCATAAAACCCATTTGAAACGCGGATTTCAATTCACTGATCGAATAGGCCGGTACAAGCGCAATAAGGGAAATATCCTCTATCTTCTCAGGGCGTTTGGCTCCGGAATAATTTAGAAAAAGCTCCAGATCCTTCTCACGCGTATGCTTTGTCATAAACTCCTTTAAAGGAAGCGTCCCTTTGTCAAAAGCCTCTTCCTGGGTGATTTTCCCTCTGATAAGTGGACCAATTGCCTCCTTGTTGATTTCCTGAAAAGTAGGAGCCATTACAAAAAAGGTAAGAAACAGCGCAAGACCAATCAACACCTGGTTCGGGGGCATTTGCTGCGTGGCCAGTGACGTTCGTACAAACGACAGAACGATTACAATTCTCGTAAAACAGGTCATCAAAATGAGAATGCTTGGCGCCAGTGAGAGAACGGTAAGAAGGAGCAGCAGCTGTATCGTTGTTTCGATTCCGCCTGTTTGGTTAGTAAGATTTGGAAGTAAATCAGTCATCAGCTTTTCCTTTCCGCACGAAACGCTTCAGCAAATCTCCCCGTTCACCTGAAAGTTCACCAAGCTGAGCCTTAAAAACATCGGAAAAACCAGATGTTTTTTTCAAACGGCTGCCCGTTTCCTGTGGAGACGAAGAAAGCAGCTGCTTCACTTCCTCTTCTTCATTAATTTCTTTTAGCAAGGTCACCGTTTCCCCCACACCGATAACAAGGACACTTGAACCGGCCTTGATTATCTGCACAGAACGGTTCGACCCCACACTCAATCCCCCGATAGATTGCAATACTTTGCCTTCTTGATAGTTTTTTGTCCGCTTTTGTATCATTTTCAGAAGAAAGAAGAGCAGGAACAAAACCAATCCCAATGAGAACAGCACTTTAATAAATGTGACCACACCGCTTCCCCCTGTGGCAGAACTCTCCGCTTTGGTTTCCTGCTGCTGCTTCGCCTGGTCTTCTTTCCCTGCTTTTGTATCCAGACACTCAAATACCGTTTTGCATGCTGCAGGCGCTTGGGTCTCCTTGTTCTCTGCTGCCGCTGCCTCAGTTTGTACAAAACAATTGAGGAGGAAAGCGACAATAAGAACAGCGATGCATCTAGTAAACTTCCTCAATTGCTGCACCACCTGTTATTAATTCAACGCTTTATTGATCGCATCAATGACGCGGTCAGCCTGAAATGGTTTTACAATAAAATCTTTAGCTCCAGCCTGGATCGCATCAATAACCATTCCTTGTTGTCCCATTGCAGAACACATGATGACCTTTGCACCGGAATCCACCTTTTTAATTTCTTTTAAAGCAGTGATTCCGTCCATCTCCGGCATTGTGATGTCGAGGGTAACAAGGTCCGGTGAAAGTTCCTTATACATTTCAACCGCCTGTTCTCCGTCTCCCGCTTCTCCGCAGACCTCAAATCCGTTTTTGGTCAGAATATCTTTTACCATCATTCTCATAAATGCTGCATCATCTACTACTAAAATACGTTTAGCCATTTGTTCTCACTCTTTCATTTATAAATTTTTCAGTCTGTCTTTTCTGCTTACAATCTCTGTTACTCTGACACCAAAATTTTCATCGATAACAACAACTTCCCCTTTGGCAATCAGTCTTTCATTCACCAGAATATCCACCGGTTCTCCTGCCAGCTTGTCCAGTTCCAAAATCGACCCCGGCGACAATTCCAAAATCTCTTTAATGCTCTTTTTCGTCCGTCCAAGTTCAACCGTTACCTGAAGCGGAATATCCAGAAGCATATCAAGGTTCTTTGTTTCCTGATACACACCAGAGCTTTCTTCAAAATCGGAAAATACAGCAGGCTGAACAGATACAGCGGTATCAGGTTCCAAACTTTGCGGGCGAGCTGCGTTTGAAGGAATGTCATCCAACACCAATGGTTCTTTGAGTGCAGTGATTTCGCTCTGTAATTGATCTTCATAAGTTGCAGCAGCCTGCACCATGGGAGGAGCCATAAGCTCGGAAACCAGATTTTGAGAAAAATCTGTTTGCATCAGCTGCATGATGCTGGAGTCAATCAGTTCCCCGACCTTGAGCCGGAAGGACACTTTGATAAGAATATCCTGATCGGTAATCATGTCTGAAGAGTCATTAAAATCCAGCACATCAATAACAGGTGGCGAAATATCCACTCGTTTATTAAATATGGAAGAAAGAGAGGTTGAGGCAGAGCCCATCATCTGATTCATCGCTTCTCCAACGGCACTGAGCTGCATTTCTCCAAAATCTGCAGAAGGGCTCGTTCCGTCACCGCCGAGCATCAAATCAGCAATAATCTGGGCATCGGTTGTTTTAATCACAAGCAGGTTTGTGCCTTGTATCCCTTCTACATATTCCACTTTTACTGCTACATGCGGAATGGGAAACTCACCCTGCAATTCTTCTTTTTTGATTACCGAGACCGTCGGCGTTGTAATCTGGACTTTTTGATTCAGCAAGGTTGATAAAGCGGTTGAGGCACTGCCGAATGAAATGTTGCCGACTTCTCCAAGTGCGTCTTGTTCCATTGAATTCAGAAAATCTTCGATGATTGGATCATCATCAGATGTCACGCTGCCTCCACTCAGCAACGCATCAATCTCATCCTGAGAGAGCATATTTCCGCTATTCATTTACTCGTCCCCCT
This sequence comes from Fictibacillus enclensis, assembly GCF_001457035.1. Lineage (GTDB taxonomy): Bacteria > Bacillota > Bacilli > Bacillales > Fictibacillaceae > Fictibacillus_C > Fictibacillus_C enclensis. The sequence goes on along the minus strand of NZ_KQ758617.1, from coordinate 1,136,916 downwards.
CTATTTGTTCTAAAATCTGGACTGCCATTCTGTTTTTTGCTTTTCCAGGCTGGGCCATAAATTTTTTATTGTTCTCCACATACACAGCCAACGGCTGATTGATCTTTTTGTTCAACTGAATGATATCGCCCGCATTCAACTGCAGAAACTCTTCTACATTCATACTGGCCGAACCCAGCTGAACGGACACGGGAAGCGGGGTTTTCCGGATCTTTTGTTCGATCAGTGCCGCTTCTTCGGGCAACAATTCCTTTTGGCTGTTTTGCATCCAATTATGCACCGAAAGCTTGGAAATGATCGGATCCAACAGAACCTGCGGAAGACAAACGTTCATCATGCCGCTCGTTTCACCGACCGTTGTGGAAAGTGAGATAACAACCACTGTTTCATTTGGCGACACCATTTGCAGAAATTGGGGATTCACCTCAAAATCTATTACCGCAAAATCGAGTTCAACCACATTGCTCCAGGCTTCCTTGTAGGTGGATAATGCATTTTTAAACAGACGGGAAAGGATTCTCGTTTCGATTTCGGTTAAATGAGTCACCTTGTTTACACTTGCTCCCCATCCTCCCATCAGCCGGTCCATCATGGAATAGGCGATATTTGGATTGACTTCAACGAGAAGGCTCCCATCAAGCGGCTTTGCATCTACAATGTTCAAAATGGTCATTCGCGGTATGGAGCGTATGAATTCCTCATATGGCAGCTGGTCAACCGATACGACGGAAATTTCCACATATGTTCTCAACTGTGCCGCAAAAAAAGTAGTTAACAAGCGTGCGAAATTCTCATGTACCCTTGTAAGACTTCTGATCTGATCTTTCGAAAACCGCAGAGCCCGTTTAAAATCATAGGTTTTTATTCTTTGTTCTTTTTCTTCTCTTCTCAATTCTTCAGCATCCATTTCCCCCGTGGAAATGGCAGAGAGGAGCGCGTCTATTTCATTCTGGGAAAGTACTTCCGACAATCGCCTCACCCTTTATATATGATGAATTCCTTATTGAATAATTTTCTCGGTCGTATAAACTTTTTTGATGCTTCCTTCCTGCATCAGTTTATTGATCCTTCCTTTTAAAAGGTCTTCCAGATGGCGGATGCCTTTTTGGCCTTGCAAATCCCCGGTTTTCATGCCGGACAATTCATAGATAATAATATTATTGACTTGAAACAGCCTCTTTTCGAGTTCGGCCTTGCCGTCATCTCCGTCGGCCTGGATTTTAAATTTGATCTTGATAAACGATCGATCTGCCAGATTAGTTGTAATTTCCTCGGTTTCTACTGTTATTTTTTCCAGCTCTTCCGCCGAAGGTTCAGCAGCCTCCGTTTTAGGAGCCGGCTCTTTAATAACAAAGTAGGCTGCAATTCCGCAAACGACCAGGACAGAGAAAATAATAAGGATCGCCCAGTTCTTCGGAGATTTTTTAACTTCGTTTTCCATTCAATCCTCCTCACTTTCTGTTGGTGATAGAGAAAAAAGGGAAATACTCTGATAATAGGCTGCTGCTTTTTGGACAACTTCACATTCTGCTTCTTTAACAACAAATTTCGTTCCCGAAGTCAGCGTAACCGTTGTATCCGGAAAGGATTGAACCTGTTCAATATAAATCGCATTCAGGGTAAAGGTGTCACCGTTTAATTTAGTTAACATAATCATATTATGGTTTATTAATAAGGCTCCCCTTATTTTTCCTCCATTCTTGCCTATCGTTTAAGATTCACAAGCTCCTGCAATATTTCATCCGAGGTTGTAATGATTTTCGTGTTGGCTTGAAACCCTCTTTGCGCCACAATCATGTCGGTAAATTCTTCAGAGAGGTCGACATTGGACATTTCCAGAGCGCCGGATACCAAATCTCCAGCCCCACCTGTACCAGGAGAAGTATTGGAGACAATCTGTGAATTGGCGGTTGGACGGTAAAGATTGCTTCCTGCCTTTTCAAGTCCCTCGGGATTCGTTACCTTCGTAATCCCTATAGGTGCACCCGGACTGGCAGCATCCACGACCGTAATCTTTCCGTCCGGTCCAACGCTGAAGCTGCTGGCGTTTTGCGGTATGTTAATCGGGTTGTTTCCTGTATCGAGCAGCTCGTATCCGTCTCCATTTACGATCGTACCGTCATTGTTTAAATAAAAATTCCCTGCACGTGTGAGCAGATTTCCATTTGAAGTTCTCACCTTGAAATACCCGTCACCTGAAATCGCTAGGTCGAGGGCTCTTCCTGTGGTCTGAGTGCTTCCCTGAGTATCGATTGTATCGATGGTTGCCAGCTGGGAGCCAAGTCCAATCTGTTTAGGATTCGTTCCGTTGGATGCACCGGCAACTTGCTGGCTGACAAGATCCTTAAACGTCGCTCTCCCTTTTTTAAAGCCATAGGTGTTCACATTGGCAATATTGTTTCCAATCACATCCAGCTTGGTTTGAAAGTTCTTCATCCCGCTGATTCCGGAATACATTGAACGTAGCATTTGAAATCCCCCTATTTTGTTAAGTGAATATTAACTGTTCTTGTTTTCGAGCTTCGTAATGGATGACAAATCAACCACATTTCCATCCTCCAATTGGAATTTGGAGGCACCATTTTCAAATAAAACCGCTTTAACTGTGCCTGTTTTTCTCTCTTGTTGTGTTCCATCAGCATCTGTCGTTTCCACTGTATAGGACACGCTTTTGCCGATCATTCCGCTCTGCAGCATGAACGTCTGTGCCGATTGTTTTGAAATCATTTGATCGATGCTGCTGTTCATATTGGTCAATTGCTCCAAGGAAGAGAAAGTTGCCATCTGGGAGATAAATTCTTTATCTTCCATGGGGCTTGCAGGTTCCTGGTTTTGCAGCTGGGTCATCAATATTTTCAAAAAATCGTCTTTGCCCAAAATAGATGATCCACCAGACTGTGTGTCTCTTTTTTGAAGCGAAGATAAATACAAATCATTGTTTATCGTTGAAGACATCTTTATCCCTCCTTCACCATGTCTTGAAGCAAGTCGTAAAATTCCTCTTCTGTCCGCCTCTCCTGCAGTGGCGGCCGGCCACGGTCCTGCTGGTTTCCGGAATTTGATCCCTGCTGCGTGAACCCCTGTTCAGGTGACTGGTCTACAACAACCACACGGTCAAGCTGAATATGGCTGGTGCTCAAGTTATTCTTCAGCAAATGAATATGGGACTCCATCATTTCCTTTGCACCCAGTGAGCTTGTCATGATTTTTGCTGACAGTTCACCATTTTTGGAGATCAGTTCAATATTCAAAGTTCCAAGATGTTCAGGCGTCAGCCGGATGTTTAGTTTTGCCATTCCATTTGTACTTGCTGAAAATTTGCCGCCAAGAATAATTTTTTCAATCTCTTGGACAAATGTTTTTGTACTGTTTCCTTCTTTTTCGGGTTGAACATGAAGTTCAAATTGCTTCAGCACTGGAATAAAGCCGCCCTGCCCCATAAAAGATACCGGCCGGTTGGTATGCTGATGAACATCCGTCTCACTTGTCTTTTGAGATATTGCTGGTACTATGTTTTTCTGGTTATTTGCTATGACCACTGGTTCAAGAAAAGGTTTAGCGTTCAAAGTTGCACCAGGTTTTGTTTCATAACCTGCCAATCGCTGCTCCAGCTGTTCGGCCAGCATCTTCATAGAGACATGTTGCTGCTCTTTTAAAAAGGGAAACAATTGTTTGATTCCTTTATGAATGCCGGATATGACGTCATCCGTTGCTTTTGTAGCAGTGAGCGTTGAATGCTTTCCTTCTACTGCCGACTCCAGAAGAATGAATGCCGTGATCATTTGTGCAGGTGGCGATGACCGTTCCTTTTCGAAGGAAACAGGGAATTGAACATTTTGTACGAGATTGGTAATTTCGGAGATCCATGCAGCAGGCAAATGCTGCAACAGACTTTTGACCTCCGTCATATCCAGCACTTCTTCTTTTTGAGTTTGACCTTGTTCTCCCAGTAATGCGACCCATCCTTTAATCAGCCCTTTGAGCTCCTCACTGATTGTCCCGGAAGGTAATTCGGCATGTTTAGGCGATTGTATATTTTTTTGGGACTGTTCAAGCTCTTCGGAAAAAAGGGAAGAACCGGGAGACGCGCAGCCAGGTAAAGCAGACCTTTGTACCATAACCGGTAAGCGATCCATCCCTGCCATTTCAGCCATTTTCACTCTGCTTTCCCTCCGTTAGTTTGATTGCATTTTTAACGTCAGATCTGCCGCCTTGCCGGGATCCATCTTGGCCAGGATGCTGCTCGTCACTTCTTCATCCAGCTCTTTCATGATGTCGGCCGCATCTTTTATATCCATTTTAGACAAGATGTCCGCGGCATTTTTAGGAGACATCGCATTATACCAGGCGGTAATTTTCTTTTGCTTCTCATGTCCATCGTCTTTGGTGACAGAGCCGTCGGTTCCGGTTGTATTTTCTTCCGGCTGGTTTTGTGCTGCGGTCAAATCCGCTTTCAGGCTCTGCACTTCTTTCTCTTTTTTGTCCACATCGCTTTGAAGAAGCTTGATCATTTGATCGCGTTCCTTAACTTTCTTTTCCCAGTATGTCTTTTCTGATTGAACGGTATTTTCGTTAACGGATGCAGAATTTCGATCCTGTTGCGCCAATGACGACAGGCCAGGAAGATAGCTGCCAATTTCCTTTGCCTTTCCAGCAATGTCAACGCCAAGAAACATAAGGATCATTCCCATGATGACGACAACGAAAAGGGCCGGCATGACGATCACAAACAAAAACCAGGAAAACTTTTTCGTTTTTTCTTTTCCTTCCAACCTCTCCACCTAATTTCAATGGTTTATATAGCGCAAAACAGAGTATTCATCATTCTGCTTGTTTTCGATGGCTGTCAGCGTTTGCTGATAGACGGAAAACTGCCGTTCCTTCATCTTTTCAAATTTTTTGACTTCCATTGTTTTTTCGAGCAGCTGAATATGCACATGATTCATCTTCTCTCTCGCTCTTTGCACTTGTGTTTGGATACTGCCGATCTGCTGTGTAAGAGAAAGCAGGAACCGCTGAGTTTGCTGAATCTCATTAATAACCACTTTTGTTTTAAACTGATTGCCGGAATGCTGCTCGATTTCTTCCTTTTTTTTCAGCAATTCGTAAAGCGACTGAGCCAGCTGTTCAAACTTTTTTACACTTTCTCCGTACTCGGATTGGACAACTTCTTTTTCCTTTGTTTTAATGGATAATAATTTTTCCATTTTAAATTGAAATGCCATAGTTACTGTTCTCCTCCAAACTCGCTCATCAGTCTGTAGATCGAATCATAAAAAGAAACCTTTTCATCTACATCCTGTTTTAAAAAGGACAGGATGCCAGGATGGAAATCAATCCCCTCATCAATTTTCCTTGAAGAACCCCGCTTATAGGCACCGATGGCTATAAGATCTTCTGCATCGGTATAAACAGCGAGCAGATCCCGAAACTTTTGGGCTGCCTTTTTATGGCTGTCATCCACGATGTCATTCATGACCCGGCTAACACTTTTCAGCACATTAATAGCGGGAAATTGGCCTTTGTTTGCAAGATTCCGGTCAAGAACAAAATGACCATCCAAAATCCCCCGTACAGTGTCGGATATAGGTTCATTCATATCATCACCATCCACTAAGACAGTGTAGAAAGCCGTAATCGAACCTTGCGCATCGGTGCCCGACCGTTCAAGCAATTTGGGCAATAATGCAAAAACGGAAGGCGTATAGCCTTTTGTGGTCGGCGGTTCACCGACAGCCAGGCCGATTTCACGCTGGGCCATCGCAAAACGGGTAACAGAATCCATCATCAGCATGACATCTTTCCCCTGGTTTCTGAAATATTCGGCGATCGCAGTGGCGGTGAGCGCCCCTTTGATCCGCATCAGGGCTGGCTGGTCCGAGGTCGCGACCACAACAACCGATTTTCTCAATCCCTCTTCTCCCAGGTCCTTTTCAATAAAGTCCATCACCTCACGGCCCCGCTCACCAATCAAAGCAATAACGTTTAAATCTGCTGTTGAGTTTCGCGCGACCATGCCCATCAGGGTGGATTTGCCCACACCGCTTCCGGCAAAAATCCCTACTCTCTGTCCTTTTCCTACAGTCATCAGACTGTCAATCGAGCGGATGCCAAGGTCGATGCTTTCTTTGATTCTCGGCCGTTTCATGGGATTGGGCGGTTCATTTTCTATCGGAAAATGGCTCAGCCCCTTTGGAGCGGGACTGCCGTCAAGCGGATTGCCCAATCCATCAAGCACCTGGCCAATAAGAGCGTGTCCGGCTTTAATCTGCATTGGCCGGTGGGTGGCTTCCACCAGGCTCCCTGCACAAATCGATTGTATTGCCGTGAAGGGCATTAACAGTACGTTTTCTTCCTTGAATCCCACGACTTCGGCTTTGATCTTCTGGCCGTTTCCTGCATGGATATAGCACATGTCTCCAATCGATGCCTGCGGTCCCCTGGATTCAATCATCAGTCCAACCACCTGTGTTACTTTTCCATATCGTTTATAGGTATCCAGCCGGTCGATCGCCTGGTGCAGTTTATTCATGTTCAGCATGATGCTCACCCAACGTTTCGATCAGTTTTTTCTTTAGTTCATTCAATTGGCTGTCCAGTCCGGCTTCTATTTTGCCGAACGGAAATTCCACAACACAATTATTTTCGTTTAGCTTAAAGTCAGGATAAATGAACAAAGTGGCTGAATGCATCAAAACCTGCTGAATTTCTTGTTTGGCATTTTGCGTGGTTTCATACCATTTAGGGTGGACATAAAGTTTAACGTCTGGATGTTCCCTTACTTCATTCAGCAATCTCCTGACGAGTTCTTTCCAGGCTTCAGGATTTTCTGTCAGCACATCTCCCACGAGTTTCCTAGCCATTTTGCTGGCTAATTCAATAATCATCGGTTCCGCACTTTCCAAATAGCGGAGATAGTCCTCTTTGGATCGGTCGACCGTTGTTTTTGCCATGGTCAACAAATTTTCATAAGTTGTCCGGCCTTCAATTTCACCGGCCGAAAATCCTTCCTGATACCCTGTTTGACGGGCGTTTTCCCTCTCTGCAATTACCTGCTGCTGCCATTCCTCTTTACTTCTTAAAAGAAATTCTTCATGCTGAAGCCGTTCCTGCTCCATTTTTTGCTTGGCTTCCTGATACTCTCTTTCAATTTCTTGTAAAAGAGCATCGGCTTCGCTGCGGGCATCAGGCTGGCAAGAACGGCCATCAAGCTTGCCTGTATTTGGCATCACACGTTGAATTTCTATTTTGCGGTTGATATCCTCTTGTAAAGCAAGGGAAGACTTTATGATCCTAGACAACGATATCATCTCCCCCACCTCTTGCGATCACAATCTCACCCGCATCTTCAAGTTTGCGGATCAGACCGACAATTCTCGACTGGGCGTCTTCCACATCACGAAGCCTCACTGGCCCCATAAATTCCATTTCTTCTTTATAATTTTCAGCCATTCTCTGCGACATATTGTTAAATAGGACTTCTTTCACTTCTTCACTGGCCGCTTTCAAGGCGAGCAGCATGTCTTCATTAGGCACTTCTCTGATGATTCGCTGAATGGCCCGATTGTCGAGACTGACGACATCTTCAAACACAAACATTCGTTTCTTGATTTCCTCAGCCAGTTCTGGATCCTGTATTTCGAGGGCATCGAGGATGGTTTTCTCTGTTGCCCTGTCCACGCCGTTAAGCACATCAACCACCGATTCCACCCCGCCAGCCTGTGTGAAATCATTGCTTACGGTTGCCGACAGCTTTTGTTCGAGGATTTGCTCCACCTCGCTGATAATCTCCGGAGATGTGCGGTCCATCACCGCAATCCTTCTTGCGACATCGCCCTGCATGGCCTGAGGCAATTCGGAAAGAATTTGTCCTGCCTGACCTGCGTCAAGGTAAGAAAGGATCAGAGCGATCGTTTGCGGATGTTCATTTTGAATAAAATTTAAAATCTGGCCCGGATCGGCTCTTCGTGCAAAGTCAAAGGGCCTGACTTGAAGAGTGGAGGTGAGCCTGTTAATAATATCCATCGCTTCTGATTTTCCCACCGCTTTTTCCAATACTGTTTTGGCATAGCCGATCCCGCCCTGTGAAATATAATTCTGAGCAAGAGCCAGGTGATGAAACTGTTCCAGAATGACTTCCTTCACCTCTGCATCCACTTTTCTGATCTGAGAGATTTGAAGAGTGAGACGCTCAATTTCATCTTCATGCAGGTGTTTATAAATTTGCGCTGCTGCATCTGGCCCCATAGAAATCATCAGCATGGCCGCTTTTTCTTTTCCACTTAATTCTTTAACACTTTTAGCCACAGCCATCCTCCTATTCTTCTGAAAGCCATGTGCGGAGCAGTTTTGCAAATTCCTCCGGCTTGTCTTTTGCCATTTTTTCGATTTGCTCTTTTCTTGTATTCTCTTCAGCTTCGAGAGCCATTTTCACTTCCGGCACGTTATAGAATGTTTCATCGGTGAGGTAATCCCCCGCATCCAACTGTTCATTCGTATTTCTTCTCCGCATGAGTTGGATGGCCAGAACAAGAATCACCGCGACCAATAATCCGCCGGCTATATAGATCCACATTGGAAGGCCATCCTTTGCCGGTGCTGTGGTTTGCTGCTTTCCATTGAACGGCTTGGCGGAAACAAAAATTTTGTTGTCAATCTGCTGCTGAGTAAGATTCGGAGTCTCTTTCGAAATACTTGTGCGCACGATATTTCCAAGCATCTTTTCTATATCGTCCAGCGTTCCCTGCGGAAGAGAAGATGGATCATCCGGTTTTGGAGGTTCAACCATCACTTGAATGCCGAGGTCTTTTACTTCATACGGACTTTTTACAATTTCATTTTTGATTCTGTTGACCTCGTAATTAATCCGGTCTTCCGTTTTTTCATAGTCACCATGGCCATTCCCATCGCTGCCCTGATACGTTGGGATATCACTTTCTCCAGTATTATCCACACCGCCGGCCTGGGCACCATTTCCGCTATACGTCTCTTTTACCTTTTCAGCACTTATCTTGATGCCTTCCATTTTTTCTTTGTCCACCGGCTCGACAAGTTTTTCTTCTGATTTTACTTTTGTAAAATTAATATCAGCGGTCACCGTGGATACCACTTTGTCAGGTCCCACGATTGCGCCCAGCATTTGCTGGACCCTCTGCTGCAGGTCTTTTTCTATATCCTGCTTGATTTGTCGCTGCTCTTCATAGGCGGTCATGTTTGAATTTGTCCCCGCCTGGTCTAAAGAAAAAGTATTCGAGTACTGGTCGGAAATCACAATATTTTCAACCGGCAGATCAGGCACACTTTTGGAAACCAAATGATAAAGGGACTGCACTTGGCTTTGGTCCAGTTTATAGCCCGGCTTAAGGGAAAGAACGACTGATGCAGAAGAGGAGGCTTTTTCATCTGCTACCCATATGCTTTTGTCAGGAGTGGTAATCATTACGCTTGCCTCTTGGATGCCGTTGATGCTTTTGATCAGCTTCTCAATTTCGGTTTGTGTAGCTTCTTTTTCGATCACATTAAACTCATTGTCTGTCATGCCAAAGCCTTTATTTTCACCGAAATAGGAGTAATCGATGCTTCCGCTTTTCGGAATACCCTCAGCGGCAAGGTCCACTTTCAACTGATCCACCACACCCTCTGGCACAGAAATGACCTGGCCCCCGTTGGAAAGCTCAGAAGTGATTCCTTTCGAATCCAGACTTTCTTTTATCTGCCCCGCTTCTTCTGGGGAAAGATTCGAATACAAAGGAACCAGCCGTGGCTTTAACAGAAAGGTGGCTAAAAATGAAGCTACTAGAATAACAAACACTATCGAACCAATAAGAATCACTTTTTGTTTTTTCTGTTTCTCTTTAAACGTTGTATATATGCTCATCATGGCGTGTTTCAATTTATCAATCATACTTTCCCCCGATTAACTTCTATGAAGGACCCTCTATGCTTTTCAAATAAAACGATCAACCTACCCCTACAAACAAGGATAGCTTTTCGAAATAGTTTAGTAATGAATGCTATAGTTGCGTTCTCATCACTTCCTGATAAGCTTCAACTACTTTGTTTCTGATTTCCAATGTCGTTTGCAAGGTAAGACTGGCTTTTTCTGCAGCAATCATTACTTGATGCAGGTCGGTGGTTTTTCCTGTTACCAGCTGCTCTGTTGCCTGGTTTGAGGCATGCTGTGAATCATTAACATTCTTAATCATTTTCCCGAGCATCGATGAAAACGACTGCTCTGCTGCTGAGGGGCTCTGTTTTTGTGCCGGATAGGCGGCTTTTGCCAAATGGGCAGCTGAAGAAATAGTAAATGAGCTCATATGTATCTCCTATCTTCCAATTTCCAGTGATTTTAAATAGATTCCTTTTGCCGCATTAAGAGCGGTCACATTCGCTTCATAAGAGCGCGTGGTGCTGACCAAGTCGACCATTTCTTTTAAAGGGTCCACGTTTGGCAGCCGAACATACCCATCGGCATCGGCATCTGGATGATCCGGCTGGTAGACCGTTTTAAACGGAGTTTTATCTTCGACGATGCCAATAACCTTCACCCCCCCAACCCCTTTTGCCGATTGAAACAGGGAGTTGAATGAGTTTTCATTCGGGCTGGTAACCACCATTTTTCTTCGGTACGGCTCCCACTTGCCGTTTACCAGGGTCCCGTGTGTAGAATCCGCATTCGCGATATTCGAAGACGTCACATCCATTTTCAAGCGCTGTGCGGTCAAGGCTGAGGCTGAACTATTTAATGCCGTAAACATCCCCATCTTACGCTCTTCCTCCTTTAATCACCATTTGAATTGAATTGAATTTCCCGTTCAGCTGCTGTACAAGCGCCTGATTCATGATTTGATTTTTTGCAAGTTCGGACATTTGTTCATCTAAATCCACATTATTGCCATTGTTATTGATCTCGGTACTATTGCTTGTTGTCACAGAATAACCGGACATCGGTCCTGAACCGAAGTCGAGATGTCTGCTTTCGGTACGATAGGCCAGCAAGCTCTCCTGGAGCTTGGAATGAAATTCGACATTTTTCGCTTTATAGTTGGGTGTGTTGATATTGGCTATATTATCTGAAATCGCTTTTTGCTTTAATGCTGTGCCATCCAGGCTTCGTTCCAGCATTTGAAAAACAGGACTTGAAAACATTTAAATCCCCTCTTTTTTACTACTATTATTTTAAAAGAGTGCCAAATCTTACCGTTCTTACATATTCTAAGGGATAAAACCAAAAAGTGTCTATGTATTTTTTCCTAAATCGACTTTTTTCGATAAAAAGGCCTAATTAAATAATAGGTCTTTATTCCTGATGTTTTTTTACTAAAACCGTTACGTAGAGTGAATGGACTATACCTTTTTACCTGTTATCCTTCTTCAAAATTCGACAAAATCCTTTATTATCCACAAAAAAGGCCATCCTGCCTATCAGGCAGAATGACCTATTCGTTTGAGCTTATTAGCTCGTTTTTAATTTGGATAGTTCAAGCAGGAATTTATCGTTAAGCACTTTAATATACGTACCCTTCATACCAAGTGAGCGGGATTCGATGACACCGGCACTTTCAAGCTTACGGAGAGCATTGACGATTACTGAACGGGTAATCCCTACTCTGTCCGCGATTTTACTTGCTACCAGCAGGCCTTCATTCCCCTCGAGTTCTTCAAAAATATGCTCGATCGCTTCAAGCTCACTGTAAGAAAGGGAGCTGATCGCCATTTGCACGACGGCTTTATTTCTCGCTTCTTCTTCAATCTCTTCCGCTTTTTCACGCAGAATTTCCATTCCTACAACCGTTGCACCGTATTCGGCCAACAGAAGATCATCATCGTTGAACGAGTCCGTAAGGCGGGAAAGAATTAAAGTCCCTAGACGTTCTCCCCCTCCTATGATCGGTACGATAGTTGTCAGGCCAGAAGAAAACAATTCTTTGTTTTCAACTGGAAATGCTGTATATTCACTGGCAATATCCAGATTGGACGACGTTTCAGTCACATTAAATAGTCCTTTGGTATACTCGGAAGGAAATTGTCGTTCCTCCAGCATTTTTTTCATACGCTCGTTTTCTATTTCCTGTTTCAAGGAAATACCAAGAAGCTTACCTCTTCTGCTGACAACAAAAATATTTGCTTCAATCACATCTCTTAGCGTTTCTGCCATTTCTTTAAAGTTCACGGGCTTTCCGCCAGATTGTTGCAGCATCGCGTTCAGCTTTCTTGTTTTTTCTAATAAGTTCATTTCATTTTCCTCCTACAGAATGTACTGGCTTAAATCCTTATTCTTTGCGATAGACGCAAGTTTTTCTTCTACATACTCTGGTGTGATTTTTATCGCATTCATCGTAACATCCGGTGCCTCAAAGGACAAGTCTTCAAGCAAGCGCTCTAAGATGGTGTGAAGTCTCCGTGCTCCAATGTTATCCGTTTCCTGGTTGACCTGAAAGGCTATACTTGCAATCTTAGAAATAGCTTCGTCAGAAAATTCAAGATTTATACCTTCTGTCGCAAGCAACGCCTTATATTGTTTTAAAAGGGCGTTATCCGGTTCAATAAGGATTCTCGTAAAATCTTCTACCGAAAGTTTCTCGAGTTCTACCCGAATGGGAAAACGGCCCTGCAGCTCGGGGATCAGATCAGATGGTTTCGCCATATGAAACGCACCTGCTGAGATGAAAAGAATATGATCCGTTTTGATGGAACCATATTTGGTCATCACAGTTGACCCTTCCACAATGGGAAGGATGTCACGCTGCACACCTTCCCTGGATACATCGGCAGTATTTTGATTTTTCCCTGCGATTTTATCAATCTCATCTATGAATATAATACCTGTTTGCTCCGTTTTGTAAACAGCATCACTTGTTACTTCATCCATATCAATCAATTTTGCCGCTTCATCCTGGGTAAGAACCTTTCTGGCCTCTGAAACTGGCAGCTTGCGCTTTTTCTTTTTCTTTGGCACAAGGCCGCCCAGCATATCCTGCATGTTCAAACCGAGCTGGTCAAGTCCTGCCCCCTGGAACATATCCATCATGGAATGATTTTGTTCCTCAACCTCTACGGTTACCAGATGATTTTCGAGTTCGCCCATCGCCAGCTTATGGGCCATTTGCCGCCGCTGCTGGGTAATGGATTGGTCGTCTTCGCTATCATTGGATGTTTGTGATGGGCCATTTCCTGAACCAAAAAACATTTCAAGCGGATTTTTGTAGCTGCTTTCTTTTTGCTTGCCGGGAACGAGCAGTTCAACTAGCCTTTTATTGGCGTTTTCCTCGGCTTTGTCTTTCACTTCATGCATTCTTTGTTCTTTAACGAGGCGGATGGATGTTTCAACCAGATCCCTGACCATGGATTCAACATCCCTGCCCACATATCCTACTTCGGTGAACTTGGTGGCCTCCACCTTGATGAACGGTGCATTCACAAGCTTTGCGAGTCTGCGGGCAATTTCGGTTTTCCCAACACCGGTTGGCCCGATCATGAGAATATTTTTAGGTGAAATTTCATCTCTCAGTTTTTCGTCAAGCAGCGCTCTGCGGTACCGGTTTCTAAGCGCAACGGCGACCGCCTTTTTGGCATCCTTCTGACCCACAATGTATTGATCCAGCTTTTCGACGATTTGCCTTGGAGTTAACTGAGTATTCATCTCTTCCCACGCCCCTTCTACAGCTCTTCAAGAATAATTTGGTTATTGGTATAAACACAGATCTCTCCGGCAATTTCCAGAGCGGCTCTGGCAATTTCAGCAGCGGAAAGATGGGGAGCATTCCTTTTTAGCGCTCTTCCTGCAGCAAGCGCATAATTTCCGCCCGAACCGATAGCCAGAATGCCATCATCCGGCTCAATCACTTCGCCTGTTCCTGAAATGAGCAGGAGGCTTTCGTTGTTCATCACAATCAGCATGGCTTCAAGTTTTCTTAATACCTGATCCGTGCGCCATTCTTTGGCAAGCTCAACACTGGCCCGTGCCAGGTTTCCGCTGAATTCCTCCAGCTTAGCTTCGAATTTTTCGTATAATGTAAAAGCATCCGCCACCGATCCGGCAAATCCGGCGAGCACTTTTCCACCAAAAAGCCTGCGGACCTTTTTAGCAGTATGCTTCATCACTACTGCATTTCCCATTGTTACCTGCCCGTCTCCCGACATGGCAAATTTCCCATTGTGATGGACGGCAAAAATCGTCGTTGCATGGAATGTTTGTGTCATAAGAAAAATCCCTCCTTATTCTCATTTATGCACGAGGATGCGTGTTATTATAAATTTTTTTTAAATGATCTTTTGTGACATGAGTATAAATCTGTGTGGATGACAGATGCGAATGCCCAAGCAGCTCCTGGACGGCCCTCATATCGGCGCCTTCGTTCAGCAGGTGGGTGGCAAACGTATGGCGGAGTACATGGGGGCTGATATGTACGGTCAGTGTGGTCTGCTCAATCAGGCGGTTTAAAATCGTTCTTACACCACGGGGGGTTAAGGGGCCGCCTTTATAGTTAAGAAAAAGCGTTTTTTCGGGATGGCCCGCTTTCTCTGACAATTCCTTTCTGCCTTCTTCTATATATCGGCTGAGTGCTTCAATCGCATAACTGCCCAGCGGTACATACCGTTCTTTTCTGCCTTTTCCTTTAATAAGAACCGTTTCAATATAAAAATCAATGTCCTCAAGCTGGATCTGGCAGCATTCGCTGACCCGGATTCCTGTGCCATACAAGAGTTCCAGTATCGCCTGGTTTCGCTGGCCAAGCGGAGTGGACAGATCGCTCACATGAAAAAGCTCCGCCAACTCTTCCTCGTAGATAAAATGCGGAATGCTCTGGCCCTTTTTTGGGAGGGAAGCCAAAGCAAACGGGTTATGTTCAACAATCTTTTCCCGGTTTAGAAAACGATAAAAGCTTCGGAGAGACGAAATTTTCTTGGCAACAGTCCTCCTGGAGTACGACTGTTCATGAAGCCAGGTCAAATAATGTCTCACCAAAAGATAAGAAACAGCAGCGAATCCTTCGATTGCTTGCTGTTTCATAAACGACTTAAAATGCAAAATAGCTTTTTCGTAGTTTTCCGTTGTATGATGTGAACTATTTTTTTCTATTTGCAAATACTCGATAAACATCTTCAAATAGCGGTCATTTAAATCCACTTATCACACCTCACAAAGCCCCTAAATCTTATCACAGATCAGGGGCAATAACAAGCAAGTTCACAATTTTGTTATAAAATTCTGAATTGTTTCCAGCGCTCTGCCAGCTAATGCTTCATAACGTTCCTTTTTATTCCTAATTCGCGTTTCAAGCGCAGGCAGCAGGCCAAAGTTGGCATTCATCGGCTGGAAGTTCTTTGAATTGGCGGTCGTAATGTAGTGTGCCATGCTTCCAATCGCCGTTTCCTGAGGAAACTCCAGCAGTTCCTTGTCTTCCATCAGCCGGGAAGCATTAATCCCTGCAATCAGACCGGAGGCCGCACTTTCCACATACCCTTCCACACCAGTCATTTGACCGGCAAAGAACAAGTCTTCTCTGTCTTTAAACTGATACGTCTTTTTCAGGAGATTCGGAGAGTTGATGAACGTATTTCTGTGCATCACTCCATACCGGACGATTTCTGCTTTTTCCAGCCCCGGAATAAGCTGAATCACTTCTTTTTGCGGTCCCCATTTCAAATGCGTTTGAAAACCTACTATATTATATAACGTACCCGCACTGTTATCCTGTCTCAGCTGGACAACTGCATATGGCTGTTTCCCGTTTTTCGGGTCTTCAAGACCTACCGGTTTGAGCGGGCCAAACAACATGGTTTTTTTCCCTCTCGATGCCATGACCTCAATCGGCATGCAGCCCTCAAAGAAAATTTCCTTCTCAAATTCCTTGAGAGGCACCGTTTCAGCAGCAATGAGCGCTTCATAAAAACGGTCAAACTCTTCTTCTGTCATCGGACAGTTCAGGTAAGCCGCCTCCCCTTTGTCATAGCGGGACTTTAAATAAACCTTGTCCATGTCTATGCTCTCCACATCAAGGATAGGAGCAGCTGCATCATAAAAATACAGGTAATCTTCCGAGGTCAGTGCTTTCAGGGAATCCGAAAGTCCTTTCGAAGTCAGAGGGCCTGTGGCAATGATGGTCGGACCATCCGGAATGTTTGTTACTTCCTCTTCAAAGACCGTTACGTTCGGATGATTTTTTACCCGTTCTGTAACAAGAGCCGCGAATTCATGGCGGTCAACAGCAAGAGCACCGCCTGCCGGTACCGAACAGTCATCAGCTGACGCAATGATGACCGAGTCCAGTTTTCTCATCTCTTCCTTCAGCACACCTACCGCATTGGTCAATGTGTTGGAACGGAGTGAATTGCTGCACACCAGTTCCGCAAATTTATCCGTATGATGTGCCGGGGTTTGTTTTTTGGGTCTCATCTCATACAGATGGACCTTTATTCCCCGCTTGGCGATCTGCCAGGCTGCTTCACTTCCTGCAAGCCCGGCGCCGATTACGTTCACATAATCTTTCATACTGCTTAATACTCCCCTTTAACCTTGCTCCTCAGCGTAATCACAAGAAATACACTGTACCACTTTTCCTTTTTTCGTTTTCTTTTCCACAAGCATCTTGCCGCATTTCGGACACGTTCTTCCCACCGGTTTATCCCATGATACAAATTCGCAATCCGGATAGCGGCTGCATCCGTAAAAAATACGGCGTTTCTTGCTTTTTCTCTCCACGATTGTTCCCTTGTGGCATTCCGGGCATTCGACACCCGTATCTTTTACAATCGGCTTGGTATTTCGGCATTCCGGAAAGTTGGAACAAGCCATAAATTTACCATACCGGCCCATTTTATAGACCATTTCATGTCCGCACACTTCACAGTCCTCACCGGCTGGCTCATCTTTTATTTCTACTTCCTTCATTTCCTCTTCTGCAACAACAAGCTGTTTTTCAAAGCTTTTATAAAATTCATCGATGACTTCGTTCCAATGCTTTTCCCCGTCTTCGATTTCATCCAGATCGTTTTCCATTTGCGCAGTAAATTCGACGTTAAAGACTTGCGAAAAGAACTCAAGCGTCAGCTCAAGAACTACTTCACCAAGTTCTGTCGGCTGGAACTTCTTGTCGTCGAGCATGACATATCCACGTTTTTGAATGGTATCGAGTGTCGGTGCATAAGTGGACGGACGCCCGATTCCGAGTTCCTCCATCGTCCGGACAAGCCTCGCCTCACTGTATCTTGGAGGCGGCTGCGTAAAATGCTGGGTAGGCTCTATTTCTTTCTTTTTAGCGGTTTTGCCTTCCTCCAGGTCTGGCAGCAGACGATCTTCATCTTTCTTTCCGTCATCGTTTCCTTCGATGTACACTTTCATGAATCCCGGAAACTTTACTTTAGATCCGTTTGCACGGAAGATTACACCTTCATTTTCAAGGTCCACTGTCATCGTATCAAGAACAGCGGAGGACATTTGACTTGCGATAAAACGCTCCCATATTAAACGGTACAAGCGAAGCTGGTCACGGCTCAAGTATTCCTTAAGCTCTTTCGGATGTTTCGAGGCAGAAGATGGCCGGATGGCTTCATGGGCATCCTGGGTATTTTTCCCCGGCTTCTTTTCCCCGCGGTTCACCTGGTTAACAAATTCCTTGCCATATTCTTCGGTAATGAAGGCTTGTGCTTCTTCTTTTGCCAGATCGGAAATACGGGTGGAATCCGTTCTCATGTAAGTGATCAAACCTACAGTGCCTTCCTTGCCAAGGTCGATTCCCTCATAGAGCTGCTGTGCGAGCATCATCGTTTTCTTCGCCCTGAAATTCAGTTTTCGGGCAGCTTCCTGCTGCAGGGATGACGTGATGAAAGGAGGAGCAGGGTTCCGTTTTCGTTCCTTCTTTTGAACAGAAGCAATGGAAAACGTATTTCCTTTCAACTTGCTGAGAACTTCCTTTACTTCCTCTTCATTCGCCAGTTCCCTTTTCTTGCCGTCAACTCCATAAAAACCGGCTTCGAATTCTTCTTTACCATAAGAAAATGATGCCTTGATTTTCCAGTATTCCTCAGGAACAAACGCTTTGATTTCTTTTTCGCGTTCCACAATGAGCCGCAGTGCTACCGTTTGGACACGGCCGGCGCTTAAGCCTTTTTTGACTTTCTTCCATAATAAAGGGCTGATTTTGTAACCGACAAGACGGTCCAAAACGCGGCGGGCCTGCTGAGCATCCACCAGATCCATATTAATCTTTCTAGGCCGTTTAAAAGAGTCTTTTATCGCATTCTTCGTAATTTCGTTAAATACCACACGGCACTCTGAATTCAGATCAATGTCGAGGCTGTGGGCCAGATGCCAGGCAATTGCTTCTCCTTCTCTGTCGGGGTCAGACGCGAGAAAGATTTTTTTTACCTTTTTGGCCGCAGTCTTCAATTCTTTTAAAACCGGTCCTTTGCCCCGGATGGTTATATATTTTGGATTAAAATTATCATTTATCTCTACTCCCATTTGGCTGCGGGGTAAATCCCTCACATGTCCCATCGAAGCCTTTACGATATATTTGCTTCCCAAATATTTTTTTATCGTCTTTGCTTTGGCGGGAGATTCAACGATTACTAAATACTCTTCCATTTACAGTGCATCCCCCTTTAAGGGTATATTCAAATCTTCCCTATTATTAAATAGACTTTCATCATTTGTCAAACGGTTTTCAGTTATTGCCATTGAAACTCATTCAATAAACAGGGATTAATATTTCATTCTGACCTAATAAACCAAACTTAATTCATGAAGGATGTCTTCAGCCTCCATCACAAGTTTGGCGCCTTGCTGAATCAGGCGGTTTGTGCCTGCCGCACACTCATCCAGAATGGACCCGGGTACGGCAAATACCTCTCTGCCCTGTTCCATGGCCTGATCAGCAGTAATGAGCGAACCGCTTCTCTCTCGGGCTTCCACCACAAGTGTTCCCCTTGTAAGCCCGCTTATAATCCGGTTTCGTTCTGGAAACTGCCACCTTCTCGGTGGAGTCTCATATGGATATTCTGACAAAAGCAGTCCGCTTTTGGTAATCCGGCGGGCGAGAGCCATATTGGACTTAGGATAGACCTGGCCGATTCCTGAGCCAAGTACTGCAATGGTACTTCCTGAGTGCGTTAATGTCAATTCATGGGCATGTGTGTCAATCCCGGCCGCCAGCCCGCTGACGGTCATCCATCCCTTTTGAAGCAGCGGATTCAAGATCTTTTCAAGACTTTTTAATCCGCCGCCTGTGGGGTGCCGGGTTCCTACTATACTTATGGAAAGAGGCATCGATAATGCTTCCATGTTCCCTTTGCTGTATAACACCCAGGGCGGATCAAAAATATACCGGAGAGCACCGGGATAATGACTATCAAAATATGTAAGTATTTTTATATTATGCTTCTCGTATGTTTGTTTGATTGAACGATACGACAGATTTCGGATATCCTCCCAAAAATCATTGCTGTTCCGCTGGTTCATCCGTAACTGCTCCCGGAGTTCAGCCTTTGTCAGCTGAAAAATGCTTTTTAAGTCGGGATCGACTGCTAAAATTGACTGGATGGTCTTCCATCCGGCGCCGCGGCAATGATGAAGAAGAATTAACCGTTCTCTGTCCATACGTCTCCTCCAATAACTGTTTTTTTATATCGTTGCTCTTGGGAGTGGTTGATTTCCGTTTCAGGGTGCTCGCTTTCCGCAGGGCGTGCGGTGAGCCTTTTTAATAAAGTATTTTTTAAAAAAAGCTCCCTGAAATCAGGGAGCTTTTTTGATTAAACATTCGCTTTGTGTGTTGTGCAGGATTCGAGGAGACCTTTTTCTTCAAGAACGGAAACAAGTGTCTCACCCATAACAGATGGTGTTTCAGCGACTTTAATACCGCACTCCTGCATTGTTTTGATCTTTTCGGCAGCTGTGCCTTTCCCGCCGGAAATAATTGCTCCAGCATGGCCCATACGCTTTCCTGGAGGCGCTGTTTGTCCGCCAATGAATCCGACAACTGGTTTTGTCATGTTGGCTTTTACCCATTCAGCTGCTTCTTCTTCAGCTGTTCCGCCAATTTCACCAATCATGATAACTGCATACGTATCTTCATCTTCGTTAAATGCCTTAAGAACATCGATGAAATCAGTACCGTTAACCGGGTCTCCGCCGATACCAACAGCTGTTGACTGGCCGATTCCGCGCTGAGTTAACTGATGCACAGCTTCGTATGTCAATGTTCCGGAACGGGATACTACACCAACATGTCCTTTTTTATGAATGTATCCTGGCATAATACCGATTTTGCATTCTTCCGGTGTAATAACACCCGGGCAGTTCGGGCCAACAAGACGTGTTTTCTTGCCTTGCATATAGCGCTTTACATTTACCATGTCAAGAACAGGAATACCTTCTGTGATACAGATAGCAAGGTCAAGTTCTGCATCTACCGCTTCGATAATAGAATCAGCAGCAAATGCCGGTGGAACGTAAATTACAGAAGCGGTTGCTCCAGTAGCTTCAACAGCTTCTGCCACTGTGTTGAATACTGGGAGTCCTTCTACCTCAGTACCGCCTTTTCCTGGTGTTACACCGCCGACAATTTTGGTTCCATACTCAAGCATTTGCTGGGTATGGAATAGGCCTACAGATCCTGTAATCCCCTGCACGATGACCTTTGTGTCTTTATTGATAAAAATACTCATCTAATTCTCCACCCTTCTTCTTTATTTCCGGGAATTATTTTACTAGTGAAACGATTTTTTCTGCACCGTCTGCCATGGAATCTGCAGATGTAATATTCAATCCTGATTCGTTAAGGATTTTCTTTCCTAGATCTACGTTTGTTCCTTCAAGACGAACAACAAGCGGAAGGTTCAATCCTACTTGCTTGGTTGCTTCTACAACACCGTTGGCAATAACATCACACTTCATGATGCCGCCAAAAATGTTAACGAAAATACCTTTTACATTTTTGTCGGAAAGGATAATCTTGAACGCTTCTGTTACTTTTTCAGTTGTTGCGCCGCCCCCAACGTCAAGGAAGTTGGCAGGATCACCATTGTAGTGCTTGATGATGTCCATGGTTGCCATCGCAAGTCCTGCACCGTTAACCATGCAGCCAATATTTCCATCAAGGGAAATGTAGCTCAAGTCATATTTGGAAGCTTCGATTTCTTTTTGATCTTCTTCTTCCAGGTCGCGGTATGCCAGAATGTCTTTTTGGCGGTAAAGCGCATTGGAATCAAAGTTTAATTTCGCATCAAGCGCCATTACATTACCGTCGCCAGTTACGACAAGCGGGTTGATTTCTGCAATAGAGCAGTCTTTTTCAACAAAAGCCTTATAAAGGCCAAGCATGAACTTTGCAGCCTTGTTTACAAGCTCTTTCGGAATATTGATGTTGAATGCCAAGCGGCGTGCCTGGAAAGCTTGAAGACCGATTGCCGGGTCAATGACTTCCTTGAAAATTTTCTCAGGTGTCTTTTCAGCTACCTCTTCAATTTCAGTACCGCCCTCTTCAGAACCCATCATAACAACGCTTGAAGTTGCGCGGTCAAGAACAAGGCCGATGTAATATTCTTTTTTAATATCGCAGCCTTCTTCGATAAGCAAGCGCTTAACTTCTTTGCCTTCAGGACCAGTTTGGTGTGTAACAAGCACTTTCCCCAAAATTTCATCCGCATATGTACGAACTTCATCAAGGTTTTTAGCTACTTTAACACCGCCAGCTTTTCCTCGTCCGCCAGCATGGATTTGTGCTTTAACAACAGTTACAGCGCTTCCTAATTCTTTCGCAGCTTCTACTGCTTCTTCTACGGAATACGCTACTTTACCGTTTGGAACAGCCACACCGTACTTTCTTAGTACCTCTTTACCTTGATACTCGTGGATATTCATTCTCCATCCTCCTATCATCTTTAAAACTAAACTACCGTTTACCATTTTATATAATAGAAGCCGAACTGTCCACTCTTCTTCGAAAGAAATGCAAACGTATTCACCTAATTCCGACAGAAAACCGCACAATTTCCTACACAATATGTACTATTTCCGACATTTAAGAAAATTTTACGGCACGCAAAAAGCAGGCTATTTACGCCTGCTTTTTTCCTTTGTATCATTATCATCCGTTTTGCTTTTTTTCCCCGACTCTTTCACCATTGCATCACGCTCAGAAACGGGACGGTAGATTCCAAATTCTTCTCCGATTTCCTCGCGGTATTGATCAAGCATCGATTCTACCCCGGAAACAAGCAATTTTCTTCTTGGCATCACAATCGCCTCCTTTTCTTGTAGGATATCCATTCCTTCAAAAAATAGGCAATTGCGCCTCTACAGCAACGTACCCTGCTGAACAGGCGAAAAGGAGCGCCGGTGTTCTTCCACCGGGCCATGTTCGTCAAGTGCTTGCAAATGGTCCTTCGTGCCGTAGCCCATATTCTTATGAAACAGATACTGCGGATACTTGCCATGCAACTCTTTCATGTACCGATCTCTGGTTACTTTAGCCACAATCGACGCTGCAGCAATGGATACACTTTTGGCATCTCCCTTTATTATTTTCGATTGAGTGATAGGAAGGGGAAGCTCCATGGCATCGATGAGCAGGTGGTCAGGCTCCTTCTTTAATGCCCTTACTGCTTTCACCATTGCTTTTTTTGAAGCCTGATAAATGTTGATTCGATCGATTTCAGGCGCCGATACCAGCCCCAATCCAACTGCAACCGCCTGATTCAATATCTTTTCGTACAACTCTTCACGTCGCTGTTCACTAAGCATTTTGGAATCATTGATTCCTGGTATGTAGGTTCCGGGAGCGAGAATAACGGCAGCGGCAACGACAGGGCCGGCAAGCGGCCCCCTGCCGACTTCATCTATACCGGCGATTAAGGATTTACCCTGATTGGTCCATTCGCGTTCAAAGATGAGCATCTCCTCATATTTCTCTTTAAGTAAACGCGCAGACTTCAACTCTTTTTCGTGCCTGCTAATGATCCTCTGCACACCTGCCCTGCCGTCTTTTCCGAGTTCCTCCAAAAATTCCTGCAATCGTTCCCCGCTGTCCTTAAGTTCGAGCAGCTTATTTTCGATCTGTTTTATTGTAAGCTTCATCATCAACCTTCACTTTCTATGTAGTTGAACGCCGCGCTGGTTCTCATTACAAAAAAAGGCACGCGGATGCGCACCTTTACCATTAAACTTGATCAGGCCGCTCGTAGGAGAGCCTTCCCAATTTCTCGGCCCGGATATCGCGCAGGACGATTTCCGCCGTTTTTTCATAATCAATGAATCCGCCGCTCATCAAACAACCACGCTTCTTGCCGATTGCATCAAAAAGCTGGATAGCTTCGTCCGGAATATCCTCGAGGTTATATCGTTCCTGAAGTCTTTCCGGATAGTGATCCTTATAATAATTCAAAGCGAATAAGACAATCTCCGAAAAGTCGAGCAGCGTTTCTTTTATCGCTCCGGTAACCGCCAATTTAAGTCCGATCGACTGATCTTCAAATTTTGGCCAAAGAATACCTGGCGTATCCAGCAGCTCCAGGGAAGAACCTACCTTGATCCACTGCTGTTTTTTTGTCACACCGGGTTTATCCCCTGTTACGGCAATATTCTTTCCTGCCATGCGGTTGATCAGGGTGGATTTCCCTACGTTCGGAATCCCCAGAATTAATGCCCGCACAGCTCTCGGCTTAATAATACCTTTTGCCTTCATTTTATCAAACTTTTCTTTCACCAGCTCTTTTGCCGCGGCTTCAATCTTGTTAATGCCCTGTCCGGTTTTGGAGTTGAGCACAAGGACAGGAAGGCCTTTCCCTTGAAAATATTCAACCCAAAGCCTGGTTACTTCAGGATCCGCCATGTCTGCTTTATTGAGCAGCAAAAGACGTGGTTTCCCGGCAGTAATTTCATCGATCATTGGATTACGCGAGGCCAGAGGCACCCGTGCATCCACCAATTCAAATACAACATCAATCAGTTTTAGTTTTTCTGTTATTTCGCGCCTGGCTTTTGCCATATGGCCCGGAAACCATTGAATGGTCATTGCTACACCTACTTTACTACTTTACAACACCGATATCGTTAAGCGGCCAAAATCGCACCGTGGCTTTTCCGATGATATTATCCATATCTACAGTGCCGATATTCCGGCTGTCACTGCTGTGCCGGCGATTGTCGCCCAATACGAAAACCTGGCCTTTAGGAACGGTTTGCTTGCCTGTTACTTCAAACAAAGTGAAATCATAGGTTAAGTCTCCGTCTTTTGTTTGCTCTTTATACGGTTTGAGGTACTTTTCGTTCATCGGCTTACCGTTGACATACAGCGTGTCATGCTTATACTCAATCGTATCTCCCGGCAACCCAATCACACGCTTAATGTAATCTTTTGTTTCTGTCGCCTTAAACACCACAATGTCAAAGCGTTCCGGTTTATCAAGCTTGTTTACTACCAGCCTGTCCCGGTTATGTAGCGTAGGCATCATGGACTCGCCATCGACAACAATGGGAGCAAACAGAAAATAACGGACGACGCCGGCAAGAAGCAAAGCCACGACCAGCGCTTTTACCCATTCCCAAGATTCTTTTTTGTTACTTGCCATACTTCATCCTCACATTCAGGTTTTATTTAGATATATAAAAAGGAGCTTGAGATGAGTCAAGCTCCTTTTTAGTGCAATTAGCGAATCTCTTTGATACGCGCTGCTTTACCGCGAAGTGCACGCAAGTAGTAAAGCTTAGCACGACGAACTTTACCGCGTCGAACGACTTCAAGGTTCGCAATCTTAGGAGAATGTAAAGGGAATACACGCTCTACACCCACACCGTAAGAAATTTTACGAACAGTGAAAGTTTCGCTGATTCCAGTTCCGCGCTTCTTGATTACAACACCTTCAAAAAGCTGGATACGTTCACGAGTTCCCTCGACAACTTTTACGTGTACACGAACAGTATCACCAGAACGGAACTTAGGAAGATCCGATTTTAGTTGTTCTTTAGCTAGATCTGCAATAATCTGTTGCATAGTTATTGCCTCCTTCCGACAGATGTTCTTGCCGCGCTTTCATCAGCAGCGGAACACCTTAATACTGGCCTAAGCCACGAAATATATCTTATCACATGAAAGAAATGAAAAGCAAGTGGTTATGCTAAAATTCACTTCTCTTTTTTAACCTCTTCCAGCCACTTTTTTTCCTGTTCTGTCAGGTCTGCAGACTCCAGGAGATCAGGTCTTCGTTTCCATGTACGGCGCAGCGATTCCTTTGTCCGCCACTCTTCAATATGCTTATGGTTGCCTGAAAGAAGGACATCCGGAACCTTCATGCCTCTGAAGTCGGCAGGCCGGGTATAATGCGGGTGTTCAAGCAATCCCGAACTGTACGAGTCTCGTACGGACGACTCTTCATTTCCGAGCGCGCCGGGTAAAAGGCGGGTCACGCTGTCAATGATGACCATCGCCCCCAGTTCACCACCGGTGAGTACAAAATCGCCGATGGAGATCTCGTCGGTGACCAGGTTCTCCCGAATGCGTTCATCATAGCCTTCATAATGGCCGCAAACGAAAATCAAGTGCTGTTCTTCGGAAAGTTCTTCGGCTTTTTTTTGCGTAAAGCGTTCTCCCTGAGGACAGAGAAGGACAACCCTTGGCTTGGCCTCGCTTTTGTGGGTCAGATCTTCCACCGCGTCAAAAAGCGGCTGGGGAGTCAGCACCATGCCTGCTCCGCCGCCATACGGATAATCATCGACCCGGCGGTGCTTATTTTCCGTGTACTCCCTGAAATCGGTAACATGGTATTCCACAAGCCCTTTTTCCTGTGTCTTTTTTAAAATGGACGAACCAAACACACCGGCAAACATTTCAGGAAAAAGCGACAACACATCAATTCTCATCTAAATCAAGCCTTCCATCAGATGAATGATGACCTGCTTGTTTTCAACGTCCACCGATTTAACCACCGGAGGGATATACGGAATCAAGAGGTCCGGACCAAAATCCTTCTGTTTGATGACCCAGACATCATTTGCTCCCGGAGAAAGAATTTCTTTCACCTTGCCGAGTTCTTTTCCATCATCCGTAATCACGGTACAACCGATGATATCACGATAGAAAAACTCGCCTTCTTCCATTTCTACGGAATCGTCCGCAGATGCCTTTAAAAGGTGTCCTTTATATTTTTCCACATCATTGATATTCGAGTGACCTTCAAATTGCAGGAGATCAAACTGCTTGTGAACACGGTGAGCCGCAATGGTCACAGGTACCATGTCGCCGTCCCCTTGTTCCACATAAAGTGTGTTGCCTAATTTGTACCGTTCTTCCGGGAAGTCCGTCCTGGAAATGACCCGGACTTCACCGCGTATTCCATGCGTATTGACGATTTTTCCGACATTTAACCATTTCGTCATCTCTATCCACCCTTGCCGCCCTTCTCTTTTTTAACAGTGTGGGCTGAATGATCGCAATCTATAATCATTTTTTTTGAAAGTGAAAAAAAGGGTGAGGCTGCCCCCATCCCTTTTTAGCTTAAGAAGTTTATACTGCATTCCCAAATCTATACGATTTCAAGTGAAATGCGCTTGTTCTGACTCGTTCCTGCAGCGTTGACAACAGTTCGGATGGCTTTTGCCACCCTGCCCTGTTTACCGATGACCTTGCCCATGTCTGAGCTGTGGACGGTCAATTGGTAAACGAGCTTTTCCCCGTCTTCTACTTCTTTTACGCTGACTTCTTCTGGATGATCAACAAGAGCCTTAACAATCGTTTCGATCAACTCTGTCATCATATCATCACCCATTATTTTTGTAGTTTAGCGTTGTGATACTTTTCCATTAGTCCAGCGTTAGAGAAAAGGTTGCGTACAGTGTCTGAAGGCTTCGCGCCATCAAGCATCCATTTAAGAGCCTGCTCTTCGTTGATTTTAACTTCTGCAGGGTTTGCAACCGGATTGTAGGTACCAATCTCTTCAATAAAGCGGCCATCACGCGGTGCGCGGGAATCTGCTACTACTACACGATAAAATGGAGCTTTCTTTTGCCCCATGCGTTTTAAACGAATTTTTACTGCCATTGTAAAAATACACCTCCGAAAATTGTTCACACAAATCAATATAATATAATAAATTTCCAGCTTTGTAAACCAGAAAATTCATCCAATCTTACATAAACGGAAATTTCATTCCGCCTTTCTTCTTGCCTTTCATCATGCCGGACATCTGCTTCATCATCTTTTTCATTTCATCGAACTGCTTGATCAGCCGGTTGACCTCCTGTACAGTGCGACCGCTGCCCTTGGCAATCCTTCTTCTTCTTGAAGCGTTAATGATTTCTGGCTGCTCTCTTTCAAGCTTGGTCATCGATTTGATAATCGCTTCGACATGGCCGATTTGTTTATCATCGATCGAAACATTCTTTAAGCCCTTCATCTTGTTGGCGCCCGGCATCATGCTGAGCAGTTCATCAAGTGGACCCAGGCTTTTGACCTGCCCCATCTGATCAAGAAAATCATCAAAGGTAAAGGACATGTCCCGCATTTTTTTCTGCAGTTCTTTTGCCTTTTCCTCATCCACATTCGTTTGTGCTTTTTCAATCAGCGTCAGCACATCACCCATGCCGAGGATTCTCGACGACATTCTGTCTGGATGAAACGGTTCGAGAGCGTCCATTTTTTCTCCCATACCGACAAATTTAATCGGAAGGTCAGTAACCGCTTTAATGGAAAGTGCGGCACCGCCCCGGGTATCGCCATCGAGTTTGGTCAGCACAACGCCCGTCAGCCCAAGCTGCTCGTTAAAGCTCTCGGCTACGTTCACTGCGTCTTGCCCTGTCATGGCATCCACCACTAGGAAAATTTCATTCGGGTTTGAAATTTCTTTGACCTTTTGAAGCTCATCCATCAGTTCTTCATCGATATGCAGGCGTCCTGCCGTATCTATGATTACATAATCATGATGCTCTTCCTTCGCCTTGGCGATGGCCTGTTTGGCAATCTCCACAGGGCTTACCTGATCCCCAAGTGAAAAAACAGGAAGATTCAGCTGCCCGCCCACGGTTTCCAGCTGTTTAATCGCAGCTGGACGATAAATATCGGCAGCGACCAAAAGCGGGTTGCGGTTATGCTTCTTGCGAAGATGGTTCGCAAGCTTTCCGGTTGTGGTCGTTTTACCCGCTCCTTGCAGACCCACCATCATAATGACGGTCGGCGGCCGGTTGTTCACTGCAATCTTGCTTTGCTCGCCGCCCAACAAGGTGGTAAGCTCATCATGAACAACTTTCACAACCTGCTGCCCGGGAGTCAGGCTCTTCAGCACTTCCTGCCCCACAGAGCGTTCGGTCACCCGTTTAATAAAATCTTTGACAACCCGGAAGTTAACATCGGCTTCAAGGAGCGCTAGACGGACTTCGCGCATCATTTCTTTTACATCTGCTTCCGTCACTTTGCCCTTGCCCCTGATTTTCTGCAGGGTGTTCTGAAGCCGGTCGGCCAATCCTTCAAATGCCATAGTATTGTCGCCTCCTATTCCATGTTTTCAAGGCGATCAATGATCTCAAGAACTTTATCAGACGAATTTCCGAGCAGTTCTTTTAATCTGGAAAGTAACTGATCGCGTTCCTGAAATTTCGCAAATAAACCGAGCTTTTCCTCGTACTCTTCAAGCATCGCCTCTGTCCGTTTAATATTATCATAAACGGCCTGGCGGCTTACATTATATTGTTCAGCGATTTCTCCAAGAGAAAAGTCATCCAGATAATAAAGAGCCATGTAATTCTTTTGCTTCGGGGTCAGCAATGACTGATAAAAATCAAACAAATAATTAATTCTCGTTGTCTTATCCAGCATTTCAACACCCCTTGTTAAGTGAAAAGCCTTTACGTTAAATTATAGTACACTGGTCATTGCCCAATGTCAAGTTTTTTTCTTGATAGCAAAGAAAAGCTGAAGGGACCGTTTAGAGACGAAAGGCGTTGGAACTTTAACACAGCAACACGCTCTTTGTGTTGGGGTGGTAAGGTGAAACGACAGAGTCTCTGGTCCCCGAAGCTGGATCACTACGAAAAGCTGAGGTGCCCGTTCAGGGACGAAAAGCATTGGAGGGCATTGGCATAAAACGCTTTTTGTTTTCTGACAAAGACCGAAATGATCGAGTTCCTGGGCGCCGAAGCTGGATCACTACGAAAAGCTGAGGTGCCCTGTTAAGGGACGAAAAGCATTGGAGGGCTTTGACATAAAACGCTTTTTGTTTTCTGACAAAGACCGAAATGATCGAGTCCCTGGGCGCCGAAGCTGGATCACTACGAAAAGCTGAGGTGCCCTGTTCAGGGACGAAAAGCATTGGAGGGCTTTGACATAAAACGCTTTTTGTTTTCTGACAAAGACCGAAATGATCGAGTCCCTGGGCGCCGAAGCTGGATCACTACGAAAAGCTGTGATTAACCCATAACAAAGTGGTTTACTTCGTTCGTTTTGGACATTTTGCACACAAAAAGAGCGGAATTACTCCGCTTTTTCTTCATCCTCCAGGCCGGAAAACAAGCCGTAAACAAATTGATCGGGATCAAACACCTGCAGATCATCAATTTTTTCTCCCAAGCCGACAAATTTCACAGGAATATCCAGTTCATTCCGGATGCCCAGAACAATTCCACCCTTCGCCGTGCCGTCCAGCTTGGTTAGGACAAGCCCTGTCACATTAGTCGACTGGCTGAACGTTTTCGCCTGGTTCATGGCATTTTGTCCGGTGGTTGCATCCACAACAAGCAAGACTTCATGTGGTGCTCCCGGCACTTCACGTTCGATGACGCGTTTTACTTTTTCAAGTTCGTTCATCAGGTTTACTTTATTTTGGAGCCTCCCTGCCGTATCGCAGAGAAGAACGTCGGCATTTCTCGATTTTGCTGCCTTTAAACTGTCATAGATCACCGCTGCAGGATCAGAACCTTCCTGGTGCTTGATTACATCTACACCAGCACGCTGCCCCCAGACCTCTAGCTGCTCGATCGCTCCTGCCCTAAACGTATCTCCCGCTGCAAGCAGAACCGATTTCCCCTCCTGCTTCAACTGGTGGGCGAGCTTTCCGATGGTGGTCGTTTTTCCGACACCATTAACACCGACAAACAGGATGACGGACATCCCTTCGGTTTGCAGATTCAGTTTACCCTCCTGATCACCTTTGTGCAGCATACCGGCGAGCGTCTCGGAAATCGCCGATTTTAAATCCTCCGTATTTTGGATGTTTCTTGTTCTGGAAACATCTTTGAGCTGATCTATGAGTTCCATGACCGTATGAACACCAACATCAGCAGAAATCAAAATTTCCTCCAGTTCTTCAAAAAATTCCTCATCTACTTTTCTGTAGCGTTTCACCAGGTCATTGACTCGTGTTGAAAATGAAGTTCTTGTTTTTTCCAGACCGCTTTTGAATTTTTCGGATACCGAATCGGATTGTGTCGTAAATTTTTCTTTTAATCGTTTTAAAAAGCTCATGCTTTCCTCCTATGTTCTCTATTTGTCAGTTTGCACCGACAAGTTCCTTTGATTCCTCAAGTTTCACAGAAACCAGCTTGGATACACCAGATTCCTGCATGGTCACACCGTACAGAACATCTGCTTCTTCCATCGTACCCTTTCTGTGGGTTACCACGATAAATTGCGTCCCTTTGCTGAATGTTCTTAAATAGCTGGCATACCGGCCAACGTTGGCATCATCAAGTGCAGCCTCTACCTCGTCAAGAATGCAAAAAGGGACGGGGCGCACTTTCAGGATGGCAAACAGCAGGGCGATCGCTGTCAGCGCCCGCTCTCCTCCAGACAACAACGCAAGATGCTGCAGTTTTTTTCCTGGAGGCTGGGCTAGAATGTCCACTCCTGTTGTCAGCAGGTTTTCCGGATTGGTTAGAGAGAGATCGGCTCTGCCTCCCCCGAACAGCTCCTTGAAAATCTGTCCAAAATGAGAGCGTATGCCGGTAAACGTTTCTTCAAATCTTTTTTTCATTTCGATGTCCATTTCATCAATGACCCCATGTAGGGTTTCCTTCGCTTCCACCAAATCCTGTTTTTGTTCGGTAAGGAAATTGAACCGCTGGGACACACGTTCATATTCTTCAATGGCTCCCAGGTTGACCAGTCCCAGTTCTTCAATGGCCAATTTGATCAATTTTACTTTTTTCCTTGCTTCGTCTGCTTCTATGGAAAGCGCAAACTTTTCCTTGGCGCCTTCAAATGACAGTTCATATTCTTCGCGCAAATGGGTGAGGCGGTTATCAAGTTCAACATCCAGCCGGTTTATGCTTACTTCTTCGGTGCGGAGTGCATCATTGAGCTGTTTAAGAATTCGTTTCGATTCTTTAAGCTCCCTGTCACGGTCCTCCGACTTCTGGTAAAGTTCAAGCCTCTCCTGCCTGCGCTGTGAGATCAAATGGAGAACCGCGTTTTTATCCTGCCGTTTGGACGCAATATGCCCGTCCAGTACTTCTTCACCGGATGAATTACTGTTCATTTCTTCCTCAAGCATCCAGAAGTCCTGATCGGTTTCCTCAAGCTGGGCCGTTACATCCTTTAATTCCGACCGGAGTCGGACCAGCTTTTCCTGCTGATTGGCGGTCTGCTGCTCCTTTTCGGCAATTTTGATTTTTATTGCGGTGGCAGACTGCTGAATTTCTTCCTTGGATGTTTGCTGATCTTTTTTGCGAATCGTAAGCTCCTCGATTTTCTGCTCGAGCATTTCAGCCTCTATCTTGTTGTCTTCAAGGGAGGCTTCAAGCTCGGTAATTCGTTCAGCAATGGAATTTTGCTCCGTATGATAGCTATTTTTTTCGCGGTCATAAAGAGATAGCCTGTCATTCAGATTTTTCTCTTCTATCTCAATTTCCCGCAATTTGCTTTTGAGCGATTGTTCTTCCAGGCGGCTGTTTTCCCCCTCCTGCCTGAACGCATCCAGCTGTTCACGCAATTGGAGAATCGCCGCTTTGGAATCTTTCACCTGGGCCTCGGCAAAAGCCGTCTGGTGTTCCATCTTTTCCATCTTTTCGGTCACCTGGTCCAGTTCACGCTGCCGTCCCAGAAGTGAGGAGTTCTTTTGTTTAACACTTCCTCCTGTCATCGAGCCGCCGGCACTTACGACATCTCCTTCGAGCGTGACAATACGATACTTGTACCTAAAGATTTTCGCGATTTCATTGGCGCCTTCTATTGTTTTGGCAATCACAATGTTCCCCAAAAGGTTGGCGATAATTTTTTCATAGCTGGAATCGGCAGCCACCAATTGGCTCGCCACACCAACAAAAGCGGGGTGGGACGCAGCAAGACTGAGATCAGAAGGCTGAATATACCGTCCTTTGATCACAGACATCGGCAAAAAGGTTGCCCGCCCATACCTTTTCTTCTTCAGGAATGAAATGGCGGCGACGGCATCCTTTTCACTCTGTGTCACGATGTGCTGCATGGACCCGCCGAGCGCCGTTTCAATAGCGGTTTCCACTTCGGCCGGTACACTGATTAATTCAGCAACCGCTCCTTCAATGCCGGTAAGGTTGCTTTTGGCCTTTAGCACCTCTTTTACGCCCTGCATAAAGCCCTGGTATTCGTCCTGCATGGATTCAAGCCATTCTTTTTTCGATTTGAACTGCTGAATAAACTGATACGCTTGATACAGTTTATTTTGTTTTTCCTCATTTTCATTTTCTTTTTGTTCGAGTTGTTTTTTCAGTTTGGCATACTGCTCGAGGTGGCCCGATATTTTTGTCTCGGCCGCTTTGACCTGTTCAAGCAGCGCAAGCTTTTCCGTGTGGACGTTTTCCCGCTGTTCAATATAACCTTCATGTTCTTTGTCCAGACGGGTGGATTTAAACTGCTGCTGACTCTTCTGGTCTGTTAAATACCGCATCTCATTTTTGATCGATGCTGAGCTGTTCAGAGCCTCAAAGTATTCACTTTTCAGCCGTTCGATCTCAGCTTCAAGATCCAGCTCCATAACAGACAACCGGCTTTCTTCTTCTTTAAGCTGATTCCTAAGTGTTCGGAGTTCTTTCTTTTGCTCGCCGAATAAACGTTCCCCTTCCGCTGAAGCATGCTCCAGCTCCTCCTTTTTTTTCTTGAGGTTCTGAATCTGCTGTTTAAGGGATTCTTTATTCTGATGATAGTTTTTCTTTCTTTCCTTTAAAACCTCACGTTTTCCTTCGAGCTTTTCCAGTTCCTCGCTCGCCACCAGCAAAGACTGCTGCAGCTCGTCGATCGATTCGTCAAGCGCCTGGATATCCGAACGCATGCGTTCAAGCGATGCCTCTTCATTTTTCACCTTGGCCGCAAGTGCAGAATCCTTTGTTTTCAGCTCATCCACAAGTTGGGACTGTTTTTCCCATTTCCCGTGCAGTTCTTCAATCTCATACACCGTTAATGCGACTTCAATTTGCTCGAGTTCCTCTTTCTTCTCCAGAAAATCCTTGGCAATGGAAGCCTGGATCTCGAGCGGCTCAACCTGTCCTTCCAATTCATAAATAATGTCTTCAACGCGATTCAGGTTCTCTTGTGTTTCATACAGCTTGGCTTCTGCTTTTTGTTTTCGTGTTTTATATTTCAAAACACCGGCCGCTTCTTCAAAAATCTTCCGCCGGTCCTCTGCCTTGCTGCTTAAAATTTCTTCAATTTTCCCCTGGCCGATAATGGAATATGCTTCACGGCCGAGTCCCGAATCCATAAACAAATCCACAATGTCCTTCAGCCGGCATTGCTGTTTATTCAGCAGGTATTCACTGTCACCTGAACGGTAAACTCTTCGGGTTACACTGATTTCATTATATTCAAGCGGAAGGTGCTGATCCTCATTGTCCAGCGTGAGGGTCACCTCAGCCACATTGAGCGGCTTTCGGTTGTCGCTTCCCGCAAAGATGATATCTTCCATTTTCGATCCGCGAAGTGATTTGGCCGACTGCTCCCCGAGCACCCAGCGGACAGCATCTGAAATATTGCTTTTCCCGCTGCCGTTCGGGCCAACCACCGCCGTCACTCCCGGCACAAATTCAATATTGATTCGATCCGCAAAAGACTTAAAACCTACAACATCTAATCGTTTGAGGAACATCTTAATCCCCCTTATGTATTCTTAACTAATTTATTTTACCATAGATCAACATACAAATAGATTCATTTATGCTACAATTAACAAGAAAGAGGAAAGAAAGGGTGCTATGATGAATTTAACCACTCCCAGCCAGGAAAATA
Source organism: Fictibacillus enclensis (assembly GCF_001457035.1). GTDB lineage: Bacteria > Bacillota > Bacilli > Bacillales > Fictibacillaceae > Fictibacillus_C > Fictibacillus_C enclensis. The sequence continues at coordinate 1,102,735 of NZ_KQ758617.1, read as the reverse complement.
TAGAGTTCATGATTGAAGCCGTAAAAAGAAAGCTGCAGCTCGTAAATTCCGGCTTGATTCAGGGTGACGATTACACCGTTGACCAATATGAAGACATTAAAGATCTCTATGAAATGGTCATGAAAATGCCCGGTTTTAGTGTTCGTGATATGGAAGGCATTGTGTCCGAGCTTGGTTCACTGAAAAAGAAATAATGACTACATAATGAAAAAACACCCTCATGCAGGGTGTTTTTTAATGTTTCATTATTTTCTCCAGCGCTTCCTGTGCAGCATGCTGCTCCGCTTCCTTTTTTGAGCGGCCATAGCCTACGCCAAAAGGGTCTTCGTTCAGCTTGACCTCTGAAACAAATTCACGGTTATGCGCCGGCCCTTTTTCCTGAATGATCTTATAATCGATCGTACCAAGGCCTTCCCGCTGTACATACTCCTGAAGCTGGCTCTTAAAATCCATCACATGAGAAAAAGCACCTTCATTGATTCGGGGAAATACGTGAATTTCCAAAAATTCCCTGACGGCTTCGAGTCCTTTATCCAGATACAGTGCACCAATAAAGGCTTCAAAGACATCAGCGAGCAGTGCAGGCCTTGTACGCCCGCCTGTATTTTCCTCACCCTTGCCGAGCTGCACATAATCCCCAAAATGAAGCTCATTGGCCAAAATAACAAGAGAAGGCTCGCATACGATTGCTGCTCTCAGTTTTGTCAGTTCACCTTCACTCATGGTGGAAAATTTGGAGTAAAGAAACTGAGAAATGGTTAATTCCAGCACGGCGTCCCCTAGAAACTCAAGCCGTTCGTTGTCTTCATACGGACGTCCCCGATGCTCATTCACATATGATGAATGTGTAAATGCCTGTACCAGCAGTTTTTCATTGTCAAAAAAAAGATTAATTCGTTCCTGCAAAGGAGCTACCTTTTGTTTTCGTACTTTTTCGTCCATTAATTTTCTCGACGGGTGTTTAAACCGTTGTCGTGAACCTTTTTTATTGTTTGGCGTTTGTTTCTTTGAACCTTTCATCATTGCCTCCTGCATAACACTTAGAGGGTACCTGCTCATTGTCTGCGAATAGGTTAAAGTCCCGCACGAGTCGTTACGGGACTTTTTAAAACATGATTAGTTGTTGTTGCTGTTTATGTAATTAACAACGTCTCCAACCGTTGTAATTTTTTCAGCATCTTCGTCAGAAATTTCCAAATCAAATTCGTCCTCTAGTTCCATTACTAGTTCAACAACATCCAAGGAATCCGCACCAAGATCTTCTTTAAAAGAAGCCTCAGGCTTAACCTCTGCAGCGTCTACACCAAGACGATCTACGATAATCTTCGAAACTCTTTCAATTACGTCTGCCATGTGTATTCACCTCCTTTCAATACTATATACCATTTAAGAAAAAAAAACTAGATAGAATAAGCGGTTCAGTTACATTACCATTCCGCCGTCCACGTTGATGGTCTGTCCGGTAATATAAGAACTGCTGTCGCCTGCTAAAAACGTCACAAGCGAAGCAATATCATCTGTGCTGCCAAAACGCGCTAGCGGAATAGCTTTCAGCATTTCACCTTTAACATTTTCCTCAAGCACTTCAGTCATTTCCGTATCAATGAAACCTGGTGCAATGGCATTGACCGTAATGTTGCGGCTCGCCAGTTCCTTTGCCGTCGTTTTTGTCAGTCCGATCACACCAGCTTTGGCTGCAACATAGTTGGCCTGTCCAGGATTTCCTGAAACACCAACAATGGATGAAATGTTAATGATTCTTCCTTTTCTCTGCTTCATCATCTGGCGGGTGACCGCTTTTGTGCACAAAAACACACCTTTTAAGTTCGTATTGAGCACAGAATCCCATTCTTCCTCCTTCATGCGCATGAGCAGATTATCCTTGGTAATCCCTGCATTGTTAACTAGAATATCAAGTGAACCAAACTCTTCGATAACCCGTTTGACCATTCCGGTTACGGATTCACTGTCAGCAACATTCGCCTGAACAGCAATGGCTTCCTGCCCCATGGCGATAATTTCTTCCACGACTTCTTTTGCCTTCGCTTCATTGCCGGCATAATTGACAGCGACTTTTGCTCCGTTTTTCGCCAATTCAAGTGCGATGGCTCTTCCGATTCCTCTTGATGCACCTGTAACCAGAACTGTTTTTCCGTTTAGCATGGAGTTACTCCCCCTTCAGCTTTTCAATTGCGGCATTCATACTTGCTTCGTCACTGATCGCGATGGTTGTTGCCCTGCGGTTGACCTTTTTCACAAGCCCTGAAAGAACTTTTCCCGGCCCGATTTCAATGAATGTATCCACTCCGAGCGCCATCAATTCATTCACTGTTTCTTCCCAGCGGACAGGAGAGTATATTTGTTTTACCAAGTTTTCTTTAATGACCGATGCTTCTTCTACAGGCTTGGCAGAAACGTTGGCAATGACCGGAACTTCAGCATTGCGAATCTCGATCGTATCAAGCACTTTCTCCATTTTTTGAGCAGCAGGTTCCATCAGCGATGAATGGAACGGACCGCTTACTTGCAGTGGAATGACCTTGGCTCCATTTTCCTTGGCAAGACTGGCGGCATCTGCTACTCCTTGTGCCGTTCCAGAAATCACAATCTGACCTGGGCAGTTTAAATTCGCCACTTGAACCGCATGGCCATTTTGAGATACTTTTTGCGTAATATCCTCTAAATCAGCCTGTTTCATTCCCAGTACTGCAGACATGGCGCCAACACCGGCGGGTACGGCTTCTTCCATAAAAAGCCCCCGCTGTCTTACTGCATACACAGCATCCTCGAAGGACAGACTTCCCGCTGCAACTAATGCCGAATACTCACCCAGGCTGTGGCCCGCAGTGTAATCTGCCTGGATGCCTTGCTTTTTTAATACAGCAAGCACAGCTGTGCTTGCTGTAAGCAATGCAGGCTGCGTATTTTCCGTACGTTTCAAGTCCTCTTCAGGTCCTTCAAAGATCACAGAAGAGAGGGAAAAGCCGAGCCTGTTGTCCGCTGATTCAAAAATAGTTCGGGCTTCCTCGAAATTTTGTGCCAGTTCCTGTGCCATTCCCACACTTTGGGATCCCTGGCCAGGGAATAAAAAAGCAATTTTACTCATTATTCTTCCCCCTTTTTCTCGTTTTCTACTTCTTTCATTTTTTCGGCGATGATGGAAACGACCTTTTTCTCCACCATGGTTCGTGTTTGCCTGACGGCATTAAAAATGGCGTTCTCATCGGATGATCCGTGTGCTTTCACGACAGGAGCAGCAAGACCAAACAGTCCCGCGCCGCCATACTCCGAATAATCAAGTTTGCTTTTCAGACCTTTCAGCCTTGGCTTCAAGAGACCCGCTGCCAGTTTGCTGACCGTTGTGGCCGTCAGTTCCTGCTTGAGCATGGAAAACATCATCAATGCCGTGCCTTCGATCGTTTTGAGGACGACATTTCCTGAAAAGCCGTCACACACCACCACATCCGCTGCTCCGTTCAGCAGATCTCGCGCTTCCACATTTCCGATAAAATGAACGGGCGCGTCCTTCAGGAGGGAAAAAGCAGCCTTACTTAAGGCATTTCCTTTTTCATCCTCTGTGCCTACGTTCAAAAGTCCCACTTTTGGATGTTTGATTCCGCGGACCTGCTCCGCATAGGTGCTGCCCATAATGGCATATTGAAGCAGATGCTCCGGCTTAGCGTCCATATTGGCGCCAACATCCAGGAGCAAAAACCCTTTGCCATCCATGGTGGGCAATGTCGGAGACAGTGCCGGGCGGTCAATTCCACTGATCCTGCCGACATTGAACAGACCGGATGCCATAAGCGCCCCCGTATTTCCCGCTGAAATGCAGGCATCTGCCCGCCCCTCCTTCACTTCTTTGGCGGCGAGAACCATGGAAGCATTCTTTTTCTTTCGCACGGCACGAACCGGCTCTTCATCGCTTCCAATTTTCTCCTCGGTATGCATGACCTCCACCCTATCTGAAGAAGTCAGATAGGGTGAGATTTTATTTTCATCCCCAATTAAAACAATGTTCAAATCCTCAAATGCAGAGAGTGCCTTTAATGCTCCCTTCACTTGAGCTACAGGAGCGTTGTCTCCGCCCATTGCATCGATCGCAATTCTCATGTTGCACTTCCTTCCTTTCCTTCTCCAGTCGAACGGAACATAATGAATTGACCGGAGAAGACCGCTTCCTTTTCTACGTAGCTCGTAACCTCAACCGTAGTACGGTAGCCTTCTATTCTGTTTACTTTCGCTTTTGCCACCACCCGTTCCCCTTCTTTTACCTGCCGGGTAAAACGGATATTGGCTTTTGAGGTGAGCGCCAGTTCATCATTGATGATCGCTACAGCGAGCGAATTCGCCTGCGCAAAAAGATGGTGCCCCCTCGCTATTTTTGTTCGGGAAAACACATGTTCACTTTTAATATCCAATATGGAAATGGCCGCTTCATCCAGCTGAAGATCAATAATTTCCCCAATCACTTCTTCCAGCGGAAGCGCTTTGACCGTATCAAGCTGCTGCTGCGCTACATTTTTTATCCGTTCCCTGAGTTCGGGAATGGAAAGTTCCAACCGGTCCAGCCGGATCGTCTGCACACTGACCAGGAATTTTTCGGCCAGTTCTTCATCAGTTATGAAGGGCGTAGCCTCAATTGTGCTTTTCAGCAATGCCTGTCTTTCCTTTTTTGTTCTCTTCATGTATCCACACCATCCAGATATGCCAGTTGAGCATCAGCACGGCTATCCATTTTTTAAGAGCTGGTACTAATAGTAGTATATAATAGCAGCTATACCATTTCAAGAAAGGATAAAAGGGAAACCGCTAGCTTCCTTGCGCAAAAGCGGGTCAGTCCAGGCGTTCGGAAGAAAAGGCTCCGGTCTGTTTCAGATAATCCCTTAGCGGTGCATAGGTTTCCTCTGTATAGAAAGCATTGGAGTTTACGAGCTTGGAAGCATCGTTTCTCGCCACTTCAAGCACCCGGTAATCATGAACGATATCGGCAATTTTGAAATCAGGAAGCCCGCTTTGTTTGTTTCCGAAAAAATCGCCTGGTCCCCGAAGTTCAAGGTCCTTTTCTGATAAAACAAAGCCATCGGATGTTTCCGTCATGATTCTCATTCGTTCTTTTCCTTCTTCCGATTTCGGGTCAGCAATCAGTATGCAGTAGGATTGGTCGCTCCCACGCCCTACCCTGCCCCTGAGCTGATGAAGCTGCGAGAGGCCAAAACGCTCCGCGTCATAGATGACCATAATGGTCGCATTGGGTACATTAACCCCTACTTCCACCACTGTTGTGGATACGAGCACATGGCAGCGATTCTCCGCAAATTCCCTCATCACTTCTTCTTTTTCCGATGAGTGAAGCCTTCCGTGCATTAAGCCGACGTTATATTGTTGAAAATACTGCTGCAGCTGGGCATGTACATCGATGGCATTTTGAACATCCAGTTTGTCCGATTCCTCGATTAAAGGGCAAATGACATAAGCCTGTCTCCCCTCATCGAGCTCTTTTTGTACAAACCCAAGCACACGGTCCAGCATGTGGTGTTTTGCCCAATACGTTTCAATAGCTTTTCTGCCGGCAGGCATTTCATCAATGACCGATACATCCATATCTCCGAACACGGAAATGGCCAATGTTCTGGGAATCGGGGTAGCCGTCATGAACAGGACATCGGGGCTTTGTCCCTTTTCCCGCAGCACCCGGCGCTGTTTGACTCCAAACCGGTGCTGTTCATCAGTAATTACCAATCCCAGCTTCAAAAATTCCACTTCATCCTGTATCAATGCATGAGTGCCGATTAACACATCAACCTCTCCTGAAGCAAGTCTTGAGAGGATATCCGCTCTTCTTTTGCCTTTTACCGAGCTGGTCAGCATTTCAACGGTCAGATCATGGGGGCCAAGCAACTCACCGAGGGATTGAAAATGTTGTTCGGCCAGTATCTCGGTCGGCACCATCAGTGCTCCCTGTGTGCCCGATGCTATAGCTGCATACAGTGCGATTGCTGCCACAACTGTTTTCCCGGAGCCCACATCTCCTTGCAACAGCCGGTTCATTCTATAGGGAGAGGACATGTCGTTCAGTATTTCCTGGGTTACCCTGCCTTGAGCTCCTGTCAGCGGAAAGGGTAAAGAGGAGATAAACTTCTGCACATCTTCCTCCTTGAAATGCAAAGTTTCTCCGGCAGATTGTTCCCTGTTAATCTTTCGGAACATTTGCATCTTCAGCTGAAAAAGCAGAAATTCCTCATACACCATCCGTCTTCTTGCCTGCTTTAGATGTTCAAAAGTTTGCGGAAAATGGAGGCTATACAGTGCTTTGCTCCGCGCCCACAATTTGTAGGCTTCCCGTGTGGATGCCGGCAGCACTTCTTCCACTTGATCGCCATATTGGCTGAATCCCATTTTAATGAGCCTTCTAACCTGTTTGACGCTCATTTCTCCTTTTACCGGATACACCGGATCAATGCTTTCGTCCTGAGGCTGTATACCAAACTTGATGTCATTCACCGTCAACGTCATTTTATGAGCATCCCATTTTCCCGTAAGTGTTACCGTCTGGCCCGGTGTCAGCTGTTTTTTTAAATATGGCTGATTAAAAAAGACCGCTGTGATCAAATAACGGCCGATCAGCACACGGATACTCAGTTTTGATTTTTTCCTTGGAAAATAACGGAGAGAAGGTTCACTGTGAACCTTCCCTTCAATGGTTGCTCTTTCTTCATGTTTAACGTCCGCCAGATCCTTAAGCTGGTGATTATCATAACGGAACGGCAAGTATTCAAGCAGGTCCATAACTGAGACGATGCCAAGCTCCTGCAAAACCTCACGCTTGCTCTCCCCGATTCCGCTGACTTCTGTTACGTTCAGCTGATTCAGATTCATTTTTTGTTAAGGGCTATACCAAAAATCTTAGCTTCAAGCTCCCGGGCTGTTGGTGTAGCCGCCAGCCCTCCTTGTGCCGTTTCTTTTAAGGCCGTGGGCATGGTTTGTCCAATTTTATACATGGCATCAATCACTTCGTCGCAGGGAATTCTGCTTTTTATTCCGGCGAGTGCCATATCCGCTGCAACAATCGCATTGCTTGCACCCATTGCGTTACGCTTCACACAAGGAACTTCCACAAGTCCGGCCACGGGATCGCAAACAAGACCAAGCATGTTCTTTAAGGCAATGGCCATGGCTTCAGCCGACTGGGAAGGCGTGCCCCCTGCCAGTTCAACAACCGCGGCAGCGGCCATACCTGTGGCAGAACCTACTTCCGCCTGACAGCCCCCGGCTGCTCCTGAAATGGAGGCATTGTTGGCTACTACAAAACCAAAGGCTCCTGATGCAAACAAAAAGGCAACCATCTGTTCTCTTGTAGGATTTAATTTTTCCTTTAAGGCAAAAAGTACTCCTGGCACGACACCTGCCGAGCCTGCAGTTGGAGTGGCGCAGATGGTTCCCATCGCCGCATTCACTTCATTGGTGGCAATGGCTTTACTTACAGCATCGAGCATAAATTCACCGGACAGGCTTTTACCGCTTTTCATATAGTTTTGAAGGAGAAGAGCATCTCCCCCTGTCAAACCGGAGTGTGATTTAACATCCTGGGTGATACCCCGCTCTACTGCTTCCTCCATCACTTTAAGATTACGGTCCATCTGACTGATGATTTCATCTTTTGTCCGTCCCGTAATTTCCATTTCCTGTTCTATCATAATATCCGAGATTTTGCAGTTTTTCGCTTCGGCAAGTTCCACTAACTCGGCTACATTTCGAAACATACGATGTTCTTCCTTTCAAGGTTACTCGTTTATTTTTACTACTTGCTGAACAATGGGAAGAGCTTCGATCTCTTCAACAAGTACTTGATGCACGTTCTGGTCCACTTCAATAATCATTAGCGCTTCCTGCCCCTTTTCCTTTCGCGAGACACGCATATGTCCAATATTGATCTGATGCTTGGCCAGAACATTTGCAACACCTGCAATGGCGCCATAACGGTCATTATGGACAATAAGAAGGGCGGGGTGTTCACCGCTCAGCTGCAGATCGAATCCATTCAGTTCTGTTATTTCTATTTTTCCACCGCCGATCGAAATTCCAACCAGCTCAATTTGACCATGCTCATCTCCGAGAACAATCCTGGCTGTATTCGGGTGATCGGTAATCGCATCTTCTTCCGTCATTTTGATCTCAATGTTCTGCTCCTTCGCCAATGAAAGCGCATCCACAATCCGAGTGTCAAAAGTATCAAAATCCAGGATGCCTCCCACGATCGCAACATCGGTTCCATGACCCCGGTATGTTTTGGCGAATGATCCATAAAAAGAAATATGCGCATAGTCCGGTTTCCGTCCGAACAAGTCGCGGGCTACTCTTCCGATTCGTGCGGCACCCGCTGTATGAGAGCTTGAAGGTCCTATCATTACAGGACCAATAATATCAAAAACACTTTTGTACTTCATCTTTGTCCCTCCGAAAAAGAATATTACACATAAAAATATTCCCTTCATTACTGTATCATATCTGAACAATAATGAAGAGAACATCTTTCTTACTCAACCGAGATAATATACGGATAAATAGGCTGATTTCCGAGATGAACTTCCACTTCAACAGAGGGGTATGTTTCTTCAATGTACTGTACCAGTGATTTTGTTTCTTCCTCAGTTGCATCTTCTCCGGTGATCAACGTAAGAATCTCTGAATCCTCATCAACCATTTCTTTGATGAGCTGATGAAGAGCTTCTGTTTGATCAGGCATGGAAGCCACGATTTTTCCGTTCATAATTCCCATAAAATCACCTTTTTTGATCTCTATTCCGTCAATGGATGTGTCCCTGACAGCATGGGTCAATTGTCCGGATGTTACATGGTTCAGTGCCTCTGTCATCCTGCCCTGGTTTTCCTCCAGATTTACTGCCGGGTTGAAAGCAAGCAAGGCGGCCATTCCCTGAGGAACGTTTTTCGAGCGGACAATGGCAACATCCTGGTCGGCGACCGTGGCTGCCTGTTCGGCGGCCATGACAATATTGCCGTTATTCGGAAGAACGATGACCTTCTCTGCGTTCACTTCCTCAATGGCTTTCACGATGTCTTCCGTACTCGGGTTCATGGTCTGTCCGCCTTCAATGACATAACCTGCTCCAAGCGAAGTAAAGAGCTCTTTAATTCCGCTTCCCATGGCAACCGTTACGATTCCATATTCCTTTTTCTCGCTTTTGGCTGCCGGGCTGGCGGCCGGTTCGTGCATGGCCCGGTCGGATTCCAGGATGGCTGAATGCTGTTCTCTCATGTTTTCAATTTTTATGTTAATCAGGCTTCCGAAGCGCTGTGCCAGTGACAGCATGTCTCCAGGCTGTTCGGTATGAATATGAACCTTCACGAGCTCCTCATCAGCAACAACAAGCAATGAGTCGCCGTGCCGATTCAGCTCGTTTCGAAATTCCTCTTCACTGAATGGTGCTTTTTTTATTTTATCATCTTCGAATCTCACCATAAATTCGGTGCAGTATCCGTAATGAATATCTTCGGTCTTCATATGGAGCTGAGCTTTATGATGCTCGGCATTGACCATATCCTTCATGGAAGGTGCCTGCGGGGAAATTTCAGACAGTTCCTTTCCTTCAAGGGCAGAAAGAAATCCTTCATACACCGTCAGAAGCCCCTGTCCGCCGGAGTCCACCACCCCTACTTCCTTCAGTACAGGAAGCAAATCAGGTGTGCGATCAAGAGAAACTTTGGCTTCTTCAACAATCTCATACATGACGAGAAGAAGATCATCATTTTTCATTGCTGACTTTACGGCTCGCCTGGCCGCGTCTTTCGCCACTGTCAAAATGGTTCCTTCGATCGGTTTCATCACAGCTTTGTATGCTGTTTCCACTCCGTTCTCAAATGCTTTTGCAAAGTCAACCGAAGTAATCGTTGCCTTCCCTTCGATTGATTTTGAAAAACCACGGAAAAGCTGGGATAGTATTACCCCAGAGTTGCCTCTTGCTCCCATCAGCAGGCCGCGTGAAAAGACTTGAGCAACCTTTCCGATATCGGCGCTGGTATTTTGCTGAACTTCTTTTGCCCCGGAAGTGATGGTAAGGTTCATATTGGTCCCTGTATCTCCATCTGGAACAGGAAAGACATTAAGTGCATCAATCATTGCTGCATTTTTTGATAAGTTTGCGGCACCGAGTGCAACCATGGCCGCAAACTTTTTACCGTCTAAAACTGTTAAAGACACAAACTTTCCTCCTAACTAAGGGGTTGTAACCCTGACACCTTGAACAAAGATGTTAACCGAATCCACAGACAGACCCAGCATTTGATCAAGTGTATACTTCACTTTGGTTTGAACATTATGGGCTACTTCTGAAATCTTCGTTCCGTAGCTTACGATAATGTACATATCAATATGTACTTCTTCTTCTTCCTGTCGAACCACAATTCCCCGAGAGAAGTTGTCACGCCCTAAAAGCTCGGTAATGCCATCCTTCAGCTGCTTTCTTGACGCCATGCCAATAATTCCGTAACAGTCAATTGCGGCTCCTCCAGCAATGGTTGCGATGACTTCCGTAGAAATGTCAATCTGGCCGTATTTGTTCTTCATTTCAATGGACACGATGAATCCCCCTTTTTATGAATCAATTATGGCTAACCCTCATTTTACTATATAACTATGTTTTTTAAAAGGACATCTCCATTTGACAACAGCATCAAAGTTATGTCAAGCATTTTTACTTGAAATGCATAAATTCATTTGTTGCTTTTCTTTAGTGGTCATGCTACTATAGGTTAGTATTTAACATACGACTGATATGATACAGTTTTACTGTTATAAAGGAGGTACACAATATGTCACGCAAATGCTACGTTACTGGAAAAGGCCCTAAAACAGGAAACAAGCGTTCACACGCCTTGAACAAAACCAAAAAGAGCTGGGGAGTTAACGTTCAAAAAGTCCGCATTTTGGTTGACGGCAAGCCGAAACGTGTATATGTTTCTGCACGTGCCCTTAAATCCGGAAAAATCGAACGTGTGTAAATGCTCATAAAACAACGGGTTCCCCGTTGTTTTTTATTTTGCAAAAAAAAAGGAAAGGCACCCTCTTTAACAGGGTGCCTTTCCTTTTTTAATAGATGTTGTACATAAAATAAGGTGCCGGTCGTCCTCTTTTATCCTTTTCTAAACGAACCTAAAACCGCACGTACAAATCCTCCTAAAAACCTAGGCAGTTTAATGGTGTAAAATTTCATCATACCCCTCCTCCAGGCCCTTAAAAAATAAGACATTCCTTGTAAATATATTCATCATATAAAAAATAGTACCATGCGGCCTGCCGTTAAAGATTAATTTAATCATGGCTCTTTATGAACATTAATATGCCGCCAGAGAAGGAATAAGTACCATTTTTATTTACAAGCTCATTGGATATGCAAAGGGTGGAACCCATTGGCAAATATTGCTGTTTCAATGGGTATTTAAATCCGGAAAGCGAGAGGCCATTCACCGGCCCGTTAAAGGGAAGAAAGGAATGATAGGGGTACTCCGGTTCATTCACGGCCTCATATGTCCCGGGTGCTTTCAGGCTGATTGAATTTTGACTGTCGCGGATCTCGATCGGCACACTCTGTTCAAGGCCCAAAAGCAGAAGCTGGATATTGGCCAGTTCATGATCGAGCCTGCCGCCAGTCGCACCAAGCAATATGATTCCTTCCGGCTGTTCGTCAACCGCCCATTCGAGGGCCAGTTCCAGGTCGGTTTTGTCCTTTTCGCTGTCATATTCAAATACCGGGAGTTCATAAGAGGACATCCATTCCCTTTCCCTGCTGTCCAGTGAGTCAAAATCACCAAAGGCATAATGAGGCTTGATGCCTTTTTTCAGCAGATGGTACACCCCACGATCAACTCCTACCCAGACGGAGTCATTTACAGGAAAACAAGAAAAGTCCGGATGCTTCTCTTCCGGACCTCCTGCTACAATGATGATATTCATGCTGCCTGTGTTACTCCGCGGCCCGTGTGATGAAGAAGGCGAGGCGCGGTTTTCGTTAAGAAAAGGAACGCCACAATGGTGATAAGAGCAACCGGAATCATGTAGGAAACATTATAGATTACTGAATACACAAAAGGATTCATTCCTTTCGGAGCGTATGCTGCAAAGAAAATGACACCTGAAACCACGTGAGAAGCAAGACGGAGCACGCTTCCAAACAAGATTCCAGCCACAATGGCTGACATTCTTCTTTTTGGCGAAGATACGGCATTGACTCTGAAAACTCCTGCAAAACCAGCAAGCAAAAAGGCCAGCGGATAATCAAGAATCAAGGAAGCCGGATGAATGCCCGCTGTTCCGTCAATCAGCATTTTGACCATTCCTACGATCAGGCCTGTGGCGACCCCCCCGGATACTCCTCTGCGGAACGCCATTAGAAAAATCGGCAGCATTTCCAGAGAAACCGATCCCCCATAGGCCCAAATCCCTTTAAATTGTACAAAGCTTAAAATGATGGCCAGTGCGGACATCATTGCGATTTCGGTTAAAAACCCAATCCGTTTTGTCATATTGTTCTCCCCCTAACATAGTTAAGAAAAGAAAAAAGCAACCGGCATGTGAATGACGGTTGCTTTTTAATGAAACAACAGCGACTCCACATTCCTACGCAAGCATGATCTTGCTTCAGGTTCTAAGGGTCGGGAACTTACTCCCCTCTCAGCCCCTTTATGGGACTCCCCCTGTGGTTACTTCTCTCAGTTCTTTATACCCATCTATTATACACCACGAATGGCCTGAATTGCACCTTTTATGTCCTTTTTCCCATAAATGGCCGATCCCGCAACAAGGACAGTCGCTCCCGCTTTTTCACAAAGGCGTGCGGTCTCTGCATTTACGCCCCCGTCAACCTCGATCTCGACATCAAGACCCTTTTCGTCGATCAGGGTTCTGAGTTCCTTGATTTTTGATAAAGATTCTTGGATAAAAGACTGTCCTCCAAAGCCCGGATTGACCGACATGATTAAAACAAGGTCCAATTCAGGAAGAACATGCTTAATCGTATCGATCGGAGTGGCAGGGTTCAGTACAACCCCCGCTTTTTTTCCATGCTCTTTAATCAGCTGGATGGTCCGGTGCAGATGCGGGCACGCTTCTACATGAACCGTAATGATGTCGGCTCCTGCCTCTGCAAAATTAGGAATATATTGATCCGGATTTTCAATCATCAAATGGACATCAAATGTCAGATCTGTCAACGGGCGAATCGCGTTTACCACAAGCGGGCCCATCGTAATGTTTGGTACGAAATGACCGTCCATCACATCTATATGGATGTAATCGGCCCCGCTCTCATCAGCTGCCCTGACTTCTTCGCCCAGCTTCGAAAAGTCAGCGGACAGTATGGATGGCGCAACTTTTATCATGTTAGTACCTCCGTTTTTGTTCCTTGATTTCCTGTAAAAATTCCAAGTAATGGTCATAGCGGAAGCGGGGAATCTCCCCTTCTTCCACGGCTTCTTTTACCGCACATTTCGGCTCCGAGCTGTGTGTGCAGCCCCGAAACTTGCAATCCGATACTCTTTCTTTCATCTCCGGAAAATTATAAGAGAGCTCTTCGGTTTCAATTTCAACAAAATCCAGCGAACTGAATCCCGGTGTATCGGCAATCAGTCCTTCACCATATGGAAGGAGTTCTACATGCCTGGTCGTATGCTTTCCCCTGCCCAAATGGTCGGATATATCATTGGTCTCCAGCATAAGCTCGGGCATCAGTGCATTCAATAGAGACGACTTTCCAACTCCCGACTGTCCGGCAAACACACTGGTTTTGCCTTTAAAAATGGGTTTGATGGCTTCCATTCCAGCGAGCGACATGGCAGAGGTTGGAAGGACATCATATCCCAGCTTGCGGTAGGCTGTGATATAATTTTCAATTTCCTGCTGGTACTCGTTACTCTCGATCAAATCCATCTTTGTAATGCATATAACCGGCTGTATGCCATTATCCTCGATGTGGACAAGAAAACGGTCGAGCAACGCTGTAGAAAATTCCGGCCGCACCGCAGAAAACACTAAAATAGCCTGATCGACATTCGAGATGGGCGGCCGGTTCAATTCATTCTTTCTCTCTTTCACATCGAGTATATAGCCATCCGTAGGGTTGGTAGATTCAAACACAACCCAGTCCCCCACCACAGGAGTAATTTTTTTCTTTCTGAAATTCCCCCGTCCTCTGCATTGAAAGACCTCGTCATTGAAAAGCACATAATAAAAACCAGCGACTGATTTTATAATTCTTCCTTCAGTCTTATTATTCATTATTCTCTCCTTTGAAATTTCCTTCCTTTGCATCTTTATAGTTAAACGTTTTGGCTGCTTGCTCTTTTCCGTTTAAATATACCGTATAGGACGCATCCTTTTCTGGTGAAACCGTGAGCGGCACCATATATTCTTTCGTTTTCGAAATTTGTTCTTCCACAAATACAGCATTATCCTTTTTGGCATCACTGTAAACAATTCTTACCTGAAATTGTTGGTTCTCATCTTCTTTGGACACTTCCACGGTAATTTTGTTGTTAAACGTGATTTCCTGGTCCTGTGGTTCTTCGCCCGAATCTGGCTTTTCCGGTTTATCTTCCGGCTTTTCTGGCTTCTCTTCAGGCGGTTTAGGTTCAGGCTTCTTCCCCTTGGAAATGACGACATTTACTGTTGATCCCTTTTTTACAGTGGTATACGGAGAAGGCTTTTGTGAAATGACTTTTCCTTCCTCGACCGAATCCGAATATTCTTCTGAGAAATCAACATTTAGTCCTTCCTGGGAGATGTAATTTTGCACATCTTCTTTGGATGAATTCGCCAAATTTTCAAGCTGAACGGTTGGCGGCCCTGTGCTTACCCGAAGGATGACCTGAATTTCACTCGGATTGACCTTTTCGCCTTTTTCGGGACTCTGGGATACTACTTCCCCTTCTGGTGTTTCTTCTGACTCTACTGGTATCGTTTCAATATTTTTCGTATTATATCCTTTTTCATTCAGCAAATCTCTTGCTTCTTCTTCCTTCATGCCAGTCAAATCTTCCATGTCTACCTTTTTAAAGCCTTTAGAGACATAGAGTGTGACCGAGCTCCCCTCTTTTACCATGGACTGGGCTTCAGGGTCCTGTTTGATGATTTTGCCTTGTTCAACTTCATCGTCATACAGGTCTTTGCGCTCCACTTTAAGTTTCAGGTTAACAAGCTTGTCATAGCCGTCGGCGTAGTCTTTATGAACTACATTGGGGACTGACACGTCTTTAACTTTAAACATCCCTGGCATGACAAAAGCGGCAACCCCCGCAACAGCAAGCAAAAGTATAAGAATGAGCAGAATCATTCGCCACTTTCTCTTCTTTTTCTTTGGGGCCGGAGGATAATCCGGTTTAGGCTCAGGTTCTTTTGCCTCCGCCTCTTTTGTCATGGAGACCGGAGCCATAATCCTTGTCGCATCGGCAGATTCATCAAAATCACTCCACCGGTCCTCATTCAGCCGGTGAGGTGACAACGCCGTGTCAAGGTCATCCATCATCTCAAGGGCACTGTCATACCGGTAGACCGGGTTTTTGGTCAGGGCTTTAAGGATAATGTTTTCCACGCTTTGCGGAATTTCCGGATTAATTTTCCTCGGTTCCGGAACATCTTCCTGCAAATGTTTTAATGCGACAGATACAGGCGACTCTCCAGTAAACGGGACTCGGCCGGTCAGCATTTCAAATAGTACGACTCCCAGTGAATAAATATCCGATTTTGCGTTGGCTACGCCTCCGCGGGCCTGTTCGGGTGAAAAATAGTGAACCGAGCCCAAAACCGAATTGGTGTGTGTGATGGTCGCCGATGTGATGGCAAGTGCGATGCCAAAATCGGTAACCTTGGCCACTCCGTTTTCATCAATGAGAATATTATGTGGTTTAATGTCTCTGTGAATGATTCCATGTTCATGGGCAGCTACCATACCCGAAGCGATCTGCTTGATAATCTGGATGGACTCCTCTACAGACAGCCGCCCTTTTTCACGTATATATTGCTTTAACGTTTTCCCCTTTACGTACTCCATCACAATGAAATAGACATTGTTTTCTTCACCCACATCAAAGATGCTCACAATATGGGGGTGATCCAGGCTGGTTGCAGCTTCTGCCTCTCTTTTAAACCGCTTGATAAACTCCTCGTCGTCCGAAAATTCCGATCGAAGGATTTTCACGGCCACATCACGGTCCAAAATAAGATCTTTGGCCCGGTAAACAATGGCCATTCCGCCATCTCCTATGACTTCGAGCAGTTTATAGCGGCCGCTGATTCGTTTGCCAATCATGCTAATTTACTCCCTTTTGCTGTTCATCGGGAGGGTAACGGACAAGCCCAATCGTAATATTGTCTTCTCCTCCGGCTTCATTTGCCAGGTTTACGAGGCGGTCCACTTTTTGATCCAGCGAGAGGCTGTCATCACTTACAATGGATTCCATCATATCCCGGGATACTTTATTCGATAATCCGTCCGAACATAGAAGCACGAGGTCGCCTTCGCCCCATGAAATGGTCTGGATATCCACCTCAATGACATCGTCGGTTCCCAATGCCCGGAGGATGACGTTTTTTCTGGGATGGTTTTCTGCTTCCGTTTCGGACAATTGTCCTGAACGGACGAGTTCATTGACAAGCGTATGGTCCTCCGTTTTTTGAATAAGCTTGTTTTCGGAAAAATAATAAACACGGCTGTCGCCTATATGTAATATCGTTAAATAAGAAGGGGTGCACAGCGTTCCGACAAGAGTCGTACCCATTCCATTGCAATCGGCATTGCTGTTGGCATACTGAAAAAGCTCTAAATTCGTATTGGTTACCGTCTTTAAAAGCCATTCTTCTGCTTTTACCGGGGTTTCAATTTCATCTTCTGTGATCGAATTCCACGCCTTTTCAAAAAGCTGAATCGTTTTGGAACTTGCCACATCTCCGGCCTTATGGCCACCCATCCCATCGGCAATAAGGGCAAGAAAGTGTTCACCTTTTGTGAACACTCCCCCGCTGTCTTCATTATGCTGACGAACTTTACCTGTATCTGTCTTAAATGCGTACTGCAAAATACGTCACCTCGTCTCTTCCTGACGCTCCTTTGCCCGTAACTGCCCGCAAGCTGCGTCAATATCATGCCCCTGCTCTCTTCGAAGAGTCGCATTGACACCACGTTTTTTTAAGGTTTCCAAAAACTTAAAGATCTGGTTCTTTGGCGTGCGGACATAATCACGCTCCGGTACATAATTCACTGGAATCAAGTTTACATGGCATTTTACACTTTTAATGAGGTCTGCCAGTTCCTCGGCATGTTCTACCTGGTCATTCACGCCGCCGAATAATCCATATTCAAATGAAACCCTGCGTCCGGTTTTTTTAATGTAATAACGGATGGAATCCATGAGCTCATTCATCGGATACATCCGGTTCACAGGCATGAGTTTGCTTCTGATTTCCGTATTTGGAGCATGCAGTGACACGGCAAAATTGATCTGCATGCCTTCATCGGCAAATTTATAAATATAAGGCACGATTCCACTGGTTGAAACCGTAATATGACGGGCTCCGATATTGAGGCCCTTATCATGGTTGACGACTTTCAAAAATTTAATAAGGCCGTCATAGTTATCAAAAGGTTCGCCGATTCCCATGATGACAATCGAGCTTACCCGCTCCTCTGTGCCATCAAGGGCACGCTGCACCTGAAGCACCTGAGAGACAATTTCTCCAGCCAGCAGGTTCCGTTTTAACCCGCCGAGCGTTGACGCACAGAACGTACATCCCAGACGACAGCCTACCTGTGTGGTCACACAGACGCTGTTGCCATAATCATGGCGCATCAAAACAGTTTCGATGGAATAGCCATCCTGCAGCTCAAACAAAAATTTGATTGTGCCATCGGAGGATTCCTGGCGGGCCACTTCTTTCATCGGATGAATATGATAGGTTTCTTCCAATTTCTCACGAAGCCCTTTTGGCAGGTTTGTCATTTCTTCAAAGCTTGTTACTCGTTTCTCATAAAGCCAATTGTAAATCTGTGCTGCCCGGAATTTCGGTTCTTTAATTTCAGATAGCCAGTTTTCCAGATCACTTAACTCAAGTGAAAAGATGGAAGGCATAATCGCCGGGTTCTGCTGTTTTTCACTTAACGGTTTTAACATTGGGTTTCACCACCAGTTGTAGTCTTTTTCTTAAAGCAAGCAAGGTAAAAACCATCACTGTTAAAATATTGAGGAAGGATCTGTACTTGGGCTTGTGCAGGCATCACAAATGGTTTTAATGCTTCAGGCAGCCTCTCACTGAACTGGCTGTCCCATTCAAAATCGGGATGCTTATCCAGGAACGCTTCGGCAATCTCATGATTTTCCTCTTTATCGACGGTACATGTACTGTAAAGCAAGGTCCCGCCTGGTTTTAACAGTTTTGCTACTTTAGCTAAAATTTGCTGCTGTATCTCAGCAATTCGATGTATATCTTCTTCTTTTTTGGACCATTTAATGTCCGGTTTTTTCCGGATGACACCAAATCCGCTGCACGGTGCATCTACGAGTATTCTGTCAAACGAACAGGAAGCAAATTTTTCTCCTGCTTTACGGCTGTCCAGCGCCTCTGTTGCTATGTTGCCCAAATGAAGGCGCCTCGCCTGCTCGTCGATCAGTTTTACCTTGTGCGGATGGAGGTCAAGCGCCGTCACCGCGCCCGTATTGTTTAACAGTTCGGCGATATGCGTTGTTTTTCCTCCAGGAGCCGCACAGGCATCCAGTATTTTTTCGCCTGGCAACGGACCAAGGGCCCGTGCCACAAGCATTGAGCTTTCGTCTTGTATTGTAACATATCCTTCCTTAAATAAAGAAGAATGTGAAAGGCCGCCTTTATTTATCCGGACGGCATCAGGAGAAAGTTCCCCCTTGCTTCCCGCAATGCCTTCCTTTTCAAGGGACTTAAGCACCTGGTCACGGTTCGTCTTCATCACATTGACTCTTCCTGTAACAGGAGATGGCTTTGTATTGGCCATACACATTTTCTCTGTTTCATGAAGTCCGTATTGTTCAATCCACCGGTGAACAAGCCACTGGGGCATGCTGTATTGAAGGGACAGCCGTTCCTCATCGTTTTCAATGACTGAGATATCTCTTGTTCCCTCCCGCTGTATTTTTCTCAATACACCGTTAACCATGCCAGAGATCCCTTTATGGCCCCGCGCTTTTGCGATTTCCACGGCTTCATTGATAATGGCATGATCCGGAATCCGGTCAAGATACACCATCTGATACAGGGACATGCGGAGAAGAACAAGCACCCATTTGTCCAGTTTTTGAAGGCCTTTTGCCACAAAAGGCGCCAATAGATAATCCAGCGTGTTTTTCCGTTGAACGGTTCCGTATACCAGTTCGGTTAAAAGGCCTGTATCCTGCTGACTCAGTTTTGCTTTCTGGATCGACTGGTTGAGCAGAAGATTGCTGTAAGCCTGGTTCTGTTCAATCTTTAACAGCACATCCACTGCTGTATTCCTCACATTTTGTTTCAAGCGTCTTCACCCAGCCTTATCCCGGGCTTAAGCTTCGCACCCTGTAAAAACTGGGTGGCAGCCATGCGTTTTTTTCCGGCAGGCTGTAGGTCAGTAATGAGTATCCCTGTGGAATCCCCGGTGTTGACAACGAACCCTTCTTTGTTCGTTTCAAGAACTGTACCGGGTTCAGCTTCTGCACCTGTTCTTACTTTTTTTCCCCACCATACTTTCAACGGTTGTCCGTTTAGTTTCGTAAAGGCGACCGGCCAGGGATGCATGCCCCTGATCTGGTTGTAAATGGCTTCACCACTTTTGGACCAGTCAATCTCTTCCTGCTCTCTTGAAATATTATAAGCATACGTTACTTTTGATTCGTCCTGCTTGATGGGTGTCAGTCTGCCCTCAATCAAATCAGGCAAGGTTTTGGAAAGCAGCTCGGCACCGGCAATGCTTAATTTTCGGAACATGCTATCCACATGGTCCTCTTCTTCGATCGGAACCTTGACCTGTGTCAGGATATCTCCTGCGTCAAGCTTATCGACCATGTACATAATGGTAACACCGGTTTCTGTTTTTCCATCAATGATACTTTGGTGAATCGGTGCTCCACCTCGGTATTCAGGCAAAAGCGAAGCATGGACATTAACACAGCCGTATTGAGGTGCCTGCAAAATTTCAGAAGGAAGAATTTGTCCATAAGCAGCCGTAACAATCAAGTCCGGCTTATACTCTAGTACTTCTTCATATTCAGCTCTCAGTTTTTTCGGCTGCAGCACGGGGATTCCGTGTTTCATGGCCTCTTCTTTTACCGGAGTCGGCTTAATTTCTTTTTTTCTGCCTTGAGGCTTGTCCGGCTGCGTTACCACTGCGGCAACCTCATAGCCATCTTCTACAAGTCTTCTTAAAACACCGACCGAAAAATCCGGGGTTCCCATAAAAACAATTTTCATTTGTAACTCCTACCTTTCAAACTCTCCAGGTTCGTAGTACGAACTGACCTTAGAGGTGAACAATATGCCGTTCAGGTGGTCAATTTCATGCTGCAAGGCGCGCGCAAGAAAGTCTTCCGCCACTATGGTAAATGTTCTTCCGTTTCTGTCCTGTGCCCGTACGGTTACTTTTTGGTATCGTTTCACATCACCGAAGATACCGGGAAAGCTAAGACAGCCTTCCGGTCCATCCTGTTCGCCTTCGCCATGCTCGATGATTGGGTTCACCAATTCTATCTTGCCGGTTTCATCACCTACATCTACAACAGCAACCCGCAGATCGATACCAATCTGTGGTGCGGCAAGCCCAACACCTTCTGCTTCATACATGGTGTCGAACATATCGTCGATCAGCTGGTGAAGTTCATGATGAAAAGATGTGACTGGTTCACAATTTTTTTCAAGAATTGCATCAGGGTAGCAGACAATCTCCCTAACTCCCATCTTCTTTCTCTCCTTCTGTACAACTTACATTATATTTTGAGCATTCATATCCACCGAGATCTGAAGGCCGTTGGCGTCCATTTCAGGCTGAAAATGCTGAAGTAATTCAGAGATCATTTCGCTCAATCCAGGTTCATTTTTGTATTTTATCATGACCTGGTAGCGATATCTATCTTTGATGCGGGCGATCGGCGATACGACCGGCCCAAGAATGATAGTTCCCCGTGAAACCCTCTGTGAAAGGTACGATGCTGATTTCTCACTTGCATCCACCACCTTCATCAATTCCGGATGCGAGAAGGACAGCAGCGTCAAATAATAATAAGGGGGATATTTATGGTCCCTTCTGATTTTCATCTCATCGTCATAAAATGCATGATAATCGTGCTGAGAGGCAAGATCGATGCTGTAATGACCGATCGTATAGCTCTGGACCACCACTTCTCCGGTTAACTCATGCCTGCCGGCTCTTCCGCTCACCTGGGTCAGAAGCTGAAAGGTTTTTTCGGACGCTCTGAAATCCGGAAGATGAAGCATCGTATCCGCGGCAAGAACACCGACAAGCGTAACTTTTGGAAAATCCAATCCCTTGGCGATCATTTGTGTGCCCAGCAAGATATCTGCCTTTCCCTGTCCGAATTCATTCAGCAACCTCTCATGGCTTCCTTTCCTACCTGTTGTGTCAACATCCATCCGGATCACCCTGGCCTCCGGGAGAAGTCTGGCAAGCTCTTCCTCCACCTTTTGTGTACCGGTACCGAAAAAGCGGATGTATGGGCTCTCGCACATCGGACAGCGCGAAGGCATCGGCTCCTGATGCCCGCAATAATGGCATTTCAGCAAATGCTGCCGCTTATGGTACGTTAGCGAGATATCGCAATGCGGACACTCACCAACATAGCCGCAGTCACGGCACAGAATAAATGATGAATAGCCTCTGCGGTTTAAAAAGAGTACCGCCTGCTCCTTCCGGCTGAGCACTTCCTTGAGCTTGGTGAACAAATCCCGTGAAAACATGGAGCGGTTACCGGCACGCAGCTCCTCTCTCATATCAACAACCGACACGGATGGGAGTTCGCGCTGATTGACCCTGTCGCTCAATTCACAAAGGGTGTAAACCCCTTTTTGTGCTCTGGCATACGATTCAAGCGAAGGAGTTGCACTTCCCAGTATGACAGGACACCGGTGGTATTCTCCCCGATGAACGGCTACCTCTCTGGCGTGATAGCGGGGATTTTCCTCCTGCTTATAACTGGATTCATGCTCCTCGTCTATTATGATCAAACCGAGGTTTTCAAAAGGGGCAAACACTGCGGAACGGGCTCCGACAACTACAGATACCTCTTTCCGTTGAATTTTCCGCCATTCATCATATTTTTCTCCCGCGGACAAGGCGCTATGCAGCACAGCAACGCGCGAGCCAAATCGTGCTTTAAACCGGTTAACCATCTGAGGTGTCAACGATATTTCAGGAACAAGGACAATCGCCTCCTGTCCTTTTTTTATCACCTTGTCGATGGATTGAAGATAAATTTCTGTTTTGCCGCTTCCTGTTACACCGTGAATCAAAATTGTTTCATGCCGTTGTTCCTCAAGCGCTGACAATACCGGCCGGATACATTGCTCCTGCTGCATGGTAAGCGGCAGTGGCTCTGTTGGCTTGATATCCCGGTTGGCATATGGATCACGGTAAATTTCTTTTTCGATTGTTTGTACATACCCTTTTTGTTCCAGCGACTGTATCGCCGAACGTGTGGTCTCCAGGATCTCAAGCAGATCCTTTTGCACAACCGGTTCCCCGGACTCCAGTAAAAACGAAAGGATTTCGCGTTGTTTTACCGCCTGTTTGGAAAGGGACGCCATGTGTTCCAGGATCTCTTCTTTCGTTCCTGAGGCATGCACAAGCTTGATTTTTTTCTTGGTAACCTTATCTGCCATCTGATAGATGACTTCCAGATGATTTTTTTGAACCAACCGCTGAAACAAGCCGAGCGGTGTGGGTGTGACCTTCAATAAATCCTCCATGGGTATGCGGTCACGATGCCTGAACCATTCCGCTGCCTCGACTGGCAAATCTTCCAAAGAAATGCCATCCACCATTTTGAATTCTTTATTATAGGTCGCTTTCAACGCAGCAGGGATCATCGCCTGATAGGCGGTAATCAAAAAGCACAACGTCTTTTGGGAAACCCACTGGCCGAGCTGTAAAAGCTCCTCTGTTAATACGGGTACAGGATCAAGCAGTTCATTGATTTTTTTCAGCTTTTTTACGGATGGCTCGTCAGCCAGTCCCATGACAAACCCCTGAAGCTTACGGGGGCCAAACGGAACAGAAACCCTCATTCCCGGTTTTACCGTATCCTCCAGCTCTTGGGGAACAAGGTAATCGAAGGTGCGGTTCACATTGCTGGCCGGCACATCCACGATCACTTTGGCTATCATAAAGCCATCAATTCCATCGCCTGAAGAAGCACTTCCTCGGCAACTTTTTCTTTCGACTGCAGCGGATATTCAATCGATGACCCATCCTTCTTATAAATAATGACTCGGTTGGTGTCCACACTAAACCCTGCGTCTTCCTGTGCCACGTTATTGGCGACAATCATATCGAGATTTTTACGCTTCAGCTTATCAAGTGCGTACTTCTCCAAATTGCCGGTTTCCGCAGCGAACCCTACAAGAATTTGCCGCTCCTTTTTCTGGCCGAGCACGGAAAGAATATCTGTTGTTTTTTCCATTTCCACCGACCAGTTTTCCTTGTTTTTCTTCATTTTTTCATCATATTTAATACGCGGGGTATAGTCGGCGACTGCTGCCGACTTAATGACAAGATCCTGCTCAGGATATTCCTTCATAACCGCCTGATACATATCCTCGGTGGATATGACTTCGATAACATGTACACCTGCCGGTTTTTCCAGAGCTGTCGGACCGCTGACCAGCGTTACGGACGCACCCATTCTGGCTGCCGCTTCTGCAATGGCATACCCCATCTTTCCCGAAGAATAATTGGTAAAATAACGCACAGGGTCGACCTGTTCCCTTGTCGGGCCTGCGGTTACCAGCACATTTCTCCCCTGAAGAGGCAAATCTGCAACGGGTTCCGCCCCCGAAAAATGTTCCTCTATACAGGCGATGATTTCTTCGGGTTCGGCAAGCCTTCCTTTCCCGACATACCCGCAGGCAAGCAAGCCCTCCCCCGGCTCCACAAATCGATAGCCAAAGTCTGCAAGCTTTTGCATGTTTTGCAATACAGCCGGATGCTGATACATATGCACATTCATGGCCGGGGCAATCATTATGGGTGCCTGTGCAGCCAATAATGTCGTTGTGATCATATCATCCGCAATGCCATTGGCCAGCTTGCCAATGAAGTTGGCCGTTGCAGGTGCCACCACAACAAGATCTGCCCAGTCAGCAAGGTCAATATGGGCAACTACATGTGGATCGCGTTCTTCAAACGTGTCGGTGTATACTACATTTCTGGACAAGGTCTGCAGGGTCAGCGGGGTAATAAATTTTTGAGCGGAATCTGACATAACCACTTTGACATGAAACCCTTTTTGAAACAGTTGGCTCGCAATTGTCGCTGCCTTATAAGCCGCAATTCCGCCTGTCACACAAAGGAGTACATTTTTTTGAGATGGAGTCAAGGTTTGTTCCTCCCGTCTTTGTTTACATAATATATTTATAATCAATCTATTTGTTATTCTGCAAAAACTGAAAAAAATAACAACCTATTCTCATAGGTTGTTATTGTTCTCATTCCGAGTCAGTCTTTTTGGACGTTAGATAACCAGCGTAAATTTCTTCAAGCGCTTTTCCAACATATTTATGGGAAACCGGCTTTTCAACAATTCCGTTATTGCTTCTTTGGATCTCTCTTGCCCGTTTCGAAGAAAGAGTGACCAGTGAGTATTTTGAATCGATTTTGTCCATGAGGGCATCAATTGAAGGATAAAGCATAGTTATTCATCTCCCAGTAATTTTTTATAGCGGTTCGTGACCCGGTCCACTTTACAGTGTTCTGACGTAATGATGGACCGGATCCTGCTGCAGGCACTGCTGATTTCATCATTGACTACCGAATAATCGTAGTGCTGCATCATTTCGATTTCTTCCCTTGCAACGGTCATCCGGTTGTTAATTAGGTCCTCGGTTTCTGTGCCCCTGCCCACAATGCGGCTTCGCAATTCTTCAAGGCTTGGCGGTGTCAGGAAGATAAATACACCCTCAGGGAACGTCTTTCTCACCTGCAGTGCCCCCTGGACTTCAATTTCCAAAATAACATCCCGGCCCTCATCAAGTGTCTGATTCACATACTCGATTGGTGTACCGTAAAAATTGCCAACATATTCTGCCCACTCAAGAAGCTCATTATTTTCAATCATGTGTTGAAATTCTTCTTTAGTTTTGAAAAAATAATCTACCCCGTGAACTTCTCCGGCGCGCGGAGTGCGGGTAGTCGCTGAAACCGAATATTGGATATCCAGTTTTTGCGCACGCAATGCTTTGCAAACAGTTCCCTTGCCGACACCGGAAGGTCCTGAGAGCACAAACAAAATGCCCCGTTCTGTATCCATACTTACCTCCACCTAATTTTCTTCCGTTCCCTCTTCAATTGAGAGCAGCCGCTGTGCCACTGTTTCAGGCTGGACAGCAGAAAGGACAACGTGATCACTGTCGGTAATGATAACTGCTCTCGTCCGCCTGCCGTAAGTGGCGTCAATAAGCATGTTTCCGTCCCTCGCCATCGTAATAAGGCGCTTGATCGGTGCTGATTCCGGACTGACAACGGATATGATTCGGTGTGCTGCAACAATGTTTCCATAACCAATATTTATTAACTTCATGTATATAACCGCTCCTAACGTTGGTAGTTCTATTCTAGCCAGAACGAGCAAGATCATAATCATTTATGTACAAATTAATTACATGTATGGATATGTCCGTACCCAGCACATTTATATCATTTTAGCATATTCCTTCGTTATTCTAAACAATTTTAGCTTTGTACACAAGCCAGAACCAAAAAAAGTGATAAAAACAGGTTTACTGTTCTTATCACTTTCAGCTCTTTGCCTACAGTTTTTTGAAAGCTTGAAACCCTGTAAGGGCAAAAGTGGGTATGGCCGCCATTCCCATGACAAGAAGCCAATCACGGAACGACAATGGTACCGTGTGAAAAATCCCCTGCAGCGGCCCGATATACATGACGACAAGAAGAAGGGCGACAGAGGACAGCACAGCCAGCACAAGGGCCATGTTGCCAAACGGATTCCGGTGAAGCACCGACCGCTCGCTTCGGCAGTCAAACACATGAATGAGCTGGGCCATAACGAGCGTACAAAAAGCCACGGTCTGGGCTTTCATAAGCTGATCCGGATGCTCGTTCAACGCCGTCCAAAATGCCAGTATGGTGACTGCGCCAATCATGAACCCACGGGAAATAATCTTCCAGCCCAAGCCCCTTGAAAAAACCCCTTCGTTTGGTTTTCTTGGCGCCCGCTTCATGACATTATCCTCCGCCGGATCAATGCCGAGTGCCATCGCAGGCAAGCCGTCTGTCACGAGATTGACCCAAAGAATCTGAATGGGAACGAGCGGCATTGGCATGGAAAGTATCATGGCAAACAGCATCACAAGAATTTCTCCGACATTGGAAGCCAGGAGGTAGCGGATGAACTTCCTGATATTTTCATAGATGTTTCTGCCTTCTTCGATCGCTGCACGGATCGTTGCAAAATTGTCATCGCTCAATACAAGAGAGGATGCTTCTTTGGCGACGTCCGTTCCGGTGATTCCCATCGCGATGCCGATATTGGCAGATTTAATCGCAGGTGCATCATTGACTCCATCGCCGGTCATTGCCACAATGTGCCCTCTTTTTTGGAGTGCTTTCACGATTTTGAGCTTGTGTTCCGGAGAAACGCGGGCGTAAACATAAATGTTTTCTGCTTCCCGGACGAGATCATCCTCAGTCATGAGCGACAGTGCCGCACCGTCAACGACTTTTCCTCCGGAGGGAAGAATGTTAAGCTGTCTTGCAATGGCACTCGCCGTCACCGCGTGATCTCCTGTAATCATGACCGTCTTGATACCCGCCTCATGGCACCGTTCAATGCTCTCTTTCACTTCCTCTCTCGGCGGGTCAATCATTCCTTGCAGCCCGACAAATGTCAGATGATTTTCATAGGATGAACCGGACACGGGGCCGTCCTTGCCCAGGATCGGTTTATAAGCAACCGCGATGGTCCGGAGCGCCTGGCTGCCAAGGCCCATGATCGCTTCTTTAACCTGTTCGGTATGATTTTGTTTCAGTAGCTGGCGCCGGCCATCCCAAAGCACATAGTCACTTTTCTCGAGCAATACATCAGGTGCTCCTTTAGCGATTAAAAACGTTTCCCCGTTAGTATTCCTCACAATTACACTCATCATTTTTCTTGTGGAATCAAAGGGAACTTCGTCTATTATTTCAAGTGCATCGAGCATCGTTTCTTTGGCCAATCCGGCCTTGGCCGCACTGATCAGTAAAGCAGCTTCTGTTGGGTCACCCATGATTCTCCCGCTGTCCTGTAGCTCCGCGTTGTTGCAGATGACCCCGTATGAAAGCAGCTGAAGCAGCCCATCATGCTGATCCACTTTTGTTTTTTGTCCGTTTCTTAAAAAATCTCCTTCTGTATCATAGCCGCTTCCTGTTACGTTCCATGTTATACCCTCACTCCACAAATGAGTAACTGTCATCTTGTTTTGTGTAAGTGTACCGGTCTTATCCGAGCAGATTACCGTTGCGCAGCCCAATGTTTCCACGGATGGAAGCTTGCGGACAATGGCTCTCCGCTTGATCATTTTCTGTACGCCAAGGGCAAGCGCAATCGTGACGATGGCTGGCAAGCCTTCGGGAATAGCGGCAACGGCCAGTGATACTCCTGCAAGCACCATGCTGTATAAATCATGTCCTCTGTAAACACCGGTCAAGACAACCAGAACTGTCAGAAGCAGGGCAAGTCCGATCAAAACTTTTCCAAGCTGCTCGAGCTTCAATTGCAAAGGGGTGGCAAGCGCATCTGCATTTTGAATCAAATGGGCAATTTTCCCCATTTCCGTGTTCATGCCTGTTGCAATCACAATGCCTGTCCCGCTGCCGCGTGTAGCCATGGTGCCCATAAAAGCCATATTGCTTTGGTCGCCAAGCGCGAGACCGGTGCCCTGGATGGCTTCCGGTTTTTTTTGAACTGGAATAGACTCACCTGTCAGCGCCGATTCCTCAATATATAATCCTTTGGCTGAAATCATCCGGATGTCCGCACCCACCCTGTCTCCCGCTGACAATCTCACGAGATCTCCAGGCACCAGTTCTTTCGCCGAAATTGGGCTCCAACTGCCGTTCCTCATAACCATGGCGGAAGGTGCCGATAATTCCCGAAGAGCACTGAGCGACTTTTCCGCCTTCCGTTCCTGAATGAATCCCAAAATCCCGTTCATGATAACAATGAGGATAATCGCGATGGCATCCAAATACTCCCCAAGCAATCCTGAAAGGAGCGTGGCTGCCAGCAGCACAAGAACCATAAAATCTTTAAACTGAGCAAAGAAAACGAGAAGTGCGGACGGCTTTTTCCCTTCCTGCAACTGGTTATAGCCTGCCGTCTTGAGCTTCCTCTGACTATCCTTTTCGCTCAGCCCGGTTTCCAGATTGCTCCCGGTCAACCGTTCAACCTCTTCCTTCGAAAGTTCATACCAATTCATTTCTCCACCTCTGCCTTGTAACGTATATAGCCATTTATATGCAGGCATGTCCGCAATAATGCTATACTATTATGGAGAGAAACAGAGGTGAGATTATGAGTTTTGACGGAATTGCAACACGCGCAGTTTCCCACGAAATCAAGAATAAACTTCAATCCGGTAAAATCACAAAAATCTATCAGCCTGATAAAACCGATTTGCTGTTTACCGTAAGAGCCGGCGGAAGAAATCATAAGCTGCTGGTCTCCGCCAATCCCTCCTTCAGCAGGGTTCAATTGACGGAACAATCCTATGACAATCCCGCCATCCCTCCTATGTTCTGCATGCTGCTTAGAAAGCATATGGAAGGATCAGTAATCGAATCGATCGAACAGGTGGATCTGGAACGGATTATTCATATTAAAGTAAAAAACAGGGACGAAATTGGTGATATCGCCTATAAAACGCTCATTATCGAAATCATGGGCAGGCACAGCAACATCATTCTTGTAGATGACAAAACAGGATCGATTTCGGACTGCATCAAGCATATACCGCCTTCTCTGAACCGGTACCGCACTCTGCTGCCCGGGCAGAAATATATTGCCCCGCCCCCACAGGAAAAACATTCTCCTCTCACGGAAACATCCGAGGGTTTCACCCGGAAAATCCAGTGGAACGAAGGCAAAATTGACCGGCAGATCGTCCAGCTGTACAGCGGACTGTCCCCCCTTCTTGGCAAGGAAATCATTCACCGTGCGGGATTATCAACAAAAGAAGCTCTTTCCGATGCCTTTATCAAGATGATGGAGGAAGTGAATCACCACAACTACTACCCGCAAATGGTTGTATCACTGGGAAAAGAGTATTTTTCCGTGGTGGCCCTTACCCATCTGGATGGCGAGAAAAAGGAGTTTTCATCCACAGGAGAGCTGCTCGACCGTTTTTATTATGGCAAAGCAGAGCGGGACAGAGTGAAACAACAGGCTGCCGATCTTGAAAAGCTTCTGCACAACGAATATAACAAGCTCGGCAAAAAGGTGAAGAAGCTCAACGCATCGCTTGCGGATACCGAGAAAGCGGACAGGTTCAAGGTTCTGGGTGAACTGTTGACCGCCCATCTTTATATGGTAAAAAAAGGCCAAAAGGAGATTGAAGTCGCAAACTATTACGAAGAAGATCAGCCGATGATTACCATTCCGCTGGATCCGCAAAAAGGCCCGTCGGAAAATGCTCAACAGTATTTTAAAAAATATAACAAACTCAAAAGCTCTGTAGCTTATATTGAGGAGCAGTTGGAGAAGACGTATGATGAGCTGGCCTATTTTGAAAGTCTGATCCAGCAAATGGAATCAGCCTCCGTAAGGGACGTGGCCGGCATTCGTGAGGAACTTGAGGAACAGGGATATGTTAGAAGAAGAAAAGTTCAAAAATCCAAAAAAAACGACAAGCCAGTCCTTGAAACTTATCAATCCTCGGATGGAACAACCATTCTTGTTGGCAAGAATAATAAGCAAAATGATTATTTGACATTTAAAGCCTCCCGCCAGAATGAAACATGGCTCCACACGAAGGATATTCCAGGATCCCATGTGGTCATAAAGGCTGAGGATGTAAGTGAGACGACTCTTCTTGAAGCTGCCGGACTCGCTGCTTATTTCAGCAAAGCCAAACATTCCGGTTCTGTCCCAGTTGATTACACGCTCATACGGCATGTGAAAAAGCCGTCAGGTGCCAAGCCGGGCTTTGTCATTTATGATCAGCAGCAAACGTTATATGTGACACCGGATCAGGATCAACTCATGAAATTAAAAAAATAGCCGGGAGCATAAGCTCCCGGCTATTTTTTTGCGATGGTGACGATAGCCAGACCGGCCAGCACTTCATGATGCTCCACATCAGAAAGGCCATTCTTCTCCAGGAGAGCAGTGAGCTCACGGGAGGAGTAACGGTGCCTTCTTGTTGATACATTGGCCCATTTCAGCATGGCCGTTTGTTCAAACCCGCAGATCTGGTGGTCTTTGCAATACTGGAACGCTTCTTTTTGGTTCATCTTTTCTGACGGATTCAGCATCCCGATCGTCCCACCGGACTTCAGAACACGAATCATTTCTTTGATTCCCAGTTCAGGTTCAGGAAGCAAAAACATGACACACGTCGATAGCGTTAAATCGAAGGATGCATCATCAAAGGGCAGATCACAGGCATCCCCCACCACAAATTCGCTCTTTTCGCTTCGATTGTGAAAAAAGAAATTCTGAATACTGGCTTTTACCATTTCGGAGGAAAGGTCGATTCCCGTCAGCTTTGCGGCTTCATCTGCTCCCCGGAGCAGCAGTCTTCCCGTCCCGCAGCCCACATCTAGCACGTTTTTGCTCTCCCAGGAACCTGTTTTTTCTTTAAGTGTATCGTGAACCCCTGAAAGCCACTCCGTTCTGGCCATACTGTCAAAAAAAGAGACCAGTTCATCAAATTCTTCCCCATTCATTTTTCTCAATCAGAAGCGCTCCTTCCATTTTACCGTTACGCCTTCTGCAGCCAGTTTTCCGGATCTTCTTTCCACTGCAGCAAGTGCGATAGGTTATCCTTTGTAATATAGCCTTCTTGTGAGGCCGTTTCTATTAATGTACTAAAATCGGTTAGAGTTTGCACCCTTATTTCATGCTCTTTCAGATTGGCGGCGCCTTTTGAAAGTTCATAGGAGAACACGGCGACCACTCCGAGGACGTTGCAGCCTGCTTCTCTTAACGCGTTTACCGCCGTAATGACGCTTCCACCCGTTGAAATCAAATCTTCCACAACTACCACATTCATTCCCGGCTCCGCTTTTCCTTCAATTTGTTTGCCTTTACCATGGGATTTTGCACTGCTTCTTACATAGCTCATCGGAAGATTCAGCCTGTCTGCAAGCAATGCCGCATGCGGAATGCCAGCGGTTGCCGTTCCAGAAATCATTTCCGCCTGTGGAAAGTGTTCAAGTACGAGGTTTTCCAGTCCTTCTGCAATATGATTGCGGACTTCCGGGTGAGACAAGGTTAAACGGTTATCGCAATAAATGGGAGACCGAAGTCCTGACGACCAGGTATACGGCTCTTCGACAGAAAGTGTGACCGCTTTGATGGAAAGCAAGTCTTTAGCAATTTGTTGTTTCATGAAAAATCCCCCATTCTTTTTGTATCGTCATGTAAGTTTCTAATGGATCGACTGATCCGGTAATGCTTCTGCCGACCACAATAAAATCTGATCCCAGCTTTTTTGCTCCAGCAGGATCAGCTGTTCTGATCTGATCATTCTTATTGTCGCCTGAGAGACGGATTCCCGGTGTTACCGCTAAAAAGTCTTCACCACAGACAGCCTTCATGTGAGGCACTTCCAGCGGCGAACAAACGACTCCGTCAAGCCCGCTTTCTTTAGCCAGATTAGCATAATGGCTTACCGTGGATTCCATCGATTCCTTGATCAAAAGCTCACTTTGCAGCATTTCCTGTGAGGTGCTGGTCAACTGAGTGACCGCGATGCACAATGGCCGCCTAGCCCCAGGGCTTCCCGAATTAAGCCCCTCAATGGCCCGTTTCATCATTTCGGTGCCTCCTGCCGCATGCACATTGACCATATCCACACCAAGCACTGCAATGCGGTTCATCGCTTTTTGAACAGTCGTCGGGATGTCATGAAGCTTTAGATCAAGGAAAATACGGAAACCTTTTTCTTTTAAAAAGGAGATGAGCTGGGGGCCTTCCTGGTAGTACAATTCCATTCCAACTTTAACCCATATTTGTTGTTGTTCTTCCGGATCGACCTTTTGTTTTACAAAAGGATCAACCTTTTGTTTTACAAAAGGATCAATAAATGCTTCGACTTCCTTTTTTCCGGGAAAATCTAGCGCGATAATGACGGGGTTCCGCATTCCTTCCAGCTCCCTCCAATAAGTTCAGTGATATGGTTAACGTTCATTTTTTCCAATAGCTCAGGCAACTGGGAAATGATTTCCGGACAAATATAAGGGTCAACAAAGTTTGCAGTACCGATGGCCACTGCAGAAGCGCCGGCAAGCATAAATTCAATCACATCTTCAGCCGAGCTTACTCCCCCCATGCCAATGATGGGAATGGACACCGCCTGGCTGACTTCATGGATCATGCGGATGGCTACCGGTTTGATGGCAGGGCCGGACAGGCCGCCGGTTTTATTGGCAATCACCGGTTTGCGTGTTTTTAAGTCAATTCGCATGCCGAGCAATGTATTAATCATGGAAAGGCCATCTGCACCAGCCTCTTCTACGGCAAGCGCCATCTCCGTAATATTTGAAACGTTTGGTGACAGCTTTACATAAACCGGCTTGGCTGAAACAGCTTTTACTTTCTTTGTAAGCGCAGCTGCCGTCGCCGCGTCTGTTCCAAACTGAATTCCGCCTTCTTTTACGTTCGGACAAGAGATGTTCAGCTCCAGAACTGAAACCTGGGGATGCAGAGAAATCTTGCGGGCGACTTCACAATAATCTTCTTCGGTTGATCCTGCGATATTGGCGACAATGGGCAGGTCATACGATTGAAGATGCGGAAGTTCGTTTTCCATGATCTGGTCCACACCAGGATTTTGCAGACCGATGGCGTTGAGCATTCCGCTGTGTGTTTCTGCCACCCTTGGTGTGGGATTGCCAAACCTGGGTTCCCGTGTTGCCGCTTTGATAGCCGCTGCCCCGAGCACTGACAGATCATAAAACTCCGCATATTCTTTTCCAAAACCGAAACAGCCGGATGCGGGCATGATTGGATTTTTCATCTCTAATCCCGGCAAGCTTACAGACAGTTTTTTCATAGTGCCACCCTCCCGATCGGAAATACCGGTCCATTGCTGCAGATTTTCACATAGTCCGAAGGTGCTCCGCCATTTACATGGCAGACGCAGGCAAAACATGCCCCAATGCCACAGCCCATTCGTTCTTCTAGAGAAAAGAATCCGTTCGCATCCGGAATCTGCGCTTCCAGGGCTTTCAGCATAACCGTCGGCCCACACGAGTACAGCAGGTCATAATTTATATCCTCATTTTTCAGTACATCAGTGACAAACCCTTTGGTTCCAAGCGATCCATCGACTGTGGAAATAAAAACTTCCCCCTGCTCAGCGAACTTTTCATTGTAGAACGCGTCTTGCTCCGACTGAAATCCTAATACCGATACAATATTCATACCGCGTCTCTTAAGCTGTTTTGCCAGATAGTACAACGGAGGAACGCCGATTCCTCCGCCAACAAGCAGTGCCGTTTGTCCAGAAGACAATGTATCCAGAGGAAAACCGTTTCCAAGCGGTCCGAGAAGATCGACCGTTTCTCCCTCTCTTTTTTGGCTGAGCAGCGCTGTACCAGCCCCTTCTTTGCGATACAGCATCGTTAATGTCTTGCTTTCCACATCAACGTCACAGATGGAAATCGGCCTTCGCAGGAGCGGCTGAAAACTGTCACTGACCCGTAGGTGGACAAACTGACCGGGAGAGGTCATTTCGGCAATGACTTCCCCCTGCACTTTCAGTTCAAAAATTTGATGTGCGATTTCCTTTTGAGAAATCACCTGTACGAATTCTTTTTTCATACAAGAACACGATCCTTTTCAAAAGCCGGCATTTGTCTCGCTGTAAAGGTAAGAGACTCCAGCACCCCAAGCAGTGCTTCAGCTGTGTCAAGACTTGTCAGGCAAACAACTCCGTTTTCAGAGGATTCCCTTCGGATGCGGAAACCGTCGCGCGCCGGTACTTTTCCTTTTGTTAATGTGTTTACCACAAATTGTGCTTCTCCCTGGCGGATGACATCCAGGAGGTTTCGTTCCTTGCTGCCAATCTTATGAACGACTGTGACCGGGATCTGTTGTTCTTTCAGGTAGTTGGCAGTACCTTCTGTGGCCATAATCGTATAGCCAATCTCATAGAAACGCTTCATGAGACGCAGCGCCTCCGGCTTGTCCTTGTCAGCAACTGTGAACAACACCGTTCCATAGGTTGGTATTTTCATTCCCGAAGCTACAAGGCCCTTGTAAAGCGCTTTTTGCAGCGTTGTATCTCTTCCCATTACCTCTCCGGTTGATTTCATTTCCGGGCTCAGGTAGGTATCCACTCTGCGCAGCTTCGCAAAGGAGAAAACCGGCACCTTAACGAATACTTCCTCTTGTTCTGGTGCATATCCAGTAGAATAGCCCATTTCACTCAGTGGAGTTCCCAGGATCACTTTAGTCGCAAGATTAGCCATCGGAATTCCTGTGATTTTGCTTAAGAATGGCACAGTTCGGCTCGAACGCGGGTTTACTTCTAATACGTACACTTCATCTTTGTGCAGAACAAACTGAATGTTCAACAATCCGACAATGCCCAGTCCGCGTGCCATTGAAATGGTACGGTCAATGATCTTTTCTTTTTGCCCGGGTGTAAGACGCTGTGGCGGATAGACGGCAATCGAGTCGCCGGAGTGGACGCCAGCTCGCTCAATGTGCTCCATGATGCCAGGAATAAACACATCTTTACCATCAGAAATCGCGTCAACTTCCACTTCTTTTCCTTCTAGATACCGGTCGATCAGTACCGGATGCTCCGGATTCACCCTGACCGCATTTTCCATGTACTGAAGAAGTTCCTTTTCTTTATAAACGATTTCCATGGCTCTTCCACCCAGTACATACGAAGGACGCACCAGAACCGGATAGCCGATCCTTTCTGCAATCAGCTTGGCCTCTTTCACCGAGAAGGCCGTAGCTCCGTCTGGCTGAGGAATATTCAGCGACTGCATCGCCTGTTCAAACCGGTCACGGTCTTCTGCACGGTCCATGCTGTCGAGGGATGTTCCTAAAATGGCCACTCCGCGGTCATGAAGAGCTTCTGCCAGGTTAATCGCCGTTTGCCCGCCAAATTGCACGATGACCCCTTTAGGTTTTTCCTGGTCAATCACATGCATGACATCTTCAACCGTCAGCGGTTCAAAATACAGTTTGTCTGATGTGCTAAAATCCGTAGAAACGGTTTCCGGGTTATTGTTGATAATAATCGCTTCATAGCCTGCTTCTTTAATCGCCCATACCGTATGCACCGTTGCATAGTCAAACTCAATTCCCTGTCCGATGCGGATCGGGCCGGAACCGAGTACCAGCACACTTTCTCTTTCCGTCTGAAGGGATTCATTTTCCTCGGCATAGGTGCCGTAGTAGTATGGTGTTTCCGATTCAAACTCGGCAGCGCACGTGTCCACCATTTTATAAACCGGCCGGATTCCTTCATTTGTACGAAGGGTATACATTTCTTTCTCGGACATGTTCCACGCCTTGGCAAGCCAAATATCGCTGAACCCTTTTTCTTTTGCAGTTTTGAGAAGCTTCATGTCTCCTACATTGTTGCGCAGATTTTGTTCGAGATCGATGATGCCCTTGATCTTTTCAAGGAAGAATACATCAATTTTGGTTAGTTCCCAGATTTCCTGTACGGTCATTCCAATTCTGAACGCCTGTGCCACATGAAAGATTCTTTCATCATCGGCATCCGTGAGAGCTGGAATCAGCTCTTCTCGTGATTGCTTTGGCCGGTCAAGTTCAAGATGATAGCATTTGGTTTCAAGTGACCGGACCGCCTTTAAAAGGGATTCTTCCAGATTTCGTCCAATCGCCATTACTTCGCCTGTGGCTTTCATTTGCGTGCCAAGTTTGCGGTTGGCTCCTTCGAATTTGTCAAATGGCCAGCGCGGAATTTTGGTTACGATATAATCAAGCGCCGGTTCAAAGCTAGCATAAGTGGAACCTGTTACCGGATTTTTAATTTCATCCAGGGTATAGCCCACCGCAATTTTTGCGGCAATCTTGGCGATTGGATACCCGGTTGCTTTGGAAGCAAGCGCAGATGACCGGCTCACCCTTGGATTTACTTCAATGATGTAATAATTGCTGCTGTCCGGATCTAGCGCCAATTGAACGTTACAGCCACCTTCAATCTTCAGGGCGCGGATAATTTTAAGGGAAGCGTTTCTCAGAAGCTGATAATCTCTGTCGCTCAGTGTCTGGCTTGGTGCCACGACAATCGAATCACCGGTATGGATGCCAACTGGATCGATGTTTTCCATGTTACAAACCACGATGGAAGTGTCATTGCTGTCACGCATCACTTCATATTCAATTTCTTTAAAACCGGCAATGCTCTTTTCCAGCAGCACTTGGTGCACCGGGCTTGCATGCAAACCGCTTGTAACGATTTCGTTCAGCTCTTCTTCATTGCTGGCAATTCCTCCGCCCGTTCCACCAAGAGTGAACGCCGGGCGAATGATGACTGGATATCCGATTTCTGCGGTAAAGGCTTTTGCTTCATCCAGGTTACGAATGATTTCACTTTCAGGAACCGGCTCATTCAATTCATTCATCAGCCCTCTGAAAAGTTCACGATCCTCTGCCTGCTGTATGCTGGCAAGTGTGGTTCCCAGCAATTCCACGCCGCATTCTTCAAGAATGCCGCTTTCGGATAGTTCCACGGCAAGGTTAAGTCCTGTCTGCCCGCCAAGCGTGGCAAGAACACCGTCCGGGCGCTCCTGGCGGATGATTCGGCTGACAAATGGTACAGTAAGCGGTTCGATAAACACTTTATCAGCCATCGTAGTATCCGTCATGATAGTAGCGGGGTTGGAGTTGACCAGAATCACCTCATAGCCTTCTTCCTTCAGTGCCTGGCATGCCTGAGTACCGGCATAATCAAATTCTGCTGCTTGTCCGATCACGATAGGACCGGATCCGATAACTAGTATTTTTTTAATATCTAAGCGTTTAGGCATAGTTGATTCCCCTTTTCCTTGGCAGTTTCCATCATATTCATGAACTTTTCAAACAGCGGATTTGCATCCATTGGCCCAGGTGATGCTTCCGGATGGTATTGGACAGAGAACGCGGGCTTTGTTTTATGCCCGAGCCCTTCAGCCGTTCCGTCATTTACAGCAACATGTGTCAGTTCAAGCTCTGTATGCGCAAGAGATTCCGTCCGCACGGTATACCCATGGTTCTGTGCCGTCATTGTTATTTTTCCGGTTGCAAGATCCTTTACCGGGTGGTTGGACCCCCTGTGTCCGAACTTGAGTTTTTCCGTATTCGCACCGTGTGCCAGTGCAAACAGCTGGTGCCCCAGGCAGATTCCAAACAGCGGAATATTTTCCTCCAGAATAGTTTTGATCATTGGAAGTGCTTCGGGAACATCCTTTGGGTCCCCGGGTCCATTGCTTAACAAGATGCCATCCGGATTTAAAAGCAGAATTTCCGAAGCTGTGGTATTGTGGGGTACCACAATGACATCGCAGTTCCGGCGGGACAATTCCCGCAAAATGCCGCTTTTTGCGCCATAATCTACAACCACCACTCGTTTTCCTGTATTCGGCAAATGATATGGCGTTTGAGTGGATACTGTTTTCACCTGGTCCGTTCGTAGCGGTGAAGACTTTAGTTCTTCTACTACAGCTGTAATGTCAGCATCTCCTGCGACCAGCTTGCCCTTCAGTGTTCCATGCTTACGGATGAGACGTGTCAGTTTTCTTGTATCAATCCCTTTGAGTCCGGGAATGTTCTTTGCTTTCAGCAGTTCATCCAGCGTTCCGAGCGACTGATAGTGGCTTGGCATTGAGCACGCCTCATGCACAATCAATCCGTGGACAGCGGGAGAAATCGATTCAAAATCCTGGCGGTTTACGCCATAGTTACCGATGAGGGGATAGGTCAGACTTACGATTTGGCCGCAGTAAGACGGGTCGGATAAAATTTCCTGATAGCCTGTCATTCCGGTATTGAATACAACCTCGCCATCTCTTTCTTCTTGACTGCCAAAGCCTGTCCCGGCAAATACAGTACCGTCTTCTAAAACAAGATTCCTTTTCATGCGTGAACACTCTCCTTCTCATACTTGATGCTGCCTTCCACTATTGTAAGAACCGGCCAGCCTTTGCAGTTCCAACCGCCAAACGGGGTATTTTTTCCTTTTGAAAGGAAGTTATCAGGATTGATTTTTTCTTCATGCTCTAGATCAATGACGGTCAGATCGGCAATTCCGCCAATTTCAATTTTTCCAAAGGAAAGTTCAAAGGCTTCAGACGGTTTGCTTGTAAATCCGTCTACCAATTCCTGCAGGGTTAAAATTCCTTTTTGAACAAGGTGGGTGTACAGAAGCGGGAATGCTGTTTCAAGTCCCACGATGCCAAACGGCGCAAATTCCATCCCCTGGTCTTTATCCTCCTTTGTGTGTGGCGCATGATCCGTTGCCAGGAAATCTATGACACCGGTTCGGTAGGCCTCAATCAATGCCTGCCGGTCCTCTTTGCTTCTGAGCGGAGGATTCATTTTGTAATTGGTATCGAGCCCGGGAATGTCTTCATCACAAAGCAACAGATGATGGGGCGTAACTTCTGCTGTCACTTTGATACCCGCCGCTTTTGCATCTTTTATCACACGTACCGATTCCTTGGTGCTGACATGGCAGACATGATATCGTGCGCCTGCCGCTTCTGCCAGAAGCACATCACGCGCAATCTGGACCGCCTCACATATCGACGGGATGCCATTTAAACCGTGCTTTTCTGAAAAGACACCTTCATGCACAGCGCCTTTATGGATGAGTGTATTTTCCTCACAGTGAGCCACAATGACCGCATCATTCTGCTTTGCCAGATGCATGGCCTGCAGCATCATATCTGCTGACTGTACGCCCACTCCATCATCAGTAAACGCAAAAGCTCCTGCATTTTTTAATCCTTCAAAGTCTGTCAGTTCTTTTCCAGCCTGTCTTACAGTAATCGAAGCATACGGAAGCACCCGGACATCTCCAGTTTCCTTGATCCGCTCGTTGACCCATTGAAGCTGTTCAACGTTATCCGGCACCGGCTTCGTATTGGGCATTGCTGCGACTGTTGTAAACCCGCCTCTTGCGGCTGCTTTGGTTCCTGTTTCAATCGTTTCCTTTTGTTCACCACCAGGCTCCCGCAAATGAATATGTAGATCAACAAGTCCAGGAGTAATGAGTTTGCCAGCCACATCGATGACGGTATGGCCTTCTTCCCGCAGGCCGTTCCCCAACTCTGCAATGTTTGTGCCTTCTATCAAAATATCAAGGTGCTTCTGTTCATTTGCACCGGTTAAAACCTTACCACCCTTTAACAAGATACCCATTTGCTGTTTCCTCCTTTAAATTTGCTTCAAGCGCCCATTTCAAAACGGCCATTCTTACGTTTACACCATTGTTCATCTGTTTGAAGATTCTTGATCTCTCGCATTCCACCAGTTCGTCTGCAATCTCTACGCCCCGGTTCACAGGGGCTGGATGCATGATGATTGCCTGATCCTTCATTCTTTTTTCACGAGCTGGAGTTAAACCATAGGCCTCATGATACTGCCCGGATGTCATTCCGCTTTTACATTCGTGTCTTTCATGCTGAATGCGGAGCATCATCAGCACATCTGCCATCTCGCAAGCTTCATCCATTGAGAGGTACTGGTCTTCTGCAAGCGATGTATCGTACCACTCTCTTGGCCCTGAAAAATAGACCTTTGCGCCAAGCCTATGCAGGATTTCTGCGTTGGACCTTGCCACCCGGCTGTGCCGGATGTCGCCAACGATGACTACTTTCAATCCCTGAAGAACGATAAATTCCTGTTGGATGGTTAGCAAATCAAGTAACGACTGTGTCGGATGGTTCCCACATCCGTCTCCTGCATTAATGATCGGAATGTTTACTTTTCCAGCCAGTTCCTCAAAATACCGGTCTTTGCTGTGGCGGATCACGGCAGCCTTTGCTCCTATTTCCTCCATTGTCCTCACCGTGTCATACAAGGTTTCACCTTTTTGAGTGCTGGAAAAGCCGCAGTCGAGGTTTAATACCTCAAATCCCAATTTCTTTTGTGCCACTTCAAAGCTCATTCGCGTTCTTGTGCTCGGTTCAAAAAACAAGTTAGCGGCAAAGGTTTTTTCAGCAGGGTTCCATTTTTCGCCCTTGGAAAAACCTTGGGCATCATGCAATATTTGTTCAATTTCCATTAAAGAAAGGTCATTTATTGTAAGCAAATGTTTCATGAGATCAGCTCCAATCTTCATTTTTTTATAAAAAAACACCCTGACTTGAGTTGTCAGGGTGCAGCCGGACAGAAAGAAGCTTACATTGCCTCTTCCAAACCGGATTCACCCTTTCAAGTCTCTCGTACTTAGTTAAAAGGTGACCATTATGCAGCTGGATCGTTATCTGAAACGCCAAACATTTTATTAAGCAGTTCTGAGTCGTTTTCCCTGCCTGGCAGCACCAGGTTCAAAAACACTCCAATCAGCGTCGCAAGCGCCATGCCGGCAAGCTGAAGAGTTTCGGTGAACTGCAGGACAGCTCCGCCGATTCCGGTTACCAGGATAACGGATGCAATGATCAGATTTCGCTTGTTTCCAAAATCAATCTGATTGTCAATCAGCATTCTCAAACCGCTGGAAGCGATAATCCCAAACAGCAGGATGGATACCCCGCCCATGACCGGGGATGGCACTGAGCTGATTAGCGCTGTCACCTTACCGGAGAAACCGAAGCAGATGGCAGCCACAGCCGCACCGCCTATAACAAACACCGAGAATACCCTTGTAATGGCCAGTACTCCGATGTTTTCCCCGTACGTTGTAACCGGAGGCCCTCCGATCAGGGAACCAATCATGACCCCGATACCGTCTCCCAGGATGGAACGATGCAGACCCGGCTTCTCCAAAAAGTTCCGCCCTACCACTTTGCTCAGAACAAGCTGGTGGCCGATATGCTCGG
The DNA here is from genome assembly GCF_001457035.1 of Fictibacillus enclensis. GTDB lineage: Bacteria > Bacillota > Bacilli > Bacillales > Fictibacillaceae > Fictibacillus_C > Fictibacillus_C enclensis. The sequence continues at coordinate 1,061,267 of NZ_KQ758617.1, read as the reverse complement.
CAATCGTTACGGTTGCCACCGGCATCATGATCAGTGCGATGGACCAAGTAAAATGCGGTGTGTAGGAGACAAATGGGAACATGAATTCCGGCGTATCAAACCAGCTTGCCGCTTTGACACCGGAAAGGTCCACCATTCCTCTGGATAGAGCAAACAGATAGCCTGAGATGATGCCGATGAGGATCGGGATAATTCCCAGAATCCCTTTAAAGTACATGGAACATACGATGGTTACTGCGAGAGTAAACAATGCCACCGTAAAGTGTGACAGGCTGTATGCTTTAGTTGCCGGATCATTCATGGCCATGCCCACCGCTGTGTTCGCAAGGCCCAGCCCAATGACGATAATTACTGGCCCAACAACGACTGGCGGCATAATCCTCATAAGCCATTTCAGCCCGCTCGTCTTGATAATCAAAGCAACCGCTCCGTAAACCAGACCCGCAAGAAAGCTGCCGAGCATTGCAGCTTCCGGGCCTCCGAGTGCTTTTACAGCGATGATCGGTGAGATAAAGGCAAAGGATGACCCCAAGTACGCCGGTATTTGGCCTTTCGTTACGAGAAGGTAGGCCAGTGTTGCCAATCCGCTCGATACCAGAGCAACCCCCGGATCGAGCTTTACAAGGAAAGGCACAAGCACTGTGGCCCCGAACATTGCAAACAAATGCTGCAGGCTCAAGGTCAGCCACTGATGAATCTTCGGGACATCCCGGACATCAAGCACAGCTGTTTGGTTATTTTTTTCATGGTTCTCTCGTTGTTTGTGCATGTTTTTTTGCATAAAAAATACCTCCTATGCCAGATAAGGAGGTGGGTTGAAGACACAGTCATGAAGAATCACCTGTGTTTCGGTCCTCCCTTGCTGGTCTCTCTGGACTCGTTTTTAAAGGGATGTGCATGTTTTATTTTTCGTGGATGGATACTTCGTCCGTGCCATCCACTTCCGCCAATGAAGCGGTGATGATTTCAGTATTAGAAGTTGGAACATTTTTTCCGATAAAGTCTGCCCGTATCGGCAGCTCCCTGTGCCCTCTGTCGATAAGGACAGCCAGTTGAATGGAAGCTGGCCGGCCAAGGTCCATAACGGCATCCATAGCTGCTCTCACGGTTCTGCCCGTATAAAGAACATCATCCACCAGGATGACTTTCTGATTGGTTATATCCGGGATGTCTGTTCCTTTTAGTTCCGGTTCAAGATTTTCCGTCTTTACTTTCAGGTCATCACGATACAATGTGATATCAATGTCCCCAACCTTTACGGCCTTGCCTTCGATGTTCTCGATCCGTTCGGCCAGCCGCTTGGCCAAAAACTCTCCCCGCGTTTTGATTCCGACCAATACGACATCATCGATTCCTTTATTCCTTTCGATAATCTCGTGGGCGATCCTCGTTAATCCCCTGCGGATGGCCTGATCGTCCATAATGACGGCTTTTTGCATGTTCTGCTCACCTACTCTGTAATTGGTTATGGCTTATCTTGCGCGAATGTCCTTTTGTTTACACAAAAAAGTCCTCTCGCCGTATAGACGAGAGGATATAGTTAGGCCTATAGCCTAATTCCGTTTTCCTTCTCAGCCTCACGGGACTGTGGTTAAAGGATCATTCAGTTGTTTATATTATTGCAGACCCAATGGGTCCTGTCAACCCATTTTTCGTCGAAGCTTGTCGAGCAGGGCTTCCATGTCTTTTGGAAGTGGTGCTTCAAATTCCATATAAGTGTCACGTCTTGGATGCTGGAAACCGAGAACTCCGGCATGAAGAGCCTGACCGTTGATGTCCAGTGTTTTTTTGGGGCCGTATTTCGGATCTCCTGCCAAAGGAAAACCGATATATTTCATATGCACACGGATTTGATGGGTTCTTCCCGTTTCCAGTTGACATTCAACAAGGGTAAATCCGTCATACCGTTCCAGGACGTTAAAATGAGTGACGGCGTCTCTGCTGTTTTCATCTGTAACGGTCATTTTCTGACGATCGGTCTTATCGCGGCCAATCGGTGCATCAATGGTTCCGCGATCATGAGGCATGACACCATGTACAATCGCTTTATATTTCCTTTTCGTTGTTTTTGCTTTCAACTGGTTTACCAGTGATTCATGGGCCATATCGTTTTTGGCGACCATAAGGAGTCCTGTCGTATCCTTATCAATACGGTGAACGATTCCAGGACGAAGTACGCCATTAATACCCGAGAGGTCTTTGCAGTGAGCCATAAGACCGTTTACGAGCGTACCTGTATAGTTCCCGGCGGCCGGATGGACAACCATTCCTCTTGGTTTGTTCACGACGAGTACATCGTGATCTTCATATACAATATCAAGATCCATTTCTTCCGGTACCACATCAAGTGGCGATGGATCGGGAATCGTAATGGAAACCACATCTCCTGTGCTGACCTTGTAATTGGTTTTGATTTGCTTACCGTTGACGGTGACATTTCCGTCTTTTACCCAGTTCTGAACCTGTGAACGCGACCAGCCCGGATCAACGGACGCAATGACTTTGTCAATCCGCTCGGATTGATGCTCTTCTTCAATGTTAACTTCTATGTGCTCCATTCATGTTCTCCTTTTTACTCTTGCTTTCCATTAGGGTTTGTATAAATATCAGAATCACCCCAATGACGAGGGCGGAATCTGCTACATTAAAAATCGGATAGTTATAGCTGCCTATTTTAACATCCAGAAAGTCCACCACTTCCTTGCGGATGATGCGGTCCAAAAAGTTCCCTGTGGCTCCGCCAAGGACCAATCCCAAAGCGAGACGCAAGAGCGGCTGGTGTTTGGCATGCTTTTGCATGTAGTAGATCACTGCAAAAATCACGGCGATGGTAATGATAATAAAAAACCACATCTGATTTTGCAGGATACCGAAGGCTGCCCCTCTGTTCCGGTGGGAGGTAATGTAAAAAACATTTTCAATCACAGTGATGCTTTCTCCAAAATGCATGTTCTTCACGATCATCCATTTTGTAACCTGATCCAGGCCAAGTACGAAAAGGGCCAGTATATAATAGAACACTCGATTTCCTCCGATTCCTTAGTATGTTCTTTCAAATTTTAGCACATGCAGAAGGATCCGCACAATGTAAAGGACAAAAATCTGCAAGCTTCGCTGAAGCCAAAAGAAAAAACTCCCTCCAAAGCCGCAAGCACGGCCGCAAGGAAGGAGCTTCTGTTCAAACTATTCTTTATCGTAATGGTTCGCTACAATCTCTGCACAAGACGGGCAAAGTGTAGGATACTTTTCATTTGTGCCGACTTCTGGAGATACGACCCAGCAGCGTTCACATGTTTCGCCTTCAGCGGGCTTAACGGAGACAGCAAGCTGATCATACTGAACCGCTTCTTCTGGTGCTGCGTCCTTTGTTCCTCCAATGCGCGCTTCTGAAACGATGAATAATTTATTGAGGTCTTCCACGTTCTCAAGCCAGGATTTCACGTCTGCTGATGGATAAAGGGTAATCGAAGCGGTCAACGATTTACCGATCACTTTCTCATTACGTGCTACTTCAAGGGCTTTTAGCACTTCATCCCGAAGATCCATGAAACGATCCCACTCCTTGACGAGCTCTTCTTCACCAGGATAGGAAACTGATTCCGGCATACTTGTTAATTGTACGCTTTCCTCTGTTACACCCGGGATATATTTCCAAACTTCATCTGCTGTGTGAGTAAGGATTGGAGCCGTAAGCTTCGTGATGGCCATAAGAGCTTCATACAGAACCGTTTGAATGCTTCTGCGTTTGATGTCATCTTCAGCCTGGATGTACAAGGTGTCTTTTGCAATATCCAGATAGAATGATGAAAGATCGATGGTACAGAAGTTATGGATCGCATTGTATACGGCCAGGAACTGATACTCATCATACGATTTTTTGACGCGGTCGATCAGTTTGTTTAGCTTCACAAGCATGTACTGATCAATTTGTCCCAGCTCTTCAAATGGAAGCGAGTTGGTTTTTGGATCAAAACCATTAAGGTTGCCAAGCAGGAAGCGCAGTGTGTTACGGATTTTTCTGTAGACTTCCGCCACTTGCTTCAGAATTTCGTCGGATACCCTGACATCTGCCTGGTAATCAACGGATGAAACCCAAAGACGGAGAATATCCGCACCCAGCTGGTTCATCACTTTGATCGGATCCATTACATTACCGATGGACTTACTCATTTTCCGTCCTTCACCATCGAGTACAAATCCATGGCTCAATACCGATTTATACGGTGCCTTGCCAGTAATCGCCACTGAGGTGGAAAGGGATGAGTTAAACCATCCGCGATATTGGTCAGATCCTTCAAGGTAAAGATCAGCAGGACGGGTAAGATCGCTGCGTTCCTCAAGTACGCTCCAATGAGAGGAACCAGAATCAAACCATACATCCATAATATCTGTTTCTTTCGTAAATCGGCCATTCGGACTGTGCGGAGAAGTAAAGCCTTCCGGCAGAAGATCTTTTGCTTCTCGCTCAAACCACACATTGGAACCATGCTCACGGAACAAGCCCACCACATGATTGATCGTTTCTTCGGTCATAATCGGTTCGCCGTCTTCACCGTAAAACACAGGAATCGGAACGCCCCATGCACGCTGTCTGGAGATACACCAGTCTTCACGGTCTTTGATCATGTTGAACAGTCTTGTTTCTCCCCAGTTCGGAATCCAGTTTACTTCTTTTACCGCATTCAGCATATCTTCTCGCATTCCTTTGATGGAAGCAAACCATTGAGCAGTTGCCCGAAAAATAACCGGTTTCTTTGTTCTCCAGTCATGCGGATAGGAGTGGGTAATGAACGATAATTTCAACAGGGCCCCTGCTTCTTCAAGCTTTTGAGTAATGTTTTTGTTCGCTTCATCATAAAACAGGCCTTCAAAACCAGGTGCTTCTTTTGTCAGGACTCCGCGGTCATCCACAGGGCAAAGTACATCCAGGTTGTATCGTTTTCCGACAAGGAAGTCATCCTCCCCGTGTCCTGGTGCTGTATGAACAGCTCCGGTACCTGCATCCGTGGTTACATGCTCTCCGCACATCACCAGTGAATCACGGTCATAGAATGGATGCTTTGCCACCACATATTCAAGCTCTTTTCCTTTTACCGTTTGGAGAACAGAAACCTCGTTCCACTCCAATTCTTTTTGCAGCTGTTCCAGAAGTGCCTGGGCGACAAGAAGCTTTCTTCCTGCTGCCTCTACAACAACATAATCCAGATCAGGGTGAACAGAAATCCCAAGGTTTGCAGGAATTGTCCACGGTGTTGTGGTCCAGATCACGATGCTCACATCCTGATCCAGTACGCCTTTGCCGTCTTTTACCGGAAATGCAACATAAATGGAGGCAGACCGTTTGTCGTAATATTCGATCTCAGCTTCAGCCAAAGCAGACTCTGAGGATGGTGACCAATACACCGGTTTTAAGCCTTTGTAGATAAATCCTCTCTTTACCATCTCGCCAAAAACCTCGATCTGGCGGGCTTCATAGGCTTTGTTCAGTGTGATATACGGGTTTTCCCAATCACCGCGCACGCCAAGGCGTTTAAACTGCCCGCGCTGGCGGTCAACTTGTGTCAGAGCATACTCCTCACATTTTTTGCGGAACTCCGCTACCGACATTTCTTTCCTTTTGACTTTACCGCTTTTGGTTAAAGCCGTTTCAATCGGAAGTCCATGAGTATCCCAGCCCGGAACATAAGGTGCATTATATCCATTCATTGATTTGTAGCGGACGATGATGTCCTTTAAGATTTTATTTTCCGCATGGCCAACGTGGATATCGCCGTTTGCATATGGAGGTCCGTCATGAAGAATAAACGAAGGACGCCCTTTTGTATGTTCCTGAACCTTTTGGTAGATGTTCAGTTCTTCCCACTTCTCTTGTACCTGCGGCTCCCTTTGAGGCAGGTTACCCCGCATCGGAAATTCCGTTTTTGGCATCAATAATGTGTCTTTGTAATTCATTGTCATCCTCCTGTATCAATAAAAAAATCATTTCAAGCATACAAAAAGGCCTTCTCGTCACATAAAGGGACGAGAAGGCCACCCGCGGTACCACCCTAATAGGTTTTCAAACCATATTGAAAACCCGCTTTGTCGTCGTATCGTGAAGTAACGCCAGGCTTACTTTAATCCGTTCAGCTTGGAAACTCCGGGGTGATCTTCCGTACAGGCCATTTACCGGTCTTCCACCATCACCGGCTCGCTTTCTTCAAAATGGGTGCTGTTCGTACTTTCCCCTTCATCGTTTGCTCTATATGATAATCTTTTAAAAATTATATGCGCAGGAAGCTTAAACGTCAAGCGTTCTACTTCATCTCCAGTTCATATTCTTCCGCCGGGTCAGCCGGATGAAGGGCATCCCAGTCCTCATTCTTCAGCATTTCCAGCTGTGCTTCAATCAGCATGCGAAACCGTGTACGGTAGACCGAAGACTGTTTTTTCAATTCTTCAATTTCCATGGCGACTTTTCTGGATTTTGCCAGAGATTCATTGATGATGCGGTCCGCGTTCTTTTCCGCTTCCTTTACAATCAGCCTGGCTTCCTTGGTTGCACTTCGCTTAACTTCCTCGCCTGTTTCCTGAGCAACCAGAATGGATTTGTTGAGTGTCTCTTCGATATTTTTAAAATAGGAAAGCTTCTCTTCCAATTTTTCGACTGTCTCTTCAAGGTGTCTTTTCTCACGGATCACGAGCTCATAATCCTTAATCACCTGATCAAGAAAATCATTTACCTCATCTTCATTATATCCGCGAAATCCCCTTGTAAACTCTTTATTGTGTATATCTAACGGTGTTAAAGGCATTTAAGCCACCTCCACTAATGATGCTTTCTCTTATCTACCTAGTTTCGACAATCGTAATGCCATTCCTTCTATTGGGAATAAATTATTGTAAAACTCCATATTGAATACGCCATTTATCTTTTTTTGTTTTTCCTTCGATGGCCATAAGCTTGCTGCGCCCGAATCCTCTCACAGATAAATAATCACCCGCTTCGACCGGGAAAGACACCTCTTCGGTCACTCTCCAGTTCACTTTTACTTTTGAACTCTGAATGAGCGGGTTAACTTTGGAACGGGACAGATTGTAGATTTCCGACAAGACAACATCAAGCCTGAGGGACGATACGGTGCCCTCCCTTATTTCATAAGACTCTGTTGATTTCATCAAATCGCCTTCTGAAACTCTTTCAAGCTTTACGCCCGCTTTGCCGATGCGATCCACATTCAGCAGTACATAATCACTGATTTCTTCCGCTGCAATGAGCTGGAGCTTGTCCCCATTTTGGATGATGTCACCAAATTTCCCCCGCTTGATTCCGAGGTTCATGAGAGAACCAAGAACATCACGGTGTTCAATGCTGACGAATTTGGAGGGATAGCGGACTTCCAGGATCGACACCTCAAAATCTTTGGGCTCGGGCTGGAAATAGGAAGGATAGATGAGGGCTCTTTTTCTCTCCGAAAAAGAAGAGCCTCCCCAAAACGAAAGAGAGGCTTCTGAATCCTTTCCGATGATGCTTTGGGCGATATCCTGCTCCCTCGGATCAAGAAAATCCGTCAGCTTGACCGAATACCGCTCCTCAGCTTCATCTTTCCATTGCAATACCTGATCAATAAAAGGATATTCTTCTTTGCGAAAATGCTGATATATACTCATTTTTCCACGCTGCCTTTAATATACGGACTGGGCGATCCAATTAAATACAATTCGAACACCGGCAGAGGCAAACGTTAACGCGAATAAGGCCACAATCGGCGAAATGTCGATCATGCCAAGCGGCGGAATGATCCTTCTGAAGGGAGCCAGATAGGGTTCTACAATTCTTGCTATGAATTGTCCGATCGATGATTCCCTTGCGCTCGGGAACCAGGACATTAATATGTACGCGATAATAACATACCGATAGATGCCGATAAGTTCAGTAATTAAATTTCCAATCTGGTAAACAACCAATAAATGCCACCGTCCTCGTTCTTATTATTCGCCTTCAAGCATTTCTGAAATCGAGCCGGATATATCTACATTTTCCGGTGTGCATAGAAATGTATTCGGACCTAACTTTTGAATGTCTCCTCCAATCGCGTACACGGTCCCACTTAAAAAGTCAACGATCCGCTTTGCCTGGTCATGGGGAATGCGCTGCAGGTTCATAACAACCGCACGCCTGTTTTTCAGCTGATCTGCAATATCCTGCGCCTCGGCATATACTCTCGGCTCAAGCAGCACCACCTTGGACTGCTGGTGAACACTTTGCAGACTGACAACATTCTGCTTGTTTTTTTTGCTGTGGGCAGGCATGGTTTCACCTTCTTCCATTTCCGCCCCGTTTTCTTCTACAACCTCTTCATATACATATTCGTCTTCTTCAAGATCGAAGAACCTCTTGAATTTGTTTTTTATACTCATGGATTGGCACCTCCTAAAATTCTTTGCCGACCAGGCTGGTCCCAATTCTGACGAAGGTTGCTCCTTCCTGGACAGCTATTTCGTAATCATTGGACATTCCCATGGATAATTCCGTGCATGGCGCATGCTCGTATTGCTTTGACTGGATGTCCTGCTGCAGCTGTTTAAGTGTTGAGAATACAGAACGAAGGATCTCTTCATTTCCGGTATGCGGCGCCATGGTCATCAGCCCGACAATCCGGATGTGAGGATACTCTTTTATTTTATCGACAAAACTGACAAGATCTTCAGCCGGCAATCCGTGTTTTGATTCTTCTTTGGATACATTAACCTGAATAAAACAGTTAATGGTCCGGTCTGCTCTTTTTTCAATTTCCTTGGCCAGGGAAAGCCTGTCCAGGGAATGGATATAATCGACATACGGAAGGATTTCCTTCACCTTTCTGGACTGAAGTGAACCGATAAAGTGCCAGGTGGCATCTCTGCCGAGGGCATTATGCTTTTCCAAAAGCCCTTCCTGGCGGTTTTCACCAATGTGTTCCACTCCGGAGGAGACTGCCTCCTGTGCTGTTTCTGTACTCACATATTTCGTAACTGCAATGATTTTAACGTCCTGTGGATTTCTGTTTTTTTTCTTGCAAGCTTCAGATATATTGTTTTGAATGACTGACAGATTCTGCTGGATATTCACTTTCTGCTCCTTTCAAACGACCGATGTAGCTCATGATTCTGCCTGCTTTTCCATTTTCCCTGCGGTGGGAAAAGAAGTGATGGTTGCTGCAGCTCGTACAATAGGAAGTTTCGATGATTCTGCTTTCATGAATTCCGGACTGAATTAGGATTTGCTTGTTGACTTCCCTGAGATTGAGCATGTAATGACCACCGCCTTTTGACTCATAGACAAGTGCCACCTTGTCTTTTGGCAGGACTTGCTGCACTCTTTCCATCACATAATCATCTACCTCGTAACAGCAGCTGCCAATGGATGGGCCCATTGCAGCAAAAATGTCATCAGACGGAACCCCTTCATTCTTTACCCATAAATCAACCATTTTAGCCCCGATTCTCCCTACTGTACCTTTCCAGCCTGCATGAGCAAGACCGACAAGCTGTCGGGAGGGACTCATAAAGAAAAGCGGCACACAGTCGGCGTATAAGGAAGTTAATAGCACGTCTTGTTCTGCTGTATATATTCCATCGGTGCCTTTTATTGCGCTTTCCAAGTCTTTTGCGCCTTTTCCGATATCCATTTTGGTCACTTTTTGGATCACCGAATCATGAACCTGTTCTGTCCCCACCCAACACTCTAGCGGGACATGAATGGCCTTACTCGCGCTTTGTCGGTTTTTCAGAACATTTGATGGATCGTCTCCAACATGGAACCCCATATTCAGGGAGGAATACGGAGTCTGGCTAAAACCATCATGCCGTGATGTAATTCCTGCTGTTAAACCGGGCAGCTGACTCATCCAGTCATCCAGTTTGAACAAGCTATCTTGCTGTACAAATGGTTCAGCTTTCAACACACACACTTCCTTCTGAAAATTTTCTCCTTTTACAAGGAATATTGGGTTATTATGCTATTTATTTTATCACAGAACGGCCATGTGCGTATAATGCTATTTATTTTTTCAGCTGGTCAAAAGGCTCTTTAATATACTCTGTCGCTTCCTGGGCATCCATATAGCGAACAAGTATGACATCTGTTCCAATCTTCACGATATTTCGCCAAGGAATGACAATGTCGCTCTCCCTTGCGAAAAAGCCTAGCATCTTTCCCGGCCCCGGGATGATCAGTGCTTCTATTTTGCCTGTATTTAAATTTATTTCCAAGTCTGCAATGTGTCCAAGCTTTTTGCCGTTTGACATGTTCACAACGTCTTTGACCTGAAAATCAGAAATTTTGATCATGATATCCCCGCCCTTCTGTTACCACTATATGAGCGCGCAGTCCTTTTCATGTACAACAAACAGCCCGCTTGCATAAGCGGGCTGCGATTAACTGCTTTGAATATTTTTGTTCATTTGAGAGATGGCCGCTTTTTCAAGCCTTGATACCTGAGCTTGGGAGATTCCAATCTCATCTGCTACTTCCATTTGTGTCTTGCCCTGGAAGAATCTCATGGTCAGAATCATTTTTTCACGTTCATTCAGCCGGCGCATGGCCTCTTTCAGTGCGATTTCCTCAATCCATTGAAAGTCTTTCGCTTTATCATCAGAAATCTGATCCATTACATAAATCGGATCTCCGCCATCATTATAGATCGGTTCGAAAAGGGAAACGGGATCCTGGATGGCATCCAGGGCAAAAACCACTTCCTCCTTCGGCACATCAAGCACCTCGGCGATCTGCTGTGCTGTTGGTTCCCTGGAAAGCTTGTTCATTAACTGATCCCTTACCTGCAATGCTTTATAAGCAATATCACGAAGTGAACGGGATACCCGAATGGGATTGTTATCCCGCAAATATCTGCGAATTTCTCCGATGATCATTGGAACAGCGTAAGTGGAGAACTTTACATTCTGTCCCAGGTCAAAATTATCAATGGATTTCATGAGGCCGATGCATCCTACCTGGAACAAATCGTCTACAAACTCCCCGCGGTTGTTAAATCGCTGTATAACGCTCAGCACTAAGCGAAGGTTGCCGTTTACAAGCGTTTCGCGGGCAGTAGGATCCCCATTCTGCATTTTGGTGAACAGTTCACGCATCTCGGGGTTCTTTAATACTGGAAGTTTGGATGTGTCCACTCCGCAGATCTCTACTTTGTTTCGGGTCAATGGATTTCCCTCCTACCGGGAGTTTTTAAGTCAAAATCAGTATCTCCCCGGCAGGAATTTTTATGCAGCGGCACTGCATCGCCTTCAGTTAAAAAAACAGCAGCAATTCATGTATCTGTAAGGCGGATCAATATGGAAATATATTTCAAAATAAAAAAAGAGGCGGCTGCCCCTTTTTAAACCATTTTGTTGAATTCCTTTTGAAGCCGTTTGATGATCCTCTTTTCCAGTCTGGAAATATAGGATTGCGAAATTCCGAGCATATCGGCGACGTCTTTTTGAGTTTTTTCTTCTCCTCCGGAAAGCCCAAACCGGAGCTCCATGATCTGTTTTTCCCGGTCATTCAGAGTAAACAAGGCTTTTAGCAGCAGTTTGCGATCCACATTGGCCTCTAGTCTCCTCGTAATAATATCCTCTTCCGTCCCAAGCACATCGGACAGCAACAGCTCGTTTCCGTCCCAGTCTACATTCAGAGGTTCATCAAATGACACTTCAGACCTCGTTTTATTGTTTCTGCGCAAATACATCAGAATTTCATTTTCTATGCATCGGGATGCATATGTAGCCAGTTTTATTTTTTTCTCGGGATTAAACGTGTTGACGGCTTTGATCAAACCGATGGTCCCTATGCTGATCAAATCTTCAATGTTGATTCCTGTATTTTCAAACTTTCTTGCAATATAAACCACCAACCGTAAATTCCGCTCAATCAGCAAGGATTTTGCTGCTTTATCCCCAGTAGGCAGCTTTTCCAGCAGAACGGCTTCTTCTTCCTTGCTAAGTGGCGGCGGAAGTGCCTCGTGGCCGCCAATATAGTGGATTTCCTCTGTTTTGATCCCCAGTTTCATTAACAGTTTGTACCACAATAGTGTCAGTCTCAGCCGGATTTTTTTCATGTTGCTCTTCTCCCCTCTCCCTAAAATCATAAGCGTTTGTCCACCATGACTGCTCTATGATGCAGCAATTTGTTCCATTCCGTTTGACATCACCTCAGGATGAACAATACAACTGAAATTGTTCTCACTGGACAGGCTTGTATAGCTAAGGCCAATCAGCACTTTTGTGCATGAAAACTCTCCTGCTCTGCTGTTGATCCTCACTTCATCAGGCTTTATGGCGGGAAGAAATTCATTGTCTTTCCCCACCGCACGAAACGGAACAATTCTCAACCGGGCTTCCCAAGGATGGGCACAGGCTTCACCGTCAGGAAATGCATGAATATCCTTTGAGAAAGAAATGATTTCCTCTGGAAAGTGCTTATCATGCTGATTCATATCCAGAATCATGACAGGGACCTTGGTGATCGGGTCATGAAGTTTATTTCCGCTGTCGATCAGGCCTGTCGCATGTATGGTGGTGTCATCCATGCGAATCTCCACCTGGACCAATTCGGTATAATGGAGTTTTTGTACCTTGATATCATCAACCCTCTTTTTTGAAAACAACCAGACTGCCGGAAATCCAATGCAGACAAACGCCCAGCTTAGCACGTCCCCCATTCCAGTCCCCTTCGTGGCCACCATCCCATTCATAATGGATAAATCACTCTGCAAAAAATAATGTGCGGCAAACAATCCCCCTCCGGTTACAAAGCTTACAAAGTAAAACATGGCAACATTTTTAAAAAAGTATGAGAACTTTTGAAACCCGAATGAAACGGCCATGATGAGGAGCGAAAAACCAAATTTAATCAATGGATGGTACATGCTGATTTCACTTGGAACGAAAAGCAGCAATACATACAAAGAACCGATCAAGGAACCTGTAATCAGTCTCCATTTTTGCATTTTTCGTTTTAACACCATCCCAGTAAGAACAATCAGCAGAAAATCGATGCAAAAATTAAGAAACCAAATGACATCGAGGTATAGTGCCATTTGTTTTCTCCTTTCCTATGAGATGAACCTAGTATAAAACAGGCATAACAGGAAGTCTGTCAATTCATGAGACAAGATTTCTTGTAATTTTAAGAGATTTTGTCACAATTTTTTTATTCATAACAGCAAAAAAAAACACCTTACTCATGGAGTAAGGCGTTCTTTAATCGTTCTCTTTCCTGTTATCTTCTGCGATTTCGGTTACGGTTGCGCAGGAATGTAGGAATATCAAGCGTGTCCGCTTCATGCTGGGAAGGCGGAGCCTGTCTGCTTTCGTTAGTTACTTCCTCGCGCTGGCCGTTCTGGCTTGCCGGTGCTTTCGGAGGCTGCTGCTGAAATTTAGGGCGTTGAGCCTGTGCCTGCATAGCCTGCATGTTTTCTCTTTCATCAAATCCGGTAGCAATTACCGTAACCAGGATCTCATCTTTTAATTCCTCGTTAATCACGGAACCAAAGATCATGTTGACTTCAGGATCGGATGCTGTAGAAACAATATCCGCCGCTTCGTTGACTTCATAAAGGCTGAGGTTCGCCCCGCCAGTAATATTCATCAGCACGCCTTTTGCACCGTCGATCGATGTCTCAAGCAATGGTGAAGAAATGGCTTTACGCGCCGCTTCAGCTGCACGATTTTCACCTGTCGCAATCCCGATACCCATCAGTGCGGAACCTTTTTCCGTCATGATGGTTTTAACATCGGCAAAGTCAAGGTTGATTAGTCCAGGAACGGCAATCAGGTCGGAAATCCCCTGAACACCTTGGCGCAATACATTATCTGCTTCACGAAATGCTTCAAGCATCGGTGTGTTTTTATCCACAATCTCTAGCAATCTGTCATTTGGAATCACAATCAATGTATCTACTTTTTCTTTAAAAACGCTGATTCCGCCAATGGCTTGAGTGGAACGCTTGCGTCCTTCAAAAGTAAACGGGCGTGTTACTACGCCTACCGTCAATGCGCCCATTTCCTTGGCGATTTCAGCAATAACCGGAGCTGCGCCTGTTCCGGTTCCGCCTCCCATTCCTGCTGTAACAAAGACCATATCGGCTCCACGCAAGGCTTCTTCAACCTGTTCCCTGCTTTCTTCCGCCGCTTTTTTCCCGATGTCAGGATTTGCCCCGGCTCCCAATCCTCTTGTCAATTTGGAACCGATTTGCATTTTGATCTGAGCTTTAGAAAGATTAAGCGCCTGTGCGTCCGTATTGACGCAAATAAATTCTACACCCTGTACTCCATGCTCAATCATACGGTTAACAGCGTTGCTTCCGCCGCCCCCAACTCCGATTACTTTAATTGTCGCTAATGAATCCATGTTCATATCAAACTCTAACATGAGCGTTCCTCCTAATGACTAGTTAACCCTGTCTCTTATTCGAAAAATAAACCAAACCAGTTTTTCACTTTGGATTTCATGCCGCCTCCAGCTTTTTCGCTTTGCTTGGCGGGCTGAGGCTGTTTCTTGCGGTGCTGCTGGATTTCTGCACCCTCTGTAAGAGCAGAAGCGACCTCTTTACCCTGTACCTTAATATTTCGGTACGTAAACTGTATGAGACCGATTCCTGTAGTATATTGCGGCTCTCTCACCCCAATATAATCCGGCAAGGAAACTCTGACATTATTTTGGAAGATTTCCTGTGCCAGCTCAAGCAGGCCAGGCATGGCTGCTACGCCTCCGGTGATAACAAATCCTCCCGGAAGATCGCCATAACCTTGCCGAATCAGCTCTTCATCCGCCAATTCAAGCATTTCAGCGATACGTGCTTCAATAATTAAAGCCAAATCATACTGGCTGATTTCCTGTTCTGATGATGATCCGATTTGAGCTACTGAAAACGTTTCATCCTTGGACGCATGGTCCACAAATGCATGTCCATGTTTCAGTTTAATTTTTTCTGCATCTTCTGCCGTCGTCCTGAGGCCGATCGAAATATCTTTGGAAATGAATTCGCCGCCAAAAGGAAGGACAGTGGTCATCTGCATGGTGCCTTGATCGAAGACCGAGACAGTAGTGGAACCGCCTCCGATATCAATTAACGCCGTACCCAAATCCATTTCATCTCGTGTCAGGGCAATGGATGCAGTCGCCAGCGGTTCAAGGCAGATATCAGCAACCTGCAACCCGGCTCTTTCCACACACCTTAATAAATTATGTAATATGGTCTTGGATCCTGTTACAATTGTACCTTCCATTTCAAGCCTGACTCCAAGCATTCCGCGTGGATCAATAATTTCATCTGTACCATCTACAATAAACTGGCCAGGTATGACATCAATAATTTCCCGTTCAGGAGGAATTGAAACCACTTGCGCTGCATCAATCACACGTGCAATGTCTTCATCTCCGATCTCCCGGTCCTCGCTGGAAACGGCGACAACACCATGGCATGGCTGAAGCTGGATGTGGTTTCCTTTTACACCTACTATTACTGCATTAATCGGTATACCAAGCATTCGCTCTGCTTGATCTACCGCTTTTTTTATGGAACGAACTGTTTCATCGATATCAACAATAGATCCCTTTTTTATTCCTGCTGATTTTGAGTGACCTACACCAATTACATTAAAGGATTCACTGGTCATTTCTCCAATGATAACTTTAATATTGGATGTACCGATGTCTAAACTAACATAAATCTCATTGCTGTTCATTCTTTGGCACCTCCCTAAGTTTAAAATGTCCGTTATACAATATTCGTTTATCCGTTATGTAATTATATCGGTATACGAGTGGGTTAATTAAGAAATAAATTCCACAAACAAGGAATATTCCCTCTTTTTTTTCTTAAGTTTTTAAGAAAAGTTAACTCTTTTTTCTTGAATCGCTCCATTTCGAAATAACAAGCCGCCGAATGACAGCTATATTATTAAACAATCTCACGCCAAATGCAAATATAGCAGCTAAATATAAATCAATTCCAAGATGCACACCAAGATAAGCCAGTGCGGCAGCAAGCAAAATATTGAAGAAAAATCCGCTGATAAATACTTTATCTTCAAAGTTCCCCTGCAAATGGGCACGGATACCGCCGAACAATGTGTCCAGCGCTGCCAGTACTGCAATGGACAGGTAATTGGAATATTCGAGGGGAATACGTATCTCTGATAAAAACCCCAAAACCAAACCAATGATTAAAGCCAAGACCGGCAGCCACATTTACAATTCCTCCTTTGCCTGCTTCATGTATTTCACACGAATGGGTTTGTCATAAGCGGGCAGTGTCAGCTGGTTTTCAGGCTTTGAATCAATATAGAGGTTTTCCCTAACAAAGTCTTCGGCAGATTCTGAGGCAATAATCTTATTCTGAAGTTTCTGTGCATCATCAGACAGCACTTTTATCTCAATTGGGAAGGATGAAATGGGCTGGTTGTTAATATACGTTTCCCCATTTACCTCCCGGATGGGCGTGGTCGTGATGATCCGCTGTCCATCGACTGAAATATCTTTAGCATCATATCTGTTCAACTCATTGATTAACCTTCTGATTAATTCTGGATACACTTTAGGCATTTCACCCTCATTAAAGGGTTCGATGGTGATTACAATTCCTTGTCCGCTCACTTCTGTCAAACCTGCTTCTTCTTTTAAATCATCGAGGGCTTTTTGCATGGCCTCTATTTTTTCTTTCTTCCGTGATTGCTCATAATTGTCGAGCAGGGCCTGGTATTTCTTGATTTCATTATTCAAATCCTGCTGCCGCTGTTTTTCCTTTTCCAAATCCGCACGAAGCTCCCAGGTGTCTCTGGTGTCCCGTGTGACCGGATTGTTGGTTGTCTGAAACTGAACAGCAAGCATCAGGCCGAGCACACAGGCAACACCAGAAAACACTGCCCTTCTTTTTCTGTTCAATTTACTCATCCTTCTTTGCTTAAATAAGGATCCATTGTAATTTCATCCTTCTTTGCGATTCGAACCTCTACCCCATCATTGACCAGTTCATTGACGACAGAAAGGTTCAGGGATTTTTCAAGGACAGTTTTGTCGCCAATCGCCGTAATCGTAAACGGTGCCGGATACTGGTTTCCGTCCACACTGACTACAGGTCCGATGCAGCTGATATAGCTGGTATGGGATATTCTCTGCCCGTTGACCGCAACCGCTTCGGCACCAGACACGAGCATTTCATAAATGACGCTTCGAATATGTTCTTCATGAACGATATAATTGTTTGGATTTTCTCCTTCCGGAACATAGGAAGCATCCGATAAGGTCACTTCAATTCCAGGACCTTTAACTTTTATTCCGCCGGTTACTTCTCTCAATTTCTTCAAATCCTCCACAAGGTTAAACGATTTTTTCTCCTGATCGGCCAATTTGTTTTCCCGGTTTTGAATCTGAAGCTGGATTTTTTTTAATTCATTGTTTAACTCTCTGTTCGTTTTCTGGGTTTTCAAGATTGCACTGCGTAAGCTGTCTTCCTGTTTCCACTCGCTGCTGGTCTCATGTGTACCCGCTTCTTTCTTCGTCGTCTGGTAAGAATACGATAAAAAAAAGCCAGTCACGAGCATGATGATCGAAAAAAAAACGTACTTGCCAGTCGGTCTCACTCTTTCGGTGCCTCCTCATCGCCGTATTCGCGGAAGTACGTACTAATATCCATATTGATGACCCCTTTCCGATGCGGGCCAAGCTGCTGGACAATCGAAGGGTATTCCTCCATTTTTCGTGAGAAATGGCTGATGGAAGAACGGACCACGTAGCCATCCGTCATGTATAAAATGACTTTTTTGCCAGCCTTATCCTTGCTGTCCAAATGAATCTCGGAAATACGGTGTGCCACCCCTTGTGATAGTTTTGCCAGCTCCTTTGCCATTGATTTCAGCTGGCCTTTATCCTTCCAGTCCGCAATGATCGGTGCGTTTACAGGCATGTATTTCTTACCCATGGGAGCCAGTGCTTTACCGCTTTCCAACACAGGATAATATTTGCTTTTCTCCTCCAGGTAAGCCACTCTATGATATTCCTTCACTTGAATTTGGAGATGATTATAAAACGATTTATGTACTGCAACAGAGGAAATTTCCTGCAGTTTGCCAATATTTTTTTCGATATCTTTATCCGAAAGATTCAGGAAACTGGTATGGGGTTCGATTTTTCCGGCCTTGATAATCGCCTCGTCGCTAATATTTTCATTTCCAGTTACCGTTATTTTTTTTACATCACTGAAACTGGATTGAAAATAAACAAAAATCATGATCAGCAAAAAGAAAAGGGACAAGTAAATAACCATTCTTCTGTTCGTTTTTTGTTTCCGTTGTGTCTTTAATTTGGGAATACGGTCTTCAATCGGCACAACCTTATGCTTGTCCATGTCCTTCCCCCATGTAAATGCAAATAACTGAACACTTTCCTTCTTATGGAAAGAGGAAGAAAAACAGCGTTTTGTCAGCTGTTCTTCTTCTTCTTCAAAGGTCAACATCCAGTTTGAGTCAAGTCTATTAAATTATAACATAATTCGAAGGGCTCGATGTGGCATTTTTTAGCTTTTCCTGCCGATTATCTCCACTTCGGTTTCGATATCAATATTATGGAGCTCTTTGATTTTTTTCTTAATGAGAGAAATCAGCCCCAGCACATCTACGGCCTTAGCATCCCCAGTGTTCACAATAAAGTTGGCATGCATATCCGAGATTTGTGCACCACCCACTGAGGTTCCTTTTAATCCCGAAGATTCGATCAGCTGGCCGGCATAATTAGGGAGCGGATTTCGAAACACACTTCCACAGCAAGGGTAATTCCAAGGCTGTGTATTTCTGCGGTAATCCTTGTTCTTTTTCAGCTCCGCCATAATGGTTTCACGGTCGCCTTTTTCCAATACCAGCACCGCTTCCACACAGATTCCTCCTGTTTTTTGAAGGATGGAGGTTCGGTATGAAAATTTCATTTCTTCGTTCGTATACCACTTTAAATCTCCATCAGGTAAGAGTACGAGAGCTTTCTTCAGAATTTTTGACATATCGGAGCCGTGGGCACCGGCATTCATGAAGACCGCCCCACCGACTGAGCCAGGGATTCCTGCGGAAAATTCAAGACCGGAGTATCCCTCTCTGGACAATACAGTTGCCAGTTTTACGATGGAATATCCGCCACCAACTGTAAATTCATCCCCATTTCGTTCAAGTCCGTCCAGCCCGTCCCCGAGCTTAATGACAACTCCCTCGATTCCTTCATCGGAAACGAGCAGGTTAGATCCTCTCCCGATCGCCCGGAAAGGAACACCTGAATCCTTAATATAGTTCATTGCTTTTTTCAGAGAATTTGTGCTGTTTGGTTCAAAAAACAGATCGGCAGGTCCTCCGATTTTTAATGTTGTATGATGTTTCAGCGGTTCGTTTTCCAGAACTTTTCCCAAGTTCTCGCCCCGCAGCTGTTCTGCAAGTGTCGTCAAAAAAATCCCCCCCTATATTCTTTTATATCAACGCTTTAGCGTTTTATGTTTTCCATAAGTTTAACCACGTTGGCTGCCGCCTGTGGCATTCCAAGCTCTTTGGATGCCTGGTGCATATGGCTCCAGTTTTCCTGGTTATCCAAAATACGGTCTACTTCTTCAAGCAGACGGGAACCGTTCATATCCTTTTCAAGGACTACAACCGCTGCCCCGTTTTTTTCCAGAGCACGCGCATTCTTTTCCTGATGGTTGTTGGTTACATAAGGACTCGGTATTAAAATACTAGGAATTCCGAGCGCCGTCAATTCCGCGATGGAGGTTGCGCCGGCACGGGCCACCACCAGGTCCACCCCTGCAAGAAGTTCCGGCATATTGTGAACGAAAGGAACAATGGTCACGTTCGCCGGACTGCCTGACTCGTTCACTGCTTTAAGTACATTTTCGTAATGGACATCTCCTGTCACATAAACGAACTGGTAGCTTTTTTGGCCTGCTTCCGAGAGCACATCAAGAAAGGCTTCGTTGATCGGCCGTGCCCCGCGGCTTCCTCCGACAATCAATACCGTCTTTTTCCCGGGATCAAGGTTTAAAGACCGTTTCCCTTTTGCGCCGTCCGTGCCCATCACTTCAGATGCACGAGGATTACCGGTAAATACCACCTTTTCCTGTGGAAAGAATGATGCACTCTCTTCGAACGAAATCGCAATCTTCTTCACATAACGGCTCAAGAATTTATTCGTAAGACCCGGCACACTGTTTTGTTCGTGGATCAAGGAAGGGATGTTCAGACTGCTTGCTGCATATACAACCGGTCCGCACACATATCCCCCTGTTCCTACTACCACATCCGGCTTAAATTCCTTCATAATTTTCTTGCACTTTGAAACTCCTTTTAAAAACCGCATCACAGTTTTGGCGTTTTCCATTGAAAGACTTCTCTTGAAGCCGGTAATGTGAATGCTATTAAAAGGGATGTTCTCCCTGGGCACAAGCTTGCTCTCCAAGCCTTTTTCCGTGCCAATATATAAGATCTCCGCATCCGGATGAATTTTTTTAATTTCCTTGGCCAGTGCAAGCGCAGGATATATATGTCCCCCTGTACCACCGCCGCTCAATACAATTCTCATAAAGCACCTCCGTTACCGTATATAAAAACAAGACAGCCCTGTCATCACAATGACAGGGCATGTGAAAGACAAATAAGTTATAGCCGCTAACACCGTTGACCCTGAAACTGCAGCTGTTTCACTTCTTTGTCCATAAAATTCCGGCACTACTTGTTGCATTTAATGCTTGGCGTACCGACTGATGTTCAGCAAAACACCGATGGAGGCAAGCATCAATGTCAACGACGATCCTCCATAGCTGATCAGCGGGAGCGTAATCCCTGTTACTGGTATCAAGCCTGTAACAACCCCTATATTGATCATTACCTGAATGGCAACCATTCCGATGATCCCAATCGCCAAAAAACTGCCGAACAAATCCGGAGCCCCAAGAGCAATACGTACACCACGCCACAGCAAAATGCTGAACAAAAGAAGGACGAGTGCCCCGCCGATGAAGCCTAATTCTTCTGATAGAATCGCAAAAATAAAATCGGTCTGCGGCTCGGGCAAATAGCCAAACTTCTGCCGGCTTTGTCCGAGTCCAAGCCCCATCAAACCGCCCGGTCCCAATGAATAAAGCGACTGGATAATCTGAAAACCGCTGCCCAGTTCATCGCTCCATGGATCCAGAAAGGACGTGATCCTTTTAATACGGTAAGGAGCTGAGATAATCAGGCCGGCAAATCCAACCAGCCCTACAAATCCCAATCCAACAAAATGGGAGATTCTTGCTCCTGCTACAAAAATCATGACAATGCTCGTACCGACCATCACCGAGCCTGTTCCGAGGTCAGGCTGCAGCATGATCATGGCGAAAGCAATCATGACGAGTCCAAGTGTTGGAATCAGCCCTTTCTTAAAGGATGTAATCTTTTTCTGGTGTTCTGCCAAATATTTAGCCAAAAAAGTGATCATTGCAAGTTTCATAAATTCTGAAGGCTGAATGGAAAATGCGCCAACGCCAATCCAGCTTCTTGCGCCTCCGCGCACCATTCCCACACCGGGAATCAACACACCAATGAGCAAGACAAAACAAATAATTAAAAGGATCTTGGCCCAGGTGCGCCAGGTCATATAATTGACATTCATGATGAAAAACATAGCAGCCACCCCTACCCCGGCAAAAAGCAACTGCCGTTTGGCAAAGAAGAACGGATCATTGAACTTTACTAAAGCCCAGTCCGCACTGGCGCTGTAAACCATTACGATACCTATAGATAACAAAAGCAAGGTGGTGCCAATTAAAATAATATCCGGTGTGCTTCGTGTCGCAGGCAAAAGAAACACCTCAACTCTACTGTATTTGCTCGTTCCAAAACCAGCATGTACAAACTCTATTTAAGTTTATGCACAGAGTTGATAAAGATGTCCCCTCTTTGTTCAAAAGTTTTAAACTGGTCCCAGCTTGCACAAGCCGGGGAAAGAAGGATAACGTCGCCTTCAGTAGAGCTCTGATAAGCGGCAGGAACGGCTTCCTCCACATTATCAACCAGTTTGATGTCTTCTATTCCCGCAGCTTTGGCTGCACGCTCAAGCTTTGGAGCAGTCTGGCCGAACAAAACGATCGTCTTGACCTGCTTCAGCTGCGGAACGAGATCGTCAAATTCATTTCCTCTGTCCAGCCCGCCGGCAAGCAGGATGATTTTTTGGCCAAATGCCGAAATCGCCTTTTGTGTAGCCAGAATGTTTGTGGCCTTAGAGTCGTTATAGAACTTTCGTCCCTGTATGGTATCCACATATTGTAGGCGGTGTTTAACTCCGGTAAAGGTTTTTAATGTCTTTCGGATCTGCTCATTTTTCGCACCCGCCAGCTTGGAAGCTGCAACCGCTGCAAGAATGTTCTCCAAATTGTGCTGACCTGGCAGCACGATCTCTTTCAATGAAATGATTTCTTCACCTTTAAAGTAAAGGCTTCCTGCTTTTATGTATGCCCCTTCCGGACATTCCGACTTCACAGAAAACGGTACTTTTGTTCCTTTTGACTGAAGAACAAGATTTAACACCGCTTCATCGTCCTGGTTATAAACGGCAAAATCGCTTTCCTGCTGGTTGCCGAAAATTTTCCCTTTGGCAGCTGCATAGTCTTCAAAAGACCCATGATAGTCAAGGTGGGCCTCAAACAGATTAAGAAGCACCGCAATTTTTGGTGCAAAGGCTTGGGTGCCCATCAATTGAAAACTGGACAGCTCTGCCACAATAATTTCCGATGCCTTGGAACGATCGGCCACCTCACTAAGAACGGTGCCAATATTCCCGGCAACAACCGGTTCTCGACCGCTGTTTTTCAGCATTTCTCCAATAAGGGTTGTCGTCGTTGTTTTGCCATTTGATCCTGTAATGCCGATCATTTCCGCACGCGACACCAGCCCTGCGATCTCTACCTCAGTGATCACAGGAATCTCCCGCTTTACGGCTTCACTCACAATTGGATTGCTATAAGGGATTCCAGGATTCTTAACCACAAAATCAGTAGGACGGTCCAATAAGGAAAGAGGATGTTCTCCGCAAATCACCTCATATCCTTCATTGGACAAAACCTTAGCCTGCTCATTTTCTTCGAATGGAGTTCGGTCATTAACAACGACTTGAGCTCCATAGGACTTAAGAAGTTTGGCTGCAGCAAAACCGCTTTTAGCCAACCCGAGAACCAGCACATGTTTCCCTTGAAAAGCATTCATTTCATTCATTTTATACCCACACCTCTAAATAGATTCCAAGGGCTGCAAACAGCAGACCAACGCTCCAGAACGTTACTACAATTCTCCACTCCGACCAGCCGCTAAGTTCATAATGGTGGTGAAGAGGACTCATTTTAAAGATTCGTTTTCCTCTCGTCTTAAATGACGCAACCTGAAGCATAACCGACAAGGTTTCAATGACAAATACCCCGCCGATAATCACTAAGAGCAGCTCCAGCTTTAAAATAATGGCGATGGCACTAATCGCTCCGCCAAGCGCGAGCGACCCGGTGTCTCCCATAAATACTTTTGCAGGATGTGCATTAAATACAAGGAAGCCCAAAACGCCACCAACCACTGCCACAGAAAACAGAGCAGTTTCATAATGATGAAGGTTTGATGCAAGCACTGCAAAAGCGCCAAAGGCAATTGCAGCTGTACCGGAAAGAAGCCCGTCAAGTCCGTCGGTCAAATTGACAGCGTTGCTAGCCCCAATCAGCATAACGACAACGAGAACAGGATAAAACCAGCCGACATCAAAAGAAAAATCGGTTCCCGGTACATTAATTTCAGTTGAAAAGCCGGTTTTGATCAAGCCAATGTAGAAGATGGCTGCAATAACCAGCTGGCCCACCAGCTTTTGCTTGGAAGTAAGCCCCAGATTTCTTTTCTTGGCCACTTTAATAAAATCATCAAGAAAACCGACAATGCCATACCCGATGGTCACCAGCAGAAGGAGGTATGTTTCTGTTTTCAATCCGAAGAACTTCCATGTCATGATATAAGTGGCAAGCGCGAGCGCGACAATGATAATAATGCCGCCCATTGTTGGCGTACCTGACTTTTTTTGATGCGATTTCGGCCCCTCTTCACGAATGCTTTGCCCGAATTTCAATTTTCGCAAGAAAGGAATAAAAAATGGCGAGCTTAATACAGCAATGAGAAAAGAAGCAAGAAGTGTAAATAATAATACTTGTTCAATCATTTTCCTGCCTCCTGGACATCATCAATAAATGGTTTCACAATGGATTCAAGCGCCATACCGCGTGATGCTTTAAACAAAACAACCGTGTCTTCTGATAAAAGAGAGGAAATGGCCCCGGCTGCTTCTTCTTTGGTAAGGAAAACAGAAACATTCTGGCCAGGAATATTTTTTTTCTTAATCTCTTCGCCAATCCATTTGCCTTTTTCCCCTACCGTTATGACCTCTGAAATGGTTTCGTCAATATGGGCAGCGACTTTCCGGTGCATCTCTTCCTCGGAAGGGCCAAGCTCATACATGTCCCCAAGCACCAATACTTTTTTCTTGTAATTTTGCAAGTCTTTAACAGCCTGGATCGCAGCTATCATACTGGTCGGGCTCGCATTGTAAGCATCATTGATTAAAAGTGCTCCGTGCTGCCCGCGATATTTTTCCAGACGCATGTTCGTCAGGGTAATATTTTTCAGTCCTTCATTAATCGCGCTGTCTTCGATATTCAAATAGTGACCGACCGCAATGGCATAGGCAGCATTCTTCACATTATGTGTACCTAAAAGCGGCAAGGAATAGATCGTTGATTCTCCCTCAAGGCCAAACGTGAATCCATCTTCGTCGCCTTCCTGATTCACAATTTTCACCGTGCAGTCTTCATCATATCCGCATTTGAGAACGTTCGGTGAGGAAAGATGGGAAAGCAAAGGCTCATCTCCATCTACGATTAAAAGGCCGCCTTCTTTCAAACCATCTTTAATCTCGAGTTTCGCTTTTGCGATACCTTCCCTGCTCCCCAAATATTCAATATGCGACTCACCGATGTTGGTCACAATCGCCAAGTCGGGCTGTGACAGCTTGCTGAGCAGTGATATTTCTCCGAAGTTGCTCATTCCCATTTCAAGAATGATCACTTGCGTATCATTGTCCATGGATAAAATCGTAAGTGGCAGACCAATATGATTGTTATAATTGCCTTTGGTTTTGTGTGTCTTAAAGGAGGTGGAAACTACCGCTTCAAGCAGATCTTTTGTTGTTGTTTTCCCATTGGAGCCTGTTACACCAATCACAACTGGTTTGACCTTTTTCAAAAATACCCTGGCCGCCTGCTGAAGCGCTTCAATGGTGTCCTTCACAATGAGAAGAGGAAACGCTGGGTCCAGCTCTTGGGGAATCGGCGTACCTTCCTGCCAAAGTGAGGCTACCGCTCCCTGCTCAATCGCCTGTAATAAGAAGTTATGCCCATCAAATTTCTCTCCTGCAATCGGAATGTACAGCGACTGAGGGGAGTTCACCCTTGAATCCTTGGTTACTTCCTGAATCACTGTACTCTCAATATTTCCGCGTGTGGACGCAGCTATCCCTATCAATTCTTTTAAATCGAGTTTCATTACTATTTCGCTCCAATCGCTTCTGCAGCTACTTTCCTGTCATCAAAATCCAGCACATCTTTTCCGATGATCTGGTAGGTTTCATGTCCTTTTCCGGCAATTAAGATAATATCATTTTCTTCTGCCAGGTTAACTGCATAGTTGATCGCATCTCTGCGGTCCATTATGACTTTATATTCTCTGTCTTCCACTCCGGCTTGCATATCCTGCAATATGGCTTCTGGATCTTCTGTCCGTGGATTATCTGAAGTAAAGATGGCGATGTCGGAATACTCCGCCGCAATCTTTGCCATCAGCGGCCGTTTAGTGCGGTCACGGTCTCCGCCGCAGCCTACTACTGAAATCACTTTTCCGACCGCAAACTCCTTCACGGTAACGAGAGCATTCTCCAGGCTGTCGGGTGTATGG
Organism: Fictibacillus enclensis; assembly: GCF_001457035.1. Classification (GTDB taxonomy): domain Bacteria; phylum Bacillota; class Bacilli; order Bacillales; family Fictibacillaceae; genus Fictibacillus_C; species Fictibacillus_C enclensis. The sequence goes on along the minus strand of NZ_KQ758617.1, from coordinate 1,035,263 downwards.
GCATAATCCACAATAACCGTGAAACATTGGCCTTCATCCACCGTTTCAAACCGCCCCGGTACTCCCTTAACATTTTCCATGGTTCTGATGATGGAGTCAATCGGAATTCCGGATAAAAGCGTGGCCGAAACAGCAGCCAGAACATTGTATACTGAAAATTTCCCAACAAGCTTCAGTGAGACCTGTTTTTCTTCAAAAGGTGTAACCAGCGTAAAGGTCGTGCCTTTTCCGGTCACCTTAATATCCTTCGCCATAATATCACTTTTTTGTTCAATACCGTAGGTTAAAATTTGAGCGGCTGTCATTTTCTCAAATTCTTTGGATGCTTTGTCATCTCGGTTTAGAATCGCGATTTTTTCCTTCTTCCCGGCGTATGTATTGCCAAGCTGTGCGAACAGAAGGCCTTTTGCCCTCAAGTAGGTTTCCATATCCTTGTGATAGTCCAGGTGATCCTGTGTTAAATTGGTAAATACCGCAATATCGTAATCACAGCCCCGCACACGGCCCATATCAAGAGCATGGGATGAAACTTCCATAACGGCGGCTTCCACTTTCTGGTCATTCATTTCTTTGAATGCCTTTTGCAGAAAAAGAGATTCGGGTGTGGTATTGGAGACTTTATGGCTCACACCGTTTATTTTCATGTCGATGGTACCGATCATTCCTGTTCTTTTGCCCGCATCTGCAAATATCTGCTCAATCAGATGGGAGGTTGTTGTTTTCCCATTTGTGCCCGTCACGCCGATCAAATGAAGTTTCGTAGTGGGATGATCATAGAAGACATTGGCCAGAACCGCCAGAGACCTTTTGGTATCATTAACGATAACGACGGGCACAGAATCAATTTCCTCAAGCGGTTTTTCAGCAAGAATCGCTGAAGCACCGTTTTCAACCGCCTGCCTGGCATAGTTATGCCCATCTACGGTGTAGCCCTCAATGCATACAAACAGACTTCCTGGCCCTGCTGTTCTTGAATCCATTTCAATCGATGTAATTTCCACGTTCATTTCATCATCTGTTTTATAGTTTATTAAATGATTTACTAGTGTTTTAAGTTCCACGTTATCAAGACCTTTCTAAAAGTGTTCTCATCAGAAAAAGAAGCCATGGCTTGCGCCCGGCTATTTTGCATTCTTATCTATTTTAATCCTCCGAACCCGGTTTGTCACCCATAAACAGGCGAATAACCGATCCGGGTTTCAATTTTACGCCAGGAGCAGGTGCCTGTTTAACAACATACTTTCCGCTACCCGAACTCTGGATTTTCAAATCATACAATGAACCCTTTATTTCTTTGGCTGTTTTTCCAACCAGGTTTGGAACCTTGATCAGCTCCTGATCCAGCCAGGATTTTTTCTTTTCGATCTGATTCTTTCTTTTTTCAACCCCCATGGCGCGCAGGCTGTCATCGATGATTTTCCCTACAATTGGAGCAGCCACTGTTCCACCGAACTGTATGGTGTCTTTCGGGTTATCGACCGCTACATACACAACCAGCTGTGGGTCATCCGCCGGCGCCATACCGATAAACGATACAATATGATTGTTTTGAAGATATTTCCCGTCTTTGGCTTTCTGTGCTGTTCCTGTTTTGCCTCCAACCCTGTAGCCATCGACAAAGGCATTGCCACCAGTTCCTTGGGCAACTACTGTCTCCAGTGCATGGCGGACTTCTTCAGATGTTTTTTCCGAGATAACCCTCCTCTTCAGTTTAGGCGTTTGCTTCATCACGGTTTTCCCTGTTGCCGGGTCGACGAGTTCTTTGGCAATATAGGGTTCATACAGAAAGCCGCCATTTATGGCTGCAGATACCGCAGTGACCTGTTGAATCGGTGTCACCGACACCCCCTGGCCAAAAGCTGTGGTCGCGAGTTCAAGGGGTCCAACATTTTTTAAATTAAACAAAATTCCTGTTCCTTCTCCCTGAAGATCGATGCCCGTTTTCTGGCCGAAGCCAAAATTTTTGATATAGGAAAACAGTTTTTCCTTGCCCAGCCGCTGACCGAGAATGACGAAGCCGGGGTTGCATGAATTCTGTACACCTTCTAAAAATGACTGGCTGCCGTGTCCTCCTCTTTTCCAGCAGCGCAGCTTTCTGCCTCCCACTTCAATGGAACCGGGATCATGAAAGTGATCCTTTTCAAGGTCGACCTTATTTTCTTCAATGGCCGCTGCCAAAGTTATAATTTTAAACGTAGATCCTGGCTCATAGTTCGCCCAAACCGGCAAATTCCGGTTATAAACCTCCGGCGATACTTTCCGGTATTCTTCAGGATTAAAATCCGGCCGGCTCGTCATGCCCAGAATTTCCCCTGTATTCGGGTTCATCGCAATCGCTACAGCGCCGTCTGGATTATATTTTGCCTGTGCAATGTCCAGCTCCCGTTCAATGATCGTTTGTACCTTGGAATCAATGGTCAATTTAAGGTTGTATCCATCTTTCGGGCGTTCATAATCATCGGAAAGCGAAGGCATTCGGCGTCCCCTTGCATCAGAGAAAAACGAGACATGCCCCTTTGTGCCTTTTAGTTCTTTGTCATAATAGGCTTCAAGCCCCATAAGCCCCTGGTTGTCGATCCCGGCAAATCCGAGAACATGGGACAGATAGCTGCCAAAAGGATAATGTCTTTTGCTGTCTTCTGCAATAAAGACGCCGGAGAGGTTAAGCTCCCTCACTTGGTTTGCCTTTTCATTGCTGATTTTTCTCCCACCCTGATCCATGCGGATGATGGAAGACTTTTTTGTTATTTTTTTATATACATCAAGCTGGGAAATATCCAGCACAGCAGCAAGTTTTTTTGATGTTTCCACAGGCTCCGAAATCTGTTTGGGGATGACAAAAACGGTGGGGGCACTGACATTGGTCGCCAGTGGTACATCATTCCTGTCCAAAATTTCACCCCGCTGCGGTTCAAACGGGATGTTCCGGCTCCATGAGTCCAAGGCTTTTCCCGTAAGCCAGTCACCAATCACAAATTGCACATATCCCAGGCGGACACCGATGATAAAAAAGATACAAAGACCGAAAGTTAACACCAAAATTAATCGCCTACGCACCGTCACATTTGAAACACGCACATGATTACCTCCTCCACATGGCTCGTTCCAATATATGCTTGTACATAGGCGATTAGAACGAAGGACAAGTCCTGATCAGTCCTTCATCGTTGCTATTGAGATGTTCCGCTTTCCTCTTCGTCACTCAAATTGACAGACGGCATTTCCGGTTTTTGAAAATCAACGGTGAGATAATCCTTCTCTTTGACGATTGAACCCTTTTTCAGGCTTTGGCTAACGGCGTAGCCTGTTCCTTTAACCGATGCATCCAGATCCATCATCTTGGAAAATTTCAAAACGTCGGAGAGTGACCAGCCCGTAAGATCCGGCATTTGCACATTACCATCCGTGCGCAAAATAACCCTCTCTCCAGGAAGCAGGCGCTCCCCTGCGGCAGGCTGTTGGGAAACCACTTCTGAACCACTTCCCAGCGTCACAGGTTTCATCCCTGAGCTCTTCAGTTCACTTTCAGCAGCGGATGCCGCTTTATTCGTATAATCATTTATTTTGACAGAGCTGTCAGATACCGTTTTTTTCTCTTTCTTTTCTTCTTTCGGCTCAATGTTCATATATTGCAGACTGTTTTTCATAACGGTCGTAAAAATATCGGCAACAGGGTAAGAACCCAGCTCCGTCGGCTTAAGATGAGGCCGATCCACCGCCACATAAACAAGCAATTTAGGATCATCTTTCGGGGCCATCCCCATGAAGGAGAATATGTTTTGTCCCCAACCATGTGCATATTGACCCGTCTCTTTATCTACCACCTGTGCGGTTCCCGTTTTTCCGGCGATGGAATATCCCTTAATTTGGTAGGGCTTTCCGGTCCCTTTTGTTACAACCGTTTCCAGGATATCTCTTTCTTCTTTTGCTGTTTCTGCCGAAATAGGATTTCCAACAACTTCCGGTTTATGCTGCAGCAGGACTTTTTTGGTTGCCGGATCTACCACCTTGTCGATTACAAACGGCTTCATCATCTTGCCTCCGTTGGCAATCGCAGTGGCCGCCTGGATCTGTTGGATCGGCGTAACCGTGGTACCTTGTCCAAAGGCGGTTGTCAACTTTTCAATTTCATAATTATATAGAATTCTTCCGGATTTTTCGTTCGGCAAATCAATTCCTGTCGGCTTGTCGAGTCCGAACTTTTTCAAATAGTTCAACAGCCGGTCATAGCCCAGCTTCTCCCTTGCAAGTTTGGAGAACAGAACATTGGAAGAGTTTTGGACCCCTTCATTGAAGGTTATGGTTCCCCAGCCCACCTTATTATGGTCACTGATCGGGCGGTTGTGAGGAATTTTATATTGCCCGGATTTGTAGGTTTCGTTACCGTTGTAAACGCCCTCTTCAATCGCTGCGGCCAGTGTAAAGATTTTCATTGTGGAACCGGGTTCATATGGATCCGAAATGGCACGGTTTGTAAAATCTTTAATATCCCGCTTGTTCGGATTAAATGCAGGCCTGTTGCTCATGGCAAGAATCTTCCCAGTTTTTGGATCTGCCACGATGCCGATGATCTTCTCTGGGTTGTATTTCTTATCAGCCTTCGTCATGGCCTGTTCCAGGACAAGCTGTATTTTTTCATCCAGCGTCAGGTATACATTTGATCCATTTTTAGGCTTTTTCACTTTTTCTTTCGGATCTGGAAGCTTCACACCTTTTGTATCGCTTTTAAACGACAGGCTTCCATTGGTTTCTTTTAAGTATTTATCAAGCGTCTTTTCGAGCCCCAATGCCCCTGTGATCTCATTCTGACCGGTTTCATTGGTATAACCGAGGACAAAGGGAGCAAACGTTTGATTCGGGTAATATCTCTTGGTTTCTTCTTTGAACTCAAGGCCGTCAATTTTCAGTTTGTCGATTTTCTCCTTTTTGCTGTGGCTTAACTGTCTTCCTCCTGGTACCTGTACTTCAAACCGTTTCGGTTTGGAAAGTGTTTCTTCAATTTCATCCGGTTCCCGATCCAGAATGGGAGCTAACTGCTCCGCCGTTTTTTCGGGATCTTTAATATGCTGAAACTTTTTATCCAAAACGGCATAGAGCGTATAAGAAGGAATGTCCTCAGCTAGCGGCTGTCCGCGGTGGTCGTAGATTGTCCCGCGGTTTGCATCCAGTGTCTGATACCGTGTCCACTTTTTTTCTGCATAGGCGACCAAATCGACATTCTCTATATTCTTTGTATAGGCAATATAGAAAAACCTTCCCATCAATACAAAAAAGAGCAGGATAAAAACAGCTAATATCGCCCCTGCTCCCCAATTGAATTTGAATTTTTTCTCCATTTTCAACACCTGAATCCCGCTTAGTTTTCCAGCACTTTTACGTTTTTATCGTTAAGAGTCATCCCCAGCTTTTCTTTAGCGATTTTTAGAATGCGGTTTGGTGCACTGAGTTCAGTAACCTGGAGCTTTAGGTCGTCCACCACTTTGTTTTCGTAAGAAATTGAACGTTCAACCGATTGAATGCTGGCGTTCACTTTGTAGATGGAGGCATAGTTGGAAACCATAAGGATCGCACCGGCAATCAATAATAGGGAGGCAAAACTCCATAGAATTTTTTCCCCTTTTGTTACACGTGAGGTTCTGACTCTCGGCTGTGCCTGAGGCTGTTGCACGTAAGTTTGTTTCGGTTCTTGTTGTTGTCTCTGTGTTTGATACGCTAAATTACTCACCCATAACTCTCCTTTATTTTTGTTTTTCTGCGATTCGCAGTTTGGCCGAACGTGAACGTCTGTTGACATCAATTTCTTCTTCACGTGGTAGTATCGGCTTTCTCGTGATGTTCTTTAACACCGGTTGGTATTCCTCCGGTATGATGGGTAGCCCCGGCGGTAATGCTGGGCCTGTGCTGTGTTTTTTGATAATCGTTTTGCAGGCTCTGTCTTCGAGTGAATGGAAGGTGATGACACTGAGCCTGCCTCCCACCGACAGCAGTTCAACAGAATTTTCAAGTGCTTCTTCGAATGCCTTCAATTCATCATTTACCGCTATCCGTATGGCTTGAAAGGTTCGCTTTGCCGGATGTCCTCCAGTCCTTCTGGCCGGTGCAGGTATTGCATCTTTAATCAATTCAACCAGCTCACCGGTCGACTCTATCACATGACTTTTGCGGGCAGCCTCAATTTTCCTTGCGATTTGCTTTGCGAACTTCTCTTCGCCATATTGAAAAATAATCTTAACAAGCTTTTCATACGGCCATTCATTTACGACTTCATGAGCTGATAAGGCTGCGCTTTGATCCATTCTCATATCTAGCGGCGCATCATACTGATAGCTGAACCCCCTGTCTGCTTCATCCAATTGAGGAGAAGAGACGCCAAGATCAAACAAAATTCCATCCACTTTTGTAACTCCACGTTCCTTCAGTTCTTCTTTAATGTAGCGGAAATTGCTTTTGATGATGGTGAAGTTTCCTTCATATTCTTGAAGTGCAGCTTTTGCATGGTCAATGGCCGTGTCATCCTGGTCGAAAGCAAACAAGTGGCCTGATGTCAGTTTTGAGAGTATTAATGCGCTGTGTCCTGCTCCTCCAAGAGTGCAATCAACATAAACTCCGTCTGGTTTCACATTCAATGCGTCAACGGCTTCTTCTTTCAGTACAGTTATATGGTCAAACATGTTGTTATCCTTCCTTGTATGTAGTCAGAGAGCTTGGGAACTGTTACAGGTCAAAATCCATAAGGCTCTCGGCAATTTCACCAAAAGATTCCTCGGAAGCTGCAAAATAGTTCTCCCAAATTGGTTTGCTCCAAATCTCAATTCTATTCGATACACCTATCACTACGCAATCTTTTTCTAGTTTGGCGTATTCTCTGAGCTGTGGAGCTACATTTACTCTCCCCTGTTTGTCCAACTGGCATTCTGCTGCACCGGAAAAGAAGAAGCGGGTGAAAGCTCGTGCATCTTTTTTGGTAAAGGGCAGACTTTTCAGCTTTTCTTCAATAACCTGCCATTCTTCCAGGGGGTAGCCGAAGATACACTGATCCATACCTCGTGTAAGAATAAAGGTTGAGCCCAGGTTCTCACGGAACTTAGCAGGGATGATCATGCGTCCTTTTTCATCGATGTTATGTTGATATTCACCCATGAACATAGGACATCCCCCACTTTCTCCCCTAACTCTACCACAACGCCCCACTTTCCACCACTACCAAATTATTCGCCGACAAAAAAAAGAATCCTGCTGTCGCAGCAGGATTTTTTTACAGGATAATTATGTTTCATTTTGAACTGCCAAACTATGGCAGGTACACCAGCTTATGCATGCCGTTAAACGCCAGGTTTTCGTTTGCGAGCCGTCCGATCCAGCCGCTCCCATACTGGTTGATATAAAGGAAGGCATTCCAAACTCTTTCCTGAAGCACACCGGATGGAGCAAGGTCATTTTGAAGCTGATCAAAAACCGAGAGAGGCTCCACAAATTGCTTTCGAACCGCATGGTCCATCTTGGTGTGTAAATACGCGATTTCTTTTTTAATGCGGTTCAAATTGACTTCCGACACCTTTTGAAGGGAAGGGCTGATCTCAGTTGCCAATGATCTCATGCGTTCATGCGCCCTTTCCATTTCGGCAATCGTCTCCGCATACATCTTTTCCGTTTCATACGGCTTGTGGGTTTCGTACCACTCCTGTTTACTGGAATCTGTTCCTTGCTGAAGAACTTTTCTTGGCGTTAAACCCGTTTCTTGCATCTGTTTCTCGTTTTTCTCGGTTATAAGTGTAATGGACAGCCTTGGAACGAGCGGAGGCATTTTAAAGCCAAAAAGATGAAATACTTCTTTCAGCGCCGACCAATAGGCAATTTCACCAGAACCGGCTATGAAAGCCAAGGTTGGAAACAAGCTTTCCTGCATGACGGGACGTGTAACCACATTGTTGCTGAACAGTTCTGGCTTATCTTTCGTACAGGACAAAAGCTCCTGGGCACTATACGAAACTTCATTGCTTTTCGTGTGAAAATCTCCGTTTTCGTTCCGGAACAACAGCTGCCTCTCCTGATTATGATAAATAAACAGATGGGCATTATTTTCCTGAAGCTCCACCGGTGCTGGCAGCCCTTGTTCTGCGAGTTTTTCCATCCCTTTTACAAATGCCTGATCAAGGTCCTTGTTCCGGGACACCATTTTTTCCAGCATGCCAGTTTGAAGCCGCTTGAAATGAGGTTCACCGGAATCCACCACAATCAAGCCGAACTCCCCAAACAGTTCTGAAATTAATTGAGCAAAGGAATGAACGACAGTTTTTGAAGAGGCAAAGGTTTCTTTTACCTTTGAAAGAAGCGTTTTGGTTTCAGCCGTCTCTCCGAATTCCCTAAACACCGTTTCTGCCCACTCGGCCGCTTTCCCGCTGTCCCATTCCATTAATGTGGCAGACGTTTTCAACGAATTTAGAGGAGGCAATGAAATTTTTTCCGGATGCCCATTTTTCAGGACATTCACATGGTTAATTTCATCATAATCATGATCTTCCCCCGCAATCCAGAACACAGGGACAACAGGAACTCCGAGCTGACGTTCCTGCAATCTGGCAAACTGGATGATACTGATGCACTTATGAACAGTAAGAAGAGGCCCGGTCAATAAGCCGGCCTGCTGCCCGCCGATAACCGCTACTGTTTTAGGATCTTTCAGTTTATCAATATTGCGCAGAGTTTGTTTTGAGCAGGAAAATTGAAAATTATAATCAGAAAGATAATTCGCCAATTTTTCACGCTCAAACTCACGGCTGCTGAGATCCCGCATTCTTTGTTCCATGATATCCTGGGAAAACCGAGGATAGTCATAGAGGTGCTCAACTGTAGGGGCAGCAGCTGAATAAGTTGATGCTATTTGATTTTTATCTTGCAGAGGGAATTCATCGATCCTCATAAAAGTACGTCCTTTCTCTATGTATGCAACTGCTTATAGAGTATAGCAAACTACAGTATCTCCACCAAAATGAAATGCTCGCGTTTTCAGCACACGTTATTTTCTTACTGTCACTGTATGCAAAAGAAGGGGCAGCAATCACCCGATTACTCTTTGTTCTTCTGCTCAAGTGCTTTTATCCCGTAATAAACAAATGACGTATACGGGAGATCAAAACCTTGCTTTTTGCCCTGCGACATCAGGTAACCGCTGATTGCGTCTATCTCTGTCTCACGTCCATTATCTATGTCCCTGAGCATGGATGACCGGTTTTCTCCTGTTTTTGTGCAGATTTTCAGAACATACGACCAGAGAGACTGCCGATCGGTTCTTCCTAGACAGATGTAGGCTTCATCAAAAAGCCTTTCTGCCAGTATTGTTAAATGAGGGTTGGTCAACACTTCGCCATTCTTTACGCCGAACAAGGCAGTGATCGGGTTAATCACACTGTTTACGACCAGCTTTTCCTGCATGATTCCAGACAATTGCTCTGCCAGTGCCACTTCGAAGCCATACTTTTTCATTCTTTCCCAAAACAGCAACTCGATGCTTCCTCTGAAGGAAGATGCCCTCACTTTCCCCCATCCGGTATGGTTTACCTTGCTTTCACTCATTTTGCTCACCCCGTGCTCCACTACAGCTGCGATGATGTTATCCTGTGGCAAGGTTTGCAGCTTTTCAAGATGACTCATTCCGTTCTGGATAAAAACCAGGGTGCTTCTCTGAAATACCTGCCTTTGGCGCAAATCACAAATAACAGTTTCCAATCCATTCTGCTTCACACAAACAACCGCATAATCCGGGAGTTCATCGTACTCGGGCAGAACAACTGCACAAATTTTGTAATTCTCCTCTTCCTCTGTTCCCGTTTTTACGCTAATCCCGTCTTTATTTAGAAGATCTGCTTGATCTTTTGTTCTTGTACATACTGTTACGTCCAATCCCTCTTGACTGAAAAAGGACGCAAAAAGAAGTCCAATAGCTCCCCCTCCTATGACCGCAACCTTCATTTTGTTCGTCCCCTGTCTTTTTGTATTATTCTTCATCTTATCACAAAGAAAGATTTCAGTTAGTGTGCTAAATCTTTCAAAGGGATATTCCCGCCATCAACGATAAAAAGCCCCGCTGCTTACCAGCAGCGGGGCAACCTTTATGTTATACAGGGTAAACAGGATGCTTTCTTTCGCTGAATACCATTTCTTTTGAACCAAAGAAAACAAGTCGTTGATAAAGCGTTTCTCTTAAATGAGACGGCTCAACAATATCATCGATGATCAGCTCGGATGCGAGCTTATAAACGTCAATATGTTCTTTGTACTCCTGCTGCTTTTGCTGAACATACATCACGCGTTCTTTTGGATCTTCAATTTCATTGATCTTGTTGGAGTATACGGCATTAACAGCTGCCTCCGGTCCCATTACAGCAATCTGTGCAGTAGGCAGGGCAATACAGCAGTCCGGTTCAAACGCCGGGCCGGCCATCGCATAAAGGCCTGCTCCATAGGCCTTCCGCACAATAACGGAAATTTTAGGCACAGTCACATCACTCATCGCGGCAATAAGCTTCGCTCCGTGGCGGATAATTCCTGCACGCTCCACTTTTGTACCAATCATGAAGCCTGGTACATCCGCGAGAAAGAGGACCGGAATGTTAAACGCGTCGCATAGCGTGATAAATTTAGCTGCTTTATCAGCAGAGTCAACAAACAGCACGCCGCCTTTTACTTTCGGCTGGTTGGCGATCAATCCTACCGGCCGACCTTTGATCCTTGCAAAGCCGGTGACAAGTTCGGCCGCAAAAAGTTTCTTGATTTCAAAAAAGCTGCCTTCATCCGCTACCCTGTTGATAAACTCGTACATATCAAAAGGAACGTTCTGGTTTTTGGGTACGATCTCGCCAATTTCCCTTCCGGGCGCAGGTGGTTTTTCCTCCGTAATTTCCGGCTTGTGCTTATAATTGGCTGGAAAATACGATAAATAGGTTCTTGCATGAGCGATGGCTTCCTTTTCATCCGCTGCGAGAATATCTCCGCACCCGCTTACTGTACAATGCATTCTTGCTCCGCCCATTTCTTCCAGCGTCACTTTTTCACCAATGACTTTTTCCGCCATTCTCGGTGATCCAAGATACATGGAAGCATTTTGATCCACCATGATGACCACGTCACAAAACGCAGGGATATAAGCCCCTCCTGCTGCTGAAGGTCCAAATAACAGGCAGACCTGCGGAACCATGCCGGACATTTTCACCTGGTTGTAAAATATTCTTCCTGCCCCCCGGCGGTTGGGAAACATATCAATTTGGTCTGTAATCCGTGCACCGGCCGAGTCGACCAAATAGAGCATTGGAACCTTCAGGCGCTGTGCCGTTTCCTGAATGCGGATAATTTTTTCAACTGTCCGCGCTCCCCATGACCCCGCTTTGACAGTCGAATCGTTAGCCATGGCACAAACGGTCTGACCGTTTATTTTTCCTGTTACCGTAATGACTCCGTCTGCCGGAAGATCGCCAGCCTGATTATTGGCGAACAATCCATCTTCCTCATAAAATTCCCCTTCATCAAATAATAGCGAAAGGCGCTCTCTGGCAAATAGTTTATTTTGAGAATCATTTTTGGCGTGATACTTTTGTGCCCCGCCTTCCTTAATCTTGCTGACTAGTGTTTCGTACGACACATCTGTTTTTGTAGAATCCATGGTATCCCTCCGTTTGCATTAAAGAGTGAGCGCTCGTTCAGTTCATATCCAACCCATCAGGCCAGAGTGACCAGCACATCTCCTTCATTTACGAAATCCCCAACGGCTACTTTTATTTCTTCTACCGTACCTGCTGCTTCCGCTTCAATAGGAATTTCCATTTTCATGGATTCAAGAACAACCACACTTTGCCCGGCAGTGACTTGATCCCCCTCTGAAACCGCGATATTCCATACTGTTCCTGCCATAGATGCTGTTACCTGTTTCATGTTCAAACACTCCACTCTTATTGGTTTTGTTCAATCAGCTTGGGCTTTTCCATTAAAAAACCCGTTGTATAGTTTCCTTGTTGAAAATCGGTATCTTCCAGTATTTTTTTGAACAGCGGGGCGTTGGTTTTGATTCCTTCCAAATAAAATGAATCAAAGAATTCAGAGGCTTTTTTGAGACAATCGGCCCTGTTGGAATCGCTTACAATAATTTTCGCAATCATTGGATCGTAGAAAGGTGAAACCGTATTTCCTTTTTCATATCCAGCGTCGATCCGGATTCCTTCTCCTTCCGGAAGGCGCAGATCCTTAATCTTTCCTGGTGATGGCAGGAACTTTGCCGGATCTTCAGCATACAGACGGAATTCGATACTGTGGCCTTGCTGCTGCACTTCATTCTGCAGGAGTGCCAGTGGTTTTCCTTCAGCGACTTCGATCTGCCACCTCACCAGGTCAAGGCCTGTTGTCATTTCGGTAACCGGATGCTCCACCTGCAGCCGGGTATTCATCTCCAGAAAAAAGAAATTTGCGTTCTCGTCGACAATGAATTCGACAGTCCCGGCATTGGTGTAAGATACCGACTGGGCTGCCCTTACTGCGGCTCTTCCCATCTTCACGCGCAATTCCTCTGTTAAATACGGGGATGGCGATTCTTCAATAACTTTTTGATGACGCCTTTGAATGGAACAATCTCTCTCGAACAAATGGATGACATTGCCCTGTTGATCACCAAACACCTGAACTTCAATATGCCGTGCCGGACTGATGTATTTTTCAATAAACATGCGGTCATTGCCAAAATACATCTTGGCCCTTTGCTGGCTGGATACAAATTGTTTTTTTAATGTTTCTTCATTGTCACACTTTACCATTCCGATTCCGCCGCCACCTGCGCTTGCCTTCAGCATCACTGGGTAGCCTATTTGACTGGCAATGGTCAGTGCTTCTTCTGCATCATTAATTGGATCGATCGTTCCCGGCACTACCGGAACCCCCGCTTTTTCCATCGTTCGTCTTGCCTCTACCTTATCTCCCATAGCTTCTACTACTTGCCATGACGGACCGATAAACGTGATTCCGAGCTCTTCTATTTGTTTAACAAATGTTCCATTTTCAGAGAGGAAGCCGTAGCCCGGATGGATAGCGTCCACATTTTCCTTTTGGGCAATTTCAATGATTTTGTCCTGATTCAAATAGGATTTTACAACCGGAGGCTCCCCAAGATGATAGGAGCGTGTGGCCTGCTGTACATAAGGCAAATCTTTGTCAGCATCCGAATATACCACTATGGATTCTATCCCCATCTCTTGACAGGTGCGTACAATCCTGGCCGTTATTTCTCCCCTGTTTGCAATTAGTATTTTTTTCACTATATATCCTCCCTTCGCTGCCTAAATAAGCTATTTCGACAAAACCAACCAAAATTCCTTTTGCGGAAACGCCAACAAAACGAATATTTCTTTTTTAAAGAATTTTTAGCATAATTAGTATATACTAAAAGTGAGATCTTCAACAGAGTCATTAGAGGGGGAACTGAAAATGAACACCAAAGAAAAGTACGCCGTAAAACGCTTGGTAGTCAACTATAAAACACTTGAAGAGTTCAAGCAGTTCAAGGAATATGGCATACAGGAATTGTCGATGCTCGAAGACCTTCAGGACAACATTATTGAAAATGACAGTGAGTCTCCATTTTACGGAATTTATTTTGGCGACAAATTGGTTGCCCGAATGAGTTTATATCGAATTGAGGCTGCTTACGACCGTTATTTTAGCCCTCCGCAGGATTATTTCGAGTTGTGGAAGCTTGAAGTACTGCCTCAATTCCACGGCAAAGGCTATGGAAGAGCGCTCGTTCAATTTGCGCAGTCATTAAACCTTCCTGTCAAAACGAATGGCAGACAGCAATCAAGCGGTTTTTGGGAGAAGATGGGCTTCGAAGCGGTAACGTATAATGAAGAACGAGACCGTGGGGAAAATCCATATGTCTATTTTCCAAAGGGTGTTACAGAACAAACACGTTAAAACCGATCTCATGACAGCAAAAAGATGGCGGGTTCGCCATCTTTTTTATTTTTCCAGTTTCTGAAGTCCTTCCATCTGAAACATGAGAGAACCGGATTCTTCCTCTGTCCCGACAATTTTTCTGGCCCGGTCCATAATTTCAATGAGCGCCTTATAGTCCTCACATACCAGTTTGTATTCATGATTCAGTTTTTGAAGGTGGGTCTGGTATTGGGCATTTTGGGACTTTAGCTCTTCCACCTGGTTCCGGAGTTTAATCATTTCTTGATCGGAACGCCTTTCTTCGGAAGATTTGAAATTTTTCAGGAAGACAATAACATCATCCAACGACAAAACCTTTTCTTTCGCAACCCTATAATCTTCCTGCTTTGCAGCCTGATCTACCATCTGGTCATTGCTTTCCTCGGACGTACTTTTGCCTTTGCTTCTTTCTTTTCTTTGCCTTTTGGCAATGGCAATTGCAGATTCATACCGTTTGCGAATCAGTGAGTTCCATCGGAACCCACAGGCAGCAGATGTTCTTGAAAGCTTTTCTCCCACTTCTTCAAATGCTGCAAGCTGTGTGCTCCCTTCTCTGATATGGCGAAGAACAACTTCTGCTAGCAATACATCCTCTTCCTGATTCCAAGCATCCTGGCGAACTACAGTCAACCTAATCCCTCCATTGTTTATGTCGTTTTTACATAGATATGCTATTACTAGATAAGATAGACTTTAGTTCTAGTAAGATGAACGTCTCCATCGTACGTTTTCCCAATCGCCAGGATACTATACTTAGCAATTTGACCGTAATATCCGCTTAAATATTGTTATTAAAGAAGGCTGAAACCGCATGGTGATGAACATCCGATTCCCACAGTTGGGCACACGCTTTTATTTCATCCTCCACCCTTTTGTCGACGTTTCTTCCTTGCAGGCTGTCCAGATATACTTTTTTATAGGCCTCAAGTACTTCAACTGCGTGTTCTGTATATCTGTTCAAATAGCTGCAGCATTCTTCAACCAGGCTTCCATTTTTGATTAAATGCTGCAAAAATCCTTTTTCTGCTGCTTGTTTGGCCGTGATTTTTCCGGCTGACCACAACAAATCAAGAGCTTGCAGTTTTGGGATTCTTTCCATCAGATAAGTGCCTCCGCCCCATCCTGTTGTAATCCCCAGTGTTCCTTGAATGAAGCCCACCTTGGCATTTGCCGAGGCAATTCGCAGATCACAGGCCGCGGCAATCTCACACCCTCCTCCAACTGCTGTTCCATTCAAAAGTGCCACAGTCGGCTTTGGAAAGTAAAATAGCTTTTTTAAAACCTTTCCCATCTTGGATAACATGCTATATGCCTCATCTGAGGTTTTTAGACCGGAAAATGCTTTCAAATCACCGCCCGCGCAGAATACATCATGACCTGCTCCCCTGATGACCAGGATTTTAATTTCGCCATTATGGCGTGCTTGGTCTATGTAATTCTCCAATAGCTGGATGACTTCAAAATCCACGGCATTTCTCACGTGGGGCCGGTTGATTGTAATCCAGCCTATGTTTTGCTTGATTTCATACAAGACTTTTACCATAAAAATTCCCCCTTCGCTTCATCCATATAGTTCGTTTTTCAACTGAAAAACTCCTTTAAACAAGCAAAGAGTTCACCACTGCGTAAAAAAAATAAAAAAAACAGGAAACCTCATAGGGCTTCCTGTTCTTCATTATTTGCTGATTACTTCTTTTCCTTTGTAAGAACCGCATTCACGGCATACTCGGTGAGATAGTTTGTATTCTCCACATTGTGGACATTTTACCATACCAGGCATTTCAAGCTTGTAGTGTGTACGGCGCTTGGCTTGGCGGGTTTGGGACGTTCTGCGAAAAGGTACTGCCATGTTATCCACCTCCTTAAAATAGGTATGGGTCCGAATCATTCAGATCACCATTTTTTACAATTTGTCTTTGTCAAAAAACTTCGCAAGATCGGCAAGTCTCGGGTCAATCCGGTTCTTGCGGTCTTCCTCGGTAACGACCTGCCATCCTTCTCCCTCAGGCGGTGCTTTTTTATCCGGCGCATCAGCCCCGGCAACCACCTTGATCGGCTTTTCAAGCAGAATTTGCTCTTGTATATATGGCATCAGATCGAGAAAGTGACCTTCTACAGTATGAAGGTTCTCCTCATCCACCGGTACCGTATAGGAAGGATCAAGAAGAAAGAGTTCGGTTGTTTTTATCGAAAATGGAAAATGGACATCCGCTAATGTATTCGCACAAGGAAGCGTCATTTCTCCCTGAATGTTCAGGTAAAAGGTAGCTCTTTGCTGTGTTACATCAGCATGTCCGCTAACATGAACAGGTGGTATATCGCGTATTTCTTTATCAAGCGACTTAAGTTCACTTGCATCAACATACTCATCAAATTCAAGCGGTTTTCGATAAAAGTTTTTTAATTCCTGTAGTGACCATTTCATATCGTTTCACCTCAAGGCAACAGTAATAATTATATCGGCCATAAAGAGAAATGTCAACATAATATCTTTACAGCATATTCTTTCAAGCTTAGGCATTTAAAGTTAAAATAAAAGTACCATTACAGCAATCAACAAGGAGGCAGATCATGAAAGCCTGCGGCATCATCGTTGAGTACAATCCATTTCATAACGGTCATTCTTATCATTTACAACTATCAAAAAAACAAACAGAAAGCGATTGTATAATCGCAGTCATGAGCGGCAACTTTCTTCAGCGTGGAGAACCTGCCATTATGTCTAAATGGGAAAGAGCAAAGACAGCCCTTATGGGCGGCGCGGATCTTATTATAGAACTTCCCTATTTGTACGCGGTGTCGCCTGCTCCGGTTTTCGCACAAGCGGGCGTCAGACTGCTTCAGGCCTTAAGAGCAAAGACTCTTTGTTTTGGAAGCGAGTCCGGAAATATTGATTTATTTTACCATACGATCTCCCAATTGGAGAAGCAAAAGGATTTATATGATGAAGCGTTCCATTCATACAGCAAACAAGGATACTCCTTTCCTAAAGCTTCCTCTCTTGCCGCCGATTCCCTATCATGGGATTCCGCTGCCCTGGATTTATCACAACCAAACAATATATTGGGAATGGAATATGTAAAAGCGATCGTTAACAGCCATGTACCAATGGAGGCACATACCATCAAACGCATTGGTGCATCTTTCCATGAAGAACGCATGGACGCCCATCAGATTGCCAGTGCAACTGCCATTCGAAAAACCTTGAACAGCTCCAAGAAGCCTTGCGTTTCTTCCATTGAACAAGCTGTTCCTTCCGATACATCCTTGATCCTTTCACACTACCTGAAGGAAAATGGACAGTTCACGACATGGGATTCCCTGTTTCCCCTCTTGCGTTACAAGCTGCTGGCTACATCTGCTGAAGAACTGCGAAAACTTTATGAGGTTGAAGAAGGTTTGGAATACCGGCTGAAGGAGACCATCCGGCACGCTGATTCTTTTCATTCTTTCATGACTGCTTTAAAAACCAAACGATACACATGGACAAGGCTGCAGCGCATGTGTCTTCACATCCTGAATCATATCTCAAGAACCGATGCAGAGGCGGCTTTAAAGGATGGTCCCCCTTACCTCCGGATACTGGGGATGAGCGATGTAGGACAATGCTATTTAAATGCCGTTAAAAAGCAGGCGGATCTTCCCGTTCTTACGACTCTTTCCAAAATGCAGCACCCGTTGATCGACCTGGAAAAGCGTGTATCGGCGGTTTACTTCGGCGGTTATCCGCAAACCGTTCTTACAAAAAAAATAAAGGAGGAATACAGTACCCCTCCTTTACGCTTTCAAAAAGATAAGGGTCTATTCATTTGACCCTTATTTTTTAGTTTTTAATTTTTTTAAATAATCCAGAGCATCATCCATTTTCTTAATCGGAACAATTTTCATGGAGGTGTTAATATCCTTGGCAGCCTTTAAGGCATCTTTATAATTATTGTCGCTTACCGGTGCGAAGAAGATTTCAGCTCCCGCTTTGTCAGCAGCAACAATTTTTTGCTGGATGCCGCCAATTGGACCAACCTCCTCATTGATGTTGATGGTACCGGTACCCGCAATTTTATGGCCCTTTGTCATGTCTCCCTCAGTTAACTGGTTCAAAATTTCAAGAGAGAACATAAGTCCGGCTGATGGTCCTCCAATTTCGCTCGTTTTTATGTTGATTGGTGGGTCTACCTTGATTTCTACGTCTGTCACAGGATATGTAATACCAATTCCCGCCCGTTTTTCGTTATTCTGGCTCAGCTTTTTCGGGAATTTTTCAAGCGCCACCGTCCGGTTCAGCGTTTTCTTGCCTCTTAGCACCTTCAGTTTTACTTTGTCTCCCGCTTTCTTATCGGCCAACCATTTCAAAAGCTCCTCTGTTGTTTTAACCGGCTTTCCTTCGAGCTCCACAATTTCGTCTCCGACCTTCAGTTTCCCTTCGGCAGGCATGCCGGAAATGATGCCGGTAACGTAGACACCTTTGCTGATGATATCCACTTTCTTACCGGCCTTCCTGTAGGCAACAACGGTAGCAGCGTGCTGGGAGTCCTGCATCATTTGCAGCTGGCGCTGATTGTATTCTTCGTCAGTTTCGTCTTCTGCTCTTACATTATCAGCGGGAAGCAGTTCCCTGTAATCACTTACTTTTGCATACAAATACTGCGGAATATTGGCTTTGCCAATTCGGACAGTCGTCAGCATAAAGCTTCCTTGTTCTTTATCCCCGCCTTTGACATGGATAATCGGTGCCAGTTCATTGGCACTGCCAGGTGATGTTACGTAGTAGGGCAATGGGTACAAGCCAATCACTAGGGCAATTACGATAATGCCGATCAGTGAAAGTCTATTGACCCATCCCATCTTCCGGGGATTCTGTGTATCTTTCATGATTGTTCTCCTTCCAGGTCTCAATTTTATGCTTAATGCTCTCAATTTTGCTTTTTCCTGCCTCTTCCCCGATTGATATGATTTCGTTCACATTTTTAAAAGCGGTGGAACTGAATTGTTCAACCATGGGCCGCACCATAATATCAGCAGAGATTTCATGATACCGCACAATCTCTCTTTGCATAATATCAATGCTTTGAACAATCACGTCCAAAATGGAAGCCATCTCAGGCTGAGCTTTAAAATGGGAAATGTCCACAGCAACCACGATATCCGCACCCATTTCCCTGACGACTGCAGCAGGTACCCTTTCAATGACTCCCCCGTCGACCAGCAGCCTTCCATCTATCTTTTCGGGAACAAAGATACCCGGTATAGAGATGCTGGCCCGGACTGCTTCAGCAATCGGTCCATTTCGAAAGACGATTTTTTCGCCCTTGATCAGGTCCGTAGCTACTATGGAAATCGGAATAATGGTATCTTCTATCCTTTTATTTTGTGTAAGGAGCCGGATCAATTCCTTTATTTTTTTGCCAGAAACAAAACCCATTTTTGGAACTGTATAATCCATATAATACTTTCTTTTAAACAAAGTTGCCATTTTTATCAGATTTTCATTATTATGGCCCATTCCCACCATCGCTCCCACAAGTGCACCCATGCTGCTTCCCGCGATCATGTCAATGGGAATTCCCGCCTCACGGAGCGCTTTGATCACACCGATATGTGCAAAGCCCCGTGCTCCTCCTGAACCTAGTGCCAAACCGACAATTGGCCTGTGCATTGGGGTTACCTCCTAACTGTTGTCCTTTTTAAGATATGGTCTAAAAACCTAAGCTATACGTATAAATATATGGATGGACAAGGGGATGTATGGTCAGAGATTGTTCTTTATGATCGGGGGGATCAAAGTGAAATGGAATTTTTTTAAATCGATCGCTCTTTCGGTCGCGGCGATTATCCTTGCAGGTGCAGTCATGATATTTCCCAAAGAGGCTTTCGGCGCCTCACTTGACGGACTAAAATTGTGGTGGGATGTAGTTTTCCCTTCTCTTTTACCCTTTTTTATTCTATCTGAAATCCTGATCGGATTTGGAGTGGTTCATTTTTTTGGTGTGCTGTTCGAACCTCTTATGCGTCCTTTATTCAGAGTGCCGGGATCCGGAGGGTTTGTATGGGCGATGGGACTTTCATCCGGCTTCCCGGCAGGTGCCAAACTGACCGCAAGATTATGGCAGGAAAAGCAAATTACAACCATTGAAGCAGAGCGTCTCGTCTCGTTTACGAACTGTTCAAATCCCCTCTTTATTTTTGGCGCGGTTGCAGTTGGTTTTTTCAATAATCCTTCCCTTGGAATTGTTCTTGCTTTGAGCCACTATGTGGGAAATATACTTGTCGGGCTTGCCATGAGATTTCATGGCAGGCGACGTTTAAAAGAAAAGAATACTTCCACCCCATTGCACAGGGTTCAGCCACTTCGCGCCTTACAAAAAATGCACGAAGCCAGGCTTTCTGACGGCCGTCCAATCGGCAAGCTTTTGGGAGATGCGGTTCAGTCATCCATTTCTACCCTCTTGATGATCGGTGGATTTGTTATATTATTTTCAGTGATCAACCGGGTACTGAGCCTCCTGTCGATCACCCCGCTTTTTTCCAATATCCTTGAGAAAGGTCTTTCTGTCTTTTCTATTTCGGGCTCTCTCAGTTATCCATTCATCTCAGGATTATTTGAAATTACAATGGGAAGCAAGCTGGCGAGTCAAAGTCCGTCCTTATTGATGCAGCAATGTATCGTCGTCAGTTTTATCCTGGCATTCAGCGGATTTTCAGTTCAGGCTCAGGTGGCAAGTATACTATCGGAGACCGATATCTCATTTCGGCCTTTCTTTCTGGCCAGACTGCTCCATGGTGTTTTTGCTGCGGCTCTTTCCGCCATTCTGTTTCCGGTGTTTCTCTCCCCACATTCAAAATCCGCCATCGCAGTCTGGGCGGATGGACATCTAAAGCAGTATCCCTGGTCTCATTATTACCATTATTTCTTGCAAATAGGTTCCTTGCTCACACTTACTGCTCTTATCCTCTCCATATTCCTGTGGGGCCTCAAACACTCAAAAGAGAAAAAACACCCCCGTTTTCATTAACGGGGGGTGCCAAACTTTTCTTTCAATGCATCTTGAACAGCAGGTGGAACAAGGTCGGCTACAGAGGCATGATATTTTGCCGCTTCTTTTACGATACTGGAGCTTAAAAAGGAATATTGATTGTTTGTCATCATAAAAAAAGTTTCAATTTCTTCATTTAGTTTTTTGTTGATCGAAGCAATCTGCATTTCATATTCAAAATCCGAAACCGCCCGGAGTCCCCGCAAAATAACATTGGCCCCTATACTTTTGACATAATCAATCAAAAGTCCGCTGAACGAATCCACCCTCACGTTAGGAAGGTCTCTCGTTACTTCTTGCAGCAGAGAAATTCTCTCTTCCACAGAAAACAACGGTTTTTTGCCCTGATTGTTAGCAACCACGACGATTACTTCATCAAATACGTTGGCTCCCCGTTTGATAATGTCCAAATGTCCGAGGGTAACAGGATCAAAACTTCCCGAACACACCGCTTTTTTATTCAATGCAACCACCTCATGCTCTCTTTTTAGGCATAACTTCTCTGTATTCACTGACCTTGCAGCCGGTATAACGATATCGTCGTACTGCCGTAGTTTTCTTCTCTGACTTTCTTTAAATTTCCGATCGCTTGTGGCAAGCGGACAGAAGGATCATGCTCAGCCACCACCTGCACATCACGATTCAATAAACCGTATTCATCGAGTTTTTTGATATCCTCAGCGATACGCTGTCTCGCATAGGGCGGATCGAGCAAGACCAGATCAAAGGCGAACTCCCTTTTTTTCAGGGCCTTCAATGCACGATGTGACTCTATTTTATAAACCTCGCTTTGTTCTTCATAACCGCATGCTTTCAAATTACTTTTCATAACTTCTGTTGCTTTGGCATCACGGTCGACAAATATAATCTTATCCATTCCCCTGCTTAGCGCTTCAATTCCGAGACCGCCGCTTCCACCATACAAATCCAGTCCGAGACCGCCCTCAAAATAAGGGCCAATAATATTAAATAGGGATTCTTTGATTTTATCAGTTGTAGGCCGCGTTCCTTGCCCCGGTACTGACTTCAAAGGCCGCCCTTTGCATTCACCTGAAATGACTCTCATTTTCCCACACCTTACCGTTCATAATTACTTGTCTGTAGTTCTTCATTATCCTATCACAAATTTTTCAGAATAAACACTGCAACCCGTATAGAAAATGCCTGCCCGGTCATACTAAAGATAACAACATCCCTAAGATGTTGTTGCCAACCGCGGAGAAGACTTACTTCCCCATAAGTTCTTCCTCCGGTTTCTCCTCTCCCATCGCCTTAACGATAGTGATTGTTTACTAATCCTAAAGGCACCCCGCAGATCGTCTGCGGGGTTTTTTTTATCTTTATATGTCCCGTTTTTCATACCCTTTTCAGCCTGTACCTTCTGTGATACAGTTTTAACATGAAGGAGGCTTTATTTACTTATGATCCAGCGATTTATTGAACTTGGTGAAGGATATTCCGATATTTACGAACTGTTGGAAATTGCACGTTCCAACCAAAATAGAATCAGCCAATTACTCTGCCTTAAAACTGATATAAACGGACGATCTCAAGCATCCCTACTCGTTGTTCTTCACCCTGCCCCAGAAGGTAACTTCCAGCCGCTTTACCTCTGCCGTGAAGGCGTTCCTGTTCCATCCAAACGCTATGAGCTTTTTGAAGATCTGGCCAGAGCCGTAGAAAAGGACATTATCACCTTTGATGTTAAGTCTTCCGGCGAATTTCAGGAAAAGGAGCTTTATTACCATTACCTTACGGGCATCTTGCGATTGAATTACTTGATTCCCCCGTTAATTTAAGAATCTCCCATGTAAAAAAAGATGACCCCTTTCAAAACACGTGGGTCATCACTTTTTATAATCCCATTTTATAATCGTATTCCTTGGCTTTATCCGGGATTTTGCTTTCATATTCTGTTTTAATTTCATGCTTATGGGATCTCTTTACTTCTTTAACGAAATGGAGGGATTCCAGTTTGTTGGCTACTTCTTCAATTTTTGCAGCATCACAATAAATGACGGCATATTTCATTCGTTTTGAAATGTAATGGACATTTCCATAGCGCCTCAGCTGCTTGGAAAATTTCAGAGAATGCAAATAGACCGCAAGACCCATTCGATTACCTATCATAATGTACTCCTTTAACACCATCTTTTCATTCAGTCTAGCATGATTAAGAGCGTCCTGCAATTTAATCCCAGATTGGAAAGGAGAAAGCAAAAATGAACCTGGATGACATATGGACACGTTTTCTTACCGCATTTCGCCAGGCAGATTTTATCGTTTCCATTGAAAAAAAGCTGGTTGCCGGCCTCCCATTCCTTTATATCCTGACCAGTGGCACTGTCTCAAAAGAGATGATTGAAGAAACGATCAAACAGGAGGCCATCCGTGCCATAAAAGGAATGCGGCTCAATGCGGAAATCATTTACGTACGAAAAGAGGCTTTACTATATGTTTACCGTTTTCGCTTTCTTGTTCCTCAGGAAAAAATGTTTTGCTGCGGCAACCTCTGCGAAGATTGTATACGCTACCAATCCGCCACATGAAATAAGAGCTCTGTTTGAGCTCTTATCCGCAGCTGCATGCGCCTCCGCTTCCGCATCCGCCAGAACAGCTTCGTGAATCAAAAAAGGGATTCCCGGTAGGAACTTTAATTTGTTCAGATACACTGCCCGCAATGAGCGAGCTGCATTCGTTTAACAGATTTTCCAGCTCCTTTTCAGCTTTTTTAAAGCTGGAGATGGTCTCATTAAAGTCAAGCTCCCGTTTTAACACTCTCACATTCGTGGAAACCGTTTTATAGTCTGGATGATATTTTCCAAACCGCTGAACTTCTTCATACAATTCTTTCACCTTGTTGAATTCTTTGATCAGGTTTTGTGCTTCTGTATCTTGTTCCAGTTTATATTTAGTTCCCCGGTATTGAATAGCGGCCTCTGATTCGGCTATCATTTTCCCGAGAAAATAAGATTCATCCAAAAGACTTACGTCTAATACTGTTCCCAGCATCCTCTCACTCCTTGATGGGTTTACTCAACTATAAATATTTCTATCATTATAACTGAATATGAAACGAGTTAAAAGGAAAATGACATTCAGGATTGACTCTGATCTCAAAAAAAACGTATAATACTCTCGTTTGTATGATATTGAGAGTGAGGACAAGAATGAAACTTGTAACGTTTAACCCATTCCGGACGATTGGCATTCCCAACGTCCAATATGTAAAACCCGATCATATGTTCAAAGAACTAGAAAAGATAAAACAAGCGGATGTTCTTTTATTTCCTGAAAACTGGCAAGTCAACTCCCTGGTCTATGGAATGAAAAAAAGAATTTTCCCAAGCATTGAAAGCATCCAGCTGGGCTACAGCAAAATGGAAATGACGAGGGCTCTGTGGACAGTGTGTCCAGAGAATGTACCTTATACTGAGATACTTGGCAATTCAAAAGATAGCAGACAAAAAGTCCTGGAAACCTTCTCTTTCCCATTTGTTGCCAAAGAAATCAGAAACTCCATGGGCAAAGGCGTTTTTCTTGTTAACAATGAAGAGGACTTCTACAATTATGCAGAAGCGAACGATGTACTGTATGTTCAGGAATATTTGCCGATCGACCGTGATCTTCGTGTGTGTGTCGTAGGAGATGAAATCATTGGCAGCTATTGGCGTATCGGAAGCAACGGCTTTCACAACAATGTCAGCCAGGGGGGGACTATTTCTTTTGACCAGATTCCGGAAGAGGCACTGGAGCTTGTCCGGCAGACAGCCAAAGCGCTAAATGTCAATCATGCGGGATTCGATATTGTAGCCGCCAATGGCAAGTACTATATCCTCGAATTCAATGTCCTTTTTGGGAACCATGCATTTAACCACCTTGAAGTTTCTCCCGAGAAAAAAATATATGAATACCTGGTAAAGGCAGAAGCCTGACAGTAAGCATGCTTTTATGTTTGAGGAGAAGCCTATTCCTTTATAGGTCTTCTCCTTTTCCCATCATGCTTAAAAAATCCATCAAAAGTCCGACAGTTTTTACCTGATTGTGAAACTTATCGACGCGCTGGCCGAAGGTCCTTCCAAAGAAAACATCCGCTTCCTTTACCATGTCTTCCAAAAGCATGGGATTCCTTGAAAGATCCCTGTACCATTTGGGCTGCTCCCTCATAAAAAACTTCAAGTCCGGCCGGCTGTGCAGATAATCAATGATCTCTCTCCTCATTGGTCACACTCCCCATTAGTCTTTATACGATGAAAAATAATTGTCTTTGGATGTGGATGACGGACTATCATACGTTTTGGAACCTTGAAATTGTTTTAATAACTGGTGAATCCCTTCGATTGCACCGCTGAACTGCGCTAAATGCTGGCCGATCTCACTTACATTGATATCCCGGAACATGCTAAAAAGGTCCCCGATGGTGATTTCTTTTTTTGTTTCTGAAGCGTCAGGCTCCTGCTTCTGCTTTCGTTCCTTCAATCCTCTAAAATGAGTATACTCTTCCTTGCTTTTTTGTTTAGGTTTATATTCGTTCCAGATGTCATGGTGTTCTCCAAGGACGACCCAATCTTCGTACACATCCCTCCACGAACGCGTATTTGAACGGACTTCTCTAATCAGCTTAGGATGCTTCTGAACAAATATTCGAAATGCCTCAACGTCTTTTTTCATCTTCTCACCCCCGGCTGTCCTTCAACGACTCCAATTCACCTATTACATGATACAGTTCCGCCTATAAAAAGGTGCGCCTATTTTTTTGCAGAGTCCCTCATTGTGAAGCGATTCCATTTATGTCAATATAAAAGAGCAACAGTTCGCTGCAAGGCAGAGAGAGAGGGTTAGAACATGGATTTGAAGAACGAAATGGAAGCCTATTGGAATGAAGCATCAGAGGAAGAAAAAATGGTGCTTACCGGTATTATGAAAGGCCTGAAAAGGAAAAGAGAAAATACATATTCAACGTATATTTCCAGCCTGATGGATATGCAGCTGAGAAAGCTGAACGAAAGCACAGTGGAAATCACTATACCTGTTACTCCTTTTTTAGATAATACAATTGGAATTGTTCATGGCGGCTTAACCGCTACGTTAATGGACACGGCGATGGGAACAGCTGCCAACCTTTCACTGCCCGAAAATTCAGCAGCCGTCACCTCGGAAATGAAAATCAATTACACATCCCCCGGAACAGGAAAATTCCTGCGCTGTATTGCCCAGGTGCTTCACCATGGCAAAAATGTGATCGTTACAGAAGCGAAGGTATACGGCGATCAAGAACAGCTCATATCCTTATCAACTGGCACATTCTTCATCATAAAAAAGTAAGGAAAAGCCAAATGGCTTTTCCTTACTTTATGGTTTTATAAAATTTTGCGTGTAATAGCTGTCATAAACACCTACACCGAGTTCTGTATAGTTCTCATTTAACAGTGCTTCACGATGCCCCTGGCTGTTGAGCCAGCCACCTACTGCTGCAAGTCCATCCGTATACTGGGCTGCGATGTTTTCCCCGGCCTCGTTGTAACTTACACCACCATCTTTCAGCCTGTCAGACAAGTCTCCTGCCTTTGGGGATGTATGGGAAAAATAATCAAGCCTCGCCATTTCCCTGCTGTGAAGATAGGCGACTTTAGCTGTTTTGGCATCCCATTTCAAAGGGGTAAGCCCATGGTCTTTCCTGATCACATTGGTAAGATCAAGAATTTGCTTTTCCTGCCCTTTTTCGATTTTGCGCTTCATGCTTCCCTTAAACTCAGGCTGTGGCTTCAAGCTGCCTCTGTAAACAACAGAGTACGGTCTTTGTGCCAGTAGCGTTTCTTTATCCATATATCGGATACTGAACAACTTCTGAGAAAATTTATCAAAATAAAGCTGGGCAAAAATATCATTTAACGGAATGAGCGGGCGGGTGTTCATTTCTTCTTCCGACAGTTCAAAACGATAAAAATCATCACCCTGCTTTACGGTTATCTCACTTTTAACTTGTAACTTTTTAAGGATGGAAGTGACAGACTGGCCGATTTTGAAAGGTTTTACCGGTACTCCTTTACCTGCGGCAAAAACCGTGACCACTTTATTGTTTTTAACACCGGCCTGCAGATAGCCATCTGTGTTGGAGTAAACATACCAGTCATAGCCATAGCCTGAAGGTTCTACTCTGTCGGCCGGGCCAAGACGGTCGTTTAAGTAATCCTTGCTCTTGCCCATAAAGTTGGCGACAGTGGATTTTTCAACTCGTAATGTTTGGATACTTTCCTTTGGGATCTTCTGTTTGGTTTCCTCAGGTGAATGATTGGGATGCTGTTCACGGGTATCCAAAAAGAAAAAAATTGCAAGCAAACCCAAAAGCGTCAGAATTGCTGTTTTCTTCAAAAGCTGTACTCCCTTCAAAATACATACCTTTCCTAACTGTACTGTACTTTAAGGGATTTTGTCCATTAAAGCGAAAAAACACCCATTTTCCAGGGTGTTTTTTCAAGTTCATGGGTTATTGAAGCTGGTCTCTCTGCTCGGAAATTTCACTCAGAGCAACACCGGCTTTGGAATCGGTTTGTTTATGCACCGCGATGTCCCCCAGAGACACAATTCCGACCAAATCGCTGTTTTCAACGATCGGAAGACGGCGAATTTGATCACGTGACATCAACTCGGATGCTTCTTCCACGCTCATATCGGGAGATCCGGTTATGAGGCGGCTGCTCATTACATCGCTGACCTTCGTTGATCCCTGTTTCTTTTCAGCCACTGCGCGAATAACAATATCGCGGTCGGTAATGACGCCAAGAAGCTTTTTCCCTTCACATACTGGAATTACTCCTACATCGTCCTGCTTCATTTTAACCGCAGTTTCATAAATGTTGTCTTGTGGCGAACAAGTATCCACATTAGTGGTCATTATATCTCTTAAAGTTTTCAAAAGGATATCCTCCCATTCAATTTTTCACATTTAGTGTGATCTGCTGATGAAAAATTATACAAGGATGGATAAAGGGGAAATATTTTGACAACGATTGCATCTTCAAGATTTTCATACTATCATAGAAAAGTGAAGGTTTACATGAACATTGGGAGGTAGTGTAATGGTATTTGAAGAAAGCGGCCTAAAAGGGCAAGTTGTCCAATTTTCAATCCTGGAGCATATCATGAACAACCACGGAATCGTCCGGGCTGGACAATGGGATTATGAAAGAATTACATACGATTATAAATTTGAAGACATGACAAATGGAGACGTTTACTACTTGCGCTTCCCTTGCATCGTGGCCGAAGGTGAGATTGAACGTCCCTATGCAAAAATTGAACTTGGCGACCCCTACCTTGGAAAACACTATTACCCGCACGGTGTGGAATATGACGAGGAGTTCCCAAAGAACATCGTAGACCACTGTATTCAAACCATTAACTTGGTTGCTGAAGAGATTAAGTAAGCTTTCTTGCCAGCAACTCGGTTGCTGAAGAGATTAAGTAAGCTTTCCTGCCAGCAACTCGGTTGCTGAAGAGATTAAGTATGCTTTCTTGCCAGCAACTCGGTTGCTGAAGAGATTAAATAAGCTTTCTTGTCAGCAACTCGGTTACTGAAGAGATTAAGTAAGCTTTCTTGCAGCAAAGTACAACCGAAGGATGCAAACAGAAAAAGAGTAACCCTTCCCGGCTGGGAGGGGTTACTCTTTTGGTCTGCTTTTTCCGATCGAGTAGCCTTCAAACAGCCGCCCGCCATACGGCTTCAGAACATTGTCGGCAAATCCGATCACCCGGTGCTTTTGGCGGGTCTTGTAATATTCATCAAAGATAGAGACAAAGCACTCCGCAAACTCTTCATTAAATTCCTTGAGCGCCCTGACAATCCATTTTCCTTCCCCAATCCAGCAGCCGTTGACGCGGAGAACAAACTCATGAATTTTGGCAGCGAGCCGGGATACTGTAAATAAATCTTCTGCCGGGTTGGTTGAACCTTCTAAATCATCCAGCAAGTTGGTGATTTCATACCGCGCCGAATCCACTTCCTTTGATTTCCAAGGCAGCGGACCTCTCTTCAAGAGGGCAAGTGCTTCATTTTTAATGGATGCCGCCCGACCGTTATCCTTAAGGATGATACCTTCTGCACACATTTGAGGAAGCGAGGGGCGAGCACGGTCCCTGTTTTCCTTAAAGAAGTCTTTATACGTATGAAAGCTGTGGACAAACACTTCGATAGGCCAGCCGAATTCGACAAATGACTTTCGATAAGAATGGTCCAGGGATCCGTCAAACACGATAATGTCCAAGTCCGAGCTTTCAGTTGCTTCACCTCTCACAATGCTTCCGGCTAAAAATACAACCTCAGCCACAGGAAAATATTGCTCAATAAATTTCTTTGCAGCATGGACTGCACTGTCTCTTATTGTCATTGGAATAATCTCCTTAAAAAAAGTCGTATATAAAAGGGGTCCCTGCCGGCAGAATGGATTGCAGCAGCTTGATGTCTTCGTCTTTTCCCGAAATTCTCCCAAAGCGGTACAACTGATCCGGTGTTTTATAATTGAACAGAATAGCGCTCAGCTCCTGTATGTTTAGGGATATGCCTCTTTGAGGTGTCACCGTGCAGGAAGAATTTCCTGTTTTCGCCGGGAAAAAGTTAATCGATTTTTCTCCTTTCTGAAAAGAAATGGAATACGATCCTGCATTCCACTCGGCAACCGGGTCGTTTACATGAAGAAACAAGGTTACATTGCTCTTGCACGTAAAAGGGTAATCCTTCAATGCTTCGAGAACGTTCACAATTCGCCCCATAAAATAGCTGCGCTGTTCTTGATGAATCTTCGGGTCCCCCAAGAAATACCCCATTTCATCGTCAGGAGGAACCACAATGGTCACATTCTCAATCATCGAATCATGGTTACCTATAAAGTTCCACAACCCGGTAAACCCTTCTTTGTCCAGAAAGACAAATTCTTTAATTTCCATTTCATCTTCTTTAATTGAATAAACAATATAGCCGAGCGCCTGACTTCTGCTGTTTTTATAAACCGCTATCTGTTTTTTGTTTAATATGTTGTTCTTCCACCAGACTTCGGTGCGTTTCAGCGTGCCATTATATCGAGCTGCAAATTTCTCATAGATGGGCTTTAGCGTCATCCAATCCTCAGAACCATGCCGCACTACCTTGCCTTCCACTCTTTCAAAAGGAGGGAACTGCTTTTTATGTATGTTGTACATTTTGTAATCACAGGTGAGTTCCCACCCAAAGCCCCGGTAGAAAGAGACCGAGAACGGATGAAGCATGGAAAGGTAGATTCCAGATAGGTTCATTGTCTGTAAAGCATGCATCAGCAGCTTTCTGACCAGTCCCGTTCTTCTATTTTCCGGCCAGGTTGCCACCCCTGCCAACCCACCCATTTTTACTGCTTTACCAGAAAAATAGGCGTCAAATGGCAGCAGATGATATTTTGCCAGCAATCTCTGTTCTTGATCAAAAGCACCATAAATCGTCATCGGGTCAGTATTTGACAGACGTTTTTCAACCTCCTCAGGGGTTAAGGAATACCTGAATGCATATTGTGAAAGCTCAATCGATTCCAGTAATTCGTCGCGTTGAAGATTCCTGATCAATGCTTCTCCTCCTGTTCTCATTACCAACTACTTCGACATCAAGACGTTTAATCATCTATTTTTCCAAAAAAAGATAACCGGTTGCCCGGTTACCCTTCAGGAATTCTTGGCTGCAGCAGTCAACTTGATCTTAACCAAGTCTTCCTTGTCTTTGGCCCGCTCTTTTTTCACCCATTTGTAAAAAATATGGCCAAGCACGGTACCGTATACCGCTTCCTGCAATACCTTCATTAAGATTCCGCCAGAATTTTGGTCTTCAAGCGGCGGCAGGAATGAAAAAAGCAGAGGCGCATGTGCGTAAGTGTCATACAGCACATGGCTTGAAAACATAATGAGAGCACAGGCAGGTGTCAACAGAACGCCGCTGGCAAACACATACCCCACTTTTTTCAGTTCGGACAGAGTGGTTAGTTCTTCGACCGGACAAAGTACCGGCCACCACATCGTAAATGCGGTGATGAACAATAGTGAGTGGCTGAAAAACATTAATAGGCCGTTTGCCATGATGGCATCAAAGATCACCGGCATATGATAAATAGAAAACAACGCGATAAAAACCAGAATGGCAATAAGCGGTTGGGTCAGGAAATGAATAAGTCTGATCAGACCTTTGTCCCTCTTCATCCATTTCAAATAAAAATCATGAGGCATTCCCAGGATAAGGAATGGGGGTACAACAAGATAGCTGATGGCCATTTCCAGCATGTGCACACTAAATAAATAATGGTGGCCAATCACATTCAGCGGACTTCCTTTGGAAATATAAAGAAAAACAAGTCCTACAGTGAAAAATATTTTTTGAAGCAGGGTGGCTTTTAACTCGCTGCTTTGAACCCCGTAAAACCGGTAATACAAAATGCCAATGACGAGGATAATCAAAAAAATATCCGGCCGGTACAGACTGTAAAAACTGAAATCGCTCAGTTTTTCAGGTGCCATCATATGATGGTTCATTATAGCAACTCCTTTCCCACGGAAAGCAGGGATATTCGATAGTTATGAAAAATGGCTGCCGATTCAGCAGCCATTTTTCGTTTTAAGACGTCCAGATCAATCCTGCAATGCCAACCACGGTAATGGCAGCGAATAATATACCGCTGATCATTCCCCAAAGAGGAAAATCGTGGCCTTTATGGCTCAAATGCATCCAGATATACAATTGGAAGAAAACTTGAACAACAGCGAGCACCAGAATAAACAGTACAGCGAACGAATCCGCTACCTTATCACTCCAGATGGCGTAAAAAGCAACCAGTGTCAAAAGAATCATCATAATGAATGAAACGTTGTGATGTTTTCTTTCTTCCTTGAATGCAAGCTTCCGCTGCAGTGCTTCATTGCGGTGAATATTGGTTTCAGTGTTGTTATGATCAGCCATAGGTTAACCCACCTTCCCCATAAGATACACTACCGTAAAGATGAACACCCACACGACATCAACAAAGTGCCAGTATAAGGCGAACAAATAATACTTTGGTGCATTAACAAGGGTAATTCCACGGTTCCAGTTCCGGATAAGCAATGTGATGATCCAGAGACATCCGAACGCCACGTGTCCTCCATGGAACCCGACCAGCGTGTAAAAGGCAGAACCAAAAGCACTGCTCGTAAAAGTATGCCCTTCATGCACATATTCCATAAATTCATATACTTCAAGTCCAAGGAAACCAAGTCCTAGGATGAGCGTGATAATAAACCATTTTTGC
This sequence comes from Fictibacillus enclensis, assembly GCF_001457035.1. Taxonomy (GTDB): domain Bacteria; phylum Bacillota; class Bacilli; order Bacillales; family Fictibacillaceae; genus Fictibacillus_C; species Fictibacillus_C enclensis. Next base: position 1,002,967 of record NZ_KQ758617.1, on the reverse strand, counting down.
AGCGTGCGTACGCGATTTTGCTTTAAGGCAAGCACAGCATACACACTGGTTAATGAACTCGTTAAAAGAAGCATGGTTGCCAGGAACACGGTAGGGAGCTTGAACAGCTCCTCCGTGGATGGCCCATCCATATTCATATGGCGCAGACCCAGGTACGTACCAAACAATGTGGCAAATAATACGGTTTCACCACCGAGGAACAGCCAGAATCCCAGAAACTTGTTTTTTCCTTCAAGGGTGGCTTTTTCGGGATGTTCCGGAAAATTAGCATCCGTTAAACGTTGTCCAGCATCCATTATAGCTTAACCCCCTTAAGATCTTCTTCCACTTCTTCTTTATGAATATGGAAGCCATGATCATCAATAACAGAACGAAAGAACATGCTGATAAAGGTTATTGCCATCCCAATTACTACGACTGTCATTGTGTCATAAATTAAACCGAATGCAGCTACAAATAATCCGATGGACATGATTAGCGGAAGAATTGATGGGTTCGGCATATGAATGTCTCCCACTGGTTCTGCCGGTGTCATACCTTTATTACCTGCTGCTTTTTCAATCCAGAATGCATCCAGACCACGCACAAGAGGAGTTTGGGCAAAGTTGTATTCAGGTGTTGGATACGGGATCGCCCACTCCAATGTGCGGCCATGCCATGGATCAGAAGATGGTGCATACTTTTTAGAAGTTGAGATGATAACATTGACAAACAAAACAATGGTTCCAATTGCCATCAGGAATGCACCAATCGTACTGATAAAGTTTAACTGGTCAAGATCCTGTCCGGAAAGATATGTAAATACCCGGCGCGGCATACCCATTAATCCCAAGAAATGCTGAGGGAAGAAAGTTAGGTGAAAGCCGATAAAAAACGTCCAGAAGTGAATTTTTCCCAAGGTTTCATTAAGAACACGGTTGAACATTCTTGGATACCAGTAATACAATCCGGCAAACAGACCCAGAATTACCCCACCGACAATAACATAGTGAAAGTGGGCAACAACAAAGTAGCTGTCATGGAACTGGTAGTCTGCAGAAGGAATCGCAAGCATAACTCCTGTTACTCCACCCATAACAAAGGTAGGAATAAATCCAACCGCCCATAACATAGCAGTCGAGAAAACGATTTTTCCTCCCCACATGGTGAAGAGCCAGTTGAAGATTTTAACACCCGTCGGTACAGCAATCGCCATCGTTGCTACGGCGAAAATGGAGTTGGCTACCGGTCCAAGACCTACAGTAAACATATGGTGAACCCATACCATGAAACCTAGGAAACCGATGAGCACCGTTGCAAATACCATTGCGCTGTATCCAAAAAGGCGCTTTCTTGAAAAGGTTGCCACCACTTCACTGATCGCTCCAAAGGACGGAAGAATCAGGATATAAACCTCGGGGTGGCCGAAAATCCAGAAAATATGCTCCCAGATCAGAATGTTACCGCCATTGTCAGGGTTAAAGAAGTTGGCATCAAAAACCCTTTCAAACATAAGCATGAACAATCCAATGGTTAGTGGAGGAAACGCGAACAAAATCAAACCAGAAGTTACAAATGCTGTCCAGGTGAACAACGGCATACGCATGAAGGTCATCCCTGGTGCGCGCATGTTGATAATGGTAACGAGGAAGTTAATCCCCCCTACTAACGTACCCGCTCCGGAAATCTGCAAACCAAGCACGTAGAAATCCACACCGGACCCTTCGGACGTGGTAGAAAGAGGCGCATACGCTGTCCATCCGGCATCAGGCGCGCCGCCTAACAGCCAGCTCAGGTTGAGGAGAACTCCCCCAAAAAAGAACAGCCAGAAACCGAGCGCATTAACAAACGGGAACGCTACGTCCCTTGCTCCGATTTGTAACGGAACAACAGCGTTCATAAAGGCAAATATAAGTGGCATGGCCGCAAAGAAAATCATTGTGGTTCCATGCATGGTAAGCAATTGGTTAAAAGTTTCAGCTGCTACAAAATCATTCTCCGGTTTAAACAGCTGAATTCGCATGAACATGGCTTCAAGTCCACCGATGATGAAGAAGAATCCCCCGGCAATTAGGTAAAGTATACCTATTTTCTTGTGATCGACAGTAGTGAGCCAGTCCATCAGCCCGCTTCTCTTTTTGTGACTTGCATGAGTAGACACCTTTTTACCTCCCTTTTTACAAACAGCTCCTAATGTCTATTGAAGTTTTAGACTAAGAAGATAGTCAGCAACTGCATCAACTTCTTCATCGTTAAGGGGCACGTTCGGCATGTTGTTGCCTGGTTTTACTTTTTGAGGATCTTCAATCCACTTTTTAACATTATCTTTGTCGTGCTCGAGAACACCCGCTACTCGCTGCTTGTCACCAAACCCTGTCAGGTTAGGACCGGTGTTTCCGCCTTCTTTTCCAACAGCATGGCAGGACAGGCAGTTCTTTTCAAAGATCTTTTGTCCTTCAGCAGCATTGCCTGTTGCTTTTCCGCTTGCTTTTTTGAAAGAGCTTACCCAGGCCTGATACTTATCCTTGGACACGACCTTTACTTTAAAGTCCATCAAAGCATGTGAAGCTCCGCAAAGCTCGGCACATTTACCCTTGTAAACTTGTTCCTTGCTTCCTGTTTCGATCCACATGTAGTTTTTGCTGCCGTCACCAGGATTTGTGTCCGTTTTCCCGGCAAGTGAAGGAATCCAGAATGAATGGATAACATCAGCAGAAGATAATTCCACATGGACTTTTGTATTAACCGGAAGCACAAGTTCCTGGGAAGTGATAATTTCCTCTTTCGGATACTCAAACTCCCACCAATACTGATGGCCCGTTACTTTTAGCGCCAATTCGCCCTTTTTCGGCTTATCCTTCGCTGATAGATCAAAGGTTTGCATAACGGTTGGCACTGCAAGTATGATCAACAGCAAAATTGGAATTGCTGTCCATAGAATTTCAAGCAAATGATTCCCTTCCACTTGCTCAGGGATCGTGTCATCACCTTTGCGTTTTCTGAACTTAATAATGACAAATACATAAATTACAAATACGACCAACAAAACAAAGATCATGATTGCCAAGCTGAGAACCATTAATGAATATTGCTTGTCGGCAACTTCACCCTGCGGCATAAGCGCAGAAAGCGTTGGATCACCGCAACCCATCAAGAGAAGCGCCAACATTGCAAACAAAGGAACCAGCCGCCCTTTACGCAGCAATTTTCTCATCACTTCATAAAACCCCACTTTCTCGTTGTAGTTCAGCTGTTATTATCTATTACCTGCTTAGCATAAACGTCGAATGTCTCATTTACATTAAGCAGCAAATAGCTAGAAAAATGTAAGCCCTTTTATGTAAAAGGTCTTCAAGATCTGGATTTTTCCAACAAGGGCTTCCTCATTAAAATCCAGTATCATATGTTTACGAGAATCATAGCCACGAAGAGAATAGTCAAATAGTTGAGCGAGTAGACAAACATCTGTCTTGCCCATTTGATGTCATTCGTTGACCTGAGTCCGGATAAACCAAGGGCCAGCCAGCATAAACCCATGATGGCAGCTAAGATGGTGTACACTTTGCCAAATGGATAAAGATAGAGAGAGACTGGAATTAAAGCGGATACATACCAGATCATCTGGCGTTTTGTCATTCTAAATCCCGACACTACAGGAAGCATCGGAATGCCTGCATTTCTGTATTCCTCGCAACGCTTCATGGCGAGGGCAAGAAAATGAGGAGGCTGCCATAAGAACATGATCAAGAACAGGATCCAGGCCGTATGAGCAAGACCCGGGTCCACTGCCGCCCACCCGATCAGCGGAGGCATTGCACCGGAAATTCCTCCAATCACCGTGTTGATAGAATGGGTTCTCTTCAGCCACATCGTATATACAGCCACGTATACAAAAAGTCCAATCAGTCCAAAAACAGCAGCTGTTAGCGTTGTCATTGCAAGAAAGATAACGCCCAGGGCAGATAATATAATTCCCATCCACAACGCCTGGTTTGCTTCTATTTTCCCGGTTACTGTCGGTCTTTCCTTTGTTCGTTCCATCAGGCCGTCGATATCACGGTCTATGTAATTGTTGAGAGAGCAGCCCCCGGCAATGACAAGTGCAGAACCCAATACAGCCAATGATAGAACTGCAAGCTTATCCATAAACAGGAGATGGTTGTACTTGATTGCAAGGAAGGATCCTGCAAAGACGGTAATGAGGTTGGAGATTACAATTCCCATTTTCGCAAGAGTTAGATAGTCTCTCCACGTACCTGCCGGATTTGCTTCGGTTAAAGAGTTCGGCTTCACCACTTTATCAGCTGCACCAAGAGTTGTTTCCGTTTTGCTCACCGCATACACCTCCTTTACAGGTAAGTTTCCATCCATTTCAAAATTATCCATTTAAAATGCCATATTTTATTCTAAATAGTAATGAAACGGAAATCAATATGTAAAATGCCTATCTTTTTTCACATAATGTCGAAATTTATCACATAATGATGTGATATGATAGACAGGTTTCAAAATCATTATAAAACAATTTAGAAGGTTTGTATACTTCATCCCAGACACCTTAGGCTCCCTGCCATATCTATGATTTGGGAGCCATTGGCATATGTTTAAATTTTAACAAATTTGTGAATTTTCTTATCGATCTCTCACTCCAACAAAAAAGAAGCTGATGAGAAGAAGGATAACATTCTCTTCATCAGCTTCTTTTAGGGAGTCTGAACTACTTTTCCAGCTCGATCAATAAATCTCCCGGACTTATTGGTTCACTGTTGCTTGCATAAATCTCTTTTACAACACCGTCAAATGGAGCTTGTACCGTGGTTTCCATCTTCATGGCTTCAGTGATCATTAAGTGATCTCCCTTTTTAACCCTTTCCCCTTTTTCAACCAGTACCTTTACGACAGTCCCAGGCATTCCTGCACCAATATGGGCCGGATTCGCCTGATCGACTTTTTGCTTGGCTGCAACTGAAGACTTTATGCTTTCATCTTTAATTACCACTTCCCGGGGCTGGCCGTTTAGTTCAAAATAAACAACTCGTGTACCGTCAAGCTGTGGCTCTCCAATAGAAACAAGACGGACGATCAGTGTTTTACCCTGTTCAATCTCCACATTAAGTTCTTCACCCAGACTCATTCCATAGAAGAAGGTCGGAGTGTCAAGGACGGAAAGGTCACCGAATTGGTCGAACATTTTTTCCCGATCCAAAAACACCTTTGGATAAAGCGCATAGGATATTGCGTCGAAGCTCGTGACCTGCCGGTTAAGCTTATGGAACAGGGTTTCCTTAATATCCAAAAAGTCGGCCGCTTCAAGTAATTCTCCAGGGCGCTTGGTGATGTGCTCCCTTCCTTTTAAGATCAGCTGCTGAAGCTCTTTAGGAAAGCCTTGGTACGGCTGTCCGATGTACCCTTGGAAGAACTCCACAACAGAATCCGGAAAGTCAAGCTTCTCTCCTTGTTCATATACATCATCCTCGCTCAATTGGTTTTGAACCATAAACAAGGCCATGTCACCCACAATTTTAGATGAAGGTGTCACTTTAACCACATCACCAAACATATCGTTTACACGACGGTACATTTGCTTGACAAGGTCCCATTTCTCTTCCAGTCCAACAGCTTTGGCTTGCTGCTTCAAATTGCTGAATTGTCCGCCCGGCATTTCATGTTCATATACTTCCGGATCCGGAGCGTTCATGCCGCTTTCAAACCCTTGATAGTAATGGCGGACATCCTCCCAATAGGAACTCAAGCGCTGCAAGTTATTGATGTTAACTTCCGGCTGGCGTTCATGGCCGGACAACGCATAATATAATGAATTAGCTGAAGGCTGGGAAGTGCCTCCTGCCATGGAACTGACCGCAACATCCACAATGTCAACGCCTGCATCTATAGCCTTGGAATACGTAAAAATACCATTTCCGCTCGTATCATGGGTATGGAGGTGAATAGGAATCCCCACATTATCCTTTAATCGTGAAACAAGTTCATAGGCAGCCTGTGGCTTAAGCAGCCCTGCCATATCTTTTATGCCGAGAATATGGGCGCCAGATGCCTCCAGCTCCTTCGCCATATCAATATAATATTGTGCATTATATTTGGTACGGCCGGGATCGAGAATATCTCCAGTATAGCATACGGCTGCCTCTGCAACCTTTCCGCTTTTTCTCACCGAATCGATGGCAACTGTCATGCCTTTGATCCAGTTCAGGCTGTCAAATATCCTGAAAACATCAATACCGGCTTCACTTGATTTTTCAACAAATTCTTCGATCACATTATCGGGATAGTTTTTATAACCAACTGCATTGGATGCCCTGAGAAGCATCTGAAACAAAATATTGGGAACTCTTTCACGAAGCTTCAATAGCCTTTCCCATGGATCTTCATTTAAAAAACGGTAGGCAACATCAAACGTTGCTCCCCCCCACATCTCCATGGAAAACATAGCGGGCCACAGTTTTGCCGTCGGCTCTGCCGCTTGAAGAAGGTCGTGCGTTCTTACTCTTGTAGCCAAGAGAGATTGATGGCTGTCCCGAAATGTCGTATCGGTAAGTAGAACGTTCTTTTGTTCCTGAATCCATTGAGCCAGCCCTTCGGCACCTTTGTGTTCAAGGATTTGCTTCGTCCCATCAGGGAACGAGTCTGATATGGAAACAGATAGCACACTGGGCTTTTGAAAAGCTTTCACTTTCACTTTCTCAATGCCCGGAAAACCATTAATGGTCGTAGAACCTATGTAACTGAGCATCTTCGTTCCGCGGTCTTTTTTCTTTGGAAAAATAAACAGCTCGCTCGACGTGTCAATAAAAGAAGTGTCATAATCCCCTGAAAGGAAGGACTCGTGTTTTACCACATTTTCAAGAAATTCAATGTTGGTTTTAATCCCCCTGATCCGGAACTCCTTTAAATTCCTCAGCATTTTGGCTGCAGCCTGTTCAAAGGTAAGCGCCCATGTTGAGAGTTTAACCAGCAATGAGTCATAGTGTGGGGTAATCACAGCCCCCTGGAATCCGTTTCCTGCATCAAGCCTGACCCCAAATCCGCCCCCTGACCGATACACATTGATTCTCCCTGTATCGGGCATAAATTGATTGGACGGATCTTCAGTAGTCACCCTGCACTGGATGGCATAGCCATGACAGGCGATCTCTTCCTGCCTTGGAACACCAATCACGTCACCATGCAGTTCATTCCCTTGGGCAATCAAGATTTGTGATTGAACAATGTCGACACCTGTAATCATTTCGGTAACCGTATGTTCTACCTGCACTCTTGGATTCACTTCAATAAAATAAAATTCACCGCTGCCGGTTACCAAAAACTCCACCGTTCCTGCATTCAAATAGCTGATATGCGACATGAGCTGAACAGCCGACCGACAGATCTCATCGCGCAAGCCGGTAACAAGACCTACACTCGGCGCAACTTCAACCACCTTTTGATGTCTTCTCTGTACGGAACAGTCCCTTTCAAAGAGGTGAACGATATTGCCTGATGAATCCGCCAGTATTTGAACCTCGATATGTTTTGGCTTTTCAATAAACCTTTCAACATATACCTGATCCTCGCCAAATGCCGCTTTTGCTTCAGATTTCGCACGTTCATAGCCCTCGGCGAGTGAATTTTCGCTTCGGACAATTCTCATGCCTCTTCCGCCGCCTCCGAGCGAGGCTTTAATAATAACAGGATATCCATGGGCTTGGGCAAAAGCTTTTACTTCTTCCAGGCTGCCTACCGGGCCATCGCTGCCCGGTATAACCGGCAGCCCGGCACTGACCGCCACTTCTCTTGCTTTCACCTTGTCACCAAACATGATCAGATGCTCTTCTTTGGGCCCAATGAAAACAATGTTTTCCTCGGCGCAGCGTTTTGCAAAATGAATATTCTCAGATAAGAAGCCGTACCCGGGATGGATCGCATCAATCCCGTTCTTTTTGGCAATGCCGATAATGCCTTCTATATCCAGATAAGCATCAATTGGCTTTTTTCCTTCTCCGACCAAGTAAGCTTCATCTGCTTTGTAGCGATGATATGACCCAGAATCTTCCTTTGAATATACCGCTACAGTCCGTATCCCCAATTCCGTGCAGGCACGGAAAATACGAATGGCAATTTCACCGCGGTTGGCCACGAGTATTTTTCTGATCTGCTTTTGTGACATCGGTATCTCTCCCTCTTTTTACCGGAATCAGACCGCTCGCAAATTTTCCTTTACGGATGCTTGTTCCGGGTTTTGATGCTTTCTTTTATAATTCACATGACAGGATATATTGACGAGAATCCCCATGGAAATTAACAGCAAAACTAGAGATGAACCACCATATGAAATAAACGGCAGCGGTACACCAGTAACCGGAAGAAGGCCGATTGCAGCCCCCAGGTTTACAGTCGCCTGAATGCCGACCATTCCCGAGATGCCAAACGCCAGCAAGCTGCCGTATGTATCCCTGCTGCGTAAACCAGTAATAAACCCTTTGATCACAACAAAAGCAATTAACCCAACTACAATCGCAACACCCCAAAAGCCAAGTTCTTCGGCAATGACAGCAATAATAAAGTCAGTTTGCGGTTCAGGCAAAAACCCATACTTCTGTATGCTTTGCCCTAATCCAGTACCAGTTATTCCGCCATGGGCGATGGCAAGATACGAGTTTACAAGCTGAAATCCTTGTCCTTCTGGATCTGTAAAAGGGGCATAGGCTGCAGTAAATCTGGATTTTTGTTCATCTGTCAAAACCTGTGATCCGAGAGCAATAACTACCACCGCCGACACAATCAGCAGCAGCTTGTGAACTGGCTTCATTCTAGAACTTAGAATGATAATTCCTGTAGTGGCGGCAATAATCATACCGGTCCCCAAGTCAGGCTGCTTCATAATCAGTATAAAAATAATACCGAATATACTTAAAGGCGGAGCACTGGCTGCAAAATTTTCGAGCTTGTCCTTTTTCTTTGAAAAAATGGCTGCCAGATAGATCGTCAGTCCAAGTTTCACAAATTCCGAAGGCTGGAATCCGATGCTCCCGATATAAATCCAACTCTGCGCATTGTTGGTTGTACGTCCGATAAAAAGAACAGCTGCCAATAGCGCGATTGACCCAAAAACAATAGGAATGATCAATTTCTTATATAGATGGTAGGGAATGATCATTGCGATCAAGAAGCAAAACAGACCAGCAATGAGAAAGACAAGCTGCCGAATAAAAAAGAAGTTGCTTTCATAGCCAAAGCGGTTAATCGACACAATAATACTTGCACTGTACACCATGACAAGCCCGATTGCACACAACACTAAAATAGCAATGACGAGTGAATAGTCATAGTGGCGAAACATTTTCTTTAACATGCTCTTACATCCTTTATGTAGTCTTTTCCCTAACAGTTTTCGTACCTGCTCTACGCTTTTCCACTGTATGATGAAGTTAAAAATAGTTTAACACAGATTACGACAACAAAATAAAAAAACTCAAACCAGTCGCCGACGGTTTGAGTCATTTATTATTTCCGCATGGATGCTTCATGCAAAGCGGTTAGCTGGCGTTCAAGTGATTCTAGCAAACCTTTTCCATCTTCTTCATCCACCAGGTTCAGCCTTACTGCAAAATCAATCTCCCGGGAGAGTCCGAACATCTGGGTATCCAGCACTTCCTCATAGAGGGGACATTGCGGCATTGTCAGGTTTTCCATCTGCACTTCGATTAATTTCAGAATCTTCGCTGCATCTGCCTGTAACAGTTCAAATGCCTTTTCACGATGTCCTGTTGCCATCTCAGGTGACAATATAATCCCTCCGTTCTACTCTGGCTTTCTACTCTTTAATATAGCGTGACACAGGCAAAAAATCAACAAATTACCGTATTATGCTTATTCATGTTAGAATAAATGAAGATATAACATAACTATACAACATATAGGAGCTTGGTACTATGGATTTTGTTCTGGAAATGACGGGAAACGTAAAATACAAACTTGCCATCGATCCGGGTGTTTTTATTTTTGATGAGAGAAAATTTGATTTGACCACTTATTTTGACCGCGACGAAGATCTGGAAAGCGAAGAGGAAAAATATTTAAAAGCAGTATCCTCCCATTGGGACAGAGAATTGATAGAAGGCTCTGCTCCTCCGGAAAAGAAAAGCAAACCCAATAAATCGTTAAAAGAAACGATTTCAACCGGTACGTTTGCTATTGCCCTGTCCCATTTTATTAAAAATGCCGTACCTGATGCCAATGCGTCTGTCCTTGAAGTGCAGTCAGAAGACGGCGATGTGGAACTGTCGTTGGAAGATGGAATGAAGGCTATATTGGGATTCTCTTTAAATGGAAAACCCCTTAGAGAAGACGGTCCGGTCCATTTTTATTATGGAGACGGAAGAAACAAGGATAACCCAATAAAAAACATTCGAAAATTCATTATTAAATAAACCATTATTAAATAAACCTGATGCACCTGCATCAGGTTTATTTAATATCCCGATTAAAGCAAATCCGCTGCCAGCTGCGCCAGGCTTGATCGTTCACCCTTCTCGAGCCTCACATGACCGCTGATGCTTTGGTCTTTGAATTTTTCAACCACATACGTGAGTCCGTTCGTAAACTCATCCAAATACGGATGATCGATTTGCTTTGGATCTCCCAATAGGATGACTTTGCTTCCTTCTCCCACCCTTGTCAGAATGGTCTTGACCTCATGCTTGGTCAGGTTTTGCGCTTCATCGATGATGATAAATTGATCCGGAAGGCTTCTCCCCCGTATATAGGTTAACGCCTCGACATGAATGGAGCCGATTCCTGCCAATATTTTTTCAATCTCACCCTGTTTTTTTGCATTAAACAAATACTCCAAATTATCGTAGATGGGCTGCATCCACGGCTTCAGCTTCTCATCCTTTTCCCCAGGCAGATATCCAATATCTTTCCCCACCGGAACGATGGGCCTTGCAATAAAAAGTTTAATATAATTCTTCAGGTCTTCAGTTTGAAGCAAGCCCGCAGCCAGAGTTAGAAGGGTTTTTCCCGTTCCCGCCTTACCGATCAGCGTCACCAGGTGCACATCATTTCTCATCAGCAATTCGATCGCCATCTTTTGCTGGACATTCCGTGGCTTGATCCCCCAGACCGAATCCCCGTCAAACAGAAGGGGCTTGATTTTCTTTCCGTTATCCTCCACTCTTGCCAGTGCGGAAACTGAGCTTCTGTACAGATCTTTCATAATCAGAAACTGGTGAGGATAGAAGGAATGATTGGCAATTTCGATCGTAGCCAGTTCATGCTTTTCATAGAATTTATCGAGCACTTCGCTCGCTACATAAATTTCTTTGTACCCCAGGTAGGTTTGTTCATCCCTGTCCACCACGCGATCACTTAAAAAATCTTCTGCCTGTATGCCGAGGGCGTCAGCTTTTACTCTTACAAGAACGTCTTTACTGACCAGAATAACCTCTTTCCCATTTTCCTTTCCTTTTTCTTCGACTGCCAGATTCAGCGTAACAGCAAGAATTCTGTTATCATTTGTATGTTCCGAGAAGGTTTCCTGAAGCCTCTGGAACGATTTATGATTTAGTTCCACGCGCAAAGTACCACCATTCTCGAGCGGAACATTTTCATGAAGCTTCCCCTTAATTCTTAGCTTGTCGATCAGCCTTGATACTTCACGTGCATTTCTTCCGATTTCATCCATGTATCTTTTTTTCGAATCCACTTCCTCAAGTACAATTGCCGGGATTACCACTTCCTGATTGCCAAATGAAAATATAGAATAGGGATCCTGTAAAAGAACGTTAGTATCAAGGACACATATTTTATCCAATCCTACACAGCCTCCTTACATTATTTGTTAAGAATGGGCAGTGTTAATAAATAAAAGGAAATGTAATGCATATTGCATGACCCGGGGCCGGATGGATCCGCCCGGACGGACTATAGTCTAATGTATGAACACAGCGATAAAGTTAGAAGAAATCAAGGGAAATTACAGGAAAAAGAAACGATAGCATTTGGTAACCCTTGTTTTCGGACCATTCAGAGAATGATTGGTGCTTAGCGCCCATTATTTGCTATAATAATAACAGCACCAAAAAATAGAGGTGATTTAATTATGCGCGTAAAATGTGTATTGTGTGATACGATTCAATCCATTGAAGATCAATCCTCACTGGCAAAGCGGCTGAGAAATCGGCCGATCCATACCTTTATGTGTGAAAAGTGTGAGGAACGGATTACTGATAAAACCAATAAAAGAATCTCGACCGGAAATTTTCTTTTGTACCGGACACCTGCCAAAGAAAATGAATGGTAAATCAGTTGCTGCCGGCCTGTGGGCCGGCTTTCTTTCGGGCTGTGTGCTGCTTGCTCCTGGAATTGATTGATTTGCGTTTCAGGAGGTTCGCTCCTTTCCCTACAAGCAACAGGCCAGGTTCTAAAAAAGAGCTCAAAGTAAAAACGCCCTGACATGGATCGTTTTCCATGATAAGGGCGTTTTTTCATTTAATTATATTTGGGTTCTGCCTCAATGGATTCCCATAAAGCATCAATGTAGTCACGGGGGAATGACGTTTTGAAGTGGGTGGTTTCAATCATGTATCCCACCTCATAATTCTCTTCCTGCAGATTAACTGAAGGGTTTGACACATGGTGATCTTCTCGCAAAATCTCATCAAAAAACTGAAGGGTATCTTTTGCAGCTTGATCTTCCGGTCGTTCTTCTGACACTTTTTTAATACTCAGCCAGTTGTAAAGCGCGTCCTGTAAGGTCATTATTTTTCTCCTTAAAGGTTTTCAGCTTTGTTTCGTTTGCTTTGATGCAGACGGATTTTATAGATGATAAGTACCGCTGCTGCACATAACAGCCCTTCGGCAACCGGAAGTCCGATTCCAAAAAACGTAAGCGGAAAACATCCAAGAACCAACAGAACATATATGATTGCTGATTTTAATGGAGGAAGCTTTTTTGCAAACCCAAGCTTATAGACGAGAATCGTCAATAGTGTAATCACCAAATATAACAAAAAGAATCCTGCTACTGGATGTTCATTGATTCCTAAGAGAAGAGCGATGGGTGAAGAATCTTCACCCGTCGCAGACATGACTTTTTTATCATTCATCACTTACACCCCACCCGGCACATCATTAGTTTTGACTGGCTAGTTTATTCTTCTTGGCCATTCGTTCACGTTCATTTTTATCAAGGATTTTTTTACGAAGACGGATGCTCTCCGGTGTTACCTCACAGTATTCATCTTCGTTCAGGTATTCCAGTGATTCTTCAAGGGACATAACACGCGGTTTTTTCATACTGACGGTTTGGTCTTTGTTGGCAGAACGCATGTTGGTCATTTGTTTCACTTTTGTAATGTTAACCGTAATATCATTTTCACGAGTGTGTTCCCCGACGATCATTCCTTCATAAACCTCAGTTCCCGGTTCCACGAAGATCGTTCCGCGGTCCTCCACATTAAGAATGCCGTACTGGCTTGCTTTACCATGTTCCATTGATACAAGAACACCCTGTCGGCGTCCTCCAACCTGTCCCTGGTGAATCGGCTGGTAGCTGTCGAATGTATGGTTCAGGATTCCGTATCCACGGGTTTGAGAAAGGAACTCTGTTGAATAACCAATCAATCCACGAGCTGGAACCATAAATTCAAGTCTTACTTGACCGGATCCGTTATTGATCATATTTAACATTTCGCCTTTTCGTGCACCCAGGGATTCCATAACCGCTCCGGTGTATTCTTCAGGCACATCAATTTGTACACGTTCTACCGGTTCAGACTGAACACCATCAATCATTCGTACGATAACTTCCGGCTTTGAAACTTGAAGTTCATAGCCTTCACGTCTCATATTTTCAATCAGGATGGAAAGGTGCAATTCACCACGTCCGGAGACAATCCATGCATCCGGGGAATCTGTGTTATCCACTCGTAAAGATACATCAGTTTCCAACTGGGAACGAAGACGTTCTTCAATTTTTCGAGCTGTTACATATTTCCCTTCACGTCCAGCAAATGGGGAGTTGTTCACCAAGAAAGTCATTTTCAATGTAGGCTCATCAATTCGAAGAACCGGAAGTGCCTCCTCCTGGCCTTCGGGACAAACGGTTTCTCCGACATTGATTTCTTCCATTCCCGAAACAGCAACAAGGTCGCCCGCTTTGGCTTCCTGAATTTCAACACGCTTTAGCCCTAGGAAACCAAATATTTTGGTTACACGGAATTTTTTCAGCGATCCATCCAGCTTCATAAGTGATACCGACTGGCCGACATGCATGGTTCCTCTAAATACGCGGCCGATTCCAATACGACCAAGGTAATCATTATAATCCAGCAGTGCAACTTGGAATTGTAGCGGTTCAGCACTGTTATCCACTGGAGAAGGGATGTTCTCAATGATGGAATCAAAGAGAGCTTTCATGTTTTCATCCTGCTGACCAGGGTCATTGCTTGCGGTACCGTTAATGGCTGAAGCATACACAACCGGGAATTCCAGCTGGTCTTCGTCAGCACCCAGCTCGATAAACAAGTCGATCACTTCATCAACCACTTCTTCAGGACGTGCAAAGTCACGGTCAATTTTATTCACGACAACAATAGGAGTAAGTTTTTGCTCAAGCGCTTTTTTCAAAACAAAGCGGGTTTGCGGCATGCATCCTTCATAGGCATCAACCACTAAAAGCACACCATCCACCATTTTCATAATACGTTCAACTTCTCCACCGAAATCGGCGTGTCCTGGTGTATCCATGATATTGATTCGTGTACCTTCATAATTGATGGCTGTATTTTTAGCCAGGATGGTAATCCCGCGTTCTTTCTCAATATCATTGGAGTCCATAGCCCGTTCATTTACATGTTCATTCGAACGGAATGTTCCTGACTGATGAAGCATTTGGTCCACGAGTGTTGTTTTCCCATGGTCAACGTGCGCGATAATCGCGATGTTCTTAATGTCTGTTCTTAAATCCAAAGTAATCTCTCCTTAAAAATCCTATCTTTTTATTTATAAAATTCCCAGTACCAGTCTGGATATTTTTTCTCAATTTGGTTATTGGTTTTCAACTTTACTATTATACCACAAAGTACAACAATCTTTTTCTTTTTTGAAAAATTAGTTACACTATACTTATAATGCGGAAGATTGGAGGGTTTATCATGAAAGCGGAAAATATCATTTTTTTAGTGATCGCCGTATTAACGACGTTCAGTATTGCGCTTATCGGTGTTGCCATAGGACAACACAGCTGGCTCATCGCCATTATTGCCATTGTCGCTGTCTTCTTCCTAATGGGCTTTGGCTTTTCTTTGAAAAAGAAGTTCAGAGAAAGAAACAATAATGCTTAAGCCAGAGAAACAGCTTTAGCGAACTTTATATATTCTTTTCCTTTTTCATCTTTTTCCAGACCTATTTGCTCAAAACCGTTCCTGTTTAAAAATAGGATCCAATCCTGGTTTAAGACAGGTGCGGCAGAAAAAAGAACAGAACTGAGGGTTTCCACTTTTCTGCAGCAATCAGCCACAATTTCCCGGGCGTGACCCTGATTTCTCTGTTCCGGGTCAACAAGTATGGTACCAAGCCATGGCTTTCCATTAGAAGGAGCAGCGTATACAAGATACGTTGCTCCTATTTTTTGTCCGTGTATACTCCAGATCAGCCATTCTCCACCCGTCTTATCGTACGTTTTCATATAGGTTTCAAGCTCAGCTTCACTTTCGTTACCTGTCAGCCCTTCCTCCTCCAGCCAGCGCGGAGAGGAGAGAATCATTTTCTTTAAAAAAGGAAGATCTTCTGTTACAAACACTCTACTGTCCATTGGCACTTGTTCCTGGTGAAATGAGGCCAAGGATTTCCTGATGCAAGGAAGGCTTTGCTGCGAAAATGCTTGTTTTATCAAGTACATTGACTGCATTCCCATTCACGTCCGAGATTATCCCGCCAGCTTCTTTAATTAAAATATAGCCAGCAGCAAAATCCCAAGGCGACAGTCTCAATGTCACATACGCATCCAGGCGTCCGCATGCCACATATGCAAGCTCGATGGCTGCTGTGCCATACGATCGTGTTCCTCGTGACTTTCTCACCAGAGGCAAAAGAAGCTGATGGTCAATTTTCGGGTTCGGTGTAATCCATGTTGCATTCAGGCCAATTACCGACTTATCGAGTGTGGTATCTTCCAGCCTCGGCAATTTTTCTTCATTGAGATACAGACCTTCCCCAGCCTTGCAGTGAAACAGCTCATTGCGAACCACATCATAAATGAAAGCCAGCTTTTCTTCTCCGTCATGAAACACGCCGACCGAAATGGCAAAGTTCAATTGCTGGTGAACAAAATTCGTTGTACCATCAATCGGATCAATGATCCAGACTGTGCCATCAAGGTTTTTAACCTTGTCTCCATATCCCTCTTCACCCAAAATTTCATGATCCGGGTATTTATTTTTGATTTTATCAATAAAAAACTGTTCAATTCCCTTATCCATATCCGTCACAAGATCCGCAGCATGTGATTTGTATGTAATGTTCAATTCGTCTGAAAACGAACGTTTAATGACTTCACCAGCTTCAAACACCCAGCTTTTTGCCGTCTCATAAAGTTCCGTGAGCTTTGCGCTTTCCATTTTTATATCCACTCCTTGTCTCGTGTTTCCTTTACTATATGTTACCACTATTTACCCCCAACATAACCATACAACGCTTATTGAAAAAAGAAGGTTCCCCCCTTACACCAAAAAAAACGACCCTGCATAAGATCAGGTTCGTTTTTTTTACCCTGTGTCAGTTGTGATCATGCCTCTAGTCTCACTAGCTCTTGACGTAATTTCTCCAGCTTGCGCTTCGACTCATTGATTTGTTTTGTGTTTTTATTTTGCAGCGCATCGAAAAGGGTGGACAATTCATAGTCGATTTCAAGTTTTAATACAGGGATTCTGCGTTCTGCATCCGTTCGTTTTAGGGTTTGAATGACTTGTTTCATACACTTTACACATCCTTTCTCTCTTTTGTAAGAATACTAAATATTCTGATTTTGGATATTGTCTTCTATCATATGATTGACTTTGGCTTAATGCAACCTTATTCTCTTTTTTTCATAAAATATTATAAAAGTAGCATATATTGCGAACTGTGGTAAACTACTAACCTGAACGACAATTACGTTTTTTAGCAGGAGGAAAGACAATGCAATTTGATGGATTTAACGAGAAAGATTTTTCTGTATTTGCCATTGATGGCCTAGAGGCGAGAATGGAGAAACTGATCGAACAGGTCAGACCGAAATTGGAGGAGTTGGGAAAACATTTTGCTGCGGAACTTTCATCATCCACTGGAGAAGAAATGTTTTATCATGTGGCCAAACATGCCCGCAGAACCGTCAATCCTCCCAATGATACATGGGTGGCCTTCTCAAGCAGCAACCGCGGCTATAAAAAGCTTCCTCATTTTCAGATCGGGCTTTTTGAAACCCATATTTTCATCTGGTTTGCTGTCATTTACGAATCTCCCGTAAAAAAAGAATTTGCAGCGTTATTAAAAGAAGAGCTGGATTCAATCAATAAGAATATCCCTGATAACTTTGTCTGGTCGCAAGATCACATGAAGCCAGATGCCCTTCCACACCTCGATGTGAAAAACGGCAAACTTTCTGATTTTATCAATTCCTTGGCAAATGTAAAAAAAGCTGAACTTCTGTGTGGAATACATATTCCAAAAGAGGAAGCCATACAGATGGATGGAGATACGTTTATACATAAAGCGGATTCTGTTTTTCAAACCCTTATGCCTCTGTATGAGCTGAAAAAGAAGATATATTCCGAATAAGTTTGATTAGGCAAGAAGGGGAGAAGGTTTCTCCTCTTCTTACCACCATTATATTGTTGGCTAAAAAAAAGGTTTGGGTAGATTGTTTTTTATTTTTCCAATCCCACCTTAGCCCATTTACTGCGTATTTCGATTGCCTCATCAATAATGCGGTCCATCAGTTCCCCGACCGAAGGAACATCATGAATTCTTCCCATCACCTGGCCGGCCCACCCAAATCCTTCATCTGCTTTTCCTTCATAGATATAACTTTTATTCCGCTCTCCACTAATCAGGCCTTTCAAGTCTTCATACGCCGCACCCTCTTCCTCCCGTGAGAGAATGAGATTGGTCCAACTGTTGGCGACAGCCCTTCCAGGAGCCCCGAGTGTTCGTTTTATAACGGCCGTATCCGTTTCTAGGCCGTTAACAAGTGCCTCTTTATAAGATGGATGGGCGTGCTCACATTCCTTTGTGGCAATAAACCTTGTACCCATTTCAATGCCTTCCGCTCCAAGAGCCAACGCTGCCATCAATCCTCTGCCATCCCCGATTCCTCCTGATGCAATAACCGGAATGGACACAGCATCGACAATTTGCGGTATGAGGACCATCGTTCCTATATCGTCTCTGCCAATATGCCCTCCTCCTTCTTGGCCAACTGCCATTACTGCATCCGCACCAAGCTGTTCTGCTTTTATAGCCTGCCTGGCCGACGCCACCAGAACGAGTTTTTTGACGGGTATTCCTTCAAGCATCCGAAAAATTCCCGCAGGGTTTCCACCTGTCATACTGATAACCGGGACACTTTCTTCAACCGCCGCTTCCACCATATGCTCGTAGGGGCGGCCGTGCTGTCCGATGGCAAAATTCACCCCGAACGGAAACGGCGTCATTTCTTTTGTTTTTCTGATTTCTTCTTTTAAATGAATCGGAGTTTCAAGCGACATGGCGGTGATTTGACCGAGGCCGCCGGCATTCGATACCGCAGAAGCTAGTCTTGAATAAGCAAGATAGGCCAAGCCTCCTTGTACAATTGGATATCGTGTGCCCAGCATTTTCGTAATTCTCGTATTCATCCTCTTTTCTCCCCTATCCTTCTTTTTTGGTTTTCTTTGCATACAAAACTGTTAGAATCTGATATACTGTCTTTTGTTTTACTATGTACAAATATACAAAGAAACGAATTAAGTTCATTATAGATGAGGTGTCTGAATTGTCACAACATGAAACCCCTTTATTTACCGGCTTGAAAGAACATGCCAAACGTAACCCTTACCAATTCCATATTCCCGGTCATAAGAAAGGCCAGGGAATGGATCCTGAGTTCAGGGATTTTATCGGCGAAAACGCATTATCGATTGATTTGATTAATATTGCACCACTTGATGACCTTCATCAGCCCAAAGGGATGATTAAAAAGGCGCAGGATCTTGCCGCCCAGGCATTCGGAGCAGATCACACGTTTTTTTCTGTCCAGGGGACAAGCGGCGCCATCATGACCATGATTATGTCCGTTGTTTCGCCGGGAGATAAAATTATCGTCCCGCGCAATGTGCATAAATCCATCATGACGGCGATCGTCTTTTCCGGAGCCACCCCTGTTTTCATTCATCCGGAAATTGACCGCGATTTGGGGATCTCTCATGGCATTACACCTCAGAGCGTGAAAAAGGCGCTCGAGCAAAACCAGGATGCCAAAGCGGTTCTTGTCATTAATCCAACGTATTATGGCATTTCAGCCAACCTAAGCGAGATTGTGGACATTGCCCATAGCTATCATGTTCCTGTTCTCGTGGATGAAGCTCATGGCGTACTCATTCATTTCCATGATAAAATGCCTCTGTCAGCCATGCAGGCTGGAGCAGACATGGCCGCGACCTCTGTTCATAAATTGGGCGGATCCTTGACCGGTAGTTCAATACTGAATATAAAAGAAGGGCTTGTTTCAGCAAAACGCGTGCAAACCATTTTAAGTATGCTAACCACCACATCCACTTCTTATATTCTGCTTGCATCACTCGATACAGCCCGCAAGCGTCTTGCTACTGAAGGATACAGCATCATTGAAAAAACCATTAAATTAGCCAATGAGGCAAGAGAGAAGATCAACCAGATTCCCCTGCTGTACTGCGTGGGTGAGGAAATACTGGGAAAAGAAGCAACCTATGATCTTGATCCTACAAAACTGCTGATTTCAGTAAAAGATCTTGGCATCACAGGTTACGATGCAGAAGTATGGCTCCGCGAGGAAAATAACATCGAAGTAGAGCTTTCCGATCTGTATAATATCCTCTGTTTGATTACTACCGCAGACCACGAAAAAAATATTATGGTCCTTGTTCATGCATTAAAAAAAATGGCTGAGCACTTCGGAAAAAACCCTGGCGGCAAGCCGGTTCAGCCACTCCCGGTACACGTTCCGGATATTCCGGTTCTTGCTTTGTCACCGCGCGATGCGTTTTATGCCGATACGGAAAGTATTCCATTTGAAGAATCCGCCGGAAGAATCATTGCGGAGTTTCTGATGGTGTATCCTCCTGGTATTCCAATTTTCATTCCAGGAGAAATTATTACTCAAGAGAACCTGAATTATGTTAAAGAAACGATTGAAGCTGGTCTTCCAGTTCAAGGACCTGAAGATCCGGATTTGAAAATGATCAAAGTCATTAAAGAGCATATCGCAATCCGTTAAGAACAGACGCCTGGATAAACTTCCAGGCGTTTTTCAATATCAAAGGACCCGGCTTTTAGTATGCCGGGTCCTTTATCTTCCCTATTTTTTTTCGTTTGTGCTTGAGCAGTTCGGGCATTTATTGGAATATAACTTCGTTACTTTTTCATCTTCAAAATGTTCAATAGTGTTGTCACATGTTTGGCAAATGATTTCTCCCATCTTAAAACATCTCCTTTTCATGTAAGCGCTTTTATTCTTATCTCTATAATATTATGTCACATTCATTTTGTCAACCATTAATTAGTGTGTCACATTTATTTAATTAGGATAATTAATCATATTGTTCAGAAGCAGGTATGTGGGGAACCGACTCTTCAAAAAATAAGGACAAATCTTTCACTTCTTTTAAAGAATGAATTTGGAATACCCGTTGCAAGTACTCATAATTTTGCAAGTCATTGGCATCTAAAAGCGCAGATCGCCCTGTCTGCATACAGATAACCAGCGGCTTTCCGAAAAACATATTCGTGTGAACAATTCCAAAATCATAACGAACATCCTCCGTTGTAAAACCAACGAACCTGACCCCCACATTTTCTTGTTCATCGTATAGCTTTTCAAAAATTTCCACAGTAACCCCTCCTTTAAATTCATTCGTAAAACGGGCTGCTATGCTTGCAATATATCACAACTATATTCGCTGAAATGTGTTTTATAACATCTTACAATTTATATCTTTTTCCCCTCTGACTCTACTCATAAACATTTATTGTCAAAATATTTTAAATAATGATAAACTTGTTGGTGTATTATATAATGGATGATTTTAAAGAAAGCGGGGATTCACCTTGCAGGAAAATGCTTATATTAAGTTAGTGCCGGCTTCAAAGCAACAAACCATTTCAATCGATGAAGTAAAGGATCTCTTCCATTATTACAAGGACATCACCAACAAAACCGGTTCCCAGCTGGGTTGGCAATACGGGGAATCAGCTTTTCCCTACACCATTGAAGAGAAGAGCCATGCAAAAGGCCAATGGTTTTATTTAAACAGCAATGATAAAATGCGGTTTAGATACATTATGGTTGGGGTAGATAATGAAGCAGGATCCATCCCCTATATTCAAGTTACCCTTCCTGAAGGATTTACCCATGGTGATAAAGGAAAAGCAAATGAATTCTGCAAGTTCCTGGCTAAGCATCTGGATGCCGAGCTTCATTTATTTAATGGAAGGATTATGTACTACTATAAAAGAAAATAAAACGGGTTAACATCACAGGTGTAATTTTAATGGGCGCAGTCCTACCTTTTGGTTAGACTTCTTTTTTTATGTTCGATATCCTATTAACTTGGAGGATGAAGTCGATACTTTGAATGGACCTGAAACTAAAAAAAATTTCTTTAGTAAAGGGGTGAAACATTATCGGTGGTTGCAATCCTGTTAATTGCCACATTCTTTATTACATCTGCGGACTCAGCAACATTTGTTCTTGGCATGCAGACGTCCAACGGCAGCCTTTATCCGTCAAATAAAATCAAATTTATGTGGGGAATCGTTCAGGCAGCCACAGCTGCTGTTCTTCTCTGGTCAGGAGAACTACAGGGACTTCAGACCGCTGCAATTATCACTGCCTTCCCCTTTGCCTTTATCCTTATTACAATGATGTTCTCAATGGTAAAAACATTGCGTGAAGAACTCGCCAGCATATGAAAATCAGAGTAAAAAAGGTAAAGACAGCATTGTCAACTTTGTTAAAAGAAATAAAACGGATGAACATAACGTACTTTTTAAAGCAGAAAATGTTGACTGACACACCCTTACAGATACCAAATAGGAAAAGTACAAAAACATGAAAAACAACATCACTTCAAAAAAAGACCTGTCGTTTTGAGAAAGTTCAATGACTGTAAAATAACCTGCCCATAAAAGTACATGAAGCAGCGTCAATAAGCTAAAGGTTCTCATAGGCATCCCCCTTTCCTACTTTATGCTTCATGGTGGCAGTCAACCCATAAAATAGGATAAATAGCGGCTCCTGGTTCCCCAGGACCGCTTTTTTCATGTAAATAATGCAACAAAAAAACCTTCCCAGCAGGAAGGTTTTTTCGATAATAACTATTATTTAACGATGTGAATTGGAGAACCAAGAGCAACTTCCGCTGCCTCCATGGAAATCTCACCGAATGTTGGGTGAGCATGGATGGTCATTGCAATGTCTTCAGCTGTCATTCCAGCTTCAATCGCAAGTCCAAGTTCAGCGATCATATCAGAGGCGTTACCACCTGCGATTTGAGCACCAAGAAGTAAACCATCTTCAGCACGAGTGATCAGTTTCATGAAACCGTCAGTTTCGTTCATGGAAAGAGCACGTCCATTTGCAGCAAATGGGAACTTGGAAGCTTTCACTTCAAATCCAGCTTCTTTTGCGCTCTTTTCATCATAACCGACAGTAGCCAATTCAGGATCTGTAAATACTACAGCTGGAATGGCAAGATAGTCGATTTCAGAAGGATGGCCGCTGATCGCCTCAGCCGCAATCTTTCCTTCATAAGAAGCCTTATGAGCAAGAGCAGGTCCTTCAACGATATCACCGATTGCATAAATGCCTTTAACATTTGTTTGGCATTGCTTATCAATCTTGATCAATCCACGCTCAGTCATTTCAATTCCCACTTGTTCAAGACCGAGTTCTTCAGTGTTTGGACGGCGTCCCACAGTAACCAATACATAATCTGCTTCAAAGGTTTTTGTTTCACCTTTGATTTCAGCCGTTACTGTAACTCCATCTTTGGTTTCTTCAACGCCTTTGGCAAGAGCTTGTGTAAACACTTCTACATTGCCTTTTTTCTTCAGACGTTTGGAAACCACTTGGCTCATTTGCTTTTCGAAGCCAGGAAGAATTTGTTTGCTTCCTTCAAGCACTGTTATTTCAGTGCCAAAGTTTGCAAATGCAGTTCCAAGCTCCATACCAATGTATCCACCGCCGATTACTACCATCTTTTTAGGAACTTCCTGAAGAGCAAGTGCTCCTGTTGAGGAAATAACACGGTCACTCCATTTAAATCCAGGAATTTCAATCGGACGGGAACCTGTTGCAATGATGCAATTTTTGAAAGTATATGTTTGAGATGATTTTTCATCCATGATGCGTACTGTGTTTTCGTTAACGAAGTAAGCTTCCCCGCGAATGATTTCCGCTTTATTCCCTTTAAGCAAACCTTGAACTCCAGAAGTCAACTTTTTCACAATACCGGATTTCCATTCTTGAACCTTGCCAAAATCAACAGTTACGTTCTCTACTGAAATTCCCATATCATCGGAATGCTTAGCATGTTCTACACGG
Source organism: Fictibacillus enclensis (assembly GCF_001457035.1). Taxonomy (GTDB): domain Bacteria; phylum Bacillota; class Bacilli; order Bacillales; family Fictibacillaceae; genus Fictibacillus_C; species Fictibacillus_C enclensis. The sequence goes on along the minus strand of NZ_KQ758617.1, from coordinate 979,170 downwards.
TGTCCAGCATTGATCAAAGCTTTTGAAGGAATACATCCAACGTTCAAGCATACGCCGCCCATTTCACCTTTTTCTGCAACAGCAACCTTTTGGCCAAGCTGTGCAGCACGGATTCCAGCCACATATCCCCCAGGGCCGGAACCAATTACGAGTGTGTCTAATTCAATCGGAAAATCACCTACAACCATTTCTCTACGCCTCCATTACTAGTAGTTGTGGATCGTTCAATAAACGCTTAATATGATTCATTGCATTTTGAGCCGTTACACCATCGATCAAACGGTGGTCAAAGCTTAATGATAACGCAAGAACAGGTGCTACGACAATTTCCCCGTTTTTCACCACTGCTTTTTCTGCAATGCGGCCAATTCCAAGGATGGCAACTTCCGGATGATTGATTACCGGAGTAAACCATTGTCCGCCTGCTGAACCAATGTTGGAGATCGTTACAGATCCGCCTTTCATCTCATCAGCAGAAAGTTTTCCGTCACGCGCTTTAACAGCAAGCTCGTTGATTTCCGCAGAAATTTTAAAGATGGATTTACGGTCAGCATCTTTTACGACAGGAACCATTAGACCGTTGTCTGTATCAGCAGCGATTCCGATGTTGTAATAGTTCTTCCAAACGATTTCTTCATTGGCATCATCAATGGATGCATTAATTGCCGGGAATTCCCGAGCAGCAGAAACCAATGCTTTTACAACATATGGAAGGTAAGTAAGCTTGATTCCTTTATCAGCTGCAACCTGCTTAAACTTCTTACGGTGTGCCACAAGCTCAGTTACATCGATTTCATCCATCAATGTCACATGAGGAGCTGTGTGCTTGGAGTTCACCATCGCTTTGGCAATGATTTTACGTACACCTTTAATTTTTTCACGTGTTTCGTTTTGGCCCGCAGGAATTGCTTTTGGTGCTTCTTTCGCAGCAGGCGCTTCAGCAGGAGCCGTTACAGCTTCCTGATCTTGACTAGTTGTATCACCGCTCAGGAATTTCTCGATGTCTTCTTTCATAACACGGCCATTGTCTCCAGAACCGGAAACTTTGCGGATATCTACGCCTTTTTCACGTGCATATTTACGAACAGAAGGCATAGCGATTACACGCTTGTTTTCATCCACAAGCTCATCAGCAGATGGTTCTGTTTTTGCCGCTTCTGTTTTTTGCTCAGGCTCAGCAGCAGCAGGTTTTTGCTCTTCGTCTGCTTTAGGCTGTTCTGGTGCTTCTTCTGTTTCTTCAGATTCAGGCGCACTGTCGGATTCGATGGTTACAAGGACGTCACCAACAACAGATACTGTTCCTTCGTCTACTTTTACTTCAAGAATTTTTCCATCTACTGGAGAAGGAATTTCAACTACTGCTTTATCATTTTGTACTTCAAGAAGAATATCGTCTTCCTTGACTTCATCTCCTGCTTTTACAAACCATTTAACAATTTCGCCTTCGTGGATACCTTCACCGATATCGGGAAGCTTAAATTCAAATGCCACTAACAACGCCTCCTATAGTAAAAAATTAATCATGCTTTATTGGGATAAAAAGCGGAAAAAGAAATCAGAAAGATTTCTTTTTCAGACCTGTTGTTTAGCATTAGAAGTTATAAACTGTCTTCGCCTTTTCAACGATATCCTTATAATCAGGAAGCCAAACGTCCTCTGCTGCTGCAAACGGGAATACCGTATCAGGAGCAGCGACACGAAGTACAGGAGCTTCAAGGCTTAGGATGGCACGGTCATTGATTTCAGCAACAACAGTCGCACCTACACCTGCTTGTTTCTGTGCTTCTTGAACAACAATGGCACGTCCTGTTTTCTCAACTGAAGCAATGATTGTATCAATGTCAAGAGGGCTAACTGTACGAAGGTCAACCACTTCAGCGGAGATTCCTTCTTTTTCAAGCTCTTCTGCTGCCTTTAGAGAAGAGTGAACCATTGCACCGTAAGTGATGATGGAAACATCTTTTCCTTCACGTTTTACATCAGCTTTTCCGATTTCAATTGTATATTCTTCTTCCGGAACTTCGCCACGGAAAGAACGGTACAATTTCATGTGCTCAAGGTATACAACCGGATCATTGTCACGGATTGCAGAAATTAACAACCCTTTAGCATCGTATGGTGTAGAAGGAATAACGACCTTAATACCAGGAGCCTGAGCCACAAGACCTTCTAGGTTGTCCGCATGAAGCTCAGGAGTTTTTACGCCGCCGCCAAATGGTGAACGGATCGTGATTGGAGAGTGGTACACTCCTCCAGAACGGTAACGCATACGTGCAGCCTGAGCCACCACGGAATCCATTACCTCAAAAACAAAACCGAAAAACTGAATTTCCATAACTGGGCGGAAACCAGTTAGTCCAAGTCCGATCGCCAGACCGCCGATTCCGGACTCTGCAAGCGGAGTATCAAATACACGATCTTCTCCAAACTCGGATTGAAGGCCTTCTGTCGCACGGAAAACTCCGCCGTTTTGACCAACATCCTCACCGAATACAACAACATTTTCGTTGTTTTTCAATTCAGTGCGCATTGCATCTGTGATTGCTTGAATCATGGTCATTTGAGCCATATTATTTCGACTCCTTTGCTTTGTATTCTTCAAGTTGCTCTTTAAGATTGTGAGGAAGCTCTTCGAACATAAAGCCGATTAGATCAGTTACTTTCTGTTTTGGAGCTGCATCGGCTTTTTTGATCGCAGCTTTAATATCATCCTTCGCCTGATCAATTACTTTATTCTCTTGCTCTTCAGACCAAAGTCCTTTTCCTTCAAGGAAGGTGCGGAAACGAACAAGAGGATCTTTCTTCGTCCATTCACTGTCAAGGTCTTCTGTACGGTACCGTGTAGGATCGTCTCCAGCCATAGTATGCGGACCATAACGGTAAGTAAGAGTTTCGATTAATGTTGGACCGTCTCCGTTCAATGCGCGTTCACGTGCCTGCTTGACTGCAGAATAAACAGCGAGTACGTCCATTCCATCCACTTGGATTCCTTCGATACCTGCTGCAACCGCTTTTTGAGCAATTGTTTTTGCTGCGGACTGCTTTTCTACTGGAACAGAGATCGCGAAACGGTTATTTTGCACAACAAAAATCGTCTGTGCATTATATGCTCCAGCAAAGTTCAAACCTTCATAGAAGTCACCCTGGGAAGCTCCGCCATCACCTGTGTAAGTAATAGCAACATTCTTTTTGCCTTTTTTCTTAAGTCCGACACCGACACCAGCTGCTTGAACAATTTGTGCACCGATGATGATTTGCGGCATAAGAACATTTACGCCTTCCGGAATTTGACCGCCTCCGAAATGTCCACGGGAATATAGAAAAGCTTGATATAACGGCAGTCCGTGGAACACGATTTGCGGGATATCACGATATCCTGGAAGAATCCAGTCTTCTTTATCCAGCGCATATTGAGATCCAAGCATGGAAGCCTCTTGACCTGCAACCGGCGCATAAAATCCTAACCGTCCCTGACGGTTTAGGGAGATTGCTCTTTGGTCCCAAATGCGCGTATATACCATACGTGTCATTAATTCCTGTAATTCTTCATCTGAAAGTTCAGGCATAGCAGATTCATTAACTACTTTCCCGTCTTCTGTTAAGATTTGAAAGGTTTCAAATTGTTTTTCAACCTGTTCAATCAAACTCATTAACCTTCACCTCTTCCTTCCTTACACCAATGTTATCCGCCATGTATGTAATAGGCGCTTCTATTAGATTGCCCAAAATTTACCGTATACATGACATGGTTTATAAAAAAGCCTTGAAGGGTCCCGATGCACAAATCATTATTGCTGTTTCCCTATTTAACCCAGGGTAAACATTAAGCTTGTACACCCTTCCTTTATATAAGGGCTTTCATAAACTGTATTACTATTTTTTGAATATAGAGTAATACAATCATCTTAAACACATCATTAGTTTACACCTTCGTATATTGACCGTCAATTGTTTAATATCAATAAGTTATTGAATTATTTTTCCCTGGACTATTGCTGTTGCACCTTTATCACAAAGCGCTGTATCACTATCTGTATTCATCTGTTTCAAAACAGGTTTTTTTCAGGAAATGAGCGATCTCACCTCGTTTTTCTAGCGTTTCGGACTCATAAATATGGTAGAATACAGAAAAAGCGATTGTCATATGAATAAGAGAAATCACCATAACGGGAGGAAAACCTATGCTAACCATGAAAGATATTGTCCGAGAAGGCAACCCCATTCTTCGCGAGAGGGCAACAAACGTTGAACTTCCTCCTCAGCAAGAGGATATTCAAATTGCGAAAGAAATGCTTGAGTTCTTAAAAAACAGTCAAAATCCCGAGCTGGCACAAAAATACAACCTTCGGCCTGGAGTAGGTCTCGCATGCCCACAGATCGGAATTCCCAAACGGATCATCGCAGTCCATACCCAGGATGATCAAGGTGAATTATACAGTTATGCTCTTTTCAATCCAAAAATTGTCAGCCACTCCGTTAAAGTCACCTATCTCGAAGGTGGCGAAGGCTGCCTTTCAGTTGACCGAGATGTTCCCGGGTACGTTCCGCGCTACGCGAAAGTTACCGTCAGGGGAACTACAATAAAAGGCGAACAAGTCGATTTAAAATTAAAAGGCATGCCCGCCATTGTGTTTCAACATGAGATTGACCATCTTGACGGCATTATGTTCTATGACCGCATTAATAAAGAGAATCCTTTTACACCCCCTTCCACTGTAATCCTCAACCGAGCATAAAGAAAATCCCTGTCCATGTGACAGGGATTTTTTTGTCTATTCCACTATTTTCCTCGCAATCTGAAAAAAACAGGTGGCATACTATAACCAATTATAAAAAAAGGACGGTTATGACCACATGAAAAGGAAACGACGAATCATCAACAGATTAAAAAAACTCATTGATGAATATCCTTACCTTAATCCAAAAAAAACGCGCATTTTGCTTTCGATCATCGATAAAATTCCCTGTATTTCCGCCTGTCATCGTGCCGATAATGAAAAAAACATGAAAAACATGCTTATTTCATTTATAATAGAACGAAGATATTGTTAATACTAGCACGGTAAGGAGACGAAAAAATGATTTTTAAAGTTTATTATCAAGAAAACAAAAATGAGGTACCTATTCGGGAGAACACTAAATCTCTATTTATGGAGTCAACCTCCATTGAGGAAGTACGAAAAAGTCTTGCGGGTTCAAATTTTAATATTGAGTTTGTTCAGGAGATTAAAGGGAAATTCCTAGAATATGAGCAACAATCAGACTCTTTTGAAGTGGAGAAAAGATAATTTATGAAATTTGTTAAAAACCATCAAACTGCAGTCTTTGCCCTCGGCGGCATGGGTGAGATAGGAAAGAATACGTACGGTATTCAATTTCAAGACGAAATCATCCTCATCGACGCAGGAATTAAATTCCCGGAGGACGAGCTGCTTGGCATTGACTACGTGATCCCGGATTATACGTACCTGGTGAAAAATGAAGACAAGATCAAAGGGCTATTCATTACCCACGGCCATGAAGACCACATCGGAGGAATTCCCTACCTGCTTCGTCAGGTTAATATTCCGATTTATGGCGGAAAGCTTGCCATTGCACTAATTAAAAATAAACTTGAAGAACATGGTTTGCTAAGACGGGCAAAATTATATGAAATTACCGAGGACCAGGTAATTAAATTCAGAAAAACATCCATTTCGTTTTTCCGAACCACTCACAGCATACCGGAATCGTTCGGAATTGTTGTGAAGACACCTCCCGGGAATATTGTACATACCGGCGACTTCAAGTTTGATTTTACCCCGGTCGGCGAACCGGCAGATTTAACAAAAATGGCCGAGATCGGAAAAGAGGGTGTTTTGTGCCTTCTTTCCGACAGCACCAATGCTGAAGTTCCGGGCTTTACAATGTCCGAACGCCGCGTGGGTGACAGCATCAATGATATTTTCCGAAAAGTGAACGGCCGGGTGATTTTCGCTACGTTTGCTTCTAACATCTACCGCCTGCAGCAGGTAGTGGAAGCTTCTGTACAAAATAACAGAAAGATCGCTGTCTTTGGCCGGAGCATGGATTCCGCCATTACCATCGGGCAGGAACTTGGATTTATAAAGGCTCCAAAAGGCACCTTTATCGAGTCTTCTCAAATTAACAGGCTGCCAGATAACCAAGTCACGATTCTGTGTACAGGAAGCCAGGGAGAGCCGATGGCCGCACTTTCCAGAATTGCTAACGGGACCCACCGTCAAATTCAAATTATCCCTGGGGATACGGTCGTATTTTCTTCTTCTCCAATCCCAGGAAATGCATTAAGCGTAAACAAGACGATCAACCAGCTGTTCCGTGCAGGCGCTGAGGTGATTCATGGATCCCTCAATGATATCCATACCTCCGGTCATGGGGGCCAACAGGAACAGAAGCTGATGCTCCGATTAATGAAGCCGAAGTATTTCCTTCCGATTCACGGAGAATACAGAATGTTAAAGACGCACATTAATCATGCCACATCTTGTGACGTTCTGCCTGAGAATTGCTTTACGATGGATAATGGTGAGGTTTTGGCCTTATCCAGCAATGAAGCATCCGTCGCAGGAAAGATCCCTTCTGGATCTGTTTATGTAGACGGAAGCGGTATTGGAGATATCGGAAACATTGTTCTCAGAGACCGTAAGATTCTTTCCGAAGAAGGTTTAGTTGTTGTTGTTGTCAGCCTCAATATGAAAGAATTTAAAATTGAAGCTGGTCCTGATATTATTTCCAGAGGGTTCGTCTACATGAGAGAATCCGGCGATTTGATCAATGATGCACAAAACCTTTTGAAACAGCACCTGAATGGTCTTATGGAAGAAAAACGAACAAGACAATGGTCAGAAATTAAAAATGAAATCACCGATGTCCTTTCACCATTTCTTTACGAAAAAACGAGAAGGCGTCCGATGATCCTACCGATTATTATGGAAATCTAATGAATAAAAGCATGAGAGGAAAATTCCTCTCATGCTTTTTTTGATCGATTGATCATGCCATCAAATTATCTTCGAGCCGGTTGATATCCTTTTCTGCACCAATGACAATCAAAACATCGCCTTCCTGAACAGGCTGGTTGGCATGCGGTGAAACAATGACTTCATGGTCTCTTTTGATAGCGACCACATTGCAGCCGTACTTTGCCCGAATATCCATTTCTAACAGGGATTTTCCTTCTATTTTGCTTCCGGCCACCATTTCGACGATACTGTACTCATCCGATAATTCCAGATAGTCAAGAACACTTTTTGAAACCACCTGATGGGCAATTCGTATACCCATATCACGTTCAGGATGAATAATGCGGTCCGCACCAATTTTTAATAATACCCGTTCATGATAATCATTCTGGGCCTTCACCGTAATTTTATCAATACCCATGTCTTTAAGAATGAGCGTGGTCAAGATACTGGATTGAAGATTCTCCCCGATCGCTACAATGACATGCTCAAAGTTTCGAACTCCCAAACTCTTGAGTACCCCTTCATCCGTTGAGTCCGCCACCACGGCATGAGTAGCGATTGAAGAATACTCATTTACCCGGTCTTCATCCATATCGATCCCGAGCACTTCCATCCCCTGCTCAACCAATGCCCGGACAACCCCTCCACCAAACCGGCCTAGCCCTATTACCGCATACTGCCGTTTCACCTGTCGTTTTGCCACATTAATTCCTCCAGCATATCACATGTACTATTTTTTATTTAGCATATCACATTGTCCCCTCTTCACAAAACTACCATTCTCAATGCATTGAGAATAAACAAAAAAAAATGGCCAAGATAAATCTTGGCCATTTCCTTATGAAACAGGTCTTATACGTTAAGTGTTTCTTGTCCTGGTTTCCAGTTTGCCGGGCAAAGTCCGCCAGTTTGAAGTGCTTGAAGTACACGCAATGTCTCGTCCACATCACGGCCGATATTGTTGTGGTTAACTACTGCATACATTAATTCACCTTCAGGAGAAATAATGTACAGTCCACGAAGGGCAACGCCTTCTTCTTCAATCAATACGCCATAGTCACGTGCTACAACATGATTTGTGTCTGCAGCAAGTGCATAGTTAAGATCACCAAGACCATTTGAATCACGTGGAGTATTGATCCACGCTTTGTGCGTATGAATAGTGTCTGTAGAAACACCAATTACTTCTGCATCCAAATCTTCGAACTCGTCAAAACGATCGCTCAAAGAAGTGATTTCAGTAGGACATACGAATGTGAAGTCCATTGGATAGAAGAATAGTACTGTCCATTTATCATTCTTCATGTTTTCTTCAAGACTTACTTTGCCAAATTCTTTGTTTGGCAATACAGCGTCCATTTCAAAGCGCGGAGCTTGTTTTGCTACCATGCGTTCTGCCATGTTAAAATCCCTCCAACTATTTAAGTTATTGCTTCACTATTATTATAATGCACCCTTACTTTTTAGTCAATGTTAAATAATAATTAATTTAAATAAGGGCCTTATAAATGACAACCATTTTTACTTTCCCCCATATCATAACAAGTTAATCAAAAGAAGTGAAATAATTGGATTGCGCCGTTTACTCGGTTATACTGTTATGCATACTAAACATGTTAACAACAGAAGGAGGAGCAAGTATTAATGCCAGATTACAGAAAATTTACTGAGGTGGACTGGGGAGCTATTTTGATCAGCGCCGGAATTTTAGTGCTAAAACTCATTGCAATCTATATTATTTATATAGTCATCCGCAATATTGGAAAGAAAATCATCCGAACAGCCTTTGACCGAATGATGCATCGAAAAAGCATGTCCAATTTCAGGGCAAGAACTTTGGAGACACTGGTTATCAGCATTTATACATATGCCTTAATCTTTATGGCTTTTGTCGCCGTTTTTGGTCTGTTCAACATTGATATCCGAGGGCTGCTTGCAGGCGCGGGGATCGTTGGACTTGCTATCGGCTTCGGAGCACAGGGACTTGTCAGTGATATTGTTACAGGGTTCTTTATTCTCCTGGAAAAACAAATTGATGTTGGTGACTACATCACAACCGGCGTATTTAACGGGATCGTAGAGGATGTAGAATTGAGAACAACCAAAGTAAGAGGCTTTGACGGTACGCTTCATTATATACCGAACCGGTTAATCACAAGTGTAAGCAACCATTCCAGAGGCAATATGAGGGCTCTCGTTGATTTTAAAATCCCCACCACACCCCAGGTTGAAAAAGCATTGAGAATTATTAAAGAAGAAAGTCTTGTACTCCAGCAGGAGGAGCCCGCCATCCTTGAAGGGCCGAATGTTCTTCCAGTGATCGAGGAAGAAACTGGCCTAACTGTATTGCGCATTCTTGCAAGAACCGAAAACCTCAAGCAATGGAGCATGGAGCAAAAAATCAAAGACCGCCTTCATCAGAAGTTTAATGAAGCAGGTATTCAGTTGCCTTCTCCGGAAGAAGATAAAGCCGGCGAGCCTGGTACCGAATGATTATTAAAAGGGATCAAAGGGTATTCATGATATAGAATCCCATATAAAGGAGGTTTGTATCTTGCCTTATGATTCTCTTAAAGAACTGCCAGATTCAGTAAAAGACAACCTTCCGCACCACGCACAGGAAATCTTCAAAGCAGCCTTCAATTCTGCCTCTGAAGAATACAAAGAAGAAGAAACGGCTTTCAAGGTTGCATGGAGTGCGGTAAAAAACAAGTACGAAAAAAATGATAACGATGAGTGGGTAAAAAAAGAAGAGTAATAAAAAAAGGCAACAACATGTTATATCATGTTGTTGCCTCTTCTTTTTCTCTTTTTATCACTTTTAACTTTTTGATTTGATGTCCGTCCATTTCAATCACTTTGAATGTATACCCTTCGTGTTCTACTTCTTTATCAAGGTCCACATCAATTCCCTGGCTTAAAAACCAGCCTCCGATTGTATCAAGATCCGAATCATCAAGATCCAGATGGAACATTTCATTCACTTCGGAAATAAGTACCTTTCCTTCAAGAATGGTCACTTGATCATTTACTTTTTTGATTCTCGGCTCTTCATCTTCATCAAACTCATCCCGAATTTCACCTACGATTTCTTCAATAATGTCCTCAACGGTAACAATGCCCGAGGTTCCTCCATACTCATCCATTAATACTGCCATATGCACCCGGTCTTTTTGCATTTTTACGAGCAGCTTCTGTATGGGAAACGATTCATGGACAGAGATGATTGGCCGTATGTATCGTTCCAGTTCCTCTTCTTCATTGGTTACATGTTCATTAAAGAATTCCTTTATGTTCACCAAACCAATAATATGGTCTTTATCCTCATCGGCAACCGGATATCGCGTAAACTTTTCCCCTCTCATGATATCAAGGTTTTCCCAAAAGGTATTTTCTTTATATAAACAGACAATCTCGGTACGGGGAACCATAATTTCCTTCGCCAGTCTGTCATCAAACTCAAATATCCGGTTTACATAACGGTATTCTGATTGGTTGATTTCCCCGCCCTCAAAGCTTTCGGATAGCAGGTGGCGCAATTCCTCTTCATTGTGGGCCATTTCGTGTTCTTCCCCGCGCTTCAGTCCCATTATTCTGGTAAGGATCGCAGCGGAACGGTTTAAAAGGAAGATAAACGGAAACATAATCACGCTGAAGGCAATTAAGGGTCTTGCAACCGCCATGGCAATAGCCTCAGACTTTCTGATTGCAAATGACTTTGGAGCCAATTCGCCAAGTACAACCTCAAAATACGTAATAACTGTAAATGCAATGATAAAAGAAATGGTGTTGATTAATTGCGCTGGCAGATCTACATGCTGAAAAACGGGATGAAGCAGCGTTTCCACTGTCGGTTCTCCCATTCCACCCAGTGCCAGTGATGTTATCGTAATTCCCAGTTGTGTAGAAGAAAGATAACCATCGATATTGGCCAGAATTTTTTTAACAGCTTTTGCATTTCCGTTTCCCTGTTCTGCCAGAAAATCTATTCGGGTTGATCGGACTTTTACAATGGCAAATTCAGTAGCCACGAAGAATGCGGTTATTAATATTAGGATGATAATAATGAAGATATTGAATAATGCCATGTGGTTATCCCAGATCACTTATGTGACCAAGGAACGTCACCTCCTGCTGAAAAATAAGAGTAAAGATAATAAAGATTACCCTCTACACCTAGCAGATAAACAAAGACAAATGAGGAAGGAACAGCTTAATCGCTGTTCCCCTCTGTTTTTTTATTGCTGAAGCTTGCTTTGTACTGCCTGACAAACATCATCAGCACTCATACCGTCTGCGTTAATGACAGAGCCCTGCACAACTGCATTTTGCATGCCCATCACATTTTCATCCTGACCAGAGATCACACAGCAATCACAGCCGTTTGCGTCATTTTCCTGACGAAGCATAACCACATCAAAACCTTTAGCTTTTAAAGCATCGGAAACATTAGTTAAGGATTCCTCCACACCAATTCTTGCCATCGTTTCCACCTCCTTAGCATTTTTAATTTTTCCTAGGAGAAGGCGACTTATTCCTCTGACAACGAAAAAAGGACTGCTCATTACGAGCAGCCCCTTATTTAATATGTTTTCTAATTTCATTTTGCTTTCCATTCGATATAAGAAACAAGCGTACGGAGAGCGACAGGAATCGCTTCTTCTTTCGGCTCGATCCTGGAATGGTGAAGACCGAACTCGCTGTCTGCTCCTAGCCAAAACATAAACCCTGGAATTTCTTTTAGAAAATAGCCAAAGTCTTCTCCTGTCATGGCTTCTTTGCAATGGTAAAATTCAGCTGTTTTTTCTCGCTCGAGGAAGGCAATGAATTCTCTCGTCAGTTCTTCATGATTGTACACCTGATAATAATTGGCGCCATAATCAATCTCGGCCTGGCAATCAAAAGACATTTCGAGACCCCTCACAAGTGATTCGATCCTTCCTTTGACCTTTTTCATGGAGTCGGAGGAAAGAGTACGGATGGTCCCCTCCAAACGGGCGGTTTCCGCAATGATATTTTGCTTTGTCCCGCCGGTAATTTTACCAACCGTCACGACGGCTGAATCAAGAGGATCAATGTTTCGTGCCACAATCGACTGAAGCTGGGTCACCAAATGACTGGCGGCAACGACCATGTCATTGGCAAGGTGAGGATAAGCGGCATGTCCGCCTTTCCCTTTAATATCAATAAAAAGCTCCGACGTGTTGGCGAACAAAAGCCCTTCTTTGACCGCAATTGTGCCAACCGGATATTCCGGAGCGATATGCAATCCGAGGATCATATCGGGTTTTTCGGACTGAAACTCTTCGCTTTGAAGCAAAGGAAGTGCCCCCCCTGGCCCTTCTTCTGCCGGCTGAAACACAAACAGCAAATCATCCTTCACCGGGTGATTGACAAAATAATCGAGCAACCCCAATGCGACGGACATATGGATATCATGTCCGCAGGCATGCATGAATCCTTTATGAAGAGAAGAAAATTCATAGGTGGTTTCTTCCTTAATCGGCAATCCATCCATATCCGTGCGATAAGCAATTGTTTTTGAAGGATGGGTACCTGACACCTTAGCAAGTAAACCAGTCTTCCATTTTTTTACGCTCAGGCGTTCTTGTGGCAGCTGAGTTATGAAATCTAGAATAAACTGCTGTGTTTTGAATTCCATAAAACCCGGTTCAGGAATTTGATGCAGCTGTCTTCTAATGTCAATGAAACGTTGAGCTTCCATTCAATATCATTCCTGTCCAGACAAGATTAATCGTTCAGTTGACGCAATTCATGCTTAATTTCTGTTTTGGATTTTGTTTTTTCATCGATTTCTTTAATCACACGCGCAGGTGTTCCGGCTACCACTGTGTATGGAGGTACATCTTCGATGACGATGGCACCTGCTGCAACAACAGCTCCTTGTCCAACTGTAACTCCTTCAAGAATCACCGCGTTCGCCCCAACAACGACATCATCTTCAACAACAACAGGTTTTGCAGATGGCGGTTCGATCACACCAGCCAAGACGGAACCTGCTCCGATATGACAGTTTTTCCCGACAGTTGCACGTCCGCCAAGAACCACATTCATGTCGATCATAGTACCTTCACCAATTACTGAACCGATATTGATGGCAGCACCCATCATGATTACAGCGTTGTTTCCAATTTCAACCTGGTCACGGATAATCGCACCTGGTTCAATACGTGCGTTAATATTTTTCATATCAAGCAACGGGATGGCTGAATTGCGGCGATCATTTTCCACCACAAAATCTTCAATTTTGCTTTCATTGGTTTTCAGTACGTCCTGGATCTCTTTCCACTCACCAAATAGTACCCCGGTGTTCCCATTGATGAACGATTGAGTGTTTTCACCGAATTGGAGCCCCTCCAGATCCCCTTTTACATATACTTTTACAGGTGTTGATTTTTTACTGTTACTAATAAAAGAAATAATTTCATTTGCATCCATCATTTTCATGGTGTGTGCTCCTCCTTTAATACGTTCTGTATTGTATTAAACCACTAATTCAGCCAACATTCAAACCAAATTGTTTCAATCTTCCTTCACCAATTTCACGAAAGCTTCGACCTGTTTCAGTTCAAGTGAAGCACCATGGCAGATCATCCATGTGTCACGCTTCATCTGCTCGCCATTCTTATTATGCAGCGGAACCTGATAAAAGGCATCCGCTTCACGTAAGGAGATGGAAGGCAGAATGGCATATCCAATCCCGTGAAGAGCCATCTGTTTGCATGTTTCGATCTGATCAACAATGATGGTTTTTTTCGGAGGAATGGAAAAGTGGTCCTGCCACCACTCCTGGATATCCTGATAATAGGTGGAATGGCTTTTAAACTGGATGAAAGGCTTTTCTGTTTTCTGTAACTCTTCAATAGAAGAAATATCCGTATCCACAAGGTACAGACTGTCAGAAAATAAGTGGATTTTTTCTCCCCGCCATTCCGGATTCCCCCGGACGATCCCAATATGAATCTGATCTTCATACAGATGCTTGATGATTTCACTGCTCCAGCCCGTAATGAGAGAGATATTGACCTGCGGATACAGGTTCACATATTTTTTTAACGTGTTTGGAAGCCAGTACTGCCCTATGATGGACGCCACCGCAAGCCTTAGTGTACCAAACACTTCTTTGGAAAGGGATTGCAGTTCCTCTCTCACACGGCCTTCGTCTTTCAGCGTCTCATTAACATGGGATATAATTTTTTCTCCTGCTGCCGTGATTGCGAGCCCTTTTTGCGATCGTAGGAAAATTTTTGTCCCCCAGCTGTTTTCAATGCTCTGCAAGCGCTGGCTCAGGGCTGGCTGAGAAACATACAGGCGCTCGGATGCTTTTCTCATATTTAATTCCTGAGCGAGCACTTGAAGGATTTTAAATTCAGATAGCTGCATGCTGCTCCCCCTTCGGCTAAACTTCATAAGCAAAACTTATAACTCTAACCTATTATATTCTATTTTTCATCTCTGCACGAAATATTTAAGATAAAAAGTAGAGATGAACCATAATGAGAGGATGAAAACAATGAAAGTAGACGTAAAAGGCATTCACCATGTACAGCTTTGCATTCCCCCTGGTACTGAAGATCAGGCACGATCCTTCTTTTCGGGAATCCTGGGATTTCAGGAGATTGAAAAACCCGAGAGTTTAAAACCAAACGGCGGATTATGGTATCAAATGGGAAAGCAGGAGCTTCATTTAGGTATTGAAAACATTCCTCTCCAAAAAAGAAAAAGCCACCCCGCATTTGAAGTGGCCCAGCTTGACTCTGTAAAAAAACATCTTCTTTCCCACGGATTAGCTGTAAAAGAGGAAATTAAAATTCCGGGCTTATCAAGGTTCTCATTCCGTGATCCCTTCGGCAATCGCATAGAGTTTCTTGAGAAAACAACATAACCATGAAGAACAGCAGCCGGTAATTATCGGCTTTTTGTCTTTGGATTTTCTGTTTTGGGAAGCAGAATGGAAAACAGCAAACTTAAAATCGACAGGATAAGAACACCTTTATAAACATCGGCAAGGGAAAACGAAAGGCCATTTTGCAGCAGCTCCAGTACCGAACTGCTCAGCTTGCTTCTTTTTTCTTCATCCAGCAAAATGTTAGCCGCATCGAGTGTGACCTTCTCATTTTCATTTCCATGGCGGTCAAAATAGGTACTCAGTCTGGTGTTCAGAATACCGCCGAGAACGGCAGCTCCCAGTGCGCTTCCCACGATTCTCATAAACATATTGGATGCCGTGGCAATCCCTCTCGTTTTCCAGTCGACTGTATTTTGAATGGCAACAATATAGGTGGTATTCGTCAGCCCCATGCCGCACCCAATAAGAAAGGAACCAGCACCGGCCCAAACCGGGCCTTTGGCGGGGTCCATAAAGATAAATACTAGCGAACCAAGAAGCAAGGCAATACCGCCTGAAACTGCTACGGGGCGGAACCCTATTTTCAATAGCAGCTTTCCGGCAATCGTTGAACAAATTGGCCATCCAACCGACATGGCAGTCAACGTAAAACCAGCCACAACGGGTGGCTGTTCCATCACCCCTTGAATATACGTGGGAAGGAAACTGGAAATCCCGATCAACACAGCACCGTTCGTTAGCGATGCGGCATTTGAAAGCGAGATCAGGCGGTTGTTCCATAAAGAAATCGGCATCAAGGGTTCAGGAATCCTTGACTCATGCTTGAAGAAACCGAACAGAATGAGCACCGAGCCCATTCCAAGAACGTAGGTTTCCCATGAATTCCATGGCCACGCTGTCCCTCCCTGTATAAGAAGAACCATCAGGGAACTTACCCCAATCAAAACAAGGAGCGAACCAAGGTAATCGATATGTACTTTTTTCCGCTCTACGTTCTCATGCAGGAATTTTCCAACACCTGCCATAGCTAGAATTCCAAGCGGGATATTCATCCAAAATACTAATGACCAATGGGAGTATGTAACAAAGAAACCTCCAAGCAACGGACCGACAATCGCTGAGATTCCCCAAACACTTGCAAGGTAGCCCTGAATTTTCGCCCGCTCTTCAATCGTGTACATGTCCCCAACAATTGTAGTTGCGATTGGCTGCACGGCTCCTGCTCCAAGACCCTGAATCAAACGGTAAATGATCAGCTGTTTCATAGAGCCTGCCAGCCCGCACATAACCGATCCTATTAAAAAAATGATAATACCAATAATGAAAACGGGCTTACGGCCGTATAAATCGGACAACTTCCCATAAATAAGAATAGTGACCGCCTGCATGAGCAGATATGCGGAAAATACCCAGCTGTACAAAGCAAATCCACCCAAATCCCCAACAATGCCAGGCATGGCTGTAGAAACAATCGTTCCTTCGATGGCTGCCATAAACATGGCAACAATCACCGATGCAAGAACATACGGCCGTTTTGTCTGCGGTTCTTCTCTGCTTGCGGGCTCTTTACTTTGGAAACTCTCATTCATTTGTCTCAACCTCTTTTCGTATCTCATGCGGCTCTACATGAACAGAAATACTTTCTACTTTATATTTACGCCTGAGTTCGGCTTCAAGCTTTTCCGTAATCGCGTGGCTTTCAATCACATTCAGATCCGGGTGAACATGGATGGTTACATCAAGAATCACCGAATTCCCGTGTTTTCTGGCTTTTAAATCCGTTACTTGCTTCACGCCTTGCACGTTCAAAATTTGCTTTTCTATCCTTTTCCCCTCTTCATAATCAAACCCGTCGGAGAGATTATGTGAAGTTTCGTAAAAGATATCCCAGCCGGTTTTGATGATCATGATGGCAACAAGGATTGCCGCTAATGGATCCAGCCAAACTACACCGAGCTGTGCTCCAAAGATCCCCACAGCCGCACCAATGCTGACAAACGCATCGGACCGGTTATCTAAAGCCGCTGCTTTTAAACCCTGGCTTTCTGTTTGGCGGGCAAGCCTGATATTGTACCGATAAACTCCCAGCATAACCAAGGCAGAAAAAATGGCCGTGATTCCTGCAATCATGGATGGAGGCTCGATTTCAAAAACCACAATACTTTTGATGGCAGAAATCAATACCTCGAGCCCAATTACTACCATTATAAAAGAAGCGACCATGGATGCAATGGTTTCCGCTCTGAGATGGCCATAGGGATGGTCTAAATCCGCAGGTTTTTTTGAAATTTTCAAACCGATCAGAACAGCCAAAGAGGCCAGAATATCCGTTGAGTTGTTTAATCCGTCTGCTACCAGAGCTTCGGAGGAATAAAGCCAGCCTATGCCCAGTTTTAGAAAGGATAAAGCGATATAGGCTGCCAAACTAAGATAAACGCCTCTCTCCACTTTTGCCTGCACCTTCTGCTCTGCCATGTCCTAATCTCCCTTTAACCATACTCCTGTATTTGCAGTTAGGATGTCTAAACTTACTAAAAAACATCCCTGTGCAAGATTATTAATGGTGATAAATCATTTTCCGGGTCATTCCGCCATCAATAACAAGATTTTCACCGTTGATGAAGTTATTCTCCGGATTCGTTAAATACAAGCAAGCTCTTGATATGTCAGAAACGGTTCCAACGCGTTTTGACCAGTGCTGTTCATGGTCCACATCACGCAGGCCCTCATAGTCCTTTGTTTCAATCCAGCCAGGACTAATGGAATTAACTGTAATTCCCTCTTCGCTCAAGGAAGCGGCCAGAGCATGGGTTATAGCCACAATGCCTCCTTTGGTGGCAGCATATGCTTCACTGTTGGGTTCTGACATGGAAGCACGAGTCGATGCAATATTCACAATCGATCCCCCTCCCTTTTGCTTCATTTGTTTTGCCGCTTCTCTGGAACATAAGAAAACGCTGCGGAGATTTGTTTGAATGACATCATCCCATTCATCCACACTTAGTTCGAGTGGTGATTTCCAAATCCCCTTTCCGGCATTGTTAATCAGAATATCAACTGGACCAAAAATAGTCTGTGTCCTTTCCATTAATGCCACGATATCCTCCGGTTTCCGGACATCGGTTTCGATAAATTCAGCCTTTCCATTTGCTGAAGAAATCTCTTTCAGCGTTTCCGCCGCTTCTGCCTCCTTCACATCCGCAATAACCACACGAGCACCCGCATGCGCGTAATCAATCGCAATTTGCCTTCCAATCCCCTGCCCTGCACCCGTTACAATCACTACCTTGCCTTTAAACATATGTGGAACATCTCCTTTTACATGGATTTAGCTTCATTCGATTCCTGAAATATTCCCTAAATTCTATAACAATAACAGGGAATGATCTAAAAAAAACAGCAGCTGGCTGCTGTTTTTAAAGTTAGAAACTACTTTTATTTATTTGTTATTACTTACAACTACTTTTCCAATCGTTTTACCTGATTCCAGCTTGGAATGCGCCTCTCTCATGGTTTCTGCATTGAAAGGTCCCAATGTTTCCGTTAATGTGGCTTTTGAGAGAATCTCATGCTGTTTTATCATATCTTCCGTTTCGAATAGAGAGCGGGTAAACTTAGTCCTGGAACCGGCTTATCAATTTATACATCCACCAAACTCTCTGGATGGTCGATTGGGAGATACTTGTACAAACCCACTGCCTTCATTTTCTGACTCATCAACATTCATCCTTTCTTATTTGTTACGTTACCCCAACATGCCAGAGAAAAACATAGGTCCAAAAATTCGCTGCCCGTCCAAACCAACATCGGACGAGATGCATAAGCTATCACAAGTACAAGTTCTAATCCTAAAAAAGGTGGTTGGCAAATGAAGTTCCCCCAAAAACATTCACAGGTTTGCATGCGGTTTAAACACCTGAAGCCTGGAAATGTGGTGCGTATTCATTTACATGGTACGTCCGTTCAAGTGACCTTCAGACAATATGATCCTACTACAGGGATTGTTATAGCAGCAATTTCTGATGGCAGTCTTGTTAAATTCAAATGCTGTGACGTAAATAAAGTTGAAAAGAACCCGTCCCAAAATTGGTTGCTAGAAGGGCGAAGCTAATTGGATCCAAATAAATAGGGACAGCCGGGCTGGCTGTCCTTTTTAGCATATACCTTACATCCTCATGTACGTTTCGCATATCCCTTTGATATACGTTATCGATTTTATCCTTAATTTCCTTTAAAGACATACCTTATGTTACATGATATATCATTGAAACAAGTTACTAAAAAGGATAACAATAAAAGGGAAGTAAGAGAAAAGAACAGACAGACTTCATCAAGGACTAACAAGCTGATATTATGTATAAGTTATGGTGATTTAAAAGAGTACTAAAAAAGCTATTGTTAACATCTCACATACTTTCTTTTAAAACCAAGCTTCCCTCTATCCATTTGTTTTTGAATATTTTCGTAAGCGTTTAGGAAACTGCTTTTCTTCTTGTCGCGTTTTACTTCTACGATACCCACTTCCTTCGCGGTCTCGACCGCCTTTTCATGCAGCGGCAAAAATGAAACCCCCACCGTGTTTAAAAAATTATTCATTGCAGATTTTGTTCGTTCTGGCGAAGCATGAATAGAATTTCTCAAAATATCAAGCATATTGGATATTTTACTTTCTGAAAACTCATGGTCTTTGCGATTCCCTAACAGCCAGCAGTAACAACTCCAGCCGGCAGACATTTTAAGTTCTTCGTCGCTTGCAATCCATTGATCAGCAACGTCTTGTGCAATTTCCGACTCTGATAAAGTTACTGCCACTACATAATCTGAAAGCATATAAAAATATGCTTCATCCAACCATCGGTTATAGTCAGCCTCAGTCATGCCATTTGGGTTTGCAATGATGCCTGCAAAATACATGGCATCGTAGTTACCTGTGGCATAAAGCTCTTCAGCTAAACGTTGATTTATTTTTATTATCTTTGCGAGTGGTTTCATAGCACCTGTAGCCACACCAAAAAGCGGCTCGTGCGCACCATTTGATAAGTACATTTTTTTTGTTCGTTCCTTACCGAGCACTTCAAGTTCCTGCATAACTGTTTCAAAGTCCATTGTGCAATTCCTCCCTTACTATTTTTCTCGTTTCATTTTAACCGCGAACCGCGGAGGCTATCGTCAGTTCGCTTCCGATCTTTGTACAAAGAGTAAAGACCCTAATTCATTCATCTAGAGCTGCAGTGTAATTTGGTGACGTCCATCAGTAGAATGTTTCGATAAAATAACATCTAAATTCTCCCCTCAAACCGTATTGGTTTCATTCTACAATAAAAAAAGCTTGTAGACATGAACTTTGTCTACAAGCTGAACCGATCTTTTTAGTAAGATCGGTAAAGAAGAATTTCTGAACGTATTTTGTTCTGTTTCATTTAATTTGTTTTAAAATAGGTGGTTAATGTTTGCTGAAGAGTACCTTTAGTTGATGCATATTGATCAAATGATATATCTAAATGAATCATTTTTCTAACTAGTTCTGCACGTAGACCAGTAATGACCGCCTCACATCCCATTAAGGAAACGCCGCTCAACACTTTTTGAAAATGATGAATGACCTCAATATCCATATCCGTAATGCCTGATAGGTCAATAATCAAGGTTCGAATTTTCATATTGGAAATCTCCGTTAAAACTTTTTCTTCAATGGTATCTATACGATATACATCAATAACGCCAATTAAAGGAAGAACCGCAACAAAAGGACTGATTGGTATTATAGGAACGGACAAATGCTCAACCATTTTTCGCTGAGTGCTGATCAATTCATCTTTATAAGTAGAATAGCTTATAAAGAAACTATTGAGAAATTTATCGATGCCGTCGTTGACCTGCTGCTCCATTTGAAAGATCGTTTCCCTATAGTCTGAAATGCTGCGTTCATTGGTGTTCCTAAGATCAAATTCATACATATAATGCCATATCGTTCTTCTAATGGCATGTACCCATTCCAACTTAAGAGTGAGGGTTAAAGCATGCCTCGCCCAGGCTACACCTTCTTGTTGAGCAAAGGATACAAGTTCGTTGTCTCTGTTTTCAACAACAAACTTGATCATCTTCTCCGCGTTTTTCAAAAGATCGATATTTCCAGATTGTAAAATATCATTTATTTTACCCGCAACATCACCAGCCTCAGATAATAGTTTGGTTTGAAACTCTTCCCTGTTGTATTCAATAAAATCCATAATCTGTTTTTGCTGAAGCTTTTCCATTAGGTTTTTCTCCTTCCAGCCGTTTAGAAATAGTCTTTTCTCCTCTGTATTCTACTTTAAAGTCAAATTAAAGCCATTTAACATTTTTACCCAGAAGTTGCTAATCTTTTTTAATCATAATTTTATTGTATCAAATGACCAGGGACAACTTCTTTAAAATGCTCAAGTAAATATTGGTAATTAGCCAAACAATAAGTATATCAAACAGGCCAAACTCTTCAAATGAAGATGTTAGATAACTTGGAACTAACTAATCACTCCTGACAACACAATCACAAATAGCGACTGTACCATATGTAATGGCTAAACGACTTCCCTTTTCTGTCCCATACGCGACTTTTTTCATTTTTTTCGTATGCATATCGTATAAAAATTTTGAAGGATTATTTTTGGTATTTCCTGGTTCGAGTAATTCAGATATATTAGGTTCCTGTCCCCTAACGATAGATAAACTGGTTGCAGTTAGGAAGTTGCTGTACATTCTTCTGGCTTGCAACAAATAGCGGAGGTCATGATAATACATAGTGAAATGCCTCTATTCTCCTATTAAGATGCCCAATCTGTAAAAACATGCAGACAAAACGCCCATAAGAAGATATCATTAAAGTTAAGAATCATCGGCATTAGGAGGTATGAATAGATGTCATCTGAAAAAAAACTAAGCTTTCAAGAGGCGGTTAAGCAAAGACTGGCTGAAAAAAAACAGCAGCAGGCAAACGGGAAATTTTCTACAAATCCTGTAAAATCTACAAAGCAAATGAAGAGCCAGCAGACGAAGAAGGCAAACAACCAACACCGTCGCACCGGCGTTTAATAATCATTTAAAAACCCTTTCTGAAGGGTTTTTTTCTTTGGCTCTTTTCGTATAGATTGTTGCTATTTTGACCCATCCCATTAGCTCAATTGGAAATTAAGTTAATCAATACTCTATTTAGACTTATCGTATTATTTTTCTAAATTTGCGACAATATTATTAAATTGATTAATGTAGTCAAAGAGTTTATTTACCCAGTCTTCCTTTATTTGTCTGTTCTTAAAAAATAATAAACTCATCGAAAAGGGAAAAAACTTCTGCTTATGAAGTGATCGCTCCCCCCTACAAATGAAGGAAGGAGTGCATCAAAAAACAAAAAAGCCCGCAATCCTTGATATACAAGGCGTTACAGGCTGTTAATATGTATAAGTTATGGTGACCCGAGAGGGGTTCGAACCCCCGACCTCTACCCTGTCAAGGTAGCGCTCTCCCAGCTGAGCTATCGGATCAATAATTATGTATCGGACAAATAGAATTATATCTCATAACAAGCTAACTTGACAACCCCTTTTATCAAAAATATTTAAAAAGAAATAGACCCTGAAAACAGGGCCCTTTTGATTCCATTATTTTTCTTCCCATTCAAAGGAAACTACGGATTTTAAGTTACAATCGTTGCAGTGAGCGGTCAGATAGACCATGACGTTCGTCCCCTGACCGATCACCCACAGGCCGTCGAGATCAACCGTAATGGAAGTATTTGCTGGAATTACTCGTGTTGCGGCAATTGTCCCATTGACTGGGGAATTGGGAAGAATTCCGTACTGGATTTGCCCTCTTGGCCGTTCAGGCGGATTTTTTGAAAGATCTGCCGGTGTTACATTTGAGGACATTTTCCCGTTAAACGGAAGCGTTGGCTTGAAATAGATTTTAGCAACCATGGGATTGCATGTCATGTTCGAGATGGTGATCCGCTGTAAGGAAACATCCACGTTAGAGCTTGCCGGATTGACAAGCGATGCCCATACATTCTCACCTGGCGGGCAGGGACAGACCGAAAGCGTATCAGTAGATCCGAGAAAGTTGTTGGCCTTCGTTTCTTCTGCAGGACTGACCTCGGTTTCTTTCTCCTCTTTTGGATACTTGCCAAAGCCCATATTTGGCATCTTGGTCTGTACGGGGATATTCACATTCATATTAGGACTTACCGGATAGTTCATATTCGGGCTAATGTTGGGATTAGGATAGTTCATGTTTGGATTCATGTTGGGATAGCTTCCCTGACCATAACCATATCCTGCCCCCTGTCCATACGGGTACATTCTATTTAGCATATGCATTTTCCCTTCTCTAAAGTTTACACATTATTACCATATGTAGATAAGCTATACTTGGTCAGTCTATTTGGAAAAATGGGTAAAAGAAAAGCCATCCCATAAGGACAGCTTGGTTACCCTATTTTTTCTTCCTGGTCGTTCATAGCGATTTCTTCCTTCGATAATCGTTCTTCCTGGTCTCTGAGGCGATGAGCAAGACGGCTGGAAGCATTGGCTGCAATGCTGGCCACCAGATCGTCAAGAAATGTATGAACACCTTCGTTTGTTTTCGTATCCAACTTGCGAATGATTCCCAGTTTGTACTTGTCGAGATGACCGAATGTCGTTACCGCAATACTTCCATAGCCGAAAACCGCACCAAGCGCAATCGTTTCGTCCACGCCAAAAAGACCTTCATCCATTTCAACAATGGCCTGCAGTGGTTCCGACAGCATTTTTTTCTCAGCCAGTTTATCCAGTTCGATTCCAACAAGCAGGGCGTGCTGCATTTCCCGTTTTGTTAGTACTTTATCTACACTTTCAATGCATTCAGTCATTGTTAATTGAGGAGAGAACGGAGACTGCATTTCAAATACAATTTCAGCTATATCGGGTATTGAGACACCGCGCTCAGCCAGCAATGTCCTCGCCGCTGCCTCTACATCCCGGCTGTGTACTCTCTTTGTCATTATGTTCACCTCTTGTGCTTTCCTTGGATTTTTGCACAATTATCATAAATCTTGATTACATTATACCACTGTATGATAAAATAAAACGAACACTATGAAAGCGCTCTTTTCAAGATAGGAGAATTAGATATGCCCTTTAAAGGTACCATCGATGAACAAACCCTACATAGCAAGGAGCTGAACGAACAGGTTCCTTTACTGGTCTATTACCCGCCAGCATTTACCACTTTAAAAAAATACCCGGTGCTGATCGCGCAAGATGGTCCCGATTATTTTCAATTGGGAAGACTTGCCTCAACAGCGGACGACTTGATTCAATCTCAGGACATTGAGCCCATGATCATTATTGGAATTGCCCATCATCGTGGAGATGACAGATATCAAAAATACCACCCTAACGGCTTAAAACATTCCTCCTACTTGAGGTTTATGTCAAATGAACTGCCAACCTACATTAACCATGAATTCAATACATATCTCCTGGGTTCCGGTATGTGCTTGATTGGAGATTCACTGGGAGGGTTTGTTTCGCTTGTCTGCGGATTAACTTTTCCTCGTACATTTGGCCAGTTGATTTTGCAGTCGCCTTTTATTGATGCAAATGTACTGGACATTCTGTATTCCTTTTCGGGGTATGAATTACTAAAGTTTTACCACGCTGTGGGAACGGAAGAAAACGAATATGCATCGCCTAGCGGTGTAAAAGATTTTCTGACTCCCAACCGGAAATTGGCCAGCGAACTGAAAACCAAGAATTTCGAGTATCGATATGAAGAATTTGATGGAAATCACCTTTGGTCTGATTGGCAGAAGAACTTGATTCCTGCATTGAAGTTTATTTTCGGGAAATAATTCAATTTGTGAAGTTATAAGAATTTTTGATATACTAATCCAAAAGATAAGGGAGGAAAATTAAATGAACTATGGTATTGCCATTTTCCCATCTACAGACCTGAAAGATAAAATAAATTCATACCGCAAACGTTATGATCCTCATTATTCCATTATCGATCCTCACATTACCCTGAAGGATCCGTTTGTCGCGAGTGATTCTGAAATTGATGAAATTGTAAGTTATATTGAAAATGTGGCCAAGACTGCTCCTCCTATCAAGATTCATATTTCTCGGGTAAGTTCCTTTCATCCGGTTAACAATGTCATCTATTTAAAAGTAAACAATACCGAAGAGCTTATCTCTCTTCATGAAAAGCTTTACGAGGGGCCGCTTCAGCATGAGCATCCTTATAATTTCGTCCCCCATCTGACGCTTGCTCAAAAGCTTTCTGATGTAGAGCACGCCGATGTTCTTGAACGTCTTAAAATGGTGGAAGCAGAATATAAAGAAACCGTAAATGAATTTCACCTTCTCAAACGGGATGAAGAATCAGACCGCTGGAACGTATACAAAACATTCAAACTGGGGAAGGAAGCATAAACTTGAAAATCAAAGTCATTACTTCGAAAGATGAAGCATACAAGGATGCTTTATTTGTTCGAAAAGAGGTATTCGTTAACGAACAAAACGTATCAGAAGAACTCGAAGTGGATCATCTTGAGGATACGGCTACTCACTTTGTACTCTATGATACCGAAAATCAACCGATTGGTGCTGGACGAATGCGTCCCATTGGGGATGGCGGAAAAGTGGAAAGGGTTTGCATACTCTCCAACCGGCGCAAGCAAGGCCTTGGTGATTTGCTGATGAAGAGCATGGAACAGGAAGCCTCCCGGCTGAACTATCCCGCGTTAACATTATATGCGCAGGTACAGGCAGAGGTTTTTTATAAAAAGCTGGGATACACCACAACATCAAAAGAACCCTTTATCGACGCTAACATTCTCCATGTGGCGATGAAAAAAGCATTGAACCAATGACCATTGGTTCAATGCTTTTTTCTGTTTAATTATGAGTAATTTACAGTCCAATAGTGAACACTATCTGTAATTTCGCATCATTTGGGGGATATCATGAACCTTGGTACAATTACAACTGAAATGGTCGTAGGCTTTTTCGCACTATTTTTCCTGACGAAAATTCTTGGAAAAACGCAATTGTCCCAATTGACACCCTTTGATTTTATTTCTGCACTCATTCTTGGGGAACTTGTTGGTAATGCCATGTATGATCCCGATGTCCATATCTGGATGATATTGTTCGCAATCAGTGTTTGGGGAATTCTCATGTACTCATTGGAAATCCTCACTCAAAAGTCCATGAAATTCCGAAAGATTTTGGAGGGTACCCCTTCGATTGTCATTCGAAAAGGGACAATGGACCGGAAACAAATGAAAAAAAACAAAATTGATATCAACCAGTTGCAAAACCTGATCCGGCAAAAAGGACATTTCAGTATAAGAGAAATCGATTATGCCATTCTTGAGACGAACGGTTCGATCTCTGTTCTTCCCAAAAGCGATAATCAGCCAGTCACACGTCAGGACTTAAAGCTGTCACAAGAAGAAACCACCCTCCCAGTGACTTTAATCATGGATGGAACCATTCTAACTGATAACCTCCCTACAGCTGGTGTTAACGAAGAATGGCTGTTAAAACAGCTTAAACAGCAAAACATTCACTCAGCTAAAGAAGTATTTTATGCAGAATGGAAAAAAGACGAGGGTCTGTTTGTGATGAAGGAAAATTAAAAAAGAACACGACATGTGTTCTTTTTAGGTTTTGGATATGATCAGAAATTGATAGCGATATGATTTAAGGCCTTTACCTTGTATTGCTGTTTGTTGAAAAATACAAAAGCTTCAATGGTCAGATTTCCGATTGCTTCTTTTTTAAACGGAATAAGATAATCTTGAATCACAGCTTTTTCCCCAGGATCTATGGAAAGGTCGCGAATGGGGCATATCCACAGTTCTCCTCTTTCCTTTGCCTCTTTTGACCAATCATTATCAATAAACATCCACTGATAGTTTGCTAGATTATCCTGATTCGTTTCATTGTTTTCGGTGGAGTAGATTTTTCCTTTTAGGACATTGGCTTCGTTTGGCTGGAACCTGAAGCAAATGGACGGGTTATGCAAAGATACAATCCCCGTATTTTCGATCAAAAATGACCCTTTGATCAAACCGCTTAGATCTTCCTTCATGATCATGGAATAATCAAACAAGCAAAGACATTCATAATCCCGTTTTACAAAGATGCTGTCTTCTTCATCTTCCGCTTTTTTCAGGAATGGATCGGGACGTCCCTGAAGAGACAGCTTTTTTTCCAGAGCCTTGATTTTTTGCATGCTGTTTTCCAGTTTGACTTCCTTCTCATTAATTTCTTCTTGAACTGCAGTCAACAAATTTTCATAATCAGCAACTCTTTTTTCATAATCTACACTTTGGGCATGTGCCAACTGTTCCCTCAGCTGGATGACCTCTTCTTCAAGTCTTGCCCTGTGAGCGTCAAGTGCCTGAAATTCAGCCTCTCTTGCCGTGTTGTTCACTTCTTTCTCAAGGGTCTCAATTTGTTCTTCGGCAAAAACCAGTTTTTTTTCAAGAGCTAACGATTTTTCCTGATAAAATTCAGCACGGGCAATCAGACGGTCATAGCTCAACCGCTCTTTTTGAGAATGCATTTGCGTCCCTCCCTAAATAGGCTCCCATCTCTATCTTATGTAATATGGGGTGATTCGTTCACTGAAATACAAAAAAAGAGCAGGAGATCCCTGCTCTCTAGACAGTTCATGAGATTATTTCATCTTGATGTCGTCAAAGGACACGCAATTTTCCACTTCAAGGGTGCCTTCTTCGACTTTTACAATGCCTGATTCAAATACCGTTACACCGCGTTCATTCACTAGCTGCAACTGGAATAAGGTTCCGGAATGTTTGCTGACGGTTGCGAAATTAAAGTCAAACTCCTCACCTTCATCGGTTGTACCTGTACCTGATACTGTAAATTTCAGCCCTTTTCCTTCAGAAGGTTCGCAAACCAGACTATCCTGATCGAAGCTGTCTGCCGTGAAGCTAAAGTTGTTCATATCGCCGTCTTCTTCATCAAACGTAAATTTTAATGAGCTGTCACTCAAGCTGCAGTTCTGGCAGATTTCTGCAAGGACGCCAAGACGACCTTTTTCCGTGGCATTACTGCCAGTGCAACCACTTGCTTCACCAGATACACTGCAGTCGCAGCTCGGTCTAGGAAAGATATCCGGACATTGCGCCGGGAATACAACTTCAGGACAAGCGAACGTTTCATTTTCTTCAGCTGAAAGATCATTGTTACGAGGTGCGCAGAATTTAGCAAGCACTTCAAGTTTAACTTCAGCTTCAATTTGGATATCGACACAGAAGGTGATGGTTACGGTGAAAGATCTTGGAGCCGGACTGTTTAGAATGACTGTTCCTGTTGGAATTTTGCAAAGAATGCGCGTGATGCGGCAGAATAGATCCGTTCCATCAGGATAACATAACACGAATGGTTCAAGGACAGATGCATCGGTCCTTACACAAGTAACAACCTTTCCGTTTCTGTCGACGACTGCAACTTCCACTTCGGAAGTAAACAAAAGCTCTACGAGCTGGGCTTCCACGAAGCTGCCATTCAGTGAAACGGTAACATCTCTCTTTTCTCCCACCTGCTCACACATAAATGTTTCAGTCGCCGCCATGGTTTCATCCCCATTAAGCGGAAAAACAGGAGGAGTAACCGGTGTCTGGCAGGTCAGACGCAGAGGACGGCGAGCCGGATCCGCTAAAGCTTCTTCTATCCTTCTTATCTGCTCTGGATTGAAACTAACTTGTTTGGTTACAGAAAATGTGTCTGTTAACCAATCGTACACCTTCTGCACCCTTATGCATTCTTCTTGGAGACTATTGGTAGCCTTCGGTATCGATTTCTTGTGATTTAAACCCATAGTTTCCCTTCCTTTCCTTATCATGTTCTGAAGATTCCATACATACTATGGGAGTACCATAGGTTATGACACAAGAATGAATGCCTATTTTTCGGGCGGTTAGGAGGATAGACAATATGATTCTTACATTTGGAGGCAAACAGATCGGACAGGTGGACACCAATTTTTTTCAGCATATTAAACCCTTATTAAATTACTGGGGATTGCAATGGAATGAAAACTATGATGAAATCGAACCGGCTTTGTATGGCCAATGTTATGTGATCTCAGGTCTTGAGCAAAGGGACCTGGAAAGTGTTAAAAAATTACTTAAGCATACGGATGTTACTATAGAAGAAAACCCCTCGGGAGTGAACATAACAGCCACAATATCGGTTTCGTTTGTTGCAGATCAGCCTGTACCCATCATCGTTCAAACAGAAAATTCCAAACTTCTCTATATTACTCCAGCCGAGAATACCGAAAACGCTGTTCAAAACATTATCCATAAGAACATCCTATGCAAAAGAAAATCAAATCACTATTCTTTTTCATTCAGATGGAGGGAGAAAGAATATATTCCTGAATGGATCACCTACCTCATCCTACAGATTGGACTCTCCAAGACATTTTCTTCCCTCGCCTCCATCTCTTTTGGAGAATTCCAGACAGGTATAAACCACATCTTAAGATCGATAAATCCCACGCTCGCTGATCTGCAATGCGAAAGAGAAACAAAAAAAATGAAAAAGCCAAAAATCGAGCCTGAATTGAAGGTGCCTGACACCTTCATCGCTGCTCAACAGCTTATACCTGTCCGAAGCAGTCCTGCAACAGTGTCACGAAATAAAAATCTTCATAACGGGCCAGCCATTAACCCATTTAAAAACATACAAATCCCAGAATCGACTATCAATCCGTTTAAACAAAAACAAGGCAAAACTTCAACCGCCATTAATCCCTTTCAGCCAAATACCTATACCACTCGGAGCAGTAAAGAATAGTATAAAATCAACTTACTGAAAAGGTGTGGGTGGAATGGATAAATCTCAAATGCGCAGCAGGTATCGTGATCGCCAGCAGAAAAAGTCAAAATCACAAAGCAAACCGTCATTGTTTGACCCTGTGAAAAAAAAGAAGGGCTGCAAAACGTGCGGAAAAGTAACGTGGAAGCCTAAGAAAAATCAATGATGGCCACTAAAAAAGAAGGGTATCCCCCCTTCTTTTTTCTATTTCTGGTAGATAAACCTATTTTTTGTACAAGTAGGTACTTATCTATGCAAATTTTATAAAACTCAATATATTATATTACCCCCTGATTTAACAGGAGTAAGGGAAACAAATAAGGAGGAAAAATAATGGGTTCATTATTTAATAACCACGGGTGCAACTGCAACGAAGAGAGTTCCAGCTCCAGTTCCAGCTCCAGCTTTATACACAAGAAAAGAAAGAAAGAAAGCTCTAGTTCTAGCTCTAGCTCTAGCTCCAGCTTTGTACACAAGAAAAGAAAAAAAGAAAGCTCTAGCTCTAGTTCAAGCTTTATACAAAAAAAGAAAAAACAACAAGAAAGCTCTAACGACTGTAAAGGCTGTGCATGTAAGCAGATTAGAAAGTTAACACCTGGTGCATTGGTACAAATCGTGCTAAAAGGCGGAGAAGACTTCTTTGACGGCGAGATCACATTCGCATGTTTCGATCATAAGACTTGCTGTGCGACTTTCATCTTGGATGGATATCCGATCATCATTGACTGCCGTCAAATCGTTGCAATCCAGCTATTCACGTAATAACTGATTACGAAAAAATCAGGCCATTTGAGCCTGATTTTTTTCTATTTAGAGAATAGGTTTTTTCGTAATATAAGGCCTATAATCTTCGGTTTTAGCAATCACAGTGCAGAATTTCAAGATCGTATCATTTTTAATCCTCCATGTATGGCTATCCGGTTCATAGCTTCTTAAATAAACATAGTTATCTTTAGTTGCTGAGTACACAGGAATACCATTCTCTATGCATGATTTACAAAAAGCTGCATCCTCAGCTATATTGGTGGAACTGAATTTTACCGTATTAAAAACCTCTTTTTTAAAAACCAGCGTCCCTCCCATTAATAAATGATTATTGTATGTCTCCTCATTTTTCGCAACTGTCCCCCCAAACTTATTCGGATTAAATTCGGTAAGCAGGCCCTGATCTTTAAAATACATAAAAATGGAGGTTTTTCCCACGACGGATGCTTGAGAATTTCTTAAAGACTGAAGGGAGTGCATCAAGTAATATGGCGAATAATAATCATCATCATCAAATTTAGCGATATAGCTGAACTTTGCTTTTTCTACACCAAAGTTTAAACATTCACCCAACGTAGTATTAGATGGTAAATGATAAATTGAGATATTGGAAGAATTCAACGCTCTTTTTTTCCATTTTTCAGCATCCATATTATCTTTATTTAAAATGATAATTAGTTCTTTTTCTACATCCTGCTGCCGATCAAAATTAAGGAAAACCTCTTCCATACAACTATCCCTTATTGTGCAAGTGATGACGGAAACCATAAAAGCCTCCTCTGTTCCTGATAAACGACATCAAAACTTTGAAACAAACGGTTTGAAATCATCAGTCTTCGTAATAAATTGGCTTATACTTAAAATAACATCCACCGGCACCTTCCATGTATGCTGTTCCTGATCATCATTCCTTAAGTAGGTGAAATTTTCTTTTGTTGTTGAGTAAACCCTCAACCCCGCCTTCACACAATCTCTGCAAAAAATCCGGTCTACTTCTTTGATCTGATCCGGAAACCTTACTTGATCCAAAATTGCTTTATAAAATACTAACGTACCTCCCTGCAAATATTGCTTTGCAAAGCTGGTTTGATCATTAACATATTGGTTTTCATTGCCTGGATTGAAAACAGCCAATACTTGTTTATTTTTTAAGTATATATATACCGATGTCTTTCCTATAACATCCGCTTTCGCTGTTTTCATTTCAGAAAGAGAATCTTGAAGATAGGTTGGCGCATAATAATCGTCATCCTCAAAGTTTGCAATAACATCATATTTTGCGTGCCCCACAGCGAGATTGATGCAATTGCCTAAAGAGGTATGCTGGGGGACTTGGTAAACAGACACATTATCATAATTTTTTGCCTTTTCAAGCCATTTTTGTAAACACATACTATCTTGATTCAGTACAATAATTAATTCTTTTGGATCGTAATTTTGATTCTTGTAATTATCAAATATATTTTCCATGCAGGAGTCCCTAATTGTACAGGTTATGACTGATACCATATAATCCCCTTTCTATTCAGATTTTTTTATACCCTGTTGGATGATGTAAAAACCACTGCCATGCGGATTCAATCATATCTTTCAGGTCAAACTGTGCCTTCCAGTTAAACTCTTTTTTCAATAATTCTGCACTGGCGATGAGTGCAGGAGGATCTCCCTCACGCCTTTTTGCATACTCCACAGCTGCTTTCCTGCCGGTGATCGTTTCGCACATTTTTATGATTTCATTCACGCTTATTCCTTTTTCATTCCCTACGTTATAAACTCTGTTGGCAACACTGCTGTCCAGCAGTGCTTCAAGTGCAAGGAGGTGGGCATTACTTAAGTCTGTAACATGGATATAATCTCTAATGCAGGTACCGTCTTTTGTTTCATAATCATTGCCAAACACAAAAATTTTTTTCGTCTCGCCCAGTAAATGCTTTAATATATTGGGAATCAAATGGGTCTCCGGTGTATGGTCCTCTCCCAATTCTCCCGAGCCAATGGCACCTGCCACATTAAAATACCGCAGAGCAATATATTTTAGTGAATAGGCTGTTGAAAAGTCTTTTAAAAGCTGCTCACCGATTAATTTTGTCCAACCATAAGGATTAATGGGCATTGCAGGTGTATTTTCATTTATTATCTTGCAGGGTGGTTTCCCGTAAACGGCACATGAAGAGGAGAAAACTATTTTCTTAACATGATATTGCACCATCATCTTCAATAGGGTTATCATTCCATTGACGTTATTGCTATAATATACTGCAGGTTTTTCAACCGACTCTCCTACGTACGCATTTGCTGCAAAATGCATAACTGCACGAACAGAATATTTTGAAAAGATTTCCCCTAAGTCTTTAGGGTTCCTTACATCCCCTTTTACAAATATTGCTTTAGGATCTATCGCTTCCTGATTGCCTGTTGACAAATTATCAATTACGACAACCTGATAATTTTTCATGATTAAGGCTTTGACTACGTGACTCCCAATGTATCCTGCCCCGCCTGTCACAAGAATCATGGCAACTCTCCTATTCTCCTCATTTATTATCCTATCCTGCATTAATTTCTTTTTCGAATAAGTGCAGAGCCCTGCCTACGATTTGGTCCATATTATAATACTTGTATTCTGCCAATCTTCCGGCAAAAATCACTTTGTCTTTAATCGTTTGCGCTTCCGTTTCATATAACCTATATTGCTCCCTGTATTCTTTTTTGGGAACCGGATAATATGGGTCATTAATGCCTATTTTATAGGCTTCCGGATATTCTCTTGCAATCGTTGTTCCCAGGATGTTCTTTTGGTGTGTTAATTTTTTAAATTCCGTAATACGCGTAAATTCATACTCATTTGGATAATTGATCTGGCCTGCTTCTTGGAATTCCTCCTTATTGTGGAATTCAAATTCGAACCGTAAGCTTCTGTAGGGCAGTTGGCCAAATTTATAGTCAAAATACATATCGATAGGGCCGGTAAAAATTAGTTTGTTATAATGAACATCTGTTATGATTTCTTTGTAGTCGGTATTTAACAATACTTTGATGTTTGGGCTGTTTAGCATTCTCCTAAACATTTCAGTATATCCATGCTTTGGAAGTGCTTGATATTTATCTTGAAAGTACCGATTGTCTCTAGAGATTATGACAGGTACCCGTCCTGTTACAGACGGATCCAGATCTTCGGGTTTTAATCCCCATTGTTTTACGGTATATCCATGAAATACCTTTTCATAAATGTAATCTGCGAGAGCTTTCAGCTGTTTATTTTTGTTATTTTGAAGCTGTTGTATCGTTATCTTTTCACCAAACTTATATTGGTCCAACAGGGCATCTTCAATTGCTTTCGTACTTGTTGAAGGAAATAGTTGATTTAGGGTGTTGAGGTTAAAGGGAATGGGTACCATTTCTCCATCAAGCATACCAAGCACTTTGTGATAATATGGAGTCCATTCCGTATAGGTTGAAAGATAATCCCATACTTTCTTCGAATTCGTGTGAAAAATATGCGGACCAAATTTATGAACGAGAACTCCATTTTCATCAAAATAATCATAGGCATTCCCTGCAATATGATTCCTTTGTTCTACAATTAGAACCCTCTTCCCCAATATACTGGAAATTCTTTCAGCCATTACACAACCTGAGAAACCCGCTCCTACAATTAAATAATCGAATTTCATCTTTTCCTCCCCAGAATTGGGATTATATGCTTTATGTATGCAACAAAGGAGATTCCTATGTATATCCCAAGGGAATAAAAGAAAAAATCCTGTTTTTATACAGGATTTTGCTTTGGCAGCAGTTGTGCCAGCTGCTGCCAGCCACAATATTTTCTAAAAACAGGGCGATATAAATCACCCCATTTTTTTAACGTATGATAGATGTGCCATTCAAAAACTTCATTATAAAGATCTATTTTTTTTGTGGCATTATTTGCATGCTGCCTGTAATTATAGAGCATCTCATCGATCCAGTGAATAGTAAAATGTTCAATAAGCAAGGCATCCATTCGTTTATCTTCAAGATGACGTCCATCCCATGGATCATCGGTCGGCCATCCACCTACTTGTTTCAGAGCTGACGTTCTATAAAAACGGGGAAAAGGTACATCGTTAGATAATAAAAATTCATACCTATCACTATAGGAACGTCCACCAATGCGAGGGACTTCCAATAATTTGTTCCCTTCTCGATCTTCATAAACATCGGTTTTATTGCCCCAAATCAGTGCCACTTGCTCTGAAACCTTTTCTGCTTCATTTCTTAGTTTTTCAATGGTATCAATAAAAAGCCAATCATCTGCATCAAG
The DNA here is from genome assembly GCF_001457035.1 of Fictibacillus enclensis. GTDB lineage: Bacteria > Bacillota > Bacilli > Bacillales > Fictibacillaceae > Fictibacillus_C > Fictibacillus_C enclensis. Next base: position 944,367 of record NZ_KQ758617.1, on the reverse strand, counting down.
CTTCATTATATAAGGTGTATCAATAACGGCTAGACCCTCGTTTTGTGCTTTTGACTGACCGACATTTTCTTTCAAACGAATTAATGTAACCCTGGGATCATTTAAATAGTGCTCGACAGAAGCAAGGCTTTTATCTGTGGAGGCATCATCCACCAATACAATTTTCCATTTATTGTACGTTTGCCTGAACACACTTTCCAACGCATCCTTTAAAAACATTCCAGGATTATAGGAAGGGATCAAAACCGTGACATCATAATTTTTCATAAACCGCTCCATGTTCTTCATTATTCTTATCCAATCTCATAAAGACGATAACTGGTTATTGGGGTGTACTTTATTTAATAATACCGGATTAACATCTTCATAAAGAGACAACAGAACCGGGTGGTTAAATAAATATGACCTATTTACGAATAAAAACATATTTTGAGCATACCACCATCCAACTGTATCACTGTTCCACACCTTATCTCTTATACAGTCAATGACCAGGAAATCGTGTTTCTTAAATTTTTCTATCCAATAATCCGGCCACTGTTCGTTTACATGGTGATCACCGCCCTGATCAGGTATAGCTGCTGAAAATAATACAACTGAACCATGATTCACAAGGGATTGTACAAAGGTTTCAGCACAATGTTCAGGCAGATGTTCAGCTACTTCAAGAGACATGACCAAATCAAATGTTCTTCCTAAATCAAGATGATTCTCCAAGTTATACGGGAAGAACTTTCTTCTCGGTATATCCAGCTGCCTTCTGTCCACATAATCACCATCAACGCCAAGAATATCTCTTATTCTATATTTCTTCTTAAATACGGTTAACCACGTTCCCGTCCCACATCCAACATCTAAAACTGATTTTGGCTGGATTAATTCCATTACGATGGGGACAACCCCATGTGCGGATGATAATGAATCTTCCCTTTTGCTTTTAAAGAACTCTTTTGAATACATTTATTTGCTCTCACCTCAAATAATAATCCTCTTTCTCTTTTAAATTATTCCAAAGACTACATATTGGTTGGGCATAAAATAGATTTTATGTCCTTAGAAATCACCTATTTAAGTAACGTTTTTCAGTTTAAATGCATAATGTAACATATATTTTTATGATAGATAAAAAACTAATAGTCAGTCTGGTGGTGTTTTTTTATTGAAAGGATTAATTTTAGTTGCCGGAAAAGGTACAAGACTCCAGCCTTTTTCGTTATCAAGGGCCAAAACCCTAATCCCAGTTGCTAATAAGCCCTTACTGGAATATTGTATTGAAAGCCTGAAAAAAATAGGCATTAACGAAATAGGCATTGTATTAAACCCTGCACAAAAAGATGTTTGTGAGTATATAGATCATCGACCGTCCGACAATACTTCCATTACACTGATTTATCAGATCAAAGCAAATGGAATCGGAGATGCGGTGAAGCAAGCAGCAGATTTTTTGAAGACGGAGCCATTTATTCTTTTATTGGGAGATAACTTAATCAATGAATCGCTTTTATCCCTTAAAGAAACGATCCTGTCGAATTCAATAAACGGTGCTGTACTGATCACAAAGGTCTCTAATCCTTGTGATTATGGAATCGCCTATGTAGAAAACAATCAAATTATAAAAGTAGAAGAAAAACCAACAAATTCAGCATCAAATCTTGCCATAATTGGTGCATATGCGTTTGACTCCAATGTGCTCACTGCCATTAACCATATACAGCCCTCCTCAAGGGGAGAATACGAAATTACAGACGCGATTCAATGGTTAATCGATCATCAATATACTATCTCTTACCAAATGACTAATAAGAAATATTCCGATGTAGGCACAATAGAACGATGGTTTGAAGCAAACCGCTGGGTTTTAGATTCCCTGAATCGATCTGTGGAGACAGCGGATCCTTCAACCACCATCAAAAACTGCAAGTTGATTCCGCCCGTTCATATTGATAAAAACTGTGTGCTAACAAATTCGACCATAGGTCCGTATGTATCTGTTTCACAGGGTACCGTTATAGATAACTGCAGGATTCAAGACAGTATAGTTTTGGAAAATGTTTATGTAAGTGATGTATCTTCACTAATTACCCACAGTATTTTCGGAAAAGGCACTAAAATCGATAAACTGAACATAGAAAACGCTTCCATTGAATGCCTTTTTTTTGATGACACTAAAATAATTTCCAAGTAAGGTGATGTGAAATATGATTTTTTGTACATCCGTCTGTTTAAATCATTTGGCAAAGGCAAAGATATTGGCCAAATCACTAAAGGTGCATATGCCGGAAAGTAAATTGGTTATTTGTTTGCTAGAAAAAAGCTTGCCTGCCCATTTATTGGACGACCAGGATTTTCATGAAGTGGTATTGGCTAAGGACATGGGATTTACAAACTTTGAAACCACTATATTTAAATATAATCAATACGAAGCAGCATGTGCTTGTAAAGGACAACTTATGAAATATGTCTACAGCAAGTATAAAGATGAAGAATTTTTTAGTTATATTGATTCAGATACTCAAGTCTTTTCCCGTTTTGATGAAGTATTTGCTGCCTTTAAAACGCATTCCATTGTATTGACTCCTCATTATAATGAACCACCAAAAAACACATACACCATTTGGGGGGAAAATGCAGAAATTTTGATTCTGAGAGTCGGTATCATAAACGGTGGGTACATTGGAGTTAAACGTTCAGTGGAAGCAGAAGCATTGCTGGATTGGTGGACAGCAAGACTTGAACACTATGCTTTTAATGATGCGGAACAAGGACTGTTTACCGACCAGAGATGGCTAACAGCAGCCTTAATGTTGTTTGATAAGATTTATGTGCTGAAACATGACGGTTATAATGTGGCGTTCTGGAATATAAACCAGCGCAGCATCAGCATGAAAGATGGCGTATATTATGCTAACGGTGAACCTTTTAGATTTTTTCATTTTTCAACATTACATTTTCTCCGAGATAACCTTCCAGACAATCCGTCTATATATAAAGTTGTACATCAATACATTGCTCTTATGGAGGAAAATGAAAACCTCTACCCTACCCATTTTGAATGGAGTTATAATTTTTTTGATCATGGGGGACGGATAGAGGACGGATCTCGATCTGCATTTAGATATAATCCTAATTTAGAAGTTTATACAACCAATCCCTATTCATTAACCAATAAAGCCATTAAACGGTTAAGTAAAAGAAAAAAGCAGGTGAGAGGACATTGATTTTCTGTACTTCTGTTTGCATGAACCACCTTGCAATGGCCAAGGCATTGGCTCAATCCATTAAAAGGCATCATCCAGAATCAAAAATGGTCGTCTGTCTTATCGAAAAACATCTTCCTGTTTCTGTAGATGGATTAGATCTGTTTGATGAGATCGTTTTGGCGAAAGATATGGGATATCTTCATTTTGAACAAACGATATTTAAATATAGTCAATATGAAACAGCAGGGTTCAGCAAAGGACAGCTGTTTCGGTATATTTTTCAAAAATATGCAAAAGAAGAAAATGTCGTTTACCTGGATAGTGATACCCTAGTTTTTGGACCTTTCATAGAGGTTGAGGATGCCCTTCGCTTACATTCTATTGTTTTAACACCGCATATTTTAAATTCCGTAAAAAATCCAGCCTATTTATTTGGGGAATTCGCACTCTTGAACTCCGGAAATTTCAATACTGGTTTTATCGCGCTCAAGCGATCCAAAGAGTCGTTGGAATTTTTGGATTGGTACTGTTACCGGTTGAACCACTACTGTTATACCGATCCTCCAAGAGGGTTATTTAATGAACAAAAGTGGATGGATCTTGTACCTGTTTTTTTTGATAAAGTCATGAATGTAAAACACCCCGGATACAATGTTGCGTATTGGAATCTATTTGAAAGAAATATTACACAAACAAGCGGCAACTATATGGTAAATGACCAACCTTTACGATTTTTTCATTTTTCCGGGCTGGCTTTTATAACTGACACCTTGTATTTAATAAACAATGAAACAACCACCCACGGTATTAACATACTGAATAAATATCAAAGATTGTTAGAGGATCATGGCCACCGGGATTTGTTAAACATTCCATGGAGTTATGATTACTTTGATAACGGCAGGATGATTAGTGATCAAATACGTACTATTTATAAAAATAATCATTTAGCGCAATCTGAGATTATCAATCCCTTTAGTGAAGATCGGCGTGCCTTTAAAAAATATAAAGACTAATTACAAATTTCAAGACAGGAACTGTGTTTTATTTTAGCTATAGCCGTTTCCTTTTATTGGTTATATTCATATTTTAAAATAGCTAAAATTTAACGGGGGTGTTTAATTGAATGTTTTAATCATCGGGGCAGGTTATGTAGGAACAACTACCGGTTTAATATTTGCAGAATTGGGACATTCGGTAACAGTGATAGATGTTGATCAAAAGAAAATTAATGGTTTACAGAAAGGAATACTATTTTTTTACGAACCGGGTTTAGATACGCTGCTAACTAAGCACTTAGCTTCTGGAAACATCACCTTTGAAATGGATCATCAAAAAGCTATAAAAGATAATCCCCTTATTTTCATCTGTGTCGGTACCCCGCAAAATCAGGATGGAAGTGCCAATTTGGACTTTTTGCGAGAAGCTTCTGAATTTATCGGTACAAACCTGAATGCATACAAAATAATCGTCATCAAAAGCACTGTGCCGGCGGGAACCTCTAAACAAGTAAAGCGGTGGATCGAAATTACAAAGAAAGATTCTGTTTCTTTTGACGTAGTTTCCAATCCGGAGTTTTTAAGAGAAGGCAGTGCTTTACACGATGCTCTTTATCCCGACCGAATCATTCTTGGAAGTGAAAATGATCAAGCAACCGCACTCCTTCAAGAGCTATATAAAGGAATAAAGGCACCATTTATAGTTACTACACCAAGTGCTGCAGAATTAATTAAATATACGGCTAATTCATTTTTGGCAACTAAAATTTCATTTATTAATGAAATAGCCATACTTTGTGACAAATTGCATATTAATGTGCAGGATATCGCTAAAGGGGTTGGGTTGGATATAAGAATCGGCCCATTATTTTTAGATGCTGGTATTGGTTATGGGGGATCTTGTTTTCCAAAAGATGTGCTGGCCTTGATCGATACGGCAAAGAAAAATAATATCGATCTTTCCATTCTGGAGAAAGTTCATGCGGTTAATGAGAATCAGCCGGGCTATCTCTTTAAAAAAATAAAAACAAGATTAATCAGCTTGTCAGCAAAAAAAATGGCTGTATTGGGTCTTTCCTTTAAGGCTCAAACAGATGATATAAGACAGTCGCCATCCTTGAAGATCATACAAGACTTAATAAATGAAGGAGCAATGGTAGAAGTCCACGATCCCGTCGCCAAACTCCCTGGCGATCTAATGGATAAGGTTCTTCAAAAAGATTCTCCAGAAGAAGCAATGACAAATGCAGATGCCATCTTAATCTGTACGGACTGGCCTCATTATAAAAATATAGATTGGCCTGATATAAAAAATAAAATGAAGTCCCCTATTGTTTTTGACGGGAGAAACATGCTCGATGCAGCTGAGATGAGATCCATTGGCTATATTTATGAAGGAATAGGCTACGAATAATCACATGAGAGGTGATGGTGCATTGGAGAAAATAATAATTACCGGGGTAGCTGGTTTCTTGGGATATCAGCTGGCAGAAACACTTTTATCTGAAGGCTGCTGCATTTTAGGAATTGATAATCTTTCTACAGGCAGGATGCAAAATATTGATAAGTTAAGTGTTCATCCAAACTTCAGCTTTATAAAACATGATATTTGCTCAGAAAACCTCTTTCAACTAAAAGAAATAACAGACATAGACCAAATTTATCACCTCGCTTCTCCGGCATCCCCCAAATACTACCAAAAATTCCCTTTTGAAACCATAGAAATTAATACCCTTGGAACTAAAAACATGTTAGAACTGAGTAAAATTCACAATGCCAAAATGGTATATTTAAGTACAAGTGAAGTTTATGGCGACCCAGAAATCCATCCTCAGACGGAAGATTACAGGGGCAATGTTAATACCTGGGGGCCCAGGGCCTGCTATGATGAAGGCAAACGGCTTGGTGAAGTGTTCTGTTATTTATACCACAGCCTCTTCGGGGTGCAGATTAAGGTTGCCCGGATATTTAACACGTATTCTGCTGGTTTGAGAAATGATGATGGTCGTGTAATTTCTAATTTTGTAAATCAGGCTTTAAAGGGAGAGGAAATTACGGTCTATGGAGACGGCTCACAGTCAAGGTCATTTTGCTATGTCGATGACACCATCCGTGCCATTAGATTAATGATGAAAAATGATGCCGCAAACGGTGAAATTATAAATATAGGCAATCCAAATGAGATTACCGTTTTAAATCTGGCCAAATTAATAAAAGAACTCACCAATTCCCCCAGTGATATCGTATTTCTGCCTCTGCCAAAAGATGACCCGAAACAAAGACGGCCAAACATTGACAAAGCAAAAAAAATACTTGACTGGGAACCTAAGGTAAGTCTGGATGAAGGATTACGAAAAACAATAAATGTTTATCAATCCTCATCTCCCAACTAAATGAATCAAGACAGGGTCTTCAGAAACAACCAAATAATAAACAGAAAGCTGTCTCATTCAGATCGTTTTGAAACGAACCTCTTGAGACAGTTTTTTTAGGGGTCAGAGTCAATTTTTTTCCTTCGGTATAAGTGAGCTTAATTCAACCCAGCCGTTTTTATTTATTGAGAACTGAGGCTCAAACTTATTCCCCCATTTATTCAGCGCATAATGAATATTCCATTTAATCATTTCATTTAAAATAGCTTTCTTATTAACTGTCACATTGTTGATATGTTTTCTATAATTATAGAGCATCTTATCAATCCAATGAATTTTATAGTCTTTGATCAATAGAACATCCATGCGGCGGTCCTCCAGATAACGCCCCTCGTATGGGTCATCCGTTGGCCAGCCTCCTACTTTTTTAAGCGCAGATGTCCGGTAAAAACGGGGATATGGAATGAAATTTTCCAGCAAGAATTCATAAGGATCGTCAAATGAACGACCCTTAATATCCAGTATCTTATATAGCACTTCACCATCCTCATTTTCTATTACGATTGTTTTTTTTCCGCAAATCAAACCTACCTCATCGGGCACACGTTCTGCCTCATTCATCAGAATTTCAAGGGTGTCAGGAAAAAACCAGTCATCACTGTCCAGCATCATAGTAAAACGAGTATCTATTTGCTCTAAACCAACGTTTTGAGTTTTGGACTGACCTAAATTTTGTTTGTTTTTTATAAGGATTATACGGGGATCGGATAGATAGTCTTGTATCGTTGATAAACTATCATCAGTCGAAGCATCGTCTACGATGACCATTTTCCAGCCTTGATATGTCTGGTTCATTACACTCTCTACTGCATTTCTTAAATACTTGCCAGGGTTATACGAGGGGATTAAAACCGTTACTTTTTCGTCCATTTTCACCGACCCTCCCTATTCAATCCGCTTTAACTTTTTAACTACTCTCCAACCGCCCCTGATTGTCTTAAATACTGCTTCATATTCATTTCCCCACCGGTGAAGAGCATCGCGAACGATCCACTCTACAGCCTCTTTGTATACGTCTTTTTGATGGGTGGAATTTGTGGCATGTATTCTATAGTTTAATATAGTTTGCGGTATATAATAAAAACGGTATTCTCCGATTAGCCGTAAAAACATACGAAGATCTTCTGCATGCCTGCCATTAAACGGGTCATTGGTTGCCCATCCACCCATCTTCTTTATTAATGCTGTCCGGTAAAACTTTGGCCAAGGAATATAGTTTGAAAGCAACAGGTCATATTTATCCTGCTTGATATTGTCCCATTCATTAGAAACATATCTGTATGTTTTTCTATTTCTGATTTCAGTCACTTCTATAACATCGCCAACGATCAATGCTACTTCTTCGGGTAAATTCCTTGCTGCATCCATTAATACTTCTAACGTGTTTTCTGGAAGCCAGTCATCAGCGTCTAATTGCAAAAAGAATTCTGTATTAATTTTTTCAAGCCCAATATTTTGTGACATCGATTGGCCTGCGTTTTTTTTATTCTGGATAAGTGTAATTCTTTGATCTTCCAACAGATCCGCAGCATGGGACAAGCTATCATCTGTTGATGCGTCATCTACCAAAATGATTTTCCAATTGGGATACGTTTGTTTAAACACACTCTCTAAAGCTTCTCTTAAATAGATTCCTGAATTAAATGAAGGTATTAAAACGGTCACTTCTTTATCCAACTACTTAAACACCTCCTAAAATTTATAATATCCTGTAAATAAAAATATTCTTGTTATTTTATATGCACTTTATCCATGCCTGATTGTACTGATGTTTGTATCAAATAAAAAAAGAGCAATTAATCATTTGCTCTTTTAATCGTTATTTTTTAACTTTTGCAGTTAGAATCACCTGGTAATGGTCATCCTTAATGCCTAAAATGGCTTCAGGGATTTCATGAATGGCCAAACCGTCAAGAAATGCTTTTGCTACAGCAACATTGCCAAATACATCGATTTCTATCCTTTCTTCATCAACAAGTTCATTCAACAGCTTCCTTAATGAAGTATCCGTAAATCTCCAATAGTCTCCATGAAAATCTGTTCGACAGCTAGAGCTTAAACCAGAAGTCGTTAACAGCAATGTCCCTCCTGGTTTTAACGCGTTAAATGTATGGTTTAATGCCATTTTAATATCATAAATGACATGAATGACCTGGGTAAGAATAATACAGTCAAAAACCCCATGAGGAATATTTTCTCCTGTTGCTAAGTCACCAACAATGGTTGCTTCATTTGAAGAAATGAGGTTCAGCACATCGCTTTTCGTAACGTTATCTCCATAAGTCCTCGTATAAAAGTTATCTCCTACTTCAAGAACATGTCCTGTTATCTCTGCACGGTTATTCTCTATAAATTTCTCGATGTAAAATCTATCAATAGGTTTTCCCCGGTCGAAACCAAAATTTCTGCTTTTGGGCCTTATTGAAAAGTTATTCAGCAAAAACACCTCCTTAATGACTCTTTTAATCCTGGCATGATGCTAGAAAAGCTGTGCACGTAAAATATAATATTTCTCTGCATATTTGCACCCGTTCTCCATCCCTCTTTTTTCTGCCCATTTCTTTATGCTTTCTGGTGAAATAAGATGTTGGGACTCACGGATTTGGGAAACATGCATTTTCATTGCTTTTACCTTCATTTCTATTTTTTCACTAAGATCCAAAAATAGCTCACCGGCATTGTTAATTCGAGGATACTGCCAGACGATTAAAGGGTATTCATACATAGCAATCAACTTATAATTTTGATGCGGCTGTGGCCTTAAGCTGGCCATGCAGGCATGAAAAAGCGCCTTATGATCCTGATGAAAACTCGGATAGGGTATGAAAACCATTGAGGGTTTAAAATTCATCAAGATGTCATCAATTTTTGAGACTAATTGTTTTTGCGGAATGGTGTCCAATATCCCTTCTTTATCTTCAAACATTACTTCATAATCTTCACAACCCAGAAACGATAAGGCATCGGATAGTTCCTTTTTTCTAATATCAGCCGTCACTTTCATTCCAGAATGAATGAATGTTGTGTCTCCTAATGCTGCAATGACAACTTTCACTTGATTTCCTAACCCGCATGCTCTTTCAATCAATCCTCCACAACCCAATACCTCATCATCAGAGTGTGGCGCTATGATTAATATCCGTTCATTCCCAGCGTTAAGCATCGTACACCCCCGAAACCTAAATACGTCGTATTAGTTTAATCTATTCACCAACCACGGGGATGTATAGGCAAAAACCACGATTATCCATTACAAATTGTATTTTAGTAAGAAGATATCAAACCATGATCCTGAACAAATTATCGTTAAAAATCAATCCCTGTTGTTTTAACTGCTCATAAATTCCTAATAATTTATAACTGTTAAGAAAAATTACTGCATCTACCTTACCGGTGCAACATAGTTTATAAATTTTAGAACTTAAACTCCTATTATTCTTATAGTAAAAATCATAGACTGAGAGTGAATTTTCTGTGCACGCAATGTTTTTAAACTCTTTACATGTCTTACGGTCGCCAATTATAACAAAATTCGGTTTACGGTTTAAACCATCAACTAATTTCTTTTGAATGTTTTTACTGGAAATCAGCCATACTTCATTCACCGTGTCCTGCCTTTTTAATCGACTAAGTGAATCCTGGTGTATTCGGTATTCATATAATACTTTAGGCAGTTTATGAAATGGTAGTATTTCAAGCATACGCATCCAAAGGTCATAATCATAAGCGATTTTATAGGCCGGATTATAACCTCCCAATTGATCAAAAACCGATTTAGAAAACATAACGGAACCATGACATATAAAACTGGAAAAAAAACGATGTTCTTTTAAATGTTCACTGGAGGCATTATATCCTTCCTCTTCCATTAATAATAATTCTTTTGAGATGATTTCTTTTCCATGTATACAATGAATAAACGATCCTACCGCTGCTATCCCGGGATTTTTTGTAACATATTTTACCTGTTCTTCAATGCGATTTGGAAGACTGAGATCATCAGCATCTTGAATCGCAATCCAACTGCCGCTAGCTTGCTTAATTCCTAAATTTAGGCAATGCGCAGCTCCCTGATTTTTATCTAAGTGTATAATTTTCATCTTGGAATCTTTTATTGACTCAAGAATTTCATAGGTCCGATCAGTAGATGCATCATTAACAATAATTAGCTCTATTTGATGATAGGTCTGATTTAAGATACTTTTAATAGCCTCTTCAACATAGTCTTCAGCATTGTAAACAGCCATTACAACTGAAACAAACATTCATACTCTCCTTTAACTGAGTCATTTTTAATTGCCATAAAAATTGTTCTTCTGCCAATTCCAGGCATCAGCACACATTTCATCAAGACCCTTTTGTGCTTCCCAACCGAGTACTCTCCTGGCTTTAGCAGGGTCTGCATAACTGACAGCAACGTCACCTGGCCGGCGGTCCACCACTTTGTAAGGTATCTTTTGTCCTATTACTTTTTCAAACGCTGCAATCATTTCCATCACACTATACCCTTTTCCAGTCCCAAGGTTATAAGCTTCTATACCACTGCCTGCCAACACTTTATCTAGCGCCTTCAGGTGTCCTTTTGCAAGGTCAGTGATATGGATATAATCCCTTACTCCTGTACCATCTTTGGTAGGATAATCATTTCCAAAGATGTTAACTTCCTTCAATCTCCCGATAGCGACCTGTAAGATATACGGTGTTAAGTTGTTAGGTATTCCGTTCAAATCCTCCCCAATCCGGCCGCTTTCATGTGCTCCTACGGGATTGAAATATCGCATGAGAGCAATGCTCCATTCATTATCTGAAACATACAGATCTCGAAGTATTTCTTCGATCATCAGCTTCGTCCGGCCATACGGGTTGTTGGGACCAAGCGGTGCATCTTCTGATATTGGCAATTGTTGGGTTGTACCATAGACTGCGGCAGAAGAACTAATCACCATATTTTTAACACCAAACCTCTGCATAGCCTCGCAAAGAACAATCGTACCCATGACATTATTTCGATAATAATCAAGAGGCTTTTCCACTGACTCTCCAACTGCTTTTAATCCGGCAAAGTGAACGACAGCTTCAATCTTATTCTCAGTAAAGATTCTTTCAAGTTCCTGTATCTCTACAAGATCCACATGCTCAAATTTAAAATTTCTGCAGGCGATCTCCATTAATCGGTTGACTGATTCTCTTTTTCTATTAGACAATTTATCTAACACGACAATGTCATAGCCTTTTTTTAAAAGCTCTATACACGTATGGGTGCCAATATAACCTGCTCCTCCAGTAACTAAAATGGCCATGCTGCTGCCTCCAATCCAAAACGATTATTAATTTCTCATCCTTGCACGAGTGTTATTTATAATATCCTGCCCAAATTTTATACAGGTTTTTATTCAGCTCTAGCCCTTTTTCCTGCAGTTTATAAAACACGCTTATCAGGCTAATATCTTCCAAAAAAATAATCCCATCGATGTACCTCTCTTTATAAAGCTGTAACATATCATCATCGTCAAAATCTTTATGAAAATATCCTGATACATCTATCCTGTTAATTAAACTGACTTGTTTAAAATCCTCGCACGCCTCTTCTATGCCAAATACTATAAAACTTGGCTCTCTTTTATACTTATCCTGTAATCGTTTTTTTATATGTTTAGATGCTACTAGCCAATCTTCATTCAACGTTACCTGATTGTTGCGGCTGATCGAATCAGAATGCACACGATACTGATACAACACAATGGGTATTTTATGAATAGAGGTTCTCTCAAGCATCCTTAACCATAAATCATAGTCATAACATATTTTATATTGAAGGTCATAGCCGCCTATTTGATCAAAGATTGATTTAGAAAATAAAACGGATCCGTGGCAAAAGGGGTTTAAATAGAAACGATATGCGTTTATATGCTCTTTAGAAGATAGATGATTTCTAGTGGCTTCTATTTGCAGATTTCTCCTGGAAACTTCAGCATGACCAGAAATACATTCTATAAGAGAACCTACAGCGGTTACATCCTTATGTTTACGGATATAACGTATCTGTTCCTCTAACTTGTTGGGTAAACTGATGTCATCAGCATCCTGAATAGCGATCCACTCCCCTTTCGCTTCTTTAATGCCCATATTTAATGCATTTGCGGCTCCACCGTTGTTTTCAAGATGAATAATCTTTATTCGATCATCATTCAATGAATTCAAAATATCTTTCGTACGGTCTGTGGATCCATCGTTTACAACGATTAATTCGAAATGTTTATAGGTTTGATTTAGGACACTATCCACAGATTCCCTTAAATAAACTTCACCATTATAAACAGGCATTACAACAGATACTAGCATAAACCATCCCTCTTTCCAGATGCATTACCCTACAATCACTTTATGCTACCCGCTTGTCTTCGGTTATTTATTCGGCCATTTTCTGCCATTTCTCTGCCGCGAAACCTTTTTGTAATAGGCTTCATTGACAAGTTGATTGGAGTGCAAGCTGCCAGACTCGTGCGGGACTAGCGGGACAGGTGAAACCCACAGGCGCTCGCGCCGGTAAAAGCGAGCATCCTGAAACAGAAATCAACGCCTCTCAAAAGCAGCAAAGGTTACGAAAACAGCCTTTTTTAAAGAAGTCCCTATACAATTATTTTTACAGTTTCATTATTTAGAAGGAAAGGGAGCCAAGATTGAATTTCTTATTGGCCACGATCGGTTTGCTCATCGCACCGTTTTCAGCATTAATCATAAAAAAATACCAGCCAATATACTGGGTATACTGGCTGGCAGATTAAATATTATTATACAAAGATTAGTTTCCTAAAATGCTGTATCCACTGTCCACATGAATGGTTTCCCCGGTGATGCCTCGGGAAAGATGACTCATAAGGAAGAGAGCTGTATCGCCGACTTCTTCCGGGGTTGTGTTGCGGCGAAGTGGTGCTTTTTCTTCTATTTGTTTCAAAATACTGTTAAAGTCGCCGATTCCTTTTGCCGCGAGTGTACGGATTGGTCCGGCAGAAATGGCATTTACTCGAATATTATCTTTGCCCAGGTCATTGGCAAGGTATTTCACGCTGGCATCAAGGGACGCTTTGGCCACACCCATAACGTTGTAATTTTGGAGAACACGTTCTCCTCCAAGATACGTAAGAGTTACGATGCTTCCTCCTTCTGTCATCAGTCCTCGTGCTTCCTTTGCGACAGCAGTCAACGAATAAGATGAGATGTTGTGTGCAAGAAGGAACCCATCACGTGTAGTGTTCAAATACTCGCCTTTTAGTTCATCCGTATTGGCAAACGCAATACAGTGGGCCAATCCATGGATAACGCCAACTTCGCTTTTGATCTGTTCAAATGTCGATTTGATTTCATCATCATTTGTAATGTCACATGGCAGCACGATGGAATCTTTGCGTTCCAAGCTTTCGGCAAGATCTCTTACATTCTTCTCCAGGCGTTCTCCCGCATACGTGAAGATCAGGCGGGCACCTGCATTTGATAGAGCTTGGGCGATTCCCCAGGCGATGCTGCGTTTATTGGCCACACCCATGACCACATATGTACGATTTTCAAGTGAAAGGTTCATATTGTATTTCCTCCTTAGACCTTTTTTTAGCATTTGTTATTAGTACCTAGTCCTAATATTAGTATAACAGATTTTAAAAGAAAGGAAATACCGATCCTCTTTCATTACGTTTTAGCCTTTGCTGGTTTCAATGTTTCTTGCTTCATACCCGCATCCGGAACAATGAAAAATCACATTTTGATTGGACTGAGCAGTCAGAACGGTGTCGATTTCTGCCTCTCTGTGGCAACGGGGACAGCGAACGGTAGGCATGGTCATGTATATCACTCCTTTTTCAATAGTATGAACAGATTTCCAAAGAAAAAACGCAGAAAAATGGCTTAAGTCAATACCTAAGCTTTTTCTGCGTCTAGTTTTATCGCAATACTCTTTTTAATTGCTTGATATGATCCCGGCTTCCAGTCACAATCAATTTATCGCCGAAAAGGATCTCTGTGTCACCGTGTGGCACGATAGAGTCCTTGCCCCGGAAAATGCGCACAATAATAGCATCACCGAAATGCGGGAAATTTCGAAGGGCTGTTTTATGATAATCCATATTTTTAACCGGTATATCATAAAGCGAGTTGTCATTGCGTGACAGAAAGCTCGCTACCGAAGGATTTTCGATCATCATTTTCAATAAGACCTGCGAACTGAAGAAAGCGGAATAAACTTCGATGTTTTTATTGGATAGCTCTTCCCTTTTGACTGAATCCTCTATTCGGGTAATTACCCTCCTGATCCCATGATCTCTCGCTTCCTGGGCGATCGCTTCGTTTACGCCGTCTTCCCCTGTTGCCACAACGAGAATCTCGGACTCAAACACGCCGCATTCTTTTAATGTTTCTATTGAATAATTGTCCAGCTCTATGATATCAAAGGTCTCAAGCTGTTTCGGATCTTTCTCTACCTGCTTGGTATGATAGATCTTTTTTTCATAACGGCTGCTGTCCAGCTCTTTGGTCACTGGAAGCGTAAATTGGTTGGCACCTATAATAGCAATAACTTCTTTCGGTGTTTCATTGTTCTTACGTGGAAGCAGTTTTTTAAAGAACACCGGAGTTATAATACAGCTGATCACTGCCGTCAGGATAAGCGCGGATGAAGTTCTAGTATCAATAACCTTGATCCGTTCACCGATTTTAGCAGCGGCTATAACCAATGATAGGGTTGAGGTCAAAAGGAAACCGGATGCAAGTACCGTCTTCCAGTCATACCATTTTCTGAGCACCAGGATCGGGATAAATTTTGATATCAATAAACCAATCAATAGCAACGGAATGAGAATGAGCGCTTTAGGATCTTTAAGGATCGAAATTAAATCAAGGTCCACACCGACCATAACAAAAAAGATCGGAATCAAAAACCCATAGCCAAATGAGTCCAGTTTATGGACCATGTGCTGGTTCGGTGAAAGCAGAGAAACCAAGACTCCTGCTAAAAAGGCGCCTAAAATATTTTCCGCTCCCACCGATTCGGATACCCCAACGAGTACGATAATGAGTGTAAAAACAGCTCTTGTGTCAATTTGCACCGTACCTTTGGACAGCGTGTCAAGGAACGTATGATGACGCATGTATTTTCCGACAAAATAGAGAATAATCCCTGCTCCAAACAGGATAAGCAGCAGCCACATCTGAGTGCTGTTCCCTGATTGAAGGGAAACAAAGACCGCAAGCAGAATCATGGTCACCAAATCAGCAATAACAGCAATTAGCAGAATGATTTGGCCAATGCCGGTGCGTGACAATTCTTCTTCTTTAAGTGTCGGCACAACCACTCCCAGTGATATCGTGGAGATGATCAGTGTCATGAAAAACGCATCGTCCGTAAACCCTGTCCAGACAAAAATTAAGGACAAACCGAATGAGACGATAAATATCAAGGTAAATATAATCGTAGATATCTTGAGCCGGTTCGGTTCACGTTTGCCGTTAGGCAGCTTTTTCTTTTCTGAGCTTGGCGCGAATACGGAGAAATCAATTTCAAGTCCGCTTAAGAACATTAAAAAGATGAAGCCGAGCACAGAAAGAATATCGAGCCATGTTCCAGCATGAACGATGTCAAATCCGCTTTTTCCGATAATGATCCCGGCAATAATCTCCGCTACCACAACCGGTAAAAACTTGATCCTCAGTTTGCTGAGAATGATTGGTATGAAAAATGCCGTTAAAATAACAATTACGAGTGATGTGATTGAAGCATGGCCTCCCATAGCTACCTCCTTTTTTCCATTAATTCTTATTACCCAAGATAAATTTTATGAAAACCCTTCTTACTTTAGTATGCACCATTTGATTTTGTCCACTATAATGAAGAAGTAAAGGAATTGTCAAATTAAATCTCTCCTTATTAGTAGGCAAACCTGAAAAATTTCGGTAAGATAGAACATGTTATCGAAATAAGGAGTATGAATGCAATGGAAACTAACAGGCAGTCCCCGCTGCAGCAGCTTGATTATAATTTAATATTTTTGTTGTTTTTGTTGATGTGTGTGAGCTGCTTGGGTATATACAGTGCTCAGCAGGTTGCTCAATATGATTCGAACTTTGTGATCAAACAAATTATGTGGTATGCCATCGGCGGTTTCGCCGTCGTTGGGGTCATGATTCTTGATTTTGATCAGTTTAGAAAACTTTCATGGTATTTATATGGACTGGGTATCGTGCTCTTAATTGGTATTATCGTCGCTCCCGAATCCATTGTTCCGAACATTAATGGTGCACGGGCATGGTTCCGCTTTGGCCCTTTCGCCCTTCAGCCTTCAGAGTTGATGAAAGTAGCATTGATCATTTCGATCAGTAATTGCATCGCTACACACAATGAAAAATATATTGTGCGTACCCTACGTGAGGATTTACTTCTTATAGGAAAAATCGCAATGATTGTCATGCCCCCCATGCTGCTCATTTTAATGCAGCCCGATTTGGGCACAGGATTGGTATTTGTTGCAATCACGCTAAGCTTGATGCTCGTTTCAGGAATTAGATGGAGGCTATTATCTATTATCGCCCTGATTGGAATTCTTTTTATCAGCCTGCTGGTATGGCTTTACTTTACGTTTCCTCAGTTCTTTCTTGATTATATTTTGGATGAATACCAGCTTCAGCGATTCTACGCTTGGCTGGATCCTTACGGTCATAAGGACACAGGATATCAAATTCGTAACGCGCTAATGGCTGTTGGATCTGGCCAGCTTTTTGGTAAAGGTTTTACTAATGGTTCCGTTTATTTTCCAGAAGCACATACCGACTTTATTTTTTCCATGATCGGTGAAGAATGGGGCTTTATCGGTACAAGCGTCCTGATCTCCTTGTTCTTTTTATTCGTCTACCGAATGATCAATACCGCCTTGGAAAGCAATGAAGCGTTCGGCAGCTACCTTTGTGCGGGTGTCATCGGCATGATCACCTTCCAGGTATTCCAGAACATCGGAATGAACATTCAGGTCATGCCGATTACCGGGATCCCCCTCCCCTTCATTAGTTATGGAGGAAGCTCGGTTCTCGCCCAGATGATTGCCTTTGGTCTCGTCCTCAATGTAAGGTCAAGAACAAGAAAATACATGTTCGAATAAACACCTGCCTTGCAGGTGTTTTTTTTAATGATTTGGGGTTATAGTAATAACCAACAAGGACGGTGAATGAAATGAAGTATGACATTATAGGCGATATCCACGGCTGCTGGGATGAATACAGGCAGCTGACGGAAAAGCTTGGATATGAATGGAACGAAGGTGTGCCGGTTCATACTGGCCGTCAGCTTGTCTTCCTTGGGGATTTGACAGACCGCGGCCCAGAATCGGTGAAAATGATGGAACACGTATATGAACTGGTGTCGGTGAATAAAGCGTTATATGTGCCTGGTAATCACTGCAACAAGCTTTATCGTTACTTGATTGGCCGCAACGTGACGATTAATTACGGACTCGAAACCACTGTAGCTGAGATACAGAATCTCCGCCGTCCTCTTTACAAAAAGGTCAAAGAGCATTTTATCACACTGTATGAAAAAGCTCCGCTCTACCTCGTTCTTGATGGCGGCAAACTTGTGGTTTCTCATGCCGGGATTCGAGAGGACCTGATCGGCAAACAAGGAAAACAGGTAAAAACCTTTGTCCTTTACGGCGATATAACCGGAAAACACAATCCGGACGGCACACCGGAGCGCCGTGACTGGGCTGCAAAATATTCCGGAAAAGCGTATATTGTCTATGGACATACTCCCGTTCAGGAACCGAGGGAGCTAAATAACACCATCAATATTGATACGGGCTGCGTATTCGGCAACCGCCTTACCGCATTGAAATATCCAGAAAAGGAACTCATCTCAGTCTCTTCTTCCATGCCTTATGCCGAGGAAAAGTTCCGCAGTTTCTCAAGGTAAGCGACAGAGACAGTAAGCTCTTTGTTTTGGCCAGTAAATATCAAAATCCCGCCAGCAAATCTTCCATTCCGGCCAGTAAGTTTTCGATTTCGGCTCGTATTTTCATCGTAAGCCTTATCTTAACCGTAAAATTAGGAGCATGTGTCCTTCCAGAATCCCCTTTTCGTAAAAAGACAGAAAAAAAACAGCCTTCTGGCTGTTTTTTTCACTAATTATATTCGTTTTTTCATCAATCCTCAGCTTCAATATGACCAAATAAACGACTTAAATCTTCGGGCAACGGAGCGAATAACGCCATTTCTTTTTCCTCAAATGGATGATAAAAAGATACCTTCCAGCTGTGAAGCGCTTGCCTGCCGATTACATCTATTGGGCCTCCGTATAAGTCATCTCCAAGTAATGGATGACCGATATGTGACATATGCACACGGATTTGATGGGTCCTTCCGGTTTCGAGTTGAAGAGCAACCAGACTATTCTGTCCCAATTCCTTCAATAGCTCAAAGTGGGTAACTGCCACTTGTCCGTGCTCACTGACCATCCGTTCAACAAGGCTTTCCGTATTTCTTGCGATATTAGCGGATATGGTGCCTTTTTTTTCGTTGAACGTTCCGCTTACACCGGCAAGATATGTCCGTTTGATTTCTTTGTTTCTTTGCTGTATTGAGAATAACGAATGAGCAAAGCGGTGCTTCGCAATCATCACCAGCCCCGAAGTATCTTTATCGAGACGGTTGATGGCATGAAACGTGCTTTGAATTTCTTTTTCTTCATAATAGTAAAGAACGGCCTGTGCAAGTGATCCATACGATTGATAACGAGACGGGATCGTTGGCAGGCCTGGTGGCTTGTTCACGATCAAAAGGTGGTCATCTTCAAAAAGGATATCAAGCGGGATCAGCAATGGAGTCATCGAGGAACTGATTTCTTCCGGAGGAAAACGGACCGAAATTTCGTCACCTGTTACAACTGATTTTCTTACCGTCGACGGCTCCCCATTAACAAGGAGTTCACCGCCGGCAAATTTGATGTCAGCTAACGCACTCTTGGAAATTTTTTTATGGACCCGTAAAAACTCACGAAGCAAGCCTGCTTCGTTTTCCTTTACCATCCACTTGATTACAAATGTTGTCATACGTTCTCCTGTTAGTCCGTAACAAATGCTTCTTTAACCCGTTTCCAAAATGGGAATGGGCGAAACCGGGCAAAACGGATTTTTTCCTCTGCAACACGGCATTGTATGGATTTCACTTTCTTTTGCAGCAAAAACAGGTGATCAATTGTAATATGAAAATCAACATCATTCACCGGTTTAAGCATGCAGGTGTGGTGCTGTGGAAGCACAAGGGGTGAACCGATGGTACGGAACACACGGTTGTTGATGGACGCCATCTCTGAAAGCTGGATGGATGGCAGCGAAGGATGAATGATCGCCCCGCCAAGAGCCTTATTGTAGGCGGTACTGCCAGATGGAGTGGAAATGCAAAGGCCATCTCCCCTGAACGTTTCAAACAGATCCCCTTTAATCTCAACATCCATCACCAGTGAGCCTTCGCCGCTTTTCACAGTACATTCATTTAATGCAAGATAGCTTTTTTCGTCCACATCATCCAAATATCGGACAGTTACCTCCAATAGCGGATACTCCACGATTTGATAAGGTGTTTTGGCAATATGAATCACCAGTTTTTCAACTTCATCCGGCACCCAGTCCGCGAAAAAACCCAAGTGACCAGTATGGATACCCACGAATGCTGTATCATTAATCCGGTGTACATAATGATGAAAGGCATGGAGGAGGGTTCCGTCCCCTCCTACCGTTATGACAATATCCGGTTCTGTTTCATTGTATTGCAATTCAAATTCCTGAAGATAGGTTTTGATCTTTTGCTTCAGTGTATTCGATTTTTGGTCGCCTTTTGAAATAATGGCAAACTTCACGTGTGAGTCACCTGCTTTCAAAGAAGTTATGTAGTTGGAGCCGATCCAGGTCCGTCGTCCGTCCGTTCTGAAAAAACGATCTGAGCTTCCTGAACTTCCCCTCTGATTTCAGCCATTTCCTCATCCAGCCGGCCAGCTGCCTCAGCGGCGCGCTGAAGACGAAGCTGAATATCCTTTGGGATCTGGCCCTGGTATTTATAGTTTAATGAATGTTCAATTGTAGCCCAAAAATTCATCGCGAGGGTCCGGATTTGCACTTCTACAAGAAGGGGCTTTTCTCCATCCAGGGTTTGTACAGGATAGCGGATCACCAGGTGATAGGATCGGTAACCGCTTGGTTTTTTATTGGTAATGTAATCGCGCTCCTCTACAATCTCAAAATCCTTCCGATTTCTGAGCATGTCGATTACTTTTTTAATATCATCCGTAAACTGGCACATGATGCGCAATCCCGCCAGATCCTGAATTTCTTCCTCAATTTTATCCAGCGGAATATTCTTTTGCCAGGCTTTATTGAGGATCGAATTAATAGGCTTTACCCTTCCAGTCACAAATTCAATCGGAGATTGCTTGATCGTTTTTTGATATTGTTCGCGAATGCCCCTGAACTTCACTTTTAATTCATCAACAGCTTGTTTATAGGGTGCGAGAAGGGTTTCCCAGTCCATACTCTTATTCACCTTCCTGTCTTTACTTAATATGAGCCGAAAACGCTTTTTCTACTGCTTCCAGCATCTCTTCTCCATAATTACTGTTATCTTTAATGTTCTCTATCAGATAAGACAGTTCAGAATGAATAGCTCCGAGCGGTAAGGCTTCCTCTCCTCCGGCTACCTGCAGTACTACAGGAAGTCTGGCTGTTAAGGCTTCGCTTAACTTGCCCCAGAATGGTTCTGGCAGCCCGATATAAACCAGGTCATCCTCCGTTTCCAGAACATAGATAAAGGACAGCTGATCGGAATCCACCAGCATCCTTTCCCCATCCTTCCATTGGGATATACCGTTCTGATCAATCTGAAGAATAAGCTGATCACCCGTTTCTGCGTGTTGTATGTCATGTCTGATTGCCATATGTACCTCCTAAAAAAAACAAATATTCTACACCCTAGTTTAACATAAGTATGTGTACATTTTGTCATTTGAGAATCAAAATGACCTGTGTCATAATGAGATTCGTCTAAAACAACCAAAAAGGAGTGCTGGCCATGGAGCAAGAAGTTGAAATTGAATTTAAAAATTTATTGACTCCTGATGAATTTTTTCGAATCTCGAACGATCTGTCCCTTAAAGAAGAATCTTTTATCACTCAGATCAACCACTATTTCGATACCCCCTCTTTCTCATTAAAGCATCATAAATGTGCTCTTCGTATCCGCGAAAAGAACGGCAGCCGTATACTTACCCTGAAGCAGCCCCATCCCGACGGCCTTCTTGAGACCCATCAATCCCTGACAGATTCAGAATTTGATCAAATCATGGAAGAAAACTCTTTGGTGAATGGCGATATCCCCTCCATTCTGATGGAGTTGGAAATTCATCCCAAAGACATTGCTTACCTCGGCACACTAACCACCAGGCGGGCGGAATTGCCTTATCGAGACGGAATCCTGGTTCTGGATGAAAACCAGTATCTTTCAAATACAGATTTCGAACTTGAATACGAGGCAAAAGAAAGACTGCAGGGTAAGAAGGATTTTAAGGATCTTTTGAAAAGCTACGGAATTCCTGAACGGGCCACATTAAACAAAATCCAGCGGTTTTTTGAAGCAAAAAACAACTAAGAGCCAATTGTTTATATCTTCCTCATTTGGTATGATTAGTCCTATAGATGAGGAGAGAAACCAATGGAATTTAATCCGATAAAAATGATGCTGCAGCTTAAAGTTCTAAAGCATATAAGTGCTGCCGGCATCCAATCCCCTTTTGCATCTTCACCGTTTGCGATGATTCTTGAACAGCTTTTTGAGGCTGCGGGCATAATGCCCGAGCAGACAACGGCGGGATCCCAGGAGAGATTGAGTGTGACCAATGTTTCCCAGCAGGAGCAGTTGCCTGTAAAGCCAACTACTGCACCCCTCGCTTGCAAACCGCATCAGGATATACACCAGCTGATTGATCAAATCAGTTCCAAATACAATATGAATCCCGCACTCATTTCATCGATAGTACAGCATGAATCAGGGTTTAACCCCATGAGCAAAAGCCCTGCAGGAGCAATGGGACTTATGCAGCTTATGCCTGAAACCGCCAGAAGCCTGGGGGTCAGAAATCCATATCATGCTGAAGACAACCTTGAAGGCGGAATCAAATACATCAAACAGTTGCTCGACATGTACCACGGTGATGAAAAATTAGCTCTGGCGGCATACAATGCCGGCCCGGGAAACGTAGCCAAATACCGAGGCATTCCTCCCTTTAAAGAAACCCAAAGTTATGTGGCCAAAGTATTACATACTTATCAAGCCCTCAACGCATAAACGCCCTTAAAAAGGGTGTTTTTTTTGCTGTAGTACAGTCCTCAGACCTATTGTTTGCTAAGACTGCCATACCCTTGCTACAATAAGTTTACACAAATGAAAAATGGGAATACTATTCTTCCGGATTTTTCAGGATGGATGGTCTAGTCTGAACAGAAACATCCCCATTATTTTTCTTATTTTGATATAAGCATGAAGGAGTTTTCACCATGAATGATATGGACATGACCCCTTATGAACATTTGGGTGGAGAAGCCGTTTTAAAGGAAATGGTTACAAACTTTTATGGTTTTGTGAAGCAAGATGAGGTTTTGGCTCCGCTTTTTCCAGATGATCTGACTGAAACCGCACGTAAACAAACACAATTTTTAACTCAGTTTCTTGGAGGTCCCTCTTTATACACGATCGAGCATGGGCATCCTATGCTTAGAGCAAGACATATGCCTTTTCCCATTACACACCGCCATGCCAAAGCCTGGCTCGGCTGTATGGAAAAAGCGATGGACTCTGTATCCCTGCAAGGCCCTTTACGGGATTTTATTATCAGCCGTCTAACCATGACTGCTTATCATATGGTAAATACGTCCGATGATAGCCATGGAAAGGAGAATAACTATTGACATTTTCTGAAGCCGGGTATCCTTTTGAAGCGAAGCAGAAGGGGAATATCGCTGCTTCCAACTGTCATAAACCATTGGAACTCTATTCTGTTATTGATCCTTTGAGCCCCGAGTGCTGGGCACTTGAACCTATATTAAAAAAGCTGCAAGTAGAATACGGCCAATATTTCACATTAAGGCATATCCTCGGCGGCCGGTTGGATTCCCTGAACTCTTTTAGAAAAAAGGGATATGCATCTGCAAAACGGATTGCAGAGAGGTGGGATAAGACTGCCAACATGACAGGCATGAGCTGTGACGGCGATTTATGGCGGGAAGATCCAATACTTGCACCTTATCTGGTTTTTCTTGCCATCAAGGCAGCCGAGCTTCAAGGCAAACAGTCAGGAAACAAATTTTTGCGAACACTGAGAGAACATTTATTTTTACAAAAGCAAAATATCTCAAAAGAAGACGTTCTTTATTCCATTGCCGAAATGGTTGGATTGGACGCCTGTGAGTTTATGAAAGATATTCATTCACAATCAGCCATCAAAGCCTTGCATTGTGACTGGAAGTTTGCCAACGAGATGGAAATTGACCAAATACCAACACTGATCATGTTTAACGATAAAGCTGAAGAAGAAGGCATAAAAATTGCAGGAAGCTATCAATATTCCATTTATGTGACCATCATAGAAGAAATGCTCGGTTTTCGGCCGGAGCCCAGTGCCCCTCCAGCGATAGAAGAATTTATGAAAACTTATCGCTTTGTGGCAACCAAAGAACTCGCAGTCGTCTACAATATGACGGAAAGCGAAGTCGAAACAATAATGAAGAAACTGGTTTTGCAGCAAGTTGTGAAAAAGGTGCCTGTTAAACACGGTACTTTTTGGAAATATACCCATTCTTAAAAAAGACGAACCCTATATGGTTCGTCTTTTTTGTGCTTTAAGCAAATAGAATAATGCCAAGGAGGTTGTTCATTGTGTTTATCATTTTATTCCTCTTATGTGCATTCATGCTTGCTGGCGGTTTTTATTTCTTTCTTTTATCGTTGTTGAAGATGATATCCTTTGCTCTTTCAGTCCCCATTCTGTTTGTGGCCATCCTGTTATTAATGTTATGCCTGAACTATCGCTATAAACTTAATAAGCTTTTTCATCAATGAAAGAAAGCTCCCGGCCGGGGAACGGCAAGGAGCTTCTTTTTATTGTTCAAACAGCAAGCTTTCCATCTCATCCAATATTTCTTCAAAAACTTTCAAAGCATCTTCAACCGGCTTGGAAGTTGTCATATCCACTCCTGCTTTTTTCAGTACCTCAATCGGATAATCAGAGGACCCTGCTTTCAGAAAGTCAATATACCGGGAAACCGAACTCTCGCCCTCTTCCAGGATTTGCTTGGAAAGTGAGGCTGCCGCACTGAAGCCTGTGGAATATTGATACACATAGAAATTGTAATAAAAATGCGGGATTCTGGACCACTCCAGACCAATCTCCTTGTCAATCACCACATTCTCGCCAAAGTACTTTACATTCAAATCGTAATAGATCTGAGTCAGTAGTTCTGGCGTTAACGGTTCCCCATTCGCCGCACGTACATGGATTGCCTGCTCGAACTCTGCAAACATGGTTTGCCTGAAAACGGTCCCCCGGAACCCTTCAAGATGGTGATTCAACAAATACAATTTCTCTTGCTTATCCTTTGTTTTGTTCAGCATATAGTGATTTAGTAAGGCTTCATTGCACGTAGATGCCACTTCCGCTACAAAGATGGAATAATCGGCGTACGGATAAGGCTGAGATTCCCTAGTATAATAGCTGTGAACAGAATGTCCGACTTCATGAGTCAATGTAAAAAGATTATTGACATTGTCCTGCCAGTTAAGAAGAATGTATGGCATCGTTCCGTATGCTCCGGAAGAATAGGCACCGCTCCTCTTTCCAGCGTTTTCATGAACATCAATCCACCGTTTTTCAAAGCCTTCTTTTACGATGTTCTTATATTCTTCACCCATCGGATCCAGGCTCTCCAGTACGAGCTTCTTGGCTTCTTCATAGGTTACTTCCATTTTCACATCCTGTACAAGCGGTGTATACAGATCATACATATGCAATTCATCCAGATTAAGAGCTCGCTTCCGTATATCCACATACCGGTGAAGCAAATGCAGATGATCATTTACGGTTTTAACCAGATTCTCATAAACCTCTTCCGGAATGTTGTTATCATTCAATGCCGCTTGTCTGGCTGAATCAAACTTTCTCGTTCTAGCAAAAAAGTTATCTTTTTTCACAGTACCCGCCAAGGTGCTTGCGAAGGTATTCTTAAACTTGTCATACGTGCCGTACACTGCTTTAAAGGCATCTTCCCTTACGCGGCGGTCGCTGCTTTCAAGAAAGCGAATATATCTTCCGTGGGTTACCTCGATTTCTTCGCCATTTTCATCTTTAATCACAGGAAACTTTAAATCTGCATTGTTCAGCATGCCAAAGGTTGTACTAGGGCTTGCCGTTACTTCGCTGACATCAGCCAGCAATGCTTCCTCCTCTTTAGAAAGAACATGCGGTCTTTGGCGATTAATTTCATCAAGGACATGCTTGTACAACCCAAGATCCTTGTTATCCTTGATATAGGAGTCAATCGTTTCTTCCGGGAGTAACAATATTTCCGGCACGGCAAATGATAATGAACTGCCCACCTGTGTGGCAAGGTTAGATGCCCTGTCGTTCAGTCCCTGATAAAGTGAGTTTGTTGTATCCTGATCATATCTCATATGGGCGTATGTATACAGCTTCCCAAGCTTTTTTGTCAGCTCATCCTGTTTTTGAAAAAACTGAAACAGCGTATCTGCTGATTCACCCAGTTTTCCTTGGAACTGCTTAACTTCCGGCAATAAGCGTTTAACTTCACTAAATTCTTCTTCCCATTTGTCGTTGGTTGCATAAATCGCTTCAAGATCCCATGTATCCTGCAATGGCAGCTCTTCTCTTTTTGGAAGAGACTTGGATTTGGTTTGAGCCATTTGGCTGCACCTCCATCTGTAGTATTGTGCATAACTACATTTTACCAGAAAACAGTGGATTCAAACCATGTTTTACACTGAACTGCATGATATGGAAATCATTTTTTAACGCCTTATCCATTGTGCCCGGGAACACAGGCTGGCGAATTTTAATAAATTGATGTTTTCCTGCCGGCTTTAATACACCGTAAGCACATAAAAGATCGAGATAGTTCAAAACAGCATGCGAATAGTGGGTTTCAATCAGGGGCAGCTTCCTTGTTGTCAGCAGTTTTTTCTCAACCAGCCATTGCATGGATTTATAGGCACGTGAAAAACTGATGGGCTCTCCCATTTTTAAAGGAATGATGCTTAAAAGCAGAAGGTATGATTGCCAGACATAAGAGGGCTCGGTCAACGTGTAGGAACCCAATACAGGCATACCGGCTTCAGAAGGGAAATAGGCTATGGCGGATCCATTTTGAAGAAAAAGCTTTTTTAAATAGTAAAAGGTTGGGTGATTTTGTTTAAAGGCGTAGAGTCTCCACTGTTTTTTCATGTGAAGCCAGGAGGTAACAGGAAATAAGGAGTTGGTGTTTTTTTCTGAAGGCGGGGTTTGTAATTCTTGAAAGGAATACTCTTCTAGTGGAGTTTGAAAAAGGGTTCCGTAAACACGGGTTGAGGTAACAGGAATGATCGACGTTAAATGAAGCACTTTTGCCTCTTCCGGGCAAAAATAAGTGAGGGATGGAAGTTGAGGTGATGAAAGTTTCGCAGTGAGCCAATCAAATGAGGAAAGCTGAAACATAAAGGGGCTCAGTATCTTCAGTCTTTTTTTGCCCAAAATCCATTTTGGAGACATTCCCTTGCCGATATAACCTTTCGTCCGTTTCATAAAAAGGGATGGAGACATGGTCGAGCATTGAAACTCAATGGGAAAGTTGGCGGGGATAAAAAAATCCGGCCGCTGGGAGATATCCGGAAAGAACGGTTCCAAAAGCACATCGGAATATTGCCTGCTGGCCTGTTCATACAGAAGTTTTTTGCCGAGAAGGTGATACATGGACTCTCCTTTTAACAGGGAGCAATCACTGACGCCGGGAAGGTGGGAAAAATGCCACACTTTCATCGTACCTGCTTTAATCTGCATCCTGTTGCGGCATTCCGGACAGTAAAAACCGTTTTTGCGCTGCATTTCTTTTAGCTCATCTTTCGTATAACCGGTTAACAGATTAACCCGGGTCCCGTTGTCCAAATAAGCAACGAGCATGACATCACTCCTTTTTCTTTTAGTTTATTTTACCTCTCCAAAGTTTTCAATAACAAAAAAACCGATTCCAGTTATGAAATCGGTTTTTGCTTAAAGGTTAAAGTGAGTAGAGACCTCTTCGAGCGCGTGCTCTGCAATGATTTGCTTTCCGTATTCTTGAATCCGGTGGATGGAAGCATCCGAATCAGCACCATATTCAAGCAATTGAGACAATAAGTCATCTTGTTCCCGATCTGTCGTCTCTGGATTGAAAGTCACATACAAGTAATACTTATTTTCAAAGTGGTACAGGGAGTTGGCAAACAGGGTGCTGTCAACATTATGAGAGAGCATGATCATGTCCTCGAAATCCTTAAACGCCAGCAGGAATGAGAGATAATCTTCATCTGCTAGCTCAATATCCTCTGCTATATCTGAATCATCTGTAGCAAATTGCTGATCCAGTATTTTTTCGATATTTTTATCCACAGGAAGATCAATTTTTTCATCACCTAACGGCAACTCCAATTTCGTGCCATCCTTGGACATTTGGGCTCTGGTTACAATGATTTCAAGTCCTTTATCCAATGCTTGAACCTGAATCCATAACGGTCCTTCAAGCGGAAATTGTTCTTGTTGATGGGCTTCGTCCATCATTTCCCAGAACAGCTCTTCCCCCCGTTCACGATCTGACCATATTTCTTCTCGGTCAAAACCGCGGTCTTCTATATCTCTGTACGTAATGAAAAACTTTATGGTAAATTCATTTACTCTTTCGATTTCCATTTCGTTCTCTCCCTTCTTTCCGTATTGTATCCTATGAAGGGATATTTTCCCCTGGGTATGATGTATAGTCACTTTTCCCTAAAATAAGAAAATTCAATCCAAAGTTGCTTCATTCTTGTACTCTTATTCTATGACAAAAGTTCAAAGTTGGAAATAAAAATGCTGACCCATTTTTCTGCCCTTTTTTTCATCAAAAGAGCTTTTCTTGACGCCCTATATCTGCTGTCATATAATTCAATGGTCTTTATTAAAACATTTTCGTATATATTAACACACATGATGGGGTTTATCACCTGAAAGGGGTTTTAGATTCGTGGAAGCCGATTTTTTGATCGCACTGTTGCAAATTATCGCGATAGATATTCTTCTTGGAGGAGATAATGCCATTGTCATTGCCTTAGCCAGCAGAAATCTTCCGGAGCGGCAACGCAATAAAGCGATCTTAATTGGGACAGGCCTTGCCATCGTTGTAAGGGTACTCTTAACTGTACTCGTTGTTTATTTGCTGAAGGTACCATTTCTTTATCTGGTTGGCGGATTGCTTCTTATTTACATTGCTTTTCAGCTGCTTGTTGACGATGATGAGGAAAACGATATCAAACCTGGAATGTCACTCATTGGGGCTATACGCACGATTGTTGTGGCCGATGTTGCCATGGGCCTGGATAATGTATTGGCAGTTGCCGGAGCGTCACACGGCTCCATTCCGCTCGTTATTATTGGACTGCTTGTTTCTGTGCCGATCATTATTTGGGGAAGTAAAGCCATTCTTCACTTAATGGAACGATTTCCTTTTTTGATTTATATCGGTTCGGCCATTCTTGCTTATACAGCGGCTGGCATGATTATATCCGAAAAGGAACTGCAGCCCTTCTTCAGATCAAATCCCGCTTTGGAATACGGCGTAATCATCTTTGTCGTCCTAGGCGTCATGCTTGCAGGTGTATTCATTAAAAAAGCAAAAAAATCCAAATAAAAAAGCTTCTACAGAAGTTAATCTGTAGAAGTTTTTTTAGTTAACCATACGCTGTGCTTCAAGAAGCTGGTACGTACGGACTTTTCTAGGTAAAAACCTTCTGATTTCATCTTCATTGTAGCCTACCTGGAGTCGTTTTTCATCCATGATAATTGGCCTTCTTAATAGCCCTGGATTGTCAGCAATTAACTGATACAAATCCTGAAGGGGCATAGTTTCAACGTTCAAGTTCAATTCCTGAAACGTCTTTGAACGGGTAGAAATGATTTCATCCGTTCCGTCCTCTGTCATGCGAAGAATCTGTTTAACTTCCTCTATGCTTAAAGGCTCTGAAAAAATATTTCTTTCTTGGTATGGAATTTCATTTTCTTTTAACCACGCTTTTGCCTTACGACAAGATGTACAACTCGGCGAAGTAAATAGAGTAACCATATGGATCTTCTCCTTCCCCATACTCCTGATTTAGTATCTACTTTAAAATAGTTATTAAATCATATTTTTTATTATACTACATTTTCTTTAAACAAGAAAGGTCTTCACAAAAATGTAATAAAACTTATACACCATAATCGAAATTATGTAATTCAATTATATAGACGTATTACCCTGTAAAAAGTTTCACAAAACATAAAAAAAGAAATAGGATGAAGAAATTTTCATCCTATATGCTTGATTATGCAATTGATTTGACTTGCGAAGCAGGACCTTTTTTGGGAACATTTGATAAGCCTCTAAGATTCTTTTTCAGCATCTCTTTAAGCATTTCCCGTTTGGTCTGTTTTTTCTTTTCCTTGGCTTTCATGCAGATACCTCCTTGC
Organism: Fictibacillus enclensis; assembly: GCF_001457035.1. Taxonomy (GTDB): domain Bacteria; phylum Bacillota; class Bacilli; order Bacillales; family Fictibacillaceae; genus Fictibacillus_C; species Fictibacillus_C enclensis. Next base: position 913,937 of record NZ_KQ758617.1, on the reverse strand, counting down.
CATAGAAATTACTCGGTTATGGCGCCTTTATCGTGCTGAAAGGTTAATACATCGGTTACATCCTCATATGCTTTACCGTACAATTCTTTATCTTTGTACGTGTGTATTTCATTATACGTCTTTTTCATGTTTTCATAAACACTTTCTTCACTTTCTCCTTCGGGAGCCCAGTAAAGAATCTCCATTTCGTTCACTTTGTCGGTTGCAAGGGATTTTCGTCTGTACCCGATTTTTGAAGCATGGGTAAAGTCTTCCCTGCGATAGAAACGCTGCCTTTTTTCTGTATCTGTGTCTTCATAATCGATGGGTTCGACTTCAAGTATGATCGGCTTTCGCTTTTCTTTCAGCTGCTGCAGAAGTTTTTTTCCAAGCCCCTGACCTCTTGACTCTTTTGCTACAAATAAATAATCAATAAAGATAAAGTCGTCCAGTTCAACATACATTAATACATGATGAGGACCTTCATCTTTATGGTAGATGTCTCCTTTATCCTTCAAAAGGAGTTCCATGTGTTCTTTTGATTTCATTTCCTCAATCGGAAAGTATTGATTCAATTTGTCATACCAGTTCATAATAATAAGCCAGCTCCTAACGCAGTTATTTAGTTATAGAGTTAGTAAATTTACCACCAACTAGTTTTCCCTCTTTCCAAAGGGATAAACATCTTATACAATGAAGAGGAATGAATGCCTTTTCACTGGAGGGGATTTGATGGCCTTGTTTTTCCGGGATTTGCTTCTGCTCGCCGTTTTTGTCATCGGTTTAACCGCTTTCATGGGGATCATTTCACATTGGTTTTCACTTAAGTTGTTTGGCGGAAAGTCGGTTTTAAAATTTGTGGATCGTACCAAATCGTTTCAGTCCAGCTGGAGAAATGTAAAAAGAAGAGACCTTTGAACAGCTTCTACTTTACGGGAAGTTGTTTTTTTGTGAAGATAAAGATATTACTTAGAAGATTTTAATTACATACTAGAGGTGGATACATGCATATTAACATACGTACCTTTATACAACAACTTCGACAAGAAAATGAACTAATTGAAATAAATGCACCGGTTGACCCTTATCTTGAAATCCCCGAAATTCATCGGAGAGTAATTGACGAGCAGGGTCCTGCTTTGCTGTTTACCAATGTAAAAGGCTCAGATACCCCTGTGGTAACCAATTTATTCGGCACAATCCGGCGCGTGGAGCTCGCATTCGGTCCCAAACCAGAAGTTCTCGTGCAGCAGCTGGTTGACTCAATCGATGATCTCCTCCCTCCTTCCCCGTCAAAATTATGGGGAAAAAGAGGAATGATAAAAGATGTTTTGAAAATAGGAACACGAGCAGTTAAACCTTCTAAAGCTCCTGTTATGGAGCACTATACAACAGACGTTAATATGAAGAAGCTGCCTGCCTTGACAGGATGGCATCTGGACAGCAATCCTTTTATTACGCTTCCTCTTGTGTATACGGAGCATCCCGGAAAACATGAACACAATCTTGGTATGTACCGAATTGAAATTAAAGAAGAAAAGAAAACCGGGATTCACTGGCAGATTCATAAGGGCGGCGGCTTTCACCACTATGAAGCAGAGCAGATGAATCAAAAGCTGCCTGTGACATTATTCCTTGGAGGTCCACCAGCGCTTACCATCAGTGCCATCGCCCCGCTTCCTGAAGCTGTCCCTGAGCTTATGTTCACTTCCATGCTCATGGGTGACAAGCTGAATCTTACTCACGCTCCCGGGTATCCACATCCATTGATCGCAGAAGCGGAGTTCGCGTTTGGCGGTTATGCGCCTCCGCATGTTAGAGAACCAGAAGGACCGTTTGGAGACCATTATGGCTATTATTCATGGGCACACGATTTCCCTGTTTTTGAAGTTGGCCGGATGTGGAAGCGTAAGGATGCCATCTACCCTGCTACAGTCGTGGGAAAACCAAGACAGGAAGATTACTTTATCGGAGAATACCTGCAACGCCTTATGAGCCCCCTTTTCCCAGTGGTAATGAACGGGGTTAAACAATTGTGGACATACGCAGAAACAGGCTTCCATGCCCTTGCTGGTGCAGTTGTCCGTGAATCCTATTATAAAGAAGGACTTGCCCATGCGCTGCGTATTATGGGTGAAGGCCAGCTGACGTTAACTAAGTTCTTGATGGTGACGAATAAAGATGTGGATTTGCAGGATTTTTCTCAGTTGCTCGAAGCTGTGCTTGAGCGCTTTTTGCCTGAGCGTGATCTCCTCATCCTTAACGATACCTCGATGGACACCTTGGACTATACGGGGCGAAAATTCAACACCGGCAGCAAAGCGATCATGACAGGCCTTGGTGAGCCTGTCAGAGAATTGCGGAGGACCTATGATGGTGCAACCATTCCGGGTATTCATGATGTCCAGCTGTACTGTGGAGGGTGTATATGCCTTTCCGGTCCATCTTTTGAAGACGATCCTGATTTTGCTGAAAAACTGTTGGCAACTGCAGCTCGGCAGCTTAGCGACTGGCAGCTTGTTTTCCTGGTGGATGATGCCTCCATTGCAGCATCTCAATCACAATTTTTATGGACCACCTTTACCCGTTTCGACCCTGCCTTTGATCTGTATGCGAAACATGAGGTGGATCGGAATAAATTAAAATACAGCGGCCCTATCATTATTGATGCACGAATGAAACCTTTTTATCCTGAAACGGTTGAAACACGGCCAGATATCAATGAATTGGTAACCAAGCGCTGGAAGGAATATTTTTAATAAAGAAGGGAGAAATCCCTTCTTTAATTTTTGTTCAAATGAGAGCGCTGCCAATTATTTTACATTTTTATTTGTTGATACACCTCCATTTTGGTGGTATAGTATATAACAATATACATTTCTGGAGAAACAAGCCCTCTGAATAAGGTGGGTTTTTTTAAAAAGAACAAAGGAAGGAGAAATTGCGATGAGAAATGTGACATTAACCGATATTTTTCAGCAACCATCCGCCCAAAAGTACTTGAACAGGTCTGGTGTTGTTCATGCGATTGCTACCGCCTATCATGCCTTATCGTTTGCAAAAGAGTATGGAGTCGATCCTGATCTTGCCACAAAAGCGGCATTGTTGCATGATGTCGGACACTATACCTGGTATACGAATGGCCAATGGGACTACTCGCTTTACAAAGAGAATGATATCCATGCGATAAAAGGAGCGGAACGGGCACATAAGCTGCTGATCCGGCTTGGAGAAGATCCTCGTAAAGCCAAAGAAATTGCTTTAGCCATCTTACTTCACACCGATTCCTATCTTCCAAAAGGACAGCTGGACCTGCTGCCTCTTCAACGGGTAGTAGCATTGGCAGATGAAGCAGACGAAGAGCCAGGCGGAATGCATCATTATCGAAATCTGGATATGAAGACCGCACTTTCCCGCATTAAAAAATTGGACCGATTGGTGGATGCTCAATATGAGACTGAAAATCTAAAACACTCCGTATAAACAAATCATACGGAGTGTTTTTTATATTTAATGAAGGATAAATCCTATCGCGTTTTCACTGGCATAAGTTCCAATGGTACTTCCAAAGCGTGTAAATGTAACCGATTTAAATTTAGAGAATGAGAAAAAATCGCCAAACTCTTTGATTACTTCCTGCTTTGACGGGAGGCTGTGAATGATAAAGAGTTCTTTCTCAGGATGCTGATGGTGCCAATCCTGCAGGATCTCTTTCAGCTTGCAAAGTCCCTTTTTCTTTCCCCTAAACTTCCCCACTGTTTCAACGATTCCATTTTGTACTGATAGGAGCGGTTTAATATTTAAAAATTCCGCAATAGCACCTTGAACTGCTGAAATACGCCCGCCTTTTTTAACATTCTCCAATGTCTCCAGGAGCACGTAAGCAATAATGGTTTCCTTTAGTTGTTCAATCTCCTCAACAACCTGCTTTGCATTTTTGCCTTGGCAGACCAGAGAGTCTGCAAGTTTAATCAACACTTGAACCCCTGCAGAAGCAGTACCTGAATCGATAATGTGGACTCTGTTCTGGACCTTTTCATCAAGCATCCCCTTAGCAATGGACGCGCTTTGCACAGTTCCGCTCAAATTCGATGAAAGCCCTACATATATAAGCTCATTCCCTTTTTCAATCTCTTTTTGGAATACATTCAAAAAGGCTTGCGGGGATGGCTGGCTGGTTTTTGGAAGGTGTTCTTCTTTTGCCATTCTCTCGTAAAACATATCCGTGCTGATCGTTTCGCCATCTAAGAAATGGTCGCTGCCAAACGTAATATTAAGAGGAACGACGGCTAAAGGAACGGATAACGCATGATGCTCTGCACAATAATCGCTGGCACTATCCAGTACAAACGTAATATTCATTCAATGACCTCACTAGAAAAGATTCCTTGCTTCCTTAACATAACACAATACGATCTCCCGATATACAGGAGATCGCTGTATTTACTGCTGTTTATTCTCAGTGTTCAACTCATTGTCATAAAGATGGCAAGCTACCCAGTGGCCTTCCCGCGCTTCCAACCATTTCGGTTCTTTGCTGGCACACACATCCATTGCGTGCGGGCACCTTGTACGGAACCGGCAGCCGCTTGGAGGGCTGATCGGGCTAGGGAGATCGCCTTCAAGAATGATACGCTCCCTGCTGCGTTCCACTTCCGGATCAGGAACAGGAATAGCGGAGAGAAGAGCCTGGGTGTAAGGATGCAATGGTTCTTCGTAAAGCTCATCACTTTCTGCCAGTTCTACAATGTTACCAAGATACATCACACCTACACGGTCAGAAATATGCTTAACCATGGAAAGGTCATGCGCGATAAACAAATACGTTAGACCGCGCTCTTTCTGAAGTTTCATCATCAGGTTGACCACTTGAGCCTGAATGGAAACATCCAGCGCTGAAATTGGTTCATCCGCAATAATGAAATCCGGGTCTACAGCAAGTGCACGGGCAATACCGATACGCTGGCGTTGTCCGCCGGAAAACTCGTGCGGATAACGGCTCGCATGTGCACGGTTCAAGCCTACTGTTTCAAGAAGCTCATAGACTCTTTCCATACGTTCTTTATCGTTTTTTGCCAGACCGTGGATGTCTATTCCCTCGGCAATAATATCCTTGATTGTCATCCTTGGGTTCAATGAAGCATACGGATCCTGGAAAATCATTTGCATGCGGCGGTTAAACGACTTTAAATCTTTTCTGGACTTTTTGCCATGAACATCCTTGCCTTCAAAGGTCACATTCCCGCCTGTGGCTTCATAAAGGCGGATGATGGTTCGTCCTGTCGTGGATTTTCCGCATCCGGATTCTCCAACCAGTCCGAGAGTCTCTCCTTTATATATATCAAAGCTGACATTATCAACCGCTTTTAAGACAGCATTTTTCCCAACATTGAAGTGCTTTTTGAGATTTTTTACTTCCAATAATTTTTCTCGTTCAACGACTGCCATTAACGGGCACCTCCTACTAATGCGGCTTCAGGCGGTTCAACCTGAGGCGCACGCTCATCCAGAAGCCAGCATGCCGTTTTATGCGTGGAAGTAACATCGGTCACATCCGGCATGTTGTCTACACACACCTGCATTGCATAAGGGCAACGGGCAGCAAAAGGGCAGCCTTTTGGAGGATTAAGCAAGTTCGGTGGTGTACCTGGAATGGCCATTAATTCTTTATCCGCAGAATTCAACTTCGGCATGGAAGATAATAACCCCCATGTATACGGATGCTTTGGATTATAAAAAACTTCATCGGTTGTTCCTGTTTCAACAATGGTGCCGCCATACATAACGGCTACCCGCTGAGACAGATTCGCCACTACGCCAAGATCATGCGTGATTAAAATAATGGCAGTTCCTGTCTTTTGCTGCAAATCTCTCATTAAGTCGAGAATCTGTGCCTGAATGGTTACATCGAGAGCTGTTGTTGGCTCGTCGGCAATCAATACCTTAGGGTTACATGCCAGCGCAATGGCAATCACCACACGCTGTCTCATCCCACCTGAAAATTGGTGAGGATATTCATTAATACGAAGCTCGGGATTTGGAATACCAACCAATTTCAACAGATTGATCGCACGTTCCTTCGCTTCATTTTTGGATAAATTCTGATGTTTTCGAAGGCCTTCCATGATCTGCTTCCCAACTGTCATCGTCGGGTTAAGAGAAGTCATCGGGTCCTGAAAGATCATTGAAATTTCAGAACCGCGAATTTTTTCCATCTCACGGTTGGAAAGCTTGGTAAGATCTCTTCCTTCAAAAAGGATTTCTCCTTCTTTAATTTCACTCGTTTTTTCAGGCAGCAATCTCATGATGGATTTTGAAGTAACGGATTTTCCGGAACCTGATTCTCCTACAATTGCAAGAGATTCTCCTTTTTCAAGATGAAGATTGACCCCCCGGACAGCTTTTACTTCGCCTGCAAACGTATGAAAGGAGACATTGACATTATTTAGTTCTAGAATATTTTTCATCTATTTCTCCTCCTATTTACGCATCTTAGGATCTAGTGCATCACGCAAGCCGTCACCGAGAAGGTTAAAGCTGATCATAATTAAAGAAATAATTACAGCCGGGTACAATACAAGGTGCGGATAAATTTGCAATGATTTAAACCCTTCGTTTACCAATGATCCAAGAGACGCAGTCGGCGGTGAAATCCCGAGACCAATGAAGCTTAAGAACGCCTCTGTAAAGATTGCACTCGGAATGGTAAACATAGATGTAATGATGATGGACCCTAAAATATTTGGAAACATGTGCTTGGTAAGGATTCTTGAACTCTTCGCTCCAAGCGTAACAGATGCAAGAACATACTCCTGAGTTTTCAACTTTAAAATTTGTCCTCGTACGATACGTGCCATCGTCGTCCAGCCGGTAATAACCATAGCGAATGTAATTGAGAGGATACCTGGATCAAGAATCAGAATCATCAGAATAACAACAATCAGGTTAGGGATACCAATAAGAATCTCGATAATCCTTTGCATGATATTATCCGTTTTTCCGCCATAGTAACCTGAAATAGCACCGTAAGCGACACCAATCACCATGTCAATGGCAGCCGCCAAAAACGCGATGTATAAGGAGATCTGTGTTCCTTTCCATACCCTGACGAACTGGTCTCTTCCCAGAGCATCTGTACCAAACCAATAGTAATTGTCTTTTTGGTTTTTCATTTTGTACTGATCTACACCGCGGATGTCTACTCCATCGAGACCGAGGAAGCCTACCTTTTCAAGAACAGGAACTCTTGGAGGCAGGTTGGTACGGCTTGTATCCTGGTCATCAAAGCCGTTATGGCTGAATAGCGGTCCAAGAAATGCAAGGAGCAAGATTGCCACAATGATGATCAGCCCTGAAACGGCTCCTTTGTTTTCAAACAATCTCCTTCTGGCGTCCTGCCAGAAGGAGGTACTTTCTTTTGTGATTTTTTCGGCATCGTCCGAAGACCTGACCGCAGGTTGGAATAAGTCGTTGTTTAGTTGTTTTTCATGCATGCTCATTATCCCTTGCCTCCTGCAACCCTGATTCTAGGGTCAATTACTCCGTATAAAATATCCACAATCAGTATGACGATGATAAAGCACACACTGTAAAAAATGGTCGTCGCCATAATGACTGGATAGTCATTCAATGTTATAGATGAAACAAATTGAAATCCTAAACCAGGAACAGCAAAGATTTTTTCGATGATCAGCGTTCCCGTGATCAGGTTTATAGCTAATGGACCCAAAATAGTGACCACAGGAATCAATGCGTTCCGGATGGTATGTTTCCAAATTACGACCAAGTTAGAAAGTCCTTTGGATTTAGCAGTTGTAATATAATCTTGTCCCAACACTTCAAGCATTTCCGTTCTCATGAACCTGGCCACAGTTGCTATAACAAAAACAGATAACGAAAGTGCTGGCAGAACATGATATTTCGGACCGTCCCAAAGGGCAACGGGCAGCCATTCTAACTTAACCCCTACGTAATATTGTAAAACTCCTGCAAAAACAAAGGATGGAATGGATATTCCCAATACCGCAATCAGTGATGACAAATAATCAATTGATGTATTGTGCTTTAAAGCTGCAGCAATTCCCAAAATTAAGCCAATGATCGTTCCTATAATCGTTGCTTCAACACCAAGAACAGCGGAAGGCCCGATTCTTTCAGCAATCATGGTAGAAACAGGACGGTTGTCATATTGGAAAGATACACCCATGTCTCCTTTAACCAGATTACCCATGTAGTTGAAATACTGAACAGGGACGGGATCATTCAATCCATACTTTTCATTCAAAATAAATTTTTGTTGATCTGTCAGTTTCTCCTCATTGTTAAACGGAGAACCTGGCAGCAGCTTCATAAGGAAAAACGTAAATGAAGTAATAATAAATAGTGTGATCAGCATGTAAAGCAATCGTTTTAGTACGAAACGAGCCACTATTGCACCTCCTAAAAAAATAAACCCCTGCTTAATACCTATATCTCTATATTAAGTGACAAAACAATATCCTACAATAGTTTCGTTAGAATTTTCGACAAATTTTTACTAATAAGTCATTTGCAGTTAAAAGGAGAGTATATGGCTAACTGACATATACTCTCCTGGTACATCTATAAAACCCTAGTTTTTACTTAACGTCCCAATCTCTGTAGCTATAATCCCCACCAAATGAATGGTTGTGGATATTTTTAATATTTGATTTTGTGATAAAGGCATAACCACGTTGGTACATAGGGCTGATTGCCGCATCGTCTTGGATTAGGATTTTTTCAGCTTGCTGCATCATTTCCCAACGTTTTTTAAGATCTGTTTCAGATGAAGCCTTTTTAATTAGCTCATCATACTTTTTGTTGGAGTAGTTCATTTCGTTGTGAGAACCACCAGTTACAAACATGTCAACGAATGTCATTGGATCTGGGTAGTCAGGTCCCCAACCAGCGTATGAAATGTCATAATCCAAGTTTTCCTCAAGCTTAAGCTTTTGCTTGAAAGGTTGAGCTTTGATTTTCAGAGATAGACCAGGAAGGTTTTTCTCCAATTGGTTTTTGATGAACTGTGCATCTTTTTGTGCCGTATCAGTGTCATAGTTAAGAAGAGTAAGACTTACCTTTTTAACTCCAAGCTCTTTCAAGCCTTTTTCCCAATATTCTTTTGCTTTCTTAGCGTCACCTTTGTTCATGTCGCCATTTTTCTCACGGAAGTCAGCTCCGTCTGGACCGTTAACAAACTTGGACGGCACCAAGAAATATGCAGGAACAGATCCGTTATTCAACAATACGTCTGTTAATTGCTTCTTATCCCAGCCCATGTCAATCGCATGGCGGATGTTGTTGTTTGCTAGTGCTTTGTTCTTTTGGTTCATACGAAGGAAGAACACAGAAGATTCAGGCACTGTGCTGAAAACGTCTTTTTTATCTTTATATTGGTCAACATATTCCGCAGAAATTGTTGTGCGGTCTAGTTTTCCAGTTTCAAACAAGTTAATACGAGTTGCTTCGTCTTTAAGGATGTTCACGTTGATTTTATCAACTTTTACGTTCTTCTTGTCCCAATATTTATCGTTCTTTTCCAATACCCATCCTTTTTCATGCTCCCATTTTGTAAGAGCGAAAGGACCGTTGTAAAGAGCTTTGTCAGCTTCTAAAGCGTATTGTTTCCCTTGTTCTTTAACAAACTTTTCAGGTTGTGGATAGAAAGTCGGGAATGAAAGAACCGCTTTTAAGTAAGGTTTTGCACTGGTTGGACCAGCGAACTTTACTTCAATTGTATGATCGTCAATAGCTTTGATACCAAGCTTATCCGTTTTGTTATACATTGGATCTTCAGGGTTTAGAATTTTGTCAGCATTCAGGATGCCTGCAACTTGATAGATGAAAGAGTATTGAGTAGCTGTGTCTTTGCTTACAGCTTTTCTCCAGGCAAAAACATAATCGTTTGCTGTTACAGGATCACCATTGCTCCAAACAGCGTCATCGCGAAGTTTAAATACCCAGGTCTTGCCGCCATCTTTCTCTTCTGGTTCTTCAGCAGCCCCGGACAGAACTGGCTCATCCTTGTCGTTCAAGGTATAAAGACCTTCGTATACATTGTTTGCCAAGTTTAGAGAAACTTGATCGTCTGCCATGATGTTGTCAAGATACGGGATTTCGGAAGTTTCCATAAGGTTTAGGACCTTTTCTTTAGAACCCCCACCTTTACTTGAACTGTCCCCGCTCGCTTTTTCCTCTTTTTTACCGCTGCACGCAGAAAGGAAAACGCTCAAAACGAGCACAATCGTTAGTAATAACGACCATTTTGACTTCTTCATTGATTGACCTCCCCTTTTTCTGTTTACCTAATTAGTGAGCCAAAGCTTCGTGAATTATCAGACATTTTGCCCACATTCGTATTATACAAGTTTTCATACTATTATGCATATACTTTTTTTTACGACTTTTACAAAAAGCCCATTTTATTTACGTTTCTTTAACAAAAAATAGGACTAAATACCTATGATTGTCCAGCGTTTTCATCCCTTCTGTTATCCATAAAATTCCATCAAAATGCGCAAAATATCCTCCTTTCTTACCCTTCGTTTTTTATATTTTCTAATAACTCTGAACCTATATGCACTCTCCTTCAGTAAACGTTCGGATAATTGATAGGTATAAAGTAGTATGCCTGCATCTTCTGTTCATGGTAAAATGAATAATACAGCTATGAATTTGAAAATGATGGGAGTAAATCGATGTCACGTTTTTCGGCTTCAGCACTATTGACCGCAGGGTCTGTTTTACTATCACTTTTCATTGAATTTTTGTCGGATAAGAAGCTTCATCTCATTCATGTGGTGGACAACCTTTTTATGGTGGGGCTTGCTCTGGTCCTGATCGGCTTAGTGTTATTTGTTGTTAGGGGCGGATTCTTCGATCTTTTTTCAAAGACAGTCAAAAAAGTGATGAAATCATTCTCGAAGTCAGCCGAGTACGCAGAGAGCCAGGAAGAAGCCTCAAACTTCAGCCTGTCCGAACGGGTATCTGGCAATTTTGTCTTTCCTCTGCTTTGTTCCGGAGCTGTGTTGTTTGTTTTTTCTAGTCTGGTTGCAATTCTATTGTAATTTTTATATACTATTTTTAACTGAATGAATAATAATTAAAGGCGATGATAAAGAAAAGTACATGTTTTTGAAGCTCGCAGAGAGCCTGTGGCCGGTGGAAACAGGCAGTGAATGAACATGGAATGGGCTTTTGAGCTCCTGTCTGAACATTGTTTAGTAGGAACAGGCGTGTGTGTCCGCACGATAGAAAGGGCGCCGTATGACAGTACGGGTTAGAGATATTCTTTTTTTATGGAATAACAAGGGTGGCACCACGGTCCATTCGTCCCTTTTCACGGGATGAATGGGCCTTTTTTGTATGTATATAAATTATTTAAAGGGAGAAGTTTTATTATGGCAACTATTTTTTCAGGTATCCAGCCAAGCGGTACGATAACATTAGGGAATTATTTGGGGGCCCTGCAGCATTTTGTGGACTATCAAGAGGATAATCACTGTTATTTCTGTGTGGTGAATCAGCATGCCATCACTGTTCCGCAGGATCCGGTTCAGTTGAAAAAGAACAGCCGCAGCCTTGCTGCCATGTACCTCGCTGTCGGCATCGATCCCGAGAAATCCACTCTTTTCATTCAATCGGAGGTTCCTGCCCACACCAAAATGGGATGGGTTCTGCAATGTGTCGCGTACATCGGAGAACTGGAGCGTATGACGCAATTTAAGGATAAATCCAAAGGCAAGGATGCCGTTTCTGCAGGGTTACTGACCTACCCACCGCTCATGGCTGCCGATATTCTCCTTTATGGTACGGAGCTTGTTCCTGTCGGAGATGATCAAAAGCAGCACATTGAGCTGACACGTGACCTAGCCGAACGATTCAATCATAAATACCGTGAAATCTTTACCATTCCGGAGCCGCGCATTCCTAAAGTGGGAGCAAGGATTATGTCTCTTGTTGATCCTACGAAAAAAATGAGCAAATCCGATGCTAATGTGAACGCGTTTATTTCTATTTTGGATGATGAAACGGTCATCACCAAAAAAATCAAGCGTGCCACTACGGATTCCGATGGTGTTGTAAAATATGATAAAGAAAACAAACCCGGCATTTCGAACCTATTAACCATCTACTCACTATGCTCAGGCGAATCCATCGAGGAACTGGAAAGAAAGTATGAAGGAAAAGGTTACGGAGATTTTAAAGAAGGAGCGGCAAGAGCAGTCGTCGGCCGCTTAAAGCCAATCCAGGAACGCTATTACAGATTGATCGAATCTGAAGAGCTTGATCATATCCTGGATCACGGAGCCGAAAAAGCGAATCGCGTAGCAAACAAAATGCTGAACAAAGCGGAACGTGCCATGGGATTGGCCAGAAAACGTATATAACAGAAGAAAGCCTCCGCATGAAGCGGAGGTTTATTCGTGCACAAGTGATTTTTCATAAGCGGGACTCAAAAAGGAGACTCTTTAGCAGAGCCTCCTTTCTTTACTCAGTTTACATGTGTTCCATTTTCGAGTTCCCAAATCTTTTCAAAGTAGGGCTGACCTTTTACAAGCCGTTCGCAAATGGCGTAATGATGATTGCTCCAGCCGTCCTTGATTTCCGAATACAATGCTGCCCATGCTTCTTCAAATTCCATCGATTGAATTTTCATATACTCTTCTGGCATCCACTCGGTATACCAGTATCTCACCTCAGCCACATTCTGTGTCGTATGCAGCTGGTCGAGCAACATGAACAAAAGCTGCTTCAGCTGCCGTTCCTTTCTTGTCAGTCCTCTCATCACAACCGGTTCAGGCGAAAGAATATGATGCTCTTTTTCTTTTATATCCGGAGTAAATGTGTAGGAAACGGTCTCCATCTGCTCTGCCATTTCATACACGAGCTGTTCCTGCCTTGGGATCAGCCTGCTTTTTCGGATGGGAATACGGTAGCCCATTGTATCTATCACCATGGTTTTCTTTTCATCAGTGATGATAAAGCAATGGTCCAGTTGAACTCTCTGGTTGTTTTTCCTCACGTATGCTTTCTGGTGTACTTCATCTAAAAGGGAGTCTGGAAGATCGTTGAGTTCGTTTTCGATGTAGTGAAACAGTGAAGACTCTAATTTAACGATTGGCACCTGATCCAAAAGCTCGATGAAATCGTCCTTCCTCCACTCATGAAACTCACAAACGTTATAGCCATTTTCTTCACCTTCAAACCAATTCACCCAAACATCTCGTAAATATAACATTTGCTACCCCTCACTTACCGATTTAGTTAAAAACAGTATAGTCAGAGGTTGTCCAAAATATTCTTTTGAAAGAAGAATTATCTAGAGCAAATAAAAAAAGATGGCTGATTGCGATCAACCATCTTTTTACTCTTACTCGCTGTATTTTTTAAAGATCAAGGTTGCATTATGCCCACCAAAGCCCAAGGAATTACTTAGAACAGTTTTCACTTCCACTTTCCTGGCTTGGTTTGGTACATAGTCCAAATCACACTCAGGATCTGGTGTTTCATAATTGATCGTAGGTGGAATAATTCCATTCTGAATCGATTTTACTGAGAAAATAGCTTCGATTCCACCTGCTGCTCCCAACAGATGACCGGTCATGGATTTAGTGGAGCTGACAGCTAGTTTGCGTGCATGATCACCAAAGACTTCCTTGATGGCCATCGTTTCAAACTTATCATTATAATCAGTGCTCGTTCCGTGAGCATTGATATAGTCGATTTCTTCAGGTGCCATTCCGCTGTCCTGTACAGCCTGAGTCATCGCACGAACGCCGCCTTCCCCGCCAGGAGCTGGTGCCGTAATGTGGTATGCATCTCCTGTTCCTGCATAACCCACGATTTCAGCATAAATTCTGGCTCCGCGTTTTTTTGCAAATTCAAGGTCTTCAAGAACCAGGATTCCTGCACCCTCGCCAATAACAAACCCGCTGCGGTTTGCATCAAACGGACGGCTTGCAGTGGCAGGATCGTCATTATAGGACAATGCTCCAGCCTGACAGAAGCCGGCAAGCGCCATATCGGTAATTGGAGCTTCCGTTCCTCCGCAAATCATGGCGTCCGCATCTCCACGCTGAATGACTTTAAATGCATCGCCAATAGAGTTGGCCCCTGAAGCACACGCTGTTACAGTACAAGAGTTCATTCCTTTAGCGCCCAGCATGATGGAAACCTGGCCTGCTGCCATATCGGGAATCATCATCGGTACGAAAAACGGGCTGACCCTGCGGTATCCCTTTTTCTCAAAAATGCGGAATTGCTCTTCATGCGTATCCATGCCGCCAATTCCGGAACCGATCCACACTCCTACACGAGGTGCGATATCGTCTGTAATATCAAGCTCGGCATCGGCTACTGCCATTTTTGACGCAGCGATGGCAAATTGAGTGAAGCGGTCCATTTTTCTCGCTTCTTTACGGTCCATATATTCATGAGGATCAAATTCTGTTGCTTCTGCAGCAACTTTTACCGGGAATTTTTCCGGATCCCTGCGAGTTAACGGGCCAACACCTGATTCACCGGCAATGATTCGGTTCCATGTTTCTTCTACACTATTTCCAAGGGGAGAAATGGCTCCCATTCCTGTGATTACTACGCGTCTTTTCATTGTTAATACAACTCTCCTTTGAAGAATAGTCAGCTTTTATCTTCTATCTTCCCCATCGGAGCGCAACGGCACCCCATGTCAGGCCGCCGCCAAATCCAACGAGGACAAGCAAGTCATCATCTTTTATCTTACCATTTTTTAAGGCATCAGAAATAGCCATAGGAATGGAAGCAGATGATGTGTTTCCATATTTATTAACGGTTACTGCCATTTTTTCTTTTGGCAGCTCCAGCCGCTCACGAGATGCTTCCATGATACGGATGTTGGCCTGATGTGGGATAAGGTAATCAACATCATCTTTTGTCAGTCCTGCCTTTTCAACCACATTCATGGAGGACTCACCCATTTGGCGTACCGCAAATTTAAATACCTCGCGCCCATTCATATGAAGGTACTCATCCTGGTACAGGTGTTTAGCGCCTCTGCCGTCAGATCCCAGTTCAAAGGACAGAATTCCTCTTCCTTCAGATACTTTGGACATAACTGCAGCTCCCGCTCCATCACCAAATAATACAGCTGTATTTCTGTCATTCCAATCGGTTATCTTGGACAGCTTTTCAGCCCCCACGACCAATACATTTTTATAGGTGTCAGATTCAATAAATTGTTTGGCCATCACCATGCCGTACATAAATCCTGAACATGCAGCACTAATATCCATCGCTACAGCATGAACTGCTCCCAATCTTTCCTGGATCAAGCAAGCCACAGAAGGAAATGGGGAATCAGGCGTTACGGTGGCAACGATGATTAGATCAAGCTCTTCTGCATTCAGCCCGGCATTTTCCAAAGCTTCCCTTGCTGCCTGTTCTGACATATGTGATGTATTAACATCATCTGCCGCAATTCTTCGCTCTTCAATTCCAGTACGGGTGCGAATCCATTCATCGCTGGTGTCCACCATTTTTTCAAGATCAAAATTGGTTAACACTTTTTCAGGGACATAAGCACCTAAACCTATTATTCCAGCATTCATGTTATTACCCCTTTATCCATATTTTTATGTTGTTTCTTTCTGCATTTGGTTTAGTATCAATTTTTAAGACCTGGTACTAATTTTAATTTATTTTTCATTTTTTGTCCAGTATGCTGATTACATGGGACAACACACCATCTATTCATCCAGACATATTATATATAGAGCTTATCAGTCTGAATACAGGAGTGGTACATGTGAATTTTCCTCGCTATGGGCCGCCCTCCCCGATGCGGCAAAGATCGGCCATGCAAGCCAGACACCCATTTCCACCGCCCCGGCAAACAAGGGAACAGCCGCCTCCACCCAGCGAGCCGCCTTTTATCCCAATGGCCTACCGCCAGCCTTTTCCAAGGCCGAATCCTCTAATCAGTGCCTTTCGGACAAATGACGGGAATTTTGATTACAATAAACTGATGGCTGTCATCGACCAGACTGTGAAAGTTGCACAGCAAGTTTCCCCTCTGTTTACAGCTTTCAGGAAAAAGTAAAAGAGCCAACAACAGAAGTTGGCTCTTTTACTTTACTGACAAACGTTATTCTTTATTTTGTTTTCCAAGTTCATAAGCATCGTTCATGACTTTCAGAAGAAGATTCAGCATAGGCTGGATATCCTCCATGGACAATTCTACTCCTTTTTTCTCCAAAAGCTCTTTTCCTTCTGGCAGATGCTTCATGGCAATTTGCATAAACTGCATATTCAATTCCTGATTCATTGGACTTCCTCCTGCGCTCAATCTCGACTGAATTTTCCGTTGGGGAGTTTTCCGGTTTTTTTATACTCTTCAATGCCCTTCCTGATCTCTTTTTGAAAAGCAGAAGGTACCCGGGGACTGAAACGCCCCATTGTAATGGCTTTTTCCTTGAAGCCATATTGAAGATTACCGGTCTTAAGCTTTCCAGCATCATGCTGTCCAGCAACAGATTTATATACATTTTCTACGTTTTGCACCGTGCTTGTCAATACCGTACCACGACCCAAATCTGATTGATCCGTTACATATCCGATGGCATATAATGCCTTCTTTTTCACTTCATCAATTACCGGTACAGTATAATCGTCACCAGTTGGATAAAAAACATCTGCACCCTGAGCGGCCATTCGCTTGAATGAAGCAATCGCTCGATCCTTATCGCTCCAGCTGTGCATCACTTGGGTATCGACAGTGATATCTTTTTTTTGAAAATGGGCCCCTTCGGCAAATCCTTTAATTTCAGGCTGCCATTCCTGAGCGGCGATCACACCCAGGTGGTTGGAGTGGCTCATTTTAGCAGCAACCATGCCGGCAAAAAACCCCATTGCATACGATTTAAAATGAATGCTTGTCGTATTTTTACCTGTCACCTCGCCGTTAAAGCTCACAAAGTGCATCTTCGGATAATCTTTGCTGATCTGACTGAATAAATCAGCATAAATTTTCCCGTGGCCAAAAACAAGATTTACGTCATCCTTTTGAAATTCTTTGACGGCCTTCTTAACTTCTGCTTTCATTTGCATTTTTTCTTTATATACAACTTCATTTCCGTATGTATCCTGGATCTTGATCAGGCCTTTGTATCCCTGGTCAGCCCAGCCTTGATCATTAATGGTATCCTGGACGAACAGCCCTGCATTTTTAAGGTTTCCTTCCCTTTTTTCCTGACATCCAGTCAGTGCGGCCAGCAAACATGCGACCAATAGCCCTTGTAAGATCTTCATGGTTCACGTTCACATCCCATTCTATCGTCGCGGTCATCCCCCTAAACTAGTATAATGGAAGAAATAAAAAAAAGGGAAACAAAATTTCCCTTTTTCACCCTTCATTCTTTCTCCATTGCCTGGTATGCTGTATTTGTCTTTTTAACCCCTCTTCAATGTGGACATCCAATTGAAACCCTAATTCCTGCTGAGCTTTTTCACCGACAACCACCATGTTCCTCTTTTCCTTTGGAAAGTCTTCTTCTTTTATGGAGAGAAGTTTTAACCCCTTGCTCCATTCACCATTTGTACCGCTTCCTATATTATAAATCGTCCGTTTTTCTCCTTTTTCTGCTGCCAGGCATAATGCACGCACGGCATCGTCCACATAAATGGCGTCCTCGGTTATAGAATCTTTTTTAATGTTCATGGTGTCCCGTTCCTGTTCGTTAACATTGATGATTTGTTGAAAAGTCATTTCCGATGGCTGCCAGGGACCATATATCGTGGGAAAGCGAAGAATAACGTAGGAAACTGGATGGTTTGCTGCTGCCATACGAATATAATTTTCTTCTGTCAGCTTGATGAGGCCAAATAAGGTTTCAGGATTGGTTGTAGAGGTTTCTGTCACTTTTCCTGTTTTTTTTCCATACACATCATAGGATGACGCATAGATGAGTTTGACTGATTTCGAAGGTATTGCCTGGATCAGACTCCTGGTGGATTGGATATGCTGCTTCACCTTATTTTCTATGTCATTCCATGCTTCATTTGAATGGATACCGCATGCGAGATGAAAGACGGTATCGGCTTTTTTAATGATTTTCTTTAAATCCAGTTGTTCCATGGGCTCATTGATAAGTTCAAAATTTGCATGACGGCCGATATAATCCAACTTCTCTGTGGATCGGGCCGAATCAATTCCTATCACTTCAATCTCATCTTCCAGCAGCTTTGTGCATAGATGTGAGCCAATAAATCCTGCAGCTCCTGTAACAACAGCACGTTTCATCAAATGCTCCTCCGTTCTTTTTCTCTCTCTATATCGTATTGTTCATCCCGCTGAGTATGCATCTCAATCAATTTTCACAAAAAATCCTGCAGCAGGTTGCTACAGGATGGATTCATATAAACTGAAAAACCGAGGCACAGCCTGAAAATTCCCCAGACTTTTACGGGCCATTTGTATGGTCAGTGAAACAGCATATCCCTTTTCAAGGCAGGATGCTTCAAATGGCCGGCTGTGAATTTTAAATGGATAAACAGTGCCTGTTGCATCATGAAAAATTTTAACCGGCACCTCATGTTTTAAGGTAAAACGCGTTACCGTTTTCTCTAAAAATTCGTCCATATTTTCTTCCTTAATCCCGTAGGCCTGGCTAATTTCTTTACGAACTCTTTTTAAAAATAATTTGTTCTTTTTCTCCTGCTGAAAATGGCTTTTGAGATTCAGGCATGGATTAAGGAAAACCGCAGAACGGATGGATCCTTCCATGTCATTGATAAAATCCAGTGCGGTTAGCGCACCCATACCCTCCGCTAAAATATGAATTGACGGATTAAGAATTTCATATTTTATAACATAACGGTAAACTCTTCTTGCCAGGTTTACCGCATCCTGGTTGCCCCAATTTCTTCCATATAGATTGGAATAAAATACGGTGTAGCCTTTTTGCTTGAGCGTTTGAATGAGTTCAAACCGGTCCTTGTTTTGTTTCCACAAACTTGACTGTTGATCTACAAAATGATTGCAATCGCCAAATATCATTACTGCAAAACCGTTTGGCTGTTCAGGAAGATGTATCGTATTCCATTGTCCATCTAAGCTGAAAATCCTCTCTTCGATGCTCACTTTTCTCCCCTCATCCAATATTTTCTTACTTATACTATGTCCGATTTGTGAAACTGGAGAAGGGAAATGCCTATTCTCGGGTGATTTCCTTAAAGATTTAAAGACAAAATCTTTATTTTTTGTTACTATATCAGAAGAAGAAGTCGTTTACATAAAGTTGAGGTGAACAAAATGCGTTATATCTGGACAATCATCTGGTCTTTACTACTTAGCAATATGGCTTTTTACGTACTGGAATCGATGCAGGGCGGAAAATATGACTCTGCAACATTTTCTACGGCATCTGTTTTCGGTGTAGTATTTGCTGTATTTGTCATCATCATTGGTGCCGTACTTCCCGCTGAAGCAGAAACGGCAGAGTAATAAAAAGCAGCCCCTCACACTCTGTGAAGGGCTTTTTTCATCATATAGGAGGTTATTAACCATGAAAGAGGTACTAACAGCATTCCTCGATGAACAATATCCACTTTTTAAAGAAGTTGCACGATACATCTGGAATCATCCCGAGCTGGGCTATGAAGAAATAAAGTCCTCCGCTAAACTTATTGAAACCCTGGAACACTTTGGATTTGAAGTAGAGCGTAACATTGAGGGGATGGAAACGGCATTTATTGCAACCTATGACAGCGGAATACCCGGCCCTGTGATCAGCTACCTGGCTGAATATGATGCCTTGCCCGAGATTAATCATGCATGCGGACATAACTTGATCGGTACCATGAGTACGGCTGCAGGAATTGCAGTAAGCACAGTGATCGAGGAAACCGGTGGCAAAGTTCTTGTCTACGGAACGCCTGCAGAAGAGACAGGGGGAGCGAAAGTTCATTTGGCGGAAAAGGGCTACTTTGACCGTGTGGATGCAGCGCTGATGTGTCATCCTTACAAGGCGTTTGAACGAAGCGGCTCAAGCATGGCCATGGAGGCATTGCAATTTGATTTTAAAGGAAAATCAGCGCATGCAGCTGCTTCCCCGCATGAAGGGATCAACGCTCTCGACGCGGTGATCGCCTTGTTTAACAGTGTCAATGCGCTCCGGCAGCAAATGACTCCTGATGTACGAATCCACGGCGTTATTACAGCCGGAGGAAATGTTCCCAATGTTATTCCTGATAAAACCCAGGCACGGTTTTATGTACGGGCAGCTACCGTTGAACAGCTTCCTGATCTCGTCCGCCGAGTAAAGGACTGTGCCGCAGGGGCAGCACTTAGTACAGGGTGTGAATGGGAAGCTACCCATTACGAGCTTGGCTACGCCAACTTGCTCACCAATGAATCCCTGTCAGATTCGTTTACAAAAAATCTTGCATCGTTAGGCATTCCCGCAGAGGAAATTGAGACTGGAAATGACCACGGCTCTCTTGACCTGGGAAATGTAAGCCAGGTGGTTCCGGCTGTTCATCCTTACATCAAAATAACCGATGCTTCTCATAATCTGCATACAACCGAGTTTTGTGATGCTGCCAATTCGGAGCAGGGATATAACGCCATGCTGACCGGCGCTAAAGCGCTGGCACTGACCGGATATGATCTGTTAACAGATCCCCATCTCCTGCAGCATGTAAAAGAAGAATTTCAAACCAGAGAAAAAAGGGCCTGAAACAGGTCCTTTTTTTCTCTGCCTTATGGCTTGCGCTTATAGGTCCAAACCCGGTTATGGTTGGAATTCTCGGGAAAGGAATCGCCTGCGCTAAGCTTAACTTCCTTTGGATCGTTTACCATGCTGCCCGTTTCCCCGATTTCTACATAAATGCCATTGTTCGGCGCTTTTTGTCCATGCTTGAATTGATGAGACTGCCCCATTTGATCACCCCTTTAACATTTTTGTATTTTACTATGCCCAATTAGGCATAAAAAAACCAGCCATTACGGCTGGCAAAAGTCTTTCTGTTTTAGTAATACGTAACCGGCATCACGTTCCCCAGATTGGATAAAGGAATGATAAACCGTTCGATCTCATAGCTTCTGACCGGCTGTACAAAACCATAATAAGGGTAATCCAGTTCCGTATCACTGTTATCTCTTTCACTGTTCTGCCCCTCGTCCACGATGGGAGAAGCAAAATAAATATTCTGACCGTCCATAAATTCGATAAATCCATCGTACATGCTGCCATCCAGCAAGGTGACTGAAACAAAATGCTGAATATTTTTCCGGCACAGCTTCTGCATTTTTTTTATCATTTGCGGGTTGGGGTAGGCTTGCTGCTGAAAGCCTTGCTGTTGATAGCCTGTTTGCTGCTGTTGGCCATGCTGCTGAGTATAATAAGGATTTTGATTGTTAAACATGGGGCACCTCCTTACTAACTCATGTTATTCAACCAGCCCCAATGTGTTCATCCCCTTACATGACAGATGCCATTAGTGCTTTTTGAACATGGAGACGGTTTTCCGCTTCATCAAAAACGACTGAATTTGGCCCGTCAATTACTTCAGCTGTCACTTCTTCCCCGCGGTGTGCAGGTAAGCAATGCATAAAGATATAATCTGGTTTGGCTAGTGCAAGTACCTCCTGGTTTACCTGATAATCCTGAAAAGCGGATATACGTTCATTGGCTTCATCTTCCCAGCCCATGCTTGCCCAAACATCGGTATAAACTGCATCTGCATTACAGATACCGTCCTTCAAATCGTGAGTAACGACAATTTCCGCACCTGTTTTTTGGGCAATTTCTTTGGCTTTCAGAACAATCTCTTGTTTCGGTTCATAGTTTTCTGGCGTAATGATTGTGCAGTTGAGCCCTACCTTTGCAGAGCCAATCATGAGTGAGTGGGCCATGTTGTTTCCGTCTCCCACATATGCGAGCTTTTGACCCGCAAATGATTTTTTGTATTCGAGAATGGTCATTAAATCTGCAAGTACCTGGCATGGGTGATAATCATCAGTGAGGCCGTTAATCACAGGAATATCTGCGTGCGCTGCCAGCTCTTCCACAATTTCATGTTGAAACGTTCGGATCATTATGCCATCCAGATAACGAGAGAGTACTTTTGCCGTATCCGCAATTGATTCTCCTCTTCCCATCTGAATATCTCGCGAGCTGAGATGAAGAGCATGGCCTCCGAGCTGCAGCATTCCCACCTCAAATGAAACTCTCGTTCTCGTTGATGATTTTTCGAAAATCATGCCCAGTGTTTTGCCTGCCAGCAGCTGTTTTGGCTGCTTTTCCTTTTTCAGCTGAATAGCATAGTTCAGGATCTGCTCAATTTCTTCTGAAGTCCAATCTGCCAGGGTAAGGAGATGCTTTCCTTTCAGACTGGTTTCTTTGTGAGTAATTACTGGATTCATAGTCGAACTTCCTTTCTTTCCTGAATTTCTTTAATATGAAAAACCTGATCCGTCGCCTGTACAAGCCCATATTGATAAAAGGCGCATGTTTCCCATTGAGTAAAGACGTATTTTCCTGAAAGACTGGCTTTTTTCAATCTAACCAGTGCCTCTTCATCCTTGCCTTCGGAAAAATAAATGCCGTTCTCTCTGGTTGACACCCATTCTTCAAAAGAGAGCTCCTCCGGATGAATGATGGTAACCCCTTTGTTTTTCCAGCTTTGAAGGATTTTTGTCTCCTTAAGTGTTAGTACGTCCTTGTTTACATCTGCATAAAGACTGACAGGATGGCCGCCATCGCCCGTTCTTGCTGTCGGATTGGTGCCAGTAAGCACTTTTTGCACCGCCTCCTCAACGCTTCTTCCCGTTCCAAGAACCTCCCCGGTTGAACGCATAATCGGTGCTCCTTTTGGTGACAATCCTGGAAGTTTTATGTTGGAATAAACAGGCGCTTTTACTGCTGTAAAATGACTTTCATGCAGACCGGCGTGGATTCCCTGTTCCACAAGGGTTTTATCCAGCATGGCATGAACCGAAGCCTGAATGATATTCACACCCGAGATTTTATTAAAAATCGGTGCTGTACGGGAAGCCCGTGGATTGATCTCCAGCACAAAAACATCAGGTCCATTAATGACAAATTGAATATTGAATACGCCTTTGAATTCCATGGAAGCCGAAATTTTCTTTGAATAAGAAACGATAAGGTCGATGATGCCGGGTTCTAAACTTACCGGCGGAGTAATCGCTGTACTGTCGCCTGAATGAACGCCTGCAGGTTCAATATGCTCGAAGATTCCCGGGATAAATGCATGGGTCCCATCTGAAAGAACATCCACCTCTGCTTCTTTACCGGAAATGTAACGGTCCACCAGCACCGGATACTCGATGGTATGCTGGGCGAGATACGTTTTCAGCTCTTCCTCGTTCTTAACGATGACCATCCCTTTCCCTCCAATTACATAGGAAGGTCTAAGCAGCACGGGATATCCAATGTTCATCCCGCAATTCAGAACCTCTTGGAAGTCAAAAGCTGTTTCTCCAGGAACATGCGGTATATTCACGTTTTTCAGGAAGCCATAAAAACGTTCACGGTTTTCCATTTCGTCAATCAGGTCCGCTTTGGAGCCCAGTACTTCAATACCAGCTTCCTCGAGCTGTTTTGCCACGTTGATCGCGGTTTGTCCGCCAAACTGAAGAATCACTTTTTGTGCTCCTTCAAATTCTAAAACGTTCATAATATCTTCGAAAGAGAGCGGTTCAAAGTACAGCGCATCCGCGACTTCGAAATCCGTACTCACTGTTTCAGGATTATTATTGATCAGTATAGTTTCAAATCCTGCCTCTTGCAGGGCAAGGACACCATGTACACAGCAGTAATCGAATTCTACACCTTGGCCGATTCGAATCGGACCTGACCCGATAACAGCGATCTTCTCCTTATAGCTCGGAGTCTTGTCGTTTGTCCCGCTCCAACTGGAATAGTAATAAGAAGTGTTAGCCATGAACTCGGCAGCACAGGTATCCACCATTTTATAGGTAGGAACAATTCCAGCCGCTTTCCTTATTTCTCTGACCTCCTCCTCGGTTACGCTCCACCCCTTGGCGAGAGCTTGATCAGTGAATCCGGCTTTTTTCCATGCGGATATCTGCTTTTTTTCGGCAGCAGCGATAGAGCTGGACTGGATTTCCTGATAAAGATCCACCAGTTTTTTAAATGCATAAAGAAAAAACGTATTGATCTGCGTGAGCTCATGTACCTCTTCCACTGCCACTCCCCGGTTGAGCAGCTCCATAATCGCAAAAAATCTGCGGTCATCGGCTTGAATGAGAAGGTTTTTCAGCTCCGGAGTATCCCAAACCGTCAATTCTTTAAGGAAGAAGCCTTCTGTATCCAGCTCCAGCGAGCGGACGGCCTTTTGGAGGGCTGCTTCAAGGTTTCTTTCGATTGCCATGACTTCGCCTGTTGCTTTCATTTGTGTTCCAAGCTTTCTTTCTGCTTCCGGGAACTTATCAAAAGGCCAGCGCGGCATTTTAACGGTAATGTAATCAAGAGCCGGTTCAAAGCTTGCATAGGTCGTGCCGGTAACTGGATTTTTCAGTTCATGAAGGTGATATCCCACGCTCAATTTGGCAGCAATCTTGGCGATTGGATAGCCTGTTGCTTTTGATGCAAGAGCAGAAGATCGGCTGAGGCGCGGGTTAACCTCAATCAGATAGTATTGCTTGCTTTCAGGATCCAGGGCAAACTGGATATTACATCCGCCAATAATTCCGAGTGCGCGGATGATTTTTATCGCTGATGAACGCAGCATATGGTATTCCTGATCTGTCATCGTCTGGCTTGGCGCCACCACAAGAGAATCCCCGGTATGTATGCCAACCGGATCAATGTTTTCCATGTTGCAAATCGTTATGCATGTATCATTGGCATCCCTGACCACCTCATATTCGATCTCTTTGTAGCCTGCAATGCTTTTTTCAATCAGGCACTGGGAAATGGGGCTTGCTGAAAGTCCTTTTTTGATGATAACAGTCAGCTCTTCCTCCGTTTGAGCAGTTCCACCGCCAAAGCCCCCCAACGTGTAGGCCGGGCGCACGATTACCGGATACCCGATCTCCAGTGCAAAATCAATGGCTTCCTGTGGTGTCGTTACAATTTGGCTGTCCGGTACAGGCTCATTCAGTTCGTGCATGAGTGACCTGAAGCATTCACGGTCTTCTGCTTTAGTAATGGAGTCCAGATTTGTTCCCAGGAGCGTCACATTATGTTCTTCAAGAACGCCGCTTTTTTGAAGTTCCATGGCAAGGTTGAGTCCGGTCTGGCCTCCCACTGATGCCAAAAGTCCATCGGGCTTTTCTTTTTTAATAATGTTGGCCACTGATTCGGCAGTCATGGGTTCAAAATAGACTTTATCGGCATACGTTTCATCCGTCATAATAGTAGCCGGATTGTTATTTACAAGAATGACGTGAATTCCTTCTTCTTTCAGCGCAGCGCAGGCCTGGGTTCCTGCATAGTCAAATTCAGCGGCCTGGCCGATGACGATTGGCCCTGATCCAATGACCAGGACACTATGAATCACTTGATGCTTAGGCATAAATCTTCTCGCTCCTCTTTTCACGAATTAATTCAAGAAAACTGCAAAACAAATGGGCATGATCTTCTGGTCCGGGATTCGCTTCGGGATGAAATTGGGTGGTCACAACAGGATAGGTATCGTGATACATTCCTTCCACGCTTCCATCATTAATATTTTTATAGAGAACATGAAAACCCGTAGAAATGAGGCTTCCCTCTTCCACGACATAGCCATGGTTCTGAGAGCTCATCGCCACTTTGTTTGTTTTAAGATTAATAACCGGATGATTTGCCCCTCTGTGGCCGAATTTCAATTTTTGGGTATTCCCCCCGAATGCAAGTGCCAACAGCTGATGTCCGAGACAAATACCAAAGGAAGGATAAAGTTCGGCGAGCCTTCGGTATACCGGCATGTAGGGAGCGAGTTCTTTCGGATTTCCAGGGCCGTTGGAGAACAGCAGGCCATCTGGTTTTAATTTATGAATGACTTCTTCTTTCTCATCAAATGGGACAATCGTTACTTTGCATCCATTTTCTACAAGTGCCTCCACAATGGATTTTTTATAACCAAAGTCAAGAAGAACAATATGGTATTTGCCTTTGCCATGTGTTTCAGCTTCCTGAACAGAAACCTCTTTTACCAGTTTGCCCTGCACGCCTTTCTTTTCTTTATACTGCTCGATATGCTGCAGGCTGGATGACAGTACCCCCTTCATGTCGCCTTCTGCACGGATCAGCTTGATGAGTGAACGGGTATCCACATCACTGATGAGCGGAATGCCATGCTTATTAAGCAATGCCGATAAAGGTTCAATTGACTGATAGTGATGGCCTGTTTCATTTGCGGCACACGTGATCACACCTGCCGGCTGGGGAACAATGGATTCAAAATCCTCTCCATTAATTCCATAGTTGCCTATCAGTGGATAAGCAAACACTACGATTTGTCCGTGATAGGAAGGGTCGCTCAACACTTCCTGATAGCCGGTCATTCCTGTAAAAAACACCACTTCTCCGCTCGTACACTGCGGTGTTCCGTGCCATTGTCCTTCAAAGCTTTCACCGTTGGAAAGCTGCAAATATCCTTTCATCGTTTCTTCTCCTTTGCATATACATTTATTTCATTGAATTTTTATACATAAAATTGTATAAAAAGAGGACTTTATGCAGTCACTGTTTGTTTCTTTATCGCTTTGCTGATTTCTTCGATTCCCATCTTTAATTCGTCATAGGATACAGTTAATGGAGGCAGGAGGCGTAAAACATGCTCTCCGGCAGACAATACAAGAATTCCCTTTTGCTGAAGCTCTGTGATCACATCTGATACTTTTCCCTTGCATCGGATTCCGATCATCAGCCCAAGCCCTTTGACTTCCTGGACTTCATCATAGGTTGATAGTTTATTTTGAAGCTCTTCCTTCAGGTATTCACCTTTCTTCTGAACTTCTTCCAAGAACGAGGTTTCAAATACTTCTTTCAATACTGCACTGGCTGCTGCCATGGCCAATGGATTTCCGCCAAACGTAGTGCCGTGGCTTCCTGGCCCGAATGCGCTGCTTACTTCTTCTGTTGCGATAACGGCACCTACAGGAAAACCGTTTCCGAGCCCCTTCGCTGCTGTTACAATATCAGGCTCAAGACCGAAATGACTGAACGCAAAGGGCTTTCCTGTTCTGCCGATCCCCGTTTGCACTTCATCAATGATGAGAAGAATGCCAATTTTCTTGCATAGCTCTCCGACAAACGTTAAATAGCTCTCCATTCCCGGGTTGACCCCGCCTTCTCCCTGCACAACCTCGATCATTATCGCTGCCGTATTGGCATCTGCTGCCTGTTCGAGTGCGTTTGAATCATTAAACGGAATGTGTTCAAACCCTTCCACCATGGGTCCAAAGCCCACCTTGATTTTCTCCTGTCCGGTGGCTGACATAGAACCATATGTTCTGCCGTGAAAGGAATGAAGGCAGGTGATGATTTTTGTTTTTCCTGTATATTTTCTGGCCAATTTAATGGCTCCTTCATTCGCCTCTGCCCCGCTGTTACAAAAAAGGACTCTGCTTAGATGAGTGGGTGCGGTGAGCAGCTGTGCCGTTTGCTCCTGCAGAGATGATTGAAACAGGTTGGATGTATGCCAAAGTTTGTTCAACTGATCAGTAACTGCTTCTGTTACTGCTGGATGAACATGACCCAAATTGCAAACCCCGATTCCGCTTGTAAAATCCAGATATGTTTTTCCTTGTGTATCGGTCACCTGGCAGCCATTGCCCTTATCAATTTCCAGGTTCCATCTTCCATAGTTAGAAAACAACGCGCTCATGAGAAAACCTCCTCTTTGACAATCAACGTACCATTTAGCTCTTTGCCGACAATTTGAATTTCTTTTATTTTGGACTGTAGGCAATTCAATGCTGCTTCAACTTTTGGTATCATTCCGCCTGTTATAATACCGGTCTCGATCAGCTTCCGGATGGAAGATGTGGTTGCTTTTTCAACGGTCTTGCCTTCTGCAAGAATCCCGTCAACATCCGTCACGAAAATCAAGGACTCTGCCTCCATGGCCGAAGCGATTTCAAAGGCTACCGTATCGGCATTCAGGTTCAAAATATCACCGATTAAATTTCTGGACACCGAAGCAATGACCGGTATAAAGCCTGCACTCATGAGCTGTGTCAGCGTTCCCTTGTTTACGGATACGACCTTGCCCACATGGCCCCATTGTTCTTTCTTTAAATAATCACATTCCAATAATGCTCCATCGTTTCCATTTAACCCAATGGCCTTCAGTCCGAGCTGGTTCAACTGGTACACAAACCAAGGATTAAGCTGTCCGGCGAGCACCATTTCAGCCGTTTCAGCGGCCTGCCCGGACGTGCGTCTTACTCCGTCAATAAATTGAACAGGAATGGACAAGGCGGTCATGTATTTGGTGATATCCGGCCCGCCGCCGTGAACCAGAATAATTTTCTTGCCTTCTTCCTCCATTTCCTTTAGCCGCTGAAAAAATGAAGGCTGGAGAGATTTCAGAACACTGCCGCCACATTTGATGATTACGATTTGATCCAATACCTTCTCCCCCTCACGTTGTGTAGCTTGAATTGATTTGGATATAGTCATACGTTAAATCACATCCCCACGCTTTACCCT
Source organism: Fictibacillus enclensis (assembly GCF_001457035.1). GTDB lineage: Bacteria > Bacillota > Bacilli > Bacillales > Fictibacillaceae > Fictibacillus_C > Fictibacillus_C enclensis. The sequence goes on along the minus strand of NZ_KQ758617.1, from coordinate 885,270 downwards.
TTCCATTTCCAGCATGAAGGTTCACGGTGATAGAAATGTCACTGCTGCTCAAGTAGGAAGAGATACCTTCTTCATCAAATGGTAAAATTCCGCTGGATAACAAAACTGGAAAATCACCGATCGACAAATCAATCTGTTCTGGAACAATTTCAACATTGGCATAACCAAGGACCGCTACAATCCTTCCCCAGTTAGGATCACAACCGAAAACCGCGGTTTTTACAAGTGGTGAACCCACGATGGATTTTGCCGCAATCCGCGCTTCCTCATCGCTGGCAGCTCCATCTACCGTTACTTCAATTAATTTGGTTGCCCCTTCACCGTCTCTGGCTATACTCTTTGCCAAATCGGTAGAAGTGAGGGTCAAAGCCTGCAAAAACGTTCCCCAATCCGGATGCTGTGGCGTCAGCTCTTCATTTCCGGCGCATCCGTTTGCCATGACGAGGACCATATCATTTGTAGAAGTTTCCCCATCCACTGTAATACAGTTAAAGCTTAGATCCGTTACTTTTCTTAGGGCATAGTGAAGGTTCTCGGATGAGATGTTGGCATCTGTGGTCATAAACGAAAGCATGGTTGCCATATTGGGATGAATCATCCCTGAGCCTTTGGCTGTTCCGGCCAGCACTACTTCTTTTTCTCCAACCTGGAAGGAATAGCATGCATTTTTTGTATTAGTATCTGTTGTTAAAATCGCCTGGCTGAATTCAAGGGCGTTCTCTAGTCTGGATTGAGGATGAAGCTTTCCAATCCCTTCAAGAATGGTATCAATAGGCATGGTTTCACCTATGATTCCTGTTGAAGCCACTCCTACATAATGCTCGCTCAAGCCAAACACTTCGCTGACCTGGCTTCGCATGGCATAGGCATCGAGGGTTCCCTGAGTGCCGGTAAACGCATTGGCATTGCCTGAGTTGACGATCACAGCCTGCAAGATTCCTTCGGTTTCAATACTTTCTTTTGTTACTGCAAGCGGTGCTGCTTTGATTTTATTGGTCGTATAAACTGCGGCTGCGGCGGCCGGTTTTTCACTCAGAATGATGCCTAAATCTTTTTTCTTGTATTTGATGCCGCAGTTGATTCCCGCCGCAGAGAATCCTTTCGGCAAGGTAATATTTGATCCTGTCACTTTTTTTAAGGTTGATACGATTGAAGCCACATCAACTCTCCTCTCATTATGGGAACAACGGACTTGCTTGTAATCCTGTATTTTCCGGGAACCCGTTCATTAGGTTGAAATTTTGTACAGCCTGACCCGCTGCACCCTTCATTAGGTTATCGATGACAGCGACCGTTGTGATCCGATTTGTCCGTTTATCGAATGACCAGCCAATATCACAATAATTGCTGCCAAACACCTGCTTTGTGCAAGGGAATGTTCCCTGTGGCGAAAGTCTGATAAATGGATGCTGCTCGGCAAATTCAGAAAATGTTTCCTCAATCTCCCGTTCCGTCGTTCCCTCATCTACCGTGGCATACATGGTGTTCATGATTCCCCGGGTCATCGGAACCAGATGGGTATTAAAGGTTATGGGATCCTTTGTTACGGAATAGTGATGAAGCATTTGTTCAATCTCAGGAATATGCTGGTGCCGGTTCACCTTATAAATTTGAAGATTATCATTGGCAATCGGAAAATGTGCCGCAGAAGAAGGAACTGCACCTGCTCCGGAAATGCCTGACTTGGCATCAATGATGATCGACTTTGTATCTATTAAACTCTTAGTAACAAGCGGCAGCAATCCAAGCAGCGCTGCCGTTGGATAACAACCCGGATTGGCAATCAACTGGGCCGATTTGATGTTTTCCCTATTGTATTCCGGCATTCCGTATACCGCTTTTTCCACCCACTTTCGCTCGGGCGGTTCTTTTTTATACCACCGCTCATATACTCCTTGTTTCTTAAGACGGTAATCTCCCGCCAAATCAATAATCCTCATCCCCTTTTCAAGCAATGGAGGCAAGAGGCTCGCAGATACACCCGTTGGCGCAGAACTGAACAAGAAATCAACCTGTTCCGGCATTTTTTCATGATCGATCGCCTTCAGTGCACCTTCAGCCAATCCGTTAAGATGGGGATAAACCGACTGTATATGTTCATCTTTTTTGCTGGACGAATACAAGATAAACTCATTTACTTCAGGATGCTGCTTCAGCAGGCGGATAAGTTCCAGTCCACCAAAGCCCGTAGCTCCTACAATACCGACTTTCAACGACTCCACCTCAATGTTTTTGATTTATTTATCATTATATGTATGTATAAAGATAAATTCAACTGTATATTTATAAATTTTTATATTTTTTTGATTTATACGGTGATTTTTAGGGTTTATACTAAAAGTCAAGCTCTTTAGTGAATGTTTGCTGGGGTCGTTGTTTTCCGTTCCAGGATGCTCGCTTTTACCGGCGCGAGCGCCTACTTTCGCAGGGCGTGTGCTGAGCCTGCAGGACAAGGAACGCTTCGGCAGCATTACATCGCACGAAGAAAATGTGAACTTCATTTTCGAGGATCTCACACCTTCCACTCCAATCAACTTGTCAATCAAGAGTTTAGCCCCCTAAAAAAAGAGTAAATGTTATTAAACAGCCAAAGGAGGAATAACGGTGAAAGAATTAGTGGGAAACTGCAGCCAATGTAAAAAGCCCGTCTATTGTCTAGAGGGCTTCTTAAATGGAGTCCACGTAAACGGGACTCTTTTATGCTTTTCATGTTCAGAAGAACGGGATCAAAGCCCCGGTTTTTTATCCTCCGCTGACAGGCGGAATAAAAGCGACAACATCTCCTGAACGAACTTCCGTATCATCTTCAGCAAACTCTTCATTGACTGCGGAAAGACAGCCTGTAAACATTTGCGGAAAATCATATTGATTTTCCAGCTTTCTTTTAATTTCCGAAACAAGAAGATGCGGTTCGTCCAGTTGAATTTCGCTTTTCCCTGCACGCTCTTGCATGCCGGCAAACAGCAATACTTTTATCATTTGTTTTTTCCCTCGCTTTCCGGGCGGCCTTTTGGATAGGAAGTGGTTTCCAGCTGATCCCCAACCCACATGCTCCCGTCTTCCCAGTGCTCTTTCTTCCAGATTGGGACGATTTCTTTAATCCGTTCTATCGCATACCGGCACGCTTCAAATGAATGCGCGCGATGGGGAGTGGAGACAGCGATCACAACAGCAATCTCTGAAATCCCAAGTTCACCAATCCGGTGAGTGATGGCGCATTTCGCATCCGTCCATTCAGCGGCAATTTCTTCACCAATTTTTCTTAACTGCTTTTCCGCCATCGGAATATATGCTTCATATTTCAAATAGGTGGTTCTCTTCCCCTTTGTCATTTCCCGTACGGTACCTATGAAGCTATTCACCGCACCTGCATCCGGATGGATGACCTTATCAATGACTTCCTGAACAGAAATGGGGTCTTTTGTTATTTCAAATGGTTTCATGTGCTCATCCCTTTCATCCAATCCTTCAGAAAATCGATATATTGTTCTTTTTCATTCAGCCTGTAAACAGGATACACCCGTGGAATCAGCTCTGCTGATACCGATGGCCAGATGATAACCAACAGGACATGTGTACTGCTTAGGAGCAGCTGTACATCTCCATCATGTTTTAATAAAACTACGCGAGGAAGCTGTTCTTCCTTAAACCCTTCAATCAGCAGGAGATCAAGTTCAAGCGGCTCATATAAACGAACCAGCCCAGAGAATGATACTGGTTGGTCCAGGCAAAGCTGAAACGTATCTTCCCCCTGCACTCCAGAAACAATGGCTCCTGAGCTGCGGTGGATTCCTGTATCACTGTTTTCATCCTGAAATGCGATCTTCCCGCCATGGCCATGATGCTTTAAGGTTCCTGCCCGAAGGCCGTCTGCAGCAGCTGCTTGCAGCAGGTCTGCAATCAGTGTCGTTTTTCCGCTGTTTTTATATCCTACGATCTGGATTTTAATGCTTGATCCCATGGCCAGACACTTCCTTCTCCATCCAACAAAAGAGTCATCACCTGTGATCCTTTTTCCCAGCCTCTTGTCCCTCCTGGAAGAACGATCAAAGCATTTGCCTCTGACAGGGAGGATACAGACCCGGACTTGTCCAGCCCGACAGGTGAAGCAGCCGCTGCAGTTGCGTTCCATTCCACCCTGCCCCTGACAAATCGTGTAAAAGGATTGGGTTTTGGATAATCCTTTTGGAGAATAGACGTGACAGCACCCAGGTGGACCTTTTGGGCATTTAAGGAACCCAGCAGATATGGCCTTACGAACAATTCACAGCCTACAAAGCAAGCCGATGGGTTTCCCGAAAGGCCGAACAACAGCTTTCCTTCAAATACTGCCGCAGAGGTCACACTTCCAGGCCTCATTGCGATTTTATTAAAAAGAAGATCTGCTCCCATTTTTTTATAAATGGCAGGCAAATGATCAAAATCCCCGACGGAGACCCCCCCTGTTGTGATGACCAGGTCTGTTTTTTCCATCGCTTTCAGGATGCCCGCATACGTTTCATCAAAGTCATCCGGCAATTTCCCAAGAATTTGCGGTTCTCCGCCCATTTTTTTGATCTGCGAAGCAATCATGTACGCGTTGCTATTTCTGATTTTACCCGGAACCAGGTCTTCGTCAACGTCCAAAAGCTCCGTACCTGTGGCCAGAATTCCCACAACCGGCTTTTTAAAAACCTTGACCGTATGATATCCGAACGTCGCAAGAACTGCAGTTACACCCGCATGGATACGGGTGCCTTTTTTTAGGATCGTTGTTCCTTCAGGTGTGTCCTCTCCCTGTACGGAAATATTATCGCCTGCCTCGACTTTCCGTGAAATCGAAATGATGTTATTTTCTTTTTCCGACACCAGTTCAAGCATGATGACCGCATTTGCACCCTTTGGAATGGCGGCACCGGTCATAATTCTGACTGCCTCGTTCTGTTTTATTTCTTTTTCGGAAACATGGCCGGCGCCAATGGAATCGATCACATTCAGCTCCACAGGCTCATCCCTGGATGCTCCGGCTGTGTCTTCTGCCCGGATGGCAAAGCCATCATACGGAGACCGGTCAAAAGGCGGAACATCATGCGTGGCCAAAACGTTTTCACCAAGGTAGCGGCCATCACTTTCCTCAAGGGTGACCGATTCTAATGGAAGTTTTAGCTGATACTTCAAGACTTTTTTTACGGCATCCCAGACCTGAATGATTTCCCGTTTTTCAATCGGCATGCTGATCACCTCTTTTTAGTTGTTTGAGTATTATAGATGTTTGATGAACCACTTCACCGCTTCGAGATAAGCCGTCCTGGATACTTTATGGCCCGATGTTTCATCAGATATGTACTGAATGTTTTCAGGATTTTTATAGAGCGGTTTTGCTTTTTGGTAAAATTCATGGCTCTGGCTATAGGGAACCACCTGGTCGACTTTACTGTGCCATAAAAGCAGCGGACGGTTATCCAGTTTCTTCATGTTTGTTGTCAAATCAAAGGGCTTGATAATTGACATGATCTTCGCCAGCGCTTCCTGGGAATAGGGAAGCGAGACTTCAAGCTGCTTCATTTTTTCAATCTGCCAATAGGCAAATGCTTCATATCCCGGTGTTGCCATAAGCGTAACCGCTGTTTTAATAAACGGATATTGCGACAAGGCGCCAAAGGTTATAATCCCGCCCATGGAAGTCCCGGAAAGGCCGACTCTTTCAGGATAAATCAGTCCTTCTTCATCCAGCGCTTTAACCAGGGTATTCACATCTTGAATTCCCTGAATCACGATATCCCAAAAGGAATACATTCGCCTGTCTGCGGAAACATCACTCATCCGGTCTCCATGATGCAGCATATCTGGAAGAATCACTCTGTATCCCTTTTCTGCAAGCGAATAGGCGAAATGAAGATTATGCTCCTTTGCACTTGTAAATCCGTGTATGAAAATCATGAATGGAAGTTTATCGCCCTGCTTCTTTTCATCAAAAGCATGAAGCACAGGAATGGATTTTATAGAACGCGATTCAATGTTTACCATATTTTTCTCCTTCTTCGTTATTCTTTTTATATCATAACAAGTTAAATGAAATTTGCCGATAAAAAAACCCGTTTTCACGGGTTCATCGAAATGTTGAGTCCATTTATTATTTTCATTGTTACTGTTTTTTATTGTAATAATTCACGGGATACATGCTTCCCTCTCCAACCATTTTTGTATCCTCGTAATCATAAGGATCAGGATGACCTGCTTTTTTCACAGGTAAATTCGTATCGTCATCTTTTTTCATAAATGGTATTATTTTTTCTATTACCTCATTGGCCATCATTTTGGCCATGGTGCGGTTTGATCCTTTTCTTAACAGGTAGGAAGTGACTCCTGCAGCTGAAATTGCAAAGCCTGAGAGCAATAAGTATTTTTTCTTCATGGAAAATCTCCTCCTCGTATATATAGTTAGCATTACCCTCACACAGTCTGCATAAAACTTCCTAATATTGGGCTTATATTGGACAGTGACATGGGAAACCATTACACTTAATTTGAAATTGATGAAAAGGCAGGAACCCTAATGAAGAAACCGTATTTAATTGCACTTGATCTTGATGGCACATTATTGAACGACAATAAAGTCATTTCACAGCGTACAAAAAATGCTGTTCTGAAGGCGAAGCAGGAAGGGCATGTTGTTTGTATATCGACCGGCCGCCCTTACCGTGCAAGCACGGAATATTATGAGGAGCTTGGGCTTAATACGCCGATCGTTAATTTTAACGGAGCATTTGTTCATCACCCTCATGATCCATCGTTTGGTGTATATCACTCTCCATTGGAATTGTCACAGGCAAAAAAGGTGATAAAAACGGCAGAGGATTTCCTTGTAAAAAATATAATGGCAGAAGTGCTGGATGATGTATATCTTCATAAGGAAGACCAGGTTATCGTCGATACGTTCATTATGGGTGAAAATCCGGCCCAAACAGGCGATCTTAACAAAAGACTTAATGATGATCCAACATCCCTGTTGATTCATCCTCATGATCACCATGTAAACGAATTGCGGGATCAGCTTAAAAAAGAACACGCCGAGGTGATTGATCAGCGTGTATGGGCGGCTCCCTGGAATATTATTGAAGTCATTCGTTCAGGACTAAATAAAGCAGTTGGTTTACAAAAAATATCGGCTTATTACAATATCCCCAAAGAAAGAACCATCGCCTTTGGAGACGAAGATAATGATCTGGAGATGATCGAATATGCCGGTCATGGAATTGCCATGGGCAACGCCATTTCCGAACTAAAAAACATCGCAAATTATGTGACTAAAAGCAATGAAGAAGACGGAATTGCTCTGTATTTGGAGGAAGTCCTTGAGCTGAATATGTAATACGCTAAACACCCCGGCAAAAAGCAGGGGTGTTTATTTTTGGAATGTTTCCTTTTCTACATAAAACTCAAGTAGCTGCAAAAACTATACTAAACCCTTTGAGGAGGTCATCACCATGAGCAAACACAGCAAATCAAAACGGGCGGTGCAGCAAGGGGCAGACGCAGTCAAGCATGTAAATGCAGAGCAGCACCTGAATGAAGAAATCAAAGAAACACAACAAGAGGTGCAGAAAAATATAACGTTGGGAGGTAATTAAATGGGAAACAATATTTTTCAGCGGGCAAAAGAAGCTGTTTCCAACCTCGTTGGCAAACATGAGGAGCATGAGCATCAACATCAGAATAATCCTCAACACGAGCAATTGAGTGCCCAATCCAACGATTTCAACAATGAAGATATTTCAGTAGCGGAAAACATCATTTCATCTGCAATGGCAGATTCCTCCGATGCTGAACGCCAGCAGTTGGCTGAACTTCAGGAAGAACTGGATCAGACAAAGAACAACAGCCAGCAAAATCTATAAAAATAAGGCTGAGAGGTCCTCTCTCAGCCTTTTTGTATTTTAGCCATTGCGGCAAAGCCTTTTTTTGTTTTCTTGGCTTTCTTTAATTTTTCTATTTTTTGAATGACCAGACCTGCTAACAGCTTATAGCCTTTTTTATTAAAGTGAAGACCATCATTGACCAGCATTTGCTTATAGTTCCGGCCAGACATTTCTGTCCATAAATCGATAAAATGAGTATTATATGTTTCAGCCAGTTCTTTTACAGCTTTCGCATATTGTTGCGTACGCTCATTCGTTCTGGCATGCTGTTGATTCTCATTCACCGGCGATGGCGATATCAAAATTACTTTTGACGGTCCAAGCTTTTCGATCATATAAACTAAATTGTTCTTATATTCTTCCACATCAATCAAACGGTGTACGCTTGCATCATTTGCTCCAAAAAGAATCGTAACCAAATCAGGTTCATGCCTCAGCACATCTTCCTGAAATCGGGTTAAGGCCAACCTCGTTGTCTCAGCTGGTACACCTGCGTTAATAACATTCCACTTATTAAACGACAGACGGACTCGCGAGGTCAGTCTCAGTGAATCATCATCATTAATTTCGTGAGCTGTAATGCTGTCTCCAAAACATACTAATGTTTTCATGAGCTTTCCTCCTGCTCTTTCGTACTCCTCATAAGTATTCGCTTGTAAATTTCATTTGCTCACAGTCGTAAGCAGAATATTTTGTTATAATGTAGCTACAAAACTTATTTGCATGGAGGAACTCGATGTTTGTCTATGAAGTACCAGCTACTGCTTCTGATGAGGTTACGAAGAAAATTGCGGATCTGATCTCTCAACAAAGAACACGATCCGAAGACGATGGAAGCTATGAGAAAGTATTAACCGGCATTTCCCTTGCAATTAAAGAAGAGTCTAATTCGGGAGTCATCATTGCTGAAGAAGACGGAGAAGTCCTCGGCGTTGCCTTTTACAACATAGGAATCAGCCTTCCTCTTGGCGGGCCGTACCTGTGGCTGAACGAACTTTTTGTCCGTGAAGATGCCAGAAATAAAGGGATTGCTCGTAAGATTCTGCTTCATTTGATACACTGGGCAGAACGGGAAGGGATCAAATCCATAGAACTGGAAACCGGGATTAACAATTCTGTCACAAAGCACCTTTATAATTCACTTGATTTTCACGACATCATTTCACAGCGTTATCGATTTAACTTTTAACTTTTATCTTTTAACTGAACAGGAGATGATCACATGGCTCTTGAATTCGCCATCGAACCAACACCCAATCCAAATGCATTGAAATTCTCTGCCAGCCAGCCCTTTTTAGAAGGACGATTGTCAGCACGTGCCGGAGATAACTCTGATTCTCCCCTTGCAGCATCCCTTCTTGCCATTGATGGAGTTGAGTCCATTTTTGGATTTCAGGATTTTTTGACCGTTAACAAATTTGCGGAAGCTGACTGGGAGACACTTGTTCCCCATATTAAAGAAGTACTCGAAACATTATAAGACAAGCAAAAGCGGACTTTCATGTGAAAGTCCGCTTTTTCATTGGCTTTTGGAAACAGATTTCTTCACGAGCATTTGTCCTGCGGGATATGCGTGACAGGTGAGACCAGGTAGGCGTTTGCGCCGGTAAAACAAGACATCCTGGAACGGAAATCAACTAACTTTCGAGTGCACCAAGTTTTGCAAACAGACCTTCCTTTTAATCATCTCTTCGGAACAACCCAAAGATTCCTGTAGTATTGACAATGTTGGTAAAGGCATTTGGATCGACTTCTTTTAGGATATTTTCTAAATCGTAAAGTTCGTAGCGGGTAACGACGATGATGAGCATCTCTTTATTTTCATTGGAGAAGGCCCCTTTTGCCGGGACGATGGTAATACCCCTAACCAGCTTGGAGTGAATGGCTTCTTTCAGTTCGCTCCCTTTTTTCGTCACGATCATAGCCGTCAATTTTTCATGGCGTGTATGAATCGCATCGATGATCCTTGTGCTCACATACAAAGTCACCAAGGTGTAAAGCGCTTTTTCCCAGCCAAACAGCAAACCGGCTGCCAAAATGATAGAACCATTTAGGATCAGAAAATAAGTGCCGATGGGACGATTGTGCTTGCGTGACAAAATCATGGCCACAATGTCCAGTCCTCCTGTTGAGGCACCATATTTCAGCGTGAAGCCTACCCCGACCGCTGCGATTACTCCTCCAAATACGGCATTAAGGAGGATGTCTTCCGATATTTCAGCTACGGGTATGATTTCCAGAAAAAAAGACATCATAAAGACGCAGAAAAAACTGTATATGGTGAAGGATTTGCCGACCTTCATCCAACCGATAACAGCCACCGGAACATTTAAAACAAACAAAAGCACACCCGTTGAAATCGGTACAGGGGAATGAATAAGGAGTGAGGATACGAGCTGAGCCACACCTGTAAATCCACTGGCATATACCTTTGCCGGTATTAAAAACAAATTAAGGGCAACCGCATTAAGCGCTGCACCGAATACAATGACGATAATTTTCTTTAATTCTTGGAGTGGTGAGTAGTTCATGGAGGATTTCCTTTCAAATTATATCTTTGTCCAACTATCTGTTTTTATCAAAATTACGTTGTATAGTCAATAGGTTTCCGGCAAACAATCTATTGCCTTTACCTGGGGTGAAGTATACACTTAACGTATCATACATAAAAAAGTGCAGGTGATTTATATGGGCGTCCAGATCATAACAGACAGCGGCTGTGATTTACCACAGCACATCATCGATGAATTTAACATTACGATGCTTCCTTTGGTCGTTACGATCCATGACCGGGAAGAATATGACCGGAAAACCATACAGCCCGTCCAGCTGTATAATCAAATGCGTGAGGGAGCGGCTCCAAAAACATCCCAGGTTCCTCCCCTGCTCGTCAGAGAAGCGTTCCAACAATACGCAAAGGAAAATACTCCCTGTGTATACATCACTCTGTCCTCAGGTTTGAGCGGCACGTACCAGACGGCCGAGCTGATTCGCCAGGAAGTAATGGAAGAATTCCCTGATGCCGAGCTTTCGGTCATAGATTCACAATGTGCTTCTCTTGGTTTTGGGCTTGTCGTATATCAGGCTGCCAAACGTGCAAAGGAAGGCGGCTCCTTTGAAGACGTAATCACTACAGCAGAATATTGTAAAAATCATACTGAGCATATCTTTACCGTAGATGACCTTGAATATTTATTGCGCGGCGGAAGAGTCAGCAAAACACAGGCCATGATGGGGAGCCTTCTTAAGATTAAACCTGTCCTTCATATGAAAGACGGAAAATTGTTTCCCATCGAAAAAATACGTGGGAAAAAGAAGGTATTTGGCCGGATGATCGAACTGATGAAAGAACGCGGAACCGATTTGAGTGACCAGATTATCGGCATCAGTCATGCGGACGATCAGGAAGCGGCAAATTCGCTCAAAGAAATGATTAAAGCAGAAACAGGTTGTGAGCAGATCATGATTTCTATGATCGGATGCGCCATCGGCTCTCATGCGGGACCAGGAACCATCGCCATGTTTTTTATGACAAAACCTTACACTGATGCATAATGCCTGATATCCTCGTTCATGTTAATCATGAGGAGGCGATATCCCATGGCACACAAGTACACAAAAGACGATGACAAAAGAAAACAAGACCATCAAGCGGAGAATCAACTGAAAAACGAAGCAGAACAGCAGAATAAAACAGCTGGAAAACATTCATTCTCCAAGGAAACAGACCACTTATAAAATAAAAAAACATCCGTAATGGATGTTTTTTTATTTATGAAATCAGGCATTTACTACTTCTGGTCCTGTCAGTTCTGCGGCAGGGCCGAAGAATTCAAAACGGATCTGGCTTTCAGGGATATCTAAATCCGTTAGGATGCGGTATACAGCTTTCATAAAAGGAACCGGTCCGCAAAAATAATATTCAGCTTTCGGATCCAGAGCCAATTCTTTCAGCCACTCTTTATTGACATAGCCTTCCTTATCGAACGACTTTTGACTTCTATCCTGTTCTAGCGGTTTCTCATAAACCACATAGCTTTTTATAGTCTCATGTTCATCGGTTACCTTTTGTACATGTTCCTTAAACGCATGGTGGTTGCTGTCAATTGCTGCATGAATAAAAGTAACCTGGCGATTAGCCTTGCATTTCACAAGTGAATTCAGCATGCTGACCATTGGGGTCTGACCCACCCCACCGCTTAAGAGAACCACAGGGGCAGTGCTTTCTTCATTAAGGTAAAATTCTCCGGCTGGAGCACTGACTTGGAGAATGCTTCCCTTTTCTATATGATCATGAAGATGAACAGATACTTTACCTGGAACATCTCCCATGCTTTCTTTTTTCACACTGATTCTGTAATATGCTTCATTCGGTGCATCGGAAAGGCTGTACTGGCGGATATGAGTGTACTCCTCCCCTTCGATCTGGAATTTGATAGAAATATATTGTCCGGGTTTATACGAAGCAATGGGCTTCTGGTCGGCCGGTTTGAGATAAAAGGAAGTAATCACAGAGCTTTCCTCTTCCACACGGTCGACAACAAAATCCCTGAACCCTTCCCAGCCGCCTGGCTGTTGTTCTGCTTCTTCATACATTTCACGTTCAACGTCGATAAAGGCGTCAGCAATTACCCCGTATGCTTTTCCCCACGCTTCAATAATTTCTGGAGTCGCTGCATCTCCCAGAACCTCTTTGATCGCAATGAGGAGATTTTCACCGACAATCGGATAATGCTCGGGCTGAATTCCCAGGCTTCTGTGTTTTTGGGCAATTTGTTTTACCGCCGGCAAAATGGCTTCAAGTTTATCAATGTGTGCAGCCGCTGCATACACGGCATTTGCCAAAGCCGTTTGCTGACGGCCTTTCTTTTGATTGGCATGATTAAAAATATTTAAAAGTTCCGGATGTTTGGTGAACAGGTTACTGTAAAATTTTGTTGTTATTGCTTTTCCATGGATTTCAAGAACAGGCACAGTTGATTTGATGATATCAATTGTTTTTTGATCCAGCATGTTAAAGACCCCTTTATGTGTTTGTTACTTACAAATACATTATAAAAAAGCCCTAAGGGTCACTTTGTGATTGCAATCACTTTTCTCATGTCAGATTTGTGAAAACTAAAAAACATCCGTTAAGATGTTTTTTCCTGGGCTTGAGGTAGTGAGATTGAAAAGATGGTTTGCTCTTCATTCGATGACACGATAATCAGACCGTTATGCTTTTCAACGATTTGTTTACAAACCGAAAGGCCAAGTCCTGTTCCAAGCTCTTTGGTCGTGATGAAGGGTTCAAAAATGTTTTCGAGCAGGTGAGCCGGAATTTGTGAACCATTGTTCGATATCTCAAGACCGATTCTGGAGCCCATTAGGAAAGCACTCACATGAATAATCCGTTCTTCCGGCAAATCGCACAATTCCTCAACGGCATTGTTCAATATATTTAAAATCACCTGTTTCAGCTGATCTTTATCTCCCTCCACTTTCAGATTTGGGGCAATGTTTGCGGTTAGGTTTATCTTGGCTTCAAGAAAACGCGGATACATGAAATCGATCATTTCATGTAGACAGGCAGACAAATCAAATATGGAAATCAGGTCGTCAAGTCCTTTCATTTTTGACAACAAAAGAAACTGGCTGATTTTTTCCTGTAGATTTTCCAGTTCACTATTAATGATGGATGTATAGTAATCCGTTTTGGGTGAAGGGGTTAATTCAGAGTTTAAAAGATAGATGAAACCTTTGATAGACGTGAGCGGATTACGAAATTCATGGGCAAAGCTGGCAGCAATTTGTCCTAAGATCGTAAGCCGGTCATTATGCATCTCCTGGATAAACTGATTTTTGTTTTCGATGATGAGATCGTTCAGCTCCGAAAATTCTTGGATCGCAAAATAAAGAAGATGATCAAAAAACTGATTGATCATGAGACTGATCCAGCGCTGTTCATTCGGGCCGAAATCAGGAATAAAGATCCGTTCATGGACAATTTGTCTTCCAGAATTAATATTAAATACAAATTCACTGATATCCGTTTTGGCCTCAATCCGTTCAGGAGCAATCTTTTTGGTGAAATCCTTTATCAGTTCAACGTCCGGATTTTCAAGGTATTGACACAGCAAATGAATTGTTGTGCTGCCATTCCTCATTACCTCTGTATAAAAGGGATCCGCTTTTTTGATCATCGCGCGATCCAGCCATTCAGAAACAATTATTTCATGATGCGTACGCAAGTGATGAATTGCGAAGTCGAGCTGTTCCACGGTTAATGTTTCTACACCTATCATGAAACCACTGCCTCTCTTTTCTCTGTCTTTTCATTCATTATGCAACACTTTAAAAAGATGAACAATATCTGTTCAGCTTTTTCTAAAAAAGGTTTGATGGAAGGGGGTTTGTGGAAGAATAACATCGTATTCAAACATTGGAAAAAGGAGCGATGATGCATGAGCGAAGAACAAAACCGAAAAATAGACCCTCCTGCCCAGCACCAGTCTCACCAGCCGGGAACCGAAACTGAGATGACTCCGCAGCCGCAATCAGATGCCAAAACGTACAGAGGCAGTGAAAAGCTAAAAGGGAAAGCGGCAATCGTAACAGGCGGAGACAGCGGAATCGGCAAAGCAGCCGCCATTGCCTTCGCCAAAGAAGGTGCAGATGTCGCCATTGTTTATTTGAATGAGCAGCAAGATGCGGAAGAAACAAAGTCCCTCATAGAACAGGAAGGCGTTCGCTGCATACTGTTTTCCGGTGATCTTGGTGATGAAAACTTCTGCAAAGACGTTATTGAAAAAACAGTCGGTGAATTTGGAAAGCTTGATATTCTTGTAAACAATGCCGGTGAACAACACCCGCAAAACAGTCTTGAAGACATTACTGCCGAACAGCTGGAGAAAACGTTCAGAACAAATATCTTCTCCATGTTCTATCTGACAAAGGCTGCATTAAAACATTTAAAAGCTGGCAGTTCAATCATTAATACGACTTCCATTACAGCTTATCAAGGAAATCCAAAGCTGATTGATTATTCATCCACCAAAGGAGCCATCCTATCATTTACACGTGCACTCTCCAATTCCATCGTGGAAAAAGGAATCCGTGTTAATGCTGTTGCTCCAGGCCCAATCTGGACCCCGCTTATTCCAGCAACTTTCTCTGCTGATGAAGTGGACAAATTCGGCCAGAACTCCCCTATGAAGCGTCCAGGACAGCCGGAAGAACTTGCTCCTGCTTACGTCTACCTTGCAAGCGATGACTCTTCCTACGTGTCCGGGCAAACCATTCACATCAATGGAGGCACTGTCGTCAACGGATAACAGAATATTTATGAAAGCCGAAGTTTCATCGGCTTTTTTTGTTTGGATAAAACTACCCGTCATTGTCACAAACTAAGCAAAAGAATGCTATCGAAAGGGTGTTGACAATGCATACGATGTGGAAAGGAAGCATAAGCTTCGGGCTGGTAAATATCCCGATTAAATTGTTTGCCGCAACCGAAGATAAAGATATAAAAATGAGATACTTGCACAAAAAGTGCCATAATCCCATCAAATATGAAAAAACATGCCCCGTTTGTGAACAACACGTTGAACAAGAGGACATTGTGAAGGGCTATGAATATGAACCTGGAAAATTCGTCCTGATTGAAAAAGAAGATCTCGATAAAATCGCGGGCATTAAAAACAAATCCATTGAAATTATCGATTTTGTATCTTTGGAGGAAATCGATCCTATTTATTTTAATCGTTCCTATTTTATCGGACCTGGAGAAAATGGCACGAAACCCTTCACTTTATTGAAGGAAGCCATGAAAGAAAGCGGGCGGATCGGCCTTGCCAAAATAACGATCCGCTCTAAAGAAAGTCTTGCCGCTGTCCGGGTCTATGACAAAGGACTTGTGATGGAAACCATCTATTACCCTGATGAAGTAAGAAACGTAGATCATGTTCCCGGCATCGACGAAGAGGTACAGGTGAATGATAAAGAGTTGGAAATGGCCAAGCAATTGATCGAACAGCTGACCACTGAATTCGAGCCTGAGAAATACAAAGATGAATATCGGGAAGCGCTTCTCGAAATCATTGACAGTAAAATTTCCGGTAAAGAAGTCCAGATTTCAGAAGAGCGTCCGCGTACCAATGTGGTTGATTTAATGGAAGCATTGCAGGCAAGCATTGACCAATCTAAAACGGGTGAAAAAAAAGCGGAAGTCAAGCCAAAAAAGACGAAGCCCAAAAAGAAGAAAGCCTGATTGCGTTTTATGAGCAGTATACCATTCAAACCGATGCTTCCTTCCCTGGTCAGCGAAATCCCATCTTCTGCTGACTGGATATATGAAACCAAATACGACGGATACCGGTGTATTGCCAAATGGACGGAAAGCAATGTGACACTACTTAGCAGAAACGGTCAAAACCTTAATTCTGTTTTTCCCGAGGTCGCTGAAAGACTGATCTCGCTCACACCAAGCATCCGCTCTTGTTTGCCGCTTGTCCTTGATGGAGAACTTTGCATTCTGAAATCTCTGTACAAAGCAACATTTGAACCTCTGCAAAAAAGAGGCCGTTTAAAAAATCCAGAAAAGATCCAGTATTTTTCAAAGCTTACTCCCTCTACTTATGTTGTGTTTGATATGGTACATATCCGTGGAGAGACGATCACCGATAAACCGCTATTTGAACGAAAGGAAATGGTCAAAATCGTGTTTGATCACCTGTCAGACCATCTGGCAGAAAATGACCGGATCGCTCTTGTACCTTCCCATAAAGAGAGCGATCAACTCTGGGCGCACATCAAAGAAGAAAATGGTGAAGGAATCATTGCGAAAGTGAGCGGAAGTACCTACGATCCCGGTGCGCGGACCAAAAAGTGGGTTAAAATAAAAAACCCGCAAAAGGGTGTATTTTTCATTACTGCTTATGAGAAATCCAACGGTTTTTTTCATGTAGCCGCACTTCAAGAAGGAAAACCGGTCCTTGCAGGTTTATTTTCCCACGGAATGTCACCTAAAGAACGGGAAAGCCTGATACTGATTATGAAAAAAAACAAAGTAACGGAGGATGCCCGGTTCATTACCGTTTCTCCATCCATCTGTGTTGAGCTGGGATATCTGGAAATCTATAAGCATCAGTTAAGGCATCCCCGGTTTGTTGCCTTTCGTTTTGATGTTAGCTGGGAGGAATGTACATGGGAAAAAATACTCAGCAGGAAGTAATGATCAATGGCATTAAGGTGGGCATCACGTCTCCGGATAAACCACTGTGGCCAAACCTTGACATTTTGAAGCTCCACTATCTTGAATATTTGGCTAAAATGGCTCCATTTCTCCTTCCCTTTTTGCAAAACCGCGCATTGACAGTTATTCGTTACCCCCACGGTGCGGGAGATGAACGGTTTTATCAAAAAAACTGCCCGGATTATGCCCCCGATTTTGTGGAGACTGTATTCGAGGACGGAATTCACTATATCGTCTGTAACAACCTTCAAACCCTGCTGTGGCTCGGCAATCAGCTTGCCTTTGAGCTGCATATTCCTTTCCGGAAAAACGGAACTGCCTATCCCTCAGAAATTGTTATGGATTTGGATCCGCCTTCAAGAGATGATTTTATTTTATCCGTGGAAGCAGCCCTGTTGATCCAGGAAGTGTGTGACAGGCTGAAATTGAAAACATTCATCAAAACAAGCGGCAACAAAGGACTGCAGGTTTATATCCCCTTGCCCGAGGCTCGATTCACATTTGATGACACAAGAAAGTTCACCCACTTTCTTGCTCAATATTTAATTACGAAGGAACCCCAGTGGTTTACCATTGAACGACTTAAAAAAAACAGAGGAAACAAATGCTACATCGATTTTATCCAGCATGCCGAAGGAAAAACAATCATTGCTCCCTACTCGGTGAGAGGCAACGAAGAGGCATTGGTGGCAACCCCTATCCACTGGCAAGAACTCACCCGTGATCTTCGGCCAGAAGCCTTCCCCTTGCCCATCATCCATCGACGGGTCCTGGAAAACGGAGATCCGTTTGAAGAATTTGAAAAAGCAAAAACCAGCCAGCCGTTTGGTCCTGTTTTGGATTGGCTGAACGAACAGGGCTTATAAAATAACAGCTCGGCGCTGATCCGGAGCTGTTTTTTATTATATCGATCCCTGCTTTTGAGCTGTTTTTGCTTTACAGGACTGCCGTTCGATCAGACGGTAAGGAACTGCGACTCGCATGGGTTTTTGATCCGGATTTGAAATCAGATCCATTAAGCACACCGCGGCTTCGTAACCGAGCTGGAAAATGTTGATATCCACTGACGTAAGGCCCGGAGTAGAAAAAGCGGCGAGCATGACATTGTTAAAACTGACAACGGAAATATCATCCGGTACTGAAAGCTGCATCTCATTTAGTGTTCTGAGGACCCCAAAAGCCATCAAATCATCCATGACGAGCAACGCCGTTGGAGGTTCATCCAGCGCCAACAACTTTCTGATCGCTTCCTGTCCCCCTTTTTCCAGAAATTCCTCATGGATGATATAGTCCTCACGATAAGGAAGCTGATGGCTTCGTAGTGACTTCTCATAGCCGAGCAACCGGTCAATCGTCACAACCAGTCGTGAGCTCCCTCCTACAAAACCAATTTTTTCATGCCCCAGAGAAATAAGATAGTCCGCTACATCTCTTGATGCCTGAAAATTATGATTGTCAATATGCGTAATGGATTGTTCGTTTTTCAATGGCTTTCCTACAAGAGCAAACGGAAATTTTTTCTCGATCAGATAGTTCATTACTTGGTCATCCACACTTGAATAAAGCAAAAGGATTCCGTCTACCCTTCCGCCTTGCACCATTCGCACGACACCATCATAAATTTCTTCTTCCGTTTTTCCCGTTGACATGTAAAGTGCATATTCCTTTTCATGAACGATCGTACTGATTCCGCGGATCACTTCCGGAAAGAACGGATTCTGAAAAGCTTTGTCAGCAGACCCAGGCAAGACCAGACCAATGGCCTGGGAGGATCGGTTGGCGAGGCTTCTTGCATTGAAATTAGGGTGATACCCCAAATGGTCCATCGCTTCCCTTACTCTCCGTTTCGTTTTTTCAGAAATTCTTGGATTATTGGCTATGACCCGTGAAACAGTGGACGGAGCCACATTTGCCAGTTTAGCGACATCTTTAATGGTAGCGGTCATTGTTATCCTCCTTCCGTCTGTTGTATGTTCTATTTTAATCAAAGGAACGGAAAAAGAACAGCAGACGCCAGTAAAAGCATATTCTTCCTGCTTCCAAATGCGGTATACTACATACAAATTCCATTTTGATTCCAGACGTATTAAGGAGGGAAAATGTGCTAAAAGAAGCTTTGTATCATCGCCCCAAAAACAATTTTGCCTATGCCTATGACGAACAGACCCTTCATATCCGCCTTCGAACCAAAAAGAACGACATCGGGTCCGTACAACTGATTTATGGCGATCCCTACGAATGGAAAGACGGAAACTGGCTGCTAAAGAAAGAACTTATGATAAAAACAGGTTCGGATGTGTATTTTGATTATTACCTGGCTTCCGTACGTCCCGGGTTCCGAAGAATGAGGTACGGCTTCGAGCTCAGCGACGGAAACGAAACATTCGTTTTTACAGAAAAAGGGGTTTTCGAATCAGCACCAACGAATGACATCGCACCCTATTTTTGCTTTCCCTTCCTGCATCCAGTGGACGTTTTTAAGGCTCCCGACTGGGTAAAAAACACGGTCTGGTATCAAATCTTTCCCGAGCGGTTTGCCAATGGCACCTCCTCCAATGACCCGGAGGGGACGCTGGCCTGGGGTTCCTCCGAGCCCACTCCCGCCAACTTTTTCGGAGGAGACTTTCTAGGCGTCCTGCAGCATCTTGACCATCTTTCGTCTCTTGGCATAAGCGGTATTTATTTCACTCCAATTTTCAAAGCAACTTCCAATCACAAATATGATACCATCGATTATTTAGAAATTGATCCACAGTTCGGAACCAAGGAAGATTTTCGGCAGCTGGTTGATGCATGCCATGAAAAAGGCATAAAAGTCATGCTGGACGCCGTTTTTAATCACAGCGGCTTTTACTTTGTCCCATTTCAGGATGTGCTCGTCCACCAGGAGAACTCAAATTATAAGAATTGGTTCCATATCAGGGAATATCCTGTCGTCACTGATCCATTACCGAACTATGACACTTTTGCGTTTGAAAAAACCATGCCAAAGCTAAATACTGCAAATCCTGAGGTCAAAAATTACTTATTAAATGTTGCGAGGTACTGGATCGATGAATTTAATATTGACGGCTGGCGGCTTGATGTAGCCAATGAAGTTGACCATCAATTTTGGCGTGAGTTACGAAGAACTGTAAAAAGCATCAAAGCGGACGCCTATATTCTTGGCGAGATTTGGCATGATGCCCTGCCATGGCTTCAGGGCGACCAGTTTGATGCGATCATGAACTATCCTTTTTCATCACTGGCCCTGGATTATATTGCCCGCTCCAACATCAATGCGCTGGAATTCACCAAAAAGATATCCGGCATCTTACACTCCTACCCTGAAAATGTAAATGAGGTGATGTTTAACCTGCTGGGTTCACATGACACCGAACGGGTTTTGACTGTAACCGGAGGAAATACAAAAAAGGTTATGCAGCTGTTTGTGCTGCTTCTTTCCTTCCCCGGAACACCTTGCATTTATTATGGTGACGAAATCGGCATGACAGGCGGACGGGACCCGGGCTGCAGGAAATGCATGGAATGGAATCCGGATGCCCAAAATCATGAATTGTTTGCAGGTCTTCAAAAGTTGATCCGCCTGAAAAAGGAAGTTCCATCGTTCAGTGCTAAAAGCCCCATTTCTTTTCTTACCTCCGAAGACACTCCTGATCTGCTGACCTATGTAAAAGCTGCCGGTGATGAAAAGCTGCTGTTCGCGTTTAATACCTCATCAAGTGAGCTTACGCTGAATCCTGCTCTCTTTGGGTCAGCGGAACCATTGATCAATATCTGGACCAACGAAACATTAAAATCCGATGAGGCAAGGGTGGAACCTGATGATTTTCTGATAATCAAATGGAAAGCAAACTAAAAAAAGACCGCGGAAGGCGACTCCGCGGCTTTTTCAATCAAGAATGTTGATATTGTATGTGCCAAGCCAGGTTTCGATCTGGGCCAGGTGGGCCATCAGCTGCGGCCCGGTCATCAACTGGCCAAACCACGGGACCTTGAATGCTTCTCCATTGCTATCAATGATATCCTGAACTTTTTCTTTCTTAATCAGCTCCAGAAGTGGAGAAGACGGTTTGTCGATTATGGATTGAAGCCATTCCTTCACACTCAGTGTATAATTCGGATTATGTGTTTTCGGGTAAGGGCTTTTCTTACGGTAGAGTACGTCTTCCGGAAGCAGGCCTTCAAGGGCCTTTCGAAGAAGTCCCTTTTCCCTTCCCTGAAGCATTTTCATTTCCCAAGGGATGTTCCATGCATATTCTACGATGCGATGGTCAGCAAACGGAACACGCACTTCCAGGGATGCCCCCATGCTCATGCGGTCTTTCCGGTCCAGCAACGTGGTCATGAACCAAATCATGTTCAAATAGAAGATTTCCCGGCGCTTTGCTTCTACTCCTGATTCGCCTTCAAGCCTCGGCATTTCTTTCAGTGACTCTTCATAACGCTGTTTTACATAAGATGATAAATTCAGTTTATTCTTCCAGTGGTCATGCAAAAGATTTTCCCGTTCGGCTGTCGAGCTCATCCAGGGGAAAAGCGGCCGGTTCATGACCTCCGGCTTGTGAAACCAGGGATACCCGCCGAAGATTTCATCCGCACATTCTCCGGAAAGTGCAACGGTTGATTGTTCTTTGATCAGCCTGCAAAACCAGATCAGCGAAGAATCTACATCTGCCATTCCCGGCAGGTCTCTTACCATGACGGCTTCCTTCAGGTGATTGACGAGCAGGTCAGTATCGATAATGCAGCTGTGATGAACAGAACCCGTGGCTTCCACCATTTTCTCGATCCATGGGCCATCGGCATTCGGCTGAAAATCACTCGCTTTGAAGTATTTATCATTATCTACATAATCAATACTGAAGGTATGAAGGGGACCCCTGTTTTCCCGTTTGAAATGATTGGCAGCAATAGCCGAAATGGCACTGGAATCCAGACCGCCGGATAAAAAGGTGCAAACCGGTACGTCTGCTACAAGCTGCCGTTCAACCGCATCGGTAACCAGGTCTTTGACATTGGACACTGTTTCATCCAAGGAATGCGAATGCTTTTCACTTTTCACGTTCCAGTACCGCCATATCTTCTCACCTGAGCGGTCGAATTTCATCGCATGGCCTGGCCGGAGTTCATTGGTTCCTTTAAACACACCGTGACCCGGGGTTCTGGAAGGTCCGAGTCCGAAAACCTCCTGCAATCCTTCTCGTTCCACTTCCGCTTTTACCTCCGGATGAGCAAGAATGGCCTTTAATTCGGAACCGAACAACAAACGACCGCCCGATAATAAATAAAACAACGGTTTCACGCCAAGACGGTCACGGGCCATAAACAAAGTTTCTCTTTTGGCATCCCAGATGGCAAAAGCAAATATACCGTTAAAATGGTCGATGCACGCTTCTCCCCATTCGATATACGAGATTAATAACACCTCGGTGTCTGAATGGCCTTCAAAACGATATCCTTTTTTCAGCAATTCTTTCCGCAAATCTTCCGTATTGTAGAGTTCCCCGTTATAGCAAATGGTGAAGGTCGCCTCTTTCGCTTCTCGGGTCATCGGCTGCGCGCCGCCCTCCAGATCCACTACAGCCAGCCTCGCATGGCCAAATCCAACGTGTGTCTGACTCCAAACATTCAACGCATCCGGTCCCCGTTTGGAAAGGGTCGCCGCCATTTTTATCAAGGTTTTACTTTCCTGTGAAATGTTGCGCTGCCAGTCAATCCATCCCGTTATTCCACACACCATTATCACCCTTTCTCGAACTGAGCTGATTTCTCCAGACATAAACGCCCAATACTTACTTTATGCAGCGAAGGAATAATGGTTCATTTTTTCAAGGATTGAAAACCTGTCAAACTACCATATATAATAGATACAATACTAGTGAACGCAGGTGAAGCTATGCCACAGTCCAAAGCATTCCGATTCGGTTATGCGATTCTATTGATCTTTCTAATTATTCTAACCGGAACTAAGATTCATTTTGTTTTCCGCCCGCTCGTAGTTCTTGTCCAGACTCTCTTTTTTCCGTTCTTGCTGGCGGGGGTACTGTATTACTTGTTCAGGCCGATCGTTAACTTTCTTCATAAACGAAAGGTGCCAAGGTCCCTTTCGATATTACTTATTTATTTAGCGGCCATTGGATTGTTTGTTCTGCTCTCCTATGCCGTTGGCCCTGTTCTGCAGCGCCAGATCAACAGTTTGATCCATAATACACCGGGACTGATCGATGCGATCCGGGGGAAAGTGGTAGAGCTGCAAAACAATGAATGGGTAAACCGTATTCTTGAAAACAGCCAGTTCAGCGTCAATGACATTTCGGATAAGGTAACAAACTATCTGTCCAAAAGTGCTTCGATGATCGGAACAAGTGTGACAAACTTTATCGGTGTGCTCACGAACATTATCATGGTGTTTGTTACCGTTCCTTTTATCCTCTACTACATGCTGAAGGAAGGGGAAAAAGCACCAAAGATGGTCCTTCGTCTTCTTCAGCCGACACAGCGAAAAAACGGCACAAAAATTTTGGCCGACATGGATATGGCACTGAGCTCTTATATTCAGGGCCAGATTTTGGTCAGTATATGTGTGGGAATTCTTTTGTATATCGGTTATCTGATTATCGGGATTGACTACTCATTGCTGCTCACGGTCATCGCCATGTTTACGAACGTCATTCCTTTTCTGGGGCCGATCATCGGGGTAATTCCTGCATTGATTGTGGCGGTCATTGATTCACCATTCATGATTGTTAAAGTGCTCATTGTTATGGTCATTGCACAACAGATTGAAGGAAATATCATTTCTCCGCAAGTGATGGGGAAAAAGCTTGATATCCATCCTTTGACCATTATTTCCATACTCCTTGTTTCAGGCTCCCTTGGCGGCCTTTTGGGTCTTATTCTTGCTGTTCCTGTCTATGCCGTGCTGAAGGTTATCGTTCTTCACACCTACAGCCTGATCAAGCTTCGTAAAGAACAATCGATTGAACAGGACAAAAAAATTATTTCCTAATACAAATGACGTGCTGAAATCAGCACGTCATTTGCTGTTGCTCTGCGGCACTCACCGCTTTTTTCTCCAAACAAATCATACACCATGCCCCTTCTTTTATGATGGGTCTGGTTTCTTCGATTTTGAATCCGCTTTGAACATGAGATGCTTTGCTTTGTTTTTCAATGACTAAGGTTTCAACATTGGACCTGGCCAGTTTCAGTCCCAGTGTCAAACCGGCAACTCCCCCGCCAATGATAACCACCTGATATACCATTCTCTTCCTACACCACCTTTATGACAATAACTACCACCATCCCACCCTGTATAAACCTTAAAAAAAGTATAAAAAAACTGCCACAAAAGAAGTTTCCTTCCTTCATGGCAGCATGTCGTTTTATTTTGCGGGGGCTTCCTGTTTGTCGTAAATCGGAACCCAGCCTTCTTTGGATTTAAAGATTCGGACTGCCACCACTTGGCGGTCGTCCATCAATGTAAAGTAATGGCGGTAATTTTCAGGAACGGAAATCAGGTCGCCCGGCTCTAGTTCTACATCAAAAAAACGGCCTTCCGGACCTTCAATGGCAAAAATACCATGTCCGCTAACAATAAACCGTACTTCATCATCGGAATGATGATGTTCGGCCAAAAAGTTCTGCAGTAGCTCATCAAGATTTGGTGTATCCTGGGACAATGAGATAACATCCTCGGTCACGTATCCTCTGCGTTTGGATAGTTCATCGATTTCACTTCTGAACACCTGGATCACTTCTGCCTTTTCCTCATCGGATAACGAATAGTTTTCTTTCAGATGAGACGGCAGCTTTGCAATATCCCAGTTTTCATAGATTACACCCTGGCTTTCCAAATAACCGCTTACTTTGTCCAGCTCTTCCACTCGTTCATTATTATCATGAAAACGTAATTGTGCCATATTGGCATCCCCCTTTAAACTATTTTTTGGCTTTAAAATGCATACTGAGGCTGAAGCAATCTCATTTTGACGTGGTAGGAAAAAAGGAACTCCAATGCCTCAAGATATTTTTTGGCTTCAAATCCATTTTTACCCCATACTGTAACTCCGTGATTTCTGATCAGAACGGCTTTTGTATCTTGAGTAATGGCTTCAGCAAAACGTTCTGCAAGAACAGACAAATCTGCCGGATTCTCAATGATCGGCACTGTAAAGGATCCATCTTCTTCCCAGATGTTAAATGCCTTGATCAATTCCTGCCCACGGAAGGTGATTTCCCCCTGATCGCCATACAGCTCGGAAATAATATTGTTATCGACAGTATGAATATGCAAGCAACACCCCGCATCGGTATGCTGATACACTTTTGCATGCAAACCGGTTTCAGCTGAAGCACGCAGATGGGTTTCTTCTACGGAATTGCCCGAAACATCCACCAAAACAAAATCTTCATTTGTTCGTTTCCGTTTATCCTTGCCGCTTGCAGTCACCAAAAAAGTAATGGGATCGCCACTAACCTTGATGGACAAATTTCCACTTGTACCCGGAAACCAGTCCCGTGAAGCCAGTTCATCCTTAACATCAGCCAGCTCTTTCCACAATTCCCCCAATGATCTCAAATGCTCACTTCCTTTATTTGCAGATACGAAATAATGTCATAAAACGTAGTGAAAGGTTCAAAAGCAATGTTTTCCTGTTCACACTTCTCTTTCAAAAAGTCCCTTGCAAACACCTTGTCTGCCATTTTGGCAGCCTGTAAATCGGTGATGGAATCTCCGATCACGATTTTTCTGTACGAAGCGGAATCAAAGCTTCTTAAGATAGCCGGTTTGCAGCATCCGCAATCATTGCTGCACTGACTGTCACAGCTGTGCGGCCAAAGAATTTCGATGGTTTCTCCTGCAAACGAACTGCCATTGCAATAGATCTGTTCCTCGTCCACTATATTTTTAAGAATCGGATAAACAAAAAAATCAATTCCTCCGCTTACCACGTACAATGGGATGCTCTGATCTTTCGTATACTGAACAAATTCTTCAAATCCATCCCTGATTTTTGCTGTGGAAAGAACGTACTGAATGATTTCCTCTTTTTGGCTGGAAGGAATAAGAGAAAAGAGCTGTCCGACTCCTCCCCTGACGGAT
Source organism: Fictibacillus enclensis (assembly GCF_001457035.1). Classification (GTDB taxonomy): domain Bacteria; phylum Bacillota; class Bacilli; order Bacillales; family Fictibacillaceae; genus Fictibacillus_C; species Fictibacillus_C enclensis. The sequence continues at coordinate 859,031 of NZ_KQ758617.1, read as the reverse complement.
ATTTCCTGATTCAGTATTTTATCCTTGATCGGCTCCCATCCTTCGGGAGCAAAGTTTTTCATGATGTCAATGATGTTGTCTTTTTCGGTAATGGTTCCGTCAAAATCACAAAAGATAATCCGTTCTCTGCTCATGATTTCACCAGACCGCCCCATAGATTCAATGCGGCTTTCAGCGGATCGCTCTCCTCGCTGATCTGCTCCAGCGATTTGTTAAGCAGCAAGCCATCAATCGCATCGCGAAACGCTTTTCCTCCGGCAACGGCTCCTCCTGGATGCCCGTGAACTCCGCCGCCGGCATTAATAATGCTGTCGATGCCAAAGTCCTGAAGCAAAAGAGGGGTCAATCCCGGATGAATTCCGGCTGACGGCACTGGGAAAGCACCTTTCCAGTTTATATGCTTTTCTGTCAGCTCTGCAGCGATGCCAACAGCGTCTTCTTTCCTGAGGGCTACGCTGCCATATGGCGACGGAAACAGCACCAAGTCCGCTCCAGCAAGCCGAAGCAGCTTCCCTAAAAGAAGCCGGTTGGAAATGCCATAAAACTCGGATGGTGTCAGTGCACCTGAAACGGCCGGGTGAGCCATGATGGGCAGATTAATTTCAGGATCCTCTGCCAGGCTTTGCAGCACATCCAGTCCGTAGGCAAAAACATTGAGCAACAGGGCGCTTGCCCCGAGCTCGGCTGCACGTTTCGCTTTGTCTTTTAATTCAAATGTCCGTCCCGTTAAATTAACGGCATACAGTGTTTTATGGCCAGTCTCCTCTTCCGTTTCGGCCAGTACTTGTTTGGCTGTTTTAATACGTTCTTCAAATGGGGTCCGCGGATTATCGAACAGGATTTCATCATCCTTGACCAAATCAACGCCGCCAAGTGCCTGTTCTCTCACCTGATGTTTAAAGTAGTCCATATCTCTGCCGATCACAGCCTTGAAAATGCTCATGAGCAGCGGACGTTCATAAACTCCGAGCTGATTTCGAATCCCATCAATTCCAAAGGATGGCCCTGGAAATTCGCTGCTTAAGTCTTCCGAAAATTCCAGATCGATAAGTTTTACCTCGCCATCCAGTGAAAGCTTTCCAAAAACGGTGGTTAAGATCGCTGGAAGGTCAGGAGAAAAGTTTGCAGCAGGATAAGAGATTTTCAGAAGTGCCTGTTTTCTTGGCGAACCAAAGTATTGGTTTACCCGTGCATCTTCCGGCAATTCAATGATCTCTGCCACACTGCCTTTATGATTTTTAAGCTGCTCCTTTTGCAGATCCGGAAGATCGGTCCAGGAGCCGACGGTTAACCCCAGCGCAATTCCTTCCGCTTTTTTTTCAAAATTTCCTTTAGGATCATGAACAAGATAGGTCGCAGTTACTGATGCCATGATGTATCCCTCCAAAACATAAATTCACACGAAAAAACCTCTTCCCGAGGGAAGAGGCATTATAGACATAAGGATGCCGCTTCCTCTCATCTCCCAGCATGCGCTGCAAGATTTAGCACCGTGTAAATCCTTAGGATAACCGGTTGCCGGGCTTCATCGGGCTAGTCCCTCCACCTGCTCTTGATAAGAGAAAATGTTCATATTACTTCGAATGTTAGAATTACTTGTGATTATGACAGGTTATAAAAAATCTGTCAATCCAATTATAGCTTAGAAAATATTTAATGCGCGGATTCGATCTGCCGCTTCTTTCAAGCGCTCTTCATCCGTAAGAAGGCCCACTCTTACATAGCCTTCTCCCTCTTTGCCAAATCCGATGCCCGGAGCGACCACAACATGTGCCTCCTTTAGCAAGTAATCTGCAAAACTCTCTGAAGTATGTCCTTCAGGCACGGGAAGCCAGCAGAAAAAGGACCCTCTGGGTGCCTTAACATCCCACCCGAGTTCCTGCAACCCTGAAATAAAAACATTTCTTCGCTTTTCGTACATGTCGGCAAGCTCCCTGACACAATCCTGCGCCCCAAGCAGTGCCTTTGCCGCTGCTTCCTGTACCGCCGGAAACAGGCTGACATAAAAATGATCCTGAAGCAGATTAATGCTTTCTATCACACTCTCATTTCCAATCGCAAATCCGACTCTCCAGCCTGCCATATTATACGTTTTACTCAATGTATAAATCTCAATTCCCTGTTCTTTGGCACCATGCGTCTGCAAATAACTTACTGGCTTTTCTCCATCAAATCCAATGGCTCCGTAGGCAAAGTCATGAACGACCAGAATATCATGCTTTTTGGCAAAGTCCACGGTTTCCTTGAAAAATTGCGGAGTGGCAACACCTGCTGTTGGATTGTTTGGATAGTTGAGGAACATTAATTTGGCACGGTCGGCCGTTTCTTTATCAATTTCGTTATAGTCGACAAGAAAGTCATTTTCCTCTTTCAGCGCCATCATGCTGGGGGATACGCATGAAACTGAATGTAGCACTGATCCAAATGGACATCCAGCTCGGATTGCCGGAAGAGAATATTAAGAAAGCCGTACAAAGAATTGAAGAAGCCTCAAAACAAAACGCAGATATCGTCGTACTGCCGGAACTCTGGACGACCGGCTATGATTTGGAGCGTCTTGTTGAAATTGGAGACGCCAACGGGGATAATCTGAAAAAGCTGATGAGCGGTTTAGCACGGCAGCACCGCATCAATATCGTTGCCGGCTCTGTTGCCAATAAAACAGACAATGGCATTTTTAACACACTTTACGCCTTTAATCGCGAGGGTGAGCAGATTGGAGAGTACAGCAAACTGCATTTGATTCGCCTTATGCAGGAAGAGAAGTTCATTGCCCCCGGTTCCACCAAGGGGAATTTTATGCTGGAGAACATTCCGGCTGCAGGAGTCATCTGTTATGACATCCGTTTTCCTGAATGGATCCGCGCCCATGTTCTCGATGGTGCCTCCCTTCTGTTCGTGCCGGCCGAATGGCCTGCCCAAAGGCTCTCTCACTGGCGAAATCTCTTAATTACGAGAGCCATTGAAAACCAATGCTATGTGATCGCATGCAACAGAATCGGCCGGGATAACAATAACGCCTTTGCCGGCCACTCGATCATCATCGATCCGTGGGGAGACGTCATCGCTGAAGCAGATGGTGAAAATGAAACCATTTTATTTGCCGAGATCGAGACGGATCTCGTTAATGAAGTCAGAAGCAGAATCCCCATTTTTGAGGATCGCAGACCCGAACACTATTAATCTTCTTGAAAATTGCAATTGACAGCTTCCTTTGAAAGCTGTATGATAGCCATTGTAAATTATTATTGCATTCTGTGTTTTCTAACAACTTAATGATGAATGTCTCTTATCAAGAGCAGGTGGAGGGAATTTGGCCCGATGAAACCCAGCAACCGACCGTAATACCATTGTGAAATGGGGCGTCTTTATTTGAAGCCTGGACTTCCAGTATGGCACGGTGCTAATTCCAGCAAAGCTTAAGCTTTGCAAGATAAGAGGCGTGGAAACTATACATCCAGGCCTCTTTTCTTCAAGAAAAGAGGCCTTTTTTACATTTATCCTTCGGAGGTAAACCCTATGGCAACGTCAACAAAACAAGCCTACACACCGCTCAATGAGCAAACCGTGATCGAACTATCCCAAAAACTCGGCCTGTTCAGTGATTACAGATCCATTGAGGTCAATGAGATCGGTGACGGCAATTTGAATCTTGTATTCCGGCTGGTCGAACCGTCTACCCAAAAATCGGTTATTATCAAGCAGGCGCTCCCTTATGCCAAAGTCGTTGGAGAGAGCTGGCCGCTTACCCTGGACAGGGCACGTATTGAAAGTGATTCACTGAAAAAATTTGCTGAGTTCGCGTCTGAACATGTTCCCCAAGTCCTTTATACCAACAACGACCTGGCCGTTACTGTCATGGAGGATCTGTCCTCTCATGTGATTCTGCGCAAAGGCTTGATTGATGGAGTAACCTACCCGAACCTGGCTCAACATATCGGAACTTTCATTGCGAAAAACCTGTTCTACACCAGTGATTTTTATTTACATCCGTTTGAGAAAAAAAGATTGGTCCAGCAGTTTACCAATCCTGAGCTATGCAAAATAACCGAAGATCTCGTGTTTACCGATCCATTTTATGATATTGAAACCAATGATTATCCTGCAGAACTGCAGGATGCCGTTTCAGAACTCTGGAATGATTCGGCCCTAAGAAACAAAGCGGCCCGGCTCAAACTTAAATTTTTGACACATGCCGAAGCATTGCTTCATGGAGATCTGCATTCAGGGAGTATTTTTGTAACAGAGGAATCCACCAAAGTTATCGACTCTGAATTTGCCTACTACGGTCCACAAGGATTTGATATCGCTCACTTTTTTGCGAATATCGCAATGAACCATATCGCTCAGCGGGCTCATATCAAAGACGGAGAAAAACGGGCCGAATACCAGCTGTACCTTTCCGGCTTAATCAGAGACACATGGATTACCTTTACGGATACATACAAAGAACTCTGGAGAAACGAGGGTGTGGAGCTGGCAACCAAACTCCCGGGTTTTGAAGATGAAGTCCTGGAGAGCATATTTACAGATATGGTCGGTTTCGCGGGCTGTGAAGTCATCCGCCGGACCATTGGCCTGGCTCATGTTGCAGACCTGGATTCCATTGCTGATTTCGATGAACAAATCATCCTTAAAAAGAAGGCTCTTAAACTCGGTCGGGATTGGATCAAGAACAAACAACGAATAAAAAATATTGAAGAATTTATTACCAGCATCAGGAGTGTTTAATTTATATGAGTACAACAGAAACGCAAATTTCATCTCTACGCTATAAAGGGGATCACCTGCTTCTTTTGGATCAGCAGCAGCTGCCCCATCATACGGTTTATATTAATGTCACCACCATTGAACAGGTTTGGGACTGCATCAAAAAATTGAACGTGAGAGGTGCTCCGGCCATTGGAATTGCTGCCGCCTTTGGAATCGTTCTTTGGGCAAAAAGCCACACCTCCCTTTCTTTCGTTGAATTTAAAGAACAGTTGAACTGTCAAGCCGCTTTTCTTTCGACATCCAGACCTACGGCTGTGAATTTATTTTGGGCACTTGACCGCATTACAGCTTCGGTTGCCAATGTCCGCGAGACGAAAGAGGCAGTTGAACGCATTGAACAGGAAGCCCTTCTGATTCAGAAGGAAGATGAGGAGATTTGCCGCAAAATCGGCGAGAACGGATTAACCCTGCTAAGCGACGGAGACCGCCTCATGACCCACTGCAACGCAGGCGGGATTGCAACGGCAAAATATGGTACGGCGCTCGCTCCTCTTTATTTGGCAAAAGAAAAGGGATGGAATCTCTCGGTATACGCCAATGAAACACGCCCCGTTTTCCAGGGAGCCCGATTAACCGCGTGGGAATTAAAACAGGCCGGAGTTGACGTTACGCTGATTACGGATAACATGGCTGCTCATACATTAAAAACAAAACAGGTCAGTGCTGTAATCGTTGGATGTGACCGGGTTGCTGCCAATGGAGATACAGCCAATAAAATCGGGACGTTCGGACTTGCACTCCAGGCAAAGGCGCTTGGCATTCCTTTTTATGTTGCCTCTCCCCTTTCAACGATCGACCTGCACACCCCGACTGGCGATGACATTCCGATTGAAGAACGTCCTGCAGAGGAAATCACCCATGTACAAGGTGTGCCTATTGCACCTAAAGGGGTAAAAGTTTTCAATCCAGCTTTTGATGTAACGCCTCACGAGTACATCACAGCCATTATTACGGAAAAAGGCATTGCCCGCGGGAATTATAAGAAAGCACTGGCGAAATTAAAAAAATAACCACATACAAAAAAGCTCGTACTCCTTCATGACAGTTCCTGGGGGTACGAACTTTTTCATTTTTTGTTAAAAATGCATTGGCAAAACTGAATATCCGTAATAAAAGACAAGGGCCAATGCCAAAATGAGCGTAATCCAGCGGGACTTTTTATCCTCATTTCGTTTTGCACCCAGCAGCATCACTTCAAACAAGCCGATAACTGCCAGACCCAGGATCCCTTTAATAATGAGCGGTCCCATATTTACCGCACCTGCCTGGATCCACTGATAGATAAGCATCCCACCAGAAAAGATGGTAGTTATGTACAGAAGACGGAGAATCATATGCAAAATGCGGGAAATTTTTTTATTTTTTCTTTTGTATAGGGTATAAGTCAGAAAAAATAAAACAAGCGCAGCCGCCCATGAAAAAACGTGGAAGTGTAACATATTTATTTCCTCCTGTGTATAATCCTTCACTTTACTATACCATGAAGCGTGCCGGCGCGCTTCACGAGCGGAAGTAAGGCTAGGAAGAAAGCCTTTTCATTGCTATAATGTAAAAGAATTCACAATACTAAGATTGGAGTGAGAGATATGATTAAAACAGAAAACATCATCTCCAAAACAGAACAATACGGGGCGAAGAATTATCACCCACTTCCAATTGTCATCTCCAAAGGCGAAGGCGTATGGGTTTATGATCCGGAAGGCAACAAATATATGGATATGCTGAGCGCATATTCAGCCGTGAACCAGGGGCACCGGCATCCGAAGATCATTCAGGCGTTAAAGGACCAGGCAGACCGCATCACCCTGACTTCACGTGCTTTTCATAATGACCAGCTTGGAAACTTTTATGAAAAAGTAACGAAACTCACAGGCAAAAATATGGTATTGCCGATGAACACAGGGGCAGAAGCAGTTGAAACCGCAATTAAAACGGTCCGCCGTTGGGCGTATGACGTGAAAGGTGTTCAAGCCAATCAGGCGGAAGTCATTGCTTGCGAAGGAAACTTCCACGGACGTACAATGACGGCCGTTTCCATGTCTTCTGATGAAGAGTACAAACGAGGATTTGGTCCGATGCTGCCAGGAATCAAGTTGATTCCTTACGGTGACCTCGAAGCGTTGAAGCAAGCCATCACACCGAATACAGCTGCTTTTATTTTGGAACCCATTCAGGGAGAAGCCGGCATTGTCATTCCTCCTGAAGGCTTCCTGAAACAAGCTCGTGAGCTTTGCCGGGAAAACAATGTTCTTTTTGTCGCGGATGAAATTCAATCTGGTTTGGGACGATCCGGAAAGCTGTTTGCCTGCGACTGGGAAGATGTTGTTCCTGACATGTACATTCTCGGAAAAGCATTGGGCGGCGGGGTAATGCCAATTTCCTGCGTAGCTGCTGACAACGATATTCTTGGGGTGTTCAATCCAGGAAGCCATGGCTCCACATTTGGAGGCAACCCACTGGCTTCAGCGGTATCCATTGCCTCACTGGAGGTTATAGAAGAAGAAAACCTGGTGAGCCGGTCCCTTGAGCTCGGCGAGCACTTTTTGAATGAGTTAACGTCTATTAAGAATCCGAAGATTACCGAAGTACGTGGCCGAGGGTTATTTATAGGCGTGGAGCTGAGCGAGGCGGCCCGTCCATATTGTGAGAAGCTGAAAGAAGAAGGTCTTCTTTGCAAAGAAACCCATGAAAATGTCATCCGGTTTGCACCTCCTCTCATTATTTCTGAAGAGGACCTCAACTGGGCGATCGAACGTATCAAAAAAGTCTTGTCGGTATAAGTGTTATAGCAAATAGAAACAGGCTGGAAGTCATCCAGCCTGTTTTTTTGTGGTTTAATCGGTGGGGGTTAGTTGTCTGATTATTCAGTTACGCTCAATTATTTCTTTCCCCCCAATATCTTCACTTTTAGCTTAATAATTTGAAACCTGCTCAATTCTCCATAAAGAGCTTCAGCTCCGCATCAAATTCGCAGTGCTGAAGCTCTTTTATTCTATAATGCCTTAACCATGCCGCCATCAATCAAAAAGGATTGTCCGGTGATGTACGTATTGGCCTCTGAACCCAAATAAACGATGGTCTTCGCAAATTCTTCCGGCGTTCCATACCGGCCAAGCGGAATGTTTTTCACCATTTCTTCCTTTACCTGTTCTTTGCTTATGGAACGCTGCTCGGCGATTTTACCATCCAGTTCCTGCAGACGGTCGGTCCCGATTCGTCCCGGCCCGATTGTATTGATCAGGATGCCGTCTTTACCCAGCTCCTGTGACAGGCTTTTGGATAACCCGTTGATCGCCGTTCTGAAGGTGTTGGATAGCGTCAATCCATCAATTGGCTGCTTGATGGATGAGGAAGCGATGTTGATGATACGGCCACTTCCATTTTTTCTCATGTGCGGCAGAACTTCACGCACCGTTCGGATGAGGCTTAACAAGGTGAGCTGAAAAGCGGATTCCCATTCCTCGTCATCAAAGGAATCGAAGTTGCCCGCAGGCGGACCTCCGGCATTATTCACCAATACATCAATGGTGCCAAACGCCTCCGCAGCCGCACTGACCAGACTGGTGATCTCCTCTTTTTTGGTGATATCACACCTCTTATATTCAACCCTGCTGCCTGTTTTTTCACTGATTTCCTCTGCTGTGGCCCTTAATGCTGCTTCATCACGACTTGTGATCATGACGTTTGCCCCTTCTTCTGCAAATCTCATGGCCGTTGCCTTCCCAAGCCCTTTGCTGGAAGCAAGAACCACTACCGCTTTATCTTTTAGCCCCAAATCCATCTCATTTTTCCCCCTTTGAATTTATATTTGCCAAAATCAGATGACGATGCTGACATATTTGGTTTCCAGATAGGCCTCCATGCCCTCTGTTCCACCTTCTCTTCCAATACCGCTTTCTTTCAGACCGCCAAATGGAGCCTGGGCAGCAGACGGAACACCGTCATTCCAGCCGATGACTCCGTAGTTCAATCCTTCCACCAAGTGTGTGCCTCGTGACATGCTTTCAGTATAAATATAAGCAGCGAGGCCGAACGGACTGCTGTTGGCAAGCTTGATGCCTTCTTCATCCGATGTGATTTTTTGCACCGGAATCACCGGTCCGAAGGTTTCCTCGTTCATGATGAGCATGTCATGATTCACATCTTTTAAAACGGTCGGTTCAAAGAAACACGCATTTCCTTCATCCTGCCCTTTGCCGCCAAGCAAGCATTCTGCCCCTTTTTCAACGGCATTGTCGACATGCTTTTTAATTTTTTCATAGCCGTCCCGATTGATAATAGGGCCGATATCAGTGCCCTCTTCCAATCCATTGCCGACCTTTAACCTGCTAGTTTCTTCAACAAGCTTTTTCGTAAACTCATCATATATTTTTTCGTGAACATACACACGGTTAATACAGATGCACGTTTGACCCGCATTTCGGAATTTGGAGGCAATGATCCCTTTCACCGTTTTCTCAAGATCGGCATCCTCAAGAACAATCGAAGGAGCATGTCCGCCAAGTTCCATAGACACGTTCTTAACCGTTTTCGCGCTTTGCTCAATGAGCATTTTTCCTACTTCTGTTGATCCGGTAAAGGTAATTTTCTTCACTATGTCGCTTTCCATCAATTCACCCGCAATGAGTGAAGATGAACCGGTAAGAAGGCTGACGACTCCCTTTGGAAATCCTGCTTCTTCACAGAGCTCCACCAGTTTTATGGCGGTAAGCGGTGTTTCCTTCGGCGGTTTAATGATAATCGGGCAACCGGCTGCAAGCGCAGGACCGAGTTTGCGGGTGATCATCGCAGCGGGAAAGTTCCAAGGTGTGATCGCAGCAACAACGCCAACCGGCTGTTTCAAAACCTGCATCCGTTTATTTTCCGCAGACGCCGGGATGGTTCTGCCGTATACCCGCTTTCCTTCCTCTGCGAACCATTTAATAAAAGATGCGGCATACTGGACTTCACCAAGAGATTCCTTCATTGGTTTACCCATTTCCCTTGTCATGAGTTCCGCAATTTCCTCTTTTTGCTCAATCATCAAATCATATAGTTTATCCAGATAGGCGGCTCTGTCGTAAGCCGTTAATTTGGCCCACGGACCAAATGCCTCATGCGCACTTTCAATAGCTGCTCTCGTTTCTTCCTTTCCTGCAGAAGCTACCGTACCAACGAGATCACCATCCGCTGGATTCAGCACCTTGATCTTCTCCAGGTTATTACCTGTCCATTCTCCATTGATATATAACAACTTGTCCATGTTTTATGGCCTCCCTTGAACAAAGAATACCTATCTACTTTTCCTTTTACCGAGTGACTTAAAACATATCAAACCACATTATTGACGAGCGTTCCAATGCCTTCGACTGTAATTTCAATGGTATCCCCACTATTCAGCAGCCTTGGCGGCTTGAATCCTTTGCCTACCCCTGCAGGTGTACCGGTCGCGATTACATCTCCCGGTTCAAGGGTCATTCCTTTTGACAGCGCTTCAATAATTTCTGGAATGGTAAAGATAAAATCCTTTGTAGTGCCGTCCTGTCTGACTTCTCCATTTACTTTGGTGGTAATCGTCAGTTCATGCGGATTTGGAAGGTCCTCTTTCGACACAATCCAAGGTCCCATTGGACAGGAAGTATCAAGACTTTTTCCGATTAGAAATTGTTTATGCTTTTTCTGAAGATCCCTGGCAGTAACATCGTTGATGATCGTATAGCCAAATACATGGTCCATCGCTGTATCCTGGGTAATCCCCTTGCCTTTTTTACCAATAATAACGGCCAGTTCGCCTTCATAATCCAATTCATCGGTTACCTTTTTATGACGCAAAACATCCGCTTGATGGCCGATAACCGTTGTAGGCGCTTTCGAAAAAATCATCACATGCTCGGGGATATCTGCTTCACTACCCATTTCAACCGCATGATCTCTGTAGTTCTTTCCTACACAAAATATGTTTTTCGCCGGTCTTGGAATGGGAGCCATCCACTCCAGATCTGGGTCGGTTAAACCATATGTAAACAATAAATTCTCATGATAGGATTCCGATAATTCATGAATCTTTTCCAAAAACTTCTCTTCAAGCTGAAGTCCTTCCAACAAGGAAACCGGAAATTCCATTTCTTTCTCCTGGGCAGCGAGCGACAGATTAAATACTACATTTTCCTCCTCAATCAGCTTACCTAAAAAGATGTCGCCCTGATACTTGGCAGTTACTAATTTCATCTCAAACCTCTCCTTAATACTTAAAGTTTACTGAACGCTTCGTCAAATAAAACAGCCATCTTAAGATCCGCCTGGGTCAGCCCGTTTACACTCCATGTGCTTAATTTCAGGGTAACCAGTTTGTAATTGATGGTAATATGCGGATGATGCTGAAAGCTTTCGGCCAGCTGTCCTACTTCACTAACAAATTCAATTCCGTCTAAATAGTTATCAAACTTGTACTTTTTCACCATCCATTTCCCCGGAATCAGTTTCCATTCGGGATATCTGTTGGCAAAACGGTCGATTTCCTGAAGGGTAAGCAGTTCAGCCATTTCTGTTCTTCCTTTCCTAGCCTATAGTAAAACTATACCTCGCGAATAATTGAGACGTCAAAATATTCGGTTAACAAGAGCGTTTTATTTCCATGATCAACTATGCTAAAATTATATGTTGATTAAATCTAGCAGATATGAGGGATTGCCATGAACATTGTAGTGAGCACACTCAATGCAAAATATATTCATACCTGTCTGGCCCTCAGGTATTTAAAAGCGTACAGTGAACCGGATTTTCACGTAGAAATGGCCGAGTATACGATCAAGGACCCTGCCATTAACATCGTAAGTGACTTGTATATGAAAAGGCCTGATGTACTTGGCTTCAGCTGTTATATATGGAACATCGAAGAAACCATAAAAGTAATTGAGATGGTCAAAAAAATCAGCCCAGAAACAGCCATCGTTCTCGGAGGCCCGGAGGTTTCCTATGATGTTCCTCACTGGCTGGACCGGATTCCGGATGCCGATTTCATCATCGTCAATGAAGGCGAGATTTCCTTTAAGCATTTTCTTGCCGAACATTCAGGGGAAAAGCGCTATGAAAAAGTGGCCGGGCTTGCCTGGAGAAAAAATGGGAAACCAACAATCAACCCGCCAAGGGAAAAATTGGATCTTAAGACGGTCGCAACTCCCTACCGGTTTGAAGAGGACCTGGATCAGCTCTCCAAACGGGTAACCTACTTTGAAACGAGCCGCGGTTGTCCTTACTCCTGTGCCTTTTGCCTTTCTTCCATTGAAGTCGGTGTGCGGTACTTTGACATCCAGAAAGTAAAAGACGATCTTATTTTTCTGATGGACAATGGCGCGAAAACGATTAAATTTGTGGACCGTACGTTTAACATCAAACGCGATTATGCCTTGGAGATGTTTCAATTTCTAATTGATAACAGACGACCGGGTGTTGTTTTTCAGTTTGAAATTACCGCGGATATCATGCGTCCGGAAGTTATTGCCTTTTTAAATGAACACGCCCCCGCCGGGTTGTTCCGGTTTGAGATCGGCGTGCAATCAACAAACGATCATGTCAACGAGCTTGTTCAGCGCCGGCAGAATTTTGAGAAACTGACGCGAACGGTCATGACCGTAAAAGAGGGCGGAAAAATTGCCCAGCATCTGGACCTGATCGCCGGTTTGCCGGATGAGGACTACCAGTCCTTCCGAAAAACCTTTAATGATGTATTCGCGTTTGGCGTGGAAGAAGTCCAGCTCGGATTCTTAAAAATGCTGCGCGGTACCGGCCTGCGCCTGACAGCTGATCGGCATGACTATGTATATATGAATCACTCGCCTTATGAGATTCTGGGCAACAATGTGCTAAGCTTTGACGATATTATCAAAATTAAGCGGGTGGAAGATGTGCTTGAAAAGTACTGGAATGACCACCGGATGGACGCCACACTGAACTACTTAATCTACCATGTGTTCCACTCTCCATTTGATTTCTTCCAGGAGTTTGGAGATTACTGGGAGAGCAAAGGCTGGTCCAGAATTGGCCATCAGCTGGAGGATCTGTTCGCCCGCCTGAAGGAGTTTTTAACGCAGCGCGGCACCCATAATGAAGTCATAGAAGCTCTTATGAAGTACGATTACTTCTCACGAAAAAAACACCGTCCTCACCGTTCATGGTGGGAGGAAACACTTGCAAAAAGTGATCTCGAACACTATCACCGCTGGCTGAAGCACCATCCAGAACGTCTTTCTGACGCATTCAAATCATACAGTCTGAGTGAAAAGGATCTAATGAAGCACACGGTACTGGACCTTTTACCATTTGATCTGAACCATTATTTAACAACCGGGGAAGTAAAAAAAGACCAGGTTCTGTCCCTGGTCTACTATCATCCCAAAACACACGAACCCGAGCACTACAGTATTTCTTTGAATCAAATTCAGCTGGAAGAACGTTCTGCTTTAAGTTAAACAAAAAAGGCTGCCCCTATTGTTTGGCAGCCTTTTTTGTGTCTTTTACGGGTTCTTTTCTTTTGGTATCGTCTCTCTTCGTTTCGGAGGTAAATACTTCGGTATTTTCGGTCAGATAAGGTGTCGGGTTGGAAACAACGCTGTTGTTATATTTGATGCCTGATGTGATTTCGATCCATGAGCCATATTCCAAGCCGGTTTTTACAGGAACTTTTTTCAAATAGCCCTTTTCCACCATATAGACGGAGGTTTTTTGTTTTTCCTTCATCAGGGCAGTTTCCGGAATAACAACAGCATCTTCCTTGATCACTGGCTTCAGCTCAATCTTTACGGCCTGTCCTGTTTTAAATGGATGCTCCTGGTCGAATTTGACGGTAAAAGGGAAGATGGCTTTTCCTTTTACTTTTGTTGCCTCGCGAAATTCTGCAAGCGTCCCCTCCCATTTCTTTCCTGGTAATGCAGGGGAAACAATCGTGGCTTTCTCACCAGATTGGACAAGCATAGAATCTTTTTCATCCAGCTCTCCATTTATTTGAACATCATCGGTTGAAACCACCTCTACGACCGGTAAGCCTGTATCGGATGACCCCTGGTTAACCGACTTGACTACTCCGGTTGTATTACTCTTGATGGAGAGATTTTCCTTTTCTTCATTCAGCTGGATCAGCTGGGTATCGACAGCTGCGGCACGAGTTGTTGCCAGCTCGCTTTTCATTGCCGCTTCTGATTGTTCTTTTTCCAAATCTGCTTTCTTTTTCACCGAATCGTGTTCATCAACCGGCAATGCATCGGCCTGGCTTTGTAGCTCGGTTTGCATTTCCTGATAGTGTTTTTCTTTAACGGTATATTCCTCTTTTTTTTGCTGCAAGTCCGCGATTTTATCGTCAAGCCCGGCATTTCCATACACAAACAGCACAGTGCCCGGTGTAACCTCGTCTCCCTCTTTCACCGCAATTTCTTTTACATAGCCAAGTTTTTCTTGCACGTAAAATTTTTCATTTTCCGAAGGTACAACCGCTCCCTCGGCTACAATGGCTCGTTTAATATCCATTACTCTCGCAGGAGCAAGGTGAACATTCTGCGCACGGGCAAAGGCACCCTCGTCCTTGGAAAAAATCCAGATATTGAATGCAAGCAACAATAATGAAAATGCAGCAAGACCTGTCATCAGAATTCTTTTTCTCATGTTGATTGCCTCCATTATAATGTCAGCTGGCCATACTGCAGTGCATGGGTTAATGAGGACAACAGCATAAACCCTATGTATAAAAGCGATACAGCAGCAAAAATATAAGTTTTGGACTTATAGCTTGCCTGTTTCAGTCCCGAATACGTCAGATAAAAGGCCCAAACTGTAAACACCGACAAAAAAGCAAGCACCGAGATTAAAAAGGCATTATTGGAGAAATAGTTCGCTGCCACACCCAGGCTGAACGGGCTCCATACTTCATCCGTATTCAGAAATCCTTGAAAAGGAAGCTTGAAAACAGCAGAGATCATAAATACACAATACACGACAGATTGAAGGATAAAGAGCTTTTTAAAGCCCACATCCCTGAAAAAGGGAAGAAACACAATTGCCATAAAAGCAACCGCAATTACTGGCTTTACCAAACCGATAATCAATCCGGCTATAAAAAGCAGGTATTTGCTTGCCTCAAGCTTGTTTTCCGTCAGATGAACGTCCTTGACGATAGGCATGTCGAGAAGATGATCTGAGGAAAGAAAGTAACTTATTGCGGTAATGAGAGCACTCACAATACAAATCATTAAAAAACGCAGAAAAAAACCTTCCGTTTGGTTGAAACGGCGGAAATACCCAAATTGCTCCCTGGGCCTAACCAGACTTTTTATAAGATGCACTTCACCCGGCAACGCATGGTCCCCCTCTACTTCTTCTTTTTTCTCCATCATAGCACAATTTAATCCAATATTTTGTCCTGATTTGCCAAATAACGTAATTTTATTGTTACAAACGGTAACTGTTTGAATGATTTTAAACAATCATCACAAACTAGCAATAAACCATATTTCAACTAGGAGTGCATCATCATGAATTCGAGGAAAAAGTGGTCGACAAAGTGACCGTCAACATCGTCGATCACGGAAGCATCAATTAAAAACGCACTTGGATGACGACCAAGTGCGTTTTTTCTATGTTTGTTCTATAGCGACTCTGCTGCCGTTGCCTTCGCCGTTGGCCGGAGTGACAATCAGCTTTTTCGTCAGTCTTGCTTTTAATTCCGGAACATGTGAAATAATGCCGACCGACAAGGCATTCATATGAAGTTTCTCCAGCGCGGTAACGACCGTATCAAGCAGTTCCTGATCCAGTGTTCCAAAGCCTTCATCCAAAAAGAAAAACTCCAGCGGGTATTTACCTCTCAGTTGAATCTGGGTGGAAAGCGAAAGAGCCAGTGCCAGGGAGGTCAGGAATGTTTCACCGCCGGATAGTGTAGATACCGGCCGTTTCACCCCTCCATTGGCATCGTCCCTGATGACGAAGCCATTGGATGAATCAACCTCGATTGCATATCTGCCCCTGGTGAGCCGTCCAAGACGATTGGAAGCATCTCTTGACACCTGAATCAATTGCTCCTCTGCCACGAACTCGACAAAGCTATTGCCCCTGAACACGGCTTGAAGCTTTCCAAGCGTTTTCAGTTGGTCTTCCGTTTTCTTTCTTTCCTTTTCCAGCACTTGATAACGCTCATGCTTGGTTTCAAGTGTCTTGTAGTATTGTCCCGTTTCACCCAATTTTTGGACAGCATTCTGCAAGTCTTCTTTCATAGCCTTTAGAGATGATGTCAGTCCGTTCCATTGTTGCTCTGTTAAGGTTTGCCCGTTCAGCTGTCTCAGCAGTTTTTCTTTTTCGGAAGCATTTCGCTTGAAACTGTCAAAGTGCCTTTCGATTTCTGTCTGCCATTCTTGCTGTTTCAAACGGTTTGCCAGACTTCTCCTTAAGTCTGGCATATCTGTGAACGGAGAAGAACTTCTTTTTTCCTCCCAAATCGCCAAAGCTTCTGTTTTCCGTTGACCGCTTCTTTCTTTTGCATCCTGCGCCGAACGCCATTCTTTGTCTAGAGCATGGTAAGCATCGATCGCCTTCTGACGGCTGGTTTCCAGCTGGTTCACCTGTTCTGTCAAACGTTTGATGCTGTTCTCTGTGTCAGCAAGCCTTGCCTTACATGTTTGATCTCCTGCGATCCGGTTCACTTTTGCTCGTAAACCACGGCTGTCTTCGCGTAAACTCGCAAGCCCTGATTCCAGCTTAGCGATATCTTTTTCAATCTCTGCAACATGCTGTCTGCACGTTTCGATGATTTTTTCTTTTTCTTCAATAAAGGGAACGGATTTAACCAATCCTTCCTCAATCTTTTCGCGTTGGGCATCCAGTGTACGAATGCGCTCTTTTTCTTTTTCTACTTGATTAACGGGAAAATCGGGAAATTCTTTTTGCCACTTGTTTTGCAGTGCTTCCAAGGCTTTCTCTGTTTTTTTCAGTTTTTGCCGGCGTTCCTGGTCTTCTTTTTGAGCAGAAGACATCTGGGCTTTCACCGTGGCTTCAAGGGAAGAAAGCTCTCTATATTCTGCTCCAACTTTTTTTACCGCTTCATCGGCCTCAAGCACATCCTGACGTAATCCTTTCACTTGAGTTAACGTTTGGGTCAGCCACTCTTCCAGTTGTGAGAGTGATTGCGGAGGTACGGATGGAGAATGAGAAGGAAGGCTGCTTGCAGCGGCTTCCGGCTCTTCCATGTATTGCTGAAGGCTCTCTGACAATCGTTCCAGCGTGCTTTTCATCATATAGATTTCTTTTTCTAATGAGCCCGCCTGGTTTTGGATTTCCCTCACCTTACGGATCTGTTGTTCTGGCTCCTGATCGGGTTCATAGTGCCGGATGGGATCTGGATGATCGGTTGAACCGCACACCGCGCATGGCTGCCCGGCGGCTAGCTGCTGAGACAGACGGGATGCAAGCTCCCTTACCTGATCCTTTTCTCTTCGTTCTGCCAACTGTTCTTCATATTGAGCAGCATGGTAAGACATTTGTTCCTGGACGTATTGAACCTCCGACACCTCATGAAAAACAGCAAGAACCTTCGAGCTGGACTGGTGAATTTTTGTTTCAAGCTGCTCTTTCCTGCCTTTGAACCTGTGAAACTCGTCGATGGAGCTTTGATGCAGCAATCCGGCTTGATCCACCGCTTTCTGCGCTTCTGATACCTGCTTTGCTTCATACTCCAAGTTCAATGCCGCTTCTTGTGCCCGGTTGATTTTGTCCCGTTCTGTTGAAGAAATGATCGTTTCCTTTAATTGTCTCTGCAGTTCGTTCTGTCTATCGACCGCTCGATGCAGCAGACCCTCGGCAGCCTTTTGTTTGGACGCTGCCGCTTCCAGCTTCTGCAGCTGGTCGTTGAGCTGTTGTTCCTTCTCCCCTGCCGCTTGTTCTTTCTTTTCCGCTTCCTTTTCCATTTCCATGGCAGAAAGCAGCTGCTCCCGCCTGGAAATCAGTGAAGGCTCTTGATCATCTTTTTCTTTTTTTGCAGCTTCATACGTTTTCTGAACTTTATCCGCAATGCTTTTAGCCTCTGCTGTTGCCTGTCTTAAATCCTGCTCTTTTTTATTGCAGTCTTCCGCTTCCTTTTGAGCTTTTTCAGCTTCATCACCATATGGGTTCAACAAGTCGGCAAGCCTTGCCCTCTCCAGCTTTTGTTCAAGACCCTGGATTAGGCTTGCATTTTGCTGAAGATTTTTTTCCTCATCTTCAACCTCTTTTAAGTGCTCTTGAGCCTGCCATACTTGCTTGTTCTTTTCATATCTTCGTTCTTCTTCCTCAGCATGGCTTCTTTTGTGTTCTACTTCTTCCTTTGCCTCTTTCCAGAGCTTCTCAGCTTCTTGCAGCGCTTCCTTGGATGCGTCGCCAAGACCCGCCTGTTCAGCGGCCAGATGTTCCATTTCCGTCCTGGACTTTTCCACCCGTTTTTTCAGCTTTTGATTTAATTGGTCTCCGTACTTTTCGAGCTGAAAAAGCCGCTGAAGCATCTGTCTCCGCTCTGCACCCTTCAGAGATAAAAATTCAGCAAACTTGCCTTGAGGAAGGACAACTGCCCGGGTAAAATCCTCAATCGTCAATCCCAGGAGCTCCTGAACCTGCTGTGTAACATCCCGTTCCTTATCTGCCTGCACCGTCCACTCCCCATTTTCCAAAAAAAGGAGCCGGCAGGTGCTTGTCCGGATCGTATGATCTCCGCTTCGCTTATAATTCCGCTCAATCCTATACCGTGATAAGTTTTCTCCGGCACCCAGTTCGAAGGCAAAGGACACCGACAGCTCATTTTCTGCGTGGTTCAAAATCCCTTGAGTTCCGCCTGCGGCCCGCTCTACTTTGCCGTAGAGCGCGAGTGTGATGGCATCAAGTATGCTCGACTTGCCGCTTCCGGTCGGACCGAAAATCCCAAAGACCCCACCGCCGCACAGCTGATCAAACTCTATCGTCTGTTTTTCCCGAAAACTTTGAAGTCCTGCAACCTGCAATCCTACCGGTCTCATTCTGCTGCACTCCTTTCCTCATCCTCATCCGAGATGAGTTCTAGAAACAAGGACAGGACGTTCTCGTCAGGCACACCGCCTCCGGTTTGCCGTTTGTAAAACGTTTTGAACAGCTCATCGATTGGCAGATTCTTTTGTACAGACGTCTCCGGCTCCCTTGTTCCTTCAAATGCAGGTTTAATATGAATAATTCCTTTATGCGCTTTCCGGATGGCTTGAATGTCCTCCATTGCAATACTGTCCTTTACAGTAATCGACAGATCTACCCATGCCTTGCTCGGACAGACTTCATCCAGCCATTGATGGACGTCTGCCACACCGTTCGCATGATAAACCATCAAAGGGTGTCCGCATGTGAGCGGTATTTCCCTGATGGACGCTTCCTTGCCAGGTGCCAGATCCACTATGGTTACAGACTTTGTATGTCCCGCTTCAGAGAAACTGTAACTTAACGGCGATCCCGAATAGCGGGCGGCTGTTTTGGCCCGTTTGACGTTTTGAGGCCGGTGAAGATGACCGAGCGCAACATACTGCGCCTTTTGGGGAAGCGTTTCTGCAGCAACGGTGTAGGCTCCGCCAATATGTACAGGCCGCTCCGAGTCACTTTCGTTGCTGCCTGCAACATACAAATGACTCATCGCAATATTCACAGCCTGGGGGTCAAACCATTCTGTCATCCTATTAAAATACTGTCCGACCCAGTTGTCATATTGATTTCTTAAATGCAGCTCCTCTCCTGTATCTGACAGAACTTCCTTCAAACGAGATTCGGACGGATAGGGAAGCGCACAGATATTGAGCTTTTCCTGTGTCCTTTCAATTCCATATGAATAAAGCTGTGTTGTTGGAAGGCCCACCAGTGTAATTCCCAGATTCCCCGACAACGGGGAAGAAGCCGCCAGCCGGTCGGGATGATCGTGGTTTCCAGCAATGGCAATCACAGGGCGTCTGCCGCGGTCACTAAGCCTGGCCATGCCGTCATAAAACATTTGCTCCGCCGCCGCCGGCGGATTGACCGTATCAAATACATCGCCTGCCATGATGATGGCATCCACCCTTTCCTCCTCTGCAATCTGTACCAGCTCATCAAGGAACTGCTGTTGTTCTTCCAGCCTGCTGCGGCCTTCCAGCGTTCTTCCCAGATGCCAGTCAGCCGTATGAAGCAGCCTCATTGCGCTTCCTCCTTTTCTCGTAAAAACTCTATTTAACTTCTAATAAATGTGCCCCATCAAAGAAATACAAATGGCTTGCCTTGACCGGTTTTTTCAAAATACGTTCAATGGCTTTGCCATACAGTTCAAGCTGCACTCTGTACCTTTCAAGCAAAACGGGCTTTGCCCCTTCAAACCCTCCTGAAAAACGGTTCGTAATAGCATCGGTTTTATAATCTATTAAAAGAAAGCCGTCTTCTTCAGGAACAAGACAGTCAATGACCCCTTGTACAAGAATTCTTTCATTTGTTGTTTCATTCCAGCTCAAGGCCGCTTCCTCTACAGGAAGAGCCATGTTAAACGGCATCTCGCGAATAACCTCCGTTGCTTGTGTTACTTTTTTGCCGATCTCGGTTTCAAAAAAGGCCGAAATTGCAGAGGCATCAACATGATTTGCCTGTTCCCTTGTCAGCAGCTCCATGGCCACCATCTCTTCCAATAGCTCGTTCACATGGTCCGGAGTTACCGGACGGGATAAATTGATGTGCTGCATGACCGCATGCATGGCGGTTCCCCGTTCGGCAGCCGTCAGCGTTTTTTCTTGCATGAACCGTGGACGGCTCGCCTGGGTGGAGGAAAATCCCCCTGTTAATTTACTGCCGTTGTATTCATCATCCATGTATTGATACTGACGCTTCAGTTCTGTCACGGACTGTTTTGACAAGATGGCAGTGGAGGCCTGATGCTCGTACTTCCAATTCAAACGCCGGTCCACTTCCTCTTGTTCTTTAGAAGTGATCGCCACCGGATCGTACTCCCGGATCGTAGAAAGAATCTCTTCCTGAAGAGCTTTTCTTCCTTCACTTTCTTCTTCATAATGAGCGGCATCAAAGGTCTTGACCTTCCATTTGGCGGGATCTGTGTATACTTCTCCCCTTCCTGTCTGAGCAGCCGGGAGCAGCTTCCTGAGTTCTCCGCCATCCTTGTGCCGAATGACAGAACGGCCAATCCAGTCAAGGTATGTTTTCGCCTGCGAGCGCTCATAGTCCGGCAGCACCCAGTCTCCGCTTTCCAGTACATCTGCCCATTGTCCAACGGACTTTTCCAGGTCATTAAGCGTACCGAGAAGATACAGTTTTTCTTTTGCCCGCGTCAGAGCCACATAGAGCACCCTCATTTCTTCAGCGAGCAGCTCCATTTTTTTTCTGCGCAATATGGCAAGCTGGGGCAGTGTCGGATAGGCTACTCTATACCTTGGATTGATATACCGGGTTCCCAGTCCAAGTTCTTTATGCAGCAAAACAGTTTCCTTGAGATCCATCGTATTAAACTGCTTATTTAG
Source organism: Fictibacillus enclensis (assembly GCF_001457035.1). Lineage (GTDB taxonomy): Bacteria > Bacillota > Bacilli > Bacillales > Fictibacillaceae > Fictibacillus_C > Fictibacillus_C enclensis. Next base: position 837,765 of record NZ_KQ758617.1, on the reverse strand, counting down.
TCCTGCAGCAAAAACAACGGGGAACTCCAGGCCTTTACTTTTATGAATGGTCATCACCCGGACAACATCTTCCTGTTCACCAAGCGCACGGGCAGCTCCGAGGTCTCTTCCGCGGTCCTGCATTCGCTCAATAAATCGAAGAAAGCGGAAAAGCCCGCGGAACGACGTTTTTTCATACTGTCTGGCACGATCGTACAACGCCCGCAAGTTGGCCTGGCGCTGTTTGCCTCCCGGAAGGCCGCCGACAAAGTCAAAATATCCCGTTTCCCTGTAGATCCGCCAAATGAGATCGGCCAGAGACCCCTGCCGCGCAGCTTCTCTCCATTGGCTCAGGTTTTTCGTAAAATGAGCCACTCGACTGCGGATATTTTCATCTTCACCGCTGTTTAGATACTCAGTAAGGGCATCAAAATAAGTTCCCTTGCGGTCAGCAAGTCGCACAGACGCCATCTCGTCTCCTGTCAAACCGACAATGGGCGACCGCAGTACCGAGGCAATCGGAATGTCCTGCAGCGGGTTGTCAATCACCTTCAACAAAGACAGCATAATATTGACCTCAATGGCTTCAAAATATCCGGTCGAGAGCTCCGCATAGGCCGGAATTCCCTGCCGTTTAAATTCCTCCAGGATAATAGGGGCCCACGTGCTTGTGGCGCGAAGAAGGATGACAATATCTTTATATTTTACCGGCCGCATTCCACCGGTGTTTTTATCGAGCACCTGGTACGGCAATTCTCCTTCAGTCCCGATGAGTTGTTTGATTTTTTCCGCCATCACCCTCGCTTCCAGGATGACGGTTTCGCTGTCTGATTTTTCGCTTTCGCCGGTTGCCTCTCCATCTTCATCCCTTACAGGAGAGCTTTTATTGATCAAGAGAAGTTCTGCTTCTGCACTCTCAGCTTCCGGATAATACTCCGCACCGAAAGACAAGGCAGCTTCACTGCTGTATTCAATTTCGCCCACGGATTCGTTCATGATTTGTTTGAAGATATAGTTGGAGGCGTCAAGCACTTCGTTTCGGCTTCGAAAGTTTTTTGCCAGATCGATCCGCAAGCCCGCACCTTCACCCGGGATTTTGCCAAATTGCTTGTATTTTGAAAGAAAAAGACCAGGCTCCGCCAGGCGGAACCTGTAGATGCTCTGTTTCACATCGCCTACCATGAACAAATTGCCTTGTGCCGTGTTTCCTTTGCTCACAAGCCGGACAATCGTTTCCTGTACCAGGTTGGTATCCTGATATTCATCCACCAGTACTTCCACAAAGCGATTCCGGTATTCCTGCGCTGCCGGGGTGGGTACAGGATTCTCGATCGTTGAAGATGGCTGCTTCAGGATTTCCAGACAAAAATGTTCAAGATCACTGAAATCCAGCAACCCCTTTTCCTGCTTTTCTCTTAAAAAACGGATGCCAAATTCCTGTACAAGCTCTACAAGACATTTGACGACAGGCGCCATTTCCTCCAGATGAATCACATAGGACTCCGGCGGCCTGCTGAATAGATCGTCTTTTATGGCATTGACCCTTTTCTTCACCTGATCCCGCATTTTTTTGACATTTTCTTTAATAACGGGATCGACTTCTTTTCCTCGAACCTGCTTCATGGTTGCGAACGAGCCGTCACTGAATACATCATACAAGTCCTGCCAGGATTGCCCCGCCGCTTCTTCCAGGCGTTTTAAATAGGCGAGGTCATTTTCGAGGGTTTCGCCATATGGCGCAGGACCTTCCGGTGAACGGGCTGCTTTTAACGCACGGTCCAGAACATTTCCCAAACCTCTTAGCTGCATCGCCACATCCTCAAGCAGCTCTTTTGTCCAGGGCAGATCATCAATGTTCTCTGCTTTCACGTCATACTGAGCAGCCATTTGATTGAGCCAGAGGTCCGGGTCTGGATGGCTTCTCGAAAAATCATACAGTTTTAAGATGAGGCGCTGCAGCTCTGCATCGTTACGGTCTGAACTGTAGGCATCCACTACATTAAAGAACACCTGGTTATTTTCTTTGCTGTACTCCTCTTCAAACAGATCTTCCAGGACTTCCTGCCTGATCAGCTCTGCTTCTGTGTCATCGGCAATACGAAATCCCGGATCAAGATCAATTTGGTAGTAATACTTTCTCAGGACTTCAATGCAAAAGGAATGCAGCGTTGAAATCGAGGCTTTGTTCAACAGTCCCAGCTGTCTTCGCAGATGAAGCGAAGCAGGATGAAGGGAAAGCTCCTTTTCAATCGCATCCCCAATCCTTTTCCTCATTTCAGCTGCTGCAGCATTGGTAAACGTTACAATCAGCAGACGGTCTACATCAGCAATTTCTTGTTTGATCATGGTGATAATCCGTTCAACCAGCACCGCTGTTTTACCGGAACCGGCGGCTGCGGCCACAAGAATATCCTGCCCTCTCGCCTGAATGGCCTGCCACTGATCATCCGTCCACAGGCTGTCTTTTGGTTTTTCCGCAATTTTAATCATTCGCCTTCTCCTCCTTCCTCACGCATTTTGGCCAGGATCTCATCATCGTTTTCCTGCTTTAACAGACGATACTGATTTTCTTCCAGTGACTGATCAAACTGGCACACAGATCTGTAGGAACAATATGTGCAAGGCATTTTGTTTTTCATTTGATATGGCGCAATATCGATGACACCTTCGGTAATGTCTGTGCCCACCTCTTTGATCACCTTGCGGACATATTGGGTCATGGTGGTGAAATCTTCTTCGGTCGCGACCGAAGAATGCGTCGGGTGAAATCCTTTTGACGTCAAGGAAACAGGAATAATGTCCGATTTTTTTTCAAAGACGGTATCCATCAGCTGGACCGTTTCCGTATCGGCCAGTACCAGGCCTTTCATCTTAAACCGTTTGAAAAGCTCCTGCTGTACCTCTTCAAGAGTGAGCAATTTCTTTTGTGACAATAACGGATTATGAATATGAAAATACAGCACTCCTGCGGGATGCGCTTCTTTTCCAAGCCACTCCACGGAATGGCTGATCACAACATCAAGGTATGTCAGCATCTGCAGGGCAATCCCGTAATACACCTCGGAAAGGTTCAAACCGGTTGAACTTGATTTGTAGTCGATGATTCGAAGCATTAACCCCTGGGACCCTTCCGCTGAATCCACACGGTCGATCCTTCCGATTATCTCCATGGAAGTTCCGTTTGGAAGTGTATATTTAAGAGGCGGAAGCGGCTGCTGTTTTCCAAATCCTAGTTCAAGACCCACCGGTGAAAACCCGCTCACCCGCGCATGCTCGCTCAGCATATGAGATGCTCTGCCCACGATGTCACTCAGTTTGTTTTTGATATACAGATGGCGGTTGGTTGATAGCAGAATCTGGCTTTGCAGTTTTAATGCAAGGCTGTCCACCACTTCTCCCGCAAGCCTGTAGCAGTCTTTCATGGACAGATCACGCCAGGTCATTTGATGGGTTCCCAAATAGTCGTCCATGTTTTTTAATGCCGCATGAAAAAGCTGGCCGATATCGGGAGCTTCAAGCCGGTACAGCCTTCGTTCCTGAAGTTTCAGCCCATATGAAAGAAAGTGCGAAAATGCACACGACTTCTGAAGCTCCATTCGTGATACGCTCGCCGTTATTGCATCGCCATATAATTCTTTCGTGACGGAAGAAGACAGTTTTTTCTCCTGGTTGTAATAGAAAAGACTGCCTAGCACCGTTTGTCCAAGCCACTTCCATTGGTCTTGTCCTGTCGTCCAATTGTATACATCCCACCACAGTCCTGAAATCGGGTACCCCTTCTTCCACTCCCGCAGCTGGGTGTTCAAGTGGGAAATTGCCTTTTGCGGATGATGGATGTAGGAAAGATCATTGCCATACTCCGGATCATTTTGGATAAAGGTTTCCGTAATTCCGGGAAAGAGAGATTTGACCCTGTTAATCACCATGGAAGGAAGAAGATTTTTTCCTTCTTCGTCAGCAAGCGGATAATAAATATACAGCTTGTCCGTTGCGTTCGACAGCGACAGATAGATCAGAAACTGCTCATCAAGGAGCTGCCGTCTCGCACCTGGCGCAAGCGCCACCCCGTTCTTTTCGAGCAGATCGCGGTCATCTTCTGACAAGATGCCATCGTCCTTTGGTTTGGCGGGTAGTATACCGTCATTCACACCAAGTACAAAATGGCATTTCACACCCGAATAACGGGACCTGTCCATGGTACCGGCCAACACTTGGTCGATCGCCGGAGGAACAAGTGCGAACTTCAGGCTTTCCAGGCCTGTATCGAGCATTTTGATCCACAGTTCAAGCTTTATCGCTTCACTTCCTGTAATTTCAACCATTTCATCCAAAAGCTCAACGACCGCATCCCAAACCTGATCATGTTCGCGCGCCATGCGAAGCCTTCCCTCTTCCTGGGCTTTGCGGCTGAGACGCTCCAGCTTGGCCGGAATATGAAGACGTTCCAGGTAAACAAACAGCACTTCACAATAATCCCTTACCGTTTCCGCCTTTTTCAGATCCCGGGATAGCTTGTCCAACGGTGACACGATCATATGCCGAACTTCATTCAAAACTTCCTGTTTTTGGACCTCTTCGTCGGTCTGAACGAATTGATGTTCTTCAAGCGCCTGAAAACGCTGCACCTTCCAGGGCTTTTTATCCATCCAACGTGTGCCCTGTATGCCATAAGCCAGAACATAATTTTCAAGCCCATCCATTTCATGCCTAAGCTCCGAGGAGGTATACTCGCTGTTTTCCGGATAGAGCAAGTCCGTCTTAACCGCACGGAATACGGATTCGTAACGCCAATTGGCCGTAACCGTTTCAAGAGAAGAACGGATCAGTTCAATAAGCGGATGGTGAAGCATCGGTTTCTTTTGATCCAGAAAGACAGGAATCTCATACTCTTCAAAAACTGTTTCAATCAGATCCTGGTACTCATTCATGTTTCGGATTGAAATAGCGATATCTTTAAATCTGTATCCCTTGTCACGTACCAGGGTAAGGATTTCCCGTGCAGTTCCCTCTACCTCCGCACGCCTGTTGACCGCTGAAGAAATGGATATATCATTGGAAAAACCAAATTCCAGCGCAGGCCGCTGCTCAAACTGGCTTTCAAGATGGGCGAGCGAGGGGCTGCCATTAAACCTCGGACACTCCTCAAGGACAACCGGCTCCTCTTCCATCACACCTTCTTCTTTGGCAATCTTGCGGATAACCGAGGAGGTCTTTTTCGGGGTATAAAAAAGATCCAGCTCATGCGGATTTTCAGTACTTTTCCCTGCATCAAGGGTCAGTGCCACGGTGACACGGCGGGCATGCTTTAGAAGCATGCTCAGCACTTCCAGTTCCTGAGGTGTAAATTGGTGAAAGCCGTCTATGTAAAAATCCGCCTGTTGAATGTATTCCGAGTGAGGGATTTTTTCAGCAAGCAGCCTCAAATAATCCTCATTATCCATGTACTTGTAAATTAACGCCTTTTCCATCTCTCCATATATAAGGGCCAGATCTGAAAGTTTATCCCTGAGCACACTACCTTCATCAGTGCCCGAGAAACTCAAAAGAGTTTGTGCATTCCATTCCAATTGCTCCGGGTTCACACAGTACCGCTTGAATTCCGTAATCATGGTTTCCATCAGCGAATAAAAGCCATTCTGTTCCGAAGCCTTCTTAAATACTTTCAGTTCCTGCTTTTTATTTTCGATAATCTTTCTGAGCATCATGTTCATGCCGACACTTGTAATATGAAGCCGCGTCATCCCGCCGACATCGCCAAGGATCTTCCATGCCAGACGGGAAAAACTGAACACCTGGGCACGCATCATACCATCGAGACCAGGTGTTTTTGCCAATTCATATTCAGACTGAAACGTCATCTGTTCTGGTACCAAATAGATAATCGGCCGGCCTTGTGGCTGTTCAAAAAGAGAGTCTCGGATCTCTCCCAGACTGCGTTCCGTCTTTCCGCTTCCAGCCCTTCCCAGAATAAACCGCAAACTCATAAACTCACCTCTGTCAAACTGTTAATCTTATAGTTATTATCTCATAAAACGGCCTGTAAAAGAACGATAGGTACACTCTAAAAAGCCTGCTCCGGTTTTGCGTAATAAAGCAGGCATTAATTGCTTCGTTTCCATTTTTTGTACCACCTGTAGCCGATCCTGACTGCATTTAGAACAGGGTAAGGCAGTTTAACAGGATAGTTATAAAAAACAGGAAGATACACTCTATAGTAAGCTTTTCTTAAATCGTTCCATTTCGAGCATTTTTCTCGTTTGCAAAAATCGGAAACATCCACAATGATGCCCCGCCCATCCAGCAGCATAACGTTCTTGCCATGCACATCCCGGGGAAAAAGACCAAGGCCCCGTGCGTAAGACAGGGCGTTATCCACGTCACGTATCACCGTTTGCGGAATTTTTATTCCTTTATGAAGACAATCATAGAGAGTTACTCCTTTGATCCTTTTGAGAATCAAATGGCGTTCACCATAGCCATAGCATTGGGAATAGGCAGGGTGTTCACCAAGGGTCTCGTACACAGCAGCCCTTCAGGATTTCTGCCGTAAATTTTAACAACGAGGTCCGGAAATTCGGGATGAAGAAAAACAGCAGCATAATTTCCGCATCCTACCACTTTCCATGGTTCGGGATGAGTGAGCACTTCTACAGGGTCGCCCGGATCCCGGCTGACTATTTTTGTGTTTTTCGTTAATTCCTCTGCCAACTTCATGTACGTTTTCATGGTTCACCTTGCCGATCATTCAGTCTCCGGCGTCAAGCCTGATTTGCTATTTTCGCTCTACCAGCGTACCAAAAAGAAAGTGTTTCATCAGCAATTCTGCCTTATTCCGGAGATGTACATTGGGAAACCTCATAACTTCCTGATAGCCTCTGATAAAAATCTGATATTCGGTCATATCATCAACCGGCCTCCCATCCGCTACTTTGATCTTCCGCTGCAACATCTCTTTTTTCACGTCCCTCAGCTCAAAACTGATGGCATTCATTACATTCTCTACCAAGGTAATATAGGGCTGCCTTAATTTAAAGGGGGACTGTGCGATCACTTTTAAATCCCGATTAAAAATGGTCAGGAGCATGGGGTACATAATATACTTATCCACCAATACTCGGTCCGTTTCATCACCATATAACATCTTCCGCTTCCTCCACCATCTGTATTAAGCCGTATTTTTTGCCACAGACAATATATTCGATACTTTAAACGTTCGTATTTGCCTGCGCAGACAGCAAAAAGCGGTTAATGTTTCTTTGTCACAGGAAATGGGATAAACCATACGCTGAGTAAACTGACCGCGGCCAGATTGATAAATAATCATAAAAGGATTTCGTTCAGAAACATAACGCGCCAGCAATGAATTCATAACAGCCACCGCCTTGTTCGTTATTTATTTACAGTATATGCGAACAAACGTTCTTTATGCAACTAGAAAAATATGCCTATCCTTCATAAGGATAGGCATATTTCCATAGTGATCATACGTTTTGAAGCAACTTCTTTTGCTGGAGCGCCTGATGCAGGCTTCCCGCTATGGAAAACCCTTCAAAACTTATCCCTAAGGAAACCACCGTCTGTGCGAGTTCAGGGCGCATACCGGTCAATGTAACGGCCACACCCAGGAGCTTCAGTGAAGTAATGACCTGAAACAGATTATGCGCAACCATAGTATCAATCACCGGAACACCGGAAAGATCAATAAACAGGTGATCGATTTTCATTTCTACGCATTCGTTCAATACGATTTCCATGATCAGCTTCGAACGGTGAGTATCAATAGATCCGACAAGAGGCAAGATACCGACTGAATCCGTGAGGCGCACCACAGGAACAGAAAGCTCTTCCAGTGCTTCCCGGGCCAGGCCAAGCAAATGATTGTTATAGTCTACGTAGGCGACGCTAAAGGAATACACCACTTTGTCCAGTAGAGGATCAATGATTTGAACAGCTTTCATCACCGTTTGGCCAGTATATCCGTGCTTTGCCACTTCCGTGCTGATGAAATCCAATATGGTCGATCTGTAATAGCGGGTAGTATCAAGAGCAGTATCCAGCGACAATTGAATCTTCACCGCAACTTCTCCACTTTTTTTACCCCAGTCCAAAAACTTTTTTTCAGATTGGGCAAGGTCTGAAAACAATGCTTCACCTAAATATTGAAACAGTTCGATCCTCCAATCGATCAAAAGCTGCTTTTGTCCATCGTCCGATGGGTTGATGCCATTTTGGATTCTGTTTTTAGTGACAATGGCCGCAAGTTCCTCTTTATGCTGTATGATGAAACGTCCAAGTTCCTTTAACTCTTTGTCCATAAGTAACTAACCCCTCATGTCTTGCAGTATGATTGTATCTATCACATACACTATCCCCGCCATCCAATGAAACAAAACAGGGAAAACCGATTAACGCTGCTGCCTCGCCTGATCATACGATCCAAGATATTCATCGATATAGCCCTCATTCAGCCACGCAATCCGGTTAAACAGCTTATTTAAAAAGTACCGATCATGAGAAACGGCCACTACCGTTCCGGTAAATTCCTCAATCGCATCTTCCAGAGCTTCTCTTGAATCGATATCCAGATGGTTGGTCGGTTCATCCAGGAGAAGAAAGTTCACATCCTGATGAACCAGCTGTGCGAACCGGAGCCTGGTGTTTTCTCCCCCACTGAGGTCTTTTACCTTTTTAAACACATCCTGTCCGTAAAATAAAAACTTCGACAGGAGATGCCTCGCCATTCCTTCATCAACAGCTACCGCATCACGGAAGGCTGAGAGAACCGTATCTTCCGGCTGATGACTTATCCCGCTTTGCGAGAGGTAGCCGAACTTAACAGAGGTTCCGACTTCTATTGATCCTGTTGTCTTGTGCCACCCCATGATGGCTTTTAGCATCGTGGACTTTCCTGTACCATTATTGCCCACGATAGCGACTTTCTCCCCGAATCGTATAAAAAGGTCTACCTGCTTTAAAACCTCTCTTCCTCCAATGATCGTTCCCACTTCGATCAAAGACAGAGCATCCTTACCGCTGCGGTCTTTCATTTGAAAGGCCATCTCTGCTTTTCGGCGCTGCAGAATGGGGCGTTTGATCTTGTCCATTCGCTCGACGGCGCGCTCCATACTGCGTGCCCGGCGGTGGAGATCACCATTGTCGCCCCGAATGGCCCATTCACGCAGCCGTTTAATCGCTTCCTGCATTTTTTTTATTCGCTTCTGCTGCTCCTGATACTGAGCAAACTCGGCGAGGAGGCGCTTTTCTTTTTCCTCTGAAAAAGCGGTATAGTTGCCGTGATAGAGAGTCAGTTGACCATCCTCGAGATCATAGACCTTGTTCACTGTACGATCCAAGAAATAACGGTCATGGGAAATGCAAACCACTGCCCCCTTGTATTTTAATAAATAATCCTCAAGCCATTCCATTGTCCGCAAATCCAAATGGTTGGTTGGTTCATCAAGCAAAAGCAGGTCAGGCTCCTGCAGGAGAAGGCAGCCGAGTCCCACTTTGGTCTTTTCACCTCCACTGATGGAGGAAAACGGTTGGTCTTGAATCTCTTCCAGTCCGAGCCCTTTTAGAATGCCGTTAATTTTGGACTCAATGGAATAGCCACCCATGGCCTCGTAGGCTTCCTGCAAGCTGTAAAGCTGGTTGAGCCACTTACCCAGTTGCTTTTCATCACAATCACTCTTCATTTTTTCAGTTAAAGCATGGATTTTTTCCTGTATCTCACGCTGTTCGGAAAACGACTGCATAAACACATCATATACAGCAGCCTGATCGGATTGAACCGGGATTTGTTCCAGATAACCTGCAGTCGCTCCCTTTTTTAGATGTATCTCTCCTCCATCCGGCTGCTCGTCCCCTGTCAGCAGTTTAAACAAGGTACTCTTCCCGGTTCCATTACGGCCCACCAGGCCGATACGGTCTCCTTCGTGAATCTCCAGTGATAAGTTATTAAAAACAGCATGGCCGCCAAAACTTTTTGCTAGGCTGTATGCAGAACATAGCATCATAGGTAACACTCCTTAAATTTGGTGGTTACCCATCCCAAAGGGTCAAACACTGGCTGGGACAGCTGCTGCATAACCTTTTGCAATACAAAAAAACCAAGTTTTTTTGCAAACAAAAAAACCATGAGCAAGTACTCCTGCCCATGGTTTGTCCGTAATAAAAGGATGGGTATGGAAAAACTTACTGATGTACGCTTAGCGTATGAAAATTGGACAGACTTCTCCCGTGATCAGTCATTTCATGTGTTATCGAACGGACTTCAACTGTCAGCCAATCAACCATACAACGTACACCATTCAGCATTCCAACCCCTCCTTTCCTTATTAGATACAAATAGTATATCACCGTATAAAGAACCTTATCAATAACCATTTACAGAAAAATAAATCAAATCTGTCATTTTGTTTTGATAATGACGGCATCAAAACCCGCTTTTTTCGCCAGCTTTACCATTTCCACTGCATTTTCCGGTTGTCTGTAGCTTCCAATTTGCACCCGGTATAGCGTTCCCTGTTCTTTCTCATCATCTACTGGGCCCATCTTGGTCAACTCAGCTTCAACTGCTTGAAGAAAGTGCTGATATGTTACTCCATATTTCTTAAAGGCGTTTACTGGATCTGTTCGCCTGGCAGGATCCAGCTGAAAATGGCCTTTAATCGAATGTTCAGGAATCCATCTATAGTGCCGGCACAGCCATGCAAAAAACCAAACATACCGTTTATAGGCTTCTTTCCAAATGATGTTGCCTCCATGGCACAGTTCTACACCTAATGCCCAGTCATTGGCATCTGAAACCTGACTCCTGACATGCCATGCTTTTTCACTCAGAGGGATGATCAATAGAATTTCTTGGTCATCAATGAACACATGAGCGGAAGCTTCCAAATTCCTGCTGTTGAAGTACTTGTAATTTTGCTTAGCGGTGGACCCTTCGTTTCCTGTATCATGAGCGACTGCATATCTTGGAATCCGGTTTCCTCCCGGTCGCTGATTCCATCTCTGATCAAGCAGCATAGTGGTTATTTTATAGTTGGCTCCCATAATTATCCCTCTTTCACTTTTTATCCATAAGTAGAAATAAAATCCATAAAAGAGGCAAAAAAAGAGCTGTAGATACAAATTATTGTCCCCACAGTTCTCTATGTGTCTATTCTCAATTTGTAGCAAAGACCACGATCCAGTAAATAACGCCTGCCAGGAAACCTAAACCAAGCAATAAAAACCATAGTGTGCTGTTTTTCATCGTCCAACCCCATCCCTGTTCATTTCCACTTCGAGGGTACCATACAAAAAAAGAGAAAAAAAGCGAAAAATCAGGAGATTTTGTGTCCAAACCCCATAAATGTTTGAGTAATTGGCGTGCAAAGTATACTATGTAAGTAGGAGTGTCGATAACTAATACTTATTAAAATGTAGAATAGGTGATTGCTATGAATGATAACCGCACAAATAGGATCGCAGAACTTGAGAACAGCTTCCTGACTGTTTTTCGGACCTTCAGAAAAGACATTAACGACCTTTTCTCTGATGATGTGCCTGCCAACGAGTTTGGCGTCCTTAATCTATTAAAGGATAAAGAATATCTTACAGCCTCTGAGCTAGCGGGTGAAATGAAGGTTTCATCAAGTCATATTACAGGTGTAACCGACCGTTTAATAAAGAAAGATTTAATAACCAGAGAACGATCCTTGACCGACCGAAGAATCGTTTATGTAAAAATCACAGAAAAAGGCCAGGCAGTTGCTGAAAAGCTGTCAGCGATCCGCCGTGATTATTATAAAGAGAAATTTTCGGGCCTTTCAGATCAAGAGATGGAAAATATGATTGACTACTTAAACCGCATGTCGTAGCACACAAAAAGGCAAAAACACATACGCTAGTGTTTTTGCCTTTTTTAAGAACGTGATGGTTATTAGGAATACATGCTCCACATGCCGATATCCTTAAAACCGATTCGTTTATAGATGGATCCCGCTCTTGGAAGATAGTTTCCAAAGTACCGTAGCAAAATCCCCCGTATCTCTCCCTGCTTCCCAAGATCCACCCAGATATCCTGAAAATCCGTATCGTAACCAAAGTTCTCAATATCACCGATGATGAATAGATTCATTGCCTTTTCCTCATCGAGATAATCCAAAATCTGTTCATTCAAAGTATCGTCTGCTTTAACAATCATGTTGCTTCTTCACCTTCATCGTTTTCAAATGTATCTTTTCTCTTTATTACTGCGTTTGTGCAAGGTACCGTACTTCCTCAAGCATGCTCCGCCTTTTTTCATCACCGGCCAATATCACGTTGCCAAAATAAAGTGACTGGATGGGCTGTATGCCGCAGAACTCAAAAATACTAAGGTTGCGCGCCACGTTCATGGCGTCATGCATCCCGTTCTCCTCGTATATTTCAGAAGGGGTTCCGGTCGTGCAAATCGTAATCGCCGTTTTGCCTTTTAGCCGTGGAATGGGATCTTCCCCGTCCAGCTCATATGCAAAGCCATAGCTGAATACGCGGTCTATATAACCCTTCAGCAACGCGGGCATGCCACCCCACCAAACAGGATAGATCAATGTAATGCAGTCACACCAGGCGATATGCTTTTGTTCGTTGAGCACATCCACCTCATACTGACCCTCCAGCGAATTCTCGTATTCCCATTCAGTCAGAACCGAATCAAAGGCCAGGTCATACAGATTCCTTACAATGACCGGATGGCCCTTTTTCTCCAGTTCTTTCGAATATACCTCGAGCAAGGCATGATTGAAGCTGTGATTCGACAGATGACAGTACAGTAAAAGATGATTCATCATGTCTCGCCTCCTTCCCAACTCCTATACGACACCGTCCTTTTAAAATCCTTTTCACTAGTAAAAAAAGATATTTGATTACCAATATCAGGGGATTTTGTATACAGGCTTTTAGAAACCCGGTAACACAAACAGCCGTCCAGTGCATAAAAGACTGGACGGCTGCTTGTTGTTTTCAGATTAAGTGTGAAATAAAAATTGATGCGGTACCAAAATACACGAGCAACGAAAAGATATCATTAAGCGTGGTGATGAGCGGACCGGAAGCCACTGCCGGATCCACATTGAAACGGAACAACAGGAGCGGGATCAACGTCCCTGACAACGTTCCGATAATTAAGGTCAAAAACAATGAACTTCCAACCACCAAGCCCAGTATGGCATTCCCTTGCCAAAAATAGGCGACAAGTGCAATGAGAATACCACAGGTGGTGCCAATGATGAGTCCCACACCAAGTTCCCTCAGGATGAGACGCAGCACCACTTTTTTATCAACATCATTCGAAACCAGTCCGCGAACAACGACGGCCAGCGACTGTGTGCCAGTGTTCCCTGTCATCCCCGCAATCATTGGCATGAAAAAGGCGAGCGAAACAACTTTAGAAAGAGTACTCTCAAAGGCAGAAATGATGCTTCCTGAAATAATACCAATAAACAGTAACAGAATCAGCCATGGCAGCCGCCGGTAGGACGCAACAAAGGCACTTGTATTAAAATCGATTGATTTACCAGAAGCAGAGAGCTTTTCTATGTCTTCGTTTGCCTCTTCGATTAAAACGTCGAGTACGTCATCCACTGTTACGATCCCTAAGAGCACATCATTTTCGTCAACAACAGGGACTGCGATAAAATCATAGCGTTCGATGGTCCTTGCCACTTCCTCCTGATCCATTTCGGCTGGAACCGAAATGACACGGGTGAACATCACCTCTTCAATTTTGTCATTGATATCCGCAAGGAGAAGGTCCCGATAGGATACAACTCCTGCAAGCTGCTTTTCTTCGTTAATGACATACAAATAATAAATGTTCTCCGCAAAGCCAGCAAATGTCTTCAATTTGTCAACCGCATCCCGTACAGTAAACATTTGCGGAATCCAAACAAAGCGGTTGGTCATAATCCCGCCGGCGCTATCGGCGGGATACTGCATGAGAGATTGAACCGTCCGGGACTCATCCGCCCTCATGGATGCGAGAAAATCCTGAATTTCATCAAATGAAAAATTGCTCAGAAGGTCAGCCAGATCGTCATTTTCCATTTCGTTCATGATATGAGATGATCGCTCAATGCCCAATTTGTGCAAAATCTCTATTTGGAGATCGCTGTCAAGCTCCTGAATAAGAGAGGCAAGCTGCCTGGTGGTCAGGAAGGTGAGAAATTTATGCCGGTGCTTCTCCGGCAGCGTTTTATAGACTTCCGCCATATCATATGGATGCAGTTCATCCATTAATCCCTGAAACTCTTTTTTCCTCAGTTCTTTCAAGCTTTTAATCACAAAAAGCAGAATCTGATTTTCCGTCATTTCCTTGAACACGAATGTCACCCCCTTTATTAATGTTCCTATTATATAAGAATCTCCAAGAAACTGCGAATGCAACATAATATTTATCAAGATTTGCAGGGTTGAATCTTTTTGAAAGCTTAGGGTATAATCTAAACAGAATAAATAAAAGCAGCAACTGACGAGAGCGTGTGGAATTGACCACAAGGAAGCTGCAAGAATCACCTAAAAAGCCGTTCGTCTGGGCAGGGGTAAGGGATCCGTGTATCTATTCCTTGCCTCTTTTCTATTCTCAGGAGGTAATCAGAGTGGAAAACAAGCTATTACTCAATGGCACCCGTGTCGCAACCGATATCAAGGAACAATTGAAAGGAAGAGTGGAAGAGCTGACAAGCCGGGGCGTAACCCCTTGTCTGGCTACAGTTCTTGTCGGCGATGATCCGTCTTCGGCCACTTACGTCAAAATGAAAGGCAACGCGTGTGAAAAATTGGGCATCCTGTCCAAAAGAATTCACCTTCCTGCCGAAATCACTACAGAAGACCTGTTAAAAACCATTCATGAACTTAATGAGGATGAGGCGGTACACGGAATTCTGCTGCAGCATCCGGTACCTTCACACATTGATGAGAGGGCAGCCTTTGAAGCCATTGACATTGAAAAAGACGTGGATGGTGTAACAAGCTGGGGATTCGGACAAACGTCATTCGGCTTTGGAAGCTATCCGTCCTGCACCCCTGCGGCCATTATGGCAATCTTGAATTACTATGATGTCCCTATCGAAGGAAAACACGCGGTTATCGTCGGCAGAAGCCCTATCCTTGGAAAACCGGTTTCCATGCTTCTGCTGAACCGCAACGCTACCGTAACAACCTGCCATTCCCGCACACAAAACCTGCCGGAAATCGTTAAGCAGGCAGATATTGTTGTCGCTGCCGTTGGAAAGCCAAAATTTATTAAAGGTGACTGGATCAAACCAGGAGCCGTTGTCATGGATGCCGGCTACAATCCTGGCAACATTGGTGACGCGGATTATGAAGAATGTGAAAAGAACGCAGGTGCCATCACCCCTGTTCCTGGCGGAGTCGGCCCTGTGACCATCTCCATGCTGCTGAAGCACACCGTTGATGCGGCCGAAAAGAAACTGAATCAGCAATAAGAATAAAAAAGAGCCATGCACCCTTGCGCATGGCTCTTTTTTTGTGTCTGATATCCGTTTTTAGTTTACATAACAAGTGTTTTGGCCGTAAATGACGAATTTCCGCGGGTATCTGAAAATTAAAATGGCGGGTATTAAGTAAAGACCGGTCCTGAAGTTTTTTGCAAGAGCTCATTTACTGTGCTGTCAAAATAAGCGGGCCATCCTTCGTGATCGCCAGGGTATGCTCATATTGTGTGGACAGGGAACCGTCAAACGTCCTTGCTGTCCAGCCGTCATCATCAATTTTCACATAGCGTTTACCGGTGTTTAACATCGGTTCAATCGTCAGCACCATACCCTCTTTTAGCAACGGACCAGTTCCCTTCGGGCCAGCATGAGGGACTTGCGGGTCTTCGTGCATCGAACGGCCAATACCGTGGCCGATAAATTCACGCACTACCGATAACCCCTCGCTTTCCGCATATTGCTGGATTGCATGTGAAATATCGCCGATCCGGTTTCCGATCACTGCCTGCTCAATGCCGAGGTATAAGGATCTCTCTGTGACTTCCAACAGATGCTGTGCTTTTTCCGAAACCTCACCCACTGTGTAGGACCATGCCGAGTCTGCAAGCCATCCATTTAGGTTTACAACCATATCAATCGTTACGATATCTCCCGATTTTAGCTTTTTCTTATTCGGAAAACCGTGGCAAATGACATCATTTACAGATGCACATGTCGCGAACGGATATCCCTGATAGCCCTTTTGCTCGGGAGTGGCTCCATTCTTCTTTAAAAAATGCTCCACAAACGCATCGATTTCCAGCGTTGAAATCCCCGGTTTAATGATTTTTTTGATCTCCTTGTGGCACTCTGCCAAAAGAGTTCCTGCCTCGTTCATTTTTTCAATTTCACGTTTTGACTTATAAATAATCATGTGTTTTCCTTTCCATCCTGCATGATAAGTAGGTTAACTTACTATATTCTTGGTTTCTGCATTTGTTCCCCTGATCGGATGCTTAAAAACAGCGCCAGGCGCAAATCAATGATTGATTTACGCCTGGTGGCTTTGTTTCATTCTTGATTCCACCACCTTGCCTCCAAGCCAGAGAACAAGGATGCCGAATACCGCAAGTCCCAGTTTTAATGGATTTTTTATTACATCCAAAAAGTCATAGCCGATAAAAGATATAATCGCGATCATCACCAGTTTTCCAAGGGTCACCGCAAGCATGAATGTCTTTTGGTTGACTCTTGACAGCCCTGCAATCACATTAATTAAGGCAGAAGGGGTAAACGGAAAACAATAGATGAGAAAAAGAGTTCCAAATCCATGGCGTTCCATCCAACTCAGCAGCTTCGCAATCTTATGATGCCTCGTGACAAAGTGAAGGAATCGCTTTTGTCCGAATTTCCGTACAAGAAAAAAGACGACCAGTGACCCGAGCACTGCTCCCAGCCACGATAAAAGCGCCCCCAGCCAAAACCCATAGGCGGCTGCATTACCAGCTACGATAATGAAAAGCGGCAATACGGGTATGATCGCCTCCAGCAAGGGGAGAAGCACGCCGGGCAAAAAACCTAAATCCCGGTATTGCTCTAAAAAATGCAGAATGTTTTCTTGCGTTAAATACGATTTCCACTCACTCCAATTCATAGCCCGGTCTCCCTTCTTTATAGCATCATAATTTCCATTTCAGCTTATTTTAATCCCATGGCGGATCTCTTTATATGTCGCCAAAATTAGACAGATTTTTAAATAGTTTACCATATTTACGCCATTCGTCCTAGTAACACGTACCTGCAGAGCCGAGTCATCCTTACAAAAAAAATCCCCAAAATGGGGATTTTTTCATTCATCCATTAATGCCTTATAAACTTTCAGGTCGAGTTCCTTTGCCTTTTCAGCGTTATAGGTCTTCTCGTATCGGGGTTCCTGAACAATCTTCGCTCCCCAAAACATACTTTCATACACATGCTGGATTTCCACTTCAATCTTTGCCAGTTTAAGAGGTACACCTTTCATCTCCTCTTCCAGTACGGCCGCATTCCCATTGATGGAATAGACGGTTTCAAGCCCTACAACCGTTAAAACAACCTGGGGGTTGGCCTTGATGTTGGCAATGATTCTTGAATTGGTTGTCACCGAAAACCGGATTCTTTTTTCGTCACAGCTTTTTACCCAGGAGATGGCCGAAACACCAGGAGCCTTTGAATTGGCTTCCACCGTTCCCAGCAGAACCAGTTTGTCTCCTTGTAAAAACTCAAAAAGCTCACTTGAGAGTTGGGCAGGTACGTCCATTTTCGCCATGTTATTTGCTCCTTATCATGTGACAAAATCAGGCTTTTGCTGTGCCAGTACCGCTTTAGATTGGATAACTGGCTGCCCGGAAGCCGAATCAATAAATTCAGTGGCTTCCGAAAACCAGCTGTCTGGCGCTTTATGGCCCCAAAATGTCTGGCGCCTCGGATCGTTAATATCCCATTTCACCGGCTCAAAATCAGGGTCACATGTCAGATAATCACCGTTATACAGCTCTATGCGATTTCCGTCCGGATCCCGGATGTACAGAAAGAAAGCATTGGAAATCCCATGGCGGCCCGGCCCTCTTTCAATGCAATCCGCATGCCCCATACTCGCCAGAACATCGCAAGCATGAATCAGGCTCAACGGATCAGACAGCCAAAAGCCAATGTGATGCAAACGCGGTCCTTCCCCATTCATAAAGGCAACATCATGGACGGAGGGTTTTCTGTGCAGCCAGGCACCCCAAATGCTGTCATCTGCAGTCGCAGTGTATTCCGAACAGCGGAAGCCCAGTTCATCATTGTAAAAGGCCACTGTTTTCCCTACATCAGGCACCATGCAGTTTACATGATCGATCCTTTGCATCCGGGCACCTTTATATAAATCGTATTTCTGCAGACACCGTTCCACCGTTTCCATTCTCGCAAAAAACTCCAATGGTATTCCGTCCGGGTCAGTCGCTTTGAGCGTACGGCCAAGAGCTTTCTGAGCACCCGCTTCTTCCCATTCCGTATGAAGTGTCTTCTTTTTGAAAAGGCTTTCAATTTTCTCCAGGTCATCTTCATGCCAAACCTTGTATCCAATGGAATGAACACCTGGTTTCACCGCTTTTTTTAACACGAGACAATGATGACAATGTTCTTCAAGTCCTCTTAAATAAATGTGCTGGTCATCACTTTCTGTTTCAATAAAGCCAAGAGCATTAACGTAAAAGTCACGCGAGTTATTCAAATCTGTAACATTCATGACGACCCGGGCCACACGAAGAATATTAAAATCCATGACACGCCTCCTTAAATACCGGCATAATTGTGGTCAGACGTTTTCACTCGATTCAAAAACTCCTGAACCATTTCTTTGTAAGGTTCCTTATTGAACCCATCATAATAAATGTTAGACATTCGCGCCGGGTCACCAAAGAAATAGTATTCATAAAGGGCCTGCCTGCCGCCGAATGAGCTCATGCATACATCCCAGGCGAGGCGGAAAAGCTGGACACGCTCGTAGCCATTGATATTTGCCCCCTGCGTATAACGATGCACAAGTTCTCCGATATCATCTGCCTGAAAATCTGCTTCCGTCGGAATTCCCATCAACCCCGATGCTCCGAGGATACGGACGATCTCCACCATACGCTGATACATCTTCGGGAACCAGTTTCTTGCCGCATTAAGCGGTGCAAAGTCCGGCGTCATGTTCCCATAGGCATCAAGAGAAGCATTTTGCTCGGCCCGGAACAAATGGGATCTCATCGTTTCAAGGATCAGCATTACCTCGGAAGCTTTTTCCTTTACATGAGGGAAAACATCTATACCAATCGCGTCCATAATATTGAGAATGATTCCGAGAACAAATTCTGTTTTAACCGTATTCTTTGCCACCACCTGGTGGGCCATATGCACGATTGCGTTCGTTTCCACATAGGTCCGGTTGCAAATATCGGAACTTCCTCCAACAAAAACGCGCTCCCAGGGAACAAGAACATTATCAAAAACGACGATGGCATCGCTCTCTTCGAACCGCGAGCTTAATGGATGATCCCATTGGTTCCGGCCCTGATCAAAGGATTCACGGCACAGAAATTTCAACCCTTCCGTATTGTTCGGAATAGCAAATGCCATTGCATAAGGATCATCTTCTGAAGCCGCTTTATTGAGAGTAGAAGGAAATACTACGATCTCATCCGTCACACCGCCAAGCGTGGCCAACAGACGGGCACCTTTTACGACAATGCCATCCTTGTTCTTTTCTACGATTCTCGCAGAAAGGTAGGGATCCTTTTGCTCGGACTGCTTTTTCGAGCGGTTGGTTTGTGGATGAATGAGTGTATGAGTAAGACTTACATCATTTTCACGGCAATAATGGTAATAGTTTCGGGCGTTTTCGGCAAACATAGGATCTCCCTGGGCGAAGAAAGAGTCTGCGGTTCCAAACGCCATGACACTCGTATTGAGGTAATCGGGTGTTCTTCCCATCATTCCGCCGGTATAGCGGGCCCACTCTGTGAACATCTCACGCCGTGCGATTAAATCATCCTTTGATTTTGGTGCAATGAAAGACAGGCCCACCTTTTCCCCTGTGGTATCCGAGGTATAGAGCATTTTATCTTCTTTTTTATACTGGAGATCGAACAGGTTTGCGATGGATCGTACAACATTTCGCAAAGCAGGGTGTTCAGTTACGTCGCTCACCCGTTTTCCATGAATCCACACATTGTTGTTTGCCGCTTTCAAACCATTTATATATTGTTCTCCCGTGCGTGCAGGCAATGTCGTTCCCTCCTCTTTCTCGTTTTCAGGCCTTTGTATGGGTTGAAGCCGTTTTGTTCTTTTTGCCAAACTGCTGAATGTGATGGTCTCCCACAGCCACATGGACGACCTTCATTTCCGTATAAAATTCAAACGCATAATGGCCGCCCTCTCTCCCGATCCCGGACGCTTTGGAACCGCCAAATGGAATACGGAGATCACGAACATTTTGGGAATTCACCCACAACATGCCCGCTTCCACCGCTCCTGCTACGCGGTGCCCCCTTTTCAGGTCACTGGTCCACACGTAGCCCGCAAGTCCATATTGAACATCGTTGGCAAGCTCAATGACTTGTTCTTCCGTTTGGAATGTCATAACAGTCAGAACTGGGCCGAATATCTCTTCCTGTGCCACCTTCATATCGTTTTTCACATTCAATAACAAGGTGGGTGGAACAAAATTGCCATTGGAGAGATGCTCTGGAATCTGTCCGCTGTAAACTTCACACCCTTCCTGAGAAGCGATGGTTAAGTATCGTTTAACGTTTTCAAAATGGTCTCTGTGAATGAGCGGGCCGACCTCAGTATCCGCGCGAGACGGATCACCCACAATAATATTTCGCACCCGTTCCTTAAGAGCCGCTATAAATCTCTCACTTATGGATTCCTGGACAAACAGCCGAGAATTGGCCGTACACCTCTCCCCGTTAAATGAAAAGATTCCCCATACACAAGCATCCAGTGCGCGGTCAAACTCGCAATCTTCAAAAACAATAATCGGTGATTTGCCGCCAAGCTCCATCGAGTACCGCTTTAATGAGTCTGCTCCATTCCGCATAATCTCTGATCCTGTTTTCGTCTCGCCGGTAAATGAGATGAGCTGCACATCCGGATGAGCCACCAATTCGGCTCCGGCCTCTTCCCCAAAACCATGCACAATATTGAAGACCCCTTGTGGAAGACCAGCCTCATGGATGATTTCACCCAATTTATGGGCGGTAAGCGGCGACCATTCCGCCGGCTTGAGCACTACAGTATTTCCCGTTGCCAGGGCAGGAGCAACTTTCCACGTTTCCAGCATAAAAGGCGCATTCCATGGGGTGATCAGGCCGGCAACCCCCACTGGTTTTTGCATGGTGTAGTTAATGAACTCATCGTCAACATGATATGCCTCGCCCGTCATCCGGTTTTTAACCATTTCCGCATAAAATCTGAAATTATCCGCAGCCCTTCCCACCATTTTTTTTGTTTGAGAGATGGGCAATCCTGTATCCAGCGATTCAAGTTGGGCGACTTGGGCAATATCCCGGTCAATCAAATCCGCAATCTTATAGATGTACTTCAGTCTCTCATTAAGTTTGAATGTGCCCCATTTTCCCTTCTTAAAGGCTGTTTTCGCTGCAGAAACGGCTGCATCGATATCTTCCTTCCTCCCTTGTGAGACCTGATTTAATTCCTCATTGGAATAAGGACTGATATTGGCAAATGTCTCACCGGATAACGACATAACAAACTCTCCATTAATATAATGCGGAACCGGATTCTTAAGATTGCTGCTCATGAACCGCACCTCCTGACGGCGTGTTCCTGCTTCGTCCATCAAGAATCTTATTTTCCAGACTGCCTAGGTAATCAATCTCCAGACGTACCGTGTCCCCCGGATGAACATGAGAGATACCTTTCGGTGTCCCCGTCCAGATCACATCATTTTTTTCAAGCGTCATAAAAGAAGAAATAAATTCAATAAGCTCGGCTATACCGTAAATTAAGTCCCTGGTGTTTCCCTGCTGCCGCAATTCACCGTTGACGTACGTGCGCAGCTCAAGGTTATTCACATCAGGAATATCTTCGGCATCCACAAAATACGGTCCGAGCGGTCCAAACGTGTCATGCCCTTTGGCACGGACCGGCGGCCGGTACATGTTATTGACAAAGTCACGCACGGTTACATCATTCGCAATTGTGTAACCGCTTACAAATGTAAGCGCATCATTCGCTTTAATGTTTCTTCCTTCTTTGCCGATTACCACTGCCAGCTCATTTTCGTAATGCATGTAGGTTGCTCCATCAGGATAGTAAACAGGTGCTTTGTGGCCGACCAAAGAACTGTTCGGCTTGATAAAAAGGACCGGCTCTGCAGGTCTTTCCAAACCGAGTTCATCGGCGTGATCGGCATAGTTCAGTGCCAACCCGATCATTTTATTCGGTATAAATGGAGGCAGCCATGCCTCTGCTTCGTCCATGGCAATCACGCGGCCACAGTTCAGCAACAGTCGATCGTCCTGAACCATTGCCGTTCGTTCACGCCCTTCAAAAATAATGCGTGCATGCTTCATTACGATTCACTCCTTACTTGGTTTAACAGTCCGTAACTGTTTAATACAGTGCGTATCTCTTCCTGTATGCTCTTGGCTGGCACATCCATCGGCAGCCTTAGCCTTGGCTTGATTTTCCCCATCATGCCAAGGGCAGCTTTCACTGGCGCCGGATTAGTATCTCTGAACAGAACATCATTCAGTGGCATCAATTCATAATGCAGCTGCATGGCTTCTTCCACGTTCCCGGCTTCCCAGGCATTATAGACCTCGGCGACTTTCCCCGGAAGAACATTGGCAGTTGCGCTGATATAGCCTTTGCCGCCAATGGCCAGCATCGGATAGCACAGCAGCTCAATTCCGGAGAAAAGAAGAAAATCTCTTCCACAGTTTAATAGCACACGATTCACATGTTCAAAATCTTTATTGGATTCCTTTACCCCGATGATATTCGGGCAATCTTCATTCAGCCGGGCCAGTGTTTTTGCTTCCAGATTAACACCTGTTCTTCCCGGGATGTTGTACACGATAAGCGGAATGTCCACGGCCTGGGCCACCGCTTTAAAATGCTTGAACAAGGCGTGCTGGGACGGTTTATTGTAATAAGGGACGATGACCATGGCTGCGTCAGCTCCCATCTCTTGGGCAGCTTTCGTTAAATGAAGTGTCTCAAGGTGGTTGGTTGATCCAGTACCTGGTACAAAAGGCACTCTTCCGGCAACCGCAGAGATTGCCGTTTCCATAACCTGCTCTCTTTCTTCAAGCGTTAAAGAACTTGGCTCCCCCGTGGTCCCCGTAACTGAAATGCCATGGCTTCCACTGTCAATGTGCCAATTGACCAACTCTCTCAACGTTTCGAGATCCAGGCTGTCATCCTCCGTAAAAGGAGTAATCACAGGGGCAATCGATCCCTTTAGTCTTTGCTTTGTTTCTTCAAAGTGAATTTCACTCAACTTCATCTCTCCTTTAACTATTGTCCTTTTATGTGTAATTTCTTAGCTCCCTGTCGTTCTTTTCTTCCAGAAATGCCTGTACGGTGTTCAGCTTATGAGTTCGAACATAAGCTTCAATTTCTGCAAATGGTCTGGCGCCTCTCAGCATATCAATTATTACTTCATGTTCCTCAATCGACTTTTTTGCACGGACCGGTTTCGTCGCTGCTCCCATCTTCCTCACCCGGTCCAAGCGGTTCCAGGTGGATTTAATATTTTCGGTCAAAAAGTGATTATTGCAATATTGATACGTTAAGCTATGGAATTCCCTGTTGCAATTGCCAAACATTAGAAAATCAAAATCATCGAGAGCATCTTTCATTCGGTCGTTAATTGCTGTAAGCTCCTTGATCCTGCCCGCAGGAAAATGCTGTGCTGAGATGGCGGTTGCATAACCTTCGAGCACGGCTAGCACGGAAAGTGTCTCCAGGTATTCTTTTTCGTTAAATGGAGTAACAATCGCTCCACTGTAGGGTCTAAAATGAATCAGACCATCTGCCTCAAGATTTCGAATGGCTTCCCTTACGGGGATAGCGCTTGTTTGAAGCTCCCTCGCCAGCTGATCAATGACAATTTTGTATCCGGGTTGATAACGCCCATCGAGGATCCTTGATTTTATGACTTTGTACGCATATTGTTGTTTACTGATTTTGGAATTGTTTTTCATAATAATATGATAATTCAGAATCATATATGATTTCAACCTATTTTTCGCTAAATCCTATATGATTTGAAATCAAAATTTGTACTGAATAACTGTCTGAATAAAGATTTTAATTTTTCTGACAAAATTTCTTGCTCCTAAAACTTTTCTATGATATAGTAATTCCAACCATTTAGACTTTGATTACATATTCAGTATCTTTGTAGTAAATGTTTGAAAGGTTCTATGGTAATAAAAAGGCACAGGGTGCAAAGTTTTAGGAGGCTAGGAATGCAAACAGGTAAGGTAAAATGGTTCAACGCAGAAAAAGGATTTGGTTTTATTGAAGTTGAAGGCGGAGATGACGTATTTGTACACTTTTCTGCAATTCAATCTGAGGGCTTCAAGACATTAGAAGAAGGCCAGGAAGTTGAATTTGAAATTGTGGATGGCGCTCGCGGACCGCAAGCTGCTAATGTTGTAAAAAGATAAACCCATAAATAAAAGGACCTGCGTAACGCCGGTCCTTTTTTATTTATGTATAGAATTATTCGGGGAAAATAATTTTAAAATGAGTACCTTTGCCCACTTCGCTGGTCGCTTCAATCCGTCCGTTCATTTCTGCTGCCATACGATAGCTGGCCATTAATCCTAAACCAGTACCTGTTGATTTTGTCGAAAAGAACGGGTTTCCCAGCATCCGCAGCTGTTCTCTGCCCATGCCGATCCCTGTGTCCGATATATGTATAATAATCTCCCGGTTCCCTTTCTCTGCTGACAAGGTAACCACCCCGCCTTCAGGTGTAGCTTCGATGGCATTTTTTATGATATTCATCAAGATCTGTTTTAATTTCCCCTGATCTCCGATAACATGAACCTCTTCTTGTCCATTTTGCACCAGCTCCACACCTTTTAATAACGCAAAAGGATACATCACTCCCTTTAAAGAGGACAGTAATTCGGTTATATTCAACCGCTCAATCTTTGACGTATTTGTTTTAACCAGTGATAAATAATCGGAAATAATCGTTTGTGCCCTGTCGATTTCCTCGATCATCATTGTTAAAAATATCTTTTTGTCTTCGGGTATGTATTTTTCTTTTTGAAAAATTTGCATGAAGCCCCTTGCCACCGCCAGCGGATTTCTAACTTCATGTGTTACTGAAGCGGCAAGCTGCCCGACGGAATGAAGCATTTCTGACTGCTGCAACTGTAGGTTCAATGTGTGTCTGATTCGTTCAATCAGGGAGACAACAGCAATAACCGCACCTGCCTGCAACACCGGGTAAAAGGTATAAACGGCTGTTTTCACTGCATCCCATTTCACTCCTCCGGCGAAATAAAGATAAATATAAAGAAGAATAAGGTTTGAAAGCGTAAGTCCGAATAAGATGAATGATACTCTTACAAGTTTTTTCCGGATTGGAAGCCTATGATACGTTTTATACTGAGCGAAAAACACCCACCCGGTCATCAACGCAAAAAAGACGGCAGTCACCAAGCCGTCCCCGCCAAGATAGATCCGGTAAATGATGAGCAATCCTGCCGTCAGGCACCCCGGTACAATTCCACCATATAAAAAACTAATGGTCAGCGGGACATAGCGCAAATCGAAAAATATACCGTTTGCAAAGGGAATTGGGAAACTCATGCATACAAGAAGGACACCTGCATTGATGATATTAAACATAAATAAAGATTTTGGCCGTTTGACATTGGAGTTTTTTGCAAACAATACAAACTGCAAAGCAATAAGCGGAACGAGGATGACCAATAAATTTATGATCAAATGTTCTATCATCTATATATTCCTCCCTCCAGTCCTATTTAGTTATTTCTTCAGGTTTCTCCATTTCCCTTCTCTTTTTTGACAAACTTTGCATATTCATCGGAATCCTTCCTTACTTCATTGTAGCAAAGAATCATAAGCAGAAGACCGCTCACTACAGAAATTAAGTAAAAGCCAAAACTGGCTCCAGGAATAAAATAGAAGCCAAGAAAACAAATAATGGCCATCAACGCCAACAAGTCGAATAACCAGGACTTCAGCATAAAGCCTCTCCCCCACATCATTTTTTAACAGTTTATTCTTCCACTCTATTCCTGTGTTTGTCTTTTATTTATCAGATTGTCTTTGATTAAAATGCATGATTTTTTTTAATATCTCATTCTTATCCTGTTCACTGAACAAGCCCAGATGGTGAAGAAAAATGGTATAGTTCTCCACTCTTTTTAACGGGTTAAATTGGCTCCAATTCATTATCTTTGACCTTTCTTTCCTCAGGGAAACTTTTTTTATTATAATAAACATCATATGCAGAGGAAGGAAACGTGGACACACTATTTCTCTATTAAAATATTTTATTAGTCGAATATTAAAGTTTGAAATGTCGAAAATTGTGGAATCGGTTACTAGTATCCTAAAAAAAAACAGCATCGAGAATACAATTAAAGGAGCTTTTGCCTGTGAGACCTTATCAATTCTTTGAACTGGAAGGGTACAACAGGAAGCCGTTTCAATCCAAAACAATCGCGCTGTATTCCTGTCAAAGTAATACGTTTGAACGAACGAGGTGGCTGACACTCTTTCAAAGTCGCTTAACGTCTGTTCAGTCATTGATGAACCAATTGTGTTTGGAAATTGAACAGCTGTACAGTGAAACCAGTTGTACCATCATGCTGTTCAACCCGCAGAAGCAATGTTTTTATGTAGGAGCTTCACCTTCCCAATCGGACCGGTACATTCAATCCTTAAATGGAATAACACTCACAGTCAATCAACACGAAAAAAAAAGACTTCCCCCTCCCATCCATACCATCTTGTCGATCAGCAAAGAATTCTGCGATCACTTATTTCTCTCCGAGCTTGCCAGTCATTGTGTCATCCCTTTTTATCATTACGAAACCCAACAACTAATTGGACTATTTGTTGTAAATCTGCCTTGTGAAACCCATTTATCCAATCAGCTGCTTTCTGGTCTTTGTCATCGGACGGCAATTATGAGCCTGGAAATGACACAGGCCGCTGGCCAGTAATGAATGAGCAATTATTCCTTTTTATAACAACAAAAAAAAGCCGTTTCCACGGCTTTTTTTCAGGTACAGACAAAGGATGAAATTCGGTTTGTATCCATGCCAAAGTAATTCCATCTAAAGCCGTTCCACCGGAAGCCTGCGATCGAGCGAAAACCAGCAAATGTCAGCCATGCCCAAAATCCCTGTCCATTGTTTAGCCAGATGTATACATACCGGAACAAACATGGCCGTATGGCACCAGGGTCTACAGCGAATGTCCCCGCTTGCCCGGACAGTGATGCCGGTGATGCTTGCGGTACAAAAGTTGGTGGCGGTCCAGGCGGGAAGCCACCCTGACCCTGCTGCTGACCAGGAGGTGGTCCTGGTGGAAAACCTCCCGGGAATTGCCGGCTTCCCTGGCTCCCTGGAAATTGAAACTGTCTGTTATTCAAAGTCTCATCTCCCTTATGTGTACTACCTTACATCCTATGTCCTCCTGTCCATTGTGTATAGGCAACGGGCTACGTTTATAAGAAAGTTGGCCGGAGGTTTCGGAGGTTTGTTCACACTTCAATAAGGGGTAAAGAAGTAAACAAAAGGAGGGATCGCATGTCTCGTATAAAAAGCGGAATAAAAGGTGCAGTTGTTGCCTTTTTAATCAGAGAAGGAAAAAGAAAAGTCCTTCCTTACGTCATAAAAAAAATTAAAAACCGACACAGGTGAAGTGACCCAAAGAGGGTCACTTCTTTTTATGTAGTCCCAAACGTAGAATGGTTGTCGCTGCCCACAGCTTTGTTTTTCACTTTCTGTCCAATCTGAAAAAGGGGCAGTGCCAGAAGAGAAAGAAGGCTCAGGCATCCAAACACATAGAATCCATGCGTAAAACCAAACGACTTAAGCAGCAATCCCCCAATCCAGGGCCCCGCACTGAAACCGATGGAGCGAAACGACATGGCCCCAAAATAGGACCCGCGCATATGATCGGGAGCCAAATCATCCAGAAGGACATCGCTGACCACAAATACGATAATCTCTCCAAGCGTTAAGACTATCATTGAAACAACAAGGAATATCCAATTCGACGAAAGGCCAAACCCTACAAGGGCAAGACTGAAGGCGCCACTTCCAATACGCAGGGCAAACATTGGATCAAATCTCTTTACATAATTCGTAACGGGATACTGAAGCACTAAAACGGTAACGGCATTGGTTACAATAAGGTAGGAAAACAGGGTTACTCCATGGTGGAATAACGGTGAACTTCCCATATATTGTGCAAGCGTGGAATCCATTTGTGCCTGTGCCATGAGCACCACAATATTCCCGAGCAAGAAATACAGCAGTACTTTGTCGCGGCTGATCACATGAGCCGCCATTTTTAAGGTTAGCTTCTTTTCCTGCTGTGGCTGAAGACTGTTTTTATATTTTTTCATTAGAAACATTACCACTAGGGCATATAGAAAATAGACAGCTGCGGTAATAAAAAAAGTCGTCATGGAACTTGAGCTGCCAAGATAGGTTCCCGTAACAGGCCCTAGAGCCGCTCCTGCATTAATCGCAAAGTAACGGGCATTGAACACACTCAACCGGTTTTCCTTTGTGGTCACATCCGCCAGCAATGCCCGGGAAATCGGCTCAAACCATGACCGGCACAATCCGTTTAATGAATTCAAAACGAAAAAACTCCACACCGTATCGGCCACTGCGAAACCAGCGAAGACCGCACTCCATGTAAAGATGGCGATAATCATGACCGGAAAGCGTCCAATCCGGTCGGACAAATAGCCACCGATAAAGCCGCCAAACGTCCCGGTCAACGCGCTGATCCCAATAATCAGGCCGATAGTCTCCGGCTCCATTCCTTTCTCCTTGTGAAGGAAAATAGCCAAAAAAGGCATCGTCATAAAAAAAGCTGCCCTTGAAAAAAAGGTCCCCATTATTATCGTTGTTACTACAGGATGCCAATGGCGAAAAAACTTATTCTTCATTTTCCATACCCCATGTCCCTATTTGTTAACTGCTCTCTCTTTTTAATTTATCATGACTTCCATTCCTTACCTATCTTTTTATTTTCTCTTATAAAGAGTGAAACCTTTTTTACGTATCCCACGTCTAATAGAATGTAACCCCCTTTTTCAAATAGAACATAAAAAAAGCCCCTGACCAGGGTTTTTTTTATGATTTCTCAAAAAAAAAACATTAGGCTTTTTTTATGTTTGTGAAAAAAAGCACAGGGTTTTTTTATGTTCTTCAAAAACAGCAAAAAGGGCTTTGATGCTTATCAAAAAAATCACATATTCAACTCTCTCTATTTCAGGTTTGATATATTGTACTCATCCCTATCAACCCCCTTTTTCATCGTAGAATGAAAAAAAGAGCTTTGCAGGCCATACCTGCAAAGCTCTTTTTACGTTTAGTAGCACTCATCGCCTTCACAAAATTGCATCTTTTCGTCTCTGATTCCGCACCGAATGGCTTTTTCGATCGCTTTTTGAGGATAAAGCCCTTTTAACTTTCGGTCACCAATGACCATAGTTGGAGCGGCTGTAATGTTTTCAGTTTTAGCTTCTTCCCGTATTTGGTTCAATTTTCGATCATACTCTTCAGAGTCCAAAACTGCACGAAATGAATCTTGGTCAAGTCCTGATTGTTCTGCAATCTCTGTCAGGATTTGTTTAGAGCCGATATCCCGTCCCTCTTCAAAGAGAGCAGAAAAAACACGTTTTACATAATCTTGGGCTCTGCCTTGTTCTTTTGCATAAATGTACCCTTGAAGGGCTAAATGTGTATACGGTAAGGACGTTTCTTCAGGATGCTTGATTGTGATCCCCAATTCTTTCGCATAGGGGAGAACGGAAGACTTCCAGCTTTCTTTCACATCGTTCCATTCTTTTGTTGGCGAAGGAAATGGGTGCAGTTCCAATGGAACCCACTCTAATTCAACATCCTTGCCTTCCGCGGCCCTCTGAATCACAGATTCCGCAAGATAGCAGTAAGGGCATGTAAAATCAGAGTACACTTTAAGTTTCACAGTCATATGACACACCTTCCTCGCGATAATCGGAAAGGGGTTACCCTGTCCTTATTCATATAATAACAGAGCTATCTACAGAAATGTACTATTCAGCTTAAGGCAAAAGTGATATATTTAGAAGGTCTTTGCCCATATAGCACTATATATAGATA
This sequence comes from Fictibacillus enclensis, assembly GCF_001457035.1. GTDB lineage: Bacteria > Bacillota > Bacilli > Bacillales > Fictibacillaceae > Fictibacillus_C > Fictibacillus_C enclensis. Next base: position 807,401 of record NZ_KQ758617.1, on the reverse strand, counting down.
AAGATAAATACATACATATATACACAGTATCAAACAGGGGGAAAAGTTTAGTGATTTTAATGGCAGGAATGATAGGAACAGGCAAAACTACCTTTGCCGAGCTGATCAGCTCAAGGCTGGGAAGTGAGATATATTATGAAAGTGTGGGAGACAACCCCATTTTGCCTGATTATTATGTGAATCCAAAGCGGTGGGCATTCCCTCTGCAGATCTATTTTTTAAATACCCGTTTTAAAACGATTCGGCAGGCATCAAAAGCACAGGACAATGTGCTTGACCGTAGTCTGTATGAAGACCTGATATTTGCCGAATTGAATCATGAAGCCGGAAATATGAGCAAGCTGGAATTCGAAACGTATAAAGACTTGCTTGAAACGCTTATGCGGGAATGTGCTCCATCACCTGACACGCGCCCTGATCTTTTGATTTATCTGGACAGTGACCTTCCGACCGCTTTATCCCGCATCAAAAACCGCGGACGTGATTATGAACAGGTTGAAAACCACCCTGAGCTTTTCGACTATTATAAGACGTTGCACGCAAAGTATCAGGAATGGATCAAACACTATACAAAAACGCCGGTTTTGATCATAGACAGCACGAAATACGACTTGCATGATCCACAGGATGCCGAGAAGGTCCTCAGTCAGGTTAAGGAAAAACTCCTCTCTCTTGAACCGGTAGCCGTTTAATTGGAACAATGAATAATCAGCTCCTTCTTAAAAAAGACTGGTACTAACAATAAAACGAGGAGCTGACTATTGCTCTGTAGAACCATACCGCAGAGCAGCTTTTTTTTGCTTCATTTTAGTCAAGAATCCCCATGGATTCTATGTGTTCGCGTGTTAGGGGCTGACCATGATCATGGATAAATTGGTAAATGTCTTTTAACGCCTCGTCATAACGGTGATTGTCAGGATCGTTATGATAAGGGACATAAGGAACGTGAGATCGCCAAAACGTATCCCTGGCAGCTTCATCACATGCCCTGAATAACTTAGTAAGACGGTTAACCTCTTCATTCGTTGCTTCGATTTCAAACTCAAAACTGGAAACCGTTTTGTCTGAATGAACTTCTCCTGTTTCCACGTTCACATAATACGGCTGCTTTTCCAGAATCATCACTCCCGCTTTTTTCTTTTATCATGTTTCACTTCCTGTAAAAACATGCATTGCCATCAGTCCCTGCAAAACAAAAAAAGCAGATCCTGTTGGATCTGCTTTAATTATTCCCCCGGTATACATATTGCTCTTTTGGAGCGGATGTTTGTTTCCAGGATTGGACCTTAACATACGGAATATTCGTTTTAAACGGCTGATAATAGATCTCTGATATCTTGCCTTTTACCGTAATCCAGTCATCATCTTTAAGCTTCACGCCATCCGGCATTTCCACCATCATTCCATATACGCCCGAATCAGCGACACAATGGATAATGCCAAACCGAAAGATAAAGAGCTGGTTCTTTTTCGTATCCGGATCATTGTACACAAAACCCTTAAACGAGATGGTTTTATCTTGAAAATCCCCCGTATAATTATAGATCGTTTCCATTCCTTTAAGAAAGTTCGTATCATTCAAAGCAAGGGTATCATATTTCGTATATTTCTTTTTTTCCTTCCTCATCAGCTTGTCATAAGCATCCTGGCCATAATATACACTGGTGTCCGGACGCAGAAACTGATTCTGTGCATAAGGATCCCCTTTGGACTCCTGATTGACAGGGAAGTGAAACCCTTTTGCTTTTACAATATTTGAATCCATGGTGGCAACCGGGAGAAAGATACCGGTAATGACCGGAAAAGCAAAAACGGTATATACAAACAATTTTTTATACCAAGTATCCTCAACGGAATGATCATGGTCGCAATGATCGCAGCTATGGCCGCCTTCATCTTCCTTCACGGCATTCCGAAATTGCACGATGGTCAAAAGAGCCAGTGCGAACATAACGCTGAATGACAGGTACGAATATTTCATATTAATATACTTACTTATATTTCCGGTCGCATGAAGCTGCATAATCAAAAAAGTGAATCCCATTAACAGGCATCCCCGCATCATAATGCTACACCTCCCTAGAACAGCATCGAATATAAAAACACTACAACAGACAATGAAACAACGGTAACGAGCACCAGCTTTGTTTTAAATGCCGAGAGCATCATCAATAAATTTTTCATATCAAGCATCGGACCGAATACTAGAAAAGCAACGATCGACCCTGTGGAAAAGGTACTTCTGAAGGAAGACGCGATGAACGCATCAGCTTCTGAACACAGAGATAAAACAAACGCAAGTCCCATCATGACAAGTGACGAGGAAGCCTGTCCCTGACCGATGGCAAGAAGAGTTGAGGTTTTCACATACGTTTGGACCGCTGCAGCAATCAGTGAACCGATCACCAGGTATTTTCCCATGGAAAAGAATTCTTCAACCGCATGATTTAGCGTTTCACCAAGTTTTTGTTTAACGGAAAGCTTTTCATGCGTGTGATGATGATGTTCTGGTGTGATTTTCAGGCCATCTCCCTTATAAAAGAAAGCGAGAATCAAACCAACAACAACAGAAACGACAACAGCTCCTCCGGCCCGATATAAAGGCATGGACCAGTTGCTTCCAAAAGCGACGTAGGTCGAAAAGAGAACAACTGGATTGATGATCGGACCCGTCAGCATAAAAGCAACCCCGGCGTAGATAGGCACCCCTTTTTGAACAAGGCGCCTTACAATAGGCACAATTCCGCATTCACATGCAGGGAAAAGGGCGCCAAGAAAAGAGGCGAACAATACGGCAAGAACCGGGTTTTTCGGCATAATTCTAGCCACCAGTTCCTCTGATACAAAGATTTGGATGATACCTGCAATAAAAACCCCGAGCACTACAAAGGGCAGTGCTTCTATTAATATGGATATAAAAATGGTATTCATCTGCAAAAAAGATTGCGGCAATGATAAATAGAGCATAGTTTGCCTCCTGGATGATAAACTACTGCAGTTACTATACGGCAATATGGACAAGTCGTCCATATGTTTCATGCCGGAAATTGACGCGTTCCATTATATCAATCCTCCTGATTGAAGAAGAACATCGTGTGAATTATTACACAGAACGCTATCAGAACATTAAAAAAAGCCCGTGATACGGCATCACGAGCTTCATTTGTTCTTCTTATTTCACCAAATATTTTTCAATGTCATCAAGCATCAGGTTCGCTGCCTTCACGCCTCCTGCTGTATTCCAGATGGCATCAGAAACCTTGTGGACGTTGCCCTGTTTCACTGCCTTTAGGTTTTTCCAGAGCGGATCATTGGTCCATTCTTTTTCCTGTTTGGTCGCTCCTCCGTCCCCTGCTTCATAAGTAAAGTAAAACAGTTCATCACCATCCATTTGCGGAATTTGTTCTTTCGATACTTCTGCTGCAAAATTATCCTTGCTTTCCACCTTCGGACGTTTAAAGCCAAGCTGGTCAAGGATCACACCGGAAAACGAGTTGGATAAGTAGATGCGGGAAACCCCTGGCATGAAACGGACAACAGATATCTCCTTGTTCAGGTTATCTCCCGCTTTTTCACTGATCTTATTTACGCGCTGATCGTAATCACTGATTACCTTGTTTCCTTCTTTTTCTTTATTTAATGCTTTGGAATACAATTTGAAATTCTTTTTCCAGTTGCCGCGCAAATCTTCTGCAAAAACAGTAGGTGCAATTTTATTTAATTGATCGTAAATTTTTTCTTGTCTCATTTTATTTCCAATAATAAGATCCGGTTTAAGGGAAGCGATCTTTTCCAGATTAACCTGGCTTTCGTCACCAACCACCTCTACACCTTTCATATCATCTTTTATGTGATCATACCATGGATCGCCGAGCCAGGATTTAACGGCTCCAGCAGGTTTTACCCCCATTGCCAGCGCCGCTTCTGTTCCTTCATTCGTCAAAACAACAACGCGTTTTGCGCTCTTTACCTCGGTTGTCCCCATCGCATGCTTAACACTGTATCCTTTAGAATCTTCCCCGGATGATTCCTTTCCATCATTCCCTCCGCAAGCTGCCAAAAGCATCAGCGAAAGAATGGCTATAATCATTCCCCATTTTGAATATGTAGATTTTGCGGTATTCAAATTTCTTCTCCCCCAATTGATAATGAATTTCATTTACAGACAAATCATACCTGAAAGTAAAAATAAAAGTCAACAGTAATTGATAATGATTTTCAAATTCATTGACATGCTGCTTTATCTTTTTTAAACTATAATTGTAAATTTCTAATAATGAGGTCCTTATGAACGGAGTAATTCAATCATCAAAAGCGAAGATTGCCATTCTCGCTTTGGCAGTTCTTTTGTTGGCTGTCTGTATGGCACTTAGTGTTGTATTTGGATACACCGACACAAGCTGGAAAACAGCTGTTGCAGCATTCACTGATTTTAATGGATCCAATCAGCATCTTATTATACGAAATGCCCGTCTTCCCCGCGCTTTGATCGGTGCGGCAGTTGGAATTTCACTGGCATTGGCCGGTGTGCTGCTGCAGGCGGTGACACGGAATCCAATTGCATCCACTGATATTTTCGGATTGAACGCGGGAGCTGGTTTTTTTATTGTAATGGCTGTCTCATTCTTTCAAATCAGTTCTCTTCAGCAATTCACCTGGATTGCGTTTCTTGGTGCAACTGTCTCGGCTTTGGCCGTATACATATTGGGTTCTGCCGGGCGCAGCGGTTTAACGCCAATAAAAATGACACTGGCTGGTGCAGTTATTGCTGCAATGTTTGCCTCTCTTACACAAGGAATGCTTGTGGCCAATCAAAAAGCGCTGGAAGAAGTACTATTCTGGCTGGCAGGATCGATACAGGGCAGAAAACTGGAATTTCTATATCCGGTGCTTCCTTATCTTCTGATTGCCTGGATCGGTTCCTTGCTGATGTTCCGCCAGCTTAATACCTTTTTACTTGGTGAAGATGTTGCCAAAAGCCTCGGCCAGCGGACACTGCTCTTTAAGGTCCTGGCCGGTGTCTTGATTGTGCTACTTGCGGGTGGATCCGTCGCAGTGGCGGGCCCAATCAGTTTTATCGGTATTGTTGTTCCTCATTTCGCCCGTTATCTTGTCGGAAATGACCATCGCTGGGTTATTCCCTTTTCCGCTGTATTTGGCGGGATACTGCTGATCACTGCCGACATTGGCGCCCGATACATCGTACTTCCGGAAGAAGTTCCGGTTGGTGTGATGACCGCCTTGATCGGTACGCCGTTTTTTATTCATATCGCCCGAAAAGGATCGTTTAAATGAGCAAGTATATTACAGCAAGGTCCAAAAGATTTTCGTTTCTGATAGAAAAAAAAACCCTGTTCACTTCACTGATTCTCATTTTTATAACAATGGCCATCATGTCGGTAAGCATCGGGGTTGGGGAGCTGTATATATCTCCTCTGGACGTCATAAAGTCATTAACTGGGACTGGTGCTGGCATTAACAATGTTGTTATACATGAATTCAGGCTTCCCAGAATACTGATTGCGGTGATTGCAGGGGCTTCCCTCTCTCTGGCAGGTGCCATTTTGCAGGGGATCATCCGAAACCCACTCGCTTCGCCAGATATGCTTGGCATTACATCAGGCGCTGGCTTTGCCGCCGTTACCTTTATAACGGTCTTCAGCAGCCAAAGCAACAATTTGACAGTGAGCATCGGTTATTTGCCTGTTGCTGCTGTAACCGGGGCATTTCTTATGGGAGCCTTGATTTACCTGCTTGCCTGGAAACGCGGAATTTCACCGGTAAGGCTGATCTTAATTGGTGTGGGCCTGATGACCGCAGCCCAGGCCCTGACAACACTCATGATCGTACTCGGACCCATTTATGCTGCTCCGCAGGCAACGATCTGGCTGACTGGTACGGTTTATGCGACAAACTGGAAAGATGTATATAGTCTATTGCCGTGGTTTCTTATCCTGACACCTCTTTTGCTTGCATTCGCAAGAAAACTGAACGTTCAGGAGCTCGGTGATGACGTGTCCGCAAGTCTTGGGCATTCCGTGAACAAGAACCGTTTTTTATTACTGCTGATTAGTACGGCCCTTGCTGGCTCGGCCGTCGCTTTTACAGGAGCCATCGGATTTGTTGGCCTGGTCGGGCCGCATATTGCCAGAAGGCTGGTTGGCTCTTCCTTCGGCGCACTGCTTCCTGTATCCGGCTTTCTTGGGGCCATTATCGTATTGCTCGCTGATTTGGCCGGTAGAACAATTTTCTCACCGCTGGAAGTTCCAGCAGGAGTTTTCACCGCTGCCATCGGTGCTCCCTATTTTATTTACCTGCTATTTAAAAATCATGGTTAAGGAGCGATCTCATGTCCATTCTTGAAACGGAATCTCTAACATTATCTTATGGAAAAAAACCTGTGATTCAAGACCTGAATCTTTCGATACCAAAAGGGGAAATCACCGTTTTAATCGGCAGTAACGGGTGTGGAAAATCGACACTTTTGCGTTCCATGGCGCGCCTTTTGGCACCAGAAGAAGGAGCAATTCTTTTAAATGGGAAGGACATCGCCAAACGTTCAACAAAGGACGTGGCAAAAGAGCTGGCTATTTTACCACAAGGACCAGTAGCACCGGAGGGCCTGACTGTTCTCCAGCTGGTTAAACAAGGAAGGTACCCATACCAATCATGGTTGAAACAATGGTCCAGGAAAGACGAACAGGCGGTTACACAGGCTTTGAAGGCAACTAATATGCTTGAATTTGCAGAAAGAAGTGTTGACTCTCTCTCAGGAGGACAAAGACAGCGTGCGTGGATTGCTATGACCCTTGCCCAGGGAACGGAAACCATCCTTCTCGACGAACCGACTACCTATTTGGACATGACACACCAGATTGAAATACTTGATCTGCTCTTTGAGCTGAATGCAAGGGAAAAACGCACCATTGTAATGGTCCTTCACGATCTTAACCTGGCATGCCGGTATGCCCACCATCTTGTGGCCATCCAGAATCATTCTGTAGCCGCTCAAGGCTGTCCTGAAGATATCATGAATGAAAAACTGGTTGCTGATGTTTTTCATATGCCATGCAAAATTATTGAAGATCCTTTATTCGGTACACCAATGTGCATTCCATACGGAAAGGGGAGAATCGCGAAAAATGGCTTACCCACAGCACAATATGCCTAACCTTAACGGCTGGTCCCTTTTGGAAAGGACTGATATTGAAAAACGCTCCAGCTTTAAATTCCATTTTTCAAATGAAAAGGCTGCCTTTCCGGCCTCTCTCCTATTAAATAAAGAACGCATGCTTTCCTATATGGAAACCGTGGGTGATAAAATCGGTTCCAAAGAGAAAAGAGTCATCGCGTCTATGTTCTTTAAGCGCTATGTTTTCTGCATTCTCACCTCTTCCCTTTATGCCTTGTCAATGCTGAATAAGCAGTTTGATATTCGTCTGGAAAATGTGGTGATCATTGAAGAGGAAGATAGCGAAAAAGAACACAGCTGGCTGCCGTCTTTTTCTCTGCAAAACAGTGATGGGATGCCTATGGCCGGAAACCGGGAAAATTGGAGATCATCGGTTGTTGAAACACTTTTCGCCAAAAACATATCGGTGATGCTGGATTACTTGGCTGCAAGCACAAAAGCATCGAAAGCGATGCTTTGGGAGAATGCGTTACTTTATATCGCCTGGCTATATAACACGTGGAAAGGCGAAAACCATCCTTCTGAAATTCATGAAAGGTTGATAGACGACTACCAATTTCTTATGGAGCAGGCGCAAGGCTTTCACTTTGGAACAGCCTCCAATCCTTTCATCGAATTGGCTGCCAGATATGAAGACCATCAATTTCAGCAGCGAAAAACATGCTGCCTGTACTACCGGACAGACGGTGGCACTTGCTGCAATACATGCCCATTAAAAAAAGCCGACTGATCTTCTGAATATCAGCCGGCTTTTGTTTGTATGATAAGTATAATGGGTATCACAAGAATAAAGAGATTGAAGGAGGGCATTATTTTGGTCATCATCTGGATTAGCATTGCAATTGTTGTCGCAGCATTGGTCTTCCTTGGAGTCTATGCTGTTAAACTAATGAAATCAAGCAAGTCAACCATCGAAAACTTAAACCGTACCACTCAGCTGATGCAGGCGGAAGTAAATGACGTCACGAACCAGACCGCACTGCTCAATCAAAAAACCGAGTATTTGAAATACGACGTCTACAATAAAACACAAAGCATCAAAAGTGTAGGAGAATCTGCAAAGGAATTAAAAGAGAACGCGACGGAGTTGTTTAAAACCGTAAAACGATAATGGCCGCAAGCCCAGTCCAGGGGCTGCGGCTTTTTTCATGTTTAAAGTTTTACAAGACCGTCTGCAATCCGGTTATAATCTTCGATGAGGCTTTGGACCACCTGCTTTGCCGGCCTTCTTTTGGCCAGCGGGGCACCCTGCCCTGCCCATAGGGACATATACCCTTTTTCTCCCCGGCTGGCAGCAGCTTTCCTAAGGCCGGAAGTCAATGCATTTTGAATGGGATATGGAGGAAGGTTGTCAACCGCTGTCATCTCTTCCATAAAAATATTTGTAATGCCTCTTGCCATTTTGCCAGAAAACGCTTTGGTCAGCCTCATATCCGTTTCCTTCGATTCCAGCACGGCTTCTTTATGCAAATGATGAGCTCCGCTTTCTTCTGCTGTTAAAAAAGCGGTACCCAACTGGACAGCGCTAGCCCCAAGCGCCAAGGCGGCAGCCATTCCCCTGGCATCCATGATCCCGCCGGCGGCTAATACTGGAATAGAAACCGCATCAGCAATTAAGGGAATCAAGGTCATTGAGCCAATCAGTGCCTGCTCTTCGCTTCCAAGAAATGTCCCTCTATGGCCTCCTGCTTCACTTCCCTGGGCCGAGATGGCATCGATGCCTACTGCTTCGAGACGGACCGCCTCTTCTACGGTGGTGGCAGTGGCAATCGTAACCACGCCTTCTTGTTTCAGCCTGTCGATTATTTCTTTGGTGGGCGCATTGAATGTAAAACTGATGACTGGTACTTTCTCTTCCATTACCACATCCAGCTGGTCCTCAAAATGAGACGTCCATCCGGTAAACCTGGACGACTTCTCCATTCCCAGCCTTTCTTTAAATCCTTCGAGTGTTGCTTCCATTTTTTCAGTCTGATCTCTGTCAAACGTAAATTCCTCCGGCAGAAAAAGGTTCACTGCAAAGGGCTTGGCCGTCATTTCCTTGATGCTCTTGATTGCGGCTTTTACGTCGTTGGGCGCCATATAACCCGCTCCCAACGTACCTAATCCGCCGGCATTGGAAACTGCCGCTGCCAACTCCGGCGTTGCCGGGCCACCGGCCATTCCAGCCTGCACAATAGGATATCGAATGCCGCACAGTGAAGTAAAAGATTGATTCATAGCTACACCGCTCCATCCTTATTTTTTTGATATGTACTTCTCCAACAAGTGTAACAAAAAAACATGCATACTGTCCGCATGTTTACGTTTTCATTCGGTTGAACTGACGATAGACCTGCTCAATCACCCGCTGGATATTCTCCTGTTTGTATCCGCATTCCCTCATGGCTCTGGAAATACAGTCGGCCACCTCCTCTTTTTCTTGTTCCCTTCTCATTCTCATAAGCACCTCATTGATTTTTTTGTTTCTCGCCAGCTCATCCATTCTCCTCACCCGCCCGCTTTTTTTTGATAAATGTATGACCATAAACATAGAAAAAGACCCTTGAGACAGGGCCTTTCTACGAGCAGTATGATTTATTTTTTTCCTTTTCTTACTTTAAGGACGATCACAATGAAAAGGATGACAATGGCGCCAATGGCAATCCCCCTCGTAAATGGAGCGGCAATCGTTTTAATGTCTTCCCAATTGCTTCCCAGCTGGCTTCCCAGATAGATAAATAAAATCGACCAGGGAATGATAGCCAGCAACGTATAGATCGTGAATTTAGAAAATGACATTTTTGCAATGCCTGCGGGAATTGAAATGGCATGCCGGACAACAGGAATGAAACGGGCAAAGAAAATGACACCATTGCCGTATTTCTCAAACCAGCTTTCTGATAAATCGATCTGTTTCTGACTGATCAGGATATACCTTCCGTACTTTTCCAAAAAGGGTCTTCCGCCATAATATCCCATCCAATATAAAAACAACTGGGCGATGGTTCCTCCGATTGTTCCGGCAATAACTGAACCGGCAAAACTCAGATGTCCCTGCGAAATGAGATAGCCCGCATACGACAAAACCAACTCGCTTGGAATAACTTCTACCATAAGACCAAGCGCAATTCCGAGATATCCAAGCCCCACAATCCACTCCAAAAGTGACAGTACCATTTCTTTCATTGTATTTACCTACTCTCTGTATAGTAATAGCTTGTCCGGTATTACCGGCTGCCCAGCACGAACCCAGCCAACGCAGCCAGTATGCCGACGATGTAACTCAGTGCCAAATATAGAATCAGCACGTCCCATTGCTTTTTTCGATATAATTGAATGTTCTCCAGCTTAAGTGTGGAGAACGTTGTGAATGCCCCCATAAATCCTATTCCAAAAAACAGTCTGATAGAATCAGAAGGTTCCATTCCAGTAAGCCATCCAAGCAAAAAGGAGCCTGTAATGTTCACAAACAACGTTGCCAGGGGAAATGCAGTAACAATATGTTTTTTCACCCATTGGCCAATTCCGAAACGGAACACAGCGCCAAAAAATCCCCCCGCAGCCACAAGCAACATGTGAGTCACAATGCGGTCCCTCCTTTGGCGACTCTGCTTCCTAAACGAAAACCTGCCCAGCACATGAAAAGTCCGCCGATTAAACTGAGCAAGATGTAAAGAAGAGCCGTAGCGGTCTGTCCGGTTTGGAAGAGCTGAATGTTTTCTACACTAAAGGTGGAAAACGTGGTAAACGAACCGATCAGACCCGTACCAACGACCAGGGATGTATACGGATTTGCGGATGAGCGTCTCCCGAGCCGGAACGTAAGATAACCAAGCGCAAATGATCCGGCCATGTTGGTCAGGAAGGTAGCAAGCGGAAATCCGCCTCCCGAAATATCACTCACCGCAAGGCCCAGTCCATAGCGCAGAAGCGCTCCGGCCATACCTGCAATCCCAACCCATATATACAAAAGCACAAGCTTTCAATCCTTTCTTTATGCGCGCTCATTAAACAAAACAGACTCCTGCAGGAAGTCCTGCAGGAGTTCAATATCTCCGTTATTCAGTTTATCATGTTTACTTTCAGGAGAACAATAATCAATCATGTTTAAAGATCGTCAAATCCATTTGCATCCGATACCTTTGTATATTGCCGGGGCTTTTGTTCGAAAAAATCACTCTTGCCGCTGTCCACATGCTCGTACGCCCTGATCCATTTCATCGGATTTTCCCTGAATCCCTGGAACGGCCGTTCTACCCCGAGTTCATTCACTCTTTTGTTGGCCATAAATTTAATATACGCTTCAAGCTCCGGCATGTTCAGTCCGGCAAATCGGTCACCGATGATGTAGCGGGCCCACTGTATTTCCAGCTCTGCCCCCTTTTTAAAGGTTTCCTGTACGAAACGCTCCGTTTCTTCATTGTCCAATTCCGGTACTTCTTTCTGCAATTCTTTAAAGATTTGGCAAAACAGCCGGACGTGAAGCTGTTCATCACGATTAATATAATTAATCATCGTGCTCGTACTCATCATTTTTTGGTTTCGCGCCAGGTTGTAGAAAAAGGCAAAGCCCGTATAGAAATTCAAGCCTTCAAGGACCACATCATAGACAATCGATTCCATAAATGTTCTCGATGTCGGATTTTCCGTAAACCGCGTATATCCCTCTGCTATAAAATCATTTCGTTCCCGCAGTACTTTATCATGCTTCCAGTACTCAAAGATTTCATCCTGCTTCTGCTTGTTTACAAGGCTTGAAAGCACATAGGAATAGGACTGGTTATGGACGACCTCCTGGAAGGAAAGCACAGTCATCAGCGCTGAAAGGCTTGAATCGGTGAGATACCCGGCAGCCCTGGAAGAATAGTCGGTTTGAATGCTGTCCAGAAAAGCCAAAAGCCCGATAATTTTGTTAAACGTATCCTTCTCCTCGCCGGAAAGCTGCTGATATTGCTTTACGTCGCCGGACATATTGATCTCAAACGGAGTCCAAAAATTAGCCAGCATATTCTTGTACATCGGATAAGCCCAACTGTACCGGACATCATCCCAGTTCAGTACGTTTGAACTTCTGCCATTCAGAATTCCCGTTGATGCATTCGGGGCTGTTACATCGTATAATTCTCGTTTGCTTAATGTTTTCATCCTTATCCTCCTAGCTCGAACAGCTTTCACAGTCTTCAAGTTCCGAAACAGATGTTGACCGCGTATAGTACGTGGTCTTCAGCCCTGATTTCCAGGCGGTCATATGAAGATCCAGCAGCTCTTTTGCCTTGATCGTACTCTTCACATAAAAGTTAAAGGAAATCGATTGGTCCACATGCTTTTGCCTTGCCGCATTTTGTTTAATGCTGAAATGCTGATCCACTTCATACGCCGATTTATAATACCAGTTCGTCAGGGGTGTCAGGTCGGGAGCGGTAACCGGAATTTTAAAATCCTTTTTCTCTTCTGAGTACTCTTTTTTGAAAATGGGATCCACAGAAGCAGTTGAATTCGCGATCAGGCTTGTTGTCGCATTCGGTGCAACCGCCAGCAGCCAGGCGTTTCGGATACCCGAAGCCTGAACCTCTTCCTTGAGCTTCAGCCATTTTTCAGATTGGTAGCCTCTTTGCTCAAAATAAATCCCGGTCTCCCAGTCAGACTCTTCAAAAGCCGGGTAGGAGCCTTTTTCTTTTGCCAATTCATTGCTGGCTTTGATGGTCAGGTAATTGACTTTTTCATACAATTCATCATTATATTGAACCGCTTCTTCCGATTCCCAGCGGATACCTTCAAGAGCCAGAAGATGATGAAGGCCAAACGTGCCAAGTCCGATTGCCCGGTACTTTTGATTAGTGAGCACGGCCTGCTTGACTTCAATACGGTTTTCGTTCAGATCAATCACATTATCCAGCATCCGGACTTGAATCGGAATAAGGCGTTCAAGTACATCCGCCTTTACAGCCCTGGCAAGAGAAATGGAGCTTAAGTTACAAGTTACATAATCACCGGGCCGTTTGGTGATAATTATCTTTCCATCCTCGGTAATCTCTTCTTCCACGGTTGTGGCTGACCCGTTTTGCGCAATTTCGGTACACAGATTGCTGCAGTAAATCATCCCTTCGTGCTTATTTGGATTGGCACGATTCACCGTGTCCCGGTAGAACATGTAAGGCACACCTGTTTCGAGCTGGCTTCTCATAATGCGTTTGAAAATCTCGATTGCCGGCAAAACATCATAGCCGCCGGACCCCTTTTCACCAAAATATCCCTGATCTGCAGCGCGGACACATTCCTGGTACTTTTGACGGAAGCTTCCTTCTCCAGGCACTTCATCATAATAGTCATCCAGTTCATAGCCCATTATCTTTTTGACCATGTAGGGATCAAACAGATACCAGTCATCCCGGGCTTCTGTTTTTTCCATAAACAAATCCGGGATGCAAAGGCCGAGAAACAAATCATGCACCCTTTGCCGTTCGTCCCCATTGTTCAGCTTGGCATCAAGGAATGAAAACAAATCCTTGCCAAACACATTATAGTAAATGGCAATTGCTCCCTTTCGCTGGCCCAGCTGGTCTACACTGACGGCGGTCTGGTTCAGCAATTTCGCCCATGGAATGATTCCGGAGGAATTTCCTTTGAATCCTTTGATCTCGGAGCCGAGACTTCTGATTTTACCGAGATATACGGCAATCCCCCCGCCCCCTTTGGAAAGAGTGGCTGCATCGGTTGTAGAATCATAGATTCCACGCAAGCTGTCCTCCATCGTATCAATGAAGCAGCTGGACAGCTGTCCATAGCTTTTTCCTGCGTTCGCCAATGTCGGTGTGGCAACGGTCATGTAAAGGTTCGACATCGCCCAGTATGCTTCTTTCACCAGGCCGAGACGCTTTTCTTCAGGCTCCCTGGAGAGCAGTGTCATCGCAACGATCATAAACCGCTCCTGTGGAAGCTCGTACACGCCGCCTTCATGTGAATGAGCCAAATAACGGTCTGCCAGGGTCCGAATGCCGATATAGGTAAACTTATGATCCTGATCCGGATTAATTACGCTCTCAAGCTCGTTGATTTCGGCGCTGGAATACATTCGCAGGAGGCTGCTGTCGTAAATCCCCATTCCGGTCAACTGCTCAATTAGTTCATACAGTGACCCATAAGGTTGTCCGGATTCATTGTTTCTGTTCTTTGCTGCCTCCCGGTACAGCTTTTTCAGGTGGATTCTTGCTGCTACATAGGTCCAGTCTGGCTCTTCCATGGAAATATTCTCAAGGGCATAAAGAACCCCCATGTTCAGCATCTTTTGTGTGGATTCCTCCTGATGGGCAAAATAGGTGACTTTTTCTATGTATTCATTTCTGTGCCTCAGCTGGGGAAATTCCTCTAAAATCTCCTGGAGTTCACCAATTATCTGCTGGACTCTTGAAATATCTGTAGCCATTTATAGCTCTCCTCTCTTTTCAAACAAAAATAAAAGGCCCATCCATTGGATGAGCCCAAAAACGACACGTAGTATGTAAAAAACAAAAAGCAGATTGGTGCCGCTTTTGTTTCTCACTCCCCGAAGAATCAAAACCGTGAAACAAATGGCAGGTCTACTGGCTACTGCTTCATCCTACTCCGGACCTTCCCATGTAAAAGCCACAGCTTTGTGCGCGTTCTTTACACAGTGGATCTCCGTTTCGTCCACATGACAGTTGCGGGGACAGCTCCGGACTTGCACCGGATTCCCTATTAAGTCTTTAACAGACACCTATTGTTTCATAATACTATATTTAGTTCCTTAAATCCTACTTTCACACTAAATATAGTAATTGTCAATACCTTTTCTTTATTTATTGTTATCCCAGATGGTACGTGCACAATATTTTATAATATCCCTTCGCCGGATAATGCCGATGAAATGGCCGTCATCATCCGTTACAGGTATAAAATTTTGGTCGGTTGCAAGCGTGATTAAATCTTCCATATTTGAATTAATGGAAACCGAAATATTATTCACCCGCTGCGGTACATCCTTTAACTTTGTTTTCACTACGTCATGGAAACCAAGATCAAAAGCCTCTTTCAGTTTCCACAGCAAATCCCCCTCTGTCAAAGTCCCGACATATTGTCCCTCCTCAGAAACGAGGGGAACAGACGTATATTTGTGATACGAAAGCTTTTCCAAAGCCTGCCTAATGGTCGATTCAGGATTCAAATATTTTACCTCATCTTTAGGCAATAGATAAAAAGCGATGTTCATGCTGTGATCTCCTTTAACCCTTAATTGCAGCTGTTCATTATATACTATAGCAAAAAGGATGGTCTTCTTTCACACAAAAAAAGCCCTGAGAAGGACTCTTATGCTTTATTTTTATTCCCACACTAAGAAGGTGTTAAACTTTTTTACCCGGTTCTATGACAGCATCCTGTTGATAGAGCCAGCTTTTATACTCTTCTTCAAGTTCGGATAATGGCGATTCCAGCTCCTTGCTGATCCCGGCCTTTTTAAGCATCTGAATCAAAAATTTTTTTCTTTCTTCAATCGCTTTCCGCAATATCCCGCCCATCTGAAACCTCCCGATAAAGCGTTTTCATAATCTAGTATACGTAGCTGCCGAATAAAAAGTTTCAGCGTCTGTCACGCTTAACTAAATTTATTGGCAGCTGTACCCTTTTATGACATGAGATAGGCAGAACAAGGAAATGATCTGTTACTTAGGCAAATCTTTATTGATTTCTCTTCGAACATGTCCGATTTCAGGAAGGATGAGTTTCTTCATGGCCAAAGATACCGCGCCGGATGATCCAGGCATTGCAAAAACAGCGGTGGAATCAATGACGCCTGCAACGGCTCTGCTCATAATTGCCGCAGAACCAATGTCTTCTGTATAACTCAGCATGCGAAATAACTCTCCATATCCCGGTATTTCCTTCGTAAACAGGGGCTCCAGCGTTTCGATGGTTACGTCCCGTTTGGCAATTCCAGTTCCCCCGTTGATCAGAATAACCTCTACGTCTTCTGCCTGGCAGCCTTCAAGAACAGCGGACCGAATTTCATCTACTTCGTCTTTTACAATCGCATACTGCGAAACGCTGTGTCCATTTTGAACGAGTTGATCTTTTATTAAGATGCCGCTTTTATCGGTTTCCTCAGTCCTTGTGTCACTCACTGTAATCACTTTGCAGCTTACTGATGAAGGTGATTCTTTTTTATGTTCTTCAACACTCATTTCATATCCCCTTTCCGCCATTCTACTTCTTTTTTCTTTTAATCAGCCATACCGCAATGGCAATGACGATGACGACAATAACGATAAATAACGGGGCAGATGAATTGGTTTTGCTTTCTGCTTTCTCTGCTTTTTGTTCTGATTTTTCCTTTTGTTTGGTTGCTGGCGCTTTTTCAGTGTTTTTTTCTGGTTCTTTTTTCGCTTCTTTCTTTTCTTCCGGTTGATCTACGGTAAAAGTAAATCCCTTTTCAATCACATGTCCATCGGCACCAATGATTTTATAATCCACGTTATATTTTCCGTTTTCAAACGGATCCGGTGAAGTGCCCGTCAAAACCCTGTCGTTTACAGCTGTTTTAATATCTACCGGTTTACCATCTCTAGTTACTTTCATGGTGCTTAAATTTTCGATTTTAGTTTCAAACGTTAAAGTGATCTTATTGAGATCTTCTTGGACTACATCGCCCTCTTTCGGATCAGAGGATTCCAGACCGGTGTGTGCAGAGACACTGGAAGCAGTTGAGAAAAAGAAAATTGCTGCCAGCAGCCATATGTATTTTTGCATGTGAACTCTCCTTTTGTGTGCTTATCATACCTTATATACTGTACAGTAAATCCAAAAAAAAGACCACTCAGATCCAGTAATCTGAGTGGTCTTATCGGACTTATGCCTGATTAGGGCTTAGCAAAACGAGCATGCACAACCTATGATTATTAACAAAATGAACAACACCACAAGAAGAGCGAATCCATTTCCACATCCGTGTCCAAATGACATTTTGTTACCTCCTCTTTCGAGATATTTATTTAATGATCTACATCCATAACATATGATGCGGCCGGGCTATGTGAAACAGTACAAGAGTCTATTTTTTAAAAACAAATCCATGGAATTCCTGATCTGTTTTTAGCGCCCTTTTTTGATGCTTATCCGCATTTGTCCATACATAAATGACAAGACTCCATATACTGTAAGGGAAATGTTGGAGTTTATAAAAAAGGAGGTAAATACTATGGGATTCGTTGCAGGTGGCAGTGGTTTCGCCTTGATCGTGGTACTGTTCGTACTTCTTATCATCATTGGATGTGCATGTGCGTTCTGCTAACAAACGAACAAGGAAAAGATGCATATCTTTTCCTTGTGCATTGATGAACTACGATTAACGCAAATCTTTTTCCAATAACCCAAAACCCATTTTTAAAGCACTGAGCGATTGCCCAGTGCTTCTTTTTGTTGTTAATCGTTATTTTCTTCCGTGTTCTTTGTTTTTTCTTTGAGCCCCCAGTAGGTTTCGAGGGCGCGCTGGCCAATGTGCTTATTGACTGCCTGTGTACCGCTATAGGGAGAGGCGTCAGGAACAATGATTGCATAGGCAATTTCCGGATCATCGAAAGGCGCATAGCCGACGAGCGTCAAATTATCCTTATCAGCGATAAAATTCCCGTTGCTGTCATATTTCTTCACCTGTGCCGTACCTGTTTTACCCGCAGGATTATGGTACTTCGGATTATTACCAAAGTACGTTGTCGCAGTCCCGCCGGGCGAATGGTAAACCTCCCAGAATCCTTCCTGCACCCGTTCGATATAGCTTTTATCCATATCCAATTCATTCAGGACGTTCGGTTCAAAGCGTTTGACAAGCTTACCTTCCAGATGATTTTCCGTTTGAGGCTCACGAATCTCCTTAACAAGTCTTGGCTGTACGCGGTATCCGCCATTCGCAATCGTGGACACATATTGCACCATCTGGATGGGGGTATACGTATCAAACTGACCAATTCCCATATCTATCATATTACCGAGCTGGTCAGTGTAGCCGCCGTTATATCCTGTAGATTCGTTTGGAAAGTCAATACCCGTTTTGACTCCCAGACCGAACTGGCTAAAATAATAGCGCATCACATCAAACCCAAGATAACGGTTGTCTCCATAAAAGCTTTTTGAACTGTAACTGAATTTACCGAGGCGCATGACAATATTGTACATATAGACATTGGATGATCGCTTCAAAGCGGTCAAATCATTGATGCTGCCCATATTCGCATGCGACTTTTTCGTCAATGATCCAAATTTCAAAGGAGCGTCATAGATGTATTCCCCAGGATGAATCACCCCTTTGTGAAGTCCCGTCAACACGGTTGCACCCTTGACAGCTGAACCCATTTCATAGGCATCGAACAAAGCACCATAAGAATCATTCACAAATGATCCATTCTTGTCCATCTTTTTCCCGGCAATGGAATAGACTTCTCCCGTTTTCGGGTTCATCATAACGATGTAGGCAGACCTCATCATTTCATTTCCGCGGTCAGCCCTGCCTTTCCTTATTTCTTCTTCCAGAATTTTTTCCATCTTTTCCTGCAGATCCATATCGATGGTCAGCACCAGATCTTTTCCGCGTTTGCCTGGGATGACTTTGGGTTCACCCAGCGTTTTTCCTGTTTTGGGGTTGGTAAGAAAGATACTTCTTTCTTTCGTTCCCCTCAGGGTCTCCTGATACTGTGCTTCAAGACCGCTGACACCAACCTGGTCTGTCAGGTCATAATTCATGGCACCGAAATATTCCTGCTGCTCTTTGGGCATTTGTTTCACGCGTCCAAAAATCGTTTTCAGCGAATCGCCAAACGGATAGGTCCTGTCGGCATCCGGCATGATATCAATGCCCGGCAGCTGATTCAAATTCTCGGAAATGATGGAAATTTCCCGATCGGTCAGGTTCTTCTTTACCGGAGAAGCAGAATAGGCATACCCGGCATCCATTTCCCGTTTGATCGCAAGTATTTCCAGATCTTTTTTGGTAAGTGTATGTAAATCCTCCTTGGTGATCCGCTCAACCAGCAGCTTGTACTCTTTTTCATTGTTTAATTTTTTGATTTCAGCCACAGTGAGCCTTTCCTTCAGCAGTTCTGCAACCCCATTCTTTACGATAAAAAAGTCCTTTTTATCCCGTTCCGGAATTTTTTTGCTGTCGACCTTTATGTGCTGTGAGAGCCATTTCGCTACCCAATAAGTATCCTCGGGCTTCGTGCTGCTCGTTTTGGTATAAGTCAGTGTGAAATAGGGCTTGTTATCCACAACAACACGCTGATACCTGTCCAATATTTTCCCGCGGGGCGCCTCTTTCTTTGCTTCCTCCTTTTTAATGGCTTCGGATTCCTGCCTCTTTTCCTCACCATTAACAATTTGAAGTACGCCGAGACGAAGAATCAAGATGGAAAAAAGTAAAAAAACTGCAATGAATAAGATATTAAGCCGAAAAGGGAGATGATTCTTTTTCTTTTTGGTTTGTGTCTCCATCGATCTGTCCTCCCAGGATATTTTTACAATAATATTACAGAACCTTCCACTCATAGATTACTAAATATTAATAGGAATTCCAAGTTTTTCATAGGAATTTCTTTCTAAAAAATATCCGTACAACGTAATATTCAGCCTATTGCTTCGATTCATATAATTTGCTATATTAATAACCCTGTTCGCAAAAAACATGATAAAGGAGGCAGCGGATGGTTTATTGGCATCTTTTTCGAAAAAGTTTTGCCTGCAATATGCAATATCGTCTTTCACACTTGATCAACAATGCTGCATCGGCGATCTTTGGCTTCGTGTATATTGCCATTTGGACCGGTGTCCTGACGGGCAAAGAGCAAAAAAGCCCGTACAGCATATTGGACATGACATATTATATGGGTGCCAGTCAATGCATCTTGTGGATGACTGTCTTTCTGACTGCAGGACTGGGAATCCAGCTCGGTGTCCGGAACGGCGCCATATCAATTGAACTTGCACGGCCGGTCAGCTATTATTTTTATGTTGTATCCCAGGAGGCTGGAAGAATCGCCTACAATGCCTTATTCAGAAGCCTCCCCATTGGACTGATTTTCTCAATGACAGTTGGTTTTTATGTACCCTCCCACTGGACCACGTTTGGTTACAGCCTGCTTTCCCTTCTTCTCGCCATCGGCATTTCACTGAATATCTTTTATTTGATTGGCATCAGCTCTTGCTGGACCACAGAAATATCATGGGCTCATTTTATTATTCTCACCTTAATGTTCTCTCTTGGAGGACAAATGGTTCCGCTTACGTTTCTGCCTGAATTTCTGTCCCAGCTGGCAAAGTGGCTCCCTTTTGCCGGTGTCGTATATTACCCGGTTCTTATTTTCCTGGAAAAAGCGGATCATTCGGTACTGCTTTTGCAAGCGGGATGGCTGCTTGTTCTTTTTTTCGCAAATCATTGGATAACCGCTGCCGCACGGCAAAAAGTCGAAATCCAGGGGGGATGAAATTGAAGCTATACATAAAACTTGTGAGTGCGAGCATCCGCTCCCGGATGCAGTACAAGATGAACTTTGTTTTTTCCATGGTCTCCTACGGAATCGTTATGATGATTGATTTTTTGATGCTCGCTGCTATATTAAACCGTTTCAATGAAGTCAAGGGCTGGAATCTGTATGAAGTCGGCATTCTTTACGGCATTTCTTCTGTCTCGCTTTCCCTGTACCGAACCGTCGCTCCTGAAATTCATGAGTTTGAAAAGTATATGATTGAAGGGGAATTTGATAGTTTGTTGATCCGGCCGGTATCCCCTCTTGTGCTGTTGCTTTCAAAAAACCTCGACCTTTCAAGAATTGGAGGGGCCCTCCAAGGAATGATCATCATCGCTCTTTCGCTGTATCATGTCAGCCACACACATTCCATCACGCTACTGCTCATTTATCTTCCCGTCATCCTGGTATGCGGTTGGGTGATCTCGTTTTCGCTCGCTTTAGTGACGGCAACCATTGCATTTTGGACCCAGCGGATTAAGGATTTTCAAACGTTCACCTTGTACGCCCCCTTTTATGCCGCTAATTATCCGATGAACATTTATCCCGGTTGGCTGAAATTTATTTTTTTCACTGTCATCCCTGTGGCTTTTATCAATTATGTTCCTATGCTGTTTTTACTGAACAAAAGTGGAAACATCTATTATCTGCTCCTGCCCGTTCTTGTGGCATTATTATTTTTTTATTTGGCATTGGCTTTTTGGAACTTTGGAATCCGTTTTTATCATAGTACCGGAACATAAAAGGAGGAGATCTTAAATGATTGAAGCTAACCAGCTTACAAAAAGCTTCAAGATGTACCCGTCAAAACGCGGAATCCTGAACAGTATGCGTTCTTTATTTTCCGCAAAGTATGAGATCAAACATGCGGTGGATGCCATTTCATTTAAAATAAATGAGGGGGAATTTGTAGGCTACATCGGTCCTAACGGTGCAGGCAAATCCACAACGATCAAGATGCTGTCAGGAATTCTTCATCCCAGTTCAGGAACAGCTACTGTTCTAGGCATCAACCCACAAAAGGAACGGAAACAGCTTGCCCGGAACATCGGAATCGTTTTTGGACAGCGAACTCAGCTATGGTGGGATCTCCCCGTTAAAGATTCGTTTGAAATCCTGAAAGCGATGTACAGGATTAGTGAACAAGATTACCGGCTCTTTTTGAAGAAGTATGATGACATCCTTGAAATCGGCAGGTTTCTTGAAACTCCTGTCAGAAAGCTGTCTCTTGGCCAGCGGATGCGCGCTGATCTCGCAGCAGCCATGATTCACAATCCATCCGTCCTCTTTTTGGATGAACCGACCATTGGCCTGGATGTAGTAGCCAAGAAAAACATCCGGGAATTCCTGAAAGAAATGAACAGGTCTCATCAAAAAACCATTATTCTGACCACACATGATATGGATGATATTGAACAGTTATGCAGCCGAGTGATAGTGATTAATCAGGGAAAAACCGTACTGGATGGTTCTTTGGAACAGCTGAAAAACCATATTGGACTGCCAAGCATTCTAAAAGTCCTTTTTGATGAGCGCGTAAACCCGAAGAACATAATCGGAGTTGAAAAAATAGAGCAGATCGACTCCGAATTAACCATTCTGTATGATCGTTCAAAAATCACATCTCCGGCTCTGTTGCAGGAGATCTCCCAATGGGGTACCCCAAAGGACATTCAGATGAAAGAGCCCGAAATTGAAGAAGTTATACAATACTTTTATTAAAAAAAGCACCGCTCGGGCAAGCGGTGCTTTCTTTCTTTTTATGATAATTTAGAGATTGTTTTTTCAGAGAGCCATTCTTCAAGCTGATCGTACATGTTCATGGCATCCTCAACTCCACGCTCATAAAGGGCATTTAATTTTACCGGATTCCGCTCGGCTCTGCCAACCTCCATTTTTTCTTTTGGCCGAATGACAAATACCTCATTTTTCTTCTCAAGATCATCAATATATTCCATCGTCTCATTATAATGTTCATAACGTTTCAGCAGTACCTCAGCCATTCCAGGATGCCTGCTGTAGATTCTCTTAGCCAGCCATTCCATCCTGGTTTTACTTTTTCGGTATCCTTCGTTTTGGGTCAACACAATGACATTGCTACGGTTTCCATCTTTTCTCGCTTTCAGAATGGGAACCGGATCAGCTACACCGCCATCAAACAATTTATTTCCCTGATATTCAATAACAGGAGCCATAAAAGGCAGAGAAGCCGAAGCCCGCAGGACCGTAAGTATTTCCTTTTCATGGTCGGCCTTTTCAAAATATACTGGCTCTCCTGTTTCACTGTCTGTTGTTCCGATCACAAAACGTTCTTTCGCCTCTTTAAATCTTTTAAAATCAAACGGTACATGGATATTCGGAATTTCATCAAAAATGAGATCCATCCCAAAAAGACCTTTGCCCCTGAGCAACCAGTTTTTATAGGAAATATATTGCGGATGGCGAACAAAATCAATGTTCACTACCCGGTTTCTTCCCCTTTGCCTGGAGAGATAGGAAGTGGCATTGCAAGCACCGGCAGAAACACCAATGATATAAGGGAAATAAAGTTCCTTGTCCATAAAAAAATCCAGGACTCCCGCCGTATAAACGCCTCTCATTCCTCCGCCTTCGAGGACAAGACCTGTTCCATTCATCCTAAATCCCTCTTTTCTATATAATAGTACACTATATGTAATAAAAAAGAAAAAAGCCAATGTTATGCTTTGGCCCCCAGTTTATATTTGAAAAGCGGATATACTCAAAAAGCACACCCGCTCCTTACCTTAGATTAAACCAGCATATTTTAAGCCATGCCAGATTCCGTCTTCCCCAACCGGTTTAGTTACATAGTTCGCTGCACGTTTGGCTTCCGATCTTCCGTTGCCCATGGCAATTCCCATTCCGGATGATTGAAGCATTTCGATGTCATTTAACGCATCACCAAAGGAAAAGGTGTTTTCTCTATGAATGGTGGTGCGCTTCAGGAGTTCTTCAATTCCTTTCGCTTTAGATCCTCCATATGGCATTACATCAATTGCATGCTGATGCCAGCGGATAAAATCAAACGTCCCTTTGTATCCGGTGCGATAAGGCTGCTCAAAATCTTCATCACAGAACAACAGAGCCTGATAAACATCATTGCTATGATAGTAGGTTTGATCAAACTGAGGATACTCCGGCAGAAGATGTTTCGTACTTTCATAAACGACTTCTGCATACTCAAGATTCGTTGTCGCACTGGTATGATCGAGGAAAACGAGAGGATGCCCTGCTTCCACAGCAAGCTTCTCAAGCTGCTTCAACCGTTCAACATCCAGGTTAGTTTTATAAATCACTTCACCTTCAAAAACAACATACGAACCATTAAAACTGATAAACGAATCCATTTCCAATTCTTTCAACAGATGTTCAAACATAAAAGGAGCCCTTCCCGTTGCAATTCCTGTGTGAACGCCATTTTGCCTTAATTTATGAAGAGCTTCTTTTGTAGAATCCGGAATCTTTCCGGTAGTTTCGTCAATCAATGTTCCGTCAATATCAAAGAACACCATTTTATCTCTCATCTCTACCACTCCTTATTTCTCTTCCTATATGATGAATTTTTACACGCCGTCTGTCAACTCCTTGAATCCAAAAAGAAAAACCCTCCGATCCTCGAAGGGTTCATACATATTAGGAATTTGGATTCGCTGCAGTCTGCATATTTTTGCGTTTACGGTTCAACACAATGCTCTGGACTGTCATGAAAATGTTACCCACAATCCAGTACAGCGGCAATACAGCAGATAACTTCCATGCCGAGAATACGATGATCATCGGCATAATATAGCCCATCATCTGTATTTGCGGATTGACCTGCTCGAGCTGCCTGTTGATGATTTTGTATTGAATAAAAGTTGTAATGGCTGCAATAATTGGCAGGATGTGTGTGGGATCAGGTGTCCCAAGATTAAACCAAAGGAAATTATGTGCGGCAATCTCTTTTGTACGAATGATCGCATAGTAAAAAGCTAAAAGGATCGGCATCTGGATTAACAGCGGCATACATCCCATTGAAACGGGGTTTACGCCATGCTTTTGATACAATGCCATAACTTCCTGCTGCATTTTCACTTGGGTTTCTTTGTCTTTTCCCTTGTATTTTTCCCGGATGCGCTTCATTTCCGGCTGAAGCTCTTTCATTTTTTGCTGATTTTTTGTCTGCGAAATGGTGAATGGCAATAACAGACAGCGAATGATAATGGTCAAGAAAATGATAGCCAGTCCATAATTCCCGTTAAAAAAAGTAGCTACAAACTGTATCACTTCAGAGAACGGATAGACAAAATAATGGCTCCAAACGCCGTGACTTTGTGCATTAACCGGTGCTCGGCTACAGCCGGCAAGCACCCATATTCCCAAAATAGCAATTAAAAATTTTAATCCGTGTGAGAGTCCTGATCGTTGTTTCTTTTGTTTCATTCCATTTCCTCCTTGTTGTTTGTCCATCTATGAAAAAGAACAAGAAGGAATGGCTGTCATTATCATCCGGTGCTTCTTTTCGGTATTTCCGAAGAGCAATCCGGTTTCTCATGAAACAAAAGTTTTGAACAGTGCTTGGTGTATTTTGAAGTTTGTGCGTGCAGGCTGTCTCTGAAATTCTTAACTGGCTGCTTCGCTTTATAGTATCAGGACACTGCATGATCAGGTGCCTGCTGATACCCAGCAGCGCCAGCGTCAGGCCCAATGAGATCAGCACAACATCCATTTCACACATTAGTTCAAGAATCGGTTCGATCGGACTCACCCCCTTTT
Organism: Fictibacillus enclensis; assembly: GCF_001457035.1. Classification (GTDB taxonomy): domain Bacteria; phylum Bacillota; class Bacilli; order Bacillales; family Fictibacillaceae; genus Fictibacillus_C; species Fictibacillus_C enclensis. Next base: position 781,925 of record NZ_KQ758617.1, on the reverse strand, counting down.
GATACAAGTATAACTCCTTAAAGACTAAAAAGATAGCACCTGGAGCGAGTTCACAAGAATCAACAGAAATAAAGCGCCGTGTGGGAGGTCATCACGGCGCCTGATAAAGTATAGGGGGATAACATACTATACGAAAATCTTTATAAAATGTGACTGAAAAATTTTTAAAGTTCCATGCATATTTTCAAAGTAGTAATACAAACTAGTAGTACAAGGAGGTGATACATATGGCACGAAACAACAACTCTAACGAATTATTGGTGAATGGAGCTCAACAAGCTCTTGACCAAATGAAGTATGAAATCGCTTCTGAATTTGGTGTACAACTAGGTGCAGACACTACTTCTCGCGCTAACGGATCTGTTGGTGGTGAGATCACTAAGCGTCTTGTACAAATGGCTGAACAACAACTTGGTGGCGGATTCCGTCGTTAATCTTTACTCTCCTAAGTAAGAGTGGGACAAGCTCCCGCTCTTTTTTCTGCACAAAAATAGCCAGGGTTCTTGTATCCCTGGCTGGAAAAAGGTAATTTCATTATAACACGATGAACTCCAATTAAAAAAGAAAAGACTTTCTTCGAAAAAATATTTTTATTGCTCCCATGGTTTTTGAGTGCCAAATTCCTCGGCAAGCCTTTTACTGTTCTCTCTTCTCTTCCTTCGGTTAACCGCTCGTTCGCCGGCTCCCTGATGAAGCCATTTTTCTTCTGCGGATTCCGGCACAGCCCGTGGAACAGGCGCCGGTTTACCGTCTTCCCCAAGCGCTACAAAGGTTAAAAAAGAAACGGCACACACTTTTCGTTCTCCTGTAAACAGGTTTTCAGAAATAATCTTCACAAATACTTCCATTGAGGTTTTATGTGTCCACGTGACAAAGGATTCCAGACATACGGAATTCCCTACCCTGATGGGAAGTAGAAAATCCACAGAATCCGTTGATGCGGTAACCACATTGCATCTTGCATGCCGGATGGCAGATATTGCGGCCACATCGTCAATATAGGCCATTAATTTGCCCCCGAATAATGTGCCATGATTATTGGTGTCCGGGGGCAGCACCACACTTGATTTGACCGTTCTCGATTCTCTTACAAATTTCTCTGCTATCATGCTTATATATCACACTCCTATATAACATTATATAAAAAAAACCTTTGCAATAAAGCAAAGGTTTTCAATGATTTACTTTTTCACGACAGCATGCCCGCCAAATTCATTACGAAGTGCTGCTACTACTTTCCCATGGAATGTATCGTCCTCAAGTGATCGGAACCTCATAAATTGGGATAATGCAATAACAGGAGCTGTTGCCTGAAAATCAAGCGCAGCTTCAATGGTCCATATGCCTTCCCCTGACGAATGCATGACACCCCGGATATCTTCCAGCTTCGGCTGCTTGGAAAATGCATTCTCCATAAGCTCCATGAGCCAGGAACGAATAACCGAGCCATTATTCCATACTTTCGCAACTGCTTCATAATCATAGTCAAAGTCACTTTTATCCAGGATTTCAAACCCTTCAGCAATCGCCTGCATCATGCCATATTCAATTCCGTTATGGACCATTTTCAAAAAGTGACCGCTTCCCGCTTTCCCGGTTTTCATAAATCCGTTTTCGATGGAAATTTTTTCGTAAAGGGGGGCGATATACTCCACGGCTTCGTCATCTCCACCAACCATAACACAAACTCCGTGACGTGCACCTTCCGTACCGCCGCTCGTTCCGCAATCCACCAGGTGAATTCCTTTTTCCTTCAATTCCTCATACCTTCTCAGTGTATCCTTGTATTTTGAATTACCTGCATCAACAATGATATCTCCTGAATCAAGATAAGGAACAATCTCTCCGAGAACACTGTCAACAACAGGTCCCGCAGGAACAAGCAGAATGATGGCTCTGCGGCCGGTGAAGCTTTTAGTCAAATCTTCAAGAGAATGGGCTCCGGTAGCACCATGAGAAGATATTTTATCAACGGTTTCCTTATTCGTATCATAAGCGATCACTTTAAAATCGTGATCAAGCATATTTTGGGCAATATTAAAACCCATTTTTCCCAAACCAACTAGACCGATTTCCATTTACATCACTTCCTCTGTATTCTTTGGCTTTCCTATTCCACTAGTTATTCCACAAAAGGATAACCTTTAACCTGAAGAATTTAACGAATGATTCCTTTGTGGTTGGCCACGCTAAGAAAGGGAGGTGATCGTATGACAAAGAAAAGCAGCGGAAAAGGGCGGGCAGCAACAGGAGTAACGCCACAAGGAACAAGTGAGGATGCTGAATTCGCTCAAGACCCGAAAACCGAACTTGAAAACCGGGCAAAAAAAAGCAATACGAAACGTTAATTCAAAGGAAATTTATGCACGGTGTATCACACGTATACTTCCGTGCTTTTTTTGTACACATAGCTGGAAAGTAATATAAAAGTAATGTAAAACAATTGAAGTCCTGAACGATATAAATACTAGAACAACTACTTTCAGAATAAAGGACGAAGCAATGGCAAAGGCAAAAAGGCTAGAACAGCTATTATTATTTATTAACCAAAAAAAGCAGTTTACATTGAAGGAACTGGCTGATGAATTTAAGGTCTCTGCAAGGACCATCCAACGCGACCTGCTGCATTTAATGGATCGGGGCCTCCCCATCCTATCTGAATATGGTCCGCATGGCGGCTACACGCTGATGCGAGAGAAAATACTTCCCCCAATCGGATTCTCCGAATCGGAAGCCCTGTCTTTTTTATTTGCCCTTCAATGGCTTGGAGAGAGTGATTCTTTCCCTTATGCCAAGGATGCCCATTCCGCTAGAGAAAAGCTGATGAATTATTTGTCAGATGACGGCATAAAACAATTGAGCAACATTGAAAAAAAGTGGCAAGGCAATAGGCCACTTTCTGACCAGGTTCCTGTTCATTTGCCGTTGTTCTTCCAGGCGGCCATGGAACAGCGCATAATCAATGTTGAGTACGAATGGTTAGGAGATCTCAGAATTAGCATCCTTCAACCGATTGGAGTTATTGAGAATGGGCACAACTGGTATTCTCCCTGTTATAACCCTGCTGAAAAAACGGTTCAACTGTTGAATCTAAAAAACATAAAGACTGCAGTAATCGAAAATGAATGCCACCATGTAAACGAATATTCAGCTCTCCCCGTCAGTCAATGGAATGTGCTTGTTTCTCCTGAAAAGAATCTCAACCTGCATGTGACGCTTAATAATAACGGAACAAACAAAGCGTTGAATCACCCTGTTTTATGCAGAAACACCAAATTATCCTCCAAACGCTCAGGACAAATTCAAACCATTATTCCACGGGAGGCTCTCCCCCTTTATGCAGAGTGGATATGGGCGTTCGGAGCTGATGCCTATGTGGTCAGCCCTTCTGAATTAGTGGATTATTTACGTGCAAAAACAGACGAAATGGCCCAAATCTATGAAACGATAACAGCAGCTCCGAAAGTTTGAAAGTTATTTTACTCATAAAATTCGCCAAAAAGGAGTATAATGTAAGTATTACATTTAAGGGGGATACCCATGGCCTTTTTTTCCAAGAACCCGATCGAACCAGTTCCTGATGTAGAAACTAAAGTTTGGGCATGTGAAAATGAAGAGTGCACATGCTGGATGAGAGCTGATTACTCGCTGAAAGAAACACCTGATTGCCCGATTTGCAAGTCAAAAATGACTCTGGAAATCCGCATGCTCCCTGAGCTGAAATAAAGAGATGAGGACCATATGCCCCGCAATAAGCGAGAGGCATATGGTCCTTTTTCTTGTCAGGCTAAAGGTTTATCATTATTTCAGGCAGGGTATAGAAAAACTATGAAAAGGAGGAGTTCGACAATGAACAAAGAATACACAACTACAACTAATAACAGCAAAGAAAAATCCGGATTTACCACAGGTGTTCTTGTTGGGGGCTTGGTCGGAGCCGCAACTGCTCTTTTATTAACACCAAAATCCGGCAAAGAGATGCGAGTCGGCATATCCAGCCAAGCTTCGAATCTGAAAGAAAAAACCATGCAAATGAAAGATGAAGCCAAACTTCAAACGCAATTGGGAACAATGGCCGGCAAAGAGAAAGCATCAAATATGATGGAATCAGTAAAGGATAAAGCAAACCAGGTAACATCACAGGCAAAAGAAAAAGTAAGCTCCATGAAAAACAAGAAAAATGATAATACGCCTACTGTTGAATCAGAGCCTGGGCTTCCCCCTTCTCCTGAAGCATCCAAACCCACTCTTGGCGAATAAAAGAAACGAGCCCCTAAGGCTCGTTTCTTTTATTTTACACCCACCACATTTCTGCAGGAGTCTCTTCAATCATTACATCATTCAGATTCTTCACGGCACGGGCAAACCCTTCATTGATGCTCATAAGCGGGTCCTCATGCTCAATGCTGACCACATAATCGTAGCCATAGGTTCGTAATGCGCTGATCATGTCGGACCATTCCTGGACGCTATGGCCGCAGCCAACAGAACGGAAGCTCCAGGCCCGGGATCTGACTTCCCCATATGGCTGCATATCCGTCAATCCATACATGTTCACGTTATCCTGATCAATATACGTATCCTTGGCATGGAAGTGGTGGATCGCATCTGCTTTGCCAAGAATTTTAATCGCTGCCACAGGATCAATTCCCTGCCACCATAAATGGCTTGGGTCAAGATTGGCACCAATGGCATCACAGGTTTCTTCACGCAATTTCAATAGGGTATACGGGGTATGTACCAGAAATCCGCCATGCAATTCCAGTCCAATTTTCACGTTCTTGTCTTTCGCATATTGTCCCCATTCCCGCCAATAAGGAATTAATTTTTCTTCCCACTGCCATTTCAGGACATCACCATATTCGTTTGGCCAAGGGGTAACCGGCCAGTTAGGGTACTTAGCTTCTTCATGGTCCCCAGGCACACCAGAAAAGCAGTTGACAACCGGAATTCCGAGCATACTGGCCAAATCTACTGTTTTAACAAAAGTCTCATGAGAAACACGGGCAAACTCCTGATCTGGAGAAAGAGGATTTCCATGGCAGCTCAATGCGCTGATCATCAAATCCCTTGACTCTATCTGGTGAAGGAAACCTTTTCTTTTTTCTTCACTGTCTAACAGTTCGTCCAAATTGCAGTGAGCGTTTCCCGGGTAATTCCCCGTTCCGATTTCAACCGCTTTTACTCCCTCTTTTTTCACATGATCGAGCATTTGTTCAAGGGACATTTCAGAAAACAATACCGTAAATACACCTAACTTCATCGACTCTCCACTTCCTTTCGCTCATTTAATTTCACACTGCTTCCAATTAAACTACTTTCATAAATGGCTTCAATCAGCATTGACACTCTTCTTGCTTCTTCTGGCTTTACTACCTGCTCTGCCAGCCCGAGGCAGCATTCCACAAAGTTTTCCGCCTGCGGATTTCCAGGATTATCATCTCCCGGGATAAAAGCGGCTTCCGAATTCAGCAATAGCCCATGTTTGGCCTGATTCAAGTGAAAAGGAAAAACATCAAGACCGCCTTTTTCACCGGAAATGCTCACATTCTCCAGGTCCTCTTTGATGTTGGCCGACCAGGAGGTTTCCAATAACAGAGAAGCTCCATTTTCAAACCGGACATAGCCTGTTACATGATCATCCACCTCGAAGGTGCTATGGTCGAAATCTCCCCACAAGTTCACTTGGTCAGGAGTACGGCTCAGCAGATTGTATTGGGAACCCATCACTTCCACCGGCACTGAATCCCCCATCAGCCAGAGTGCCAAATCCAGAAGATGGCACCCATAATCGATTAAGCTGCCGCCGCCCTGCAGTTCTTTGTTGGTAAAAACACCCCAGCCGGGAACTTTTCGACGCCTCAAGCCCTGTGCCCTGATGACGAGCGGCTCGCCAATTTCGCCTTCCAACATAACTTTCTTCGCTGCCTGGGCATTTTTCATGAAGCGGTAATGATAGCCAATAGACAGCACTTTACCGGACTCCTTGGCAGCTTTTATCATCTCATCACATTCCTTGGTGGAGAGTGCCATCGGCTTTTCACAAAAAACATGCACTCCTGCTTTTAGCGCTGCCACCGAGATTTCTGCGTGAAATTTATTCGGCGTTGAAATAAATACAGCATCCACGTTTTCCAGAAGATCATGATAATTCTCATAAACTCCCGGAATATTATACGTTTCTGCGATCTGTTGGGCACGGTGATGATTAACATCACTTACACCCGTTATGACTGCTTTCTCGGCCAATTTGCGCACAGCTGGGATATGCCTCGATTCTGCAATCCCGCCGACTCCGATAAAACCGATTTTCAGCATATTCATGCAAGTACTCCGTTGGCAAGGCTCACATTCTTTTTCGTTTCGCTGGCTTTTAATGCGGCAATAATTACCGCAAGTGAGCGTTTACCTTCTTCTCCGGAAACAGCTGGCTCCTCATCATTTAAAATACATTCTGCAAATTTAGCGATGACCCTGGAATCAATTTGTCCTCCGGAGTCGTTCGTCTGAATTTGACCCAGTGAGTAATTAACTACAGAACCATCCTTGTACTGTGCAACCAATGAATATTCAGGACTTTCTTCCATGCGTAGAATCCCTTTTTCACCGTAAATGATTGTAGAATTATCTTCTTTGGCAACATAGGACCAGCTTGCGGCAAGTGTGCCAATGATTCCGCTTTCCGTTTTTAATACACAAACGGCCGTATCATCCACCGTAGCGTTTTCTTTTGAAGACGTTTCCACAAAAGCAGCGACTTCCTCGATTTCTTCTCCTAAAAGGAAGCGAAGCAAATCCGTTTTATGAACGCCAAGATCCCCCATCGCTCCAATAAAGGCTTGTTCTTTTTTAAAGAACCAGCTGTTTGTCCCATCGGCACTCCATGTTTCTGGTCCCGGATGGCCGAACGCGGTTCTGAAGCTGTATATCTTACCAAGCTCTCCTTTTTCAAGAATTTCACGCGCCTTTTCATGTGAGCGAACAAAGCGCTGGTTGTGGGCAATCATTAATTTCTTGCCGTTTTTTTCACTGGCCATAATCATCTGTTCTGCTTCTTCAAGAGAGGTGGCCATCGGCTTTTCACATAATACATGCTTGCCGCTGTTCAGGGCAGCAATGGTAATTGGTGCATGCAGGTAATTGGGAGTGCATACGCTGACCGCTTCAATTTCCGGGTCCTTTAAGAGTTCCTCATAGGAATAATAGGCTTTTGCTCCATATTCTTTAGCGATTTGATCGGCGCGGAGCTGATTGATATCGCATACAGCGGCAATTTCTGTCTCTTGGTTTTGCTGGTACTCTGGCAAGTGTCGGTGCTGGGCAATACTGCCACATCCAATAATTCCTACTTTAATCATTTCTTGGTTCACTCCTTGTTTAAATTACTTTGAGCCAATAGCTTCAAGCGGCTTGGCATTTCCGTAGACTGGCTTTTCACTCGCTGCAGGCTTTGCCCACTGAACGGCATTGACAATAACCTGCTGAATTTCTTTTTTATGATAGGTCGGATAGGTTTCATGCCCCGGGCGGAAATAAAAGATTTTACCTTGGCCGCGCTTGTATGTGCAGCCGCTGCGGAATACTTCCCCACCTTCAAACCAGCTGACAAATACGAGTTCATCCGGAGTTGGAATGTCAAAATGTTCTCCGTACATCTCTTCTTTTGGCAGTTCGATATATTGTCCGATATTGGCTGCAATCGGATGAGATGGATCAACGACCCAAAGGCGTTCCTTTTCATCTGCTTCGCGCCATTTGAGGTCACATGACGTGCCCATTAATTTTTTGAAAATTTTAGAGAAATGCCCTGAGTGAAGGACAACCAGTCCCATGCCATTCAGCACCCTTTGCCGGACCCGCTCCACTACTTCATCCGATACTTCATCATGGGCGATATGGCCCCACCAGATAAGAACATCGGTATTGTCCAGCACTTCCTGGCTCAAGCCATGCTCTTCTTCATCCAATGTAGCGGTTCCTGTCTGAATTCCTTCATTTTCTAAAAATTGCTGAATAGCTCCATGAATTCCATCCGGGTACACCTCGCGTACTGCCGGATTCTTTTTTTCATGGCGGTTCTCGTTCCAAATGGTTACCTTCATTGGTTACACTCCTTTGATTTATGTAGAAATCCTGTTCTTTCAAAAGGGTAAACGTTTACGTAATTTCCTAAGAACAACTGATGTAAACGTTTACCTATATTTTAATGGACATTGCGTTTTTGTCAATTACTAAAATAAAAAAGGTTTTAAAAATCACGGAAAGGCTATTACTACAGTACATACAAAAAAAGGAGAGATTTCATATGGATAATGATAAAAAGCAAGATAAATTACTGGACCGGAATGATAGAAATGAAGCTTTTGAAAAAAGCCAGAAGAAACAGCTGGAACGTGATCAGCTCGTCATGCCAACCGACGATCTCCCTCTTGAAGACATAAAAGATGAAAGCATAGAAGAACGGAACAAGGAAGAAACGAAAAGTACCTCTTCTTCCGAAAAGAACCTTAATCCTCCAGAAGGAAAACGATAAACGTGAAGAGCCGGCGCCTATGGCGTCGGCTCTTCTGGTGTTACCTGGTTTGTTCCATCTCCCATGCCTTGACCGTTTGATCGTTCGGCAAAAGAAAGGTCAATACTCCTGCAAATGGCAAGAAACTCACCAGCAGCATAATAAAACGTACGCTGTACAAATCCGCTAAATTCCCCAAAATCACAGAGCCCAACGCTCCCATCCCAAAAGCCAGCCCAACAATCAGACCAGAGACCATTCCGATACGGCCAGGAAGGAGCTCTTGGGCGTAAACGACGGTCACTGAAAAACTGGACATGATGATAAAACCAAGCAGCAAAAAGATCGGATAAACCCAGAACAGACGGACATGCGGAAGCAGCATGGCAAGAGGTGCGGAACCGAGCATGGACCAGAAAATCATGTTTCGCTTTCCGAAACGGTCGGCAAGGGGACCTCCAAAAAAAGTACCCGCCACACCTGCAGCCAAAAAGACGAAGATGTAATACTGAGCATGAGAAATGGACAGATGATAGTTTTTAATCAAATAGAACTGGTAAAAATTAGAAATACCCGATACATACCAGGAACGTGCGAAGACAAGAAAAACAAGAAGGCACACAGCAAACGTAATTTGATTCTTTCGTTTGGGGTTCGCCGCCTTCTTTCTGTTTTTGTTGCCAATACGCGGAAAAGCAACCAGCCTTGAACGGTACCAGCCAGACACAAAAATGAGCACTGCGATCGCCAAAGCAGCGACCAGCGTAAACCAGATGGCGCCAAATTGGCCAAACGGTACAAAAACCAGCGCGGTCATAACCGGTGCCAGCGATTGACCGGTATTCCCTCCCACCTGATAAATGGATTGGGCAAGCCCTCTCCGTTTTCCTGCTGCCATATAGGCCACTCGTGACCCCTCCGGGTGAAATACTGCAGAACCAAGTCCGATAAAAACAACGGAGAGCAGTATGTATGAAAAATGGCTGGAAAAAACAATCCCCACCATCCCAGCCAGACTGCAAGCCATGCCCAGTGGAAGCAAAAAAGGTGATGTTTTTTTATCGGTGTACCACCCGACAACGGGCTGCATAATGGATGAGGTCATATTTAGTGTAAACGCGATCCATCCGAGCTGTGCAAACGACAGATTCATAGACTGTTCCAGTATCGGAAAAATGGCTGGAATCACCGATTGCATCGCATCATTCAGTAAATGGACAAAACTAATCGCAAATAAAACCTTGTAAATCGTTTCCGTTGCGGAAGCTTCTTTTTTAACGGAAGCCATTGCCATTCTTTCTTCCTTCTTTCTGTAAACTATTTATATTGTAAAAGATTAGCATGGTTTACTCCTTTTTAACAGTAAAAAAGCATCAGAGGTTACCCCTCTGATACTCTTCCGTTACTCATTGATTCATCCGATTCCTTGACGCGGGCCTGCCCCATAAAAAAGATAAACAGCAGCGCAGCAACAACACAAATCAGCGAATAGCTAAACGTGTCGGCAATAGAGTTTGCCAAAACATCCGTCATCTTGTCCAAAACCTCAGGCGGGATTTGTTTCCGCACTTCCGGCTGCAATAACGCCCTTGAGTCCACTGACTTTTGAAACTGACCAAATTGAGGCAGGGCATCCTTCAGCCGATCACTTAACAGATTGTTTTGAATGGTTCCAAAAATCGTGATGCCCAGCGTCATGCCGATGAGGCGGAAAAATGCATTCTGGGAATTGGCGGAGCCTCTCTGTCTGGCGTCCAGCTTATGAACCGAAGCCATGCTGAGCACAGGAAAGGAAAAGCCTACTCCGATTCCGGCAAGCACCATATACAGCGTAACCAGCATTCTTGAAGTGCCCGCATCCATCGTACTGAGCAAATAAACGCCAATCAGAAAAATAACACCCGAGAACATCATGACCTTGCGATAGGAAGAGCGGATCACCGTTCGTCCTCCGGTCTGGCTTCCCACTACCACCCCGATCATCATTGGCATCAATATCAGACCCGCATTCGTCGCTGACCCGCCAAAAACACCTTGAATATAAATGGGAATATACATCGTTGCCAAAATAAACACAGAACCATAGAAGAAAGCGATCGCCTGGCTGGAGAGAAAGAGCCTCTTTTTAAAAAGGGCCAGGGAAACAATTGGATCAGCCGCCCGGCGTTCAGCCAGAATAAACAGAACGAAAAGAACGACAAACCCGGCCAGCAGGGAAAAAATTAGCGCCGAATCCCAGGCATACTCCTTTCCGCCAAATTCCAAGGCAAACATCAGACTGACAAGCGAAGCAACGAGCAAAACCGCACCAAGATAATCAATTTTCTGTTCACGGTGTTCCAGAGATTCAAAATAGAACTTGATAATGAAAAAGAGGGATAGAAGTCCAAGCGGTAAATTCACATAGAAAATCCAGCGCCAGTCCAGATAATCTGTCAAATACGCACCAAGAAGCGGACCAAAAACACTGGACATGCCAAAGACCGCTCCAAACAGCCCGGTCATCTTTCCACGCTGTTCAACAGGAAAAATATCAAAAATAATGGTGAAGGCAATCGGCATCAGCGCACCGCCTCCAACTCCCTGAATCGCCCGGTAAAGACTCAGCTGTGTCATGGTGTCTGCCATTCCGCAAAGAACCGATCCGAGAATAAAAAGAGCCAGTCCGGTAATATAAAACTTTTTCCTGCCATACATATCAGACAGCTTTCCAAAAATCAGCATGCTTGCCACAGAAGCAATCATGTATGCGGACGTTACCCAGATAAATTTCTCAAAATCCCCTAATTCCGCAACAATCGTTCCAATCGCCGTAGCCACAATGGTATTATCCATAGCTGACATCAAAATTCCCAGCAAAAGGCCCGCGACCACAAACTTTTTGCTTCTTTGTTGATTTACCATACATTCTTTCTCCTTGTCATTAATTAATGGACAGCTCTATTCTTTTCTCTTTGGATAGGGCAATACCTGCCAGGGTGAAATAAAAAAGAAAGAGCTCATAAGCTCTTTCTGTTACACCTATAGTTTTTCAATCACTTTGTTAATAATGCCGTAGTCCAGTGCTTGCTGCGCTGTCATAAAGAAGTCTCTGTCTGTATCCTTTTCCACCCGTTCCATCGGCTGACCTGAGCGGTCGGAGATAATTTTATTTAAAATCTCCCGCGTTTGAATAATTCGTTTGGCGTGGATAATCATGTCTGCCGCCTGACCTTCTGTCCCGCCCATCGGCTGGTGAATCATGACTTCTGCATTCGGCAACGCATACCGTTTTCCTTCTGCTCCGGCGATCAGCAGGATAGCGCCCATGGATGCCGCCATCCCGATACATATCGTTGACACGTCTGGTTTAATAAATTGCATCGTGTCATAAATCGCCAAACCAGCAGTAACAGATCCCCCAGGAGAGTTAATATAGATGGATATATCTTTTTCGGGATCTTCTGCTGCCAGAAATAGCAGCTGAGCGACTACAGAATTGGCAACATTGTCATCAATTGGGCTGCCAATAATGACAATTCGGTCTTTTAAAAGCCTTGAATAAATATCATACGAGCGTTCGCCTCTGTTCGTGGTTTCAACAACCATTGGCACTAAGTTCATGATCTTTTTCCTCCTGTACGTTTCTTACGCTGCCATGCAGTACGGCGAAGATCCCGTGCTGCCAGCAGCGATTTTTCCAAATCCGGATGTAATGTAGACAACCTTTGATGGCATTTTTCCCTCTGTTTCAATCATGATCTCCGTTCGCAGCTCTTCCCTGTTCTTCTCTTCTTGCTCATTTTTTCTTTCATGAAGGTTGATCACTTTTTCATCCCGCAGTTTTTGTTTCCGGTTCTTTTCCCATACAAGAGAAGTCTGCTTCTTCACGTCGCTCATCCCTGTTTTCCTCCTTCAGGTTTTGGATAAATAGCAATAGACACCTGGTACTCCTCGCCGTTTTCCTTTTCTCCTGATTGATATTTTTCAATTAACTGATGAAGCAGTGAGAAATATTCGTTCATGAATTCATTCCGCTGTTTTTCTCCGCATAAACTGACGGAAGCCTGAAGAACGGCACTTGGAATTTGTGCTATTTCTGCCTGTTCCATGAGCTGCAGGGCATCTTTTTTTATTGCTTCAGTCAATGATAATACATGAGCCAGGGCATGCTGATCCTGCAACTTTTGTGAAGTCTCCGGTGACAAGCCAAGTGATTCAGACAAAATCAGGGTTTTTGCCACTGCCTGATATAGTACTTCTACCAAATTTCTGACATTCCTTGTGCCCACCTTTTGCACCAGCCCTACTTTTTCAAGTGCTTTCAAGTGATAATTTATTTTTTGCGGTGTTTCGTTTAGCATTTTGGCAATTTCGGTGGCTGAAGCGGGGACTTTCAAGGCAGCTACAATCTCCGAACGAATGGGATGCAAAAGGGCTGCAGCTTGCTCCGGCAATGTGACCAAATACGTTTCTTCTATTCGGGCCTTCTGGTTCACAGCTTCACCTCACTTAAAATAAATGTATTACGTAAAATTATTTTATTACGTTAGGCTTATTTTTGTCAAACCTTTCAAGTTTTAAACAAAAAAAAACAGAAGCGAAAGGCTTCTGTCAATTGATGAACGGCAGAGCCGCCAGAATAATAAAAACCAGCACCATGCCTGAATTAAAATAGAATTCTATTTTCAGTTTAAAATAATAACGTTCCACTGCCCTGAACAAAAAAACAACAGCGAGGATGGCAAAAAGGACGGAAGGGCTGTTTACATAAATGCCATTCCAGAGTGCACTTAAAAAGCTCAACAGTAAAAGCACCATCTCCGCATATGACCAGGCTTTGCTCCGTTTTTTCATAGAGACACCTCTTTCATGCATCGTCCATTTATTGTACGGAACACGCGTGAAAACAGTGCCCTTCCTATTTGATAATTTTGTTTAAAGAGTTATTCTGTTTGGCATTCTCTACCGCTTTTAGAAGTTCCCCAGCAGCTTCCGCAGGTTTTAGATGGTTACTGATGGCCGTTATTACAGCTACCCCATCTGCGCCTGCCTGAACGACTCCTGATGCGTTGTCCTTATTGATACCGCCAATTCCGACGATAGGGGCATCTATTCCATTGTCCCGAAGCTCACGAATCACCGAATACCCCATCACCGGCCTTGTATCCGTTTTTGTTCCGGTCGGATAAACCGGACCGACTCCGAGGTAATCGGCACCAATTTCAAGCGCAAGCCACGCTTCATTCAGATTGTGGACCGAAACACCCAATAGTTTTCCCGGAACGGCGTTACGGATTTCCTTGAGATCTCCGTCTTCCTGTCCGACATGCAGTCCGTCTGCATTCAACTTCTTCATTAAATGAATATCATCGTTAATGATAAATGGAACGTTAAATCGGCCGCATATTTGTTGAAGGGCCATGGCAAGTTCTATCCGGTCGTTTCCTTCCAGACAACCCTCCCCTTTTTCACGGAATTGGAAAATTGTTGCTCCACCAATGAGCGCCTTCTCCAGAACTTCTTCGGCATCTGCTGAACAATTAGTGCTTCCCATAATAAAATATACCTTCATACGATCTTGAAGCTCAGCTTTGTTCATTGCTCTTCCCTCCGTGAACCGTTTCCCATCTTCCTGTCTCGTCAAGTTCTTCAGCACTTAATAGATATAGCTCATCCAAAAAAGCCGTTTGAAAACTCCCAGGCCCGCGCGCAGCGGAAACCGCACGTTCAGCACAAAGACCCAGGTAAGTAAGCGCTCCGGCCATCCGTTCGAATGAAGTCAAATCAGTCGTTACCGATTTGGCTAGAAACAACCCTATCAAAGAGGTGGAGAGGCAGCCCGTCCCCGTCACATAGGAAAGCATCTCATGCCCTCCTCTTATTACCATGGTTTCTGTCCCATCACTCAAGATATCCTCTTTGCCTGTAATGGAGACCAAGCAATTCAACTGATTGGCCGCAAAGCGGGCCAGTTCCGAACTGTCCTCTGCCAGGCTCCCGTCTACGCCTTTTCCACTCCATTGTTCTCCACTTAAAAAGGCGATCTCTGCCGCATTGCCGCAGATCACATTTGGAGAGACTTCATCAATAATTTCTGAAACAGCCGTTTTTCTTAACGATGATAATCCCGCACCGACCGGATCAAGTACAACCGGAATTTCACTGGATTTGGCTTTTTTCCCGGCTAGGATCATCCCTTTCACCAAATCCGGCTCAACCGTTCCGATATTCAATATAAGAGCATCGGCAGCCATTACAGCTTCTTCAGCTTCTTCATAATGGTGGGCCATCATTGGGCTTCCTCCTGCAGCGAGAATTCCATTAGCCAGGAAATTCATTGTTACTTGATTGGTCATATGATGAATCAGCGGTTTTTTCAAGCGAATATCTTTTAAAAGATTTGGTAATTTTGTCATTGGTATTTCCTCCTGTAGGCCCAGTGGTTGGTCGGTCCATGGCCGCTTCCCAGATGAAGGGGTACGCTGATGGCTTCCTGTATAAAGGCTTTGGCGGTTTCAACGGCTTCAATCGGAGATTTTCCAACAGCCAGTTCGGCTGTTATTGCAGCAGCAAATGTACAGCCTGTTCCATGGGTTTGTGATGTTTCAATGCGTTTCCCTTCAAATTCAATCAATTGTTCCCCATCATAATACAGATCCACTGGTTCATTTTCATAGGGAAGGTGACCGCCCTTGATGACGATTTGCTTTGCTCCCAAACCATGCAGAAACTTGGCTGCGTCTTCTCTGCCCTGTTTGTCCTCAATCTTTCTTCCGGTCAGTTGCTCGGCTTCTGGAATGTTTGGAGTCAGTATATCTGCGAGGGGAAGAAGGTGTTTCTTTAGAGCTTCAATTGCATCCTTCTTAAGCAGTTCTGCCCCTCCCTTCGCGATCATCACCGGATCAACTACCACGTTGGCCCATTTATATTCCTGAATAAGTGAGGATACCGCCTCAATAATTTCGGCACTGAAAAGCATGCCTGTCTTCAGCGCTTCTGGCCTGAGGTCGTCTGCAATACTTTTCAGTTGGTCTACCACCATTTCAACCGGTATAGCATGGATATTTTGGACACCCTTGGTATTTTGTGCGGTGACAGCGGTAATAACTGACATGCCATATGCGCCTAATTCTTGAAAAGTTTTCAAGTCGGCCTGTATACCTGCTCCTCCCCCAGAATCCGATCCTGCTATCGTTAATGCTTTTGGTGTATTGGACATTAGAAAAACTCCTTTTTTCTTTACTTCATATAAAAAGCCGCCCTCAAAAAGAAGGCGGCTTAAACATCATCATTCAGCTGGTCGTCGGTTTAAGCCACTTCCCTACGACGGTATGATCCGTATCAGGTTCAAAGGGTCAAAGTTCACTCTTTTCTCAGCTTCCATAAGCTCCCCTAGTGGTTAGTACTATAAATATTATTTACCCTCTATCGTATCGGACAAATTTAAAAGCGTCAAATTGGAAATATGAAATATGTCGAAAAGTTAGTTAACAGCGTTTAAAAAGAGCGAGTTACGGGCATATTTTATACAACACCCGATAGAAACTCTGGAGGGAGAGAAATTATGAATATAAGAGAGAAACTGCAAAATTTAAAAAACAACCCAGAAGATGTTTATAGTCACGCTCAGTCAGAAGAAACCTTCTCAAGAAATTACACCAATCCAGTCGAAGTCAAATATAACCCTACAGAAGAAGTTTATGAATTGCGAGTTTTTGACATGGAAGGCGGTGAGCAGCTGGAAAGTAAAACTTTCCACTCTGTTGACGAGGTGCTGGCTGATTTAAATCTGGAAAATGAATAAAATAAATCTAAATTTTCAGAATTAAATAGTTGCTATTATTTCATAGGATAAGTATACTAGTAAAAACCCACTAAAAGCATTAGCTTTAATCACCCAAGCTTTTGCAAAAATATTCAAGGAGGAATAGAGCATGAAAGATAATACGTCGTATAATAAAGATATGAACGATCTTGTGAAATACAAACTTCAGAAGAAAAATGAACCGTTCGCTTTTAATATGGTTGCTCAGATGATCCTTGATGAGTCCTTGCACGCCCATCAAATTAAACGTTATAAAGAAAAAATAGATGAAGCCCTTGAGAAACGAGATGAAGCAAGTTTCATGAAATTGACTGATGAATACCTTCGCTTCCTGGGGTAAGAAATCAAACCTTTTTGGTTTGATTTCTTTTTTTTGCCCTCACCCAGTTGTGCGGCAGTGCAAAAAGTTGCATTATCATGCGTTTATGCTAGTATTTACAAGGTGATTATTTACAACATGAGCAGTATGTACGGAGGGTAACATGAGTAAAGTAAGACGAAACGATCCTTGTCCTTGCGGAAGCGGGAAAAAATATAAACATTGCTGTCAACGGTCGCTGACAACAACAAAGATGAAACAAATGGTTGAAATCAGCCGTCACCTGGAAGGGCTGGCAAAGTTTGCTTTTGACAACTTTCATGAAGACATGGGAAAAAAAACACGGAATTTTATCCAACAATTTAATGTTGATAATGAGCAGGTGGAAACATACGCAAACTTGATGGTATGCTGGCTCATTTTTCATTCAGCGGTTCAGGACGGTAAAACACCCGTAGAACTGTACCTTATGGAACAAAAAGAAAAAGAAGAGCGTCAGGTCTACGAAGTAGTGAAAGAATGGAAGAACACCACCCCTTCACTGTATACCGTTCAGGAACAGCTAACCCGGAACGTTTATAAGCTGAGAGATTATTTCACTCATCAGGAACATACGGTTGAAATCCATTCAGAATCCCTTCCTGAAGTGGAATTACTTGTTGCAGGTTCGCTGATCGCTACAGGGGAACATCAAGAATTTTACATTGATTATGCAAAAATTCCGGTTTCCGCTTCGGATCTATCAAAGAAACTGCAAACCATTCAGTCTGAACAATTAACAATGAAGGACGATTTTCCAAATGTTCTTCACATTCTTTTGTCCAAAAAGTCTGCTGTTCCGGTCAATGATTCGGTTTTAGCTATACTGAAAAACACAGCTTCTTCCGAAATTTATGAAAAGGCCATTCCCCTTTGGGATCAATGGAACAACAGCCAAAAGCTGACCGTTCGAAAAGAACAGCTTTTCGCTGCAGCACTGCATTATTTTGTCAGCAAGCATCTTTTGGAAGAAGGCACATCACAGGCTGAAACAGCTGCCTATTATGATATTTCAGCCTCCAGTCTATCCGCCAAATATCGGCAGCTGAAAAATATCATTCAATAAGAGAACCTGCCAATGGCAGGTTCTTTTAACTTTCTGCTGGTTTGTTTTTCTTTCGCAAGTCGTTGAACGTATATTACAGAGAGATTAGCCAAAAAAGGGTCTTAATATTTTCGGTTTTTTTGCTGGTTGACTGTTTCAATTTTTGCACCTAATGAAAAAGCTCTGCTGAAAATCAGCAGAGCTTTTTACGGGAATATATTACGCTTTCTTTTGCAGTTGCGGTTCGTGTTCCGTCTGGTTTCTTTTGTTAAGGTACCAGTACAAGGGCAATCCTGCCAGTGTGACAGCAATTGCCGTTAGGCTGTCAGCAGGATTATCAATTATCGTAGCTATCACAATATAACTGGCGCCGATGATGGCAAACGCCGGAACGATTGGAAACAGAGGTACACTGTATGACCTTTTCTTCCCTTTGTTTCGTTTTCTCAAAACAAACAAAGCATAAAACGCAAATATATAAAAAATATAAATGGCAAATATCGCCATGGCGGACAGGTAATCCGGATTCGATACCAGCATGAGGCCAACAGCTAAAACCACCTGCAGCCCGGTAGCCGGAATCGGTGTTCCAAATTTTTCAGAAACAGAAGCAAAGAGGCGGGATGCCGGCAGCTGCTTGCGAAGTGCCATTGCGTAGGTTACACGCGGAAACGTTAAGATCTTTCCGTTCAAACAACCGAAAATGGAAACAGCAATACCCACAGCAATCAATTTTCCGCCCATCTCACCGAACAATAGGGAAGCGGCAGTTCCGGCTGAATTCTCTCCCAATTCAACAATACGGCTTGCTGGTAGTACATGAAGCATGGCCACATTTACCAGCAGATAAGCGACTGTTACAAAAAGAATCCCGCCAATGATCGCTTTAGGTAGTATTTTAGCAGGATTTTTCATTTCCCCAGCCACAAACCCGACCATCAGCCACCCATCATAAGCAAACAATGTTGCCAGAATGGCCGCTCCCATGCTGATTTCTCCTGTAAAGCCGCTTCCTGCATTCAAAACCTGTTCATTTCCCTTCCAAATGCCAAACACAACGATTAACACGATCGGGAGCAATTTTCCGATCGTTGCTATGTTTTGTACAATGCCACCATACTTAGTGCCAAAGCTGTTGACCACAGCTAGAAAAACAACCGTAATAATACCAATCCACGGTCCTGTTTTATCGTTCCATCCAAACAAGTGGGCAAGCAAAGAGCCAAAATATAGACCGAGACCTCCTATGATGGCGGGACCGTAAATCACCGTTTGCATCCAGCCGCTCAGATAGCCCCAAATCTTTCCATACACCTCTTCCAAATAAACATACAGTCCGCCTGTCTTTGGAATCTGCGTGGCTACTTCAGCAATGGTCAGGCCTCCTGCCAGAGTGATAAGTCCACCGAGCAGCCAGGCCAGGAGTGCCATGCTTGATCCTCCTGCATATTCAATGACTTTTCCCGGTTTCATGAAGATCCCGGAACCGATTACTGTACCAATAACAATAGACATCGCTACGGAAAGGCCGATATCTTTTTTCAGATCTGCTTCTGTATTCACGCTGCTGTCCACTCCCAAACTATTTTTGTCTACTCTAGAAGGACTTTCTTTTTTAAAACTTTATCACAGCGTTTAAGTCCTGTCACTATAACCAAAAATAGTAATTCTATTCAAAAAAATCTCTTTATTTAAAATCCTTTTTTAACGTGATCACCAGCATATAAGCGAGCCCAACCAATCCAAACAACGGATAAAGATAGTGAAGAAGTGAAGAATAGCCAAACAAACTGATTAAGTACCCCCCACTCATTAACAACAGCAAAATGAAATTGGATGAAAGCTTGAATGATTTTTTCAAAGGAGCGACAAGCCCGAACAGGTTTCCAATCAGCGTAGTGAAGATTTCACCATATACGACGAGCAAAAACAACAAATGCACAAAGATTCCGAGCCGGCTGATAATCTCGGCAACAGGGATTTCATATTGAACGGATTGCGGCACCAGATAAAGGGCAAAGTGGCTGTTTAACAGGATGAAGGTCAATCCAAGCCCTCCTAAGAAACCACCCCACCGGATGATTGATTCATCCTCAGCTTCCCGGCTAAGTGGCACAAGAACCGCTTGTGCCAAAGTCAAATTAAACGCAGCATAAGTAAACGGGCTGAACAGCCATCTCCAATTCCCGGTAAAATCCTCGGTCCGGATCAGAGGTGCCTCAATCGGTGAAAAAAGCATGGACACCGATATAATAATGGAAAAAAGAATCATAATGGGGACAATGACCGAATTAGTCCATAAAATACCTTCCATCCCCCGTTGCATAACGATGAAGCATAATAAAACGGTGAGCAGTATTCCGGCATGAAACGGCAAATGAAGCTGTTCAGTAAATAATGCTCCAGTACCAGACAGCATGACAGCTGTTACACCAAACAACATCACAAACATAAGCAAATTAATCCCTGCGGCAAATCTTTCTCCAAAAAGATACGTGTTTAACGACTCATACGTTTCCGCTCCGATCTTTCGGGCAAGGAGCATGATTTTTGTACCAAGGAAGATAAATAAAAAACCGCTGATCAAAATGCCGGCAAAGCCCGCCGAACCATGTATGGTAAAGAATTCAACAATCTCTCTTCCCGTCGCGAAACCTGCCCCTACGATAGTGCCGATATAGGTTGCACCGATTTGAATAACCTGTTTTTTTCTTTTTTGCATAATCTCCTCCAGCTCCGCACGTCCTCTTCGTTAATATGTATGGCCTGTACCGGGAATTTAGAAGGACATCGGGCAAAGCAAAGCGGGGATCAGCAAGCCAAACAAAAAGGACACGTGATTCGCCGCCTGAGAGACGACTCACGTGCCCTTTTCCTATTTTTTCTTTTTGCGTTTCGGCAATTTATCAAGGAGCCAGCCTTTGCCGATTTCGCAAAAGCGTAAAGGCATTTCCATCGAAATTAATATCCTGTCTTTTCCAACTATATTTAACATTCCGGTTTCCTCATTGACCTGTCTCACTTCTGCACTTTCCGTACCTGACACCGGAACGACCATTTTTTCATTGTTAAATCCTTTAATTTTAAAAACCTTTCCGTCAAAAGAAACTTTGTGACAATGTGGAGGAAGACCAAGGGTAATTTTGTTCACATTAAAAACCTCCTATAAAGATTTTCTCATTTAAAGATTTTCTTCATTGTAACAGAAATGCGCGTGTCTTTTCTTTGATTTTTTAAAATTTTTTAAATATTATATTTACTTTTCAATAAACTTTACCTACCCTCAAATGTTGTTACATAAACGACAAAAAAGTTACTATCAGGCACAAATTTTCAGCAAAGGAACCAATTATTACGTTCTATCATATTCTAATAGTCAATACTAGATTTTTATTTTGGAAACTATGAGGTGGATCTACATGAGTAGAGTTCAAATGCTGTTTAAATCCTGCTCTGCACTGGCAGGCGCTTATGCAGGTTATTTTTTTGGTCCGATGTCGCCATTGATCAATGCTCTTGTAATTTTAGCTATACTTGATTATCTGACAGGTATTATTGCTTCTGCCTATGAAGGAAAACTTTCCAGTTCGTCCGGATTCAAAGGAATTTTAAAGAAAATCGCTATTTTTTGCATTGTAGCTGTTGCCCACTCACTCGATACTCTTTTTGGCGGTCATTACATTCGTGATGCCACGATATTTTTTTATTTATCCAATGAATTGCTGTCCATCATTGAAAATGCGGGCCGGACAAACATTCCCCTGCCCCCTGTGATCAGAAAAGCGTTCCTGGTTTTAAAACAAAAGGAAGAGGAGAAAGAAAAAAAAACAGACTAGCTCTCTGCCAATCTGTTTTTCGGTATGAATCTGGTTTTATTTCTGATAATAAGAAGCAATCTTAGCCGCAATTTTCTCCGGATCGATTTGATATTCCCCTGCATTGATTTTTTGTTTAAGTTCCTCTACCTTTGCCAGCCGTTCACTTGGCATTCCGGCCGTTGTTTGATTTAATAGCAGCCCTTCCCGCGAGATTTCCACGGAATCTTGTAAAGATGGCTTTGAAACTTTTTGAGGTTTCATTACTTCGGTGGCTTTATACGGCTGATCCACCCTTTGAATGCCATTGATTTTCATGCTGTTAACCCCTTTATTTTATATGCAAACATTTCCTACACATACCCAGTCATCTTCAATTTCAGAAGGCTCCAGATAACGCATATACAGTTTCTGGCCGCTCTTATCATACTTTATTTCAAATTCTTTTTCATTTTGCCTGGATTCACAAAAAAAGTGAATATACTCCTGTGTAAATAAATAAGGAGTAAAATTTTTATAATCTTCAAGATGGTTTTCGACCCATTGTTGAATATCTTCTTGTTTAACCGTTTTCATTTTACTCTTCCCTTACCCCATTTTGTGTATAGTGATGGATAAATGTATGAAAATACCCCATGAAAAACTGCTTTAAACACATAAAAAGATATTTTTCTCATAGTCTTCGAATCATTCTTATATTATAAGGGGTATCTTATAAAAAAAATAGTAAATTTTGTATAAAAAACGTCCATCTCCGTAAGATGAACGTCTATCGCAATTCATTCAGCTTTGGAATAACACCCATTTCTTCCACTTCTGCCTTCGTCTTTTCGGTACCAAGCATATAGATCTGGCGGTAAATTTCAAACATGAGCTCATTATCTTCTCTTCGGTCGAGATCGCCGTAAAATTCATTAAAATGTGTACTCGAAGAAAAGAGATCTTTCCCTTCTTTTTTGTTGTGTTCATGCAATTTTTGAAAGAGGCCGCGCAGCTGTTCAATTTCCCCTTCATTTGCATGAACCTCAAAAAGGTGAATGCTTTCATCGGCAGGAACAGTGTTTATATCCCCTTTAGGGTTAACATAGAATGTTAATTTCCTTTCATCCATCGCAAAGGCTCCCTCCTTGGCTTCTTTTAGATGTAATTCCCGTTAGCGGCAGCCCTTTAAACCTGTATGCTATAAACAACTATTTTAAGCGGCTCCCTTTGCTGGGGAGCCTCTTAAATTTGTTTTTGGTGTGCTTGAACCAAGAGTATTAGAAGTTAGATTTTATTTTTCTCGATAAAAACGATCGCATCCTCCACTTCGTCAAAAACCCTTGATCCCACAATTTCTCTCTCATCATCATAAAAGGTGGCCTGAAAAAAGCCATTGTCTCCCTGTGGGACATACCTTATTCGCACAAGATCGTTTTTTGCTCCAGGCAGGTTGGTTTCCTGAAGAAACTCAAATTCTTTTTCCGGATTTTCCATTAAGCTGCGTATATGTTCATTAATTTCCATGCCTTTCCCTCCAACAGTTCTTTAGTTCATATTTTCCCAAATTATGAATTCATAAACTCCCACTGCAGCTAAGATGCGGTTTCAAATTAGAGGTTTAAAAAGATAGAAAAAAGATAATGTTTAGGTGTGTAGAACAAATTGGGGCAGTTTGCTGCCACCGAATACAAGGAGTGATGAAGCATGGATCAAGGTTTATATACAGCCAGAGCAACAGCACAGGGCGGACGTGAAGGAAATGTTTCCAGCGAGGACGGCAAACTGGATCTTAAACTCAGCATGCCAAAAGAGCTGCAGGGCTCAGGAGGAGAAGGAACCAATCCAGAACAGCTTTTCGCCTGCGGATATGCGGCTTGTTACCAAAGTGCACTTCAGCTGGTAGCCAAAAAGCAGAAAGTGGATGTTTCCGACAGTAAGGTGACAGCCAATGTAACGATTGGCAAAGACCAGCCGAATGGCGGATTCAAACTTGCGGTAGTTTTAGAAGTCGCCATACCGGGACAGGAACAAGCCAATGTACAAAAGCTGGCCGATGAAGCCCATCAGGTTTGTCCATATTCCAAGGCAACACGCGGAAATATCGACGTTGAAATAAAGGCAGTTTAATCATTCAACACTGGTTCCCGTAAAGGGGACCAGTTTTTTTGTGCTTCTTTCCCCCCTTTTTTCCTATGTAAAAATTCCTTCCAAAAAAATCCCTTCCAAAAATAATAAGAAGAAAAAAAAGGAATTTTGTAACTGATGGTCGAAATATATTCAAAAGATTCTTGAAATAAAAACCTGAGAAAAACTTCAGGAATACAACTACCTGAGTTTTAATACATAAAAAGGGGGATTGGATTGATTTCATTTAAGCATGTGAATAAACATTTCGGCGATTTTCAGGTTCTCACTGATATTAACCTGGAGATTAAAGAAGGAGAAGTTGTTGTTGTCGTTGGCCCGTCGGGGTCAGGGAAAAGCACCCTGCTTCGCTGCATCAACCGTCTTGAGACCATTACGGACGGTGAACTCATTGTTAACAAAAAAGTGTTAAAAAGCAAAGATACAAACATTAACGACCTTCGTAAAGAAATCGGCATGGTTTTTCAGCATTTTAATTTGTATCCTCATATGACTGTGCTTGAAAACATTACCCTCGCTCCAAGAAAAGCTCTAGGTATTTCCACAGCAAAAGCAAATGAAACCGCAATGTTCTACTTGAATAAAGTGGGAATTCCGGACAAGGCAGATTCCTTCCCATCCCAGCTTTCCGGGGGGCAGCAGCAACGCGTGGCCATTGCCAGAGGTCTTGCCTTAAAACCTCATATCATGCTTTTTGATGAACCAACCTCTGCTCTTGATCCCGAAATGATCGGCGAGGTACTCGATGTGATGAAAACACTTGCGAAAGACGGCATGACGATGGTCGTGGTTACGCATGAGATGGGTTTTGCCCGAGAAGTAGCGAACCGTGTCGTATTTATGGACCATGGCCGGATTCTTGAAGACAGCGAGCCTGCTGCCTTCTTTTCCAATCCCAGAGAAGACCGGGCCCGCTTATTCTTAAGCAGAGTATTAAACCATTAAAGGAGCTGAACCATTTGAAAACAAAAAAAAACTGGCTGATTGCACTTATTCTTGTACTGATCATCAGCATGCTTTCCGCATGCGGCAGTTCTGATAAAACAGGAGGAAAAGAATCCAAGGATACGCTTTCCGCAATAAAGAAACGTGGAAAACTGGTCGTCGGGGTCAAATATGATACCAACCTGTTCGGCTACAAAGATCCGTCTAGCGGCAAAGTGGAAGGCTTTGATATTGATATCGCCAAAGCACTTGCAAAAAAGATCTTTGGTGATGAGAAAAAACTGGAGCTCAAGGAAGTCACTTCAAAAACACGTGTGCAAATGCTTAAAAACGGTGATATCGATGCTATCATTGCAACCATGACCATCACCCCTGAACGTAAAAAAGAAGTGAATTTCTCTGACGTTTATTTTAAAGCCGGCCAGTCCCTTCTCGTGAAAAAAGGAAGTAAGATCAAAGGCATCGACGATATTAAAAAAGGTACAAAAGTCCTTGCAGTAAAAGGCTCCACTTCTGTTCAGAACATTAAAGACAAGGCTCCTGAAGCACAGGTTTTGGAATTTGAAAACTACGCGGAAGCATTCACCGCTCTGAAAGCCGGCAAAGGTGATGCATTGACCACCGACAACTCTATCCTGTACGGCATGGCAGACCAGGATCCCAGCTATACACTGGTAGGTGAGCCATTTACCGATGAACCATATGGAATCGCCCTGAATAAAGGCGATGACAAATTCACTAAATATGTAAATGACTTTATTAAGGAAATTCAGGACAGCGGAGAATATGACAAAATCAAAAGCAAATGGATTAAAGAACAATAAAGTCCGGTGAAGATGGATGGACCCCTGTGTCCATCTCTTCTTCTTTCATAAAGGAGGGAAAACATGCTTGATTTTACAATTCTCACAAATAACCTTGACACGTATTTGCAAGGGTTCGGAAATACACTGAAAGCAAGCCTCCTCGCTTTAATTTTCAGTTTTATTCTCGGTGTTATCATTGCGGTAATGCGAATTTCCCCCATGAAAGTGCTACAGGGTGCTGGAACTGCATATGTTGAATTTGTCCGTAATATTCCCCTTATTCTTATTCTGTTTATTTTTTACTATGGATTGCCGACCCTGGGGATGGAACTTTCCGGATTTCAGGCTGGGACCATTGCCCTTTCCATCTATACAGCGGCATTTATTGCCGAAGCCATTCGCGCTGGCATCCTTTCGGTGGACAAGGGCCAGATGGAAGCCGGCCGGTCGTCGGGCCTCACCTATATTCAGACGATGAGATACATCATTTTGCCGCAGGCAATTAAGATAGTTATTCCGCCCCTGGGCAATCAGTTTATTAATCTTGTAAAGAATTCATCGATTCTGGGAGTTGTGGCCGGATTGGATCTTATGTATTTTGGCGATTCCATCTCATCAGCCACCTATGTCGTGTTCGACGTGTATATCTTTGTCGCCGTATTCTATCTCATTTTAACGATTCCGCTCAGCTTGTTCGTCGGATACCTTGAACGGCGCCTGGCTGTAAGCGGATAAGGGGGAGGAGCTCTATGGATTTTATCGGTGCTTATTCCTCAGGGAATCTGCTCTTTTTGTTGAAAGGTCTGGGTACAACGCTGCTCGTCGCTTTTATCGCTATTATTTTCAGCTTTCTCATTGGAAGCATCCTTGGCATCCTGCGTTATGCCAAGATTCCTGTTCTATCAAGAATTGTTGCGGTCTGCGTGGAAGTGATCAGAAACCTTCCTCTCTTGCTGATCATTTTCTTCACGTTTTTCGCCCTTCCTGAGGTCGGAATTAAATTAAGCGTAACAATGGCTGCCATCACAGCTCTTATCATTTTTGAATCCGCCATGCTTTCCGAGATTGTTCGAAGCGGACTGAATTCCATTGAAAAAGGGCAGATTGAAGCCGCACGGTCGTCGGGTCTCACGTATATGCAGACCATGCAGCATATTATTCTCCCACAAGCTCTGCGCCGTATGGTTCCCCCGATTGTCAGCCAGTTTATTTCCTTGTTGAAGGATACATCACTGGCAGTTGTAATCTCCTTGCCAGAGCTGCTTCACAATGCTCAGATTGTAAATGGAAAGAATGTTAATTATGTTATCCCCATTTTTCTTCTGATCGCCGTGATGTATTTTCTTGTTAACTATTCCTTGTCTTTGGTTGCAAGACGCCTTGAAATGAAAGAGCGCACCAACCGGAAATCGACAGGGAAAGTATTGCCTGCCAAACAGCAGACCGGAGAAATGATGTAAAGACAAGAGCTCAAATTCACTTGAGCTCTTTTTCTGTGTTAGAATGATTGAAACATCATTTTAGTCCGGAATAAAGGAAGTGAAAAAATGGAGGCTTTCACCTATACGAAGCGTGAAGAAATCATCAATGCCATCACCCATGGAATCGGAGCGGTTTTTAGCATCATCGCGCTGATTCTTCTTATTGTATTTGCCAGTGCACAGGGAACACCGCTTGCTATCACCTGTTTTGCCATTTTCGGGGTAACGATGCTGCTTTTATATACAGCGTCCACCCTTGTCCACAGCTTTCCTGAAGGCAAAGTCAAAGATATTTTTGAGATCATGGACCATTCCGCCATCTATCTGTTTATAGCGGGTTCCTACACCCCTATCCTTCTGCTTGTCGTTAAAGGAGCCTTGGGCTGGTCATTGTTTGGAACGGTCTGGGGAATCGCCCTTGCCGGAGTCGCCTTTAAAATCTTTTTTACCAAACGGTTTGTGATTCTTTCCACCATTGGTTACGTACTGATGGGGTGGCTGATTGTATTTGCCTTTAACCGTGTGATCCTCAACCTTTCACAAGAAGCTCTTGCCTGGCTGTTTGCCGGAGGAATTTTGTATACCGTGGGTGCCTTTTTCTACGTTTGGCGCAAGTTTCCCTATAACCATGCAGTTTGGCATCTGTTTGTCCTTGCCGGCAGTGCTTCTCATTTTATACTCATGCTGTATATATTAAAGCTCTCGTAAAAAAGAACAGCAGATATCAGTTCTGCTGTTCTTCTTTTATTTTCTTTTTCATGTATCGTCCAGGATCCACCACTTCAAATCCATATTGGCTGTAGAGTCCATGCGCATCCTCTGTGGCCAGCAGCATCCCTCTTACTTCCTTCAGTTCATCAAAAGAAATGATTGTTTGGACCAGCCATTTGGAAAGCCCTTTCCCCCGATGCCTTCTGTCAATAAACACATCACATAAATAGGCAGTTGTAACGTAGTCTGTTAAAATCCGCGCGAAACCGGCTTGAACAAGCTTCCCATCTTTCATCTCGTACACCCCAAAACAAAGTGTATTTTTGATGGCCTTCTCTACCCTTTCCTTCGTAATCCCCTTTGCCCAATATGACTGTTGTGACAAAAACTCATGAATCATGGGAAGATCCAGCAATGTTTTATCGGTAGAAATCGCATAATTCTCTTTTTTCCATTCCATTCTCATAACCCCCAAGCGCTTACTTCTTATTACAAGTATAATAAAAGATCAATGGATTTGCCCTTGTTTTTTTGGTTGAATAGAGAGCTGCACAATTGGAATGATATACAAATAGACATACTTAAAACGAGGGAATGAGTCTTTTTATGTTCGGGAAACGACGGCAAAAAAAACAGGATCGTTCACAAAACCAGTCTTCCGGGCAAGCTAAAACCCAGCTTACCTTCGAACAGCTGATGGAAAAATGCAGGGCCTCAAAGGATTTTGTTTCATTTACAAAAAGCGATAAGCATCCATTTACGATTTCTTATTATAAAAGTATGGTAAATCCTGAACTGGTTCATAAGGATCTCATCCCTTATTTAACCAGTTGTTCTTCCTTATCGTTGAAAGAGCTCTCTCAGGAAATTCCTGTGGAAAACATTGAACATACAAGCGATGTCCAGACTATAATGGACAGCGTGCTGACTGGCTCAGTCATTGTTCAGTCTCGTCCAGGAAAAAAAGATTGCCTGCTAATCCCGGCTGCTACCGCTGAAAAACGGCAGATCTCTGTACCCGAAACAGAATTCAGCGTTGTGGGACCAAAAGAGGCGTTTATCGAAACTCTCGAAGTCAACATCAATATGGTTCGTAAAAGATTGCCGATACCTGAACTTCACGTAAAGGAAGTAACAGTTGGCAAGCTGTCAAAAACGCGCGTGGTCATTCTTTATATTGACGGGATTGTGAATATGGAAAACGTCAATACACTGAAACAGCGGATTTCAGACATTGAATACGACCATATTCTGGATAGTACTTACATTCTTCAAATGATATCGGACGACCAATACTCCCCGTTTCCACAGCTTATCAATACGGAACGCCCGGACCGGGTAGCTGCCGTTTTGTCAGAAGGGAAAGTAGCCGTTCTCGTCGATGGTTCCCCAAGCGCCCTGACTGGGCCAACAACGCTAGTTGAATTCTTTTCCGCATTTGAAGACTATTTTTTATCCTGGCATATTGCCTCTGTTTTCAGGATGATCCGCCTTTTTGGCGTTCTCTTTTCCGTTCTGTCCACACCACTTTATGTTGCTGTTCTAACCTTTCATTATGAGATGATACCGACCGACCTTCTGGGCACCTTGATCGCCTCACGTTCTGGCATCCCCTTTCCCCCGATCGTGGAAGCCATTATTCTCGAATTGTCGATTGAGCTTTTAAGGGAAGCTGGTGCTCGTCTGCCATCAAAGGTCGGACAAACGATCGGGATTGTTGGAGGTATCGTTATCGGAACAGCCGCCGTACAGGCAGGGTTAACGAGCAACGTCCTGCTGATCATCGTAGCACTCGCTGCTCTGGCATCCTTTACGACACCCGTTTACCAGATGAGTAATACCATTCGTTTGATCCGTTTTCCTTTTTTAATTTTTGCCCAATTTTGGGGAATGCTTGGTGTGGCCATTTGTTCTGCCTTTATTTTAGGGCATATGTTACGTCTTACATCCCTTGGACGGCCATATCTCGCTCCGCTGTTCCCTTTAAGGATCACCGATTTAAAG
Organism: Fictibacillus enclensis; assembly: GCF_001457035.1. Classification (GTDB taxonomy): domain Bacteria; phylum Bacillota; class Bacilli; order Bacillales; family Fictibacillaceae; genus Fictibacillus_C; species Fictibacillus_C enclensis. The sequence goes on along the minus strand of NZ_KQ758617.1, from coordinate 752,314 downwards.
GATGCGTTATTCCGGCTCCCATTTAACCGCCAAAGTCTCCGTCCGATGCAGATGCGGCCAGCGGATCCGGTACGTTTTAATTCCCAACGCGGCAAACAGAAAAATGACATTGAAGAGTAATCCGCTTCACGAAACATACAAAAGAGGGTGGGACCATGAATCTGCAGCCAAAAGAAAATAGATTAGTTTCCCCTTATTTTGCATTTTACCTGATTCATACGATGCAGGTTGGGGTAGGCGTACTGGGATTTCAACGATATATTGCCAAATCGGCCGGACATGATGCATGGATGGCAGTCATCACCGGTGGAATTCTTATTCACCTGCTTGTATGGATGAGCTACCGCATGTTGAAAAACAGTGATGGTGACCTTGTGGCCGTACATGAGGACATTGCCGGCAAAGCCATCGGCGGTGTATTAAGCACCTTATTCACTGTGTATTCGGGCTTCTTGGCCCTTACCGTTCTAAGAACATACATTGAAGTCATCCAGGTATGGATGTTTCCGCACATCAATACATGGGGAATTTCCCTGATTCTATTGGGCGTTGTCTATTATTTTGTCAGCGGCGGCTTCCGTATTGTTACTGCAATTGGGTTTTTTAGCTTTATTCTTGGGACACCGCTTATCTTTTTAAAATACTTTGCCGTCAAAGATTCTCATATTTATAACATCCTGCCTTTATTCGACCATTCCGTAACCGATTATTTTGTTGCAACAAAAACGATGACCTTGAACTACCTTGGCTTCGAAATGCTTTTGCTGTACTATCCATTTATCAAACATCCCGAAAAGTCGGAGAAATGGTCGCAATGGGGTGTGTTTTTCAGCATTTTACTGTATCTCATCACAGCGGTTGAATCGTTTGCCTATTACAGCCAGGGCCAGTTGAAGCATACCATCTGGGCGACACTTACGCTCTGGAAAATTGTTGAGTTGCCTTTTGTTGAACGATTTGAATACATTGGGATCTCCATATGGCTGTTTGTCGTGCTTCCCAATATCTGTATCGCCGTCTGGTGTGTCACGAGAGGATTTAAACGCGTCTATTCGATCAAACAAAAACATACGCTCATTCCCGTGCTGATTCTGATATTTGCGGGGACCCTCTTTTTCAAAGACCGGCAGGAAATTGACCTTCTAAACAGCCTGGTTTCTAAAGCAGGCTATTATATTATCTTTTTTTATATTCCTCTTTTATTTGTACTGCATTGGCTCGTTCTGAAAGTCAGGAGGAAACAAAATGCCTAAATCAAATCTGATGACGGCCGCCATTTTACTTTTCCTTGCTGGGTGCACTCCGCAAAAGCAAGTACTAGAAGATATTCAGCTTATCGGTGTGGTTGGCTACGATTATGTCGACGGAAATAAAATTCAAGCCACTGTTTCCGTACCGACAACCGAAGGCGGGAGCGATCAGGCGGTCTTATCGAGCACCACTTATTCGGCCCGATCCCATACAAGCAAAAATATCCGGCAGGTCCTGCAGGCGGAGTCGCCCAAGCCTTTTGCGTCCGGTAGGGTTTCTGTGATCATATTTAACGAAGAACTTGCGAGCCGCGGAATCACCAAGATCATCGATTCCCTGCAACGGGACCCATCTGTCGGAAGAAACATCTACCTCGCAGTGGCCAAAGGGTCGACAAAGGACATGTTATCAAAAGATTATCCAGTAGGTGAGATAGTTCCTGCCTACCTGAAACAGATGATTGAGCAAAACATGAAGCTTACCTTTCCAAGAGCCAATTTCCATCATTTCAATTACAGCTATTATGGAAAAGGAAGCGATTCATTTATGCCGCTCCTTGATACAAAGCATGGCCATATCCGCATTGTCGGTGTAGCCCTCTTTGACCATTCCAAATACGTTGACCATATCAGCTTTGAAGATTCTTTTATTTTTAAACTGATGTACCAAAGCTTCCGGCAGGGATCTCATGAATTTAAGCTCGGAAAAGACAATTACCTGACGCTTGAAAATTTGTCATCACACGTCAATTATGATATTTACAATGCTAATACCAACCCAAAAATTAATATCACCATCCATGTGAGAGGTAAGGTTAATGATGCGGCTGGAACCCCGCTGTATCAAGGGAAAACGATTGAAATGATTGAAAAAACCATCAAAAAACAAACAGAACATGACGCGGAAAAGATGGTGGACCGTTTTCAAAAAAAGGGAATCGATCCCCTTGGCCTGGGCGATAGAGCCAGAAGCAGCGCAAGGCGTTTTAATTTTAAAGAATGGAATCAGAAGTACCCGAACATCCCTGTTCATGTGAAAGCCAATATAGAAGTGACACAGGGCGGTATTGTGGAATAAAGAAAAGCCGGCACATCATTTTACATGTGCCGGCTCTTTTTAACTCATCAAAGTATATGGATACCCATTCAGGCTTGTTTTCATCCGGCCCTCTTCCAAAATGATTTCTGCCGGATAAATGTTTGCTTTCTTGCCTGAACCGAGCCAATTTCTTTTTTTATCGGACAGGATCAGCAAGCCGTCTGCGTCCCCAAGCGGGGCAAACGATGCACTGTCATTATGGTATATATTCAGGTTTAATTCCTTTTTCAAATGATCTGCTGCTTGTTTTACATTATCCACCGGCATGCCGATCTCGCTGATATTCAAGATATCCCGGCTAGTAAATGGATGCTCAGTGCCATTGTTCAGCGTATGCCGGGCAATCAGCTCGACAATGTTGCCTGCAGGGTCGTAAAAATAACAGGCATGCGCATCCCAATTGGTAAAATATATTTCATCCTTATCATCAACCGTATTTAAAGGGACAAGGGCACTTGCCCATTTCTTCGCCTGCGAAAATTGGTTATCAGGAACGGTAAACGCAAAATGGTAATACGATTCCTCTGTCCCTTCAAGAAAAGTGAGCACCGAATCACCTGCGGCGATTCTTAAAGAACCGGGTAAACGGCTCTTCAGCAGAGGCAAACCCAGCACATCATGGTAAAAGTTTTTTTGATCTTCCATACAACAGGTGCGGAGGATCACTTCTTTTATCTTCACTCAGGTACCTCCCATCTTTATAAAGGCTAGTCTTGTAACCTTTTTGCTCTTAGGAGTTAATCTGCTTCTTTAAGACAGCTCTGCTTCGCTTACTTCCTCGTTGAAGTTGTCCCCTACTTTTTGCTGGTGCGACTGTCCCCATTTCTCCATCATCCGCAGTGTATCTTCAAGATCCTTTCCGTATGGTGTAAGTGAATAGACCACTTTGGGAGGCACTTGAGGATATACGGTCCGGGTAATGAGGCCGTCTTCCTCAAGTTCCCGCAGCTGTTGCGTCAAAACCTTTGGAGTAACAGAAAAGAGCTGATCCTTCAACTCCCCAAAGCGATAATCCTTTTCCTGCAGTAAACAAAGGATGACTCCCTTCCACTTCCCACAGACCACATCCAATGTCACTTCTATTGGGTGAAAATACTGCTTTTTTCTTTCCTTCATGAATCCAATCCCCCTGATTATTTAGTGATCCATGGTATCCAAAAAGTAACTACCTATCAAAAAAGTACATACTATTTAAATTTCCAATGTACCAGTATACTTAGTATAGAACAGATTCCATGAAAGGAAAATGTATGAAGAAAGAAAATTTTCATCTTAAAATATCCCTGCTTAATAAAGCAGGAAAAACCTATGTCCACCCCGATGATCTTCCTGCCGTCCTTAATCTGCTGCACTCCGCGTCAGAGGCAGGGTTAGCGGTAAAAATAGAATATTTCGATGATATATTGGCCTACCGTACGGCCACTTCCGTTGTAGGAGAAACCATACTAAGTGTAAATAAATCAACCAATGAAACACTTTTTTTTGGTCCCTATACATTTAAAAATCTCGCACATTCCCTGAACATCCAACTTTCATATCAAAAATAATCCTTGCTGTCTGAAAAGATCCTGCAAGGATTTTTCGTTGAAGGAAAGCACTTACTTTTTTACTATCCCCTTCTTCCGATCCATGACTTTCGAACGAAAAATTTCTGATAAAAAGGAAACGGTTCTCCTTTAACGGAATTTTTTATTATCTACAGAAAAAGGAGGCTCAACATGAAGTACATAAAAAAATGGACAGGAACACTTTTTGCAGCAGGATTAATTTTCTCAATGTTTACGGGAACAGCAAAAGGTGCAGATACCCCGCAGACAAAGGACCTATCTCCTACGACGGCTTATGTGGATGTAGCTGCAGCAACGCTTTGGACAAAGCCTGCACAAACCAGGCCACTGGACGCACCTTCACTGAGCAATCCCGTTGATCTGAGAAAATGGACAACGAGCATGACGTACGAGGATAAACTATGGCTTGTGGGTCCACTCGAAACGCAGGCTTTGTACGGGAACAAAGTCACCATTACCGATCAGCAGGGAGATTGGGTAAAAGTAGCAGTCGACGGGCAGCCAACACCAAGACTGGAAGCCGGCTATCCCGGCTGGATGCCGAAATCACAGCTCGTGTACAACAAAAAGTTCGCTAAAATGAAAGAAGCAACAAAGCCTTTCGCGCTCGTTAAAAGCCCTACCACCTGGCTGTATAAGAACGCTTCTTTAAAAACAAAACAAATTGAAATCAGCTATAATACGAGACTTCCGGTCTCTAAAGTAAAAAGCACATCAATTGGGGTAGTGACACCAGAAGGAAAAACGCGTTACCTTGACCGCAAGGACGTACGAGTTTACCTGACGGATGAATCCATTCCCACCCCTACAGGCGAGGACCTGGTGAATGAAGGCAAGAAATTCCTCGGACTGCCGTATCTTTGGGCGGGAACCTCCGGATTCGGATTTGACTGTTCCGGATTTACTCATACGCTTTATAAAGCCGCAGGCATTACGATCCCAAGGGACTCAGGACCTCAGTCCCGCTCAGGCACACCTGTTGCAAAAGAAGACCTGCAGCCTGGAGACCTGCTATTCTTTGCCTATAACAACGGAACGGGCAGTGTCCACCATGTCGGCATGTATGCAGGAAATGGCATGATGATTCATTCACCAAACTCCAGTACCACTGTAAGAATCGATAAAATTGAAGGAATCTATGCTCAAGAATATGCGGGAGCAAGACGCTATCTTCCAGAAAATTAAACGAATCGAAGCACGAGCCTTTTCCTTTTGTGAAAAGGCCCGTGTTTTTTCTTTGCACAAAAATTGACCGTATAATTACCTCCTGTTTAGCCCACTCTGTTAAGAGAAACCAAAGGAGGCTTTGTCCATGTTTTTTAAAAAAGGAATAAAAAAACAGGGGCCTTCCGAGAAAGAGAAGACCATTGAGAGTTTCCCTGCTTCCAAAGAAGAGGTGATCTCTTTTTTCCGCCAGCAGTTTCATTCGGCCGCCGATCTTGTCATTAAAGAAGTCTGTCCTCATCTGACTGTGCTTTATTTGGAACCGCTGATAGATGGCCAAATCCTTCGTGAACAAATCCTGCAGCCCGTTCAAAATAAAAAGATCCATTCTTTAGAAGAATTGTATTCAATTCTTTCTGTTGGCGATGTGAACAATGAGAAAGACCCCGAGAAAGCCGTAGAATCTCTTCTTAATGGCAGTACATTGCTTCATTTAGATGGTACGCCAAGAGTACTTCTCGCGTCCACCCCGCAATCCATTACACGGTCATTAAGCACACCAGAGCTTGAGTCTCAGGTCATCGGCATGCAGGTGGCATTTAATGAATGTCTTTCCACTAATATTGGCCTGCTTCGCAAACTTATCTCAAGTACTTCATTTTGTCATGATCAGCTTGTGATCGGTCATCAAAGCAAATCACGAGCTTCTATTGTTTATCTGAAAGAAATTGCATCGGAGGAGCTGGTAACTACCGTTAAGGAACGAATCCAAAAGCTGTCCATTGACGCGCTCATAGATACTCCAGTGCTTGCAGAACTCATCGAGGATAATTCGCTGTCCATCTTTCCACAAAGCATTCTGACCGAGCGGCCGGACAGGGTAGCCTCTCAGCTGACGAATGGAAAAATAGCGATTTTGATTGATGGGAGTTCCCATGCTCTTCTTCTTCCAAATCCGCTGATTGAATTCTTTCAAAGCAAAGAAGACCAGAATATCCGATGGCAGATTGCTACTTTTTTACGACTGCTTCGTATTGGTTCTATGGTCTTTTCTATATTTGCAACTTCTTTTTATGTTGCAGCGTTGACTTATCATTATGAGGTGCTACCCCAACCCCTGCTTGTTCCACTGGGGGAATCCCGGTCCAGAGTTCCTTTTCCGCCTGTTTTTGAAACGTTGCTGCTGGAAATCGTGATTGAACTTTTGAGGGAAGCTGGAGCAAGACTGCCTACCAAGGTAGGGCAGACCATGGGTATCGTTGGAGGTATCGTCATCGGCACTGCAGCTGTTGAAGCCGGATTTACAAGCAATATCCTCATCATTATCATTGCGCTCAGTGCCCTTGCTTCATTTACAAGCCCAAGCTACATGCTGGGAAACGTTATTCGCCTGCTTCGCTTTCCAATCATCATTCTGGCAGGCCTTTGGGGGTTTTACGGTATCATGCTGGGATTCTGTTTTATTTTGATTCATCTGCTTCGCCAGTCCACCCTTGGTGTTCCATACCTTGCACCCTTTTATCCTCCACGGTACAAAGACTGGAAAGACAGTATCATTCGCTTTCCCGCACAATTTTTATATAAACGTCCCGATGCTACCCGTCCCCAAGACTCATACAAATTTCCTCCATCAGATGGAGAAGGTTAGGTGACGGCCATGAAAATTAACCTGGCAGAACGCCCCCAGCATTCGATTAGTGCACTCCTTTTATTTTTTATTCTTCACTCCGTGCAGGTAGGAGTGGGTCTGCAGGGATTTCAAAGAATCGTTTTCAAAAGTGCGGGCCATGATGCCTGGATTTCGGTTTTAATTTCTGGTATCTGGTCAGTTATTGTTCTTTTGATTATGGTGAAAACCCTATCCTTTTATGAAAATACAGATCTTTATGGCATCCATTTTGATGTGTTCGGTAAATGGATTGGGGGTCTGTTCAGTGCTCTTTATATGCTTTATTGCCTGTTTGCCTTTTTCATCATCATTCGCAATTATGTTGAAGTCATCCAGGCCTGGCTGTTTCCGCAGCTTGATGCCTGGTTTGTGGCTCTTACCCTTGTGGTGATGGCCATCTATACGGTGTCAGGCGGTATCAGGGTATTGGTCGGGCTTTGTTTTTTCAGTGTGTTGTTCAGTGCATGGATGATCCTGCTTTTAATCTTTCCCATTGAATATGCGGATTGGCGTTCCTTGCTCCCTGTCATGGAAGCGAACATAACTCATTTGATGAGGGGTGCTTATGATATGACCTTTACCATCATTGGATTTGAAGTATTGTACTTTATCAACCCGTATATCAAAGAAAAAGAAAAGACACTGAAGTTTTCTGCGCTCGGTCTGGCGTATACGCTTTTTGTTTACTTATCGGTGATGATTGTTTCACTCGTTTATTTTAGCGGGGCTCAATTGGAAAACACAATCTGGGCGACCCTGACTCTTTTTAAAATCATTCATTTTCCCTTTGTTGAACGGTTCGAATATCTGGCGATTACCTTCTGGATGCTTATCATTCTTCCGAACTTGGGGATGTACTTGTGGTGTGCAGTCCGGGGCATGAGCCGTGTATTCCATCGCAATGAGAAGAGCTACATCTATTGGTTTTCCTTGCTGATCATTATTCCAGTCTGTTTTGTGAAAACCAGAAATGATGTAAATACGCTCAATGGCTTTTTTGCAAAAATTGCTTTTGGGGTAGTCTTCTGCTACCCATTCCTGTTGTTTGCTGTTACATGGATCAAGAAAACATATAAAGAGAGGAAAAGGAGGAAATCCATATGAAGACGTTTCCCCTTATTGTATTACTGATATTTTCATTGATTCTTTCCGGGTGCACGGAACCAAAAATCCTTGAACGTGTCGGCTTGATCACTGCTGTTGGCTATGATGATGCGGAAGATGGAAGCGGGAAAATAAAAGGAACAACGGCGGTCCTTCAGGTTGATCCTGATGCGCTGCAAAACGTTGATATAATGACGGACGAAGGATACACGAGCAAAGGCATCGTCAACCTGGAAAATTTACGGTCATCAAGGAAAATCCGATCCGGCCAGCTGCGGGTCGCACTGTTCAGTGACAGACTTGCCAAAAAAGGACTGATTAATTTTGCTGACTCACTCGCTCGAGATCCCTCAATCAGTGAAATCGTTTACATGTGCATTACTGAACCGACTTCGGCTGACATTCTTAATCACCAGTATGAAAATATCCCCGATATTGGAGAATACCTGTACAGGCTCCTGGACCAAAATATCAAGAACGAGGAAATTCCTTCACCTACCATTCATGAATTTATGAAGGGCCACTATGCAGCCGGCTTTGATCCGGTCGCTCCCATTCTGAAGAGAAAAGGAGAGAGTGTAAAAATCAACGGCATTGCTCTTATGAAAAATGATAAAATGGTCGGAAAATTAAACACCAAGGAAGGCTACTATATAAAGCTGATCAATGGGAGATATAAAGGCGGCAATATGGAATTTCTTCTTCCTAAGGGGTCATTGGATCCCATTTTGCCCAAAAAAGAGAATAAGGGGATTCCTGTTGCCATCGATACCTTGCAAAGCAGCAGCAAAATAGACTTAATCAATGCAAAGGAAAAGAAATTTAACGTATCATTAAAGATCAGGGCCCGGTTGCTCGAGATCCGTGTCCCGGTAAATCTGGATGTTCCGAAAAACATGGTCTTTGTTCAGAACGTGATACAAAATAAAATAAAAAAACAAGCAGACGATGTGATTAAATATGCCCTTTCCAAAGAAACAGATCCGTTTGGGTTTGGTGAAAGCTACCGAAGCTCTGTCAGAAACTCAAATTTGACAAGAGATCAATGGCACAAAGACGTTTCCAGCATAAAAGTGAATGTCGATGTGGATTTTAAACTGCTTCGCACAGGTGTAATCGACTAGTCCTTATCAATAAACTCCTTCACTTCGTTTCAGCAGCCGCCGGATACATTTGTTCGATTCATGGAGAACCGTATGTTTATCCATCCTTTTCATCATGCGATTTTCCATCGCGATGTTTCCATCAATAATCACCGTCTCGACATCCGCCCGCGTAGCTGAATAAACGATACGGGAAATGGGGTCCGTTCCATAGGATGGATACATATGAAAATCATTAAGATTCAGAATGGCCATGTCCGCTTTTTTTCCCACTTCAAGACTTCCAATCTCATGTTCCATGCCGACTGCTCTTGCTCCGCCGATGGTGGCCATTTTAAACACGGTTTTTGCATTCATCGAGGTTGGACCGTGAATCGGTTTTTGGATGAGAGCAGCAAGCCTCATTTCATTTAGCATGTCCAGATTGTTGTTACACGGGGCTCCATCTGCACCCAGGCTGATGAAAATATCCTCCCTCAGCATTTGCGGCACCTCTGCAATGCCGGAAGAAAGTTTCAAGTTGGAGCCCGGACAATGGCTTACCTTCACTTTGCGTTTTTTGATGATGCTTTTTTCCTCCTCATTGAGCCACACACAATGAGCGAGAATTAATTTTTCGTTTGCAAGTCCGATATGATCGAGATACATCACATTTCGCATTCCCGTTTCCTGTTCGACAATGGCGATCTCACCCTTGTTTTCTGCCGCATGGGTATGTACAAACACGCCATGCTGCTTTGAAAGATTACGCACTTCGGTGAGCAGCTCCTCACTGCAGGAAACAACAAAACGTGGGCAAAAAGCATATTGAATACGGCCATTTTCCCTCCCATGCCACTTTTCCAGCAGGTCAGCGCTCTGCTGCAGCGACTTTGACGTACTTTCCCTCAAGGGGCTTGGAACATCCGTTCCCTTATCCATCATTACTTTTCCCGACAGAGCCCGTATGCCGCTTTGTGCGATCGCTTGAAATGCAGCGTCCGTATGATTGACGGTTTCCATATCCACGATGGTGGTTGTGCCGCTCTGTATCAGTTCACCCGTTCCCAGCAATGCCGAATAATAGATCGATTCTTCATCATGGGAAGCTTCAAGCGGCCATATTTTTTGCCGGAGCCAGTCCATCAATTCGAGATCATCTGCCTGTCCCCTGAATAAGGTCTGGCACAGGTGAATATGCGTTTGGACAAAACCGGGAATAACCGTTTTATGTTTCGCATTAATGATGACATCCGCATGGCGGTCGAGCCCCGGCCCGATCTCTTTAATTCGGTTGTCCTCAACGTAAAGGTCGCCATGTACGATTTCTTCCTTTTCGTTCATTGTGATGATTTCAGCGTTTTTTATGATCAATGAAGACATGCTTTTCCTCCTTATCGGGGCAAAAAGAAAAGAATGATTTCATAGCATGGAATATTTAAGGTACTCCAGTAGATACTTTCGATCCGTATTATCGAAACTATATGAAATCGATATGGGTTTACTTCTAAAAACCCTAATGTTAAATACGTGCTTTATTTAAAATCTGAAGTTTTAGTTCCGTTACTTTAAAGCCGTTCACCGGTGCAAGATCCTGGGAACAAGTGGAGCAGGCAACGATGACATCATCCAGTGCTTTTAACCGTACAAAATCTCCTGGCTTGGAAAGCGGTTCACTGATAACGTAATCTCCATTTTCATCAAGAATATTATTCATAAACCAGTTGATCGGATCAGGTACCGGAAGATGACCGAGTGAATAATAGGCTAGCGCTTTGTTTAAATTATCATGGCAGTTCGGATGGTCTTCGAGTCCAAAGTCTACTTTGTACCGGTAATAGTCGCAGGCTGGAAAGAAAAAATCATGCTTGCCCACCGTATCCTGAACCAGCTGCATGAGCGGCCGCCGGCGGTTGCTGTACAGCAGATCGCCTGCCTTCAGTGAAATACTGCCTAAGCTGGCCCTCATATGAACAGGCGAAACATATTCATCCGGATCTTGCAGTGAAAAGCAGACAAAGTCCCCAACCTGCTTTCCATCCACATCAATAATGATAAGCTCCTCCCCTGCTTTTATGAGGGTGCTTCTGCCCTCATAAGCCGGAATCAAGATTTCCTCCTTAATTCGGTAGGTATCGTGAATGGACATGGCTACTCCTCCTATTCAATAAAAACAGCTACAGCCCGCACTGGCGACCCCGTTCCATTCCGGATTCTTAGTGGGAGGCCAAAATAGAGGAACCGCATATTTGCGACCTGATCAAGATTACAGAGGTTTTCCGTATTGGTGATGCCGTATTCCTTGCAGATCAGGTGTCCCGAGTAGTCCAAATCCAGCGGATTGTCAATAGCAGGCGCATCAATTCCGATGTTTACCACCCCTTTTTCAGCAAGCCATCGGGCACCTTCATAATCCAGGCCGGAATACCTGTTCAGCCATTCCTCTGTTCCATAGGCACGGTTATAATGCCCTGTATACAGAAGGCATATATCTCCCTTTTGGAGGAGCTGTCCCGAACGGTCCAGAGCATTTTCCAGTTCAACTGGTGTGATATAGTCTTCCGGCTGAATGTGGGAGAGATCAAGACAAACGGCTGGTCCGTAAAAATAGTCAAGCGGCATTTCGTCAATATACTTCCCGCCGGGATCATACTCGTAAGTGGCGTCGCTGTGTGTCGGTCCGTGCTCATTGATGAGAAGGTTGTTTGTGGCAAAGGGGAAACCGATCTTTTTAATGCTTTCCTCATGAGAAAGATTGGGAAAAATCATTGTTTTTTGATGAAGAGGAAAGACGGGCATGCCCTGGTAAATCTCCTGCGACAAATCAACAAGTTTCACCCCCATCAGCCTTCCTCCTTCAATACAGTAGGAATAACCGTAAAGGAATCCACGTCGATCAATCCCATATCAGTTATTTTCCATTCCGGGCTGGTTACCAGCGACAAGAAAGAGAGATGCATAAAAGGAACATGGATTGCGCACCCTAATTCCTCCTCTGCCAGCCGGTGAAGTTCAGCAATTCGTGTACTGACTTCCTGCCCTGTCATCTCGTCGGTCATCAATCCTCCGATGTTCAGTGGCAGATCGCCGACGACTCGTCCGTTATGAATCAGTGCAATTCCGCCATTCATCGCAATTACCCTGTTCACCGCTGTTACCATATCTTCGTAATTGGTGCCGCAAACGATGATATTGTGCGTGTCATGCGCCACGCTTTCGGCAATCGCGCCTCGTTTCAACTGAAACCCGTGAAGAAAGGTTTTTCCGATACGACCTGATCGGCCGTGCCGTTCGAGAACCAATAGGGGCAATACATCCTGCTGGAGGCAAGGCTGGATCTTTCCATCACGAACCGATAACTGGAATTGTGCCGAACCAGTTAGATTTTGATCCGGGATCACCTTAATGGCCCGGACATGTGCCCTGGATCCAGAAGCTTCAATGGCCAAATCATCTATTTTTACCGATTTGCGTTTGACAGAGCATTTGACAATTTCAGGGTATTTGTAAGCAGGAAGATCGATGATTAGTTCCTTTTGCTGTGCAGCTTTTTTCCCTTTAAGATAGACTGAATCAATCGTCATGTTCATCAGATCATTTATGACAGCAATATCGGCCTTTTTTCCTGGAGTAAGCACACCACTTTCTTTAAACCCAAAATGGGCAGCGGCATTGATGGTCACCATCTGGATCGCCTCGACCGGATCGATTCCCTGTGCAATGGTTCTTTTGACAATGTCATTCATATGGCCCATCTCCATAAGGTCTTCCGGTACCACATCATCTGAAACGAGGATCGCACGCCGGGAATCCATTCCTTCTTCCGTGATTGCCCGGATGCATTCTGCCATATTCCGCTGGGATGATCCTTCTCTCATGAACACACTGACACCGTTGCGCAGCTTTTCCATCATTTCTTCTTTGGTCGTCGTCTCATGGCAGGAAATGTGGTTTCCTCCGCTAATAATATGGGCCGCGAGCTCTTTTCCGAACAAAGCTGGTGCATTTCCCTCCACCGTCTTGTTGATGCTTTTTGCGTAGGAAACAGACGCTATAAGATCATCAATGAGTTCAGGAGCATGCTGGTAGACCGGTCTGACATTGCTGAAACCCTGAATCTCACCAATCCCCTGTACGAGAGGATCATTTAGCAGTTCTGCCATGTCCCCTGATCCAATGTCCCTTCCTGCTGTCTCCAGTCCGGGAGCATCCGGCGTTAAACAGGGAACGGTAAAATAGACCGTGTTGGGCAGTCTCCTTGCCTCTTTAATCATTTCCTGTATGCCATGCACTCCGAGCACATTACCAATTTCATGTGGATCAGCAACAATCGTGGTCGTTCCGGTGGGGATAGACAGCCTGGAAAATTCAGTAACTGTAAGCATTGCGCTTTCAAAATGCATATGAGAATCAATAAAACCAGGGCAGATATACTTACCTTCCACATCTTCCACTTTGGTTGAAGGTCCTTCCAGGTCTGTGCAATCCCCAACCAATAAAATATATTCTCCTTTTATGGCCACATCGGCTGGATAAATTTCACGTGTGATGACATTAATAAACTGGCCGCCCTTTAAAATGGTGTCTGCATACTGGTTGGCATCAAGCAGCACATCAATGAGTTTCCTCCATTGAATGGCTTCTTTAATACCTTTTGTGTCCATATTCCTAACCTCCCTGCCTTTCCCAATCGAGACTGTCAATGATGCCCACAATGGCTGCATCAATGGGTGCATCCTTATTGGCCGCCGCCCGGGACGCCATGCTTCCCGTAACATAAAGAACCTTCTCTCCTACACCCGCACCTACCGTATCTACAGCAATGATCGGCATGCCGCTTTGGGATTCACCCATGCCGATCGGCTGTGTAATCAGCAGTTTTGTGCCTATCAATTTATCATCCTTTCGTGTAGCTGTTACTCTTCCAATCACCACGCCCATGTACATATTCGCTTCCCCTTACTTTCTGGCAATCGAAATTTTGTGTTGTTTTGCCGCATCCCTTGCCAACGGTGTAATGATTTCATGCTTCTCTGCAGTAATGAATTTCCGGCCCTTTTTTAAAGCCTGCAGCACATCCGCTTCTGTAATCAAGGCGTTTTTTTTCTTTTCTTCCAGCCAGGACAGCACGCTGTTATCTGAGCCCTCTACTTTGATGCCCATCTTTTTAAGCTGAGTCATTTGGCTGTAAAGCTTATCGTTTAAGTGATCTGTTCCGAGGTTCAAATTTTTATTGGCAAACACCGGATGAAAAGGATTTGCACCGCACGACAGTGCAACTACTTTTTTACCGTTAAGCAATGCCTGCAAAATAAAGCGTACCAAGGTTCTTTGGTCATTAAACCGCAAAAGGTCGGAAACTAAAGAAAATGATAGAACCGGTATGAGGACATAGTCGGTTCTCCGAAGAACATCCCCTGTTAAAAAGGATTCCGGATACAGGGCGTCGTGACGGCACTCTGCGGCCAGACTGGCAATCGTAATATGCTGCAGCAGCGTTCCTTCTGCAACGATTTCCATCCGGATTCTCTTTTTCCCCGCTTCCCTGAGCAGTGTCCAACCTTGCTCCATCCCTGTGAAGTGATAGGTTAAGAGTGAAAGGACACGCGGAACTTCCTTATTCTCCGAAAAAAGCAGTTCAAGCAGGGTATTTTTTACGACCGTACTCTGCCTGGCGCCATACACTCTTATTCTCCTTTAGACAGCAGCGCTCTTTCAATTTCACTGTGGGGGCGTGGAATGACATGTACAGATACCAATTCTCCCACACGGCTCGCAGCACTTGCCCCCGCCTCTGTAGCCGCCTTTACCGCACCAACGTCCCCTCTTACCATGACGGTCACCAGACCGAATCCTACCTTTTCGTACCCGCAGATTTCCACATTGGCAGCTTTCACCATGGCATCTGCGGCTTCAATTGCACCGACCAGGCCTTTTGTTTCAATCAAGCCTAACGCTTCGCCCATTCTATTATTCCTCCTGTTTTCTTGGATTGGCACCGTTGATGCTTTTTGTTCATTACCTTCAGACATTTAACCCCTCTCCGTTTGTTTATCTGCATTCAGCTTAAACCGGGACAGGAGTTTTTCTGCCACATTGCTGTGAGTGCTTGGAATAACGTGGGCTGAGATGACCTTCCCCACCCGTTCGGCCTCCTTTTTCCCTGCATCAACCGCTGAGGCCACGGCGGCTACATCTCCGCTGAGGTGAAGGGTGACACCTAATGCCCCCTGAACGCCAATTACTTTTTCGATCGCCGCAATCTTCACATCAGCGGCTTTTACAGCGGCATCTGCTGCGGATACAGCGGCACAATATCCGACGGTTTCAATCATGCCCAATGCATGCACATTTCTCACTCCTTACTGTTGGATTTCTCCGAAAAAACCGGGCAAATAGCTGGCAAGCTGTTCATGAGCACCATAAAGAACCAGATATTTCTCCTCAATCCTGTATCTGATATTGGTTGATGCGAGCTCTTGCAGCACCGGCAAAAGAAGAGAATAGGATTCATACCGGCCAAGACCTTCCATAATGGCAACAGCCCCTCTTATTCCCGTGAGTTCCAGCTGGTTCAACAGCCATGATCCCGGCTGCTCCAAGTAAAAAAGTTTATTCTTTTTTTTCGTTTGACGGTTTAGAGATTGCCACATGTTTTCTGCGGTAGTTTCAAGTAACCTGCAATCGTTATGAAAGAGTTCCAAAAGAAAGGCCGTCTTCCCGTTTTTGTCCCATTGAATGAAATATTTCATATCCTCCGTACGGCTTAATTCCTCCTGAAGGATGACAAGCTGTCCGGGAGATGATACAGGAGCGGAGAAAACGGCAACTCCCTGGGCGGGAATTGGGCGATGAAACCATTCCAGCCTTTCATGCGGAAGATTGGTATAGAGCCAGGCGGCCAGACCCGATGGGGCTGATCCGATCAGCCGGCCGCACGGTTGTCCGGCGGCGGTGTTTTCGGTCCCATGATTTGCAGGTACAGTTATTCCTCTCTCAGCTCCCTGGGCAAGTGTCAGGATATTCAACCGGGAAACGAGCTCATCATCTGGAGATGTGATTTTCTCATTATTTCCCTTCAACTCGTTCAACCGTTTTTCCCGCATGGCATTCTGATAGTTTGGCCGGTGCAGCTTCTGATGAACTGCAGGAGGCTCTTTTTCCTTTTTTGGCGGCCGTTCAGCCGGGCGAAGCACTTCTTGAACAATCGCACGCATAAATTCTGACACGAGCTCCCACCTCCCCTACAGAATCTTTGCCAGTTCGGAATGTGGCCGTGGAATTACATTCGATGAGATGAGCTCTCCCCCTGTTTGAATGTGAGCCTGCCTGCCCACTTCAATGGCGGACGAAACGGCAGCCACATCTCCCTCTATAATGACTGTAACCAATCCTGAACCTACCTTTTTAAATGAGGTCAACTGAACATTTGCCGCTTTAGCCATCGCATCCAACGCTTCAACAGCAGCCGTCAGCCCCCGTGTTTCAATCATGCCGATCGCATTCAATCCTGCGTTCCTCCTTGTTTACAAATAATCTTTTAAATCAATCGGACCAAACGGAACAGAGGTCCGCTTAAACACCTCTTTTTTGTCCAAAGGAACAGTTGCATCCACACCCATCTTCGCCGTGACCCCTCTAAGGTTGTGAGAGGCTTCAAGAGGCGAGCCCTTTGCACCCGGAACAATGAAAATATCCTGGTCGGCCTGCACCCTTACCGCCAGCGCCCACTCCACATCTTCCGGGTTAAAGATGTCCACATCTTCATCCACGACAATCACATGCTTCAGATCCTTATCACTGGCAAAAGCTGCAAGAGCAGCTTGTTTCCCGTCCCCTTCTGTTACCTTTTCAATTTGAATCACCGCGTGGAACCTGGCCACACCACCCATGGTGATATGAACTTTTTTTACATTGGGCACGGTCTGTCTGACCGTGCTCAACAGCGTGGCTTCACGTACGAGCGCCATGGGCAGCCGTTCTTCATAACTTGATGGGAAAATCGTCTGGCAAATGGCCTGATCACGGTACGTAACCGCAGAAAACTCAATTACAGGCTGCAATGCGCGGGTTCCATAATATCCGGCCAGTTCACCGAACGGCCCTTCCAACTCCCTTGCATGAGGCAGCACCTTTCCTTCCAGCACAATCTCGGCTTCAGCAAGAACTTCCAGATCGACCGTCCGGCACTGAACCACATCCAGCGCCTGGCCGATCAATGCTCCCGCTACATCCAGCTTGTCGGTATGGTACAGGTGCGTGCTGATTTGTGAGCTGAGAACCACGGCCGGAACAACACCAAACATAACGGCAACTTCCATCGGTTCATTCCGCTTTTCATAATCATAAAATTGATGAAGCAATTCGGGGGAAGTAATAAGAACACTGGTCTTGTTCTCTCCGAGAAACTGCATCCTTCTGATGGACGTGTAGCGTCTTAGGCCTGAAGGGTCCTTGACCACAAGAATTCCTGAAACATAATAAGAACCTGAATCCTCTTCATGAAACGTAGGGATGGGGAAAAGAGTATCCAAATCGAACGAGCCGAGAATGACATTGTCATGCACTGGCCCGGAGGCCACCAAGTGGGTTGGGATGGGAGTTACAATCGACTGGATGATTTTTGGAATAAGCTGATTGACAGGAACACCGATACTGTCCGCTACAAGCTGGCGGTCTCCTCCGAGGCCTCCGACCATGGGAGAGTGATAGCCTTTTACGTTTTCAAAATAAAACGGCTGCTTTCCCTGTTTTGATTTAAGGACGGCTCCCAGTTCATAAAGCGGATCCACCTCTCTTTTTACACGAAGAAGCTTTTGTTCGGAATCCCACTGGTCCAGCAGTGAACGAAGTGTGGCTGGATTCATTCTTTCTCCCCCCATCGCTCCAGAAGCGCATGGTCAATTCCCAACATGTCCAGAATTCTCCCGGACATAAAGTTCACCAGCTCCCAAATCTCCTTCGGCTTATGATAAAAACCTGGTGAAGCGGGCATAATGCAGGCTCCTGCCTCCGCAAGCCTCGTCATGTTCTGAAGATGGATGAGATGAAAAGGAGCTTCCCTTGGGACAACGATCAGCTGCCGTCTCTCCTTCAGCACGACGCTCGCAGCACGGCTGAGCAATGTGTCACCGACACCATTAGCAAGTGAACCGAGCGAGTTCATCGAGCAAGGGACAACCACCATTCCATCCGTTAAAAAAGATCCACTGGCAATGGAAGCAAATAAATTTTTATTGCTGTGAATCTCAGCATACGGCTTCAGTGCTTCCATGCTGATCCCGCATTCAAACTGCAGCACCTTTTCTCCCATCTGGGTAACGATCAGGTGCGTTTCGATTCCCAGCTGATGCAGGGCCCGGACGAGCGAGTAGCCATACAGAGCACCGCTCGCTCCTGTTACACCGACAATGATCCGTTTGTTTTGGCCCATGGCAGATTATACGACCTGGTTGTTATTCGAGAACTTTTTTCTTGCCGCTTCCATGTACTCTTTCGTTGTCATGATGTCTCCGAATAAATCAATGTCCCGAAGTCCGGATTCATGCATTGAATCATCCTTGGAGGCTGTGGAATCCGACAGGCAAATCACGTTGTAGCCATGATAAAGCGCGTCAGAACCGGTGCTTCTCACGCACACATTGGTCCATACCCCTGTCAGCACGACGGTATCTATTTCCTCTTCCCGGCAGAACAAATCAAAATCGGTATAGCTGAATGCACTGTGTCTTCTTTTTTGAACCACATAATCTCCCTTGCTTTCATCCGGCTGAAGTTCGGGAATGAACTGCGAGCCCCATGTTCCTTTTATCGCATGAACAGGACGGACCCGGAAATCACGGTCATTTTGCCGGTGAGCTTCCTGGACGAACACAACCTGTATATTCTCTTCATGGCAAAAGTCCACGAGCTCTTTAATGGCTGGAACGATTTTCTCTCCATTTTCACAGCGAAGTGCCGCTTTTTCCCCAATAAAGTCATTCAGCATGTCAATGACCACAACCACATGCTTCTTTCCCCTCAATTCCATAGGCATCTCCTTTCTTATTTGCTTTTTTCCAGCTGCTGCCGTGCGGCTGATGGTTGATTTGCCGTTTCATAGTTTTCATACTTCAGCATTCGCTCAAGGCGCTGGATGCTCTGTCGTTTCACGTATTCTCCGTATCCGGCTGTACCTGTAATTCCGCCTTTTTCATAGTCATAGACAACGGTTCCTCTTAAGATCGTCCGCACCGGGCGCCCTTTGAGCTTGATTCCGTGCAATGGATTGTATTTGGCCATCGACTCTGTCTGTTTTTCATCAATGACCCACTCATGATCAAGATCAATAACCGTAAAATCGGCATCACTGCCGATTTCCATGGCTCCTTTTTTCGGATAGATGCCATAATGAACCGCGGCATTCTTGCTTGTTACTTCAACAAAACGGGATAGCGACAGCCGTCCTTTGTTCAGTCCCTCGCTGACCAGGATCGGAACCATGGTCTCCACACCCGGAATGCCAGGGAAGCTGTTCCATATGGAAGAATCGGCTGCGGCCTTTTCAGTTGCGATTTCATATGGCGCATGATCTGTGCCTACAAAGTCAATAGTTCCATCTGCCAATGCCTGCCAGTGAGCCTGGTTATCGTCCTTGCCTCTCAGAGGAGGAGCGATTTTGGCAAAGGTTCCTCTTTCGGTCATGGAGTCCTGTGCATTCAGCATCAAGTAATGAGGACACGTTTCCGATGTCACCTTAACACCGCGTTTTTTCGCTTCACGTACCAGTTTAACGCCTTCTTTGGTGCTCATATGAACGACATGAACACGCGCATCCGTGGCTTCTGCATAGCTGATAATAAGTTCAATGGCTACTTTTTCCGCAAGCGCCATCCGTGCTTCTGCCCAGGCCGGGCCATCTTCCCTTCCTTCATTCTTCAGCTTTTCTGTATAGAAGGTACAAATATCATAGTTCTCCGCATGAACCCCGATTGGCATTCCTGTTTTTGCGACTTTTTGAAAAATCTCCAGCATTTCGCCATCGGACACTTTCGGAAAGGTTGGCACGGATGGCGTCATGTATACCTTGAACGCTACAACACCTTCATCGATTTGTGGATAGATGTTATCGATCCAGCCATTGCGGGCATCCTCTCCCGTCATGCCGCCCCAGAAGCAATAATCAATATACGCCTGTCCCCGGATTGGAGCGATTTTTTTCTGAAAGCTCTCCCCATCTCGTACAGAAGGCTTGGAACAACATGGCATATCAATAATGGTCGTTAATCCTCCCGCTGCCGCTGACCGTGAACCTGTCGCAAACGTTTCCCGGTGGGTGAACCCTGGATCCATAAAATGAGTATGCGGATCAATACAGCCTGGAACCACCAGTTTGCCCTCCATGTCCAGTACCTTGTCCGCATTTAAGGTTTGAATATCATTGCAAAAGCCGGTAATCCTGCCCTCATGCACGAGAATGTTGGTGATTACCGTCCGGTCTCCTTGTGGGATCATTGCATTTTTTAAAATCAGATCCATTTCCGACTCTCCTTTAGACTTTTTTAGAACAAAACAGTGATAAGGAACGGTACTGGCAGGGGGCCAGATCGCCGTCCCCGAACCATAAGCTGTTATATTGCGTCCCCATCGGCTTTCAGCTGCTTCATCCTTTCCTGCTCATGTATATTCATAGACTTGAAATTAAATACTAGATTCAGCAAAATTGCCGTTAAACTTCCAATGACGATCCCATTTTCCACAAGGAGCCTTACACCGTCCGGAAGCTCGCTGAACACCATGGGAACGACGGCAGTTCCTAACCCGATTCCTACCGAACAAGCGACAATCAGAAGATTTTCATTGCTTGAAAAATCGGCTTGTGACAGCATTTTCACACCTGAAGCAATGACCATTCCAAACATCGGTACCATCGCCCCGCCAAGGACTGCCGTTGGAATAATGGTGGTGAGAGCCGCAATCTTGGGAAGCAGGCCCAGAAGTATTAAAAAGCCGCCAGCGGCAATGACCACATTTCTTGTTCTTACTTTTGTCAATGCCACAAGCCCAACGTTCTGTGAGAAGGATGTATAGGGAAAGGAATTAAAAATTCCGCCAATCACAATAGCAAATCCTTCTGCCCTCAAGCCTTTCTTAATGTCCCGGGATTCAAGCTTCCGGTCGCAAATGTCCCCTAACGCGAGAAATACACCGGTAGACTCAATCATGCTCACAATGGCGACAATAGACATGGTGAGTATGGCCGAAACGTGAAATTCAGGCATTCCGAAATAAAACGGCTGTACCATATGAAACCAGGACGCATCTTTAACAGGGGTGACATCCACAATCCCCATAAAGGAAGCAAGAACGGTTCCCGCGATCAGAGATAACAATACAGAGATCGCCCGGACATAGCCTCTGGAAAACCGGTTAATTAAAATGATCAGCAAGAATGTAAAACTTGCAAGTGCCAAATTTTCCAGACTGCCAAATCCTTTCGATCCAAGTCCCCCTGCCGCATTGTTCATGGCAACCGGGATCAGCGACACCCCGATAATGAGTACAACTGAACCTGTTACAACCGGCGGAAAAAATTTAAGGATTTTGCCGACAAACTGTGAAAGCACCATGACGACCAGTCCCGAGGCGATAATCGCGCCATAAATCGCCGTAATTCCTTCAAGTTTTCCAATGGCAATCATGGGCGCCACAGCTGTGAATGTACAGCCGAGAATGACCGGTAACCTGATACCAAAATGCCTACCGCCAATAACCTGCAGCAGGGTGGCAATTCCGCAGGTAAACAGGTCAATAGAGATCAGATAGGCCAGCTGCTGGGCATTCATCCCAATGGCCGGTCCAACGATGAGCGGTACAATGACTGCTCCGGCATACATGGCAAGAACATGCTGCAGACCAAGTACTCCTACTTTCCACGTTTTCAATTGAGCCATTCTGCTTCCCTCCCAGATGTTTGTTATTCTTGTGAATTTCTCAACATCACCTCCCTTAAAAGCTATGAAAATAGGAATGTTTTTGAAAAAACCTACTATATTTGTACAAACTTCATTTAGTGCTAGCCCAAAAGAGCATGTTGATTTGTCCTAAAATTATATTGGGAGGTCGGACAATGAAGACCATTGATTTTTTCGTAAATGGAACAGAGATTTCGGTTACATGCAGTCCTTCGAAAACACTTCTGGAGGTTCTCCGGGAAGATGCGGGTTTAACCGGCAGTAAGGAATGCTGCGGCAAGGGAGAATGCGGTTCTTGTACCGTGTCGCTAAACGGCCTGCCAGTTTGTTCCTGCCTCGTGCTCGCCGGACAGGTTCATGGGGAAAACATCATTACAGTGGAAGGCATTGGCACACCGGAAAATATGGATCCCGTCCAGCAAGCGTTTATGGATGAGGGGGCTACCCAATGCGGCTACTGTACGCCAGGTCTGATTGTATCTGCAAGATCTTATTTGAACAGCATCGGCCACCTGCCCGGCCTGGACGAAATCAAGCAGGCACTAGGCGGCAACCTTTGCCGTTGTACAGGCTATACAAAAATACTGAAGGCCGTTCAAACAGCAGCTGAAAAACAACTGACGTTCAGGGAACTTTAGAGCATGACCGCTTCCAGCCTATCCTGTATTCTGCTTGCGGCAGGCAGGTCTTCCCGTATGAACCAAAACAAAGCTCTTCTTCGATGGCAGGGGCTATCTCTTATCGCTTATCAGGTTAAAACCATTCAACACGCAGGGATTAAGGATGTGGTGGCCGTACTCGGCTTTGGAGCCGCTGAAATAAGCAGGGAATTGAATGGCAGCTCTGTGAAAATAGTAAAGAATAACGACTATTCTTCTGGAAAATGCTCATCCATCAGAATCGGATGGCATGGCATGGATAAGAATTCGACCGGTGTCCTTATTGCTGCGGTTGATCAGCCTCTTTTGTCTGAGGTTCTCTGCCAAATGGACAAGCTTCATAAATCCGATCCAGAATCTATTATCATCCCTGTCCATAACGGGAAACGGGGGCATCCGACTCTTCTGCCAAGCCTTCTTTATTCCGAGCTGCTACTGATTACAGAAGAGACGGAAGGATTGCGGAGCATCATTAAAAAGCACCATAAAAGGGTTAAACTGCTGAAAACCGTTGACCCTCGCATTCTTTTAAACTTGAACACGCCGGACGATTATGAAGCTGCTTATAGGGAGGATCTGTAATGTATGTTTCAGAGATAGATATGCTTTCACCCCACTCTCTCCTGGAATGCCTTTACCTTCTTGAAAATGATAAAGCCAGCTTTAGGCTGCTGGCCGGGGGAACCGATGCGGTTGTTCGCATGAAGGAAGGAAAATGGCAGCATGACTGCTGGCTGAATTTGAACAACATCGATGAATTAAAATTTATCGCTATCGAAAAAGATGAAATCCATATCGGGCCGTTGGCCACCCATTCAGAAATCATCTCGTCTCCCCTGTTGCAGGACCATGCCGATGTCCTCGTACAAGCCAGCCGGGAAGTCGGGGCAGCCCAGATGCAAAATATGGGCACAATCGGCGGAAATATTGGCACCGCTTCCCCTGCTGGCGATACAATACCCGCTCTTTTTGCGTTAGGAGCCAGCATTGAGCTCACCTCAATAACCGGAAAACGGCAAGTCAGCGCAGAAGATTTTTTTATCGGGCCAGGTAAAACAGTGGCCTTCCCTAATGAAATCATCACGAAAATCTCCTTTAAAATCCGTGGTAAACATGACATCGGTATTTTTCAAAAACTCGGTCCGCGCAAAGCCCAATCCATCTCCATCGTGAATGTGGCGATCAGCCTGTCCATGAAGGAAGGAACAAAGGAGTGTTTAGGCGGCCGAATCGCTTTCGGTTCCGTGGGTCCTACCGTCCTGAGAGCGAAAAAGTGTGAAGCTATGCTCTCTCTCGGAGAACTATCAAATGACATGATATCGAATATAAGCAGCGTCGCGTGGAAGGAAGTCATGCCGATCTCCGATATCCGTGCCTCGGCGTCCTATCGCAGAGATATGGCGAGTGCCCTTTTAGAAAGAGGATTGTACCGTTTAATGAAAAGGTGGGCAGACAATGAAAGAAAACCACTTTAAATATATTGGCAGACGAGTCCCCCGGATGGATGCACCAGAAAAAGTAACAGGCACGCTAAAATATATGACAGATTACCATTTTGAACAGATGGTCTGGGGGAAAATCCTTCGTTCCAAGTATCCTTATGCAAGAATCGAATCCATCGATACGTCAAAGGCGGAATCATTACCGGGTGTTGTCTGTGTCTTAACCCATAAAGACATTCCGGGCTTTAACGGATTTGGCATTGTTGTGCCGGATCAGCCTGTTCTCGCCCGTGATGTGGTTCGCTGTACGGGTGATGCGGTTGCTTTGGTTGCGGCAGAAACAAAGGAAATCGCCGAACAAGCTCTCTCGCTCATTGAAGTGAATTATGAACGGCTTAACCCAGTGACTGATGCGGAATTTGCCATGTCTTCCGATGCTCCCTCCCTGCACGAAAACGGCAATATTCATAGTCATGTCATCATTAAAAACGGCAACACGGAAGCGGCCTTTGAAGAAGCGGATGTGATTTTGGAGAACACCTTTTATTCTCCACGCCAGATGCATGCCTTTATTGAAACAGAAGGCGGATGGGGAGTCGTGGAGCCGGACGGAATGCTGACTATTCGCTGCCCCGGGCAGTATGCGTACAGAGATCGCCTGCAAATTGCCCGCGCGCTCGCGATGAATCCCGCGAGAATCCGGGTGATTTCGCATCCGATAGGAGGAGCATTCGGAGGTAAGGATGAAATCACGGTTCAAATCTACCTGGCCCTTCTTGCCCTTCATACCGGCGGCCGACCGGTTAAAATACATTTATCCCGTGAAGAATCCGTGATTGCCGGCATCAAACGGCATCCGTTCAAGGTACAAATGAAAACAGCAGCAAAAAAGGATGGCACCCTGCTTGCCAATCAGGTGCGCGCAGTTGCCGATACGGGAGCCTACGCCTCGCTTGGAGGTGCGGTCATCGCGCTGGCGATCGAACATTGCTGCGGCCCCTACAAGATTCCGAATGTTGACCTGGAAGGATTTTGCGTCTATACCAATAACGGTATCTCCGGAGCATTCAGAGGCTTCGGCGTTAATCAGGTGTGTGCAGCCATAGAAACCCACATGGATATGATCGCCGAAAAACTCGGCATGGACCCCATTGAGCTTCGAAAGAAAAACGCTTATGAAAAAGGAGACCGCTCAAGCATCGGGCACGAATTAAAAACCAGCGTAGGTACATTAAAAACACTGGAGACCGCTGAAAACTGCGAGCTTTGGAAAAACAGGGAAACTCATAAAAAAAACAGCAGCGAACCGTGGAAAAAACGGGGAATCGGAGTAGCCACCTCTTTTCATGCGGTCGGCATGGGAATCGGTCTGCCAGACTATGGGGCAGCCACCATTGAACTGATGCCGGATGGGACGTTTAAGATTGGGGTCGGTTGTGAGGATATTGGAGGAGGCAACAGCACAGTATATGCCCAGGTGGCAGCAGAGCTTTTAAACTGTGATATTGATAAAATAACAGTCATCCAGGGTGATACAGCAAAAACGCTCGACAGCGGAACTGTTACCGCCTCCCGTTCCACATATACAGGAGGCAAAGCGATCGCAGCTGCTGTTCCCCATATGTTCCGTCTCCTGACTGAAGCAGCTTCTGCCCTGCATAAGGTGGAGCCGGAAAATATACTGATTGGTGAAAATGAATATTACGCAATAACAGAGAATGGGGAACAAGCTTCAACCTATGAAGAACTCTATGCCTACCTACAAGAAAACCGGCTTTCAACAAAGGTAGAGGGCCATTTCATGCTTCCAAAAGAAAAAGAAGAACTTCCCGGATCAGGAGGCGCTCCTCATCATTTATACGGATATTTAACTCATCTTGCTTTAGTTGAAGTCGATACACTTACCGGTGAAACAGAAGTTCTTCGTGTCGTTTCCATACCCGATGCCGGAAAAGTGCTGAATCCTCAGGGTCTTGAGGGGCAGGCGGAAGGCGGTGCTGTCATGGGGATCGGCTACACGCTGTATGAGGATGTATTAATGGAAGGCGGTTATCACCAAACGGCTAATTTTACAAACTACATCATACCCACCATCAGGGAGACTCCCGTTATCGAAACCTTCCCGGTTGAAAGCACGGAAGAGACCGGGCCTTTTGGGGCAAAGGGTATTGGAGAGGTTGTGATGATCCCCATTATCGCCGCCATCATGAATGCGATTTATGACGCAGCAGGAGTACGAATCATGCATCTTCCAGCCACACCCGAACGAATTTATCAGGCGCTGAAATCCCGGGATGTGCGCCAATGAAAAAAGAAGTCCTGTACCATAAACTTTCAGAAGCCATCTTAAACCGGACAACGGTTTCGCTTGTGACATTCACAGAAGCAAGTCCTGAACTGATCGGCAAACGGATCCTTCTTTTATCAGAAACCGCTTATGGAGAAAAAGGGGTGTCCGATGATTTGATACGTGCCACCGCTGCATTTTGCGCCCCTTCTTTTTCAAAGCAGAACACGTCTTCCCTTGATTTTCAATGGCAAAATAAACGGTACACCATCTTTCATGAAGCCTTCCCTCCTTCTCCGCATCTTATCATTGCAGGAGCGGGCCATGTCGGGGAACCGGTCGCACAAATGGGAAACATGCTGGGCTTCTCGGTGACTGTGGTTGATGACCGCCCTTCCTTTGTGAATAAGGAACGCTTTTCTTGTGCAGACGAACTGTGCTGCCAATCTTTTCATTCCTACTTTCAAAATGTTCCCCTGCAAAATTCCACTTACATTCTGCTGTTAACGCGAGGGCATCAGTTCGATGTGCTGATCCTGCAACAGTTATTGTCCAGAAAGGATCGCCCAGCTTATATCGGTATGATCGGAAGCAGACGCAGAATTGCAGGTGTTTTTGAACAACTCCGCAATGATTTTCCCGAAGAAACATTTACCCACATCCACACCCCTGTTGGATTGGATATCGGAGCAGAGACACCAGCAGAGATTGCAGTCAGCATTTTCGCTGAAATCCTTGCCGTGAGAAACAAAAAGAGCGGAGAACCGCTCAGTTCCCATATCCGTGAGTTGGCCAAAAAGGGGTTCAGAAAGGGGACAACACGTTGCGGGAACACGAAATGATCAACGTGATTCACACGTTTTTGCAAATCAAGAAACGGGCCGCGCTCGCCACTATTGTCTCTACCAAAGGATCGACTCCACGTAAAACGGGGTCAAAAATGATCATCACTTCAACAGGAGCCCTCATCGGAACCATTGGTGGAGGCTGCGGTGAAGGTGAGGTCATCAAAAAAGCACTTGAAGTGATTAAAACAGGAAAACCGGTTACACATAACGTCGATCTGACAAGCGGTCTTCTTTATGAAGACGGCGGAATTTGCGGAGGAATCATGTACGTTTTTATTGAACCGCTTCAGTAGGACCTCTGCTGCACTTAAAGAACAGGAGAATATTCCTGTTTTTTTTACATAGGATGTACAAATTAACCTGTCTCACCCCCACTGCATTGAAAGAGCTTTCGTCATCACAGGAATTCCTCCCCTTCAAGCCGGTTAATTATTTTAGGGTTAATGGATTCTACTAAAAGAAAAGGGGTGTATTTTTATGTCAGGAGCAGGAAAAGAAAGAGCCGGAAGAGAATTTTCTTTGAACCGCTTTTTTAAGCTGGAAGAACGAAAAACAACTATCAGGACGGAGATTCTTGCAGGCATCACCACCTTCCTCACAATGAGCTACATTATCTTCGTCAATCCTTCCATTCTTGCGGACGCAGGTATCCCGAAGGAAGCTGCTTTGGCAGCAACGATTTATGGCAGTGTGTTCTGTACACTGTTAATGGCACTTTGGGCCAACTTCCCTGTTGCCGTGGCACCTGGTATGGGATTGAACGCTTTTTTTACGTATACAGTGGTGCTTGGCGCCGGTTTAAGCTGGCAAACTGCTCTCGGAGCGGTGTTTATCTCAGGGATGGTATTCTTTATTTTGACAATCACCGGTGTCCGCCAACGGATTGTTGACGGTGTCCCTCCGCTCCTGAAATCTTCCATTTCTGTCGGAATCGGCTTATTTATCGCCTTTATTGGTTTAAAAAATGCCGGGATTGTGGTTGCCAACAAAGATACCTTTGTCAGCCTGGGCAAAATAACAGAAGCCGGACCGCTGCTTGCGCTGTTCGGATTGCTTTTTGCCTCGTTTTTACTGTCAAAGAAATGGAAAGGCGCGTTATTGATCAGCATCCTTGTGACTTCCATAGCGGCCATGGTGACAGGCTTTATTGACTACCCGCACAGTGTGAAAGACATTGCTTCCCTGTCCCTCCCAAGCCTCTCAGAAACGTTCCTTGCCATGGACCTGAAAGGCGCTTTTGCATATGGCATCCTGTCAATTCTATTTTCGTTTACGATCGTTGAATTATTTGATAATCTGGCAACCCTCATTGGCCTATCCAATAAAGCCGGACTTGCTGATGAAAATGGGGAAATTGAAAACCTGGACCGAGCCCTGCAAGCCGACGCAATCGGCACCATGGCAAGCGCAGCCATGGGTGGTACAGTTATGAACGCCTATGTCGAAAATGCGACAGGCATTTCAGAGGGCGGCCGTACGGGACTGACAGCTTTAACAACAGGCATCCTGTTTTTCCTGAGTCTTCTTTTCACTCCCCTTATCGCGTTTGTTCCATCCGTAGCAACTGCACCCATTTTAATTTTGGTTGGTGCCTTGATGCTCAGCGAAATTAAATCCATTTCTTTTGACGATTTTACGGATGTCATCCCTGCTTTTTTGACCATTATCCTCATGCCGCTGACTTTCAGCATTGCCCAAGGACTTGCTTTCGGATTTATTTCCTATACGGTTTTAAAACTTGCGGTTGGGAAGCATAAAGACATGCACTGGATGATGTATGTGATCAGTCTCGCATTTATTATCAACTTTATCTGGGGAAGCCATTAATTTCTCATCCTGGGCCGGGTGCAAGGATTGCTGCCCGGTCCAATACCGTTCGGAAGGAGCCAAAACCATGAAAAATAAAAAATACCCTCTTTCACAATTGATTGCCGCCTCTTCTAAAAGGGTTCCTGCCGACCTGGTCATTAAAAATGGCAAAATTATCGATGTATTCAATCTTGAAGTCATTGAGGCGGATGTAGCGGTAACCCAGGGTAAAATTGTTGGAATTGGAACATATGAAGGCAAAACAGAACTAGATGCAGAGGGTGCATATCTTTGTCCAGGCCTGATTGATGGGCATGTTCATATTGAATCAGCCATGGTTCCGCCAGAGGAGTTTTCCGATATCGTTGTCCCGCATGGGGTGACTACCGTTGTGGCCGATCCCCATGAAATTGCAAATGTGAGCGGAAAAGATGGGATCGATTACATGTTAAGAGCATCAGAAAACATCGTTCTTGATGTGTTTATCGGGCTACCTTCCTGTGTACCTGCCACCCCATTTGAACATGCAGGTTCAGAATTAATCGCTTCAGATCTTTATCCCTATTACAAGCATGAGCGTGTCATCGGTCTTGGCGAGGTTATGAACTATCCTGCCGTCTTTTCCGGTGAAAAGGAAATGACAAGGAAAATTGAAGATGCGTTGCTACATAATAAACATGTCGATGGCCACGCGTCAGGGATTCCTGCCGATGGAATCAATGTGTACGGAACGGCATGCATTCGTACAGACCATGAATGCGTGACTCCCCAGGAAGTCCGTGACAGACTGTCCCGAGGGCTGTATGTCA
Organism: Fictibacillus enclensis; assembly: GCF_001457035.1. Lineage (GTDB taxonomy): Bacteria > Bacillota > Bacilli > Bacillales > Fictibacillaceae > Fictibacillus_C > Fictibacillus_C enclensis. Next base: position 722,571 of record NZ_KQ758617.1, on the reverse strand, counting down.
TGCTGCGTGAAGGATCAGCAGCAAGAGATTTAACAGCATTGCTTGATGCAGTAACAGAAAAAAACGCCCGGCGATGTCTTTTTGTCACTGATGATAAACATCTTGATGATCTGATGGACCATGGCAGTATTGACCATAATGTCAGACTCACGGTTGAAAAAGGCTTCAGTCCTTTGCTTGCCATTCAAATGGCTACTCTCAATGCCGCTGAATGTTTTGGATTGAAGGAAAAAGGAGCAATTGCCCCGGGATTTGATGCCGACTTTATTTTGTTGACCGATCTTACCAGTTTTCAGATTAAGGATGTCTATAAGAAGGGAGTAAAAGTGGCTTCCGAAGGGAAAATGATTCAGCCTTCTCCAAAGGCCATATCCCCACCCTTAACCATCACCAACAGCGTACTGTTGAAACCGGTTGGCAACGAGGATTTGGCGATTCACATCTCTGGTAAGAAGAAAGCGAATATTATTCAAATCATCCCCAACCGTATTGTAACGAAGCATGTGCAGGAACACGTGAGTTCCTCAAACGGCGTATTCATTCCGGATGTGAATAAAGACCAATTAAAGCTTATTGTTGCAGAACGCCATCATGCCACTGGCCGCATAGGCCGTGGAATTGTAAAAGGGCTCGGTCTCACTTCAGGAGCGATTGTATCCACCGTTGCTCATGACTCTCACAATATTGTCGCAGCCGGGACAAACGATCAAGACTTGCTTGCAGCGATAAAAGCCGTGGATTCTATGAAAGGCGGGCTGGCTGTGGTCGAGCATGGAGACATTCTTGCTTCCCTGTCACTTCCATTGTCCGGTTTAATGAGTAACCAAAGCCATATCGAAGTTTATAAACAGCTGAAGCAGCTAAATTTAGCATTGCGCCGCATTGGCTTCTCACAGGATTATAATCCATTTCTTACCCTTTCTTTTTTAGCTCTTCCTGTCATCCCTGAACTGAAACTGACCGATGGAGGATTATTCAACGTTCAATCCTTTAATTTTATTTCTGTAACCGAATGAGGCTCCACCATAAAAAGCGGAAGCCAGACCATCGTCTGGCTTCCTTTTTATATTCCCAGTTCATCTTCCTGCAGTGATGACTCGAGTGTATTGACTAAATCATAATAATCATCAGGTTTCTCGAACTGATCCGGTGCCCAATTTTGTTTAATCCAGGAGGCGACTTCTGGTGCACTTTGGAAGATCTGGCCTGTTGTATCGCTGTCCCGGACAGTATAAATGTTATTATCCACATCAATCGTTACATCGCAGGGAAAGGCTCCATCTTTCTTATACAAAGAGTACTCCACGGGCAATGACCTCCTTCATTCAAGATAATTAAGTTATACCCCGTATCTTTTTATTTTATGTTAGTTTTGTCCAATCCTTTTTCAGCGGAATAGAGACTGATGATACAGAGTACGCTAAATGAAAATAGCTGAAACAGCTGCTGTAAGGAGGCCATTATGAAAAAGAAACCGACCGTTACTGAAAACATGCTTTCCAATGCTCCCAAAGAAGAAGAAATGACAATTGCTGCTGGAAGATCCGCCGATCATCCACTTGGATCAGAAGATTATATAGCGGGGGATTCAGTTAACGAACATAAAAACCTGGAACGGGTAAACCTTTATTTGGACGAAGGAGAAATCAGCCAGCAAAACAATAATCTGTAGTATCAGCATAATTTTAAACAATACGTCAAAAATAAAGGTGGACAAAGGAGGATTGTCATTATGCAAAGTTTATTGCTGAAGATAATCAGTATTCCGCTGATTCTTCTTCTGTGCACTTTTTGGTTTGAAGGAGTGAGTTTCAACAAGCCGCTTCCCTTTCTGATCATCACAATAATTTTGGCTCCGCTTGCTGTACTTATGGAATATATATTTTTGCCCCGTTTACCCTTTTGGTTAACATTTATCGCAGATTTTGTTCTTTCGTATCTGCTGGTTTATGTGATCAGCTCGTTTATGGCTGGTGCTTATGTATCACTTTGGGGCGCGTTTCTGATTGCTCTTGCTTACTCTCTGGTGGAACTCCTGATCCACAAGCAGATCGTATCCGACCATATGAGACACTCTTACAGCTAAATCAGACTGCATCTCCGTCATCGGGAGATGTAGTTTTTTTCGTATAGAACAGCTATATATGTTAGGTTTCGAATCATTTTCTCTATTCTTATTTCCATCACATTCGGTCTTGCCTTCAATTCCGTACAGGCTAACACCATTTCCACAAAGAACAAAAGAAGCAAGGAAAAGATCCAGTGTTTACCGAAAACAGTATTCCTGGTTTAAAAAACGTGGAATGCTGGGGAGATTCTGATCAGCATAACGCATAATTAGAAAAAAGCCTGCTGTAGCCAACAGCAGGCTTTTGTTCTGCCTAATCGTAATAGTTGCAGTTTTTGGCCAAGCCTGACTACAATGTTCTTGATAGTTATTATCCAAGTGAAAAGAGGTTACATAATGCGCAAAATGCCTTTGGAAAAGCGAGGAATTACATCCAGCCGACTGGCACTGGGCTGTATGGGGTTTGGCGGAAGCTGGGACCGAAGCCCCCTTTCGGATGATGAAGTATTAAAAACAGAAAAGGCTGTGGATGCGGCACTCTCAACCGGTATCACCATGTTTGATCATGCAAATATTTATACGATGGGCAAAGCAGAAGAGGCCTTTGGGCGCGTACTCCAGGGAAATCCGAGTCTGCGTGAACAAATGGTAATCCAGAGCAAATGCGGAATTCGATTTGCGGATGATATTGGCCCAGGGCGGTATGACTTTTCAAGAAGACATATCCTTACTTCTGTGGACGAGATTTTGAAAAGGCTTACTGTCGACTATTTAGATATTCTCCTGCTTCACCGCCCGGATCCGCTAATGGAACCTGAAGAAGTGGCGGAAGCTTTTGAAAAGTTGAAATCCTCAGGTAAAGTGCGCCATTTCGGCGTATCCAATATGAACCAGTCTCAGATAGAACTGTTGGAAGCCTTTATGGATGAAAAGCTGATAGTTAACCAGCTTGAAATGAGTTTAAACAAAGTGGATTTTGCCGATGAAGGGGTTCACGTCAATCAGGAAGCTGGTTTGTCCGTTCATTTCACAAGTGGTCTGATGGAGCATAGCATGAGAAAGGATATTCAAGTTCAAGCATGGTCCCCGCTGGCTAAAGGCATTTTTTCCGGCAACAGTTCCATAGAATTAACAGAAGCAGAAGCACAAACCAAGGATTTGGTAGCCAAAATGGCGGCTGAAAAAGAAACCACGCTTGAAGCCATCGTTCTTGGCTGGCTAATGCGCCATCCCGCAAAGATTCAGCCCGTTCTCGGTACGACCAATGTTCAGCGAATCAAGGATTCAGCCGATGCCGTCCGTATCTCTGAAATCATGACCCGGGAAGAGTGGTATGAACTCTATGTGTCTTCCAGAGGTGTAAAGCTGCCTTAAAACCATTTTTCCTAAAGAGTTAAAGGAATGCTCAAAAATAGCCGGCTCAGAATTAGATCTGAGACCGGCTTCTTTTTGGTTCCTCGGCAGCGCGGTACCTGCGCTGAGGTTCATCGATCGTTTCATTCATCAATTCCTTCTGATGATCATCAACAATGGTTTCCCTTTGCAGGGATTCTTGCTTTTTCAACTGAGATTCAAGCCGCCTTACCCGGTTTCTCAGCTGAACCACTTTCAGAATGCCAAAAAACCCCACAGCCAATCCACCAATAGCTGCTGAACCGAGAATGATGAGAACCAACGGCCATTTGACTGTCCCAAAAATATAATTAAAACTAACATCATTGCCATTAACAACAGCAAAAACCGCAATCAATAAGGCAAACAGCAATCCAAAGATTAAGTATCCTTGTGCCTTCATTCTATCCTCCTCCTTCTTAGCTCTCTTATTCCCTATTTTTAAACTTTTAAATAAAAATATGATTAAAAACTTAACACCCTTGCGTATTCGGTTAAAGAATGTTACAGTAGTAACAGTTATTTTTGTTCGGTACATGACTTCTTCGCAGTGGTTTGCGTCTTGAATGATATTTGAGCAGGAATAGTAATAAATCGTGGGTTTTATCCACACAGGAGGAACATCTATGCTACAAGGTAAAGTTAAATGGTTCAACGCAGAAAAAGGTTTCGGCTTCATCGAAGTTGAAGGCCAAGACGATGTATTCGTACACTTTTCTGCTATTCAAGGCGACGGTTTCAAATCACTTGAAGAAGGTCAAGATGTAACGTTTGAAATCACTGAAGGTGCTCGCGGACCTCAAGCTGCTAACGTTCAAAAGTAAGGAATACATGAAAGGCTCCTGAATTATCAGGAGCCTTTTTTTATTATATTTTTTTCATAAATTCGGTGATTTCTTCGATCAGAGCATCTGTGGCTTCATACATTCCCATGTGCCCGGTCCTTGGTAAGGTCACTTGGGTAATATTCTCCTTGGAAACTGAAAATGTTTTCTCTGGTGGAATCACTTGATCACTTTCACCAGCCACCAAAAGAACCGGAATATTTGAGTTCTGGAGGACGTCATTGCGATTGGGCCTGTTTTTCATGGCAATGGACGCAGTAATGGCTCCTTCAGGCGGAGTATCATATCCGATTTGTTTCGCCTTCTCTATTTTATCAGTCAGCGTAGTATCGGGTGCAAACAGGTTGGGTATCAATTGATCAATCACTGAGTTAATTCCGTTTTCCTGTATTTGCTCAATGGTACGGTCTCTCTTCAACCGGCCGGCTTCATCGTCTGGAAAGGCAGTGGAATGAATCAGTCCATACCCTTTCAGCCGGTTGCTTTGATGATCAGCAAACGCTAAAGTAATATAACCTCCCAGTGAATGTCCCAGCATGGTGACTTTATCCAATCCTAAATGCCCGAGCAAATCCTTGATATCCTCAGAAAAATCCTCCACGGCACATGCAGAATCACTGACCGATGATTTTCCATGCCCACGCAAATCAGGTGCAATTACACGGTATTCTTTAGCAAGCTTGGGGACCACTTCCTCCCAATATTCATGGCTTCCGCAAAAACCGTGAAGCAACACGATGGCTTCTCCTTTTCCTTCATCAATATAAGCGAGTTTCCTTTTGTCTAGGTTAGCTGTTTTGAGTTTCACATTACTCCACTCCTTTTCCTATAATTCTCCTTAACCTTTCATACTTTCTTTCAAACGTTCTGGTGTATAAAAAAAGCGTGCTGTTTGACACCACACACATACATTCTGAATTCTCTATCTCTTCATTTTTCCATCCTCTTTTACTTTTCCCCTTAATTCTTCCAACTCGTCAAGTAATTTGATCATTAATTCATCCGTCCGTTTTAGCTCTTCGTTCAGCATGGTGATGGTTTCTTCTTCCCAGAGGAAAGGATCTGCCTGAGCGGGGGAAATGGCCAAATCTTTATACTCAATCCCCTCTTCCGAATCATCTGGCGATAAATAAATCGCAATTTCACAATTTTCGTGTCCAAGAGCCATTTGTTTCCTGAGTGAAACTTTGCCGTAACCGAAATGTCTTGCAGCAATCCCGCCGAATACGCTGGACGTCATCATGCAAAGGTGGGGCGCATGAGTTACGTCATCTCCAAAGGGACATTGAATCGCCTTCATCACGATTCGGTCACCATCTATGGATAAAAGTTCAAACTGACCGCCTATTTTATTTTTCAAATCGATCAGAATATCCACATATTGCTCAATAGTCCACGGGCTGCTGTAACCCTTGTAATAGCCCTCTATCCACTCTCCCGTTCGTATACCAATCTGACGGATATATTCTTCGGCAACAGGACCCACTGCTTTCCGATGAACTCTTGCATACTGTGTAATCAGTTTGGCCAAAAAGACATGTTTATTCAATTCGGAATCTTTCACAACATCAGCTCCCATACGGGTATTCATTCAAAAAGTAGTTGCTGCTTAGTCGCCAAAAGATAATAAGTTACTTTTAAGTAAGTATTGTACTATTACCATACTCTATATCACCTATCATAAAAATGAGAAAATAGATACAAATTTTGTAATATAGGCTCAATATTCGGTCGACTCCTACTGTATACCCTGTTTCTTTCCACGCTATGTCTCGTTCCGAAGAGTTCATCAAAAAAGACGGCGTTTGCCGTCTTTTTTGACTACATTTTTCTCATTTTAACCCCGGATACGGAATGATTTTTTCCTTTTTCCAGAATTAGATGCGCCCGATACTTGGTCGGAAGGATGTTTTCACGCAAATTCAATCCGTTAATGGTATTCCAAATATTAAGTGCAAATTCAATCGCTTCCTCATCATTCAGATCGGCATAACGGTGGAAATAGGATACCGGGCTTTGAAAAGCGGTGTTTCTCAAGATTTTAAATCGATCCACATACCATTGCTTGATTTCCTCTTCGTCCGCGTCCACATAAAGGGAGAAATCAAAGAAATCTGAAACGAAGATTTGTGTATTTTGTTTTTTGCTTCTTTTTTGTTTCGGAACCTGCAGTACATTAATACCTTCTACAATAACAATATCGGGTTCAGAAATGGTTTGTACCTGGTCATGCAAAATATCATATTCCAAGTGAGAATAGATGGGAGCTTCCACGACCGGCTTTCCTGATTTCAATTGGGACAAAAACTGGATCAGTCCTTTTAAATCGTAGCTTTCTGGAAATCCTTTCTTCCCCATCAGCCCTTTTTGCTCCAAAACAGCATTTGGATAAAGAAAGCCGTCGGTTGTAACAAGTTCAACCTTTGGCGTGTTGGGCCATCTGGACAGAAGCGCCTGAATGATCCGGGACGTTGTGCTTTTGCCAACCGCTACACTTCCGGCAATCCCGATGATGAACGGTGGCTTCTTCATTTGCTTGCGCAAAAATGCATTCGATTGCAGATGAAGCTGCTGTGAAGAGGTGACATATAGGTTAAGCAACCGGCACAATGGCAAATAAATGGACGAGACCTCATTGAGGGATACATTTTCGTTGATTCCCTGAAGTTCCGACACTTCCCATTCTGTTAACGGTTGTATATCGGCCGAATACAAGCCCGCCCATTCTTCCCTGGTAAAAGAAAGGTAGGGAGACAGCGACTCATTCTCTAACATGGTCTGGCTCATTGCTGGCATCTCCTTTTTTGGATCACTATGCTTAATATTCTATATCATCGTTCATAGGATACACTTCAATTTAAGTATCATATCGCTTTACAATGTTAACATAATTTTAAAGATAAGATAACCTGATTGTAAAGCCATTACCCTTCCATAGGAAAGCGTTTTCGCTATCAAGCGAACAAAAAGGGAACTTTATTGTGAAAAGTTCCCTTCCGCAGAATGATTTTCTATTTCCGAAAGAAGCGCTTTTTCCAAAAGATAAAGGCAACCAATCCCGATATGGTAAAAGCAACACACAGGCTTACAAAAAACGCATGCGGATATTTCTGAAACGGCAACGGAATGTTCATTCCATAAAAGCTCGCTACCATGGTAGGCAAAGCAAGGATAATCGTAATGGACGTTAAAAAGCGCATTTCTACGTTCAGGTTATTCGATATTACCGAAGAGAAAGCATCCATAAGGCTTTTTAATATATTTCTGTATATAAGGCTCATTTCAATCGCCTGCTTGTTTTCGATAATAACGTCTTCAAGCAGATCCTTGTCTTCTTCATACATTTTCAAGTAGCTGACCTTCAGCAATTTTTCAAGTACAGCATCATTTGATTTAAGGGAAGTGGCAAAATACACGAGAGATTTCTCAAGCCTGAGCAGTTCAAAGAGATCCTCATTTTTCAGTGTCTGCCGTAATTCATATTCGATTTGCTCTGTCTTCCGGTTGATTTGCCGCAGGTAACGCAAATAATAAGTAGCAATCATCTGAAGCAGCTGAAACACAAAACGCGTTTTTTTATACGTGTAAAAGTTTTTTACTTTTCGCTTGGCAAACAGCTCCAGAATCGGGTTTTCTCTCAGACAAACCGTTATAAAATGAGAATCGGTGGATATCATGGCAAGCGGAAAGGTATCATACTGTACTCCGTTCTCGTCTGAATCCAAAATCGGCAGGTCCACGATAACACTTACGGTATTTGCTTCTTTTTCTACCCTGGAACGTTCTTCTTCATCCAGGGCATCTCTCAGGAAGTCCGGATCGATTCCTATTTTCTCAACCACCCAGTTAATTTCTTCATTGGTCGGTGCAATAAGATTGATCCAGCATCCTTTTTGAATGTCTTCCACTTCTGTTAGTTGGTTTGCGGTGTCAGTGTAATAAACATTTAGCATAAGTTATACCTCTTACATTCAGTCTATTCCTATAATAAAACAGAACCTTATAGAAATGTAAACAAAAGATTTTTCCGGATATCAAAAAGAAGCGGCATCGTCCGCTTCTTTAGCTATCTTTCATTTTATACCGCATCCAGCCGGATTATCACTTTAAATAAATCTCCGTCCACTTCCACGTCCATCTGGCCTTCATGAAGATCAACGATCGATTTGGCAATCGCCAGGCCAAGGCCTGATCCTTCCGTATGTCGTGAGGTGTCCCCTCTTTTGAACCGTTCAAACAGCTCCTCCGTGTTGCCCCCCAACTCATATTTTGTAATGTTTTTAAACGAGATGATCACTTCATCCTGTTTTTGTTCAATTTCGATATATACTCTCGTACGATCTAGGGAATATTTCAACGCATTTCCGATCAGATTATCAAATACACGCCACATTTTTTGTCCATCGACATTTGCATGGATTGGCTGCTCAGAAAATGACAGTCTGAACTGCAAATTGGATTTCTCTATGGCTTCATCATTTTCAGCAAGTGCCTGCTGCAGCATTTGAACGATATCTGCTTTTGTTCGGACAAGTTCAATATTTCCGCTCGCCATTTTTGATGCTTCAAACAAATCATCAATCAAGACTTTGAGCCGTTTTGATTTCCTATCAATAATTTCAACGTACGCCTTTTGGCTGTCCTGATCGAGATTCGGTGTTTTTAACAACTCCGTGTAAGAAATGATCGAGGTGAGCGGTGTTCGTAAATCGTGGCTTACATTGGTGATCAACTCTGTTTTCAGCCGTTCACTTTTTGCTTCGGACTTCTGCAATGCCTTTACACCATGCTTCAGTGTGTTAATGTTCCTTGCCAGCGCGGCGAGCGGAGAATTTCCTTTGGCCTTCAAATCCGGCTCCATCTTCCCGGCAGCCAAATCGGAAGAATAAATAACAATCCGGTTTAAGTAAGAAATCTTCCGAAGCAACAGTAACAATGCCGGTACCGTAACCACCACAAAGAGTATTAGATAGAGTCCGATAAGCTGGTCGTTGTACATAATGAAGCCCACACCAAAGCCGGAGGCAAATACAATACCAAGCAAAACTAGAATTTGAAAAGCAAATCCTAATGAATGAAAAGCCTTCAGCACATCCATCCATAACCGGTAAATAAGAGAATGCTTCAAGTCTGCTCTAGTCAGGCCGTTTTCTTTTATCTCTTCACGGAGGCAAACCACTTGAATCAAGATTAGCCCTGCAACAATGCTTGTAAATAAAATATCAAAAAGCGTATTTTTGATCATAACTGAATAGTCGCCGTATAAAGTAAAAGTAAAAATGTTACCGACGGATACCATGAGAACAAAAACAAATAAAAGTAAGGATGCTACTTTTAGATCAATCGGCGCTTTTCGGTAAACGTTTTTAATTGGCAGTTCACCAATAGCAGCCAGCAAACGGTATTTTCTTGCAAGCCAGATACTTATAGCTAAACCAAACACACCCACAGTACTGTAGAGGTAAAAAAAGAGCTGATTGATCTGGAACATATGATACTGCTCGTAGATCATGCTGGTCTTTGGCAAGGATTTCGGCACACCAATTTTTCCGATCAGCACCGGTTTTTCATCTGATAAAACATCAGTAACAGTATTATCATAATTTGGACCCTCTCCAGTATCGTCCGATGGCGGCATGTAATCTGAGATGGACAGATCCCTTGCACTTTTGTATTCCTGAACAAACTGCATGTTGCTATTGTTTAACTTTTGATAGGCATCCTGCTTATTTGAAGAGGAGAGATTGGTAAATACTTCAGCGCTCTCATTATTTTGCAAATAGTAATCAAACGAAGAATCCCATTGCTTCAACTGCCTCTTTACCTCTTCTTTATTTTCAATAAAATGATCGATTTGCTTCTCTTTTTCTTTTTTTACTTTCTCTTTTACATATTTGTCACTTTCAAAATTCTTCTGAATGTCTTCAATCTTTTTGTCTCTTTGCTTTTGATAATAACTTTCAAGTTTTTGATTATGATCCGCTTTCGCCTCATCCAGCTGCGGTCTGTACTGTTCCTGGATGCTATTGATTTGATCAGATAACTCACCGTATCTGAAGCGGTATTCCTCCATTTCTTCATCTGAAACCGTAATTTTTTCTTTCATCTCATCCCCTGTCAAATTGCTGACTTCGGAAATATGGAGATATCCCAGAAACGTATTGTACTCACTTTGGAATTCATCCGTATCAAAGTAACTCTTTCCCAGATAGGCATCCCAGTGAGACAAGAAGGTTAATGTACCGCTCAACCCGATGGTAAACAAGAGCAGCCATGCACCCCAACTCAGCTTACTTTTCCATTTTGTACCCAACACCCCATACCACCTTTAAATATCTTGGATTTTTTGGATCAATCTCTATTTTCTCTCTGATTTTCCGGATATGAACGGCCACTGTATTTTCTGCGTTATAGCAAGGCTCCTGCCATACTCGTTCATAAATGTCATGAATCGAAAATACACGCCCAGGATAGGACATCAAAAGCTCTACAATCCTGTATTCGATTGGAGTCAGCTTAACAGCCTCCCCGTGAATGGCCACTTCTCTCGCATCCTTGTCAAGAGTAAGGCCGCTCAGGTTTATGATCGAATTCTTTCCCTCATATGTGCCCAGCGTCATATACCTCCTCAGCTGGGATTTCACCCGGGCAATCAGTTCAACGGGATTGAAAGGCTTTGTCAAATAATCATCGGCTCCAATTTGAAGTCCAAGGATTTTGTCCGTATCCTCACTTTTTGCACTAAGCATAATGATCGGAATGTTCTTCTGTTCCCTGATCCTAAACGTTGCCGCTATGCCATCAAGGCGCGGCATCATAATATCCAGTATGATTAAATGAACGACTTCTTCATTCAAGAGTTCAATGGCTTCTATGCCGTCTGATGCCTGGAGGACATTCATCTTTTCGTTTTTCAAATAGATTTCAATGGCATCTCTGATCTCTTTTTCATCATCTACAACCAATACTGTAAATTCGCTCATTTTTCTCACGCTCCCTTCAAAATTATACCATGCCCTTTTTTGTGGATTACCTGTATCTTAACCTGTAAATCTTAACAATCAGTCAGCATAATTCTTAAGACTTTCTTAATATAAAAAAGAAGACCCCGATGAGGTCTTCTTTTTTCGTTTGCTATTATCGGTACTTGTAATGAAGCGGTTCGAATACGTCTTCATCGGCACTTCTTACCATGGAAAAATGGTCCACATTGTAATGTCCATGAAGAATTTCATTATGATGCTGAATAATCTTTTCGGCACGCAAGCTCTTTGAGGATGTGGTGGAATGTCCTTCCTTGATCAAGGTGACATCAAACCCCAGCACAGTTGCCATGCGAACAGCGGTATCAATACAATGCTCGGTTTTGCATCCCGCAATCACAAGATGCTCAATCTCTTGTTTTTGTAAATGCTCCAGCAATCCGGTTCCATAAAAAGCGCTGGTGGCGCTTTTGTCAAAGAAAGGCGTATCTGCCGGCAATTGAATCTCGCTGTGAACAAGAAACCCATCACCACTCCCCCCGGCTACGTCCAGGTCACGCACGACCAATACAGGTACCTTTAAACGCCCGGCTTTAAGAATGACCTTATTTATAGTGTGAATGACTTCCTTTTTTTGATAGACTTCCTCATTCTCTGTGTTTCCGTCCATTAATTCCTGTTGTGCATCAATAATTAGCAAGGCTTGCTTCAAACCATCATCTCCTGTTTATTTTCTCTCGGTACCCTTCCCATTCCCCATGACTATCTTTTTTTTCATAAAAACCGCCTCCTTTGACATACTCTGCTCTATCTATTCTTTAGAGGATACGCATTTACCTTCATTCCAAAATATTCTATTATTTTACACCATTCACCTTGTGATATATGGTATTATTTAGAAGATTACGAGATTTGGAGGATTGACTATGACATCTTTGTTTATAAAAGCCGGTTTGGCGGGCTGCCTGGCTCTCGGACTGCCACTTTTTCAGGATCACGCCCTGGCAGCATCGAGCTCCAATGTTCAGTCGAAATGCAGCTCGTTGGGCACCTTAAAAAAAGGTACAAACCCATCCACACAGCATATGAACTGCCTTCTGACACAGACAGCCATAGAAGCAGGTATTCCGCCCGAAATTATGAAAGCAGTTGCCACCCAGGAAAACACCTCATGGAAACAATTTGATAAAAAAGGAAAACCGGCCATTTCATCCGACCACGGAATTGGCGTAATGCAAATTACAAACCAAAAGCGGTATGATATCGAAAAACTAAAGTACGATATTCCTTATAATTTGAAAGCAGGTGCGGATTTGTTGAACGATATGTATAACAGGTCCGATCTTCCTTCCATCCTGCCAAAGGATAAAGCCGTGCTTGAAACGTGGTATTTTGCGATCATGGCATACAATGGAACCAAGCCCGTCAACAGCCCGCTCTATCAGAGCACCGGGAAAGTGAACACCAATGCGTACCAGGAAAAAGTCTGGACATACCTGAAAAGTGAGAGTTTCATAGGGGATACAAACATTCGCAAGCCCTCTTTTTCTGTTAAAGATTTTAAATATAACCCTAAAAGCACAGCCAATATTAATTTTTTGAAGAAAACGTATACACTGTCCAGCCTGCTTCATGAGACAAGATACGGACTCAAAAAGAACGATAAAGTATTTGCCAGCTGGGAGAATTCTTCTCTTACCCAGGTAAGGATCCGCAAAGCACCTTCTACTGATAGTTCATTCAAGTGGATAAAAAAAGGAAGCCAGCTCGCAATTGCCGGACCATATACCTTCGACCGTTCTAATGGCAGTTCCAACCCATTTGTCTGGTATCCCGTTTCCGTTCCCGGACAAAAGGGCACATGGTACATAGCCTCCCCCTATATCACCAAAATGCTTTCTAAGCCAACGGTTATGCCTGTGAACGGCAAGAGCCGACAGATTTCAGGAAAGGCGATAAAATTGAGCACAATCACCGTTAAAAGAGGAAGTACGAGCCTGGGTGCCGTTAAAGCGAATTCGACCGGATCGTTTACCATGAAGATTCCCCTACAAAAAGCAGGGACCGTATTAAAGGTGACTTATAAAGATTCAAAGAATGCGGTAAGCCCGGCTGCCACAGTTAAAGTAACAGCAAAATAAGACAATAAAGCTGATTCTCTTGTGAGAATCAGCTTTATTTAAAAGTCAGGCTTTTTTTCGTTTCGGTTGTTCCTTCTTGGAAGGAAGTGATGTTTTTCTGTGTCTGCGGTTTCGCTCCTCCACCAGTTTTAGTGTCAGCGTGGCAAAGCCAATCATTAAGGACAGTACATGATAAACCGCCATGGTCAACATCCCCTCTTAAAATTGGGAGCCGCTTTACTTTTGAACGGTAGTTGTTTCTTCTGTTTTGTTGCCGGAATCAGTTCTTTCACCCATCTTTAAGTAAAGCAACCCGTTGCCTTCTCCTTTTTTCGTCAGGCCAATCGTTTGGGTGTTCTTACAAAGCTGGGCATAAATTTCAGGATCGGTTAACTCCCGGCCGAATTCAGCTTCCTCTTTCAGGATAAGGACAGCCACGGCACCGGAAACGTGAGGTGTAGCCATGGATGTACCTGAGAGCTTGGCGTACTTTTCACCAGGATAGGTGGAAAGGATATTGACTCCCGGAGCTACAAGATCGATTTCATCATTCGTATTTGAAAACTCGGCCAAGTGCTTTTGTTCATCTACAGCACCGACCTGGACCACTTCTTTATAATACCCTGGATAGGCTTGCTCATCAGTTCTTTCATTGTCATCGCCTTCGTTGCCTGCTGCGCAGACGACCATAACATTGTTTTGAGTGGCGTTTTTAATGGCTTCATGCATTTCGGGGATATCGTCCGGTCCGCCAAGTGACATGGAAATGACCCGAACTCTTTCGCCATTGTCGCCCCGCCATTCCACGGCATAGTTGATGGCATCAATAATTCCCTGGTAGCTACCGCTTCCGTCCTTTCCAAGGACTCTGAGAATCAAAAGCTTGGCTTCCGGCGCTATGCCTGCAACCCCTAGCTTATTGTTCAAAGTAGCGGCAATCGTACCTGCTACATGTGTTCCATGATAGTGGCCATCCAAGTAGTCCTCAGGATCATCACTCGTAAAATTTCTTCCTCCAATAATTCGGTCTTTCAAGTCCGGATGGTTTACATCGCAGCCTGTATCAAGAACCGCGACGACCACATCCTTCCCCTTGTATCCCTGCTCCCATGCAGCAGGAGCATTGATCATTTGAATACCGTACGGAATTTCTTCACCAGCTGTCTGTACAACTTCTTCTAACTTAAAAGGAATTAAATGAACTTCACTCATTCGTCCTTCCTCCTTTAAAAAGATGATGGTAAAACAGGTAAAGATTTTTTTAAACCGCCTTTTTCCCAAATGATAGTTTCAAAGAAAGGGGAATAGGTGTTTGCATTGATTGTAGCACCCTAAGTAGATAAAAACAATAAATTTCAGAAAAATGAGAAATTGGATGCATGCTAAATAATGACAGATAAGAAAATTAGCGCGTACAATTCTGTTCAACTAGGTAATTAGTTACAGTAACATCAAGGATGCACCGGTCTTGTAAATGCAGCCTGTTTTCTACCCTCTGTTACAGGCAGATGAGGGTAGTGCGTTTCGACAAGTGCATACACTTCCCCAACAACTCCTTCAAGAGTAGAAATGCTTTCCTCCGGGCTGTCTGTAAGAACCGATGTGAACCTTTCATATAATTGATCGGGCACGATTTTCATTTCATCTGTGCTCTGCTTCAGCCATTTGAATGCAGGATGATGAACATACATGCCATTCAAACCAAATAAAATGCCGAGCATTCGTTTTTGAACCGCTGTCATCAAATCATAATACATGAGCCAATCTTTACGAGCCAGCAGGGCTTTGCGGTTATTCCACCGGCTTCCCAACTCAAGGTTTTCGATGATCATATTTTCAGCCAGTGCCGCCGGGTAAGCCATCACTTCTTCTTTTAACGCAGACAGCGTTCGTTCTTCCTCAAACAGGATCTTTCCGTCTTTAAGTGAAGCAGCCAGACATTGAAAATCATAGTTTGTATTTGCCTGCTGAACGACCTGTTGAAGAACTTCCTGAATGGTACTTACAAGGAAGCTGCTGATTTCAAATTTTACGCCATCGACAATATAAGTTTCCGCCCACTCTTCTTCTTCGTATGGATGAAAATCAATGATCTCGCCGTTTACCTTTTCAATGGGCTGAAGACGATCTCTGTCTCTGGGCGGTTTCTTCCACAAAATATGGAGCTCAATATCAGAATGGCTGTCATCCCAGCCACGTGAAACCGAGCCGGCAAGTAAAACACCTGCGATGTTTTCATTTTTTTGGTAGATCTCTGCCATTTTATCGGCACGATTTGTTAATGATTGCATGTTCTCTTTCCTTTCAAGCCATAATAGAAGTTGCTCTACTTTGTATTCGGGTATCTTCTGAAAATTCCTTCTTGGGTTGAAAGAAAGGCCCCGTGCCTATACTATTGAATAGGGAAATAGAAAGGAGGCGTTAGTGAATTGAAACTTTTTTCACATAATGACCTGGATGGAAAATCCTGCGGCATCGTGGCAATGCTTGCAATCGGAGAGGAAAATGTAGAGACCTTCTACTGTTCACACGAAAACATCAATCGTCGTGTGGCCAATTATATACAATTGGAACAACACAAGAATACTCCTGTTTACATAACGGATATCGCAGTGAATGACGAGGTGGCCCGCCAGCTGGAAGAGGAATTTGAAGACGGACGGGAAATTCAGCTGATCGACCACCATGTTACGGCCGACCACTTTAACGGCTATGAATGGGGCTTTGTTGAAGCAAAAAAGGAGGACGGAAAGCTTACCTCTGCCACTTCCCTTCTTTATGAGCATTTTATTGAAAAGGGACTTCTCAAAGACGGAGGGGCGCTAAAGGAATTTGTTGAACTCGTCAGACAATATGATACCTGGGAATGGTTTGAGAATGAAAATGAGGATGCCAAGCGTCTGAACGACTTGTTTTTCCTTCTTCCTCAAGGACAATTCGAAAAGGATATGATCGAACGTTTAAAAACAGAAGAGCACTTCCGTTTTTCACAAACCGAAGAAACCATTCTTCAGCTTGAGGAGGACAGCAGAAAAGCGTATATCAAGAAAAAGCAGCGGCAAATGGCTGAAACATGGGATTCGGTATACGAAACCGGGAGCGAGCCTTACCGAATCGGCATCGTTCATGCAGAAAGCCATCACTCGGAGCTGGGTAATGAATTGAACCGTGAAAATCCCCATCTGGATCTAATCGTGATCCTGAACATCGGGGGCAAAAGAGCAGGATTCCGTACCATTTATGATCATGTGGATGTATCCAAATATGCAGCGCAATTTGGAGGAGGCGGACATCCAAAAGCTTCAGGATGCACACTTACACCTGAAGGGTTTCAAAGGTTTGTTCTCCCCGCTTTTGAAATTCCGCCACGTCGGCCCGATGCACATGACAACGAACAAAATGTTAAAGAAAATGAAAAAGGAACCATTTTCATTAACCATAAAAAAGAGTCAACGATCGTTTTCAGGGACAGCGATCAACAATGGAAACTTATTCATCATCATCAGCCTGCTTCGGAAACTTTTTCTGATTTTCAATCGGCAGAAAACTACGTGAAACGTCAATACAGTTCATGGCTTTTAAATGATGACAAAGCGGTCGAATATTTAAGCAACCGGCTTCATGTACCATTTGAAGAGACATCGGCAAACTACAGTGAAATGCTGGATCGTTTCCGATCTCATCTCAACAAAGCATAAATCTAAGCGCACCGGCAATAGTGAACTGCACCCCCAATTTTAGACACACTCTAAAATTGGGGGTGCAGTTCATAGCTGGTGCGCTGTTTTATTGCTATGAAAGAAAAGCCAGTATATAAATGTGCCATCCCATCAAAAGCAGATAGACACCGAAAGCAAGATACACAAAGATGCTGTACTTGCCGCGAAGCGGCAGAAACGACAAAAGAATAACGAGCATCGAGAATAGAAGCTTTACTCCCAAAAACGCCAAAGGATGAAAATGATAGAGAAGCCTCATAATCGGGTTTAACTCTCTTCCTCCCCGTTCGAGCAGCCTGAACGTTAAAAACGCATCCGCAACATTAAACACGGCAAGCAAATAGCAGATCCACTTGTACAATTTCATCGGCTGCGCCACTCCTCCCACTGCCCCAAAGCATCACATCAGCATTTCTTTCATTTTCTCAGATGCTTCTTACTATCACAAATGGTTTATGGGTAACGCATTACTTCCATAGAAACTTAAATGCCTGATATCCAAAATAAATGCCAAAGCCAATTAATGATATACCCGAAAGACGGGAGATCATGCTAAGAAGTGTATCGGCAAGGAACCGGCGAAAACCGCTGGCAACCAGCGCCATCGTAAAGTCCCATAATAAAATGCCGCCAAAAATTGCTGAGCTGTGCAGAATAAGCTGCTCTGTTTGAGAAACGGCAGCGGTTTCCGCAAGGACCGATCCGTATATTCCAAGCCAAAACAAAATGGTAAGCGGATTGGTTAATGACATAAAGAAGCCGGAAAAAAAGCATTTTCTCATTTTTTCCTGTTCTTGTTTTTTGGAAAGTACCATTACTGCCGAACTCCTGAAACTCTCAATCCCGGTATAAATCAGAACAAAACACCCAAACAACCATAGAAAGGCCTTTATCATCGGCGCTTCCAAAAAATGAACCAGCCCCATATAAACCAATGCCATATAAATGGCATCTGCGGTGGTAGCACCCAGTCCTACCATCCAAGCATGCCAAAACCCGCTGCGAATCCCTTTATCCATTTGAGCAGCGTTAATCGGCCCGATTGGTGCAGCCAATGATAGTCCCAAGAGCATATATTTTATCAATATTCCCACTTCAGCCCTCCGCCTGTTTTTTTGAATTAATACAAGTCTATTCAAGCCAAGAAGGTTGTACGACCTTTTTTGAAAAGGAAATTGGGAAAGAACGAATAACAAATTTCTCCAAAACGCATGTTAATGATAAAGAAGAAAAGGAGCCAAGTGTAAATGGACGATCAACACCTGTACACCCAAGCTTTAGAAAGTGTGGAAAATGCGAGAAAAGCCATCGAAGATGCACAAGGAAGCAACAACCCCTCAGAATTCCAGCAGGCCAAACAACTTCTCGAACAAGCCCATGAAAGGGTACAGCAAATGCGCCAAACCGATGGATTATCAGAGACACAGGCCCAAAAGCTGTTTCATGCCCATGAACACCTTCGCCATCTTCAGGAAACAACAAACGCCATTGAAGCAACCCGTTATGAATAATCCCGCCGCGTGGAGGAAGGAAGAAATGACACATGCAGAAAAATAAACCCCCGGTCCTTGCCATCGTCGTTCCATGCTACAACGAAGAAGAAGTGCTTATGATTACCGCACGGGAACTGACAGCCGTCGTTCAGGGGATGATATCAGAATCGCTGGTTTCCATGGAGAGCGCCATTCTTTTCGTGGATGATGGCAGCCAGGATAAAACATGGGAGCTCATCACCGCCATGCATAAAACCAACCGGCATGTCAGCGGGGTCAAGCTGGCAAAGAATGCAGGCCATCAAAACGCTCTGCTCGCGGGAATGGATCAGGCCAAAAATTTTTCAGACTGCATTATTTCCATTGATGCCGACCTGCAGGATGATGTTAATGTCATCCGCGAATTTATCCTGAAATACCGGGATGGTTATGATGTCGTTTACGGAATCCGGAGTCAGCGCAAAAGTGATACGATGTTCAAACGACAGACAGCACAAGTTTTCTATAAGCTGATGAGTAAATTGGGCGTTGAACTTATCTACAACCATGCGGATTACCGTCTCCTCAGTAAGCGGGCTCTCAAGGAACTTGAACGCTACGATGAAAGGAATTTTTTTATGAGGGGCATTGTTCCTCTTATTGGCTTTCCCTCTGCCCAAGTCTATTACGACCGAAAAGAAAGGGCCGCAGGAGAATCAAAGTACCCCCTTGGTAAAATGCTTGCTTTTGCATTTGATGGAATAACATCTTTCAGCATCAAACCGATCCGCTTTCTTACCGCTTGCGGCTTCTTGTTTTTTTTCATCAGTGCGGCTGCGGGACTCTTCGCCCTTTTTCAAAAAATGAACGGATATACGGTTCCCGGATGGACATCTATTGTCCTCTCCCTCTGGCTGATCGGCGGACTGCAGCTGATGGCGATTGGGCTCATTGGTGAATACGTGGGAAAAGTATTTAAAGAAGTGAAGAAAAGACCACGTTATTGTATTGAAAGCGGCCTCCACCGCACAGCACTTCATCAGAAAAGAACATCAGAAACTCCGCTGCGGACCAGACTGAGATCAAGCAGAAAGCTCTCTTAATCGGTGTAGGCTTTGAAGGTAGAGGGTATTACGAAAAAAAGGAGTTTATTTAATGGGAGATAAAAAAGAAGAAAACATGATAAACCAACCGGAAACAGAAAATCGCAGTGAGGAATCAGGACTTAATGAGGTTCTTGAAATGATCAATGCCAAGGGCAATGCCCGTAAGATAGAAGATGCCGTAAAAGACGAGGAAAATAAAGAATGAAAAAAAGGAAGCTGGCCAATTGTGCCAGCTTCCCTTTTCTTTGATTATGCAGCAACATCTCTTTTTTTGAATACTAACCAGGAAAGCGCTACAAACAGTACAAAATAGACTGCGAGCACTGCCAAGGAAAAATTCAGGGTCATTCCCTTTGTCAGAGGTGTTCCATCAAAATATTGCTTTAAATCCACGTTGGCAAACAGGATATATTTCACCCATTCGTACTTGGACAACAGCTGGACCGCGACGGTGCCTGACATCGATAAAAAGATGGAGAATCCAATGGCCAGCGAGCTATTGCGGAAGATGGTGGACATCATGAAAGCAAAGGTTGCCATCATTAACAACAGAATGCTCGCAAATCCATATTCTTTCCACATGTGCCATATCATGTTTTCCTCAATCACTTTTCCGTCCGCATAGCTTAAATGAGTCCCAGGGCTTAGCTCAAAACCAAAAAGGATACCTCCCCACAGCCAGGAAAACACAAACGTAATCACAATGAGAAGAAGAGCATAAAGCAACGTTGAAACATATTTGGATGCAAGGATGGTGGATCTGCTGACCGGCCGGATTAAGAGAAGCTTAATGGTTCCCCATGAAAATTCACTGGCGACCATGCCACCCGCCACAATGATCGTAAAAATCAGGATAAACTGGATGGCATCAGGGCTCTCTCCGATAAACGACCATTGGCTTTTTGTATCCATGGGCTTTATATTTTGGGTGACACGATATTCGTTAATTGCGATATTCCGCTCATAGTGGCTTTTCATCACCGGCTCTTTTTTAATCTCTTTTTGCATGGAAGCATTCTGTTCTTTCAGCTCCTGTTTCCAATTATCACTCACAGGCTTTGTTTTGTCTGTCTTGGTCAGGATCCCGGTAAGTCCAATGAAACCAATCAGAAGAACGATCATGATGAGATTCCCGATGCGGCTGTATATTTTCATATTTTCATTTCGGATTAAGCCAATAAAATTAGACAATTTCTTTTCCTCCCGTCACTTCCAGGAATTTATCTTCAAGTGTTCTTGTTTCAGTTGAGATTCCGTACACTTTTACGCCTTCCACAACGAGAGTTGCGGTTACTTCCGGAATCAGCTCCCGTTCCATTTCAGCTTCGATGAACCCATTGCCAAGTGTAATCCGTTCAGATTTGACATGATGACTGACAGCATGACGGGCGGCCGCTATCTCATCCACGAGAAAACGAACCTTTCTTTCTGTCCCGCTCTCTACAAACTCTTTTGTACTTTGTACACCAATCAGCTTTCCGTTCTGAATAATTGCGATCCGGTCACACATCAGCTCCATTTCAGAGAGCAAATGGCTCGACACGATTACAGCGATACCTTCTTTTTCTGCCAGCTGCCGAAGATAATACCGGATTTCCCGAATACCAGCCGGGTCCAGACCGTTTGTTGGTTCATCCAGAATAAGGACCGAGGGAGAATGCAGCAGAGCCTGGGCAAGCCCGAGTCTCTGCCTCATTCCAAGGGAGTAGGTTTTTACTTTTTCATGAATTCTGTTGGTCAAGCCAACGAGTTCAATCACTTCTGCTATTCTCCCCTTACTCACTCCTTTAACCATGCGGCTGTAGTGAATGAGGTTCTGATAGCCTGTCAAAAATTTGTACATTTCCGGATTTTCAACAATTGCTCCCACTTCTGAAACAGCTTGTTTGTACTGACTTTCAATGTTTTTCCCCTTGATTAGGATCTGTCCGCCGCTTAACGACATTAATCCTACCATCATCCGTATTGTCGTTGTTTTTCCTGCACCGTTTGGCCCCAGGAACCCAAACACTTCTCCGCCATATATATCAAACGTCAGACCATGGATAATGTCTTTTTTACCGATTCTCTTTTTTACACCCTTAAGCTCTACCAATGGTTTTTTGTTCATTTGTCTATCCCTCCATCCTGATATACCTGCTTCATCCATTCAACGATCGAAACATGTTGTTCGATTCTCAATTCTTCTACATCTTCCATTTTTAATAGAACCCCGTCTTTAATGAGGACAACCGTGTCGAGAATGGGTTCGATTTCTTTGATTTCATGTGTCGTAATGATCAAGGTCTGCTTTTCAAAATCCATAAAGGAAAGCAAGCCTTTTACAATTGAATCCCGTACCATGGGATCCAGTCCGGACAGAGGTTCATCCATTAAAATAACCGGAACCTCGCGTGCCAGCGTCACCGCAATTTTTAAACGGCCACGGTTGCCTTTTGATAAATCTTTCACTTTTTTACTGCGGTCGAGCTTCATGTAGTCAAGAATTTCTTCTGCTTTGCTTTTGTTAAAATCGCTGTAAAGAGACGCATAATAGCTGACGGTTTCCGTAACGGTGTAGAAGGTATAATAGGCATCCAGTTCCGACAAATATGAAACTTTGCTGCTGATCCTCCGCGTCGCCACTTCCCCATCTACCGTTACACTGCCTTTGGTTGGGGAGATCAGCCCGGAAATGAGTTTTAGAGCGGTTGATTTTCCGCTTCCGTTTTCTCCAACAAGGCCAATGATCTTTCCGGCAGGCAGAGAAAGTGAAAAGTCATTCAATGCTGCCTGACTTCTATACTTTTTCGTCACATGGTTAAATTCAATCATTCGTTTCACCCCGTTCTTCATCGGAAATGTACTCCTCCAAACCTGAAATCATCTCATCCGCTGTAAAACCCATCTCCTTCATATCCTCGAAAAATGAAGAGATTTGCTCTTTCTTTAAACGTTGCCGAAGCTGATTAAGCACGGATTGATCTTCTGTCACAAACGTCCCCTGCCCTCTTTTGGATTCCACACTGCCCATCCTTTCCAATTCACTGTACGTCCGCTGGACGGTATTGGGGTTTACACCCGATTGAATCGCCATCTCCCGTACAGAAGGTAGTTTTTGCCCGGTTTCCAGTTCCTTTCTGAGGATCTGCCGGTTGATCCGGTCGGCCAACTGTAAATATATAGGTTTTGACGCATTAAAATCTTCAGCCATTTGCTACACCTCAACTTTACGTTCAATCAACCAGCTCGCTATGAATAGGAGTAAAAGTGCCAGAAGAAAATGATAGAAATAATAACCGATATATACATGCCTGAAGGCTACATAAGCGGCTTCACTGAAATTGAGATCGAGCTTTCCCCAGATGAACAATGCATGAAATAATCCTGTACCCTCCCATTTGGACATCAGCCATGGAAGGAAGAAGAAAAGAACGATACCGATGACATTTCCGCTCACCTTTCCGAGGGATTTGGATACCACAAGGTAGATCGCCCATAGAAACGTTAATCCGATGCCGATATAGAGCGCAATCAGCAAGATGTGAATGTCGATGAAAAGGCCTGTGCTAATGACATCCGGCCAAGTGAGTTCCGGGTTCAGTTCAAATAGGTTAACAACCATGGTTCCTGAAATTAGTGTAATTGCACTTATAATGAAAAGCGAAGAAGCAAGTGCTCCCCATCCGTTTAATAGTTTCGCAAGCAAAAGTTTATATGCCGGCAGCGGAGTCTGCAGCCAAAGATGAAGCGTCCGTTGTTCACGAATTAAACTTACACACATATAACCTGCCATATAAAGGACATGCATCATCAGGGCAAACGCACAAAATGCAAGAAAGGTTTCCGGATTGCCCATTCTCCAGGAAACATACACCCCGATTCCAAGATACAAGAAAAGAGCAATCAGAGCCCCGATGACTCCTCCTCTTCCCAAACGATATTCTTTCGCTAATTGACCCCACCATGGATTCATTCAGCAGACCTCCATTCAAAATTGTTCCAATGAACTAGTGTACTAGTGATATAATACACCAGTACAACAAAAGATGTCAAACCCATTCTTGTTTGTTTTTTGCATTTTCAGGGAAAAGCGACTCATGAAACGAAAGAGCGGGTGGGAATGTTGGTGACGGACACATACACGGAAAAAGGCTGGGATAACGGAATTTAAAGAATGGTAGGGAAACGTAGAACTTTATGGATCATAAGCATGGCAGCTGGTACAAGCTGCTCAACAGGGAGAACCAGAAATACAGTGATACGAAATCAACGGCCCCCAAAACAGATTACCATCCTGTATCCGCCTTTTATGAAATCATTAAAACGCTTTAATAGAAAAAACCGGCGATCCAATCGAGATCACCGGCTTTTTTGATGTTATGAGGAAACTTCCTCCCTGGCAAACAGGTGTAATGCATTGCTGACTTTTCCGAATTCTGAGGCATGCGGCCTGTCCTCTCCATCTCCATACCCGTAATCCACCATACGGTTCCGGTTCAGGCAGAGTTTTGTGAGTTCGGGCTGAAAGAAATCAAACAGTGCAAACCGTTCTTGCAGGTGTGGAAATCTATCCTGATAGGCATAAATTTCTTCAGCAAGAAGCCGCCAGAACGATGTTTCCTTTAGAAGGTCGTTCTTTACAAGCAGATCCGCCAAATAACGAAGATGGCAGATAAACAACCCTGTGAAAATAAATTGAGTCAGCCCTTCCGGCGGCTCGCTGCGCAATACCGCTTTCAGCTCCTGCGCAAGAGACTCCAACTCTGCAAATGGCTGGTCGCTGATGTTCACATCATCGACAAAATCTTTAATCGCAAGACGGTGAGGCTTGTATTTCTTCAGTACAAGGATCGTATTCTGGCCATGCGGAGAAAAAACGGTGCCATACTGATACAAGTAATGAAGCAGCGGCGGCATAACCACATGAAACATTTGCCTGATCCATTCCTCCGGAGATAATCCTGATTTCTCCATCAGGCTTTGCACATATGGCTTGCCTGAAGCATCAGCGTGCGCCAGCGCCGCAAGCGTAATCGGACGCTCACCTTCCTCTGTATACATATGAATGCTTTCCCTCCATATCACACCAAGCATTTCAAGATATTGATAAGGGGCTCCCTTTAACTCTGAAAAATGATATTGATCCACATTGATGCTGGCATTCTCCCCGGGAAGAATTACCCGGCACTCTTCCTTTAAAAATCGGTCTTGATCAGCTATGCCTTTGATAAACTCAGTAATCTTGGGGGCAATCACCGTTCGTTCAGCGGGTAATCCACGATATACGAGCGTGTTCAAAATGCTCATCGGAAGCTTCACATGTTGCTTCATTTTTTGTGACGTGTTAACAAACGTACGGATGGATTGCTGCGGAAGGTATTGGTCCGGGCCATCTCCCAAAGGAACGATGATCTTTGCAGCCAGTTCATGTGCAAAATTCTGGATGATCACGTTTTTCCATTGCCATTCATGTACGGGCATATAGAAATATTGACTGTGGTCACAGCCCTCTGCCGCTAGACGCTCATGAAAGGAATGGAGTGTCTCTTGATCAAGTTCAGACTTCAACAGAGAATCATAATTTGCGCCTGCAACCGATTGGTAGGAAGCTTTCTCCTTTTTAACAGCGATCCAGGATAACTGTACCTTCTGCTGGTTTTCCGGCGCATACATCAAGTAATCATCATATCCGAAGCCGATTCTGCCCTTATTGTAAGTAATCCATGGATGCCCTGTCATTTCCCCTTCCAGCTCTTCATAGCCCAGTTCAGCCAGCTCGTCCGCACTTTTTGTATGATTGACCATAAGATTCACATCAGCAAGCAGTGTCGCGTTCAATTCTTTGATCAAGTGTCCTGCTGTTTCTGCTGACATCCCGATGGATTGCTGAATATCTAGGATAAACTGCACGGCACTGTCTGCCGGCTCCCAGTTGTTATTGCTGTATTTTTCGATAGTTTTGCAGTCTACGGAATAGCTGTTGAACAAACGAGGCTCTGCTTGAAACCGGTATGGAATCCACTCGCCGATCTTTAATAGATAGGTGTTTCCTTCGACCTGTTCAGGGTAAATCATATCCTCATACATATATTCGGCGATCATCTTGGCGAGCAGCCTTTGGTTGGCATCAACCCATTTCTCGCGATTCAGATTTTGCTTTAGCTCTTCAACAAAAAACATGCGTGTGTCCTCCTCTGCTGGTTGGATCTTTTGGTCCGGCTTTTTGCGTCGTTTCACCCATAAACTGTTGAAATATATTTTTCTTTTCAACCGGATACAACGGCTTTTTCGCAATGGCATTCAATATCACTGCATTGCGGTAAGCACCAAGTCCAAGATCAGGTGCTCCCACTCCGTGTGTGTGCATTTCTCCGTTTTGAATAAAAATCTCGTTCTTTGTATGCAGGTGGGTTTTCAGACAGTACTCCCGTTCAATCTGGAATCTTCCCTGATCGTCAAATTCAATATAATCTTCCAGTCCACTAAGAAAGGATGGGATTGCCGGTTTATAGCCGGTAGCCATAATGACCACGTCTGATTGCTTTTGGAAGACTTCTTCCGTCATCCATTGCCGGCAGTGAAGCACGTGAGTGGAATCCGATTGATCGATTCCCGTGACCTCCACCATGGGCTGGAGATGGAAAGAGGTTTCTTTTCCAGCTGCTGATTTTTCGTAAAGCAGATCATAGATTTCACCAATGGTTTCTGCGCTGATGCCTTTATACAGCAGATCCTGCTGAGCCAGAAGCGCATCCCGTTTCTCCTGAGGAAGAGCATAGAAAAAATCAATGTAGTCCGGTGAAAAATATTCAAGTCCCAGCTTCGAATATTCCATGGGAAAGAATCCTTTTGAACGTGTCAGCCAGTTAAGCTGACACGCCCCATCGTCTATGCTGCGGGCAATATCAAGAAAAATTTCGGCCGCGCTCTGTCCGGATCCCACCACTGTGATGGAACTGGCGCCAAGCATTTCGTCTTTTCTTTTTAAATACTGTGATGAATGGAAGACTGATTTGCCTGAGAACCATTCCGCATGTGGCGGCAGATAAGGCTTCGTCCCGATTCCCATGACCAGGTTGCGTGCGAGTACCGATCTTACTTGATCCGTCTTTTCGTCCCGTACATAGACTTTATAGAGAAAGCCGTCCTCCGATCCAAATGGCAGTACTTCCTCCACCTTCATGCCAAATCGGCAGGACGATAGCTTACGGGCTGCCCACTGGCAGTAATGATTGTACTCATTTCTCGGAATATGAAACTTTTCCAGAAAATAAAAGTGATATAAACGACCCTGCTCGTGGAGATAAGAAAGAAAGCTGAATGGATTCGCCGGATCGGCCATACTGACCAGATCTGCCAGAAACGGCACCTGAAGGGTAGTCCCTTCGATCAGCATTCCCTCATGCCAGTTAAATTCACTTTTTTGTTCAAAAAACAGGCAATCAAGCCCGGTTCCTTCAGCCAATGCTGCCATTCCTAAATTAAACGGGCCGATTCCAATTCCAACAGCATCATAGATGTGCCTTTGCTCTTTCCTTGTCAAGGTAGCTCCACCTCCTGTGAAATTCGTCTTTTGTGCAAAACATTAACAGCGCCGTTTTATCCGGCAGCTCGATCGGTTGGATTGCGCGAAAACCGCATTTTTCAAAAACATGTATCATTTTCTTATTCCGAATATCCGGTTCCGCAATCACTTTTTCTGTGTCCGGCTCCTGAAACTGATGCCTTACCATCGCCTTCAGCAGAGGCAACGAATACCCTTTGCCCAAATCCTCCTTCTCTCCGATCAATAGATGAATGCCCTGATCAAAAGGGGCGGATGGATACGCGTTTTCCACCACATCTCCTTTTACCCAGTACGCTTCCCAGTAGCTCATCGGCTTGTCGTTTATACATCCGATATAGAGAGTTTGGTGCGAATGTGAAAGGGCTTTTTCCAAATGCTTATAGTAGATTTCTCTTGGTCCGTCGAGCTTCCAGAAAGGAATTACGTGCTCTTCGTTCATCCACTTATGAAGAAGCTCGGCGTCTTTTTCAAATTTCACGCGCCGGAAGGAGATCCGGTTTTTGAGCGCATCGTCGAATGTTTCAAATTCATACACCATATGTGACCCCCGCCTTTTGCGCAATTGGATTGATTACATTTACATATACCGATTGCTCCTCCAGTGTTCCGACAAGCTCATCC
Source organism: Fictibacillus enclensis (assembly GCF_001457035.1). Taxonomy (GTDB): domain Bacteria; phylum Bacillota; class Bacilli; order Bacillales; family Fictibacillaceae; genus Fictibacillus_C; species Fictibacillus_C enclensis. The sequence continues at coordinate 694,696 of NZ_KQ758617.1, read as the reverse complement.
TTGTCATGAAGTCTTGTCAACAGGTTGGCTTTGCACGGCAGGACCGGTTCATTCAGCAGGCTTTGCACCAGCTGGCCCGCTCCGTTTTCTTTGTGGCGGGCGAGAGATTTTCGCAGAATATCAAGTAAGGCTGTTTCATCTGCAAGTCCTGCCGTTCCGAATCCGTTGATCAATCCAAATAGATGATTAAAAATGAGATAGTATCGAAATCTCTCCTCTGCCGTGGCGTCAGAGCAGATCGTTTCACTTTTGCGGTTTAAACCGGGAAGAAGCTGCTTCAGTTTGTGTGCCTTGGATTCCGCATAATAGTAACCCTGGTTGTCTCTGTAATAAAACGCAGCTGGATACCCGTTATCCGAAAGCTGGACGATGGAATTTTGCTGATGGGCCTCCAACGCTAACCCGTATTGCTTATACAGCCACAGCATCGGTTCCAGAGAAAGAGCTAAGTAGGTTTCAAACCAATCGGTACTGACTTCTTCTGTCGTTCGGTTTTCTTTTTGTGCGATCGATTGTATGATCGAGAACAACCGGTTTTTCCTGCCGTATGGATGATCCTGGCACAACCCCGCGATCAGGCTGGCATTCCGTTCATTTTGATAAAAAGGATTTTCCCGAATGACGACTTCAAACCCTGATTCCTCTTCTCCTGCCCGAACAGAAAGATAGGCTGGATCTTCAACGATCAGAAAACCGGGATAACGATTTTCAAGCTCAGTACCCAGTTCCGTATGCAGCAGGCGTGATATTTCGACTCCCCGTTCAAGCTCTTTCGGTTTATTGGCTCTTAGTGAATTGGTAATCTTGACAGGCACTGAGAACTTAAACATGTACTTGAAATTCCTGCGGTACACCGTCCTCAGTGAGGATGTGGGTGTAAACGGACTTCCCGTACAGCCGACATCAACAATCTTGCCTTGCTCAATCAGTTTCCGGACAGCTGGCTGAACAACTAACTCTCTTGCCTGAAGCGGATGGGACGGCACGAGATGGAAGTCCTCATCCATACAATGCTCCACTACAAATTCGTGGGGCACGGCAGGATCATCCAGAAGCATGCGCCTTACAAGTTCCACCGCAGAATGGCTCAACGTGGAATCTTGAAGAACGAGAGAACGATGGATCTTAAAGTAATACAGCGGAAATTCTCCCTTAAATTCTGGTGAGTAGATCATTTCCTCCCCGGGAAGCATCCCTTGTTTGCTTTTGGGTGTAGGATGAAGCAGATGGCCCAGAAGAAGGGATTGTTCCGCTTCAATAAACATAAACTCCTCTTCTGTTAACTTCCCAGCATCAGCAAATCTCTGTTGAATCGTCTCCTTCATATTCTTGCAGCTCAGTATGACGCGAAGAACAAGCTCGTCTCCCGCATCTTCTCTGCCTTGCCTCAGCAAGAGCTCTTTAGCGAGCAGTGAAACCAGACTGAGGTAATCAGCCGGAACAGGTTTCCCTCCTCCTTTGCTTTGATACATGATGGGAAACGAAAACAGGTGCCTTCCTGTCGGAGACCAATACTTTACTGGAATCAAGACCTCAATGTTTTGGTTCTCCAACGTGCTGATCCAGATCATGCCCGCTTTCTTTTCATTCGAATCTCCCGTCTCACGCAAGTAACAGTTCAGAAAGCTTTGTATGGTCGCCTGCTCTGCAAGCTGCTTGCTGTTCACGATGATTTCCCTTCCCTTCTATGTATGGTTTCGCCCAATTCAGCAATGTCGGCGATCAATTTCTTCATGTCTTCCATGGTTACTCGTGGATTAAGCAATGTAAATTTAAGATACAGCTCTCCCTCATGCATGGTTTTCGCCAACAAGGCTTTTCCGCCTTGAAGAAGCTCGCTATGAATCTGTTTGTTTAATGCATCAAAGTTGTTTTTAAGAAACGAAGGTTCATAGCGAAAAACAACCGCGTTAATTTCAGGTTCGGCATTTATAACCGTAAAGAATCTGCTTTCCTTCATAAGCTGTGCTGTTTTCCTTGCTAATTCAATGGTATGGTCGATCATCTCTCCAAAACGATCCAATCCCACCGCCCGGAGGGACATAAACAGTTTTAAGGCATCAAATCTTCTGGTCGTCTGGACCGACTTATTGACAAGGTGGAGCAATCCTTCCTCGTCGTCCTGTTCAGGATTCAAATAATCGGCATGGTAGCTGATATGTTTAAATTGCTTCCGTTCCTTTAACAAAAAAGCACCGCAGCTGATCGGCTGAAAAAAGAGTTTATGAAAATCGGCGGTGATCGAATCGGCTTGTTCTATTCCCCGAAGCCGGTGATGATCATTATGGCTTAGCATGAGAGCTCCTCCGTAGGCTGCATCCACATGAAACCATAAGCCGTTTTCCTTCGCTGCTTTTGCCATGTGAAGAAGTGGATCTATACTTCCAAAATCGGTAGTCCCGCACGTCCCGACCAGTGCATAAGGCAGCAGATTTTCAGCTTTCAAGATTCGAAGTTTCTCTTTCAGATCTGTGAGAGACATTCGTTGATGGCGGTCGGTGCTCACCAGTATCACTGCGTCTTCACCAAGGCCCAGCTGTGAAGCGGATTTTTCCACCGTAAAATGAGCGGCTTCCGAGCATAGAATTCGTAACCGGCGAGCTTCAGGGGGCAAGCCCTTCTTCTGTACATTCCAGTTCCATTGCTTTTCGCAAAATGCATCCCTTGCGAGCAGAAGGCCCATATAGTTCGATTGTGTTCCTCCGCTCGTAAACGTTCCATCCGCGTTTTCTCCCAATCCAAGGCGGTTGCAAAGCCAGTCAATCAACTCTTGTTCAAGATAGGTGGCGCTTGAGCTTTGATCCCATGAATCCAGAGATTGGTTGGCCGCACTGATCACCATTTCAGCCGCAAGGGCAGGAACGAGCGGAGGACAGTGAAGATGCCCGATGCATGCTTTATGATTCACCTGGATGCTGTGAAGAAGCAATGTCGCCACATCCTCCAATACCACTTCAAGCGGCTGGCCTTTTTCTGTAGCCAGTTTCATTTCTTTAACCGCACGTTGAATCATCTGTGGCGTTTCTCCGGAAAAGGGCCCTCTCGCTTGAACCAACACATCCGCAACTACCTTCTTTGTCTGATCGATCGCCTGAAGGTAGGCATCATGGCCGCTCATCCCCTCCTTGATAAACAAGTCATCAAATTTCGTTTTTAGATTAACAACTGTAGTCATCTGTGAATTACTCTCCATTTACAGCTGCCTGTATGGCCTGTTCAAAAATCCAGGCTACATCCAGGACTTGCTCTTCTGTAATAATAAGCGGCGGCAGAAAACGAACCACACTGCCATGGCGTCCGCCGACTTCAAGGATCAGCCCGCGATGAAAGCATTCACGCTGGATCGCACTGGCGAGCGATGGAGCAGCAGGAAGACTTCCGTTTTTCCCTTTCTTTCCTTCCGGGTTGACGATTTCCGCGCCAATCATCAATCCTCTCCCTCTCACATCGCCGATTTGCCGATAAGATAACTGAATTTGCTCAAGCCTTTCACTAAGAAGCTCTCCCATCCTTTTCGCATGCCCGGACAAGTTCTGCTTTTTGATGAAGTTAAGGGTGGCTGTGCCTGCTGCCATCGCCATTTGATTCCCTCTGAACGTACCAATGTGAGCTCCCGGTGACCATTGGTCGAGTGCCTTATCATAAACCACAACGGATAGTGGCAAACTCCCTCCGATGGCTTTTGACAGAACGAGTACATCCGGTACAATTCCGGCGTGTTCAAAGGCAAAGAATTCCCCTGTTCTTCCGATTCCTGTCTGCACTTCATCAATGATGAGAGGTATGCCCCGTTCTTTGGTGATTCTTCTCATCTCCTGAAGCCATTCAATTGGTGCTGGAATACTGCCGCCCTCCCCCTGAACCACTTCAAGGATCATGGCTGCTGGTGCAAGGATTCCGCTTTCCGGATCATCGAGCAGATTCTCGATGTATTGCGAGCTGATGCGATGTGACTCATCTCCACCAATACCGAACGGATCCCGGTAGGTGTATGGATATGGCAAAAAGTGAACATCCGGCATAAGGCCTCTTATTTTCTCCTTTGGCCCAAGGTTGCCACTGAGTGCCATCGTGCCATGAGTGGACCCGTGATACCCGCCCTGGAAGGATAGAATGCTCTGCCGTCCTGTTGCCGTTTTTGTTAATTTAATGGCTGCCTCAATGGCATCTCCACCCGTCGGCCCGCAAAATTGGATCTTGGCTTTTTGGGCAAATTCCTTCGGAAGGCTGTCAAACAGCTCGGTGACAAACTCTTCCTTGACCGGAGTGGTAAGGTCAAGCGTATGCAGAGGGCGCTTGTCCTTGATCACTTGTTGTATAGCCTCGATTACCACAGGGTGGTTATGTCCGAGCGCCAGAGTTCCCGCGCCGGCCAAACAGTCATAATAGGTTTTTCCGTTCACGTCTTTTACAAAAATGCCCTCTGCTTCTTCGATCGCAATAGGAATTCTGCGCGGATACGACCGGGCATTGGATTCTCTGCCCGCCTGCTGTTTTAGAAGAAACTCATTCTTTGTTAATTGTTGAGTAACCATCTATATCAAACTCCTTTAATTGATAATGATTTTCATTAACATTTACAGCCTCTACTCTAAATGAAAATCATTCTCATCGTCAATCATACTTGAGAACCATTATCACTTAACTTTCATCTGCCAAGAATACGGCTATCTTGTTGCCGAGTATGCCTAAAATCCTTACATGCCATGGATTCAGCCCTTTTTGAGGGCAACCGTTCTGAAACACTTTTCTTCACTTGTCGAAGGATAAATAATAGTGCTTTTGTACTAATAGCTGTGAATAAAAAAAGAGAGACTTCTCATTTGCATGAGAAATTCTCTCTTTTCCATCATTTTTTATTCTCAATTTCTACCTTGAGTTTTTTTAGAAAAGCCTCCGGTTTCATAAACACAGATGTCCTTTCGCTGTACCTTCTTACGCTGACTCCTTTGTTTTTGAGTTCTTCATCACCGATTACGAGTGTATACGGAGTTTTCAGGATTTGCGCCTCACGGATTTTATACCCCAGTTTCTCCTCTCTGAGATCTGCTTCTGCTCTGATTCCCGCACCTCTTAATTGTTGCAGGAGTTCCTTTGCATTTTCCGAATGCGCATCAAGCGACACCGGGATAATTTTAACCTGCACCGGAGAAAGCCAAACCGGGAAAGCCCCGGCATAATGTTCGATCAGTATGCCCAAAAAGCGGTCAATGGAGCCAAGAACGGCACGGTGAATGACTACCGGACGCCGCTTTTCATTATGCTCATCCATATAATGAAGGTCGAACTTTTCCGGCATTTGAAAATCAAGTTGGACTGTTGCACATTGATGGCTTCTCTTTATGGCATCTCGGATATGAAAATCAATTTTTGGGCCGTAAAATGCTCCGTCTCCTTCATTGATCCGGTAAGAGAAACCTGCCTTTTGCAATACAGTTGCCAGAGCGCTTTCAGCTTGATTCCAGAGCGTTTCATCTCCCATAAAATCCTCCGGCCGTGTGGAAAGCTCGACATCGAAAGAAAAGCCAAATGTGCTGTAGACCTCATTGACAACTCGTAAAACAGATGTTAGTTCCTCTTCTATTTGCTCAGGTGTTACAAAAATATGAGCGTCATCCTGGCAAAACGTCCTGACTCTCAAGAGCCCATTCAACGCACCGCTGTATTCATGGCGGTGCACCTGTCCAAACTCTGCCAGCCTGAGCGGCAGGTCTCGGTAGGAGCGCCGCTTATTTTTGTAAATGAGCATATGTCCGGGACAATTCATTGGTTTTAATGCAAAACTTGCGTCATCCACATTTGTGAAATACATATTATCCTTGTAATGCCCCCAGTGGCCCGACTTCTCCCACAGCCTCTGATTCATCATCAGCGGAGTCCTGACTTCTTCAAACCCGCCCATATCCTGGAATTTCCGTAAAAACCCTTCGAGTTCCTTTCGAATCACCTGTCCTTTCGGCAAGAAAAACGGCATTCCTGGAGCTTCATCGGAAAACATAAACAACTCCAGTTCTTTACCAAGCTTCCGGTGATTTCGTTTGGCAGATTCCTCCAAGAACTGCAGATGCTCATCCAGCTTCTTTTTAGAAGAAAACGCCACACCATAAATCCGCTGCAGCATCCGATTATTGGAATCTCCCCTCCAGTAGGCACCAGAAACCGAAGTTAATTTGAATGCCTTAATCCGCCCTGTTGAAGGTAGATGAGGCCCCCGGCACAAATCCCGGAATTCGCCTTGTTTATAAAAAGTGATCAGCTCTCCATCAGGAATATCACGCAGCAATTCAAGCTTGAGCTCATCGTCCTTATCCTGCCAGTAGCAGGCGGCTTCCTCTCTTGTTGCCGTTAACCGCTCAATCCGTAAATTTTCGGCAATGATTTTCTTCATTTCGGCTTCTATGGCGGAAAGATCTTCATTGGAGATGGAAACTGGCAGATCAAAATCATAATAAAACCCATTTTCAATGGCAGGCCCGACCCCAAACTTCACCTCTCCGTAAATCCGTTGAACCGCCTGTGCAAGAACGTGGGCTGCGCTATGCCTTAAAACCTCTTCGCCTTCAGGGGATTGCAGACTAATAATTTCGATGTTTGCATCTTTTTCAAGAGGTGTGCTGAGATCTGAAAGCCGTCCATTTACCTTGCCGGCAACTGCTTTTTTGCTTAATTCTGGGCTGATGGAAGCCGTAATTTCATGAACAGATACACCTTGCGGATAGCTGTGCCGGGAACCGTCGGGGAACTGAAGGCTGATTTCGTTTGCTTTCATTTTTCATCTCTCCATTCTGTTTTTAAATAACAAAAAGCACACCCATCCCTCATCTAGGGACGAGCGTGCTTTTACCCGTGGTTCCACCCTGGTTCCCGCCATTACGATCAATGGCGGCTCCATTTGCTTTAACGCAGCATCTGCGGAATAAGCTAATCAATCCAGTTCACCCATTCAGCTCCCAGGCGGTAATCCGTGCCCCTTTGTCAGGAAGTTCTCAGCTCTCCTTCCTTCTCTGTATGACCGGTTGGCAATGGATATTGTCCTGTTCAACACTATTTTTAATTTAGGAGATGAGAAAAAGAAAAAACGCACTCATCCCAAACAAAAGGGACGAGTGCGTTTTACCCGTGGTTCCACCCAGATTCCCATCAAACAGCATGGCTATTTGATGGCTCCTTAGCTTTAACGCAGCGTCTGCGGTATGAGCTACTGTGTTCACCCATACAGCTCAAGGATGGTAAGCCGTTCCGCAGCGTTGGGAAGTTCTCAGCACCCTTCCTCTCTGTGCAACCGTACAGAATGGCTCATGTTCCTTTCAATGCTTTTTAACCGATCAGTTTTATTAAAATACAATATACAGCATATTCCAAAGGGATACAAGAAATTTTTTAAGAGTTCCTATTTTTTTCGATAATTTCGGGACCTTCAGCCTCACCGACCACGATGAGATCGGCACCATTCAAAAACAGGCCGTGCTCTACTACACCCGTAAGGCTGTCTAGCCATGTTGCCAGCTGCTCGGGTTCACGAATCTCCTCCAAATGAAGATCAATAATATAATGGCCGCTGTCTGTCACATAAGGAGCATTTTCTTTGTCCCGGATCACTGGCGAAAGACCCTGTTTTTCAAAATATCGAAATAATCGCTGTGCTCCAAACGGAATCACTTCTACAGGAAGAGGAAATTTTCCCAATGTTTGTACTTTCTTGGCGGGGTCCACCACCCAAATCACTTTTGCCGAGGCATTAGCGACCACTTTTTCAAACAAAAGTGCCCCGCCTCCTCCTTTAATGCCATTAAGCTTGGGATCCACTTCATCCGCACCATCAATGGTCAGGTCGATCTTATCCACGTCATCAATGGAAACCAGCGGAATACCAAGAGATTGAGCCAGCTTGGTCGTAGAAGCTGACGTTGATACACCTTTTATCCGAAGACCGTTTTTCACGGCCTCTCCAACCTTTTGTATGGTATAAAACACGGTGGAGCCTGTGCCAAGTCCGACCGTCATCCCGTCTTCGATGTAATCGGCTGCTTTTTCGCCTGCCAGTTGTTTTTGATTCATGGCCCTGTCTCCTTTGGGGTTTGGTTTCGTCTGCCCTTCTGACTCTAGGATACACGCTTCGACTTACATTTTAAACTCAATTTTTCCGGTTTCTTTGTTCAGGGCAAGAGCAGCAGCAAATGGTTTGCCCTGCTTGCTTTTGAACCCCTTGAGCTTAGTCGTTTCACCCTTTTCCAGAAGCCTCTTCACCTGTGCGGGTGACAGCTTCTTTTTGGCAATTCTGCCCGAAATTGTGAATTTACATCCTTCCTTATAGCCGCTGCAGCCGTAAAAGTCATTGCGTTTAATGGCAATATGGATGATATCTTTTCCGCAAAACGGACACGTTCCGAGACGCTCATTTTCCGCTTTCGCCGTCTTGGATACGGGCAAGGGTTCCACTTTCCAGCTTCCAGACGCTGCAATAGCATCCTGAATCACTTTCTCTGTCATTCTCTTGGTCATATCGATAAACTGCTTTGCGTCCGCTCTGCCTTTACCAATTTCGTGCAGGCGCTGCTCCCAGAGAGCTGTTGTCTCCGCCGAGGTTAAAATGGAATCATCACCGATCGCCGTGATTAATGCTTTCGCTTTTTCTGTCGCATACACTTGATTTTTCTGAACACGGATATAGTCCAGTTCTTCAATTTTTTTGATGATACTGCTTCTCGTGGCTTCCGTTCCCAGCCCCTGGACCTGATTCAGCACCTTGCTCAGCTCTTCATCTTCAATCGTTTTTCCTGCTGTTTTCATTAATGTGACCAGGCTTCCCAGGGTATACCGTTTCGGGGCCTGCGTCTTTCCTTCCCGAATGCTTACCTGTTCCACTGTACCCGTTTCCCCTGATTGAACATCAGGTAATACAGTGTTTTCTTCATCGTCTTTGTTGTCTGCTTTTTTAGTGTTCTTTTCAAACAGGACCTTGCGCCAGCCCTCCTGTATAATCACTTTTCCCTTGGATACAAATTCATCGTGGTTATTGACTTTCGTTACGATTGTAGTGATATCCATAACGGCTTTATCATAATGGGCAGCGATTACGCTTCTCACAATAAGGTCATAGATATTCCGCTCATCCCTGCTTAGTTTTTCAGGGCTTGCCACATTTTCCGTGGGAATAATGGCATAGTGGTCAGAAACCTTTGCGGCATTCACAAAGCGCGGGTTTCCCATCAGCGAACGTTTGGGGGCGGGCAGCAAATGATTATAGTTTTCTTGTTGGGCAAGCTTTTGTAAAATACCTGGCAACGTTTTTGCTTCTTCCTCCGTAATATACGGGCTGTCTGACCGCGGATAACTGACTATCTTTTTTAAGTACAGCTCACTTGTAATATTCAGCGTTTTTTCAGGCGAGTATTTGTAGATTTGATTGGCTTTTGCCTGCAGAGCAGAAAGGTTATACAGCATGGGCGGATGATATTCTTTTCGGTCCTTTCTAACATCGGCAACCGCACATCGCTGATCTTTGGTTCGTTCGGCGATCACCTCCGCCTCCTCTTTTGTCTTGAGACGGATGTTTTCCTTTTCCTGCCATTTTCCACTGTACTGATTTCCGTTCACATCAAATTCCCCAATGACTTCAAAGAAAGGCTCTGGTTTAAAGTTTTCAATTTCGGCTTCACGTTTCACTACCAAAGCAACAGTAGGAGTCATGACTCTACCGGTTGGAAAGGTTTCTCTTATTCCTTTTTTCTGCATGAGCAGCGTGTAGGCTCTTGTTGTGTTTAATCCCACGAGCCAGTCAGCACATGCCCTGGAATACGCCTCAAAAAAGACAGGCAGCGTTTCCTGCCCGCTTTTCAAATGACGGAATCCTTCAAGGACCGCTTTCTTGGTCAAGGAGGATATCCAAAGACGCATCACCGGCTTTTTGCAATTCATGTTCATCAGAAGCGACTTGTAAATGAGCTCCCCTTCCCGCCCTGCATCCGTCGCTCCAATAATACCGGTTACTTTTGGATCAAATGCGAGCTTTTTAATGATTTGAAACTGATCCCATTTGGAGGGAGATACTTTGTAGCGGAACCGCTCGGGCATCATCGGCAATGTGTCAAGCTTCCACTTTTCCCACTCAGGTTTATACTCCTTGGGCGGTACCAGTTCCAGAAGATGCCCCACACACCAGGTTAAATAAGCTCCGTCAGGAAAGGGATCCTGAGGAGGAATCTCATAAAAGCCTTTTTGTTTTTTCACTTTAGAAAAAGGCCCTGCAAGTGCCTGGGCCTGTGATGGTTTTTCAGCAATAATTAACTTCATGTTTCACTCCTAGAAACGAGAACTTCGAACGTCTGTACTCCTTTTTATTATAGCACTCTAGCCTAAAGAATAGAAATGTTCAAATGCTTCAATGTTTCGGAGCGAATAATGCCTGTTCTTCATACAAATAAAAAATATAATCGGTTGGAGCCCCTGCCTCACCCATCTGTCTGAGCATGGCCGTCAGATTGCCGCGGTGATAGGTGCCATGATTAACCACATGGCCAATTAGGTCCTGCAGCGGTGCCTTGGCCTCACCAAATTTCGGATGAGCAATGGTAATGGTCTGTTGCGGATCTTCAATTCCGTTCAGAAAGGTTACATATTTTCCGGTAATCGCGTCAAACTGTTTTTCCAGTTCGGTCAGGGAGATGCCCTTCAATTTTTCATTGAATTCATTTAACATTCCTATGGTTTCTTCATATTCCTTGCCTGAAATGGTCAATAGCCAGATAAAATCCGTTTTTAGCATATGAACAAGTGTATCCATCAGACTTGGAAATACACTGGTGATTTTTTGAGTCAGTATGCCTTCAGGAAGCTTTTTTAAGTGTTCAAACCATTTCTGGTTGGCCCAGTGATGATAATCCATGATTTTCAAAGAATAATTTTCCATTTTTCCATCACCCTTTTTCGTTTAATAGATACCCATAATGGATTCGATAAGAGTAAAGATCTTCCTGCTCTACTGGGTCATATACTTCAATGAAACAGGAAACCATCTTTCTGTGAAGAACTATTCTATTAAGTAAACCATTTCTTATATTGGAGGACCACCAATCATGGCCATTCAACAAAGAATTCGCTTGCGTGAATTAAGGCAGACAGACTGGAGATCTATCCATTCCTATGCAGGCCTCGACATCTCCTGCCGCTATCAGCCTTGGGGGCCTAATTCAGAAGAAGATACATTAAAGTTTGTAAGCCAGGCGATCAGGGATACCAAAAAGAGCCCAAGGTCACGGTTCGCATTCGCGGTCATTGAAGAGGAAAAGGAAAAATTAATCGGTGTAGCAGAGCTGAACATACGAGATTTCGGAAATAAGATCGGGGAAATCGGCTATATCATCCACCCTGATTTTTGGAGCAGCGGGTACGCCACAGAAGCAGGTGCCCTTCTTCTTCATTTAGGATATACCGTTCTTGACCTTCACCGGATCTACGCAACATGCCACCCCGAAAACTCCGGCTCCATCCGCGTTTTGGAAAAGCTCGGAATGACAAAAGAGGGGACGATGCGAGAAGATTTAAAAATGAAGAACGGCTGGCGGGATTCACTTCTTTACAGTATCCTGAAACACGAATGGGCTGGTATGTAAACAAATTAAAACCAGCACAATTGTGCTGGTTTATTGATTTTGCCCTGTGATTACCTTTGCTTCCAGGCTGACTTCCACGTTACCCTGGATGGCCCTCGTGATCATGCAGGATGTTTCTGCTTTTTCGGCAAGACGTTGCGCCAGCCCCTTGTCCTTTTGTGAGGCATCTTCCTTTAACACAATAAGAGGGCGGTGAATAATTTTTTTATAGGTAATAACTCCTTTGGTCACCTCAACAATTCCTTCTGATTCCATGGTCAAACTTTCTTTTTCAAGCTGGCTGCGCTCCATCATGGCAGCGAGCGTAATAATATAACAGGTTGCCGCAGCTCCAAGGAGCATTTCATCCGGATTGGTTCCTACACCGGGACCCTCCATTTCCGGCGGGATGGATATCTTTGTTTTTAAATTTCCGGCCTCGATCTCGCCTACATCATCGCGGAGACCGGGCCAGTTTGCTTTTAAGTGAAACGAATGCTGTGCCACTATAGTTCCTCCTCCTTACATGCATACCGATAATATCATTTTATCAGGTGATCATCGATATCTCATGGTTTTTGCATGCTAAAAGGGTAAATGATACCCTTCTTTCACATTTTTAGTATAATAATAGAATATGACGGGATGTTTATTGCATTTTGTTGAATAGATAAGATTAATTTGAAGGAGAAAACCGTCCATGACCATTCTTATGGTAGATGATAATTCTGTGAATCTATTTGTGATTGATAAAATATTGAAAGGTGCCGGCTATGAAAATACGGTGTCTCTCTCATCGGCCGGCCAGCTGTTTGATTATCTTCAAATTGACAAACCCCAGGCTCCAAAGCCCGACGTTGATTTGATTCTTCTCGATATCATGATGCCGGAAACTGACGGGATCGAGGCTTGCCGGCGCATCCAGGAAGCTGAGCGGTTAAAAGATATCCCCATCATCTTTATTACTGCTTTGGAGGACGCCAATAAACTGGCTGAGGCGTTGGATGTTGGGGGTATGGATTACATAACAAAACCGATTAATAAGGTTGAGCTTCTCGCCCGTATTCGTGTCGCCCTCCGCTTAAAGTATGAAAAAGACTGGCACATGGAGCAGGAGAAAAAAATCAGGGATGAACTGGACTTGGCGATGCAAGTGCAGCGGAGCCTCTTGAATCCCCCTCTTCTTCAGGAAAATATTCAAATCAATGTATCCCATCTGCCTTCTTTTAAGCTGGCTGGTGATATGTACTACTGGCACCGTTTCAATGACCATCGATACGGCGTGATTCTGTTGGATATGATGGGCCATGGCTTGTCCTCTTCTCTCGTCTGCATGTACATCTCTTCTGTCATGAGGGATGCGATCAAGATGCTTGAAGATCCTGAACTCGTGATCAAAGAGCTGAACCGGTATATGGCGCTTCTTTATAATCAAAAAAACTTTTACAATTATTATTTTACTTCCATTTATCTGGTGATCGACACAGAAAGCAAGACAGTGGAATATGTCAATGCCGGCCACCCTCCAGGCTATGTGTTAGTCGATGATTCCGAACTTTGCATGCTAGAAAGAGGCAGCTGTGCTGTTGGTTTTTTTGACCAGATGCAGGTGACAAAATCTACCATTCAATTTGAGAACGACATCCAGCTCCTTCTTTTTACAGACGGAGTGGTAGAAGCGAATAAAGATGAAAACCTGCTGCTCGAAAAGCTGCAGTACATCGCTTCACAAAAGTGGAATCAAACGATTACGTCTCCGATCCACATGGTGATCCCGGAAGAAGAACTTGGTAATCAGCAAGACGATATGTGCATTCTGATGATTCAGGCGCAGGCAAGCAAAGTGACTTCCATTTTATAAAAAATAGAAACAGAAAAAGACGGGCCATCGGCCCGTCTTTTATCGTTTTAGATATATTTTTTCTGTGCAGTCGAACTCCATGTAATGTGGCGTCTTTTCTGAAAAACGAAGTGATTCCTTGTCACCCAGACCAAGGAAACCGCCAGGGCATAAGCTTTCATAAAATAAATTTTGAACCTGGTTTTGAAGTTCGCTTGTAAAATAAATCAACACGTTCCGGCAAATGATCACATGAAATTCATTGAATGAGGAGTCCGTTACCAGGTTGTGCTGCGCAAAACTGATGTTCTTCAAAAGAGAAGGACGGAAATAAGCAAAGTGGTCATCAGCTGTGTAGTATTCCGAAAACGCCTCTGTTCCGCCAGCTTGCATGTAATTTTTCGTGTAGGTCTGCATTTTCACCAAAGAAAAGGTTCCCTGTTTTGCTTTTTGCAGTACATTTTCATTCATATCAGTGGCATAAATTGTTGTTTTATCCGCAAGCCCTTCTTCTTCGAGCAGGATCGCCATGGAATAGACTTCCTCACCGGTTGCACATCCTGCATGCCAAATGCGTATGCTCTCCAGCTTCCTCAGCTCAGGAACCACCTTTTGGCGAAATGAACGAAAGAATGTAGGGTCACGAAACATTTCGGTTACATTAATAGAAAAATCATTGAGGATCTTTTCCAAAAATCCTTTTTCATGAATCATTTTTTCCTGAAGGGCCGTAATAGTGCCAATACGTTCCAGTCTCATCCGGTTTTGAATCCGCCGGATGATGGAGGACTTCATGTACTTTCTGAAATCAAAACCAGACAGTCGGTAAATCGCTTCAAGCAGCAAATCGACTTCAATGCGTTCCACCAACCCGATGTCCAGCTCTTCCTCACTTAACATTACTTGATTGTTCATCCGTGTTCTTCCTTACTTGTTTAATATCCAGACTCTCATGACAGAAAACAGCTGTTCAATTTTCAGCGGTTTGCTGATATAGTCCGAAGCCCCAGCTTCCAAGCATTTTTCCCGGTCACTCTTCATGGCTTTGGCGGTCAGTGCAATGATTGGGACACCAGCCACTCGCTCATTAGCCCTGATTCTTCTCATCGTTTCAAACCCATCCATCACCGGCATCATAATGTCCATCAAAATTAAGTCCACATCATTTTCATTTTCTAGCATTTCCAGGCATTGTGTACCATTTTCCGCCGTAATGACGTTCATTTTTTCATTTTCCAGAGCCGTTTTTAACGCAAAAATGTTTCGGTGGTCATCGTCGACAATCAATACCTTTTTCCCTTTAAATGAGCTGTCTTCCTCTTTAACAGGGGTATCTTCCTGTTGATGGCTGGTGTGCTCATCAATTTCCTTCAGTTCTTCAGCGAGTGCCGCGTCGTCCGAAATGGCAGCAGCAACCTCGCTTTCTGACTCCTCCATCACGAGCATCGGAGCGTGTTGAGTGAGCCCGTTCGGCAGACTCGGGATGTAAAGCGTAAAGGTGCTTCCTTCTCCCTCTTCACTTTCAAGCTCCAGCTGCCCGCCAAGCAGCTTAACGAATTCCAGGCAAATCGAGAGACCCAGACCGGTTCCTCCATATTTTCGAACGGTCGCCCCATCCCCTTGTTGGAAGGCTTCGAAAATAAGATCATGCTTATCCTTCGGAATTCCGATCCCTGTATCTTTCACTGAGACCTTCAGCCAGTGGTCGGCGCCCACCTGCGGATGGAATGCCTTGTCTTTCGCTATATGCAGCGACACACTGCCTTCCTCTGTAAACTTGAACGCATTGGAAAGCAGATTTTTGATTATCTGCTGAAACCTCTTTTCATCGGTATAAAAAATATCCGGAACATCCGCATCTTTTTTTACCTCAAAGGTTAACCCTTTCTTGTCGGCCATATGGCCAAAATTGCGTTCAATCTGTGAAGGAAATTCGCTCATGTTGACTTCGCTGAAATGCATTTCCAGCTTGCCTGCCTCCACCTTGGATAAATCCAGTATATCATTAATCAAGTTCAACAAGTCTTGTCCGGATGAATGAATGACCCGTGCAAACTCCTCATCCTCCGAGGAAAGTCCGTTTGCAGAATTCTCGGCAAGCATTTCGGACAGAATCAGGATGCTGTTCAGCGGCGTACGCAGCTCATGGGACATGTTGGCCAAAAATTCAGATTTATAACGGGAACTTAATGTAAGCTGTTTCGCCTTTTCTTCGAGTTCAACTTTTGCCTGCTGAAGTTCTGCTGATTTCCCTTCTGCTTCAATGGAGCGCTGTTCGAGTTGCTCATTGATCATGCGCAATTCTTCAGACTGCATTTGCAGCTCTTCGGATTGCGTCTGCATTTCTTCCGATTGAGCCTGGAGCTCTTCGGTCATGGCCTGGGATTCCTTCAACAGGCGCACAACTTCCATTCGGCGAATAACACTGTCAATGGTTAGACCGAATGTTTTGGTAGTGTTTTCCACAAGATCGATATGTTCTTGTGTAAATGCTTCAAGAGAAGCAAGCTCCAAGACCGCAATGACTTCATTCTCAAACATCACCGGTGCAATCAGCAAACTTCTTGGGCGCACCTCTCCAAGGCCAGTCCCAATCAGCTGATAATCGTCCGGAAGGTGATCAATAACCATCAGGCGCTTTTCAGCGGCGCATTGGCCGATAAGCCCCTCTCCAAGTTTAAAGGATTCCCGTCCAGCCGAATTCATCGGCGCAGCGTAGGTACCTTTCTTGATAAAAGAAGCCTTACCGCCTTCCCCTTCACGAATATAAATGGCTCCCGTGGATGCATTCGCAAATTGGGCAATTCCTGTAATAAACTTTTCACCAAGTACTTTAATCGTAGACGTTCCCTGATATCGCTCTACTACCTCATTCGTGCTTGACTGAAGCCATTCTCTGCTTTCAACAACGGAAAGCAGGTTGTTTGTCGCTTCGGCTAAATCTCTGATTTCATCCCTGCTTTTGACATGGATCCTCTGGGTGACATCACCGTTCGATGACATGGCGGAGATGGATCGTACAACCGCATTTACGGTCTTAACAATGGAACCGGATACAAACACAGCGATTGCTGCAGATATAAGGACAACAAAGAACAACAGTACATATAAGCTTGTCTTCAATACAGCATTTTGGTTATCAAGCTTGTCCGCCCTCTCTTTGGTCAACCCTTTTTCTGTTGTGCGGAACGTATCGAACTGGGTGCGGATGTCTTCTACTCCCTTGCTCCGGGCGGTATCTTTCTTGAAAAGAGAAAGGACATTCCCATCCTGTCCATCTCTCTTCATCTGTATAGATGGCTCAGCCGTATATTGAATCCATTGATTGATATCATCGCGGATATCCTGCAGCCTTTTTTGCTGTGATGGATTATCGGAAATTAAATCATACAATTTGTTGTAATTATCCTTCCAATCACTTGCACCAAGGCTATAGGGCTCCAGATAACTTTCATCTCCTGTAATGATGAAACCACGCTGACCGTTTTCCATATCCAAAACTTGCTTTTCAATTTCATTCGTAAGCCCGTGCACTTCAATGTCGTGGTTAATAATATAATTCCGCTCCGTCTGCATGGAGGAAATTTGATTGTTTACTGCGATTATTGAAACGACCAGACACAGAATAATGACGAGATATCCGGTAAATATCTTACCCCGGATACCGAATCTCTTTCTCCCTATCATTCTATCATCCGCCTTTTTAAAGTCATATTCACTAATCTATTATAAACAAGTATTACCAATAAAGACAGCAAGAACTTATTCATCAGACGAACACAAAATCCTCCCAAAAATAATAAAAAACAGAATTTTCTGTTTTAATTTCCTTTCTCTTCTGATATCATTATCTTTAAAACTTTAAAGGGAGGACGCGTTAAATGATTGATTACAATAACCGACAGTTTGTAACTATTCGACAAGCAAAAAAAGGTGAGGTTTCGTCCAAAACCTATTTTTCTTATAAACAAGAGGGATCAATCCTTACTGCAACCTACTCTGGCGGTGATATCCTGAAGGGAAATATGGTAGGGATGGTTGATGAAAACGGGAGCATTCAAATGACTTACAGCCACATCAACCAGGACCATGAAATCAGAGGAGGGAAATGCACCGCTGTTCCGCACACTCTGCCCGACGGGAGGCTGCAGCTCACTGAAACGTGGACTCCTTCAGGAGAAGAGAGACATCAAGAAGTTTTTTCTGTGGAAGAAGTCTCGGAGATGATTTATACGCCACAAATCATTTTTAACTAACATATATGAAAAGAGCCGGCATCTCCTGTAAAGGATCCTGGCTCCTCTTTTTAATCATCAAGATGAACAGATGAATCTTTGTGAACAAAACTTAAATGTACAACATCAAGAACACTTTCCACTACCCTGGTAAAATGGGCTTTCCAAAACGATTCATACGGAGCGAGAACATATTCCTGATTTTCGAGCTCTTCAAAGAGCTGAAGCGGCGGAAGAGTAAAAATAGCAAAAACCTGGAGAACTGTATCTCCAGGTTTTTTGCTTCCCATCACTCCAACTCATGAACCGGAGAATGATAAACGGAGGTATCAAGTTCTTTTCGGGCTTTGCTGGTTAATATTCCCGCCGTCATGGCTCCGCTTACGTTTAATGCGGTCCTGCCCATATCAATCAGCGGTTCAACCGAAATGAGCAGCCCTGCCAAAGCGACCGGAAGATTCATGGAGGAAAGAACGAGAAGTGCAGCAAATGTTGCTCCTCCTCCCACTCCGGCAATACCAAAAGAGCTGATGGCAACAATCACGATCAGACTAAGAATAAAGGATGGGGTCAGCGGATTGACTCCCACAGACGGAGCAATCATCACCGCCAGCATCGCCGGATAAATACCTGCACATCCGTTTTGCCCGATGGTAAGTCCAAAGGAACCCGCAAAGTTGGCGATGCCTTCAGGTACTCCGAGACTTTTTTGGGTACTGATGTTCAGTGGAAGCGCCCCGGCACTCGTTCTAGATGTAAAGGCAAACGAAAGCACCGGTATAGCCTTTCGAATATAGGTGAGCGGGTTCAACCCGGAAAAAGCAATAAACAGCAAATGAATCACGAACATCAATGCCAGAGCAACGTACGAGGCAACCACAAACTTACCCAGTTTGGCAATCGCGTCCAGATCGCTTAAAGCCACGGTCTTTGTCATCAAAGCAAGCACACCATAGGGCGTCAGCCGGAGAATGAGCGTTACCACTCTCATAACGATGGAGTGAATAGCATCAACAAAGCTTGCAAAAAGAGCCGCATGGTCCTCCTGCTTCCTTTTCACACCAAGATAAGCCACTCCCAGTATGGCTGCGAAAATAACGACTGCTATGGTGGAAGTTGGCCTTGCACCTGTAAAATCAAGAAAAGGATTTGTGGGCAGGAGGTCAAGAACCTGCTGTGGCAAGGTTTTATCCTTCACCGTTTCAAATGTGGTCTGCAGTTCTGCCGCCCGGGCCGCTTCTGCACTGCCGTTTGAAATTTGAACTGCCTCCAAGTTGAAGGAAAGAGCTGCCGCAATCCCGATGGCAGCGGCAATAGCAGTAGTTCCGATGAGGAGTCCAATCACCGAGCCGCTGATTTTCCCAACATTATTCGTCAGTTTCAGCTTGGTGAATGCTGACAGAATAGACACAAAAACAAGCGGCATCACGGCCATTTGCAGAAATTTAACATAGCCTCCCCCGATAATCGAATACCAGTCGGTTGAATGGGTAAGCACTGAAGAAGAAGGCCCATAAATAAACTGTAGAATAAGTCCCCAAATGATACCGGCGGCCAAGGCTGTAAACACTCTTTTGGAAAAAGAAACCTTTTTTTTCTGCAAGTAATAAAGACTGCCTGCGATCAGCAACAAAACGGCAATATTAACAACAATTAAGAAAACTGTCATTGTACTTTTCCTCCTTGTTATATGCCAGTATCCTTACCGCAGAACTTTACCCTCCCTCCCATCTATACAAAAAAAGACCCACTTCATTAAAAAAGCGAGCCTTCAGCATGTCTGATCAGCAAATTCTTGTGCGGTATGGATTTGTTACATCATATGCTAGGATGCTTTCCTCTATGTGCACCGGGTTATAAAAGTTTCTTGTACATCACGATATGCGGACCGATTCCAGGCAGTTCAAAAACTTCTCCGTTCTCCTGCAAACCGATTTTTTTATAATATCCTGCCACCCCTGTTCTGGCATTGCACCACCAGAGGTCACATTTCCTTTGCTTAAGGATTTCTTCGCCCCTAGCGAGCAGACTGCTCCCTGCTTTTTCTTTACGGAAGTTTTCCAATGTTGCCATGCCTCGTAAGCGGTTGTGCACAAGACCGTCGAGATCAGGATGTTTTTCTTTATAGAAAGAAGCAATGGAAATCAGTTCTTCTCCGATAAATGCGCCTAAATGAAAGGTGTCCGGTTCATGATCTCCCGGAAAGTGGCAATCCTCAATGGTCTGGTTCGGCCGAAGGATGTTGTGCCTTACCGGATAAGTTTGTTCTGGTGGAATTGTTTTTATGTTCATTGTTATAGCTGCTCCTTTTCAAAGGACAAAACACGATTAAGAAAGTGGGACGTAAAAACATCTTTGTCCACTTCCAGCCCTACCTCAATACCATGTCCTGTAGCTTTTCCAATGCTTTGTCCCAGGGTGTGTTCATCCGTTGAAACATGCACCTGCATGGTTTTTGTTTTAATAAAGGATGGCTCAATGGCCACCGCAACGGCGAGCGGGTCATGCAGAGCACATCCGCCAAGATGCGGATTGTTTTTTTCATAAAAATCCATATAAAAACTGCACATGTTTGCAAAAGCCGTTCCAATCTCAATCCCCCGGCATCTCCAATCTTCAAGAGACTCTCTTTTCAAAAGAGTTTGCATCGTAATGTCGAGTCCCACCAGTGTAATAGGCAGTCCTGAACGCAGAACATAATCAGCAGCTTCCGCATCAGCGTAGAAATTAGCCTCAGCATAAGACGTAACATTTCCCGGGACAGTGACCGCGCCGCCCATGATAATGACCTCTTTTACCATAGTAATGATCGAAGGATCCTTTTCTATCGCCAATGCCATATTCGTTTGAGTCCCGACAGTCACCAGGGTAACTTCATTTGGGTACTTTTTCACCATGGATATGATGTAATCGCTGGCATGGGTATCCGGGACAATTGCCGCGGGATCTGGAAGTCCTATATTTCCGAGTCCGTCCTTTCCATGCACCTCATACGCTCTGTGCCGTGTCGTTTCTCTTCGGAACGGTTGATCCGCACCCTTTATTACCGGGATATCTCTTCTGCCCAGAAGCTGAAGAACCTGGAGCGTATTTCTTGTTGCTTCGTCAGCGGAAACATTCCCAAATCCGGTTGTAATGCCAAGGATATTCAACTCAGGAGAATTTACAGCATAGGCAATGGCCAATGCATCATCAATTCCCGTATCGACATCAAGTATGGTTAATTTCATTTATGCTCTTCCTTTCCTAAAAATTGATCAAAGATTTCCTATGTACAGCCCAAGTCCGATAAGACAGAAAACAATCAACGCAATATATATGGCAGTGAGTCGGGTTAAATTGCTTTTTGTTGAAGAACCATACTTTGCGTCCTTTTGCAGACCAATAAATATCGTTAGAGCGGCTATCACCACACCTGCGATGAGAGCTGTTATGATATATCCCATCCTTATCCCCTCTTTCCTTACTTACCTATCCCTTATGGTAAATCAGGGAACCCAAAAAGCCAATAGTGGAGGAATAATATTCGATAAACTTTCAATATACCGACAGTTTCGGTTCATGAAATTTCACCATGTCGGCTATACCGCTCTTTCCTTAAGCGTTTTAAGAATGGAGAGAAACGGGAAGTATGGTGATATTAGGAGGAGGCGCTGCAGATGGGGTTCGATTATGATCTTGATTTTAAGCACATTGATTTCCGCAAGCACCCGGAAAAATACAAAGTAGGCAGAGGAGAGCAAGGAGTCCTGCTCGTCGAACCATACAAGAGTGAAATTCTCTCACACTGGCGTTTCAAAACTCCCGAAATTGCAAAAGAGTCCTCCGAGAAAATCTATCAGCTTTTTTTGGAATACAAAGAGGAGAATGATCTTGTTGGAATGGATATGGCGAGAAAATTTTTGCAGATGGGCTATACCCGGGCCAGACGATACACGAATTATAAGGGTGGGAGGAAATACGATAAAGAAGGAAAGGCAAACGAAAGACAAATCGATGAAACCAAAGCAGAATCGGCAGCCATCTTCATGGAAAAATGGAAAATGGCCAGGGAAGACGAAGAATATCTTAAATTTAAAAAAGAACACCAACGCCGCTATGGTTAAAGCCCATTCAACGACATAACATTTCAATCAGAGGTGATCAAATGCCAAACTCAAAATATTTTCGAATTGGATACGGTATTATTATAATTCTAATCATTATTTTTCTCTCGACCAAAGTAAGCTTTATCTTCCGGCCGCTTGAAATCATATTCACAACCTTGTTTTTTCCGTTTTTAATTGGCGGAGTTATTTTTTATTTGCTTCGACCCATCGTCTATTACCTTGGAAAACATCGTGTGCCCAAAGCCTTATCCATCCTGTTAATCTATCTTTTATTTATCGGGCTTGGCACTCTTCTTGTATTTCTTTTGGGGCCGCAGCTGCAAAACCAGTTTCAGGGACTTATTAAAAATACGCCGCAAATTGTGGACACACTCAATGATAAAATCAACGGACTGAAGCAGAATGAATGGTTTTCGCGCTTTCAGCAAAACGAGTATCTTACCATTGACAGCATCACTAAGAAAGCAAGTGATTACGCTAAGGATTTCTCAAGTAACCTCGGTGACAAGATTACCAGTTTAATCGGAATCATTACCAGCATTGCGACAGTGATTGTAACCGTACCATTCATCGTTTTTTATATGCTGAAAGACAGTGAAGGGATCGGAAGCCGAGTGGAAAACGTACTGCCTTATTTGCAGGCTTCTGAAGCGAAACGAATTTTAAAAGACATGGACGAAGCACTCAGTTCCTATATACAGGGCCAGGCGATTGCTGCATTTCTTGTTGGAGTGATGATGTATATCGGCTACAGCATCATCGGCCTGGATTATTCACTCATCCTTGCCATTACGGCCATGATTACGAATATTATACCGTTTCTTGGCGCCTTTATCGCTTTCATTCCAGCCTTAATTATTGGATTGATTATGTCTCCATTCATGGCCTTGAAGGTAGCCATCGTGGTCATTGTGGTACAGCAGATCGATGGAAATGTTACTTCCCCGCTAATTATGGGAAGAAAACTCGATGTCCATCCGCTAACAGTAATCCTTATCCTTCTGGTTGCAGGAAATATGGCAGGATTCCTCGGAATGATTCTCGGCGTTCCGTTCTATGCGCTGTTAAAAGTTGTTGTGAGTCATACGTACCGGCTGTATCAACTAAACAGAGAAAAAGAACACAATGGCATAAAAATTGTAGACTAATAAAACCGAACAGCCCGCCAAATGAACGGCGGGCTTTTGCGTGCGTCAACCATGCAAGCTGTCCAAACCAATTTTCTCTTGCTCACATACCATAGGTCTAGGTTTATTCAATACATGTGAACAAGGAGAATGAAAAATTGAGCCGGACAAGACTAACAGGTAAAATCGTTGTACCAGGAAGTCCCTCCTATCGTAAAGACAGGCAAAACTTGAATCTTAGCATTCAAAAATATCCTTGCATCATAGTTTTTTGCCAAAACCGGTGCGATGTAAAAAACGCTCTAAAGTGGGCACGAAAACAGCGAACCCCTTTCCGCGTCCGAAGCGGGCGGCACAGCTATGAAAATTTTTCTCTAGTAAACCGGGGGCTCATTATTGATGTCAGTGAAATGAAAGATATTGTGTATCATCCAGAGCAGCAAATGGCTTATATTCAAGCAGGCGCTGAACTGGGGATGGTTTATCAGCAACTGTGGGACAACCGAGTAACGATCCCTGCAGGCACATCCTATAACGTAGGTCTCAGTGGACTGGCACTCGGCGGGGGAATTGGTATGCTTACCCGCGCCTATGGGTTAACATGTGACAGCATTGAAGAAATAGAGATCGTCGTTCCATGCGAAAAACATGGCGCAAAAATCATTTGTGCCAGTCAAACGAAAAACTGTGATTTATTTTGGGCATGCTGCGGTGGCGGTGGCGGAAACTTCGGCATTGTTACAGCCTTTAAATTCAAAGTATATCCTGTGGCCAACGTATCCATTTTCTCAATCACCTGGAATTGGGAAGACTTCCATGCCTCCTATAACTCCTGGCAAAACTGGGCTCCGTTTACCGACAGCCGTCTGACATCCCAAATCGAACTCTTTGCTTCAGGAACCACTACTGCCTCAGGTGAATTCCTCGGTTCCCCAAAGGAACTGGAAGAGCTGATTAAACCTCTGTTGGAGACCGGTACACCTTTAAATGTGATGATTCAGTCCATCCCTTATATAGAAGCTGTAAGCTTCTTTAATTCCCCGGCTGGAAATCTCCCTGCTCCCTTCAAGCGTTCGGGCTCATTTGTTTATGAGCCACTACCTGATAAAGCCATTGAAACCATGAAACAATTTCTTGAAAATGCACCTAATCAGCAAACGACCATCTGGCAGCAGGCTCTGGGCGGAGCTGTAAAGGAATATGCCCCTAAAGAGACCGCTTTTTTTCACCGAAAGGCTATGATTGCCCAAGAGTATAACACTTCCTGGACGTGCAAGGACCAGAAGCACGAAAATATCTGTTGGGTAGAAGGGATAAGGAACGCACTGAAGCCATACACCAAGGGTGACTATGTGAACTGGCCGGACAACGCCATAAAAAATTGGCCGTGCGCCTACTATGGTTCAAACTACAAGAGGCTTCGTAAAGTAAAAACCGAATATGATCCGTATAATGTTTTCTGCTTCTCCCAAAGTATTCGCCCTTATCCCCCAAACGGGCATTATTGGCCGTTATAATCACACAGCTCAATGATGGTTCCCTGAGTGTGCACCGGGTTGATATAAATGAGCCTTCTGCCATAAGGATTGATCCGGTACGTTTCTTTTAAAAAGGTGATTCCCTTACTCTCGTAATCTTTGATCGCTTCTTCAAGGTTGTCCACTTGATAGGCAATATGGTGGACACCTTTTCCTTTTTGCCGGATGAAGCGTTCAATGGGAGATGTTTTGCTCGTTGGCTCCAGCAGTTCAATGATTTGATTTTCCATTTCAATGACGGCGATATGAGTCTCCACACCAGGCTTTTCGCTTGTGTACCGGTGAAGCAGTTTTCCTCCAAGCATCACTGTGTAAAACTCGATGGCTTCATCAATACGGCGGACCGCAATGCCTGTATGATCGATTTTCATCATGTCCCCTCCTTTCTATGCATAGTATACCGTTCCAGCCCAATTCTTTAAAATACCACCTTCTGGCATGACTGTAGTAGAATGAACAATATAGGAGGGATATTTCATGAAAACGTTTGAAGAAAAGCTCGACCAATATGCAGAAATCGTGGTCAAAGTAGGACTTAACCTTCAGGAAGGCCAGCGATTATTGATCAATTCTCCAATTGAAGCGGCACCGTTCACCCGCAAGGTAACCGAGCATGCCTATAAAAATGGCTGCAAGCGTGTTTTTGTGGAGTGGACAGATACAGAAACGAACCGAATCCATTTAAACAACGCTTCAGAAGAAGTATTGAAAGATAACCTTCCACAGTGGCAAATTGACATGCATGAAAGTTTAGTTGAAAACAATGACTGCATGCTCATGGTCACAGGCAGTGATCCGAATGGATTTAAGGGTGTGCCAGCTGAACGACTAATGTTTGTGCAAAAAAACGCCGGCGAGCGCCTTGAGAAAGTATCCAAAGCAAGGCTGGCAGGAGAAGTTCCCTGGTTGATTGCAGGTGCACCTACAGCAGGCTGGGCCAAAAGTGTCTTTCCGGAAAAAAATGAAACCGATGCCATTGAGGCGCTTTGGGAAGCCATCTTTAAAACCGTTCGCGTCGATCAGCTTGATCCTGTAGCGGCATGGAAAGAACACGGCCAAACATTGGTGGAAAAAGTAAACTATCTGAACGAACAGAAGTTTAAAACCCTTCATTACAAATCCGAAGGCACTGATTTAAGCATTGACCTTCATCCAGAGCATGTTTGGATTGGCGGCGGCCATCACTCCACCTTTAACACCTTTTACATACCCAATATGCCGACAGAAGAAGTATTTACCGCTCCCCTTAAAGAAGGTGTAAATGGCACCGTAACCAGTAAAAAACCGTTATCCGCCATGGGGAATATCATCGACAACTTCACACTTACCTTTAAAGATGGAAAAGTCGTGGATCTTAAAGCGGAAACAGGCGAAGATACGCTGAAACAGCTTCTTAACATCGACGAAGGAATGAAATACCTCGGAGAAGTTGCACTTGTTCCGTATGATTCCCCTATTTCGAACGCAGGGATTGTGTTCAACAACACACTGTTTGATGAAAATGCATCCTGTCACCTGGCACTGGGCATGACGATCAGCATGAACATTCCTGGTGCGGACAAGTTAAGCAAGGAAGAACTGGAATCAAAAGGCGTCAACCAAAGCCATGGGCACACCGACTTTATGATTGGCTCTGCCGATCTTGAAATTGAAGCCGAGTATCATGACGGCAAACGAATTCCATTGTTCACCAACGGAAACTGGGCAATATAAAAAGACGAAGGGCTGAAGCCCTTCGTCTTTATTTTGGAAAATTCATGATAAAGGCGGTTCCTTTGCCGCGTTCACTTTCCACTTTTATCTTGCCTTCATGCTTCTCTATAAACCATTTCGCTATGGATAAACCAAGACCAAGTCCTTCCTCATCACTTCTTGACTGGTCACTTTGGTAGAAACGTTCAAGTTTCTTAATACGAATCTCTTGTTGCTCTTGTAAGTGGTTGATTTGCGTTTCAGAATGCTCGCTTTCCACGGGGCTCACCTGTCACGCATGTCCCGTCGGAGTCTTACACCTTGCACTCCAATCAACTTGTCAATGAAGTTTCTTCCGCCTAAAGCAATAAGCTTTTAATAAAACTTATATAAAAGAGTAAACAAAAAAACGCCAGCTTATCCCCTGATGAGATAAGCTGACGTTTTTTGTAGGACTAACGATATCGTTTTGCACCTTCATAGCGCGGAGACCAATACGAGCTGTCCAGCTCGGATGTGGTGACTCCCTTTGAGGAAGATGCGTGCATGAATTTACCGTCGCCAACATATACTCCCGCGTGGGAAAGTTCTCCGTTTCCGTTAATATCAAAGAACACGATGTCCCCGACCTGAGGAGAATCCACAGATTTTCCTTCTTTATGGATGTCTTTTACGGTGCGAGGAAGGTCAATGTTCTCTGCACGGTCAAAAATGTAGTTTAAATAGCCGCTGCAATCGAATCCGTCCGGTGTTTCACCACCCCATTCATAAGGTGTGCCGGTATATTTTTTTGCCTCATCCACAATTGCCTGTTTGCTGAACACACCCAACGCTTTATACACCGAGTTTCCAGCGACGCCATCAACCGCAAGCCCTTTATCTTCCTGAAGTTTTTTTACTGCTGAAGTGGTGTATGAACCATAATAATTTGTGGTTTTATGATATGTAAAATATCCTTTATCTTTCAATAAAGCCTGGAGGTCCTGAACATCTGAATCTGTGGTTTTTGGTTTAAGTGTCTCATCTCCGAGAGCTGCATGGCCTGCTACGGGATTTAGTGCAAGAACGCCAGCCGCGATCATTCCTGAAACTAATTTTTTCAAAATAACATCCTCCTGTATATCTGAATTCCCTGCTCATTCTAACAAGGCAATATGACATGAGGATGTTAAGAACATTACAATGAGATAACAATCTAGGCCAAACTATAATTTTACCCTTTTTTATTATTTTAAAAACCTAACTAAATCAATGGATAGACACCAGCCGTTCCCCTTTTCAAAGCAGGTGTTATACTAACGGAAAGGATATATAGAGAAGAGGTGAAACAAGGTATGCACATTCAGCAAATGGCCATACCCCTGCTTGTAATGGCGTTTGTCATTTACCGAAGAACCCAGCGTACGATCGGTTTTCAATTTTTCAAACCAAGAAGGCTTATCTTTCGAATGATTCTTTTTACTTTAATTATTATCGGCTTTTTAGCAAATGCAGCACTTCATCCACGTACTCTTTTTTATGCAGTGCCCGGAATTCTGATCGGAGTTGTGCTTGTCCGTTATGCGGCGCTGCACAGTAAATTTCAGTGGAAAAATAACGAACTGTATTATCGAACGCATAAATGGATTGAAGCCACCGTCCTTATCCTCTTTTTGGGACGCTTTTTATACCGATTCCTCATTTTGGCGGGCAGCTCCGACTGGCAATCGATGCAGAACATGCAGTATGGACAGCATTTTACTACCGACCCGTTAACCGCTTTTGTCTTTTTTATTTTAGGAACCTATTACATCGGCTTTAATGCTTACATTCTAAAAAAGGGTAATGGGCTAAAAAAAGAAGAATCTCCCATGCATCCTGAGGTCCTATAATCGTTAGACACAAGTCCTTCCAATCATGAAAAAAGAGTAAATCAAAAAAATCCACCTTTTAAAAAAGAAGGCGGATTTTTTGCAAGTTGCTCCAGCTTATACTGATTTTTTATAACTCTTCGTTTTCGAATCTTTGTACAAACCATTCCCCAGTGTTCCAAACAGTGTTTCCTTATTCGGATCAATCAGCTCATTTCCTTTAAAATAGACTCTCGGTGTATTCCATAAGGCTTTCATTGCTTTGCTCATTTTCATCTCATGATATCGTTCGGGCCACATTTTTTTAATATGCTGCTTGACCACAGGATAATACTTCGGGCTCATGCTTGGAAACAAATGATGCTCGGTATGATAAGAAAAATTGAAGTGAAGTACATCCACCCATTTGGGAACGGTTACTGTCAGACTGTTAGCCAACGGGTCATTAACAGGTGTCAATGGATTCAGTCTATGATTGGTTGAAATATAGCTCATGACAATGAAATTAGCGATCAGCAAAGGTATGAAAAACGCGAAAAGCCATTTAACCGGTCCGATCCAGAATAACAAACCAATCCAGGTCGCCCATGGAAGAACCGTTTGCAGTAGAACAGCCGGGCGATTTCGTGGATTGAAATCCTTTATATATTCAAAAAACATTTTCAGTCCATGCATGGTAAATTGAATGCTTAGGGATATAAAGCTGAAGAATGCACGCAGCCCAAAAGGCAGTCGGTAAATAACCCGAAGAAACGAATTTTGGACAAGCCGCTCTAGAGCGGGCCAGGCATCCGGATCTTTTTCGTCGTGCTGGGTATGAACGTGATGATTCATGTTATGCCATTTTCTCCATAGTCTCGGGCCAGTACTTAACGGCCAAAAAGCAACAGCACCAAGAAAGTTGCGCAGCCAGGCTGTTTTAACAACTGTTCCATGAAGGATTTCATGTCCTAAAAATCCCATGGCGGCAAAACAAGCACCCAAAACCCCGGCAATCATTATATTGAACACAATATGAAGATCAAAGAAACCAATCCCTAAAAAGCCGGCAACGATAACGAGAAGATAGGCGAATCCTCCCCACAGCCGGGATGGAACAGGTTTAAACATAGTTTTTGATAGATGCGGTGTAATGCGGGCAGCGTACCACCCAAACGAATGAAGGTCTTTAATATAAAGGTCCCCTTTCTTTACTGCAAGTTCCTCTAAGCTTATAAGACTATAGAGTGAGTTACAAGTGAAATTTATGACAGTATTCTGAATTTTCCGCAAAAATGGGTATATCTAGAAATCATTTAGCGGGCTTAATATTTTAAGGACGTTTTTACTAAGTAAAAACGAATTTCAGGGCACAATTCCTCATTTTTCCACATAAGTCTTTTGTAGCCGTTTTTACATGATATATTTACATTATTCGTCTCATTTCTTAATAATTGGGTGATACGAGGTAATGGGTCTGTTTTAAAATTTTAAAGTAAAGGGTGAAAGGACATGCGTACAAAAGGGTACAAAAAGGGCTTAAGCCTGGCAATGGTTCTCCTTTTTATTGTCAGCTTGTTATCCCCTGTCGCTGTAAAGACAGCAACTGCTGCCGATGTTATTTCGGTTAAGGATGCCATCGCCAACAACAGCGGCAGTAATAAGACTGTGGAAGGCTATATTGTAGGAACGGTCAGGGGAGGAAGCGGAACATCAATCTCTTACCAATTCTCCGCACCTTTTTCCGCAAATACCAATCTGGCCATCGCTGATTCGCCAACAGAAACCGAAAAAACCAAAATTTTGCCGGTACAACTTCCAGCTAATGCTGTAAGAGAGGATCTGAATTTAAAAGATCACCCTGAAAACCTTGGCAAAAAAATTCAAATTACGGGTGACTTGGCCGCCTATTTTGCGGTACCAGGACATAAGAATGCCAAAAGCTATACATTTGTGGGTGACACTCCACAGGATCCTCAGGCAGAACCTGTTACGGCAACTCCAGATAAAGGGATTGTGACAGGCGGCTCGACGGTTACACTCTCAACAGCCACACCAGATGCAGACATCTATTATACAGTCGATGGAAGCGATCCATCTGCCGAGAGCACAAAGTACAGTGAACCGATCACCATCAATGAAGACACGACCATCAAAGCAATAGCCGTAAAGGACGGCTTAAAAAACAGTGAGACATCTACTTTTACATACACAGTCGCTCTCACCGGATTGCGAATCCATGATATTCAGGGAGCTTCCCAGCAGTCACCATTTGCTAATAAATCCGTAGCAAACGTAGAAGGAATCGTCACACATGTCGTGGACAGCAATAATTTCTACATGCAGGATCTAAAGCCAGACAAAAACGAAAAAACATCAGAAGGAATTCTTGTATATAAAAAGGGACATGGATTATCAGCTGGTGATGTGATCAAAACCACAGGGCAAGTAAAAGAATGGGTACTGGACGGTTATTCTGAAAAGTTGAAAACCGACCTTCCCGTTACAGAAATCAATGCGGATACCGGCGGTTCGGTAACCTTGACAGAAACCGGGCATGCACTTCCTGCTCCTGTTCTCCTTGGTTTCGGCGGAAGACACATCCCGACACTGGTAATTGATAATGATAACTTTGGCAAGTTTGATCCAGAAGAAGACGGAATCGATTTTTACGAAAGCCTTGAAGGTATGAGAATCCAGTTAAAAGACCCACGAGTAATCGCTCCCCAAAGCTATGGTGAATTGTCTGTAGTGGTCAAGAATCAAGGTAACTCTCCGCTCAATTCATCAGGAGCCATCAATATTACAAAAAAGGATTTTAATCCTGAACGTATCTTTGTAGACATCAATGACAATAATTTTGTAGCAAAATCCGGGGATTACTTTAAAGGCAGCATTACCGGTGTTGTAAGCTACAGCTTCAGCAACTATAAAGTCCTTGCCAACAAGGATGAACTTCCAGCATTCTTTGAAGGAAAAACAGAACGTGAAGTCACAAAGCTTAAAGGCAAAAAGAAAAAGCTTACCATTGCCAGCTTTAACGTTGAAAACTTCTCAGCTAATAAAGAAGGCGCAGACGGAACAAGTGACGAAAAGGCGGAGCGAATTGCAGATTCCATCGTCCATAACCTAAAGTCTCCTGACATTATTGGACTTACCGAGATTCAGGACAGCAATGGTCCCGTTAATAACGGAGAAACCGATTCAAAGGAAAGTGCCGAGCGCCTTATTAAAGCCATTCAGGCCAATGGCGGTCCAGCATACAAGTTCACTGATATTGCCCCTGTCAACGGAAAAGACGGCGGAATTCCAGGGGGGAACATCCGCGTGGCTTTCATTTATAATCCGGAACGTGTTTCCCTTGTTTCAGGAGAAAAAGGAACAGCTACCCAGTCAGTTGTATATAAAGACGGCCAATTGTCTCTAAACCCAGGACGCATCGATCCGACAAATCCGGCATTTGACAACAGCCGAAAACCTCTTGCGGCACAATTTGAGTTCAATGGAGAAAGGATTGTAGTCATTGCCAACCACTTCAACTCAAAAGGCGGAGATGAGCCATTGTTTGGCAAGCACCAGCCGCCTGTATTAAGCAGTGAAATTCAGCGCCATAAGATTGCAGATATCGTGAACCATTTTGTAAAAAGCATTAAAGCCGACGATCCAAACGCGAATGTCGTTTTGACTGGTGACTTTAATGACTTCGAATTCAGCTCCACTCTTGAAAAGGTAAAAGGAAAAGAATTATCCAACATGATTGAAGAAGTGCCTTCCTTTGAGCGCTATTCCTACTCTTACCAGGGAAATGCTCAAGTACTGGATCACATTCTTGTTTCCAATAACCTTAAGAACAGCACTAAGGTAGATATCGTGCACATTAACTCCCAGTTCATGGAGCAGCACGGACGAGCGAGTGACCATGATCCTGTTGTGGTTCAGGTGAAATTGAAAAAAGCCAATTAATAAAAGGGTGCCTTTTGGGCACTCTTTTTTTATGATTCACTGAACCTTTTTGCTGCCTCATACGTCTTAGTTACAAAAAGGAGTTTTTCATATGAGCAGACATATTGAATTCGCAAGCGACCGCTTAATCATAAACTTCAAAGGGCTAACAGCGGCTGCGGCACTGAAAAAAGAAATCACCGTTCCCCTCACCGCTATTTCCTCCGTCCGTGTCGGGGACTTTAAAATTAACCCGGTCGCCTTCCGTATTGGTACTTCAGGCATCACGCGTAACATAAAACACGGGCGTTTCCTATATCAAAATGAATGGGTCTTCCTTTCCTTCTCCAATCACAAAAACGTGCTGATTCTCGACCTTGATAATTTTGAATACAAGAAAATCATTCTGGAGCTCGACTCACCAGAAGAGGCCAAAAATAAAATTGAGAGCCTGCTAACCCGGGTGTAACGAAAAAAGCAATCCAAAATTGGATTGCTTTTTACATCCATCCTTTTTCCTCAGCCAATGTAATGGCTTCAATTCTGCTTTTCACCTGCAGCTTGGCAAGAAATAAGACTTTGAGACATGTTTTAATGAAACGACCTTATTCATCTTCGTCCACTTCCAATTGATAGTTTATTGTACGAAGAAAAAGGTCGCTGTTCAGTCGAATGTGTCATTAAAATGGTGTGACAAATGGCATGTTATTCCGAAACGGGCTGGAGTAAATCACGGAATGCATCTTCAAGACTTGTATACGAAAACTCAAATCCCTGTTCCACAATTCTGCACTCCTCCAGCGAGCACGATTTTTTTGGCCATTTTATTCTCCTATCTATTAAATTAGTAGATATTCCCATTCTATCATAGAAATATAGCGTTTTCACTTGACCGCCGAAAATCCGTAAAGTACCTTTAAAGGGAGAAGTACAATTTCACATCCATAAAATGAATGATAATTCATTCATTTTAATCGCCAAGGGAGGAATAGTTATGCCGGAAAAATTGACTGAAGATTTTGTAAACAAATTGAGTTTGCCTGTTATCGCTGCACCCATGTTCCTTGTATCAAGTCCTGAGCTTGTCATTGAAGCTTGTAAATCAGGAATTATTGGTTCCTTCCCGCTCCTAAATGCACGTACCAGTGAGATACTCGAGGAATGGATGCTCCGGATCACCGGAGAACTCGAATTGGCGAAGAATGATAACCAACCTGGTAACGTTGCTCCATGGGCTGTAAACATTATTGTACATAAAAGCAACAAACGCTATAAACAGGACTTGGAGCTGATTGGCAAATATCAGCCTCCCGTTGTTATTACTTCGCTCGGCCATCCGGGAGAAGTGGTTGAAACCGTTCACAAATACGGTGGCCTTGTATTTTCTGATGTGATTCATCTTGTTCATGCCAGGAAAGCCGCACAGACAGGAGTGGATGGATTGATTCTGGTCTGCAATGGTGCCGGCGGCCATGCCGGCACCATAAACCCCATCGCATTCATGGGTGCGGTCAAAGAATTCTGGCATGGCATCACCATTTTGGCAGGCTGCATCAACAATGGGCAAGATATTTTGGCTGCAGAAGCATTGGGAGCAGACATGGTTTATATGGGCACCCGTTTTATCGCGTCGGAAGAAAGCTTTGCCAGTACGAATTACAAGACCATGCTCATCGATTCTTCTTTTGAAGACCTGGTCTACACGGATGCATTTAGCGGAGTGAATGCCAATTACCTAACACCAAGTATACGAAATGCAGGTCTTGATCCTGACCACTTGAAACGAAAGGAACAAGTGGACGTTTCACACCTTGATGCCTCGGATGCCAAAGCGTGGAAAGATATATGGTCTGCCGGGCAAGGCGTAAATTCCATCAAAGAAGTGGCTCCTGTTAAAGAGATCGTCTCAGAGCTAAAAAGAGATTATGACAAAAGCCTACAACGTCTATTGAAAAAGAATGGAAAAACCAGAACCCTGTAAGAAGAAGCTTCATGAAAGCTTCTTTTTTTGAGGGTCATTTGCGCATTTCTAGCAAAATGTGTGAATGGCTTAGGACAAGTTTTTTGCTAGACACATATACTTTAAGTATAGATGTACCTTAGTGATGCATGCTGCCGCATTTAACTTCACTAGTTTTCCCATCTAAGATTGCTTTAAAGGAAGTGAAGTTTTGACTGAAATAATGGTGTCTGTCACTGTTCTTTCCTTTCTCCTAACCTTACTATTTATCTTTTGGCGGCCTTTTGATATGAACGAGGCTGTCCCCGCGACCATAGGGGCTGTCCTCGTGTTGGCATGTGGTTCCATATCCCTTCAGGATCTCGGAAAAATCGCAGAAACGATCAGTGGGGCTGCCATCACCATAATAGCTACCATTGTAATGGCAATCGTACTCGAAAGCTTTGGTTTTTTTACCTGGATGGCACAGCTGCTTGCAGAAAAGTCAAAAGGTTCTGGAATCCGGCTTTTCTGGAATGTCAATCTGCTTTGTTTTTTTATGACCCTTTTCTTTAATAACGATGGAAGTATACTCATTACCACCCCGATCTTAATTCTTCTGCTTAAACATTTCCGCTTAAAAAATCACGAGAAGATCCCTTATCTACTTTCAGGTGCTTTGATTGCCACAGCCTCAAGTGCCCCCATCGGCGTAAGCAATATTGTAAATCTGATTGCGTTAAAGATTGTACACATGGACCTTTATATGCATACGGCAATGATGTTTGTTCCGGCAACTCTCGGATTGACTTTTTTGGTGCTGCTGTTGTTTCTATACTTCAGAAAAACATTGCCCCGCCGCCTCCCGCAGGTTACGTTCGATCTTTCGCAACCGGTCTCACACCCGCTAAAGCCTATCCAGGACTCACCGATAAAAAACAAGAATGGGTTCATGTACAAAATACTGCTGTTTGTGCTATGTGTCAGGCTCAGTCTGTTTGCTGCTTCATATGTAGGCCTTCCGGTTGAAGTCATGGCTGTGCTTGGTTCTCTGGTTCTCCTCGTATGGCGGTGGGTCTATTTAAAGATTAATCCGCTGGACATGCTCAAGAAAACACCCTGGCACATTCTCATCTTTGCCTTTAGCATGTATGTGATCATTTATGGACTCCATAATATCGGGTTAACGGAGGCACTTGTTGGCGTTCTGATGCCATTTGTTTCCGAACATCACCTGTATGCGAGCCTTTTGATGGGCGGTACCCTGAGTGTTCTATCCAATCTATTCAACAATCACCCCGCCCTGATGGTAGGCACACTAACCCTTACCAACATGAACCTGGATCCGCTTACCTTGAAAGTTGCATACCTGGCAAACGTGATTGGCAGCGACATCGGCTCCCTGCTCCTTCCAATCGGTACACTTGCCACATTGATGTGGATGCATTTGCTCAAAAAAGGAAACGTGAAGCTAAGCTGGAAGCACTACTTTAAAGTCACGATTGTCGTCATACCGCCAACCCTCGTATTTACCTTGATTTGCCTGTACTATTGGGTTCATTGGTTATTTTAGTTATGGAGGAAAATGAATGAAAAATGAATTATCAACTGAATATATGAATCTTTTAAACACCTTCGTCGAAATGGAGGTTTCCGGAGGCAACGTTCATCTTGGTGTTTTAGTGGATATTGGCACGGATATCTATGTCCTATTTAATGGACAGGACTATCTTTATATCCCTTCCATTCACGTGCACAACCTTCGAAAATCAAGTACTTTTATAGAAGAAGCCAACACTGCAGGTATCCAGGCACCCATCGACCACCACACAGACAGAGTGTCCTTCCGGAAAATTCTCATGAATGCAAAAGGGCGCTTTGTCAAAATTTATGTAACGGGGGATAAAACACTTCATGGCTATATTACCAGCATGATGAATGATTACTTTGTTTTTTACTCGCCTGTTTATAAAACCATGTTTATCACCCTCAGCCATCTGAAATGGCTGATTCCCTACAATAACTCCGTTACCCCTTACACCTTAAGCTCCGAAAAACTGCCAGTCAGCCATCACTCCTTACCTTTGTCGCGAAGCTTTGAAGAACAATGCAAAAAACTTGAAGATCAAATGGTGGTTCTTGATTTGGGAGATCATCTGCAAAAAACAGGATTGCTGAAAAATGTTTTCGAAAACAAACTCGCCCTTGTGAATGCTGAAGGAGATACTGTTTATTGGAACCTTCACCACATTAAAATCATATATGCTTTATGATTTTGTTCATCGATTCCCTTGAATCGGTGTTTTTTTTGAGCCTGATTATTAGCAGTCCATGCACGCTAACGTTAAAATAGGGGCATACAAGGAGGGATTTCATGATTGGATTTATTGGATTAGGCATTATGGGAAGCCGGATGGCAGCCAACCTGCTTTCGTCAGGAAACAAACTGGTCATTTACAACCGTACCAAAGAAAAAGCCCTGGACCTGCTCGACAAAGGCGCAGTTTGGGGGGAAAGCCCTGCTGAAACAGCAAGGCAATCCACCGTACTGTTTACCATGCTTACCAATCCGAAAGCGGTAGAAACTGTCGCTTTGGGAGATGAAGGATTTTTGCAGCACCTTCCCAAGAATTCCATCTGGGTGGACTGCAGCACGGTTAATCCTGGTTTTTCAAGACAGATGGCGGATGAAGCCCGCCGATTTGATATCCGCTTTTTGGATGCCCCGGTCGCCGGATCGCTAAAGCCTGCAGAAAATGGGGAATTGGTATTCCATGTGGGTGGAGACGCCGGGGTTCTGGAAGAAGTCCGTACGTACCTGAATGTAATGGGCAAAGCCATTCATCACCAGGGAGAGCATGGCAGCGGTACATCGATGAAACTCGTGGTGAATCTGACACTCGCGCAGTCCATGGCCGTTTTTGCAGAAGCTCTCAATTTCGGAGAGTCTCTCGGGCTTGAAAAAGAAACCATCCTTAACACATTGATTGGAGGGCCAACCACCGGGGCCTTTATCGGCGGTAAAAAGAACAAGCTCCTAACCAATCAATATGATACCGAATTTCCTCTGGAGCATATTCAAAAAGACTTAAATCTCATTGCAGGCGAAGCCTATCAGAGCGGAAGCTCCCTTCCCATTGCAAATGTAACAAAAGAAATGTATAGTTTGGCCAATCAATACGGACTGGGGAAAGAGGATTTCTCCGCCATCTATGAATTTTTGCGTACGCCGCATAAATAAGCGAAAAGCACCGAATCCTTCTTGGATCGGTGCTTTTCTGTACCCTTATTCCCTGTTTTCAATAAACCGCTTAATCCGTTTCATTGCTTCCTCGAGCTTGGCGATGGATGTGGCGTAAGAACATCGGATATGCCCTTCTCCACTTTCACCAAACACACTTCCTGGAACGACGGCGACCTGTTCTTTCAGTAACAGCTGTTCCGCAAATTCTTCTGAGGAGAGCCCTGTACTCTTAATAGAAGGAAATACATAAAAGGCACCGCCCGGTATATGGCATGAGAGCCCCATCTCTTCGAGGGCATGGGTTACGAGACTTCTTCGCTGGCGGTAGCTTTCCTTCATCCTGATGACATCTTTTTGTCCGTTGACTAATGCTTCCAGTGCAGCATGCTGGGCCATCGTTGGTGCGCACATCATCGTATACTGATGAATTTTGAGCATGGCCTGCAGGATGTCCTTTGGTCCGCAGGCAAAGCCCAACCGCCAGCCGGTCATGGCGAATGCTTTTGAAAATCCGGAGATCAAGATAGTTCTTTCCCGCATGTTTCCTACAGAAGGAAAACTCGTATACGGTTCGTCATATGTCAGCTCCGCATAAATTTCATCAGAAATAACGAGCAGGTCATGCTTTTCCACCACTTGCGCAATCTTTTGCAAATCTGTCTTGGACAGCACGGTACCGGTTGGATTGTTCGGGCTGCATAACAGGATGGCCTTTGTCTTTTCAGTCACAGCCTCCTCGATATGTTCCGGCTGAAGCTTGAAATCGTTTTTGCTGTATGTGTGTACCGGCACAGGCACCCCTCCAGCCA
The DNA here is from genome assembly GCF_001457035.1 of Fictibacillus enclensis. GTDB lineage: Bacteria > Bacillota > Bacilli > Bacillales > Fictibacillaceae > Fictibacillus_C > Fictibacillus_C enclensis. Next base: position 656,801 of record NZ_KQ758617.1, on the reverse strand, counting down.
GCGTTACGGTCGGAGCATAGGAAACAAAGCTCGGTTCCACAACAATCACTTCTTCGCCAGGATTGACCACTGCACGCAGTGCAATATCAATCGCCTGTGAAGCCCCTACCGTGACGACCATCTCATTTTCCGCATTGTAAGTCACCCCAAAGCGCCGCCTCATGTACCGGGTGATTTCTTTTCGCAGTTCAAGCAACCCGGCATTGGCTGTATATGCGGTATACCCCTGCTCCAATGAATGGTAACTCGCTTCAATTACGTTCCATGGTGTCACAAAATCCGGTTCACCCACACCAAGTGAAATGACATTTTCCATGGAAGAAGCCAGATCGAAAAAACGGCGGATCCCCGAAGGCTGTATGGATTCAACAGAATCAGACAAATACTTAGATCGCTGTTCGGTAATCATGGCGACACCACAATTCGTTTATCTTCTTCATTTTCGCTGAACACAAGACCATCATGCTTGTACTTTTTCAAAATGAAATGAGTTGTTGTCGAAAGAACAGAATCCAGAGTAGACAATTTCTCAGAGACAAACCGTCCAACCTCTGCCATCGTTTTTCCTTCAATGGATACCGACAAATCATAAACGCCGGACATGAGATAGACCGCTTTCACTTCTGGAAAACGATAGATTCTCTCCGCTACTTTATCGAATCCTACTCCCCGCTTTGGCGTTACTTTAACATCGATCATGGCTGTTACCGCACCCTCATCGGTGCCCTTTGTCCAATTAATGATGGCAGAATATCCAAGAATCACTTTTTCTTTCTCAAGCTTTTCTATCATTTGTTTCGTTTCATCTTCAGAAATCCCCATTAGTCTTGCAATGGTTGAATTTTCAAGGCGGCCGTTTTTTTCAATGAGCTGCAGCAATTCCCGTTCCTTCGCATCCATTTCTATCACTCACTTTGCAATATAATATGATGAACATTATAACAAATCCTGAGGTTTGCGCCATTAGTTTTTTTCATCCTTTTCCGTTTACGTGCGAAAAACAAAACAAGCCGCCTTAATCTTTGGCGGCTTGTTACTGTCAGTTAAATAAACGCATTGAGAATCAGCGCGCCCGCAAAGGCGACAAAAGAAAGCAGGGTCTCAAGGACTGTCCACGTTTTGAACGTTTCATTAACGGTCAATCCAAGATACTCCTTAACCATCCAAAAACCGGCATCATTGACGTGGGAGAACATCAAGGAACCTGCTCCGGTTGCAATAACTAGCAGCTCAAGGTTAACCCCGGACATATGCTCGATAATTGGTGATACAATTCCGGCGGCCGTGGTCAGCGCAACGGTCGCTGATCCGGTTGCAATCCGGATAAGACCCGCAATCAGGAAAGCCAAAACAAGCGGGGAAAGTGACAAGTTCTCCGACATTTGGCCGATCGTATCGCCGACACCGCTGTCGATGAGAACCTGTTTAAATCCGCCGCCGGCCCCAATGATCAAAATAATGGAACCTACAGGAAGCAAGCTGTCTTCCGAAAACTTTCTCAGCATACTTTTATCCATTCCCTGACGGATGCCCAGGAAGTAGAATGCCGCAAAAACAGAGATCAAGAGGGCAATTACCGGACTTCCAATAAATGCTAAAAATTTCTCAAATCCCTTTGGCATGGACATGTAAGGAGCCACTGCAGCAAGAACCATAAGGATAACGGGCAGCAAAATGATAAAAAACGAAATCCCAGTGCTCGGAAGTTTCTTATAGTTTGTATTGAAACGAATCAATTCCGGCTCCCCTTGAGGAACCACACGTTTGTGCACCCATTTCGCAAAAAGCGGGCCTGCGATAATGGCTGCCGGAATGGCGATAATCAGAGAGTAAATTAAAACATGACCAAGGTTTGCTTTATAAATGCTGATTGCAGTAAGTGCACCCGGATGTGGAGGAACCAATCCGTGAACAATGGACAAACCTGCGATCACAGGAAGCGCAATCAGAAGAATGTTTTGTTTTGTGGTCTTTTGAATCGAAATCACGAGCGGCAATACAATCAAGATCCCTACTTCAAAGAAAACGGGGATTCCGATAACAAATCCGGAGAATAGCATGGCCCAAGGCAATTTTTTCACACCGAATTTACGGACAAAAAAATCGGCGACCTGCATACCGGCGCCTGACTCAGCCATCATCTTCCCAAGAATCGTTCCGAGCGCCAGAATTCCAACAAGGTGTCCAAGGACTCCTCCTACCCCGGTTTCGTACGCGCTTACAATCTTGTCAAGTGACAGACCGGCTGTAAGGGCCAGGAATAAACTGGCGACCGTTAAACTGATAAACGCATGCCACTTAAAAACAGAAACCCCGACAATAACAAGGGCAATGGCTGCTAAAGTAATAATAAGCAAATAAGCGTCCAACTTCTTTCCACCTTTCTTAGAAACCCCTTTCATATGAAAGGTCGGTTTCACACTACCTCATTCCCATGAAAAAAGTAGCACTTTAAAATTTCACTTTGTTCATCTTACCAAAAAAAGATAACGTTTGCCTACCCGTTTGCTCTATGGATTTTTTTACCTGATCAGGAAAGGTAGGGCTTCGGCCTCCCTTAGGTATCATTTTTGTAGTAAATAAGGTGATCAGTCCATTTGCCGTTATCCAGTGTAAATCCCTTCCTCACACACTCATAATTCATTCCGACAGCTGTTGCCAATTGGATGGAGGGAACATTGTCCGGATGAATATGTGCTTCAATCCGGTGGAATCCGAGCTGCGAGAACGCCAAATTCAGCACACCCTTTACCGCTTCCTGGCCATAACCATTCCCCCAGTATGGATTTAGAATGGTATAACCTATTCTGCCCCACTGAAATCCGTCCCGTAACAATGTGGATATATCCAACACACCAATGTGGCTTTCATCGCTTTTTTTGAACACACCCAAAATATAGGCATTATCATGTTCCATTGCAAGTTGGTGTTTTTTCACCATCTGATCGAACCATGAATGAGTAAAATCAGACATATCCATATTACCTTCATCGAAACGGTTGCGGGCTTTACCACAGCTTTCATACGAAGCACACCAATTGGAATAATCATGAACAAAATAGGGCCGGATAAGGAGGCGATGAGTTGTCTTTTCGAGGATTAAAGGTCGTACCACTAAAAGTCCCTCCTCCACGTACTAGAATCCTCTCATTTTACACCACCACAGGGTTCCTTGTAAAAAAGACCAGGGGCCTTTCCTTTTTTAATTTTTTCCATTAGGATATATAAGTTAATACCTAAAAGAGAGAAGGAAGAACATGATTCGTTTGTATGGAGCTCTGGTCGGTTTAAGCCTGATCTGGGGACTCTCCTTTGTTTTTATGAAATGGCTGCTGGAACCAGCTGGCATATGGGGAGTCGTTTTTATTCGCACCTTGGCTGGTGCCATTATTCTTTTACCCTTAGTATTAAGAAAAACAACCGATTCTACTAAAAAACTTCCGATTAAATGGCTATTGATCACAGGATTTTTCAACTGCGGACTGGCATGGGGGCTGATCTCCCTGAGTGAGACCGTTATACAGTCCAATACCGCCTCCATCTTAAATGCCACCACTCCCATTTGGACCGGATTGCTTGGTTTTTTCCTTTTTTCCTACCGATTGAACAAACAGCAGTGGATAGGTATCCTTATTGGCTTTTTTGGCATATTGGTTCTTATGGATTTTCAAATCGGCCATCTGTTCGGCGCCCAATTTGTCGGAATCGGCACCATGGTGCTTGCTGCCATTTGCTACGGTTTATCCGGGCAGCTCACAAAGCGGTATTTGTCTGGTGTAGGGGTGGTCACGATTACATTTTTCACGCTGCTTACAGGAGCGGCTACCGGCCTTGTCGGTGTCTTGCTGACAGAACCGGTGCATATTGGACAACTGCTTGAGCTTAAACCTATGCTCGCGGTTCTGGGTCTCGGTTGTCTCGGTTCCGGACTCGGACAGCTCATTTATTTTTATTTGAATAAAAACGGCAGCCCGGAGTTCGCCGCCACGGTCACGTACTTGATTCCGGCAAGTGCCATGATCTGGGGCTATGTTCTCCTCAAGGAGCCTGTCACACCAAACCTGATCGTAGGATTGCTTATCATTTTTGCAGGAGTATACCTGTCTTCGAAAAAAAAGAGAAATAAAGAAACACTCACCACCATACAGAAAAAAGAGGCATCCCGCTAACTCCGGATGCCTCCTTTTCATTTTAGACAAACAATTCCATATGATCTTCATTATAGAAAACGCCATCTACCTGCAAGGCTCTTGTTTCCGTTCCATAAGCAGTAAATCCTAATCGCTCATACAGTTTTTTTGCCTTGTCATTGCTTGATACAACGGTAAGATTCAGCTTCTCAACGCCTTCTATTTCATTTGCTTTGGAGATCGCAGCATGCATTAAGGCTTTACCAGTCCCCTGCCCCCGGCTGCGCGAAGTCACATACATGGCAAAGATATTCGCTTTGTGGCTCATCTTTTTGTAACTCTCCTGAACCAGTGTAACCATGCCAATCATGACATCATCTGTGAATGCTCCAAAGGTATAACTTCCTTCCGCCTTAAAATTTTCCTTAACCTGCTCAATCGCATTCTTCCTTTTCACAGCATCTTCATAGCTGGAGGCAAAGGCCTCCGGTGAAAACATGAGCGCCTCGAGCCTTAATTTCCAATATTCTTCTGCATCTGACGCAGTAAGTAAGCGGACTTTCATCATTTCTCCTCCTTTTAAAAATTAACATTTACGTATACTGGGTCATTGTCGGAAGCACCATTGTCCAAACAAGATACTATGGCCAATGGCCATGTGTGAAGAAGGCAGATACGGAGCAGACATCCGCTTCATCTCTCCTTTTGATAACCGCGGAGCAGGAGCCTGGGTAGGCAATCAAGTGGAAAACTATCCTGACGGCACAAAGGTTTTGTTTATTGTTCAATAAGGTAATAAAACAATAATCCTGGATGACGTTAAGGAGGCACACATGCAAATGGTGAATGAACTTACCGTTTCGTATTCCCAATTAGTTGTATACAACAAAGGAACTGAAAACCCTTCTTAGACTGGACAGATGCCGATATTCAGCACGGCTATATTGAAAAAGATGGCGTGATCTCATTTGAAGCCCTCGCCGATTACAAATGTGAAATTAATGAATCCTCCCCTTCCCTCTATGAAAAACCATCTGGCTCAACGCGTACATTTTCTCTCCCCTTTTCAACAGTGGAAGAAGGGATTATCGTCTCAAGTGTAGGCGCAAATCCTCTGGAGTTTTCTGTCCCTAAAGGAGCTTATAACTTTACGTGGACGCCACTCCACTTGAAACGCCAAAATCGAATCGTTTATTTAAAGTGAAATATGATCTGCAGTTTATACCAAACAAGAGCTAAAAAGATGTGGTAGAATACACCTCAAAAAATAACAACAATAATAATCCAGGCATATAAAACGACCCACTACGAATTAACTAGTGGGCCGTTCGTCCTTTCTATTTTCTTTTCTCCCAATCAGGTTTAAGCAGCGAATAGACCCGCTGATCATAAAATTGACCATGAAACGATGCATAGCCGCGAAGGATGCCGTCCTGAGCGAACCCTGCCTTTTCAAGAAGATTCATGGATGGCAGTGCATCTACATTCGTAAAAGCTTCCACTCGGTAAAGTTCCATTGTACAAAAGCCGAACTCTATCATTTTTTCAAGTGTCTCGCTCATGTATCCTTGCCGCCAGTACTTCCGGCCAAGGTCATAAGCGATCTCTCCCCTGGAAGCCCCGTACGGTTTCCCAGCCATTGTAGCCGCAGGAACCGATGAGAGTATCATCTTCCCTACGAACAATTCCCCAGCGGAAGGCGGCATTTTCATCAAACAAATCATTCATGAAGGTAATCATTTCTTCTGCTTCATCGATAGTTTTGAGAGGCCCTTCTCCCATATCTCTTACCACCAGCGGATCGGAATAAATACTTAGAACGGCAGGCGCATCCTCCACTGTCATCTTTCGACATGTATAGCCGCCTGGTTTCTATTTCGGGAATGTTTTAAATTTCATTCTATATGTTCCTCTTGAACTAGTTAATATTCTCTACTTCGTTTACTAGTTCATCGGACCACTTCCAGTCACTGATTTTCACTGCATCTGTGACATGGTATGGCTTGCTGGCACCAACAATGGCGGATGTAACTGCCGGCTGATTTAATACCCAGGACAGAGCAAATTGTGACAGACTGACCTCATTCCTCTCGGCCAATTCAAGGTATTTGCTGACCAGGCCAAAATTCCGGTCCGTGAAATAGTTTTGGATGAGGCGTTCTCCCTTGGCCGCACGGCTTTCAGCAGGGGCATCGTCCTTACTTTTATATTTGCCTGAAAGCATTCCTCTGGCCATGGGGCTGTATACCATAACCCCTACTCCTTCAGACTCGCAAAACGGAAGCAGCTCCTGTTCGATCTCCCTTGACAGCAAGTTATACTGCGGCTGAACGGAAACATATTTTTCGAGATTCATTTTTTCACTGATTCCGTGGGCTTTCATGATCTGCCAGGCGGCATAGTTGGAGCAGCCGATGTAGCGCACTTTTCCGCTCCGTACAACATCATCAAGCGCTCGCAAAGTTTCTTCAAGCGGTGTGTTTTGATCGAACAAATGAACCTGATACAAATCGATATAATCAGTCTGAAGGCGTTGAAGGGATCGGTCAATCTCCTTCAGGATATGGGATCTGGAAAGGCCTGATTCATTCTTCCCATGACCCATGCGGATACCGACCTTGGTAGCCAGTATAACTGCATCTCTTCTTCCCTTTAATGCCCGGCCGATGATTTCTTCCGATTCACCCGTCCCATAGGGTACTTCTGTGTCCTGCCCCTTGCCATAGTAGTTGGCAGTATCAATAAAATTAATCCCTTCTTCCATCGCCTGATAAAGGATGCTGCGGGACGCTTCTTCGTCAATCCAGCGTCCAAACGCCATAGTTCCCAAACAAATGGACGACACATCCAGCCCTGTTTTACCGAGTTTTTTATATTGCATGCTATCACCTCTTACTCTTGTTCTACCACATTTGTTCAGAATGTTTAAATTATTTGTCCGGATACATATAATTGGCATTTGAAGGGAGTCTCCTGACATGCTCTAAATGAGCTGTCACCCTGGTATCTTCTTCCCCATTATAGGAAAAGCCAAGCTCATCAGCCAGGGGCCGGGCAAGCTTTCGAAACAGGCTCCCCATTACAAAGAGGGCATCCCATATATTCTCATAATCGCCATCCGGATAAGTTTTCACAAATTGATTCCATATTTCTTTTTCCAGATAGTTTTCAAAGTACTTGCCGGACTTTCCTGAATCCACCGTAAAATTATGCTTTTGGCCAATGTGCCAGCGAAACATTAGAATCAGCATATCCCGAACCGGGCCGTCGAACATGGCTTTGGCGTACGGCAGCTCTTTTCGCCATAACCCTTTCGCAATATAGATGCTCACCCACCAAAATTCGTTGCAGCAATCATTAAATTCTTTTTCCGAAGGAGGCAGAGTAATGTAATCCTTATTGCTTGATGGCGGCAATTCACCCAGCAGACCCTCTTTATCAAGGATAACCCTGCTTAAACTTTCATGCTGCATGCTATGTATGTTGTCCATCGGGAAAAAAGTAATATCAAGACGCTGGCCATTCGCAAACTGAAGCAGAAACGTGAACTTTCCTGTCTTTTCGTCTGATCTGCTTATTCCCATATCATCGGGTGTCTGCATAATCATAATTTCCCCAAACTGCTTGATCCATTGCCGGTTTTCGCGATATAAAGCTACGTTCGTCGTTAGACAGATCACATCATAATCCTGGAAAATATCATGTTTTATCTTTTCATCCACCCGGGAGCCGTTCAGGATTAACGCCTTAATCTCTTCTTCTTTTTGTGCAAAGGTTTGTAGTTTCTCCAGCATCATTCGAGCTCCTTGTTTACTTTTCTTTTTTTTTGAATTTCTTTTATATCAATCACCTTAGACTGCTTTTTTTCACGATTATCCGATTTGGGAATTATCGCGATGCTCGCTGCCAGACTGAAAAGAACGAGAACCCCCCATAATCCTTTTTTAATCCAAGACGTATCGATCCATACCGTAAGCACTCCAATGATAATCGTGGAAACGAACAACCAGATCCAAACTTTATATAACTGATCGTGCTTCATCGTGCACACCCCTTATCTTACAGTCTGCAATTGTAAAAACGCCCGGACAAAGGTCCAGGCGTTCCATTTTTCTATAGTTCTCCCTTGATTTCCTGCTGAATGATACGCTTTTTCATAATCGGAAGTAAAGTAACCACTCCCACAAACAGAAGAAGCGCACCCAGCTGATAAATCAGGACAATGGACAAATGCGTTTTCATCCAGCCGGCGGCTGACATGGTAATGACCATCGCTCCCATAAACAGCGGATTCAGTATGCCGTTAACACGCCCGATAAAAGCTTCTTCCGTATTCTGCAGAATCATGGTGTTGATTCCAATATGGATGCACGGCATGAACAATCCTGAAAAGAACTGGGCGAACAGCGTAAGCCAAAAAAATGTGGACCACCCCATCCCGATAAACCCAATCGCACTTGCAGCCAACCCGATAGCCAGCAATACCTGCGGCAGCATTTTTTTGGAAAGGGCCATGGTGATTCCCCCGCCCAGAATCATACCGATGCCAAAAGCCGCCATCAGCCATTGAAGTTCTTCCTTTGGAAGACCAAGGCGTTCAGTAATAATAAAGACACCGAGCGGCTGTGTAAGGCCGATCGCTAAGCCAGCTGCCGCGAAACATCCGCCAAGGAGAGTCAGCGGCCGGCTTTTCAACACATACCGAAACCCGTCTTTCATCTCCTGCACCAATGTTGTTTTTACCCCGCTTTCTTTTTCTGTCCGATCGGCGGGAAGCATGAGAAGAACGGCAGCGGATAATAAGAAGGCCACGCCCATTACCCCAATGGCTGTCATGATGCCAAAATGCTGGTAAACGAAGGTTCCCACGATAGGACCTAGAATCATAAACAACGCAAAAATGGTCTGGTACATCGACATGCCCATTTGGACCAGCTCAGAAGGCACGTGAATCTTAAACAGCTTCATGCCGGATGGCTGGGAAAACTGCGAAAGGATCGATGAAACAAGTGTCGCAAAGAAAATGACCTTCCAGCTGCCGAACAGCAGCGTCAATAAAACCACAAAAACAGAAATGGCGCTTAACAGGTCACACCATACCATCGTCCGTTTTGGCTTCCACCGGTCGGCAAATGTTCCCCCGATAAACGAAAAGAGAAAGATCGGGGCAAACTCAGCAACCGAGATCAGAGAAACGGCAACCGGGTTTTCATTTGTCTTTTCAATAACATATAACAGGATGGAATAGTTCCTTACCCAAATTCCAATCTGAAGAAAGAACACTGAGAGAAGAATGGTGCGCACCACCCTGTTTTGAAACAGGGCACCCATGCCCGCTTTTTCTTGGACTGTATTTTCGTTCATAAAAAAACCTCCTGATCCGTTTTTCTGGACAGGAGGCTCTTATGTCGCAAAAAGGCAGAGTACACACGGGTTCATCGTATGTTTCCTTTTGGGCAACCAATAAAAGGCCAAACTGAATCCTATCCAGAAAAAAATTAACGTAATGACTGATACGAATTTTTTAAAGAATAAGATTAGTTGTTCATCACCCTTTATTCACCCTTCCGAATTGAATTACTTACATAGTATCCAATTATAGTCAAAATTTCAATAATCATTCATAAAAACAGGAAAAATTGCCCAAATTAAATTTAATACACACTAAAGGAGGTATAATCATGAAAAAACCCTTCATTCACACGTTAGTTCCTTTGCTTGCTGCTCTATTAATCCTCTCACCTATCCAAGCCCATGCCAAAGCCCCTGAGCGCGCCCAGCAGGAATGTCTTAGTCCAAAACACGTCAAACTGCATGGGGATTTGCGTAAGCTGTGGATTGACCATACCATCTGGACAAGAAGCTATATTGTCAGCGCCCTTGCCGGACTGAAAGATCAGGACCTCGTACCTTTACTGAAGGAATCGTCAAACAGTTTCCCAATCAATTTTAAATCAGAAAAGGAAGGTACTCCCTGTACCTTCCTTTTCCCATTAAAGCCGGCAGAGGGATTCACCCTCGGACAAGGTGACCCCCACTTTTTTATGTGAAGATGATTCCTTTTTAATCAGTTTGATGAGCTGTTCAGCCCCTGCTGCTCCCCATTCACGTTTGGAATAATCAATTGTGGTGAGGCGTGGATGAGTATATTGCGCAACTTCAATGTTATCAAAGCCGATAATATGAACATGTTTTCCAACTTTATAGGCTGTGCCTGATAAGGCATTGTACATGCCGATGGCCATCTCGTCATTCAGGCAAAATGCCGCGACCGGTCCGGAATACTCTTCGATAATTTTTCTACCCGCTTGTTCTCCAGAAGCTTTGTTAAAGTCCCCCTGAATGACCGAACACTCTATCCCGTTCTTTTCAGCCGTCAGCAAAGCCTGCTGGAGACGCTGACTGGAATCAAAGGAACCGGTCGGACCTGTCACGATATAGAGCTTCCTATGGCCAAGCTCCGCCGCATGATCAACTACAAGTTTTGCTCCTGTTTTGTTATCCAACAGCACCTGGGTGATATTTTCATGCTGCAGCTCGCGGTCAAGTACAACAAGTTTATGTCCACGGTCTGCGTAACTGAGCAATTCCTCGTTGGAAAAATGGGCGTCGAGAATAATAGCCCCGTCGATCATACCTTCCGGGAGAAACCGGTGAGATTCCTTTCCGCTGCAAACAATCAATTCATATCGATGATGAGCAAGCTGATCGAGCATGCCCTGCTGAAGTTCACCATAAAAGGCACCGCTGTAATTGGTTAAATATACCCCGGCAATCTTGGTTTCCCGTTTCTTCAGTGTCCGTGCCGCTGCATTGGGGATATAATTCAATTCTTTTGCAATGGCTAAAATTTTCGCTGTAGTTTCTTGTGTTACTTTCCGGCTTCCATTTAACGCATACGAAACCGTGGAAATCGAAACGCCGGCTTGTTTCGCAATATCTTTAATACTGACCACCCGGGCACACTCCAATCTGTCGTGAAAACGTTATCTCTATTATACAATGTTCTCACACCTATGTTCATTTTTGTCATTGAAGGGCACTGATGCCCCTTATTTTCTGATCTCAATAATATTGATTTCTTTGGCTGAATCGCAAGCCGCATTGAATTCGTCAAGACTGATTCTAAAACCACCTGTTCGGTAACGGTTGGAAAGGACTTCTGCCCCCGCTTCCTTTCCGTTAATCCTAATACCGCTCTTTTGTCTTCCGCTTAAATCAACATCTTCTTGTTCCGCCAGTTCATGGCGACCATCCCTGATGAGCTTCTCGAAGCAGCGAGGCTTGATGGAGCAAGTGGATTCAGGCGGTTTCTTCAAATCATTATTCCGATTTCCAAACCGATTTTGGCGGTTCAGGGCATTCTTACCTTCATTGCTGGCTGGAACAGCTTTTTATGGCCATTGATCATTGCCAACGACGAAAACCTGTATACCCTGTCTGTCGGGCTCTCCTTGCTCAAAGGACAGTATGGCGGAAACTTCGCCCTTCAGATGGCAGGTTCAACGTTTATGGTCGTTCCTATCGTTATCATTTTCATGCTGTTCCAAAAGCACATTATCGGGGGCTACACCATCTCGGGAATGAAATAATATTAAAAAAGCACAAACCATACGAGGTTTGCGCTTTAATCGTTATTACTTTATGGAAAAGACTTCTCTTTGGAGCTGATCAACTGGTTTCCTGGCGATCGGGTCGCTATGAAAATATTTACGGATCACATCGTGTTTGACATGGTTGACAATCTGTCAACTTTCTGAATAAGCTCCGTCAGTTCTTGATGAAAAGCAAGCATTTTTTTCATTTTCTCTTCCAGCATGGATGCTTGCTCTGTCAGGCCTGCAGCCATTTCAGCCAGATCCTGTTCTTTATCCTCCTGTTCTGAAGCCTTCTGATAATGAAATTTATGAGAAGTGACCCGCTCCTTTAAAGATAAAAACTGCTGAAGTTCCTGAAGGGAAAAACCGAGGATTTCTTTTGCATCCATTACCCGTTTGATATGTTTCACATCATCTTCGGTATACAGCCGTATTTTCCCATGGCTTCGCTCAGGTGTCCGAAACAGGCCAATCTCTTCATAATAACGGATGGTTCGTTTTGTAAGACCTGTCAACTGAGCCACTTCATCAATTTTCAACCTTCTCATTTGCCTCTCCCCTATCTCTGTCATTATCTTTTAAGATTTGGGTCAGATCGGTACAAATCATGGCTGCCCCTACAATGTTCCCTTTTGAATCAAACAAAGGCTTACCGAATATATCATACGTATGAAGCCCGTCTGATAACGAATAGGGAATGGTCTTTCTCAAAGGAGCCTTTGTTTGGATCACCTGTCGTTTTAATTCCATAAATTCCATGGAGCCGGGATGGTAACCCAATTCATCGTCACGTTTTCCAATTGCAGAAAATGGCGCAAAATCAGGCGGCGGATTAAAAATCCACGTATACCGTAAATCCAGATCGCACTGAGCCACTGTTACCGGTGAATCTTCCAATGTGATATTAAAGGGCTCACTAAAGTGTTCGGAATAAAAATTTGCAGGATTGAAGCCCAGTACCTTGGAAATTTTAAGCGCAACCTCGGGGCTCGGGTGTCGTTTCATCGTTTCGATCTGAGCATAATACCCTCTGTCAATAAAAGCCGCTGCGGCCACCTGTGCCTGTGTCATGTTCTTTTCTTTCCGCAAATTCACTAACCATTTTCTCATTTGCTCACCATCTAATCTTGTATTAATTCTATCTTACGCAAAACCTCTACACACTTGACGTGGCTTTTAGCCACTATTAGATATTTTTTACTAGAAAATTAGTTAATAACATGTAATATTTAAATCTAGCCTTAATAAAGGTTTAATAGTATAGGTGTCTGCTTGTTTTTCTTATCTTTATATTTCTTCAACGTATGTATAAAACCCTTAAAAATTGATGTGGCGTTTAGCCACAGTAGGTATTTTTTCCTTAAACAACGGTTTTACAACAGATTTGTTAAAAATTTTAAAAAAAGAACCTGTAGAGGTTCTTCAAAGGATTATTTCTCTGTATAATACCCGCTCAGTTCTGTTGAAATGGTAGCAGCGCCGATTACACTTCCATCTTCCCCTAGTAATGGCTTACAATAAACATCGTAGGAGATTTGGCCATTTGATAAGGGAAAGGTTATAATCTTTCTGGCTGATCGCTTTGTTGAGATGACCTGTTGCTTTAATTCCATTAAATCTGCCGTTCCCTTGTTGACTGCAAGTTCATCATCACGTTTGCCGATCGCTTCTTCATTGCTGAAATCACTATGTGAGTTAAACAGCCACGTATAGCGTAAATTCAGGTCACATTGAGACACAATTACCGGAGAATTATCCAATGCACTGTTAAATGGCTCGCTTATACTATCAGAATAAAAAACGGCAGGATGGAATCCAAGCACATTTGAGATTTTCGCCGATACTTCATAACTTGGATCTCGTTTCCCGCTTTCTATTTGGGCATAGTAGCTTCTGTCAATAAACGCCTCCCTCGCTACATATGCCTGTGTGAGTCCTTTATCTTTTCTTAGTTTTCCTAACCAATGCCGCATATATTTCACCGTCTATTTTTTTAGAATTATATTAATAATAACTGACAACACAACGATTATCTGTGGCTAAATGCCACAACATGGACTTCCTCTGCCAAAAGACCTGTTAGAAAATCCTATACAAGTATATTTGCTCCCTCTTTTTTGGTCAAGAAAGTACAATAAAGAAGACGTCTACTCACAGAGAAAGGAAAGACTGTAGTATGTACATATCAACTGTACCGATTCAACTGACTTATGCAGATACCGACATGATGGGTGTCATTTACCATGGGAACTATGTTAAATTTTTGGAGCTAGGCCGATCCGCACTAATCGCTGATGCCGGCTTTGATTATCTTGAGATGGAGAAACAAGGCTACTATGCTCCGGTATACAACCTTGAAATTACCTATAAAAAACCAATTCGCTTTGGTGATCAGGTGTTTGTGAAAACATGGGTGGAAGAAAACAAACGATCAAAAACAGTCTATGGTTTTGAAATTGTAAAAAGAAACGATGACTGGGAACACCTTTGTGCAACCGGAACAACGACTCATATTGTAGTAAATGGAACAAACTTCCGGCCTGTGCCGTTTAACAAAGCTTTTCCTGAGTGGTTTCAAAAATATGAAGAGATTAAAAAACAATAAAGAAGGAAGACCTGAGATTTTGCCTTCCTTCTTTCAATCATACGATTCATCCCAATTGCCACCAGCGTTTCTTTTGAGATGCTTCAACCAACCGGGAAATCGCTTCTTTTGTTTCAGAAATTTGCTCTTTAATCGCCACCAGCTCTCCCTTTAATTCCGCATTCTGAAGGTTTAAATCATGCAGCTGCCGGGAAAGCCATTCCATTTCGCTGTCCGGCTGATCTTCCCCCAACAATTCGGTTTGTTGAGCAAAACCAAGATTTCCGAGAAGATTCTCATCTTTGAGAAGGTTTGCCGCCATCATCATCATGCCCCCGAGATCGAGCACCTCGTCGTCTTTTTTATTATTCAATACGCTTCCGGCAAGATTCATGATCCCGTTTATGTCGAGCGCTTCATTCCTTTCATCCATTGCCTCATCTTCCTGATGAGTGGGTTGGTTCTTTTCCTCTGCCATGCCGATCCGCTCCTTCTGTTCCCCATATGAATTGGGCTATTGCTTTACAGCCTATGCAAAACAGGCGGAGGATGTTACGGCATAATAAAGCAGCATTCCGGAATTACAGAATGCTGCTTTTAACCGTTTTATTCATGGGAGGCCAAGCTGCCCACCCGCTCCAAAAGCGGAGATGGATTTTCTACCAGGCTATTGAGCATAGTAAGCACCTCAGGGACGAAGCGAAGGTCCCCTTCTTCCCATTGTTCATTCCATTTTCTTAAATGCCGATCTGCGTAATGAACCTGCTCCTGCATCTCCTCTTGCAGCAGTTCAATCACATGCAGCAGGATTTTAATATGATTTACTGAAAGCAAGTCCGTTCTGTATGAATCCTCGTTCGTGTATTCCGCTGCATCTCTAATAATATCTGCAATATCTGTTGCGTCGGGCTTATTGGGCTCGTATGTTACAATGCGTTTCATGCTGATCCCTCCTGCACCAAATTTTTTTAATTGGCAACTACACATGATAGGTTTGACGTTTTGCTCCCTTACTCCTTTAAATTCTTTTCGTATTATTTCGTACGATTCCGATCAAAAACCGCATCAGAATCAGGAGTTATTGGGGAAACAAAACGATAACCATCATTTCGTGTAGAAACCTATTTTATCGTTTTATCCGTTGATTTTCCAATCACAAGCATTAAAGAAATCAAAACAAAAAATCTTCTGAGAACAGGTCTCCGAAGATTCATATAAGGGGTACAACCATCATTCTATGGTTACATTTAAGCACCAAGAATTGCTGTTAATGCATCCCGGATAATTGCTTGCTGTTCAGGAGTTCCCAAGAGCACAGCCACTAACAACGCAAGCAAAAGGAGTAATGCAAGAACGATGGATACAAGATTAATAGACATTCCCTCACCTCCTCTTACAAGGATAATAAGGGAGGACCCTTATACCACATCTTATGCGATTCTATCAGGATCATCTTGTACAGACACCCTTTTTAATAGAAATGGGCTGTCCATTTTTTTACGCAGGCTCTTGACGATACCCCTTAGGGAAGGGCAAGCTAGAGGTAGAAAAGAAGGAGGTAGATTCATGAATTCTTCAAACCTGCAAGATATCATAAAGCTTTATCGAACACTGATTAGTTCCTGGAACAATCGAGATGCTGTTGAAATGGCCGCACAATTTTTAAAAGACGGGGAAATGATTGGATTTGACGGCAGCCAGATCATTGGCCGGGAAGACATCCGCACTCACCTGTCACCGATATTCAACGATCACCCCACTCCTCCGTTTACCTGCAAGGTAAAGGCGATCAAACTGTTAAGCGAAAACAGCGCCCTTTTACGTGCCATAGCAGGTATGGTCCCTCACGGGGAGAAGGCGTTGAATCCTGCGCTCAACGCCCATCAAACCCTTATTGCTGTAAAAAAGGATAACACCTGGAAGATCCAGCTTTTTCAAAATACGCCTGCCCAATTCCATGGCCGTCCAGATCTTGTCGAACAAATGACCGAGGAATTACGTCATTCTCCTTCCATCCTATAATGCTTTTTCTGTTTTTGTATTCACCACTGCAGTGGATTTTGTAACTGCCGATACGACAAACAAGACAATCAAGTTCACGATCATGGCAATGATTCCTACATTAAAGTCCTGAATGGCCTGTGGCAGAAAAGGAAAAATGGAACCCACTGTTTTACCCGTGATGGTGATATATGTCACTGTTGCCACACCCGTACCAATACCCGCAAAGGCACCGGCTTTGGTCACAAAATTATTTTTCATCAAGCTGAACACAAGGGTTGGGAAAAGCTGAGTAACAAGACTGTATCCCATCAACAGAAGAGCAACAAGCGTGTTGCCACCTTTAAAGGTAAAGAAAACGGCGATAAGGGCAACAACCGGAACAAGATAGCGTGCTGTACGTGTAACTTGCGCATCGGAAAGATCCGGTTTTATCACTTTGTACACATTCTTGGCCAGAATGGTAGAAGCGGCCATTAGGATCATGGACCCAGGAACAAGCGCGGTTAAAATTCCCGCCGCTCCGATCACACCAATTACCCAGGGATCGAACGTTTGAATGGACAGTCTGAGCAGAGCAAGGTCTGCATCCGCCCCTGTCAATCCTTTCACCTGCAATATGGCTGCAAATCCAACAAAGAAGACAAACAGCAGTACAAGTTGGTAAATCGGCATAAAAATCGCGTTTTTTCTGAACACTTTTTCGTTTTGTGCTGAATAAATGGAGCCAAAGGTATGCGGCCACATGTAAAATCCGAGCGCGGTCAGAAGGACAGTTGTCACAAACCAGGATGGACTCATACCGCTGTCCGGAAGTGCCAGGAATCCCGGCTTGGCCGCTTCTACCGCCTCAAACATTGGCTGAATGCCGCCATAATAGTGTATTGGCAGATAAATTCCCAAGAATAGCACAACGACCAGAATGAGAATATCCTTGGCAACGGCTGTCCAGGCCGATCCGTGAATTCCTGAAACCATAACATAAATGGTCACTACCGCCAGGCCGATCCAGATCGCGACTGTAGGTGAAATCGTCCCGTAGGAAGATTCTGAAACGATGATGCCAAGCCCTTTCAATTGAAGAACAAAATAAGGAATCATGGCTACAACACCAACAAGTGAAACGAGTATACCCAAATAAGGGCTCTTGTACTTGCTCACAAAAAAGTCAGATTGCGATAATAATCGATTCTCTTTGGCGTACTTCCAGATTTTCGGCAGAAGGAAATAGGACATAATATAGGCCAGACACCCGTACCCGATAATATAATAGGTTGGACCGCCTTTTCCATAAGCCCATCCGCTTCCGCCCAAAAACGTGAAGGTCGTATAAATTTCACCTGCCATCAAAAGGAACACAAAGATGGTTCCAAATCCCCTGCCGCCGACAGACCATTGCTCCAGGTCCATATCCTTTCCTTTCTTTGCCCGGATTCCGAGAAAAATCGACATGATCATCACGGCAAAGATTATAATCAATGCTGCATTCATTGTACATCCCCCTCCTTATTCCTTGGATCCAACTTATAGATGATTACCATGATAACGGTTGTAATCACTACCCATATCACGCAATAACCAAGTAAAAAAGGCATTCCAAAAATATACGGTGTAACTTTATTGGCAAAATATGTACCGCCGAGCAACCCGATAAACGGAATGAGCGCCAGCCATTTGATTAAACTCATGACAATCTCTCCTTCTTCTCTTATGAATTCAGCAGCTTAACTGCTGCGTGGGCAAAGATCCGCACCCCTTTTTCCAGTGCATCTTCGTCAATGGAAAATTTCGCATGATGATGAGGATATACCGCTTCTTTTTCCTCATTGCCTGCTCCGATATAAATAAAAGCGCCTGCTGCTTTTTGTTGAAACGCAGAGAAATCCTCTCCGCCCATATTCGGCTTCATACGGTCAACGGCTTCCTCTCCATAAAGCTCTTTTACCGTTTCTTCCATAACAGCTGTCACTTGTTGATCGTTGATGACAGGACGATATCCAAACTCATAACCAAACTCGTATCCTGCTCCGTGAGCTTCTGTTATGCCTTTGATCACCCGTTCCATGGTAGCTGGCACGGATTCCCGAAGTGAGGCATCAAAGCTTCGGACCGTTCCCATGATATCAACGCTGCCCGGGATCACGTTATGGGTTGTACCTCCGATAAATTTTGTGACAGAAAGCACGAGCTGATCAAGCGGATCCGTATTTCTTGAAACAATGTGCTGGAGGTTCGTCACGACTTGAGAAGCAACCGCAATGCTGTCCACGGTCTGATGAGGCAGCGCAGCGTGGCCACCTTTTCCTTTAACCGTAATCGTGAAGGTATCCGGGGCAGCCATCATCGCTCCGTACACAATTCCGATTTTGCCGATTTCCAGCGGTGCCCAAAGATGCGCTCCAATCACGGTATCAACACCATCCATCACTCCCGCTGCTACCATTTCCTCTGCCCCTCCAGGGAATAATTCTTCCCCATGCTGAAAGAGAAAGCGAATCTCTCCTTGAATCTCATTTTTTAATTGAGAAAATACAGAGGCTGCTCCAAGCAGCATGGCTGTGTGTCCATCGTGTCCGCAGGCATGCATCACTCCCGGATTAACGGAAGAAAACTCGGATTCTACTTCTTCGTGAATAGGAAGGGCGTCCATGTCCGCCCGTATGGCCAGCACTTTTCCTGGCCTCGAACCGATAATTCTGCCAACCACGCTCGTTTTTGTCGGACGCGACAGTTCAATAGTGCCAAATGACTTCAGTACATCGTACACAAAATTCGAGGTATTCACTTCTTCAAACGAAAGCTCGGGATGCTCGTGCAAGTGCCTTCTCCAATTCACTACGCTTTCTCTTACTTCATCCACCAAAAGATCCATTGATTTTGTCTGTACTTCCATGCTGATCACTCCACTTTTCTTGATTTTCTATCTGGATACTAACGATTCAATTGCCTTTTTTAATACATGTACCGCTTGTACACAATCATCCAGTGTGGTCCACTCATCCGGATGGTGACTGATGCCTCCTTGGCTTCTGACAAACAGCATGGCCGCAGGAACATACCTTGCGAGTACCATGGTGTCATGTGCCGCTCCACTGGGGAGAAGCACTGGCGTCAGCTTCATCTCTTCCACAGCCCGCAGGAGCAAATGCTGCATCTCCATTTGAATAGGGACCGGAGCCACATCAAGCGTTTCATTGTATTCAACCGCAATGCCATGCAATTGTGCTGCCTCATGTGCCTTTTGAATAATCCTTTCACTTAAAGTCGCTACCGACTCTTCACTGATATCCCGCATATCGACATATACGTCTGCCTGGCCCGGAATCACATTAATGCCGTTCGGGAAAACTTCCACTTTCCCCGCTGTTGCCACCGCTGTAGGACTTACCTCTTTCGGGATGCCTGAAAGCTCATACACAAACCAACTGGAAGCGACAAGCGCATCCTTTCTGTCGTACATGGGTGTGTTGCCTGCATGGTCTGCCGACCCCTTAAACGAAAACTTGATCCACTTTGGACCAGCGATGCCTGTTACCACACCGACTGGAACATCTTTATTCTCCAGGACCTTTCCTTGCTCAATATGTACCTCTATGAAAGCAGCGATCTCTGTAATATCTCTTTTTGCATCTAAAAAACGGTTGGCCGCCAGTCCGTATTCCCTGACCACCTGTTCAAACGGCTTTCCTTCTCCGTCTCTCAACTTGAGCTGCTGTTCCATTTCCAGCTCACCCGTAAAGGCTTGGCTGCCTGTCAGGCCACCGTTGAACCTTGCTCCCTCTTCATCCGAAAAGATGATCATTTCATAGGTTCGATGCGGCTGGTACCCGCTTTCTTTCCAGGCCTCTGCTACCTCCAAGGCACAAAGGACGCCCAACGGCCCGTCAAAATGTCCGCCGTTTGGAACACTGTCCAGATGGGAACCAGACAGCACCACTGGCTCATTTGGATGGATGCCGGCAAAAACGGCAATGATGTTTCCTGCCTCGTCCTCTCTGACCACCAGGCCAGCTTCCTGCATCCAGCTTTTTACGAGCTCCTTCGCCTGTCGTTCTTCTGTTGAAAACCCAATTCTGCAGGATCCGCCGTCCGCGGTGACTCCGATTTCTGATAACAGAGAGAGACGGCTTGCCATCCTTTCCCCTGAAACCCCGGAATGATCCAGCTCATCCGAATAGTTTTGCAACAGTCGTTCTTTGAGTTTATCTTTTTGTAATACAGCCATATGAAAACTCCTTCGATTTGTTATTAGAAAGTATAGAATAGTCAGTCAATTATTAATATATAGAAAAAGGACAAAAAGGATTGTCCCTTTTTGTCCAATGTTGACAATTTATGAAGAAGCCAAGTACTCTCTCATATAAATGGCCATCTGCAGTTCAAAGATCCGTTTGCCCTCCATGCTGTCTTTTCCCAACAGTTCCCTGATATTCTGCAGCCTGTATTTGATCGTATTCAGATGAACATACGAAGCTTTCGCGGTTGACGTCATATTCTGATTGCATTCAATATACGTTTTTAAGGTTTTGAACAGCTCGGAGTCATGTTTTTCATCATAAGACAGGAGCGGCCCAATAATATCGGTGACGAATTCCTGCAATTCATCTCTTTCGTGTTTTAAAAAAAGACGGTAGATTCCTAGATCTTTATAGGAAAAAATGATTTCGTCATTATTCGTTGAGCGGATGTACTGGGCACAACGCTTGGCATCGCGGTGAGAGCTTTGAATTTCCGAGATCTGCCCGAAGACCCTTCCAAGCCCCACATGAAAAACAAACGTCATAAGCCCCTGAATTTTTTCGTTAAAGTTCTTGAAAAATCGTATAAACTCCTCCAGAATTTGACCTTCATTTCTTGAGTCATTGATGATAACGAGCAAGTCATACTCCATGTTTCGGTCCAATATCAAAACTTTATCGTGTAAATTTTTGACTTCCCGGTATAGCAGCCGATTGAACACCTGCCTTTTCCGGTTAAGTTCATGGAAAGGCAGAAAATCATTGGAAATCAGCAGATTAATGCACAAAAACCGGCTTTTTTCCGAAATGCCCACAAGACTTCGCTGGGGGAGAGAAAACATATCTATTCTTTGATCGAACAGCTGTTCAAGAAGATACCCTTCATAGTTATAGAGATCGGTTCTTATGCGCTCCTGCCCCATCATCTCACGGGCAAATAAACTGCAGCCCAAATCAATCGCAAGCTGATCAAGTGTGTCCAGATCTATGGCAAATACAACGAGAATTCCGATGGTGATGGTATCCGTTTGTATAGGAAACATATAAAAAGCAGTCCCGTCTGCTTCATACCGGGTGGAGATCCCGTTAAGATTATACATAACATCTTTTAGCTCTTCTCCGAGATGGACTCTGAGTTCATTGCCGCTGTTTTCTGCTTCATCTGAAGAACTTGCCGCGATCTCAAGGTGCTCATTATACACACAGGTTTCTTTTTGGACGAGCCGCGAAAGAGTCGTGTTGATTCCATTCATCCCTGTATGGGACAGGGAGGCTGCAGCCATTTCCGAGTGAATGCGTTCTGATCGCTCCTGATGAGCAAACAGACTGGCATTTTCAATCGCGATGGTCGCCTGCGCCGCGAAGGTTTCCAAAAGCAGAAGATCACGTGAATTGAAATAAACCTCTTCAGAAAAACTGTCGATGGTCAGCACACCAATACAGCCTTCCTTGGACAAAAGCGGTGCACAAATAGTGCTCACCGGATATTGATGGGCACCGACCGCTTTATTGAACAGATTCTGATTCTCGCTTTGGATATTCTCCATCGCCCGCGTTGTATCCCTCATATGCCGGAAGATTTGCCCCTTTTTTGTACTAAAGGTTTTACCCGTCATCCCTTCATGCACATGGAGCGCTATTTTTTGCAGGTACTCCAGGTCAAAGCCGATCCCGCTTTTTACGACAAGCTTATTCCTGTTTTCATCATAAATGAACAGAATGCCGGAATTCGCTCCTTCAATCACCCGTACGACTTCCCGCATGAGTTGATGCAGCACCTTGTCCAGATCCAGCGTGGACGTCAGGACACGGGCCGCATTGATTAAACTCATTAATTGTTTTTCCGATTCCAAAAGCGGGCACCTCCTTCACTCAATAAATAGCTTGTCACTATTATAGGCAAACTCGGCCGCTTACGGAACCTTCTTATGCCAAAGACTCTTGTTGCTTTATTTCTTCTATAGAAACGTTCTTAACTAATGAAAAGAGAAGACAGCCCCCGATAACCAGCAAGCTGCCGGCTCCCTGTATCCATGTCAGTTGCTCACCTAGCAGGAAATACGCAAGTACAGACGTAAAAACAGGATTGAAATTCAAAAAGATTCCCGATGCACCAGCCCCGAGCTTTTGCACTCCAATATTCCAAAAAAGCATGCATAAAACCGTTGAGACCACACCTGTATAAAGCAGAGATACGGTAAAGGAAGCATTCCATTCTGTTACCGTAAAGTCCCCCGCATTAAACGGGAGTAAAATGATCAGGCCGAACACACCGGAATACAGCGTACAGATCAGAGGAGAAGCTTTCATCGTAGCCCACTTGCTGAATATCGAATAGATTCCCCAGATACATACGGCTCCCACCATCCATAGATCACCTCTGTTAAATGTCAGGGATAGAAGAGAATGAATCTCTCCTTTCGTCAAAACGAGAAGAACACCTAGAAGTGATAGAAGCATGGCCAGAAACTGCAGCTTATTCAATCGTTCTTTTAAGAACACAGAAGAAAATACGGCAATGGAAATCGCATTTAACGTAGAGATTAACCCTGCATTGGTAGCCGTTGTTTCATGAAGTGCCACAAACTGAAACACATTAAAAAGAACAACGCCCGTCATGCCCATCAAGAAAATAGGAATGATCGCTGCTTTTGGAGGCAGCAGTCTCTTTTCTTTCCGCCATACAATCGGAAAAAGACATACGATCGCAATCATCCACCGTAAACTGGTCAATGTCATCGGCGAAGCATGACCGATCAGCGATTTACTGATTACAAAGTTGCCACCCCAGAACAAACTTGTTAACAGAAGTAGCCATACATAGATCATTGACACAATGAAACACTCCCTGCAAATCATTTATTTAAAATGTTAACACGAAATAACAATTTGGATAATAATATTTTTAGTAATATGGTATAATTAAAATAAAGTTCATAATTATATCTAAATTTTTAAATTATATTAATCCCAAATGCCGAGCTTACCTATTTCTGCTAAATAAAATTAGGAAGTGAAAAAATGGATGAAATCAGAGCGTTGGACAGCGTGGACCTGCAGATTTTAAATATCCTGCAAACAGTGGACGGGATCAGTAATGCCGAGCTTGCAAAGCGGATTAATTTATCCCCTCCGGCTGTCCATATGAGGATTAAACGGCTGACCCAGGAAGGCTATATTGAACGCCAAGTCGCTATTCTCAATCAGGAGAAACTCGGGTTCGACTTGCTCTGCTTTATTTTTATCAGCACCAACCTTCATCAAACCGACAAGCTAGAGGTGCTGGAAGCGGCCTTGCATGACATGCCGGAAGTGCTGGAATGCTATTGCCTGACAGGAGAATATGATTACCTTTTAAAAGTTGCCAATAAAGGGCGCAAGGATTTGGAAAGCTTTATAAAAAAATTAAACAAGCTTGGCATTTCTCGAATCCAGACCAGCCTGGCTTTAAAAGAAATCAAGCATTCCACCACGCTTCCTCTTGGAAAAAAAGAGTAAGACTTTCGCAGGTTATTTCATAAACTTTAATGCTATAATAGCTAAATGTTAGTTAAGAGCGAAAGAAGTGGATGTTAGTGGAACGTTGGAAAAGAAATATGTGGGTGTTATGGATCGGTGTATTTTTCACCTCGGCCAGTTATTCAATGGTCATTCCGTTTTTGCCTCTCTTTCTTCTGGAGATCGGTGTGCGTGAAAATATCGAAATCTGGTCAGGAGTGTTGTTCAGTGCCGCTTTTTTAGCCGGCGCCATCTCTTCCCCTTATTGGGGTTTGCTTGCGGATCGGTATGGCCGAAAGCCAATGATCATCCGCGCAGGAATTGCACTTTTTGTGATTTATACGCTTACCGCCTTTGTTACCAATGCCTATGAGCTTCTGGCCCTAAGAATTATGCAGGGGCTGTTGACCGGATTTATACCTGGTTCCATCGCATTGATCGGAACCAATACCCCCAAAAAACATGTTGGCTACGCTCTGGCAATGATTTCTACGGCAACGGCTTCGGGCGGGATTGTTGGCCCGTTGCTTGGTGGGGGTATTTCAGCGCTCGTCGGAAACCGGTGGTCCTTTGCGAGCGGTGGTTTCATGGTGCTCATTTCTACCCTGCTCGTCATCTTCTTAGTGACTGAAGACAACTTTACTCCCAATAAGGTGAAAGGATCGGTCACGAAGGATATTAAAACCGCAGCTTCTAATCGCCCGTTTATGATCGTATTGCTGCTTACGATGGTCACCGTATGTTCTCTTATGACCATAGAGCCTGTCCTTCCGCTGTATATAAAAAAACTGGGAAGCGCTGAGCATAATGTCTCCTTTTTGGCGGGGGTTATCTTTTCGTTGCCCGGGATTGCCAGTGTCTTGTTCGGAGCCTTTTGGGGCAAGCTTGGAGACAGAATCGGATTTCGCACCGTATTGATCATCGGGCTGTTTGGCGGAGGGATTGGTACTCTCGCTCAGCTGCTGTTTCACGACATCTGGGGATTTTCCATCATCCGCTTTGTCTACGGCATTTTCTTCTGTGCGGTATTCCCCGCCATTAATGGCCTTGTCGTAAAAGTAACACCTGATGATTTCAGAGGAAGAGCCTTCGGATTGAACCAGACGGCCAACCAAATCGGAGGAATGATTGGTCCAATGCTCGGCGGATTCATCGGAGGCATTTTTACCGTTCACAGCGTTTTCCTTGTGACCGGAGTATTTCTCTTGATCGCAATGGCTGTGGCATGGCGGTCGGATTGGCAAAATTCGAACCATCAAAAGCAACAGCACTCAAGCAGTCCCACTTTTTCGCAAAGCCACACGAAATAGAAACAAGAAACAGCCCCTTGATCGTTTGATTAAGGGGCTTTCGTCTGGAGAAATTTATTTCGGTTCAAACCATAACTTCTGTTTGTCTGTTGGATCGCCATTGTAGTTGACGAGGATTTCCTCTCCGGCTGCAATGTCTTTATAGGCATAAAACCGAATAACCAAGTCCTTCTTTTTTAATTTATACCTGGCATTTGGTTCGTACGAATGGTTAAACAAGGATCCATATCCCAAAGCGATTGCGTATCCGTCATCCCAATTAAATACGTAGTCTGCCAATACCGTTTTCAGCATATATTTGCATTCTTCTTTCGGACTCGCTATGACGGGAGCTTCATGAATCAGCTCTCCTTTTTTTATATCGCGGGTTGCAAATATACCTCTGCCAAACTGTGAACGCCCTACTTTAATCATTAGTTCACAACCCTTCTCTTTTCCCGTGATACCCTATACTATTCCTTAAGCAAAGGTCAGGTACGGAAATATAAGAAAACGGGCCCTCAATTAAGAAAGCCCATCAGGAAGGTGCATCAAATAGTTTAAAGGGTGCCAATTGCGCGGGAAAAAGCGGGGTGAACTTCGGATCATTTTGCAATAATTCGGATACCGTTACGCATTTAAAACCCCGTTTCTGCAGTTCGGGCAATACAATCTTCAATGCTTCGATCGTTTGCCTGCGGTTCCCTCCGGAGTCATGCAGCAAAATGATATCCCCGTTTTTCACATTGGACAGGATATGGCGGGAAATGTAGCCCGCTCCCGGATTTCGCCAGTCTTTTGGATCCTGATGCCAGGACCACAATATGATTTTGTATCCTTTTTTATT
Source organism: Fictibacillus enclensis (assembly GCF_001457035.1). Lineage (GTDB taxonomy): Bacteria > Bacillota > Bacilli > Bacillales > Fictibacillaceae > Fictibacillus_C > Fictibacillus_C enclensis. Next base: position 630,616 of record NZ_KQ758617.1, on the reverse strand, counting down.
TGAGTACTTGATGATTTGTTTATTCAGGTTTCCACCTGGAGGACGAAACAGCTTCACTTCGTTTTTCTGTACTTTTTCAATCAGCTTTTCGGTTTTTGTTACTTCTTTTGCAAACAGCCGTTTGGAAGCATAGGAAAAATTATGGGGATGTGTGTACGTATGATCCCCCAGCTCATGGCCTTCTCTTATTTCGCGTTTCACGATTTCCGGATTCCGTTTGATGTGCTTGCCAACAACGAAAAAGGTTGCTTTTGCATGATATTTTTTTAGAACATCCAGAATCGCCGGTGTATACAGAGGGTTTGGTCCATCATCAAACGTTATGGCCACTTCCTTTTGTGGAGAGGGGACATCCCAGATTACCAGCCCCTTTTTTTCATAATATTTTCGTTCAATTTTGTAAGCCTGTGCTGGATCCGGAAGCTGAATCATAAGAATGCTTGCCGAAACAACCAGCATGAACAGGCAGTTTAGTGTCCGTTTTTTCATCGCCGCTTCCTCCATCCTGCTCGCTATTAGTATGAAGCCAAAGCAGCAATATCATTCTGGTGAAAACACTCAACCAACTGAAAGAAAAATACTAAATAAACCCTGGTTGCATCTCAGCTCCCAGGGCATTACGGTTATATGTTTATGGCAAAATAAAACTGCGGGAATAGGGTGTTTTTTTCTCTTTGATCCGCAATTCCAATACAAAACGATAATGTGTGGCACGATGAATTTTTGTTTCAAGGGCGCTTTTCCCCTGGTTGACTGAAATGAAGGTGTCATTCGAAAAAATGATGTCTGAGGTGTCTGGCGAGGTGGGTTTGACCTGTTTTACATGAGCCTGGGCAATCCATATGCATGATTCATTATCTGGTGATTCCAGAGGTATGAAGAAAATGCCCAGATGCTCACTGATCACAATCGGTGCCCGTTTCCGGTAACCCATAATGGCAGTAGCCCCATCCTTTCTGCCCCGGTAGCTTGAACCATAATAACGGCAATTATACTGTATGACACCTTTAGGTTTTTCACTTGTTACCAGTGTTTGATGTTTTTCAAGAACCTTCGTAAGTAATTCTCCATACTCTTGATAAATAGGAAGCAATGCCATGGTGTCTCCATGGATTTCGTACTGATTCCCCTGATTTTCTGCCTTTTTGTCCATAAACCCGTTCCCCTCTCACATTTGGAAGTAATCCAGCCCCCATTGGTTACTCCTCTTGAATCCAGGTTAAGACAATCGCATCCCTCCTTCTCTGCGGATATGTTCATCCACTTTCTTTAGTATAACAAAAATTCGGAATACTTCTACATTATTTTACAAATTTCTGTGACAAAAGACGTGTTTCTATAGTCCTTCTTTTTATTTTTGCTGAAGTGTATCTGCCTTTTTGATCTGCTCCCATTGAGTCCGGGCATCTTCTTTTAACTTTTTGTTGGTGGTTGTATTCAGATCCTGTACCATCGCCCGTACAAGGCGCTTCCCCTTAAAATCCATGAATTGGATGATAACATCATTGGTCATTGCCATGCGTTCTTTATACATGAAAAAATACCTTAATTCCTCTTCCATTTGGCTTCCCTCCATCAAAACAAACGTATGTTCCTATTTTATGTTGGCCGGATGAAGATTACAATATAAAATCATTCATTATGAAATGGTAATGAATGGCAGGATTAAGAACGCCATTGTATATTTTGCATCCGCTTTTTTTGCTGCAGTTTACCATAATCGTGAAATGGCTGGTAAATGTTAGATTATAGCGAGTATTTCCCTATTTAAGGCGGGTAACCAGTTGACCCCCGCGACTATTTTAGCCAAACGGTTAGAAACCGTCCTAAAACGGGTATTTTTCAGAAGACGGATCACTAAAAGGGGGTATTAAATCCATTGAAAAAAGCCATGATCATCGTAAATCCTTCTTCAGGAAAAGAACAAGCCATGGAGCTCCTTCCAGAAGCTGAAAGGGTTCTTCAGACGTTTCATGATGAAGTTCTGGTCTGTGAAACTAAAAAGGAAGGCGACGCTGCTGCATTCGCCAAGAATGCCTGTGAGCAACATTATGATACTGTACTATCAATGGGCGGAGATGGAACGGTAAATGAAGCGGTAAATGGCCTGGCCGAGCAGGAACATCGGCCACATTTTGGCATCATTCCCCTTGGAACGGTCAATGACTTTGCGAGAGCTCTTCAAATTCCGCTTGATTCCGAGGAGGCCATAAGAATTCTTCCTTATGAAAAATTCAGAAAAGCCGACATCGGCAAAATTAACCATCAATACTTTATGAATGTCCTCGCTGTGGGAGCGATTGCTGAAGCCTCGTATAATGTGAGCACTGACCAAAAAACAAAACTTGGTCCGCTTGCTTATTTTGTGGAAGGCATGAAAGCACTGGCGAATAAAACGCCGTTTTCATTAAAGATTTCCCACGACGAGGGAACTTGGGAAGGAAATGCCTACCTTTTGGTCGCCGCGATGACCAACTCTGTCGGTGGCTTTGAAAAGCTTGCTCCCCAGGCTGAGGTGGATGATGGCAGACTTCACGTATATATCATAAAAAATATTTCACTACCCGGTACCCTGAAGCTTTTTCCAAAATTATTCAAAGGGGAACTGCAAGAGCATTCCGATGTGACATACATACAGTCTTCATCCCTTGATGTATCCTCTTCCGAAACGATGGCTGTCAATATTGACGGAGATGAAGGAGAGCCCTTGCCTTTTACCGCCTCTGTCCTCTCCCGCCACATTTCTGTTTTTGTTCCGCCCAACGAAGAGGAAAAGGTTTGAAACACGAACCGCACGGATATTAAGGAAGATAAGGAGGCGGTAAATAATGAGTGATCCTATTGCGTTAACCAGCATTACCATCTTTCAGGATGACACAAAAAACAAGGTCCGCAGAGCGTATATCGGAGAATTTCCTGATCCTGTTTTTTATGGCGTACATGGCGGAGTTAAACAATTTTACGGTGTGGATCCTGAGGTGGAATACCCGTCCACCCTCGACCATATTGTTGCCGCTGCCGGTGGCTGACTGACCGGTACATTAGCAGGCGCGCTGGATGCGCGTCACATACCAGCATCTCCTGACACATTATCCGCTAACGTCCAAGGCATGATTGAGGCGCCGGAGGGTGTTTTGAAAATCACAAGAATTTCATGCCACTTTAACCTGAAAGTTCCCCAGGGCAAAAAAGAAGCAGCGATTCGGGCTCTCTCCGTTTTTGAACGGAACTGCCCCGTGGCCCAAACCCTTAAGGGAGCTGTAGCCATTGAAAACACCTGGGACGTTGAAGAACTAAGTTAAACAACCTGTGTTTAAATCTAAAAATGCGGGTAGAGTATAGTACATTGATTAATTCATCTAACGGGAGGGTTTATCATGGCACAAAATAACAATCGATTAGGAAATGAAGAGCGCGACCAATATTTCGAGGACCGCGCAGGCACAGATAAAGCCCACTTCCATGTGGTTCCTCATGAACAAGAAGGCTGGGCTGTAAAGAAAGAAGGAGAAGACGAGCCAGCACACACAACCGGCTCCAAATCCGAAGCGGTAAAAGAAGCCAACCGCATGGCGGAAGAAGCCGGCACCATGGCCATCATCCATAACGAACATGGACGAATTGAAGAACAGCATAACTATGAAAATTAGAAAAAAGCGGTGGATTTTCAGTAATCCACCGCTTTTTTGATGATTTCTATGAAGAGGATACGGTTTCTTTCTTCCCTGCACGTTCCTCTGCCGCTTTAACAAAATAGGTAAACAATCGGTGCATTTCTTCGCTCACCTCGGTCATATCCTCGGGATGCCACTGAACAGCAAGGATCCAATTTTTATTAAAGTCTTCACTTTCAATCGCTTCAATGATACCATCCGGTGCCTTGGCGGTAACTTTCATGCCAGGTGCCACTTCTTGGACAGCTCCATGATGAAAGCTGTTGACCGAAGTTTCGTTGCTTCCGATAATTTCAGCCAGCAATGAGCCTTCCTCGATCGAGATGGAGTGGGTCGCAGCGTCCCTTGCACCATCCTGATAATGTTTAATGACCTTTTCCATTTCGTCATACACGTCCTGGTACAGAGTACCGCCAAGTGCACCATTAAGCACCTGGATTCCCCGGCAAATGGCGAAAATCGGAATCTTCTGCTCCTTGGCAAACTCAATGAGATCCATTTCTGTCTTGTCTCTTTCCGGAATGACCTTGCCGAGATTTGGATGAGGTTCGGCACCGATTTGCTGGGGATCCATATCCTCGCCACCGCTGAGCAGAATACCATCGCACAGCGCTGCCCATTCCCTGGCTATCTCTTTATCTGCCATTGGCAAGATAACAGGCACTCCGCCGGCATTCATTACTGATGTCGTATAACTGTAATGAAGATAGGCCGTTTCAAGACCCCCAATATCCTTCGTGGAACAGGTGATACCAATCACCGGTCGTTTATTTTCCATTCTAGCAACTCCCGTTCTGTATTTGTCATACAGAACTTTACCCTAAATCTCTGCTTTGTGAACACGTAAATTTTATCCATTTAAAAACCCGCTTTCATAGGGGTTTTCCTTAATACCTCAAATTCAAGAGCACATCCCGTACAGCTTTATCTTCCATCACCATATCTTTATATTTTCTCGTAATTTCTGTTAAAGCCACATCATGGTAGAAGAACTCAGTAAAAAACTTTACAAGCGGCTTGGATCGCGTGCGAATCGCCTGCCAAACGGTATCTTCGATGCCCGCAAAGAGCATTTCCTGCTGATCAATAATAAGGATTCGGCTTCGTTCAAGCGTTCCATGCTGGGTATCAGGTAATAATGTGGAAACGTCGGGAATCACTGTGGAAAGCTCGCCGATTACGTGGATTTTGACATCGATACCATCGTTATATTTTTTCTCCAGCAGCGGTAAATGGGAACTCAGGTCATCGGACCAGCCGGAAAGAATAACAGACTGTTCAGCGCCATCCAGCATGCCTTTCATCAACGACTGAATCGATTGATTATCCTTCAACGTCCAGACCCTGTCGTCTGTTATGGTTTGTTTGCTTTTGGCCTCTCTCAGCTGCTGCACATTCGTCTCAAAATCTGCTTTAAGTTTTTCAATGGCAGACTCAACCGGCAATGCTGAATAGAGGCGTTTTTTTTCAACAGTTGACTCCAAAATCATTCCCTTTTCGGCCAGACGGTGAAGCACCTCATACACCTTCGCGCGGGGAACACCAGAACCCTTGACAACACCCGTGGCATCAAGGGGTTGGTCAGAGGTGACCAGCGATTGATACACCTGGCTTTCATATTGCGTAAATCCAAATTGCTGCAGCATTTTTCTAACTCCTTGCCTCAATTTCGTAAGCTAATCATACCATAGTGCCTTCCATTTTCTACACATCAGCATTTTTGTCTTGTTTTTCTCATAAATAATGTTACTATTACAGTGGTAACTTTTTAATAAAGGATGAGTACTTTGAATAAACGTGTTTACTTATTGACCATTGTTTCCTTTGTTGTAGGGATGGTCGAACTGATCATAGGTGGAATTTTAGACTTGGTCGCAAAGGATTTACAGGTCAGTATCGGGAAAGCAGGCTTTCTGATTACGGTCTTTTCTCTTGTGTTTGCAGTCGCTTCACCTGTGTTGTTGATGATGACGTCAAAGATTGAGCGGAAGAAACTGACGCTGATCTCTCTCCTGATCTTTTTTATCGGAAATGCCATTGTGGTCTTCAGCCCGTCCTACAGTATGTTGTTGATCGCTCGTATTGTTTCGGCAGCAAGCGGATCGCTGCTGGTCGTTTTATGTATTACCATCGCTTCATCGATTGTCTCTGAACAATATCGTGCCAGAGCTATCGGTGTGGTATTCATGGGAATCAGCGCTTCCCTTGTGCTCGGTGTTCCGATCGGACTAATGCTTGGGAACGCCTTTGGATGGAGAGCTCCCTTCGTTCTGATTACAGGATTAACGCTCCTTTCCATGGCAGGTGTTTATTTTTTTATGGATACCATGTTTTCAAAGCCAGCTGTTTCCCTTATGAAACAGCTCAGAACGCTAAAAAACCGCCGGCTGCTGTTCGCCCAATTAACTTCATTTCTCTTTTTGGCCGGACATTTGACGCTGTATGGATATTTAACGCCGTTTTTAAAAACAGCTCTGGGTCTGAACGGAAACTAGGTGAGCATTGTTTATCTCATTTTCGGCTGTGCCGCAGTAGCCGGAGGAGGTGTTGGGGGAACACTGGCTGACCGGATCGGAACACGGAAGTCCATCATTGGTTTTATTGTTATTTTTGGCCTCACCATGTTCGTCATCCCTTATACGACGTTTTCACTGCCCCTCTTTTTAAGCGTTATGGTGCTCTGGAGCATGCTGAGCTGGGCGATCACTCCCGCCATGCAAAGTTATCTTATTGAATCCTCGACGCCAGAAACATCGGATATCCAGCAAAGCCTGAACAACACCGCCCTGCACTTTGGAATTGCATTTGGTTCTGCCATTGGCGGCTTTGTCATCGAACAGTCTTCTGTTGAATCCAATGCGACCGTCGGCGGTTGTTTCATTATTATTGCCCTCGCTGCCGCTCTTATTTCCATGGCGGAACGAAAAAGGCGTTTATCCCCAATTAAACATCATATGTAAGGTGAAAGACACTTCGTTAATCGAGGTGTCTTTTTTAGGTATTCTCCCGAAGATTACGACTATATTGGTATAGTGACAAATAAAAGTATTGGGAGGATGCTTTGGATTTATTTAATAAACCATCTGTTCCTTTACAGAAAAAAGCAGCTGACATCCGAACGTTGTTTCCTGCCACCTCCTGGATTGTTTTTGTATCCCTGGTTTCTGCCATTACTGCCCTCCTGCAAACGGCAGGAGGAGCCATTCCTGTCGCAGGAATGTTCATCAGCCCTCTTTCCACGCTGCCTATCATTGTAATGACGTTAATATCTCGCTTATACGGGCTCTATACTTACACATTAACTATTATTCTTCTCGTATTCATTCAGCCTGCAGAAATATTAATATTCACGTTTACTACTGGTTTGCTGGGCATTGGCCTGGGCTTGGGGTTTAATAAACTGAAACGGCGCTTTTTCATTGCCCTCTCAGGCTGTATCTTTCTTTTTTCAGGCATGTGTACAATGCTTTACGGATTTTCATTTCCTCTATTCGGCGCTGACTTTCCTTATCCTAAAGACAGTATTCTATTACCTGGCCTCTGTTTGTTTTCTTTGGCTTATAGCTTTGCATGGACTGAGTTCACTTTGCTTATTTTGAAAAAACGATGGAACATTATACTTTAAAAAATTTGCAAATCACTACCCGATGTTTAGGGGTGTTCGGGGCCATGCAGGTCACATATCAAAAAGGAGTTCCGAAAACGGAACTCCTTTTTACTAATCTTTTTACTTATTTCATTGCCTTTTTAATCACTTTGAAAATGTTCGTATTTTCATAAGTTCCTGCCAGCTGATCAGCTCCAGGTCCCATCGCGGTTAAAGGAACACTGACCCCGCCATGGCCTGAAGTCGTCCAATCCAATGTAAACTGATCGTTGGAATGAGCGACTGTAAATGGTCCATCTTCTTTGGAAATGCCATCTCCGCTCTCGTCACTGCCGTTAACTTCCTCGATGGACAATCCGCCACACTCATGATCCGCCACTACGAGTACAAGGGTATCCGGATGTTTTTGCGCAAACTTTTTAGCCGCCTCAACCGATTTATCCAGTTGCTGTCCGGCTTTAATCATCAGCTTGCCGTTATTTTCATGAGACATTTCATCGGTGCCTTCTTCTTCAACCATCAGGAAAAACCCGCGTTTGTTTTGAGATAGCGTATCAATCGCTTTTTTTGTCATATCTGGGAGTGATACTACAGGATTGTAAAGGTCTCCTTCACCCTCCGGACGTTGTTCAAACATTTCTTCGTTGGCAAAGAGACCAAGAATTTTGTCATTCTTTGTTTTCATTAGTCCGTCTTTATCTGTTACATATTTATATCCCATATGCTTTGCTTCGGCCACCAGGTTCCCTTGTGTTCCTTTGCTCTGCTCTTTAACATCCTTGGCAGGGTTATCCTGGAACTTTCCTGGGTTGCCTGCAGGATACCAAAAGTCTTCTCCGCCACCGAGCAGGACATCCACTCTGCTGTTTTCAAGGTATTGTTTGGCGATATCACTTTGTTTGGAACGATCCTCCACATGAGCACCAAAAGCAGCTGGTGTAGCATCCGTAATTTGGCTGGTGGTCACAAGCCCTGTTGATTTCCCTGCTTTATCCGCCATCTCAAGCACCGTTTTAACCGGTTTCTTATCAGGATTAACCCCTATTGCTCCATTATAAGTTTTTACACCGGAAGCCATTGCGGTAGCTGCAGCGGCTGAATCGGTTACCACTGAAGTCGAACTCGTATGTACATTACCAACGTAAGGCATCTTGTTCATACTGAGGTCGCCGGTCAATCCCTTTGTTGCCAATCGGATCGCTTCCCGATGAGAAGCTCCCATTCCATCTCCTACAAAAACAATGACATTTTTCGCCTTTTTTGGATTGGTATAATGGTTGCTGCTTTTTGCATCAGCTATCTGATTAAAACCAATGGACCCAATAAGTGCTAAAGATAAAGTGACGCCAGCGAGCATTTTCTTGTTTTTCAATTGGTACACTCCCTCATTCGATTGATATCTACTAGATTAGACAATCAATGTAAAGGTAGTATGAATGTAAAATGACCGTTTTGTAAATATTACCATACACTTTGTTAATTATATAGATTATTTATTAACGGACGTCTGAAAGAAATTGTTCGAGCGTACGGACCTTCCCGATTCTTGGAAAGATAAAGGAACATGAGGCGTCATGTGCTTCCTGGCTGAATGTAGTCATGGCATCCGTGACAAAAATCTGGTTATAGCCCAATTGGAAGGCTTCCCTTGCCGTGCTCTCTACGCCGATATTCGTGGCAATACCGCATAATACAATCGTCTCAATGCCCCTGCGGCGCAACTGAAGATCAAGATCAGTGCCAAAGAAAGCACCCCACTGCCGTTTAGTAACTGTGTAGTCTTCCGGCTGAACACCAAGTTCAGGAACAAATTCCGCCCAATCTGCTGTCCGTTCACCAGAAGGAGCAGGGGCATCGGTTACAGGCTGCAACGCGTCTTTTCCATCATGAAATGCCACATTGACAAAAGAAATGAATCCGTCATTCTCACGGAACAATTTCACGAGTGGAATCGTTTTTTCAACAACCTCTTTTCCCCCGGGCATCTGCACAATGCCTTTCTGCAGATCAATAATCACCAATGCTGTTTTATTAAAATCAAGTTGTAATGCACTCATCCCATTTCCTCCTTAATGGCTTCTTATTTTACGGATGCATGAAGAAGACTTGCATAATCCCGATCCGGTACCAGCCCTTCCTTTGCCGCACGGGTCAGAAGTGAAACAACCGCTTCGTACCCCGCTTGTCCAAGATCAGCCGTAAATTCATTTACATACAAGTTGATGTGCTGCTGAGCAACATCATGGGAAAGTTCACTTGCATGCTGCATCACGTACCCTCTTGATGACTCCGGGAATTCCCATGCATAGGCAACAGATGAACGAATCCAGCTTGTAATGGATTCAATGTCCATGGATTTCTTGGCGATAATGGCTCCAAGCGGAATCGGCAATCCGGTGTCTTCTTCCCACCAGTTCCCCATATCTGCCAGCAGGTTAAGTCCGTAATTCTGATACGTAAATCGTGCTTCATGGATAACAAGGCCCGCATCGATTTCTCCCGCCTTTACCGCCGGCATGATTTGATCGAACGGCATAATCACGATCTGACCAATTCCGCCAGGTACATTTTGAGCCGCCCATAAACGGAACAGCAAATAGGCAGTTGACCGTTCACTCGGAACAGCTACCTTTTTTCCCGTCAGCATTTCCGGGCTTACCTGTCCCTCTTCCTTTACGAGAACAAGAGGCCCACAGCCGCGTCCCAGCGCTCCGCCACATGGAATCAAATCGTAATGATCCAGTACCCATGGCAGGGCAGCATAAGAGATTTTTAAGATTTCCGGGCCCTCATGGCGAGCGGCCAATCCATTCGTGATGTCAATATCCGCATAGGTAACATCAAACTCGGGAGCTCCCGGCACCAATCCATGCACCAGGGCATGAAAGACAAACGTATCATTTGGACACGGTGAAAAAGCAATATTCATTTTACTCAATTTAAAGTACCTCCATCATAACTTTACTTGCTGACGTTAATGCCTCGAGGGCTTCTTTCAGTTTCCATGCTCCGCGATCACGGGGACCCACAGCATTGGATATCGCCCGGATTTCCAGTACAGGCAAATTGTATTCTCTGGCAGCAAATGCAACACCATAGCCTTCCATTGCTTCAGCAGCAGCATGGGGTTCAAGCTCCGCCAGCCGGTCAGCCGTATCTTGCGTGCCGGTTACCGTAGAAATCGTGAGAATTGGAGCAGTATGTACGGGCAAATCCGCATCTGCCATGGCAGAAGACAATGCGAGCACCAGGCTGCTCTCGGCGGGAATCCGTGTGGATGAGCCGAATCCCAGTTCATCTAAACTAAGAAATCCTTCAGGGGATTCGGCACCTAAGTCGGCACAGACAATTTCCTCGGCAATGACAAGGGAACCCACCTCCGCACGATCTGGAAATCCGCCCGCAATACCCGCATTGATCACCAGATCATATGTGTTGGCGTGCAATGCCTTCATGGTATTAATGGCTGCTGCGACCGGACCGACTCCGGCTAAGACCACATCGACCCTGTTGTCCTGACACCCTCGCTCTACGGCTTCTTTTTCCTGTTGTACAGAAGTCATCACAAGAATACGGCCATTTAATTTATTCATGTATTCGCCTCCTGTCTTTAAATGCTTTTCCCGTTGGCTGTTAAGGTAATCTATGTTGTTCTTGCAGAGGAGTCTCGCACCTTTCACTCCAATCAACTTGTCAAAAAAGATTTTAATACAAAAAGATCTCCACAACTACAAGCTTCCAGGAAAAAGTCCTCGTTTAAAAGGTAGCACTTAATCGTGTTTTCTTTCCACTTTGATGCTTTTTTGGACCTTATCCATCTGCATAAATTATACCGTTTGGAAGACGCTAATGTCGTATAGAAAATGATGGATTCGGAGGTATTGTCATGGATCATGTGGAAGGAAGCGCTTCTACCAACAAATACATACCTGTAAGCTCGGTCACGTCCGGGGAAGGAAAAGAAGTGGCACCAGGCCTTTACTGCTACACCAATCAAATCGTAAATTTGTGTTTTGTTGAAGATCAGAAAAGTAAAAACAGCTGGGTGCTGGTGGATGCCGGCATGCCGGATAGCACAGAAAAGATCATCGCAGAAGCGGAAGAGCGTTTTGGAAAAGAGACCGTGCCAAAGGCGATCATCCTCACACACGCCCACTTCGACCATATTGGTGGAATTATCGGTTTGTTGAACCGATGGGACGTCCCAGTTTATGCACATTCGCTGGAACTTCCGTACGTGACTGGCAAAAAAGATTATCCCAAACCCGATCCGTCAGTAGAAGGCGGGATGGTAGCAAGAATGTCTTTTTTATTTCCCAATGAAGCGATCAACCTGGATAAACAGGTGCATCCCCTGCCTGAAGACGGCTCAGTTCCCGAACTTCCGGAATGGCGCTGGGTGCACACGCCCGGTCACACGGAGGGCCATATCTCTCTTTTCCGTGAAGCTGACCAGGCATTGATTGCGGGAGATGCTTTTATTACCGTCAAGCAGGAAGATCTGTACAGTGTAATCACCCAGCATCTCGAAATCAGCGGGCCACCGCGTTACTTTACTCCCGACTGGATGGAAGCCTGGAAGTCGGTAAAAAAACTGCACTCTCTGAATCCCCATACCGCCGTAACGGGACATGGCCGGCCGGTCTCCCGGGAATGGCTTGACGAAAACCTTACGAAATTGGCCCGGGAGTTTGACCGGATTGCGATCCCAGACTATGGAAAATATGTGCAAGGCAACCAACTCGAGCAATAGAGAGTAAAAACAGGCTGTTTTTCAGCCTGTTTTTCTTTTTGCCACCTCTTGTTCTGCTCTTATTGATGTAAAAAGAAAATAGAGGCCCGGAATGAAAATAACAGTTCCTGCTACTGCAAAACTCTGGCGTGTGGTAAGGTGCAAATATCCGGTGGACGCAAATAATATCCCAAGAGGCATTGCTGCACGCATCATCAGCAAGCGTACGGCACTCAGCTGGGCAAGTCGGTCACGCTTTGCTTCCTGCTGGAACAGAGCTGAACTTTGGGCATTAAAGAGAGGAAAAACCAAACCGCCGAAAAGTTCGCATCCCCAGGCAAGCCATACTTGATCCACTGGAAACAGCAGTAAAAAAGAGAGTCCTCCTCCTGCCAACCCTGTATACATGATAACCGGATTCTTAGGAAGCCGGGACAGAAGAAGACTTCCAATCGCATAGCCAACGGGGAAAGCACCGGAAAATACGGCATACTCCCATCGTTCTCCTCCCATTTCTCCCCGAATAAAAGGAACGCTGAGCACAAGTGAGGCTCCCACCGCAAACTGCACACTGGATGACAGCAAGGTCAGCTTTAGCAATTGGGGCTGCCGGAAAAACGAATGGTAACCTGCCTTCATTTCAGACCACCAAAACTTCTTCGTCCAGATAGCTGCTTTTGTTATTGATTGTGATTGTATAGCACTCAAAGCAAAAAAGCTGAGGAAAAACAAAGCAGAAGAAAGAGCATAGAGCACGGGCAGCGGAAAGGCGAGCAATAACAATGAGACAGCTCCTGGCGCAAGAAAACTCATGATCCTCATGGTTCCATCAAGCAAACCGTTGGCTTCAGCGAGCTTCCTTTCTTCGCACAGCTCGGGCAAAATGGAAAAAGACAGACTGGCATACACTGGCTGCAGCAAACCTAGGCTGCATTGAAGGATCACCAGTCCGGCAATCATGCTGGTATGTGATTGAAAAAGCCAGCCAGCCAAGGGAAGCAGATAGCCTACCATCCGAACCAGCTGAATAATTTTCAATGCCTTCCCTTTATTGACCTGGTTCAAGTAAGGAGCACTGATCCCCTGCAGCACAAGAGAAGGAATAAAATACACGAGCCACAGTGCTCCCATCCATTCTTTTGACCCTGTTAATTCGAACAGCAGCAGGCCATTAATGATTCCACCTGCTGCCCCTCCAAATTCCGAAATCATCTCCCCTGTCCATAGCGCATAAAAGGAGCGGGAATACCTTCTCATCCCTTCAATCCCAAGTACTCATTCAGTTTACCGGAAAATCGTTGGATGGTATCTGTATTAGCCCGGTAAACCCCTTTTTCAACAGAAACAAACGCTGCCGACTTCAAGATGGAGAGCTGATGATGAAGCGTGGTTTTGGAAATCTGAAACTGACCGCTCAATTCCTGAAGAGATAACTGCCCTTTCACAAGGGTAAGCAATAGCTTTAAACGAAGCTCGTCCCCTAAAGCTTTGTGCCCCCTGATGAGGACCGAAGAAGGCTGGCCGGATTCGGTTAAATATTCTTCGTTCACCGGGTAGAATAAAAGCTTTGTATCCACTGTGCGAAGCGAAAGTACCCATGGGCGGTACGAGACATGAGGCACCAGCTTCACATGCCAGACGGATGGCTCGGGTAGATACTCAGCTCCTCCGGTGACCCGTTGAATTTCATCCACCGGTTGTTCCCGGTTCAATCTCTGGTTTTCTTTTTCCTCAAACCTAAGGGCCTGCATCCATTTTTCCCATACCGGGTGGGTGCGGATAAAATCATGCCACTCCTTCGTCACTGTCTTCATTAAGGAAAGGATATCTTCAATGGCCCACTCTCCCAGCAGCCTGACATAGCCCTCCAGGTAGTCGTGTCCTTTAAAAAATTCCGCATACCGGGTAAAGCATGCTTTATCCGTATAGTTGAGCACAGTGTCTTTCCGATCGCCCTCTGTTTTTTGATTATGATAAGGAAGCAGGACTTCATATAAAGTTTGGTGTGATTCCTGATCCAATGCATTCAAAAAATCCTGAATAGAAATGGCACTCCAATGATTTTGAAGCAGCAGCATGCCGTACCATAAATTCGTTTCGTGTATTTCTTTTAGTGCCAGAAGAAGCTCCGGACTCATGGTGTTCTTCCATGTTTTCCATTGTTCATCAAGTTCAAATGTATGTCTGAGTTGCGCGTATGTATAACCTGAGATGCCAAGAAGGACCTCCCAAACCTGTGACGATTCTACCGTTACATTCACGGTCTCTGCCGGCTGGGAAGCTAACAGATAGTTCATGTTCATCACTTCCTCTCGTTGAGTGTTATTCTAAATTATACGAATAATAAATTCAATTATTTTCGAAACTAAAATCCAAAAAAGCACAAACACCGGGATGGCGTTTGTGCTCTTCGTGCGTTTACTGCTCTACTTTTTCTCTTTTTTGTTGAATTTGCTTTTTATGCGCATGCGTATGGGCGGTAAAACGGTCTTCCTCGACCTGTTCGGACATTTTCATACCATGGGCGACCATGGCAGAAGCTACTTTTTTTAAGCCCATTTGATCTTTTTGATAAACGAAGGAGGCTCTTGTAGAAACAGAAGCGCCAGGCTCCGTCACATAAGGGACCACACGGTAATCCGCCTGCCATTGTGCAGGAGTTACACGGCAGCGGACATATCCTCTGTAATCGTTGAAGAATTTAATGTGCGGATTTTGTTCCAAAATATGATCGGTATCCTTACGCTTGTCTGCGCCGTTGCCTCCTGAAGTAATTGAGGTCCCCACAAATTCAACACCAAACACCTTTGATTTCGGATCATCAAAATTGATAAGCAGGTTGTTTGCCCAGTTCGCATGAACGTCCCCAGTCAATACGATCAGGTTGTTCAAGTTCTTGGATCTGACGAAATCAAGGACACGCTGGCGCTGCGCTGGGTATCCATCCCAGGAATCCATGCTGTAAACCGGTGCAGCTTTCGTCCCGAAGTTCCACTGCGAAAAGAAGATTTGCTGAGCCATCACATTCCAGTGTGCTTTGGAGGCGCTCAGATTGTTAAAGAGCCATTGCTCCTGTTCTTGCCCCATCAATGTACGTCTTGGATCCAGAGATTCCTCTGAAGGTGGCTTGTTTCCATCTCCATTCGCCTGATCGGATCGGAACTGCCGTGTATCAAGCACATTAAAGGAAGCCAGATCACCATAATCAAAATGGCGGTATAGCTGCATGTCCGGCCCGTTAGGTAAAGAAGACTTGCGAAGAGGCATGTGCTCGTAATAGGCCAGGTAAGCCGCAGCCCGGCGAATGATGAAGGCTTCCGGAGATTGGCCCTTTTCAGGAATATTATTTGCATAGTTGTTTTCTACTTCATGATCATCCCAAGTAACTACCCAAGGGAACGCAGCATGGGCGGCCTTCAGGTTTGCATCTGAACGGTATTGGGCATGACGGTTGCGGTAGTCATTCAATGACATGATTTCAGCACTGCTGTGAGTTCGAACATTTCCTGTCGCTGCTACATATTCATTTGGACCATATTCGTAAATATAGTCCCCAAGGTGGAATACCAGATCAAGATCCTCTTCAGCCATATGTTTATAGGCAGTATAGAAACCATGCTCATATTGCTGGCAGGAAGCGAACGCAAACTTGAGTTCTTTGACAGATGCACCTGGGGCAGGAAGGGTTTTGGTGCGGCCTACAGGACTTAATTCATATCCGCTCTTGAAACGATAGTAATACACATGGTTTGGCTTAAGGCCAGTGACTTCCACATGAACGGAGTGACCAAGGTCCGGTCTGGCGAGTTCAGTTCCTTTCTGGACAATATTTCTGAAACGTTCATCTTTTGCGATCTCCCATCTCACTGGAACCGCCTGGCGTTTCATTCCTCCGCCATTTAAGGGATCGGGCGCAAGGCGTGTCCAGAGCACCACGCCATCGGAAAGCGGGTCACCTGATGCTACACCGAGTGTAAAGGGATAGCTTTCGAACTTTGGAGCGGCGTTTACTTCAAATCCACCGATCGACTGTGCAAGAACTGCCCCGAGAGACAGCCCGGCAATTTTACCGGTTCCTCTAAGAAAGCTGCGGCGGTCGAATTTTTTGTTTTCATGTTCCTCAGTCAATTTCTTGATCAAATCCTCCACGTGCCTTTCGTCTGCCATAACAATTCCCCTCTCTTAATGAAAAAGTAGCGTACGAAAGTCAGTATAAAACGTGAATATGAATCTGCTATTAAGATGTGTAAACCTGCATGAAACAACAAAAAAACAAAAAAGGACAATAATCGCAGGACTATTTTCCTTCTCAGCAATTTATCCATTCAATTTGGTGGTTTTTATCGAGAAAAGAAAAATTTTCTGCAGTGGTTAACAGGGCTTAAGTCACACGTTTTTTAACATTCGCTTCAAAATAAACTAACATATGGAAACCAAATAACCACCAGGCAGTGTAGGCCACCTGGTGGTTATTGACCAAAATCTGTTGTTTATGAAGGTTTTTTTAATTCTATGACGTTGCTTTCCTGCTTCTTCTGTTTCTTACTGTAAACAATTTTGGAAAGCGTAATGCTGAATTCGTATAGGATCAAAAGCGGGATCGTTACAAGAAAATCAGACATAAAATCAGGTGGTGTAATAAGAACAGCGACCACGACAAGACCAAAGTAAGCAAGTTTCCTTGCCTTGGACAGAAGCTTCGGATTCACCAGTCCAATCGATGTAAGAAACATGACGACCAGCGGGATTTCAAATAAAAAGCCAAACGGCAAAGTAAGATTGATCATGAACTTAAAGTATTTTTCCGATGTAAAAAACGTTTGAAACTCACCGTCTGACAGCTTCATTAAAAAATCAAGCACCATCGGATAAACCACAAAATACCCGAAGGAGAGCCCGGCAATAAATAAAAGGAAAAGAGCAGGGATATATGACAGTGCAGTTTTGGATTCATTTTTGGATAACGCCGGGCTGACGAAAAGCCACGTTTGATAGGCGGCCACCGGAATCGTCAATGCAATGGAAATGACCCCCGATATCATAAAATAGACCCAAAGAATATCACTCGGTCCCAAAACTGCCAGTTTGGCATCGAGATCACGAATCAGCCAATGGTAGATATCCTGAACGTAGATAAACGAAACAATGAAAAATACCGCGAACGTAAGCAGTGTGATAATAATCCGCTTTCGTAATTCTCCCAGATGATCAATAAGAAGCATTTCTGCATCTTTCATAATTTCACCTCATCATATAAGAGAAAGGAGATGACTGCTTTCCGCCATCCCCCGCTCTATTATTTTTGCTCTGCTTTTTCTTCCTTTTCATCAGTATTCATTAAGTCCTTGGCGGAATTTTTAAACTCTCGCAGCGTGCTTCCGAATGCCCGTCCAATTTCAGGCAGTTTAGCAGGTCCAAAAATGATTAACGCAATAACAAGTAGAATAATCAATCCGGGAATACCAATATTTTGGAACATAGAAAGCCCTCCTTAGAATGTAAATCCTGTAATGCCCTCCACAGAAGCCGCGGTTCGTCACGCTGATTCTCTATTTAACCCCTCCCGCTTATGTATCCTTCTCCTCCACCTTAAACAAAGATTATTGAGGCAATATAAAGAAAAATTTAACAAATTATAAAAACCGGAAGGAAGAGGATTTACATAACAAAAAAACCGCTGATTAAACAGCGGTTACTCAAAAAGCGGAACAGCCAGATCTTTTCCGTTCATGCTTAAAGCCGTGTGAAGCTGGCCCCTGTGATGATATGTATGTGCCAGGATTTCTAGCATCCATTCATAACGGGAATATGAAACACCCCACCAGGAGGTTGTCACTACTAACCAGTCTTCCTCCCGGTAGTGGCGAATGCTATCCTTCAGATATTCAAAGTTTGAAGTGAGCCGTTCCTTGATCTGTCCGCTCGTTTGAGGATCATGCCCAGAATAAAATTTCTCTATCTCTTTTTGACCTGTCTCATTCATGATTAACACGTCCGCTTTATAAATCGAGCTTATATGAGTCAACAACTCTCTTACATTTCTTTTATTTTGTCCTAAAGAGATATCCAAATCACTCGCTTCCATCGAGTCTATAAGATTAAGAATGGAACGATTAGCAACCTCCAATTGGCGGAGAATCGGAGTTATCCTATTCATATATATGATATCCTCTCTTTTTACTTTCGTGGTTCTTTCGGCTGAGGATCGGCTTCCATCAAAAAATCTACCAGATGAACTGCCCGTACCTCTTTTTCCAGACCGGCTCGTTGAATGCCAAGTTTCATTTGCAAAAGACATCCGGGATTTGTCGTCACAATCGTGTCTGCTTTTGTTCTTCTGGTCTTTTCCATTTTAACATCAAGAATCTCCATGGAATCCTCATAGTTCACAATGTTATAGATACCCGCAGAGCCGCAGCAGCGGTCATAACCGGCCATTTCCCTGTAGGTAATACCCGGTATCCCCTCTAACAGTGCCAAAGGCTCGGATGTTACTTTCTGAACGTGTGTCATATGACAAGAGGATTGGTAGGTCACCCTCTCATTCATTGAATGACGAAATTCCAGACCATCAAGCTCCGTCAAAACGACAGTCACATCCCGAGATTTTTTAGAAAATTGTTCAGCCCGCCTATTCCAGTCCGGCTCATCTTTTAGTAAATGGTCATATTCAAAAAGCATAGCTCCACAGCCGCCCGCATTATTTACGATATAATTAACATTTTCTTTCTCAAACACTTCAATGTTTTGTTTGGCGAGTTGGCGTGCCTCTTCAAGCTTGCCCGTATGTGCGTGAAGTGCACCGCAGCATGTCTGGGCTTTTGGAATCACCACTTCTGCTCCGGCTCTTGAAAGCAATTCAATTGTGTTTTTATTGGTCTGATGAAACATACTGTCCATGACACAGCCGCTGACGAAGCCTACTCTCATTTTTGGATTACGTTTCGCCTTTACAAGGCGAGGCGAGTTTCTTCTTTCAAATGGGGAGGCAACTTTAGGCAGCACCGCTTCGAACTTGTCGAGATGAAGCGGAGCCATAGCGGTCATTCCCGATTTGCGAGCGATTGCCTGCAAACCTGTCTTTTGATAGAACCAGGTCGCATTTCCTATCGCATTCATCCATTTTCTCGAGGGGAAGAGCCCATTAAATATAAAGTCTTCTGTTACCTGCTGTTTTTTCGTTTTCTTTTCATGATCCTCCAGCACCGATTTGGCTCCTTCTAAAATCTCTCCATACTGTACATTCGTCGGGCAAACGGTTTGGCAGGCTCTGCACCCCAGACACTTTTCAATCGGTTCCCGCATGTTCTCCACACTGCTTTTTCCTTCAGCCACCATTTTCACCAAATTAATTCTGCCCCTTGGTGAGTGGGTTTCTTTACCCATCGTCTCATAGGTGGGACAAGCAGGCAGACAATAACCGCACTGGACACAATCGAAGGTCTTTTCATAATGCAGTTGTTTTTTTAACCGATTTGCAGCTTCACTCATCTCGCAACACCAGCTTTTTCCCCGGTTCAGGAAAAATCTTGCCCGGGTTCATGATTTGATTGGGATCCCATGCATTCTTCATACGCTTCATCATGTCAATGCCAATGGGACCGACCTCCATCTCCATAAATGGAGCTTTCATCGTTCCAATCCCATGCTCACCTGAAAGCGTGCCGCCCAGCTCGATCGCTGCTTTAAAAATTTCCTCCACGGCCTGCTCTACACGATCCATTTCTTCCAAATCTCTTTTATCACAGATGATGTTGGGATGAAGGTTCCCGTCTCCTGCATGTCCAAATACGACAAGATCGACGTGAAACCGGTCCCTGATTTCTTTGAGCCGTTGAAACATCTCGGGAATTTTACTTCTTGGCACGGTGGCATCTTCTGAAACTTTCGTCGGTTTCTTCCTCACAATTGCCGGTGAGACCAGCTTTCTCGCCTGCCACAGCTTTGCGGCCTCCTCACTGCTGCCTGCAACATTGACAGAATGAGCCCCTGCCTCCCTGCAGATGAAAGCCACCTTTTCAATTTCTTCTTCGATTGCCTTCGGATGCCCGTCCAGCTCAATAAGTACGATGGCTTCTGCGGTCACGGGAAGTCCTAAAGGCTTATACTCCTCCACGGCCAGTATGCACGCCTGGTCCATCAACTCCAATTTGGAGGGAAGGATTCCGGAGGTGAGCACTTTTGTGATGGCCTGTCCGGACGTTACCAAATCATCGAAAATGATCATTGCCGTCCTGTAGGCCTTAGGCCTTGGAACAAGCTTCAGCGTAGCCTCTGTTATCACACAAAGCGTGCCCTCGGAGCCAATAATGAGTTTAGTAAGGTCGTAGCCAGTCACATTCTTGATGGTTCTTCCTCCTGTCCTCATCACGTGGCCTTCCGGTGTCACAATCTCCAAACCGATGCAATAATCCTTCGTTACTCCATACTTCAATCCTCTAGGTCCTCCGGAGTTTTCAGCCAGATTTCCGCCAATGGTGGAAACATGCGAACTGCTTGGGTCTGGAGGGTACATCAGCCCCCATTTTTCCGCTTCTTCATCAATTCTGGCTGTTAGTATACCTGGCGAGACCACTGCGATCATATCCTCGGGGCGAATCTCAAGCTTATCGTTCCACTGAGAACAGTCGAGGACAATTCCTCCATTCACTGGCAGTGGCCCGCCACTTAAAGAGGTCGACTGTCCACGAGGGTAGACAGGGATGCCCTCACGATTGGCAAGTTTCATTACTTTAGCCACTTCTTCCGTTGAGCGTGGCTGTACAACGGCATCCGGCATATACGTGCCAAACGATGCATCAAACGAATAACTCAAGCGGTCACTTTCTTCAAGCAAAACTCTATTTTCGCCAAAGATGGCCTGGAGCTCTTGTTCATGTGCAGATGTCATAACCTTCATCTTCTTATCTCCTCATGCCTTCATATTTCATAATTTTGCAAGAATAGGCTTAATTTTTTCTCAGCATTTCTTAAATGGATGGTACTTTGAACTTTTGCGAGTTCTGGCTCTTCCAACTCAATAGCTTCATAGATTCTGCGATGCTCTTGATAAACAGATTCCCTTTTTTGTTTGAGTTCTTTATTCGGTTCAAGCGTAACTTTTAGCGTTTTTTCATATAAATCTGCTAAATTCTCCATCATATGAATCATAACGGGATTATGAGTTGCCAATATGACGGCCCGGTGAAACGCAATATCATTTGTATAATGATTTTGATCCGCATTCAATGACCCGTATTCAAGTTTATCCAAAACATGCTTCATAGAAGAAAGCTGTTCCGTTGTCCGTCTTGTGGCAGCTAAATAAGCCGCTTCCGGCTCCATAATCTTTCTCATTTCAAATAAGTGCCTAATGCTTTCCACATCATCACTTTTCATATGAATACTGCGCAAGATTTGGGACTGCGTATTCTCTTCAATATAACTTCCTCCGCCTTGCCTTGAGGTAATAAGCCCTGATGCTCTCAATACACTAAGCGCCTCCCGGACAGAAATACGGCTTACTCCAAACTGTTTGGATAGTGCCATTTCTGTTGGAAGTTTGTCACCGGGCAAATAATGTCCCGACTCTATCATTTGCAGAAGTTCCCGAGAGATAATCTGAGATATTTTTTCTTTTTTAGACATGTCGACTCCTGTTTAATCATTTGTAATACAAATCTAAGGTGTTTTTATGGTTCTAAAAATATAAAACAGCCCACGAAAGGGTTTACAAAGGTTTATTTAGCCTATATACTAATCTAAACATACATTATTTTCAAGGTTTTTTAACAAATTTGTATTACAAATTTGCAAGTTCTGAATTTGAAAGCACTAACTAAGGAGGAGTTACTTGTGACCTTTCTGGGCTCTGCCTCCTAAACTATTAACTCCAGCGATGGCGGCAGTAGGCGTTGCTGTTATTAACTCGATCGGAAATCTAGGCGGGTTTTTAGGACCCTATGCCATTGGTGCATTGAAGATGCTACCGGGAGCACCTTTAGCGGTCTCGTCTTTTTAAGTACCATGATGATTGTTACCTTTCACATGCTGATGGTCATGAGAAGCAAGATGAATAAAGCCGCCACAGACCTAATTTCTGCTGAGCAGGAAGATATCTTTGGTACGTAAACGGTTGAAAAAGCTTCCCGGCAGCTTGGGATGGCTTTTTCTTTTTTATCCAATTCACCTGACTTTAAGAAATTTTTCATTAATGGCCATTTTTCACACGTGTTTTGAAGTCGCTTAATGGGAATAACCATACTACATCTCTATTTGGAGGTTTGTACGATGAATTTCAAACATATCTTAAAACAAACGGACCACCGCCCGTTCCCTCTTCCTTCTGGCCCTTGGATCATGACCCAAAGGTGGAACCACCTTCTTTATGCCCATTGGCCCGTCCCTGTTTCCGTCCTTCGTGAAAAAATACCCTCCTGCATGGAGATTGATACATATGACAACCAAGCATGGATTGGCGTAATCCCTTTTTACCTTAATGAATTCCGTACAAGATACCTGCCCCCTTTTCCCTTTGCACATGCGTTTCCCGAGCTGAATGTGCGAACATATGTGATATACAAAGGAATACCAGGCATCTACTTTTTTAGTTTGGATGCCGGCAGCCACCTGGCTGTAAAAGGTGCCCGTTCCTTTTTTCATTTGCCGTACCGCTATGCCAAAATGAACATTGAGGTCGCTGAAGAACGTGTTCATTACTTGAGCAGACGGCAAGAAAATGAAGGTACAAAAGCAGATTTCCTTGCCCACTACAAGCCAGTATCAGCCCCTTTTTTCAGCAATAAGGAGTCTCTCGACTATTGGCTGGCTGAGAGATATCGCTTTTATAACGAGCACACCAACAAACTGTATTATCTAGATATCCATCATCAGCCATGGGCTCTTCAACAGACAGAGGCTGAAATTCAGGTGAACTCGGTAGTCACCGCAAGCTCCGGCATTGAGCTGCCAGCTACTCAACCTGTGCTCCATTATTCCAAAACCCAAAAGGTTCTATTTTGGCCCTTGCGCCAGATGGAACTTTAAAAAAGGACTTTCCGGGAAATCAAGTGCACAACTGATTTCCGACAGTCCTTTTTACTATTTAGTGCACCAGGTTCTCCGGCGGAAGATAGGTAACTGTTGTGTTTTTCTTTATACGATCTTTCACACCCAAGGGTACTGGTATAAATGTTTCTGCCATCTCTACCGGCATCCATAATACTTCCTCAATCTCGTCAGGAAACTGAATTTCAATTTTTCCCCCTGTTATTTTCCCGGTAAACACAAAGAAAACCACATGATGTCCTCTTGCTTCAAAGAACTGCTCACTAATCCCAAAAACATTTCGCACGTCGATTTCCAATCCTGTTTCTTCTTTTATCTCACGAATCGCTGCTTCCTCCAGCGTTTCCCCATCCTCTACTGCTCCTCCCGGAAGCGTATAATAAGAGGATTCATCCCCAAAGTTTTTAACCATCAATATCTTTTCGCTCGTTTCATCAAACAACAAAACATACACTACATCAACTCGTTTCATGGGTAGACTCCTTCTCAAATGTTGGTCCATTTTACTATTCTTCAAATTGAAAGGAAGCCCTTCTTTCCACTAAAAAACCCACTCCACTGAAGTGGGTTTTTTAAATTTTATTTTTTATTCACAAAGTCACGATCCAGGTCATGGTGAACCTGTGTCGCAGGTACTTCTGGTCTTGGAATATTGCCAAGAGGTTCAGGGTTCTCTAAATATTTGAAATCGCCTGTGCCATCCGGTGCACTGCCCGTTGCCCAAAGGCCTTCAGATGATTCTTGTCCATCAGACAGATTCCAGAATTCCAGTCCATGCTCCTGAGCTTCCATCTCCGCTTCCGGAGGGAATGAAGCCGGAACAACAACACCGTTCTTTTCTTCTAATTCAGCTACTGCGGCCATCCACTGATACTGGTGGTAACGGTCACGTGCCAGCATTTTACGGAACGTGGCCCTTACGCCTTCATCCGTTGTCATATGATAGAGTCGAGCGACCTGCAACCGGCCCTGTGTTTCCGCATGCAGGTTTGATCGCATGTCCGCCAGTAAATTTCCGCTCGACACAATATATGCCCCACTCCAAGGAACGCCATTTGAATTAATCGGCATTCCGCCAAGACCGCTGACGATCAGATGCTGCGGATCGACGCCACCCATAATGGCTGCCAGTTGCGGATCCTTTGCGGCTTCTGACTGATCCTCTGGTGTAGCACCATCCATCAATTGGCCGATGAGCGCACAGAGCATTTCAACATGTCCGATTTCCTCTGTACCAATGTCCATCAGCATATCTTTATATTTCTCATTGCCTCTGCAGTTAAAGCCTTGAAAGAGGTATTGCATCATGACGGTCATTTCTCCAAATTGGCCGCCGAGCACCTCTTGTACCCTTTTCGCCAGCATTGGATCTGGACGTTCAACCTTTACTTCAAATTGCAGTTCTTTTTGATGTCTAAACACTGTTCGTCCTCCTTTAAAATGGGTTTATTTGGTTCCACGGTCAAATTACCCCAATCCTCCGAAGACAAAACTAAGGATTCACCTGTTCTTAGTCAGATTTTTGAATAATTCCCAGAGTTCCAATAAACACTAACGATAGCTTACAAGGAAGGATGCAGGACATGGAACAAAAAAAGAACTCAAAGAGCAACAGCCAAGAAGTTGCGAAAAAAAACTATGAACCCTCTGATTACAGCAGCCAGTCGGAAACTGATCAAGGCCTTGCCATTACCCATGAGCAAGTTAGTGATGATTATATGGAAGGTACCATTGATGGTGTATTGGAAAACGTCGAGGGGAAAGATATCCCGCTCCAAGGCAAAGGCCATGACATTTATAAAAAGAAATAAGAAACGACAAAAGCCTGCAAACATCACCAATCGATGCCTGCAGGCTTTTCACTTTAATTTCCCAAACTCTTGATGTCCTGGTAGATCTGATTAATGTCGCTCACCTGTTTCATGAGGGGATGGTCCTCGATAAAGGAAGTATCGAGCTTTCCTTCCCTGATGTTTTTCAGGTACAGATCAATTCCAACTTCGAGCGACTGGGCTTTAGACTCCATCTGTCCATGCAGCTCCTGCAGGTTATCCGGAGGTGTTAAACCGCTAAATTCCTGAACGTCTGATTTCATCTGTTTCAACTGGCTTTCCAATTCTTTTCGTTTACTTTCATCATTCACTGCCTGCTTGACAAGGTCTGTCGTCTCACTGCTGAAAGTGGAGACTTCCCCTGCAAACTCTTTGGCCTCTTTTACATAATTGACTGTGTTGGCTGTATCTGTAACGGCTGAACACCCAGTAAGAGCAAGTAATCCTGCAATCAGACTCATCTTTTTTAAAAGCATACTTTTCCTCCTTGGCTGGTTTCATCCTCATAGATCCTTACGTAACAGCTTTAGGTTAAGTTTCATTTATAGAAATTTAACACAAAAAAAGAAACTTCGTTTAAAGTTTCTTTTCCGCTTTCCTATTCAGGATGGAATACAGCTCATCGAATTTACAAATTTCATACGTGGGCACAATTCCCGAATCGTTTGGTTTCTCTTCAGGATTAAACCAGCATGTATCCAAACCTGCCAGCTGGCCACCTTTAATATCGGAATGCAAGGAATCCCCAATGATCAGAGTTTCTTCCGGTGTAAATCCCGGAACCCGTTCAAACACATAATCAAAGTACTCCTTCATCGGCTTTTGATACCCGGTGTCTTCTGAAACAAAAACCCCTTTGAACAATCCGTGCAAACCTGATCCTCGCAGACGTTTATCCTGCGTTTTCGAAACACCGTTCGTTACGATGTAAACATGATAATGGTCCTTCAGCTCCGTGATCAATTCAATCGCCCCGTCTACAAGATGAAATCCCTCATCCAGAAAAGCACGGTAGCTTTTTTCCATGGAAACACCGTCGGCTTCATGACCATACTCTTTCATAAAAAGGGCAAAGCGCGTGTTCAGCAGTTCAGTCCGTTCGATTTCTCCCTCTTCAAACGCCTTCCATAAGCTTCTGTTCAGCTCTCTGTAATGCGTTTCCATTTCATCTGAAAATGGAAGCTTTTCTTTTTCAAACAGCATGCGCAATGCCGCTTTTTCCGTTGCTTTAAAATCCAAAAGGGTATCATCTGCATCAAATAACAGTGTTTTGTAGGTTCTCATGAGGCCATCTCCTTTTGCTGGTTTTCTTCTCTGCTGTTGGATTTAAATAAAACGATTCCTGCAATAATGATCAGCACACCAATCAGCTGTTTAATTGTGAACGGTACAGGTTTCAAACCTAAAAAACCGTACGTATCCATCAGCAGAGCAAATCCAAGCTGAGAAGCCATGACAATTGAAATGGCAACAGTTGGCCGTAGCCTTTTCATGCTCTGAACGACACACGTAACCACTCCAACACCGATTAGCCCGCTGAACCAATACCACGTTTGCATCGGATGAAATGCAAGGATTCTGCTGCCCTCAAAGACAAATCCGAGCGTCAGGGATGCAAGAAAGCCAAGGCACAACACCAATGTTGTTGTCGCCCAGGAATTTGCATGCTCGTTTACTTTGCTGTTAAATATATTCTGCATCCCGACAAGCGAACCCGCAATCAATGCCAAAAGAATTCCCAAAAGCATAAAGCACCTACTCCTTTTCTTTACTCGTAAATATTATCATTCGCCAGTTTCTTCAGCCCTTCATGATCTTTCACAAGTATTCCTCCGCTGTACCGCTCGACAAGACCTTCTGCACACAGCTGCTGGATCACCCGGTTCAGATGGCGATAGCTTGTTCCAATCAGATTGGCGGCATCCTTCAGACTCGCAGTACTGTGCTTTCCGTTTAACAATCCATCCGACGCATCAAACGAAACAGACAGCAGATAGCTTGCCAGCCGGACTTCCACCGGGTACAGCAGGTTAAACCGCAATGTATTAGATTTAATATAGAATTTATTGGTGATAATTTTCAGTAAAAAATTTAAAAATGCGGGGTCGCCGCTTCCGTATTTTTTCAACCAGCGGTGATGAACACCAATCATGGTGACCTGTGATACAGCCTCTACCGTATTGACCGTCTCTGTTCCTCGTACATATTCAATATCACCGATCAGTTCCAGCGGATTTTTGAACGAAAGGATTAACGTCTTCCCTTCCGGCGAAGTGGTATACACTTTCACTTTTCCCTCAACCAGAACATACAGATAGGCTGCGGGTTCTCCCTGGGAACATATCTTTTCGCCCTGTTCAAACGTACAGAGCGTTAAATGCGGCTGCAGGCTGGTATTGAATAGCGATTCGATTCCGTTTGTGCGCAAATAGGTGGTAATCCTGTCTGTGTCCTTCAACTCCTCCATTCTATCACCTTCCCTTCGCCATTTCCCCTAAAAACTCAGTATCAGTACACCGGCAATCATCATGCCGATGCCGATAAACTGAGGCAGCTTCATCCGCTGTTTAGTTACACCGAACCAACCGAAGCTGTCCGTCAAAAAAGCAATGCTCAACTGTGCAATGAGGAGCGCAGAAATCGATACGGTCACGCCAATCAAATGGATCGCCGTCACATTACTGAAAATGACGATCGCTGCGAACGATCCTCCAGCCAGGTAAAGGGGTTTTACCCGGCGAAACTGTTTCCATGTATGATCCCGGAACACCAGCATCAAGAGCAAAGCCGCCACAAAACCTGTACCCTGCGTCAGGGTCGTGGCCTGCCAGGTGCCAATATCCTCGCTGATCCTGGAATTCGCCACCCCCTGCAGGGTGATAAAAAATCCGCCCAAGAGTGCAAATAAAATCCCTTTCATCCTATCTCTCCCTTTTCATTTCCATTACTCATTATCAGGGAAAGACATAAGCAAAGGAAAGGACATATGTCCTCATTATAGTAAATTAAGAAAAAATAAAAAAGCTGGTTTCCCAGCTTTTTCATTAACCAACTATGACTCCCAGCCCCCGGCGAATAAGATTGGCTGTGACCGGTTCTCTTCCCATTTCCCTCGCCCAAACAGAGAGTTGACCGATATGATGGATTTCATGGGCAATCATATGCCTCATAATTTCACCATGGGTAAAACGGACGTTTCCGGGTTCCTCCATGAGTTGATGTTCCATGCTGTCGTTCCATGCGTTCACAAAGTTCTGAACTTCCGGTTTAAACTCGGCGTCGAGCCTCCTGACCTTTTCCAGGGATCGATACCCATCAAAACTTTCCTGAAAGTCAGGTTCCCCCTTCATGCCCCGTATCCAGCTCCATTCCACATCCGCGATATGGAACAGGGTATGAAGAATCCCGCCTACTCCTCCCGTCCGTTCCCTCAGAAGCTCTTTAAGCGGTACGTCTTCACACCACTTATACCAGTCTTCCCTGACTTGCCAGTTATATTGAAACAAGGTTTTCATATGTTCCCCCTCACGTTTAGTCACATCAAAACATCTTTCTACAGCTCAGCGGAATATCCTCTGCAAAAGCCCTAAAAAACTGGGAAAACAACAGACTGCTTTCCTTGTGAAACACATTTCTATTCTTGATAGTTAAACAGCACTTCCCATGTTTCCCGGCCAACAGTGCCATCAACCTGAAGGTGCATTTTCTTTTGAAATTCTTTGACTTTGGCTTCCGTTTTGGTACCGAAATCCCCATCCACTGTAATATTGCCTACCACAACTTTTAACCGTTTTTGAATGTTGACCACATTCTCGCCTTTGTCACCTTTTTTGGTGACATGGCCAGGATATGGCAAACTTGTTTGATATAAGGTATTCCATGTGGTTGGCCCCACGATCCCGTCTTCCGTCAAAAAACGGTAGTGCTGAAACAGCTTGACGTTTTCGAGCGTCTTTTTTCCAAAGATTCCATCCGCTGTGGTCGGAATCAAATTTCGTGTTAACTGCTGTTGGACCTTCTTCACATCTGAACCTCGATCCCCATATTTAATGACATGTCCGGGATACGGTTCAGGTGTGCTCAATTGTTGTGATTTTACTTGTGATTCAGCATGCGTTTGAGTTGGAAACAAAGGTGTAACGGCCAGAAACCCTGCAGCGGTCAAGCAGATAACAAACTTCTTCAAACTCATATAACGATGGCCCCCTTACAAGTTATTGGAAAAAACACACAACATTAATCTATACCCTGCCGTTTGTCCCTTACAACCTCACATTACCTAAACAGGAAAAATTACCCATTTTTATATAATGCTACGGACGACCACTCGACCTTCTTTTCCGTTTTTTTGTGTGAATTTGCCGAAAAATCGGCACACCCTGAAGGCCATTGTGATTTTTGTAAGCGGTTTTACGATAAATAGAGTTGGCACAAATCTTGCACTAGTAAGAGATGAAGTCTATTCATAAAAGGAGGAACTTGTGTGAAAGCAGCTGTTGTTAATGAATTTAAAAACAAGTTGGAAATTAAGGATGTTCCAAAACCGAAGTTGGAATTTGGGGAAGTGCTTGTCAGAATTGAAGCTTGCGGCGTCTGCCATACCGATCTCCATGCCGCCCATGGCGATTGGCCGGTCAAGCCAAAGCTCCCCCTCATTCCCGGACACGAAGGAGTCGGGATTGTAGAAGAAATTGCAGAAGGAGTTACTTCTGTAAAAGTTGGTGACCGTGTAGGGATTCCATGGTTGTATTCTGCTTGCGGAGAGTGTGAATATTGCTTAACCGGCAGGGAGACACTCTGTCCCGACCAACTGAACGGCGGATATTCGGTGGATGGCGGATATGCCGAGTACTGCAAAGCACCTGCCAGCTATGTAGCAAAAATCCCTCCAAACGTTGACCCTGTGGAAATCGCCCCGATTCTTTGTGCAGGTGTGACTACGTACAAAGCATTAAAAGTTTCCGAAGCAAGACCTGGTGACTGGGTAGCCATTTATGGAATCGGAGGACTCGGCCATGTTGCTTTGCAATATGCAAAGGCAATGGGATTCAATGTGATAGCAGTCGATATCCAGGACGAAAAGCTGGAACTTGCAAAAAGACTAGGCGCTGATCTAACGGTTAACGGAAGAAATAACGACCCTGTCCAAGTCATTAAAGAGAAAACCGGCGGCGTTCAATCTGCCATCAGTGTGGCTGTTTCAAGAATTGCTTTCGAACAAGCCTATCATTCTGTAAAACGCGGCGGCACGGTGGTTGTGGTTGGACTACCTGCCGATGAACTGCCCATCCCGATTTTTGATACCGTTTTAAACGGAGTTTCAGTCAAAGGCTCCATAGTTGGCACCAGAAAAGACATGCAGGAAGCTCTTGCATTTGCTGCCCAAGGAAAAGTTAAAACGAATATTGAAACAGCACCGATCAACCAGATTAATGAAATTTTTGACAAGATGGAAAAAGGAGAAATCAACGGACGATATGTACTAACCATGTAGAACGGCCGAAAAGCATAAAGGAGGCAAAGCTCAAAGAGAACGAGCTAGCCTCCCTTTTTTTCGTTTAAAAAATAACGCAGCTGACGAGTCGTGATTTCTAACCGTTCCGCCGCTTCCTTTCGATTTCCCATCGTTTCTTTCAGCATCTTTGTAACAAATGCCCTGCCGATACGAACTTCCAACTCTTTCACTTGTTGAATAATTTCATCAAGCCCTACGTCCTGTTCAGCTGCCCATAATTGATGTATATGTTTGACCCAGTCCTCGAGGTAAAATTGCAGATCCTTTTCTGATTTCCCTAAGGCAGGAATAATGGAGGCGCGAGAACTAGTCCTATCATAGGTGGCAGCTCTTAGTTTATCCGGTAGATATTCGGATGAAATCATCCGGGTTTCTCCTTCAGCCAAAGCGGTTGCACGTTTTACAACGTTCACAAGCTCTCGTATATTTCCTGGCCATTGATAGTGCTGTAATAGATTTACCGCCTCTTCTGAAAAAGAGAGCTGGGATTGCTGTTTTTCAAGAAAATAGGTTAATAGTTCCGGAATGTCTTGTTTACGGTCACGAAGAGGAGGAATAGTCAGTTTTACAACCTCCAGTCGATAGAGCAGGTCTTCTCTGAACATTTTTTGTTCCACGGCCCCAGCTAGATCCACGTGAGATGCAGCCACTATTCGTGTGTTCGTTCTCCTGACAGCTTCATCACCAACTCTCATATACTCTCCTGATTCAAGCACTCGCAGCAGCTTTACTTGGGTAGATAAAGAGGCTTCTGCAATCTCATCCAAAAATATTGTTCCTTTATTGGCAATTTCAAATATTCCCTTTCGTTCTTTTATGGCTCCGGTAAATGCCCCTTTCTCATGGCCAAAAAGCTCACTCTCCAACAGAGATTCTGAAAGCGAACCGCAATTCACTGCAAGAAAGGGATTGTCGGATCTTAAACTGGCTTGATGAACAAAATGAGCAAGCACCTCTTTACCTGTTCCTGTCTCTCCCTCAATCAGCACATTGATATTTTTCTTTGCAATTTTATAAGCAAGCATAATCAAATGCCGCATTTCCTTGCCGGAGCCAATAACCAATCCTGTTTGTTTTGCAATTCTATGTATTTCACTGTCATTGACCGTCTGGTTATGATGAAGCAGGCGATCAATTAAAGACTCCAATTCATCAATATCTTCAAACGGCTTTTCAATGTAATCATTTGCCCCCAATTTAATAGCATCCACTGCGGTTTTGATCGTACTATAACCAGTCATTACAATGGACTTGCACCCGGGACATGTTTTCTTGAGCTGTTTAAGAATATCGAGACCATTGGCATCAGGCAGTCGAATATCCAGCAGAGCCAAATCATAGACCCGCTCCCTGATTAAATGGTAAAAATCTTTACCGCTCCCTCCAAGGGAAACAGTGTAACCTTTACTGGATAACAAATACGATAAAAAATGCCCTACTTCCGGTTCATCATCAATGATTAAAATATTAATCATGCTATCCCCGCCTTAGCCCTCAATTCAAATCTATTCATCCATTATTGCAGGCAAGAAAAGAGTAAATGTACTCCCCCGCCCCATTTCGCTTTTGACCTCAATCGTTCCACCATGAGCCTGGGCAATTCCCAGGCTCACAGATAAACCAAGGCCTGTGCCTTTCCCTTCCTTTTTTGTGGTGATAAAGGGATGGAAAATCTCCTGGATCTGTTTATCACTGATTCCTATCCCGTTGTCAGTAACGGACAGGCAAATCCACTCTTTTCCCTTTACCAGACAGGAGGCTGTAGATATGGTAACCTTTTTATTTTTTTCGCTTCTGTTCTCAAGCGCATCCTTTGCATTTAGTAATAAATTGATCATTATCTGGCCGATTTGCTTCTGATTTCCGTTGATTTTGGGAAGCGGTGATTGTTTTACTACCTCCACTCTTACATTTTGCTTCTCAATCTGGTACACAATTAAGCTTAAATATTGATCAATCACCTCGTTAAGGGAACATTCCTCAAAAAAATATTCATCCTGTCTCGAGAATGTTAACAAATTTTGAATAATACTCTTGCTCCTTTTTCCACAGTTCACGATGTCGGTTAACAGCCGGTATGAAGGTTCATCTTTATTCGCTGTTCTTAACAACAATTGTGAATTCCCCAGGATAGCGGTTAACGGATTGTTCAGTTCGTGGGCAACACCTGCCGCTAACTCCCCGATTGCTGCAAGCTTGCCGGATTGTACAAGCTGGGCTTCCATTTTCCGTTTTGCAGAAACATTTCGTAAATATAAGATCAACCCATACATTTGTTTTTTTTCATTTAGCACCGGAGAAATAGTGGTTTCAAATATTTGTCCGTCTGCTCGTCGAATTTCTTGCAGTGCAGCCTTTTTCTTTTGAAGACAATCCTCCATCAGGGCTTCTATTTCATTATGATTGAGAAAACGTCGAATGTTTCTCCCCGTTTCCTCTGCATCTTTTAATTGTAAATAGTCTTTGGCAGATGCATTGACCTTCAAAATTTCACCCTTTAAGTTAAGCACGAAAATCAAATCAGTCACTGCTGAAAACGTATCTTCCCATTCTTTTTTGGCGTTTAATACCTCGTTGTAAAGTCTGGCGTTTTCCAGACAGACCGAAAAATGATCGGAAAGCTGCTGAAGAAAAGAACCATCTGACTTATCATATTCGATGATCCCCTTGCTTCCAATGCCAAGAACTCCAATCACCGTCCCTTTGCTGTACAGAGGGAAAACCAACATACTTTTTAATGACTGACCCGAAGCTGAAATGGTTTCAGTCTCTTCCTCAAAGGTATGGTACAGCATTTTACCGCTATCCAATGCTCTTCCATAAATCGATCGATCATGAAGCTGATGATTCATTGCGTCATGTTCGTTTGGATAAAAATTTGTTAATACGAGTGTTTCACCCTGACAAATGGACAAGCTGATCGAATCAAATTCATACATGGTTTTCAATTTATCCAGTATGTTTTTTAGCATCTCATCCATCGGCATTTCCACATTCAAGCTTTTCATCATATCATTAATAATTTCTAGCTGAAGATTTTTCTTCTGCATCTTCATGACTGTTTTTTTCAATTCGGTGTAGTAATTACGCTTTGAGGATTGAACACCCGTAAGCTGTTCGATTAATTGATGCCGCATGGACAATTTTTCCAACCCCCTTACAAGGCTTGTCGATAAAGCTGAATGACATCTTCTATTTTAATATCACGAGGATTGGTTATCATGCATGCATCTTCCAATGCGACCTGGCTCATTTCAGAAATCCCCTCATCAGTAAGTCCCATTTCCGATAGCCGCTGTGGTGCTCCGATATCCAGGGATAATTGTTTAATATAATCAATAGCTTTTTTTCCTGCCTCTATATTTGACAGGCTCTGAACGCTTTCTCCGCACAATTCAGCAATCGTGCTGAATTTTTTCGGTACAGCAAGAAAGTTGAACTCCATGACATGCGGCAGCAATACGGCATTTACCTCACCATGAAGCAATGGAAACCGGCCTCCAATGGCATGTGACATGGCATGCACGGCTCCCAATATGGCGTTCGAAAAAGCCAATCCTGCCTGTAAGGAAGCCATCGCCATATGATACTTGGATTCCATATTAATTTTCGAAGCAACGGATGGACGGAGATGTTCTGCCACAAGCTGTATCGCATTTTTGGCCTGTACATCTGTCAAAGGTGTGGCTGCTATACTTACATAGGCTTCTATCGCATGGGTTAATACATCCAATCCGGTTGAAGCGGTCAATTGAGGACTTTTGGTCGTCAGTGTTTGAGGATCAACAATCGCAATATCCGGAACTAATGATTTCGATACAATGGTCATTTTCTTTTTATTTTTTGAGTCAACGATAACAGAGAACTGGGAGACTTCAGAGCCCGAACCAGCCGTGGTGGCGATCATAACCATTGGCGGCAATGGTTCATTGATTTTATCCACACCTTCATAATCATGAATACTTCCGCCATTTGTCACCAGGATGGCGATTGCTTTTGCTGTATCAATCGCGCTCCCTCCCCCTACGCCAATGACAGCATCACACTCATGGGCAATATACTGTTCTTTCCCCTTTTCAACCTCGAAGTCTTTTGGATTGGTCGTAATATCATAAAACGTAGCAAAGAGCAGCCCTGCCTTTTTGCAGTTTTCAATCACATTCTCGAGCCACCCCTCATTCATAACACCCCGATCGCTTACGATCAGCACTTTTTTAGCTCCCAGCCGAAGACAGCTTTCTCCAACCTGATCCCTTGAACCATGACCAAAAATAACTTCCGGCATAACAAATTTATTGATGTTCATTCGGCGCTCCTTTTCCATGGCAATATTTATGCTGATAATAGATATTTCAATAAATAACAGAATTATCTTTTAATTAGACATACCATAGAAAATCGGCTTCCTCAACACCTTTCTCTCGAAAAACATGTATTACGTCTCATGGTATTGAGAATAAAGAGGGCTAGTCTTGCGGTTCGACACGATTTAGTTGCGGTTGACAAGGAATAGTTGCATATCAAATCATTTTCATTTTCCGAAAATCAAAAAAGCACTGCTGGACCTGCCAGCAGTACTTTTTTTCCGGTAACCGGCTTATTGTTAATAGCGATTCAGGCCTTGAGCGGCCAAACGAATGGCTCTCTGATGTGCCCTCATTTTAGGGAATTGTAAAAAGAAGGTGCATCCGGTCATCATTCTATTCGGAAAAATTGAGCCCCTGTTTTTCGAGTGCTTCTTTTAATTGGTTCATTGCTTTTGGACCCATCCCATGAAGCTTGGATACTTTTTCTTCGCTATGCTTCGAAAGTTCTTGATAACTGGTAATGCCGGCACCGGCTAAAGCGCGCTGTGCCGGTTTGGCCATTTTCGGAGGAAATTGCTCCTCAATTGTCTGCGCCAACTTCCTCACCCCCTCTCGAATGTATACTTTCGTACACTTTTCGCTAATTCTTTCTCCATTCCTGCAGTATCTCCAAACACACAAAAAAAAGAAAGGGAGCCCCTTTCTTTCTTGCTTTATTATTTACCGGTGAAAAAAGTCCACCGCTTTTTCCGAAGTTCATTTAAAAACGTTACGATGGAATGATTCTCTTCCTTTAACGCTTTTTCAAAATGGGACAAGGTCGGTTTGGGACCTTGAATCCGGGACACAAACCGTTTGCTTTTCACAAACTTCCCTCCAGCTTCATGGATGTTTGCTTTAGTATATGCAATCCAATTGGAGATTCATACAAAAAAGCAGCGGAAATATCCGCTGCCCAAGTCTATCTATGCTTGAAAGTACCGCGCCGCTGCCCTTTTTGTATAATCCGTTCGTTCTCCTCCATCACCTGCAAGGTGTGATGGCTGATTCCTACTTTCGGGAACTCAATTCTCGGTTTCAGTGTGACTCCCTTACGATCGCTTTTCAGCGAAACCGGCTGGCTGCCCAACACATCTAATCCTCTTGCCATGCCTCCTCACTCCTTTCCAGTGCCTGTACTAAAATATCATACGTGGCGAGCAGGATGCCCATCAAGGAACAATCTACATCGCTGACTTTTGCTGTTGAAGAAATACGAATCACATAGGTTTCATCTTCAATATTAAAT
Source organism: Fictibacillus enclensis (assembly GCF_001457035.1). Lineage (GTDB taxonomy): Bacteria > Bacillota > Bacilli > Bacillales > Fictibacillaceae > Fictibacillus_C > Fictibacillus_C enclensis. The sequence goes on along the minus strand of NZ_KQ758617.1, from coordinate 594,615 downwards.
GGATAAAACGCAAAGTTATCTTCTTTATTGTAGTAGGCTTCCGCCCGTGATAATGTCGATTGAATCAAGCTGGCGTTCGAATACATCGCCAGAGCTTCGTTTTTTTCCTGAGGTGTTGTAAACGGCAGGATCGTAAAACTATGCCCTTCTTTTTCAACATACGCCTCAAGAACGAGTTTCAGTCCGTATAAATAATTTTCCTTACTTCCATAATACGCCGTGATTCCTTCCGTTTTCAAGATATACAGCGCATTATTTACTTTGGCCCGCAAATCGTCGAGCAGCATCTGGTTGTTTTCCACGGATTTTGTAATTCTTGCTAGTTCATTATTCCCGATTTTCTTTAAGTACAAACTCAGGAAAATGAAGGCATCAATCAGCACAAACACCATCAGTACCACCAGATAGTGATCCCAATTGGTAAAGATGCTGTGCGGATTCCCCGTCCAGTAGATCAGGGCGCCAAATATGTACAGCACATACCATAATTTCCGGATTGCATCCAACTTCTGCTCGGCCCGTTCCTCATCCCGCCAATAAAAGATAAGATAAGCCCCAATTCCTACAAATACAACCCAAACGACCACCCGAAAAAACCAGATCAACGCGTCTCCCTCCTGTCCCCTGCTGTCTACCTTAAATTCCATTACAAACGGGAAGAATCCTGCTAAAAAAGCATTCTTGTGACGAATGTCTCATATTGAGTGGATAATAAAATATATTAGTAATGGAATTTGACTCTTTCGTGAAAAAACAAGAACGGGGAGGACTCCTATGCCTTCAAGCCGATTGCTCCAATTGCCTACGGAGCAAATGCTTTCCATTATACGGAATGGCCTTGGTTTATCACAGGTTCAAAAGAAAATAATTATCGTAGGAGCCGGCATGTCCGGTCTTGTCTCAGCCTCGTTATTAAAGCAGGCGGGACATGATGTAACCGTACTGGAAGCGACAGAAAGAGTAGGCGGCCGTGTCTATACCATGAGAAGCCCTTTTATGGACGATTTGTATTTGGATGTTGGGGCTATGCGTATCCCGCAAAACCACTACTTAGTACTGGAGTATATAAAGAAGTTCAATTTAAAAGCAAACAAATTTCTGAATGCTACTTCAAATGACCTCATTTACGCAAATGGAATAAAAACCAATCAAAAAGAGTATCAGCGGAATCCCGATATTCTCCATTACCATGTACAACCCCATGAACGAGGAAAATCCGCTGAACAGCTATTAATGATGGCTATCAAACCAGTCGCCGATTTCATTAGGAAAAACCCCCTTGAGAATTGGAACAAAGTCGTAAGAGACTTTGATAAATACCCAATGTCTTTTTTCCTCCGCTATAACCCTGTTGGTCCAAGTCTTTCCCCCGGTGCGATTGAAAGTATTAAAGTCTTGGTTGGACTGGAGGGCTTTCCCGAGTTATCGTTCCCAGCAATTTTAAGAGAGCTTCTCCCCCTATTTAGCCCGGATATCCAGTTTTATGAAGTTGAAGGAGGAAATGACCGTCTTCCCAAATCATTTTTGCCCTTCTTAAAAGAGAACCTGCACTTTGGATACCAAATGACAAAAATTGTTCAGCACAACGGGCAGGTAACCATTCACTCCAGACACACAAAAAGTCAGCGGCCACTCACCGTCACAGGCGATCTCGCCATTATTACAATCCCCTTCTCGCTGCTTTCTTTTGTGGAAATCGAACCGAGAAGTTCAATTTCCCATAATAAGTGGAAGGCCATAAGGGAACTGCACTATGTGGCTTCCACAAAGATTGGTCTCCAATTTAAAAGGCGTTTTTGGGAAAAGGAAGGTATTGCGGGAGGAAAATTGATGACAGACCTTCCCATTCGATTTGCATACTATCCAAGTCATCTTATTGGAACTTCCGGATCTGGAATTATACTGGCCAGCTACACATGGGAGGATGATACTCTATCCTGGGATAACCTTCCTGAAGGTGATCGGATAAGAAATGCTCTGGATAATCTGGCCACAGTACATGGAAAATACATTTATGATGATTTTTTAACCGGGGCTTCGCACAGTTGGTCCCAATATCAGTTTTCAGGTGGAGCCTTTTCAATGTTCAAGCCTTCACAGGAGACCGAATTATTCCCCTTCATTCCTACACCGGAAGGGAGAGTGCATTTCGCTGGTGAGCATACTTCAACGGCACCTGCCTGGATTGAAGGAGCGATTCAATCAGGGATACGCGTTGCATACGAGGTAACGAATCTTCCAAGATCTTGCTAATTCCCACTCCATTCCAATCCTTCCAGGAACTGCAGCACCTCATTATGAAGCTTTCCTCTGTCAGGGCCTCTTGTTACAAGATGCGGAGAATTTTCATACCAAACAAGGGATTTATGTTGTGTGGAAACTTCGTCATAAATAATCTGCGCACTCTCTTGGTTGGTGGGATGGTCTTTCCCAGATTGCACCACCAGCACCGGACAGTAAATCCGGTCAAGGCGCGGACCGACCTCTTCAATCACGGCTTGCAATGACTTGACCGCCTCATCCGACTGCGGCTTTAGCTCTTCCCATTCCGCTTCTATTTGCTCAGCTGGTTTTCGAAAAATCTTTTTATATCTTTTGGTAAAAGAACTGACATGCAGGCCAAGATCCTCCGTACTCTTGGGTTTGACAGGAGCACACATGGATACTAATCCTTTTACTGGATAAGTATAGGCTGTCTTTATGGCGAACACACCGCCGAGAGAAAGTCCGATCACGGCGATTTCTTCATATCCCTTTTCTTTTAACGATTGATAACCTTCTTCTACGCTTTTCCACCATTGTTCAGCCGTTGTGGTCACCAGTCGTTCAGGCGTATCGCCATGCCCTTCATACAACGGTCCAAGACATGTATAACCCTTATCATTCAGATAGCGTCCCAGCTCCCGTATATCCACCGTATTCCCGGTAAATCCGTGCAGAAGCAGGACTGCCCGTTTCCCTCCTTCAAAGAAAAAAGGCTTTGCTGGTACTATTTTCATCCTGATGCCTCCGATCATTTTAACTCTAATTACTGTATCACAAGACCATAAATCGAAAAAGAAACGGCCCAAAACCCTTCCGCAAATGTATTTTATTAGAAAATTCACACAAAATTTAGAACTATTTTCAGAATTGTCATTGACATTCGCTATAGAAGGAGTAAAATGTTCATTAAAACTTTAACCGAGGTGTCCGTTTTGAAGTACGCATTTGCCCATCGAATTTATTCATTACAATCTTCAGCTGTCAGAGATATTTTAAAAGTTGTCAATCAGGAAGGTGTCATTTCGTTCGCAGGCGGTTTGCCTGATGATCAGTTGTTTCCTGCAGAAGCCATCGAAGAAGCATTTTCCAAAGTATTCGCTTCCGGAAAACATGCTTTACAATATAGTGAAACTGAAGGATATTTGCCCCTTCGTGAAGTCATTCTTGAACGTATGTCGCGAAAAGGCATTACAAATTACACAACCAAAGACATTATGCTGACAACTGGCTCCCAGCAGGTTATCGATCTTTTTTCCCGCGTGATGTTGAATCCGGGGGATGTCATTTTAACAGAAGATCCCACCTACCTTGCTGCCCTTCAGGTGTTCAAATCTTATGAAGCAAGAGTAATTGGTGTTGCCTCTGATGAAGATGGCATGATTCCGGATGACCTGCAAGCCAAAATTAAAGAATACAAACCAAAATGTATTTACGTGGTTCCGACCTTCTCCAATCCGGCCGGAAAGGTTTGGTCATTGGAACGCCGAAAAATGCTGCTTCAGGAAGCGCACCGACATAACATTATTGTTCTTGAAGATGATCCGTATGGCGATCTTCAATTTAATCGTGAGGAAACATACACTCCTCTCGCAGCACTTGATGACGGAAGCTGTGTTCTGTATACAAGCACGTTTTCCAAGACGGCTGTTCCAGCCCTCCGCACCGGGTGGGTTGCAGGTCCGTTCCAGATTGTCCGCATGATGTCTCAAGCCAAACAGGCAAATGACCTTCATTCCAATTCATTGTCTCAGCAGGCCCTGTACCATTTCTGCACAGGCTTTGATATGGATGGGCACATCAATCGGCTGATCGCAGAATACGAAAAACGGATGAATGCCATGCACAACTGTTTGAAGAATGCCAATCTTCCTGGACTCAAACTGAACAAACCAAAAGGAGGCATGTTCTTTTGGCTGGAGCTAGATGAGCATATTAACACGACTGAACTATTGTCAGAAGCTGTTTCCCGCGGTGTCGCATATGTACCAGGCGAACCGTTCTTCGCTTCCTTGCCAAAAACCAACGCGATGCGCTTGAATTTCAGCCATCCAACCATTGAACAAATCGAGAGCGGCATCACTATTCTGACTGATTTGTTTAAGGAATCACTAGAGAAAAACGCAGTTTTATCATAAAAAAAGAAGGAACCTCTCTTTTTTAAAAGGAGGTTCCTTTTCTATTATTTCACCCGCAGGCTTTGTCCAACATAAATCGTATACTTCTTATCCAGATCGTTCCACTTCTTAATTTGATTAATCGTCGATTTGAACGTTTTACTAAGAGAATACACCGTATCCCCCGGAGCAACAGTATGATAAACCGCTGTGGGCTTCCTTTTCAGGTTAAAATTTTTTACCAGCCCATCTACATGGCCGCGTGCAATGCTGGTAAGAAATGAAGCAGATTTTAACTTGTCCGCATCTGCATCTGTATCTATAAAACCGTTTTCCGTTAAAACGGCCGGCATGTTTGATTCTCTCAGCATATGAAAGTTAGCAGTTTTTTTTCCACGGTCCCTAAAGTCCACCAATTCAAGAACAGCATCATGAATATTGTTCCGGTAGGTTGTTGTGGGCGCTGTGGTACCAGGGTAAATATAGCTCTCAAAGCCTGTCCCGCCCCCAGCGTTAATGTGAACGGACAATAAATAATCAGCGCCCCATCGGTTAGCTGCATCCGTTCTGTCCTTCAATGATACAAACTCATCCGTCGTCCTGCTCATCATGACATCAACACCGTTGTACTCTGTAAGGAGAATATTTTTGATCCTCGTGGCAATTTGCAAGGTAATGTTCTTCTCCCGTAAGCCGTTTCCTGTGGCTCCTGAATCACTGCCCCCATGCCCCGGATCGATAAATATTTTTACCATCTACCAAACACTCCTTGTTGTAAAAAAACTTGAGACAAGAGAATACTCTTATTCTCTCTATCATTATATGCAGTAATTTAGTAGAGGTTATATCTTTTGGTTTACGTAAACAGCATTTTGCAAATTCGTGTCAGGATTCCTGAAGCCAAGTCTGGATGACATCCCCCAGTTTCTCGCCCTTAGCCTCTACATCATTCATATCGTAAAATTTAACCATCGCGCGGTCATCGGCGAGCCATTCCAACAATCCCGTTTTATCCTTGACAAGGAGTCTCATGCTTTTGGGTTCTTTACTATTAGCCCCGCAATGAAAGATCAGACGAAAGAATCCCTTTCCATGCAAATTAAACGTCAGGCAATCCTCCCCCCGAAAGCAATAGCTGGGAGCATTCCATTTGATTTGTTCGTTTAACTCAGGGTGCGTATCCTGTATAATTTCCCGAACACGTTGAATTTCCTGTTTGAGCGGATGATCCAATACTTGCATAAACGTCAGTACTTCTTCCTGACCAGACTTCTTCTTGGTTACCATCGTCCTTCTCCTCCTTATTCTCCCTCCCAGGCCGGATTGTAAACGACTTCCCATAAATGGCCATCAGGGTCTTGAAAGTGGCCGGAATACCCGCCCCAGAACGCCTCATGTGCTCGATCAGAAATAACGGCTCCCGCCCGTTCGGCTTCCTCCATCACCTGATCCACTTCATCCTTGCTGCTGACATTGTGCCCGAGTGTAAAATTGCCTGAACTCGAAACAGACTTGGGAACCTTTGCCTCGTGAGCCAAATCCTTGCGGTGCCATAGCGCAAGCTTCAAACCGGATTCCAGATCAAAAAAAGCGACAGCCCCATGCTCAAATTCAGTACCTATGATGCCCTCTGTCTTAAAGCCCAAACCATCACGATAGAATGTCACTGCTCTTGCTAAATCATCCACACCTAACGTTATAACCGTAATTCTAGGTTTCATGGCAAATCCCTCCTTACATACTTGTTAAATAAAAGAAACTCTGATCCTTTTTTTGTTAAAAAGATCAGAGTTGATGAAAAAATTAATTTTTGTTTTTTCTATTATTCACTAAACACCGAAACCTTAACATCTACATATTGAATGGATTCATCCCCACCAAAAACATGATAGATGGGTGATGCCAGATTTAAATCGTTGTCAACGATATACTGAAGCAGCTCTGCGTAAACAAATTCAGTCAGAGCTTCATAGTTTCCTGTAAACCGCTTCATAAGCATTTCATCCACATAATAATAACTTCTATATTTCAAAGACTCAGTAGACGGAATCTTGTCTTCATGAACAGGCATGAACAATTCAATGTACATGTCTTCATCTTTTGGAATGTTTTTCAAAGCATAGAACATGGGTCCTTTAATCGTTAAATTTGCATCTCCAATCTCAGAAATGAAGTCTTCGATCACCTGTTCCATCTCACTGTAATGGAAAAAGTATTCTTTGGAGATGACATTGGTATAGGCAATGCTTTGATCCACAGCAATCATCGGACAGGTTCTCCCACTTCTACAACTTCTACAATCGGCGCATACACATCAAGCCACGTTTCTCCGAAAACATCCAGACATACATGATAAAAGATAGGATCCAAGGTAATTTGATTCTGTTTTGCGGTTTCTTGAATGAACTGATAGGCTTCTTCAATTCCCCCATCCTCATCTGTAAAACGGACACATAAGGCTTCTTCAATCACTAAAATATCAATATATTCATATGCTGAACCTTTCTCCAATTCAACGCGGTCATTAACTGGAACACTGTATGTAAACTCTCCGGATGCCGGGTCATTGTCCAACGGTTTAAATTGGAAAAGAACCGGTCCCACTGGATAGATGCCATTATTTACAACCTGACTTCTTAGGGCGATTGCAGGCAAAAGCCAGTCTTCTTTTTTCACCACTTGCGTAATGCTAACCAAGTTTAGCATGGATAAAGATTTATATTGTACTTTCAACCCTATCTCTCCTCTCCTTTTTCAAACTAGCTCATTTTTTTCTTCTTTTTGTTTGCATTGCGATCATACTTTTTCAGTCGTTTTCTTTTCTCACGATCATAATCATGCCAAGAAATATTAAAGGAAGGAAATTTATATTTGCAGTAAGCCAATAATTGAAACTCCGCCGCTCCAATGGCAACAGCATAAAGAATAACTGACAAAATAAAGTAAAAGAAAATTTTATCCAATGAGCTTTCACCAAACAGATGCACTGTCAGCAAAATTAGTAAAACGACAACATAAATAACAGAACCGAGCATCGTGAAAATAATGGTCTTATCAAAGAAAAATCCTGAAGAGTCTTCCCCATTGAATTTACCATGCTCAGCTTGTTTAAAGATACTTACCGTACAAAGAATATGCGCTAAAACAGCTCCGGCTATTAGCAGACCCACATAGGTTAAAGTAAGACTGTCATTTGGATAGTCAAAAGCTTTTTTAATAATGACAGAAACAAATCCAATGGTGCCCAGTTGAAAAGCATAGAACAAAGTTAAAACGGAAAGTGACTTTTGATATTTTATAAACATCTTAGGTTTTGTAAAAATAAACAATAACCCAATTTGCAGAACATAAAATACTACCTCTAGAGAAACAACTACCTTTTCAAAAGTACTCGGAAAGGCTGACCATCCAAATTTAATTAAACCAAATATTATAAAAAACATTACAATACTACACCAAATCATCGTTCCGAACATAAACGCCACACTATTATCAGGACTTAACCTGTTTTTGGCAGTCTGTTTAAAATCAGTTAATTTTTCTTCTGTTATATTCCACATTGTCTTGTTATCTCCACCTTACCAAGATCACCAAAATATCGATCCAATTTTATGTGTTACACCTTTAACCAACTTTTTTGCACCACTAACCGCACTTTCCCCATGAAACAAAGAAGTTTTAGTATTTAACAATGTGGAAGCAGCAATACCTACACCAGCACCGACTACTGTTCCAAGCGGTGGAAGAAATAAAGAACCTACAGCAGCCCCAGCTCCAGCTGAAGCAGCAATTGCCCCTAAGTCAACAGCTGAATCCGTTACAATGTCAGCTGCATCATGAGCTTGCCAGCCATCCTTCTGTGCCTCTACCACATTGTTGCCAATGGATAAGGCTGATCCTACTACTCCTAAACCTTTAACTACCTTTCCTACCTTGCCCACCTCTTTAAATGTATCCTTCCACTTCGTTGGATTTATTGTTTTTATACTGTCTGCATAAGAAGACTTAAAACCTTTAACTCCTTGCTTTCCTAAAGCTTTAACAAGTCCTTTTTTTTCATAATCAGTTTTAAACTCTTGATGTGCTTGAAAATCCGGCAATTTATAGATCGATGTCTTTGCCTTTTTTATTTGTGATTTGGTCGTCTTCAAGTCATCAAATTTGAAACCATTCTTTATATATTTGAATAAAGCATCATCATCTTTATTTAGTTTTAGCATTCTAGAAATAGCTACAATGTCTTTGGTATTCTTTGCAGATAACGTATATGCTCCACGACCTTTTCGGCCAGCGGGGTCAAAAATAGCCTTAAAATCATATTTCCATTTAAGATATTGGCTAATGGACAAGGCCGTAGTAATTCTGCCATATTTAATCCCTTTACTTACGCTTGTAACCCCTTGTCTTACTCCAGCAAATACAGTACCACTCAAGAAAGCGGTAAAACTGTCAGCGTTAAACAGCTTCTGGTCCGCTTCTCGAAACTTGGTTTCCGTGCGCTTTACAACTTCTTCCGCTCCAGTTAATAGAGACCCGTAATGATCGAGCTGCTGAATCAGACTGTTGTAGAGGGGATTGATGGCGGACAGATTAATTCTGCCTCCGTGGCTTTGCATAGAATAATAGTTCATTTGCAGATTCGATTTGATAGCCTTGCTCTTCGCTTCCAGCTTTTTTACATCCGAAGCGAGCGCTTTTAGTTCGTCTGGTACGACGTTTACACGACTCATTCCTTCTCCTGCCTTTCTACTCTCTATTCTAAAAAAGAAGTAGGACTCCATATACTGGACTTTCCTCCTAAATAGCCCACTTCCTTTTTACCCTTCTACCTTGCCTTAAAACCAATTCGTGCCAAATTTTAGATAATTCAGATGAAAAAGGTCCTACTCACACCATGATAGGTTAAAACAAAGGGTTTACCACTCATCAAAATTACTCTCCTATTAAACTTACCAACTATTTTACAAAAGTAATTACCTGGTGTACACAGTAAAATCTGCCTCCTTTTTCCACAGGAGGCAGATTTTAATTTCTTGCTTAGGTTATACCGGACTCACAAAGTCGGCATTCTTCGTATAAAGGTACAGTCCATAATCCTGCATAACGGATGTATTTCCCGTTTGCCGGATCATAGCCGCCACATGTCCGCGATGATAGTTTCCATGAGTGGAAATATGATAGATGGTTTCCATTGGGGTGGTATCCAACTGTCCCGCATATGGATTATCCACCGCGAATACTTTTTCCATGTCATGGTGATCGATATAATCCTTATACTCTTCTGCCAGGTTTTTGTACCGTTTCTCCATTTCGAGCAGTGTTTCTGCTTCAGCCTCTTTTCTCAATGTGTCCGAAGCAGCCAACCCCTCTTGCATATCCACCCCCTGCATGATTTTCAACCACAAATTGTCGGTTAAATACATATGTACCATAACAGTTGAAAGAGACGGAAAGATGCTTTGCCTCATTTCCCTTTTGAATAAATCCTCTGGAAGTTCCCGCAGCTTTTCAAAGATTCTGGCGTTCGCCCAAGCATGATAATCATACATTTCACGTGCATGATTCTTCATCCTATCAAACCTCCCCTTGCTTTGATCACTCCTAACTCTTTATCTATTCCAGAAAAACCTGTCATATTCCTTTTTCAAATAGAGGTTTAGTGACTATTGCTAATTTTCATAGTCCACTTAAGAACCTTAAGATTGCATCATAGAAGAAATGGTACTGAAATCGTAATCATAACACACACGATATAAATCGATGATTTCTTCGTGCGTCGGTACCCGTGGGTTGTTTCCCGGGCTTCCGCTGTCAAGCGCATCGGTGGCCATTTTGGAGACGACTTGTTCGAACGCTTCCTGATCCACTCCCCAGCTCTTCAGGTTGGGAATTTGAAGATCGGCGCACAGCTTTTTGATTTCTTCAATGGCGAAATCCGCGAGCTCCTCTTTATCCTGCTTGCCCAGTCCTGGCTTGATGATTTGGGCAATGGCTGCCAGTTGATCCACCGCATCGCGCTTGCTAAACTCCAGGACAGCCGGTAACAGCATGGCATTGGAGACGCCATGAGGTACATGAAACAAAGCACCAATAGGCCGTGACATGCCGTGTACAAGGGTAACCGAAGCATTGGAAAAGGCAAGCCCCGCCTTCATTGCCGCCAATGCCATTTTCTCCTTGGCATCCATATTCTCAGGATGATGGTAAGCGGTACGCAAATTTGCGGTAATTAAGGCTATTGCAGAACGGGCAAAATCATCCGTGAGCGGCTGGCTCTTTTTTGAAATGAACGCTTCCATCGCGTGGCAAAGGGCATCGATTCCGGTGGCAGCGGTTACATTCTTGGGTGTAGAAAGTGTAAGAAATGGATCGACGATCGCGGTACACGGCAGAAAGTTGGGATCCTTGATCATCATCTTAATATCATCTTTTGTATTGGTAATCACTGTGACGTCGGTTACTTCCGACCCAGTTCCAGCGGTGGTAGGAATGGCGATAAACGGAAGCGGTTTTTGTGAAATTTTTCTGGCTCCTCCTCTGTAATCCCCGATATATCCACCGTTTGCGGCCACAACGGCAACCGCTTTTCCGGTATCCATACAGCTGCCTCCGCCGATGGCAACAATGACATCACACTTTTCTTCAAGGCAAAAGGCAAGGGCTTCTTTTACATGCAGATCGGTCGGTTCTGTATTCACATCCAGGTAAGAAACAAAGGGAAGACCTTGCTTTTCAATTAATTCCTCGCACTTTCTTACATGGCCAATCTTCTCCATCACCCGGTCACTGATCAATAACACCTTTGTGCCCAGTCCGGACGCTTCCTGTCCCAATTTATCCAGGGCATCCCGACCATAATACAAGGCATTGGGCATTCGAAATTCTGCAAATTTCTTCATGCTCTTCCTCCTTTCAATTTTTCTACTTAATTATTCTTGCAAGAACCGAGCCACCTTTGAAAACCCTTTCAAAAGGTGGCAGAGCATCGAAATGGATGCTCCGCCTTTACTTTTCTCCTTTTTTCAAAAACATCATATCCCAAAACACAATGCCGAGTGCTGTTCCAACCGGCACTCCCAGACGGGAAACGTCAAAGGGATCCGGTCGTTGAAGCACCATGTTCAACACACAACAACCGAGACTAAAAGAAGAAGCAAGCACGAGAAACTTCAGCAGCCTCCTCGCCCATTGGTTAAGTGTCAGGCTTTTCAGATTCAAAAGGATTTTAATAATAAAATATATACAGGAGAGAAACAGAAGCAGCAGGAAGCCGATAACAAAAGTAAAGGAAAACGTGCTATCCAAGCCTTTATTCGCAAATAAAAACGTGCCGATTAACCCAATAAAAAATAGACTGTAATAGATGATTCCTGCAATGTTCTTCATGGTTCTCCTGTCCTATTCCCTCATGATAAATGGTTTCCATAGCAACTATACGGCGATAGACAGGAATAAGCAATCTTTTTACTAGATTAAAATTATTAACGAATTATTAACGACGGGACGGCCAGGAACCCTGCATCTTTCTGATTAGAAGAATCTGTCCCGTATGGTAAGCATCATGCAGCATGATGTCCAGCAGCTTCGCCTCAAGCGAATCTTGACCTAGATCCTCAACCGGCGTTTCACTAAGTACACGCCGTAACCCTTGTTGAGCACGTTCGGCACGCTCCACAACATTCTTCCATTGTTGATCGTCACTGGAAGGTTCGGTAAGCAAGAACGTTTCTTCCCCATCAAGGTTGTGTGTCCATTCACGTCCCTCCATTTTTGCAGCCGTCCTCTCTTTATAATAAATGAGATGATTGACGTTCTCCCAAATGGATTTCGTTGCTTCACCAGGCGGCCTCCACCTCGCTTGCTCAGCCGTTATTCCGTTAATCGCATCCTTAAACGGGGCATACCAGCTCTCTTTGTCGTACGTGGTATCCAAAACATTTAATAGTAGATCCATACGGTTCAAAACTATCTCCTCCTTTGATTATCTTACCTTCCGTTTTGTGCAAATCTTACTTTCTCGATGAACAAACTGAACACCTGCTTGTTTCTGTAAAAAATTCACCCCCATAAACGACCTGTATATTACCAATTATTTATAGAGTACATATGTGGGGTTGTAAGACACGGACAAAAGGAGGCTCAATGATGGACGACTATGTAAAAGATGCGTTGCAGGAATGGAAAGAAGAGCTGCAGGGCCAAAAGAAAGACATTGATGAAGAATATGAAAAAGTAAAGACGGAACTCCAGCTCTATTCCTATAAATTCGGTATTACCAAACAAGTTCTTCAGTCGACGATCAATGAAGAAATGATTAAAAATATTAAAGCCACCTATCAGGAGCCTTTCGAAGAGAAATACAATGAACTCAAGGCTCAGTTAAAAAAGCTGGAAGATAAACGCAATGTCTACAATATGTTTGTTGAAAAAATTGAACAGACGAATCCCGCAAAATAACAAAGAAAACTCGCCTGTAGGCGAGTTTTCTTTGTTCATATACAGTCCTTTTAAAGGCCTACCCCATATTGCTGAAGGTCGGTTTTCCCGCAACCTTGTAGCGTAATAGAACGGACCCGCTTGAGAACGTTCTGGATTCAAGCAATTGAAGGGCGGCTGGAATCGTCCCGGAATCGAAGAACCGTTTTCCTTTTCCAAGCAATACCGGAAACTGCCAGATGTTCATGCGGTCAATCAGCTCATGACGCAGCAATGTCTGGAGCAGGTCGCTGCTGCCGGCGACGTGCACTTCTGAATACCTCTCCTTCAGCAATGGCACACTTGTGGCCACATCTCCATCAAGCAGATTTGAGTTGTTCCAATCGACGCTCGTTAATGTTCGAGATGCGACATATTTAGGCTTCTCATTAAACAGCTTGGTGAACGGGTTGGTGTCCGGAGCCTGCTGCCAGTAAGGCGCAAAGATTTCGTACGTTTTGCGGCCAATCAGCAGCGCGTCAAGCCTCGCATAATCAGCCGCGATCAGTTTTCCGGCCTCAGCATTGACATACGGTGCCTGCCAACCTCCATAGCCAAACCCTCCCTCGCGATCTTCATCAATTCCTCCCGGGGATTGAATAACCCCATCCAACGTCATGAACATATGCACAACCAGTTTTCCCATGTTCCTTTTCATCCTTTCCAAATAACTTAGGAATGTAAAAAAACGTTTTTAGGGTTATCATTTCAACGGCCAAAGTATAATTCCTTGTCTCCACTAAACTCCTCCGCATAAATAAGAAAGGCATATGGCTGCTCATACGAAAAATGACGTGTTCCAATTAACAAGTCATTTCTTTAGGCATTTATTTTGTTTTAACGGCTGGCTTTAATGTATTTCTTCACCACTTCGCACACATATTCCTGACAAGCAGCAGCTGTATCCGGGCTGTATTTTCCGCCATTTACCTTATTGTTGGAAAGAACACGAATTCCGAGAAACGGAGCATCGTAAGCCTTTGCAATCTGAGCAGATGATGCCCCTTCCATCTCCTCAACCGAAGTTCCGGTCGGAGCAAAGGAATAACAAAAATAAAATGTCAGGGCTTGCTCTCCCTGACATTTTTATGAATTTCTTTTTGGATCGCTTCACATACCTGGTTAATATTCGTGAAGGATTTTCTTTTGTAGTCCCTGTGGTAAAGCATCTCATACCTCATCTGATCAGCAGCATAATAAATGGTCATCCAGGATTCCGACTTGTAGCGAATCGTGTACGTAATACGCGACCGAACGAGCTGGCTATTTTTTAAATCCAGCAACTTCGCTTTCATTTCTATCAAATTCAATTGGACCACCTCCAAATATTACAAATTTCGATTTATAATATTTAAATAGTGAAAATATCCCCCTTTTTACAATAACATATAATAAATGGCAATTAATGTGTCAAAAGTCCTCTTTTCAGCATAAAAAAAAGGAGCACTGGCCGGTACCAATCCTCCTGTTATTCTCGAATTTACAGCTTCTTCACCATATAATATTGCTTTTGATCCGGACCTGGATATCCGTCAACGATTCCGACAACCTCAAACCCGTACTTCTGGTAAAAACCAGGCGCCTGAAAACTCAGGGTATTCAGCTGGATTTGACGGCAGTTATGTTCGCGTGCCACGTCTTCCGCCCGTTTTAACAGTTCTTCACCGTATCTCTTGCCTCTCAAAGACTCATCCAGCCATAGAAAATCTACATACAGCTGGCGCCAGGCAATTTTTCCGGTGATTCCGCCCCAAATGTTTCCCTCCTCATCTCTCACCATGAAGCTGACGTTTATAACAGGATGCTTGAGGTCGTCTGGTACGTTGGCCAAATTAAATTCAATAAGTTTGCTTCGAATATACTCGCTATCTTTTTGATTCCATTGCTGTGTAATGTTCAACATTATATCCCCTTCAATTACTCTAGTAACCATGATTTACTTTTTTACCAGCGCATAGCCATTTTGTTTAACGGCATACTCCACACCCTTCTGAAGACTCGAAAAGCTTTGAATTTCATTCAGATTGATCGCTGATTTCACAATCTGGATCGTGACATCCCGAGAGATGCCGACCAGGTAGCCGTCCGCCCCAAGAAGTTTAATGGCCTGTATAACTTGCAGGATGCCTTCCAGGATATGACCATCAACATTCTTGAGTCCTGTCATGTCGATCAATACAAAGCGGGCTTTTTGCCTCATGAGTTCATACAATGTTTTTTCGATCAAATCTGCCAGGCGCTCTTCATTGAACTTTCCGATCAAAGGGATGACAAGAATGTCATTCAAAACAGGAATAACAGGAGTCGACAGTTCCTTGATCATGGAGGACAATTCTTCTGTACGGCTACTCACCAAATTCTCCAGTTCTTTAATGCTTTCCCTTTCCTTCCTTCTTGCCAGATCATGAATGTTGTCCGTCACCGTAAAATCGGATGGGAAAATTTCAATCTCATCCACCTGCTTCCCATCCAAAACCGCACTGCTTTTTACCTTGTACCACATATCCCGCTCGAAGATTCCCGAAAAGATACCAGCCCAATGGCTGGGCAATAACACACCTTTGTTCCCTTTAAAAATACGATGCTCCCAACTGTTTGTCAGCCGGACAACAGCTGTTTGATCCTCAAGAGAAAGATGGATAACCTCAAAATTTCCCCAGCCAGCATTCCTGTAAATATTGTTGTATCCGGCAGAAAGATGCTCAATTCCCCTTCTCCCGCTGTAGTACGATGTAACCAGGCTGCCCATTCGGTATCCTGTGGTCTCATAAACCGTTCGAGAGACATCTTTGCCAGATACTTCTTCAATCGTTTTTAAAAACAGTTCAATCGCAGAATCCCAGAATAGCAGGGAAGGAGCTCCATCAAACGTCAGAAGCCCATTTTCCTGATTCCATACAAATTCATTGTTGTTCACTTGAATGCTAACACCGGGTTTCGTCATAAAATAGTCTCCTGTGGGAAATAAGTTATACTTTCATTGTACCCAAATAGACCCAATATTCCAATTTTTCTGAATTTTATTTTTCAAAAAACTAGGTTGACAGGTTTAGCATAGAGCGGTTATGATATTTACCATTATCCTAAACAACGTACTTTTAAACGCAATGAACGGGAGCAGTAAAAGTGATGAAGTAGAGGCAGAGAGCTGCGGGTTGGTGGAACGCAGACTATGAATCCTTTGAACTCGCCCGGGAGCAGCAGGACAGAAAGAATCTATTCTTATGTTTTGACGACTAACCTTCGTTATCAGGTTTTCAAGCAGGATTCTGTTTTTTTAGAATCAACAAGAGTGGTACCGCGGTCAGCCCAAGGCTTATCGTCTCTTTTCTCAGTCCATGAGAAAGAGATGGTAAGCCTTTTTTAATGGTTAGGATTCAGATTGCAGAGGGAGAGGTTAGGAAGATGGAAAAACACACCAAGAGTTTGCAGCGCACCATGACTTCGCGCCATATTATGATGATGGCATTGGGCGGCAGCATCGGAGCAGGATTATTTAAAGGCAGCAGTGCAGCCATTGATACGGCTGGCCCCGCTGTGGTATTGGCTTATTTAATCGGAGGCATTATTCTATTATTCATTATGCAGGGACTGGCTGAAATGGCGGTACAAAACAGCGGAGCCCGTACGTTTCGTGATCTCGTTCAATCGGTGCTGGGCGTATTTCCGGCCTACTTTTTAGATTGGGTCTATTGGAAAATGTGGGTACTGAATATTGCGGCTGAAGCGGTCGTAGCAGCAATTTTCCTTCAGTATTGGTTCTCAGAAACACCGATTTGGGTACTCGCTCTCTTGGTTTCGGTGGCCGTTACAGTCGTCAATTTGCTATCCGTTAAGATCTTTGCGGAAACCGAATACTGGCTTGCTTTGATCAAGATCAGCGTCATTGTCATCTTTATCCTTGCCGGAATTCTGTTATTGTTTGCATCCTTTGGTCACCACGTCGCACCTTCCTTCTCCAACTTAACCGGACAAGGCGGATTCTTTCCAAATGGATCGACAGGTTTGATCACCGCCATGCTCGTCGTCATTTACTCATATGGCGGAACGGAGATCATCGGTGTGACCCTGGCCGAAACGAAAAATCCGGAAAAGGTTGTACCTAAAGCGGTACGCAGCACGTTGACCCGCATTATTGCCTTTTATATTTTTCCTTTCTTTATCATTGTGGGTTTGATTCCATGGGACAAGGTAAACGGAGTGAACGAAAGTCCGTTTGTCATGGTATTTCAATTGATCGGGATCCCGGGAGCCGACCATGTCATGAACGCTGTCATCCTGCTTGCGATCATTTCTTCAATGAACTCAGGGCTTTATGGTTCCTCCCGTGTTCTTTATACTCAGGCTGTTGATGGGCGGGTGCCTAAGATTTTCGCACAGCTGTCATCGAAAAAGGTTCCTGTGTATTCCATCTTGATGTGTACGGCTTCCCTGTATGCCGGTGTTTTGATTTCAATTTTTGCCGGCAGCCAGACCTTCAACTACTTAATGGGATCCCTTGGTTATACGGTGCTGTTCATCTGGCTGATCATCGCCTTTGCTCACCTCAAGTCTCGAAAAGGTACAGAGAAGCTTTCAGGCTATTATGTAAAATGGTTTCCATATACCACATGGGTGGCGATTATTGCCCTATTGGCGATTCTAGTCGGAATCATTATGACAACGTCACTTATCATTACAGGCGTGACACTCGGGATTTATCTTTTGATTTCCTTGACCTATGTAATAAGAAGAGATACTCTTTCTTCCGTACAACGGATAGGGGCTTAACAGCAGTGAAAAAACGTCCTCGGTTGGGGACGTTTTGCTGTTTATCCTCTATAGATGTTGTAAAGGGAAAAACCTATGATCAGCATAGAATAGGAGATCCCTGTTTTGAGACCGGCCGGTATTTTTGATCTCTCGAATTTTCCTGCAGCAAAAAATGCAACAAACAATACAGGAAGCATTAACCACCACAAGGCCCATTGCTGAGGTGTAACACTTACAATAAGATAAGCTATCCCTACACAAAAGGCTGTGTCTCGGTATTTTTGAAAAAAGTTCTTAGTATCTTTTCTTTCCATTGTTCCTCCTACTGCTTAAAACGTGTATCCATTTGTTCTTCAATCTTAAAGTCATGATCAACGAGCATGACCGTATCTACACGATACTTGGGCTTCAGATATCTGAAGGCTTCATGAGCTCTCTCGATACCGTTCCCCCTTCATATACCTTTCCTTCTGATCCGCCTCTTCCATGACATTTTTTAAGAAAAGCACGCCTGAATGGAGCGTGCTTTTTCAAGATGTTTTAATGTAGTTGTTAACCATTTAGCTGAGTGAAAATCTCCTTTGCTGGATCGTTAGCCAAGGTCGATTTTCCTCCCAATGTACATTTACTTGCATTTTATAGGTCTCGGATAAGGATTCACTTGTTAACACTTCTTGTTTCGGCCCCGATGCAACGATTTGCCCATCACGAAGTAATAAGACATGCGTAATCACATCGGAAATTTCCTCAATATGATGAGTCACATAAAGTAAATGGCTATTTTTTTGGACGATGTCATCCATTAAACCTAGCACTTCTTCACGAGAAAACACATCTAATCCTGTACACGGTTCATCGAGTATGAGAATTTGAGGATCACACATTAACGCACGGGCAATGAGGACTCTTCGTTTTTCTCCTTGTGATAATTTGTTGAAGGTCTTCCCATTTAAATAATCTAAACGCAGTACAGTAAGTAAAGAACCTGCTTTTTCCCAGTCTTCATCCGTAACTTCTTCATATATACCAAAGGAAGCAAATTTACCACTCACCACAACTTCTTCCACAGTTTCCTGCTCTAACAGTTGTGAAAATTTCTCTAACGAACTGCTCACATACCCTATTTTCTTTCGCAGATTAGGCAGGTTGGTCTTTCCAAATTCATTTTCCAGGACGGTAACCTTCCCTGTAGTAGAAAAATGATAGCCTGTCACAATATTTAATAATGAAGTTTTACCAGAACCGTTTAACCCCAGAATGGCCCAATGCTCATTTGTTTTTACTTCCCAATTAATCTCACTCAGTATATTTTGGCCATCTCTTCTCCATGATACATCCTCAAAGCTAATAACTCTCTCCACGCCATATCACCTCCAAATGTAATGTGTTTTGCATCAAAGAACATGACTATCTCTTGGACCGTATAAACCTGTTCATCTTCTCTTTTACATATTTCAAAGTTAACATAAACCGAAAATAATGTAGTTTTCAACCTTAAGTTTAAATTAGTATTGATTATTTTTAAAAAAGTAAATCACAAATTCATAAGAATAAGCTTTGTTCAATACTCAGCACCTTAATAGGTTATTTCACCTTCATTATTCTCAGCCAAAAATCTGAGGAATACAAAAACGAACCTGGGCAATATAAGGTTCGTCTTTTCCTCCAATCGTAAATGACTGTTTGAACATTGAATATTAAAGGATTCCGTTATATGCGTTTTCAATTATTTCTTTTATATCTTTGCTGCTGGTCAATCTTGGATTTATTAAAACATTTCCACTTCTCATTGAGTCTTCAACCGGTTTTGGCAACACATCTAACGATACATGAAGGTCTTTTATATTTGAAGGGATATTTAATGTGTTATTTAATTTTATAATAGCCTGAATTGCTAGTTCTGCTGCTTCTTTAACAGGAATCCCATCAGTCTTTTCACCTAATGCCTTTGCCATGTCTACCATTTTGTCAGGGCATGCTGGTAAATTGAATCTAATAACAAATGGTAACAGTGTAGCATTAATTCCATGTGGTACATTAAATACTCCGCTAAAAGTATGTGAAAAAGATTTAGTATAGGAATAAAAAATAGCCCTTCTCACAACGGAAGGGCTATTTTTATCGATTGAGGATCTGAGCAGATCCCACTCAGTCCACAGAATTCCTCAGCAGCGCATCTCTTTCGTGTCGTTCAATCGCCAAGGCGATCAATTTGTCGATAAGTTGACTGTATGGAATCCCGCTTATTTCCCAAAGCTTGGGATACATGCTTATTTTCGTGAAACCGGGGATCGTATTTACTTCATTAATGATGATGTCCTGTTCATTGACGAAAAAATCCACCCTTGCAAAGCCCTCGCAGTTTAACGCCTGAAAGGCTTGAATGGCAGTCTCCCTGATCTTTGCTGTTAACGGTTCACTCAGCTTTGCTGGAATTTCCAATACCGCTCCGTTTTCATCGATATATTTAGCCTCATACGAATAGAACTCTCCGTTGGAAACAATTTCTCCGGGTACAGAAGCCAAAGGCTCTTCATTGCCGAGCACCGAGCACTCGATTTCTCTGCCATTGATTCCTTCTTCAATTAATATCTTATGGTCGAATTGGAACGCCTCTTCCACTGCTCGTGTAAATTCCTCTTGTGACTGCACTTTACTTACCCCCACTGAAGAACCTTGGTTGGAAGGCTTTATAAATAACGGCAATCCTAGATCTTTTACTACTGCATCAAAGCTTATTTTGTTCTTTGTTGCTCGTGTATACGTATGTGACTTAGCGACCTTTAACCCGGCATCTTTTAGCAGCCGTTTCGCTATGTCCTTATCCATACAAACTGCAGAGCCAAGAATATTGGAGCCGACAAAAGGGATGTTCGCCATCCGGAGCATTCCCTGAATGCTTCCATCCTCCCCTAATGTCCCGTGAAGGATGGGAAATACAACATCAAGTTGGCTCAAGCTTTTTGTTGTATTTAAACTCATCAACTGATTCTCGCTTTCTCCAGGAACTACCGCAATGCCATGATTGGTTTTATTTAGTTCAATTAACTTTGCATCGTCTGCGTTGAGCAGGAATTGAGAAGCATTATTTAAATGCCATCTTCCTTCCTTATCAATGCCGATTAACGTGACTTCATATTGATCCTGATCGATTGCTTCGAGCACATTTTTCACCGACTGTAAGGAGACCTCATGCTCAGCAGACTTTCCTCCAAAGATCAATCCAACCTTTTTCTTCTCCATTCAAACACCACCTGTCAGGAATCTTATATCATCGTCATTTTATTTTGTTCGTTTTAAAAATTCGTTTCCAGTTTCTATTATATAACCGCTAACCCCGTCCTGAAAATAAGAAGGATTCGTAAACAGTCGAATAGAATCCTTTAAAGAATCATGTGATCGGCAAAAAAAAGGAATAAAGGAGATGGTGGCTATGAAGATCCAGAGAATAGACCATGTGGGTGTTGTCGTAAATGATCTGGAAGCGGCCAAAGCGTTTTTTCTCGATTTTGGACTTGAGATTCTGGGGGAAGCTGAAGTGGAAGGAGAATGGGCCGAACGGATTATTGGACTTACAGACGTTAGAGAGACGGTTGTTATGTTTGGGATGCCAGACGGAGAGACAAAGCTGGAGCTGGTAAAATTTCATACGCCCTCAGCTGAAAAAGGGATTCAGCCGTCTTTGAACACGTTGGGTATTACGCATATAGCATTTGCCGTTGAAGACATTGAAGGTATTGTTGCCAAAATGAAAAAGAAAGGCACGGAAACTGTTGGTGAGATTCAGCAATATAAAGACAGCTATAAGTTATGTTTCGTACGTGGACCAGAGGGAATTATTTTAGAGCTGGCAGAGAAACTCAAGTAAATAGCCTTTTGGACAGCAGCCACTTTTCAAAGGAAAAGTGGCTGTAATGTGCTTTTTTCATTTATTTAATTAGCAAGTTGGATATGAAGCCGTTCATTTTCTAAAAAGGCTAAAACCGTTTCTTTAAATTTTTCGGGCTCCTCTAAATCAGGGAAATAACACAAGTTCACTATTGCTTAGTTCTTTGTGAATGAGTTTTGAAATCGGAATTCCTGTATTACGATCAAATACACCTGTCGTAATCAAGGTTTGTTGTGATATGTCTCTCAGCCGATCTATTAAAGGGATGGAAAGTGGGAACTTTTGTAATGCCTTAAACATAAGACCTGTATTCACCAGGCTACTTTCCTCCCACATGTCCCTATTTCTTCTTCCCCTGCCAGTTCATCCATTAAAATGTTCATGCTGTCCCCCCTATCAATGATTTAATAGTTTCCCCATCAGAATCGTATTATAATAGTTTCCGTTGGATAAGCGCTTATCGTATTTCAAGACCCCTTCAGTTTCAAACCCCAATTTTTCATAAAGTGCTATTGCTTTAGTGTTTGTCTCCAAAACGGAGAGCGATATTTTTTTGATATCCTGTGCATCAGCCCAGTTGATCGTTTCCTGCAGGAACATCTTACCGATCCCGTATCCCCAAAACTCTTTCAACACACAAACACCGAACTCAACTTTATGCGAAAGCCGCCGTAAGGGGCTCCCTTCACATCTGGCGAATCCAGCAATTCTTCCATCCACATCTGCCACCAAAAACAAATGATTGAGGGCTTCAGTATCCTTCTTTATGATCGAAAGGAAACCCGCCTCATCAATGTACCCTTCCCCTTGTTCCCGGTCCATGTTCTCGGTTTCGCCATCGATTTGTACACGCGCCTCTGATAGGCTTTTTGCATCGTGTTCCTTGGCGGACCGGATGATGTACTTTATATCACGTACTGAACATTCCTTTGGATCGATCTTCATATTTTATCTATTCCGATCAACTCAGTCCCATACGAGTTATCAATCGCACACAACCATTCACCCTCTGTATTTTTTCGGAACACATAGGTCGCTTTTCGCTCCATGGAATAGGTAGTTTCTTCTTTATCCGAGGCGAGAAGTGTTTGGGAAAGAACGAGCGCGGTGTCTCCCGCTTCCAAGATCATCATCTCTCCCTGTTTGGGTTCAATGCTGTTTTTGAAATAAGCGGCGATGGCGATGAATGCTTTATTGATTTCAGCCTTCCCGTTTGCCACCATTCCCGGTTTAACTACTAGAACCGCATCCTCCGTATAGTAGTTCATGAGGAAATCGAAATCCTCCTGTTTGATGGCGAGATCACACTTCCTGATGATTTCTTTTAATTCATGCTCCATTTT
This sequence comes from Fictibacillus enclensis, assembly GCF_001457035.1. Classification (GTDB taxonomy): domain Bacteria; phylum Bacillota; class Bacilli; order Bacillales; family Fictibacillaceae; genus Fictibacillus_C; species Fictibacillus_C enclensis. The sequence continues at coordinate 571,777 of NZ_KQ758617.1, read as the reverse complement.
CTTTCCTCCTTACTCTCCATAGTTCCATCCATTATAATCCTTAGAAGGAAAGAAAATCTATATAAAAAAAGAGACGCCGCTTTTGCGATACGCCTCAACACTTGCTTGCTACTTTGTTTTATAAACCGGGATCTCCAGATCGATGCTGTAATTGTTCAACAAACTGTACAGGTTATAAATCTGTCTTACCTGTTTCGACGCCCACCCAATATCTGTTGCGTATTGATGGGATGGATAACCCAGTGCTTCTGCAGCCGATGGATTCCATCGCATCTTATAAATGGTATCCTGCTTTTTGTTGATGTAGCCCATGGCTATAAAGCGCGCTCCGCCGACAATCGCATCTTCCGGGGTAAACCAGCCGGCATTATACGCATAGGCTGCACCGTTTTGCACTGCGTTGCCATCATTGGCCCCGATTCCGTACATATTATACACGGTTCTACCATTATATAGGACTCCTGTGGCCAGCTGTGACCGGCCATTACCTGTTTCAAGCAACGCATGCGAAATCAAATAGATGTCGTTCACGCCGTAAAGGTTTCCTGCCTTGATAAAAGAAGAAGCTTTGCCTTCTAAAATTCCTTTACCGGAAAGAATGCGCTGGTTTACTTCTGCCGTGTTCAAGTTGGCGGTTTGAGACAGTTTCACAAATTGATAGGATTTTACAGGATCGTCCTTAAAGTTGTTCGGATCCAGATAGTACTTTACATCCTCAGGACTGGCATTTACCCAGTTATCCTTGATTTCCACCTGATACCAAATATGGCCGTCCGAACCTTTCACCTGGGAAAGGACCTTCAGCTGTTCTCCCCTTCTCACTGTTGTGATTTTCCAGTAGTTCGTTCCAGCTCCACCACGAATGTTCCAATCTCCAAGGACCGTGCCATAAATCGAGCTTGTTATTCGAATAGCGTCTTCACGGATATAGCTTTTGTATTTTTGGTCGGTTTGTGGAGAAGCACCCATCTGAAGCTTGACCATCTCGTCGAGAGTGAGATTATACTTTTGCTCCGTTTCAGAAACCGCTATGCCATCGGGGGAACCTAGCTTTTCCTTCAGGTAAGAGGTACTCACATAGCCAGTCTTGCCATTGGCAGAGATTTTGGACCAGCTGCCAGATTGGGAAAGGAGCGTAACCGCTGTATCTCTTGCCAGCTTTGTAACGACTGCAAACGTTGTCCCTGGACCTGATCTCACGTTGAGACTTGAAGAAGCATCTACATCGACAAACCGAACGACCGTTTCAGGTTCAGAAGGCTTTGGAGCTGGTGACGGTTTTGCAGTGCCTGGCTTAGTCGTGGTGAGGTATTTTGTGCTCACATAACCCGTGCTACTGCCGGCTTTTACCTTGGCCCAGCCGTTGGATTCGGAATAAACAGTGACTTCCTCCCCGTCTTTTAACGTTTTGATGACTGCCGAATTCGTCGTCCCGGCTTTTCTTAAGTTCAATGCGCCGCTTACTTTTACATACTTTGTGGTCGTTTTCGTTTCGGGTGCTGGAGTTGGTTTCGGCCTTGACGTACTGCCAGACTTGGTGGCAGTGAGGTATTTTGTACTCACATAGCCGGTGCTGCCGGAAACTTTTACTTTTGCCCACCCGTTGGACTCCGAATAAACGGTCACTTTTTCTCCATCATTGAGTGTTTTGATGACAGAAGATTTGGTAGTCGCACCTTTTCTTAAATTCAGGGCACCGCTTACCTTTACATACTTTGTGGTGGTTTCCGGTTCAGGTGCTGGAGTTGGAGCAGGTTTTGGCTTTGACGAACTGCCAGGCTTTGTTGCAGTGAGATATTTTGTACTCACATAGCCGGTGCTGCCGGAAGCTTTTACCTTTGCCCACCCTTTGGACTCGGAATAAACAGTGACGGTTACTCCGTTTTTCAGCGTTTTAATGACTGCCGAATTGGTCGTGGCTGCTTTTCGTAAGTTTAAAGCTCCGCTGACTTTCACATATTTGGTTGTCGTTTTAGATGAGGAAACTGCTGCAGGCTTGCTTGTTGAACCCTTTGAAACCGTGTTCGATGGTTTGGAAGATGATAGATACTTTGAGCTTACATAGCCATTCTTGCCGTTTGCGTTAATTTTGGCCCAACCACCTGTTTCGGAAAATACCGTCACCTGTGTCCCTTTTGCCAATTTAGCTATGACAGACGCACCTGTGGATGCGCTCTTACGTAAATTCAAAGAACCTTCACTCACCTTAACGTACTTGGTGGTGGTTGCAACTTTGGTGGCGGTGGTGGCCAAGGTGATCAAATACTTGGAGCTGACATAGCCATAGCTGCTCCCTACCTTAAGCTTGGACCATCCTTTTGATTCTGAATAAACAGTTACCTTTACTCCTTTAACAAGCTTTCCAATGATGGGAGAGCTGGTGTTGGCGCTTTTGCGAACGTTCAGACTTGAACCTGACTGGACATTCACGACCTTCTGCTTAATTTCCTGAGCCGATGCGGGATCCGCCTCGATTGCCTGATATAAGGCTGTGGTAGAAAGCACGGCCAAACAAAAACCTGGGATGACTAATTTCTTCATTTCATTCTCCTCTGCCTATGTAGTCTTGAATCAGAAAAAAATCTGATTCTTCCCTTCATATCGGTAACTTTTGGCAGAGTTTAATGAAAAAACTAGAAAAATAGAGAATAATTTACCATAAAAATTATCCTTTTGTATGGTAAACTAGTGAAAATTTATCCTGGAGGTACATCTAATGGAAGTTGTATCCATACTCTCGTTTTTAGCCGCAGCCATCGTGCTGACCATTATGCCCGGGCCTGATAATTTATTTGTTTTGGCTCAAAGCATAGCCAAAGGTAAAAAGGCCGGAATCAGCACCGCCCTCGGCCTTTGCACCGGTCTCATCGTACATATTAGTGCCGTGACTGCTGGTTTATCCGCCGTCATCTACCAATCAGCGGTTGTTTTCTCGATCATCAAATATGCGGGGGCTGCGTATCTCTTGTTCCTGGCCTATAAGTCATTTCGGGAAAAAAACAGTCAGTTTACCCTCACCAGTGCAGATACACTGAATTACACAGCACTGTACAAACGAGGCATCATTATGAACCTGTTAAACCCTAAAGTCTCTTTGTTCTTCCTTGCCTTCCTGCCGCAGTTTGTCAATTATCACAGCGGACATGTGTCATTGCAAATGCTCACTTACGGAATTCTTTTTCTGCTTCAGGCTCTGCTGCTTTTTACGCTTATTAGCATCTTTGCTGAAAAAGCCGGAAACTTTATACGTAAAAATCCGAGGGTATCAAGCAAGATTAACTTCATTCAAGGAAGTTTATTTACGTTGATCGGTCTTAAGATTGCTTTTAGTCAGAGATAAGAAATGCACCTCCTGTTATAAAGGAGGTGCATTTTTTCAAACCGAAACGGGTTTGTTTCTATTAATCTCGTTAATTTTGGATAAATCCACTTTCGGCTTTCGGTCTTCTGTCAGCAGCCCGTTCACTTCCTGCTGGACATCCGTGATCTGGGTGTAACAGAATCCGCATATATAATCCAGGCTCATGATGGCTTCAGTTATAGACGCATAGCGGTCGAGGAACTCCTTCTCGTTCTTCACCTGGTCTCCATAACCCCAGCCTTCTTCGGAAGTGAATGCAATACCGCCATATTCACTGATGATGATCGGCTGTCCTTTATATTCGTACCCCTTGGCCATGGCATGCTTGGATTTATTAAAGGCGATCTCATTGCCCACCACTTTTTCCTTATCCCGATACCGGTTAAGGAACTCGTCTCCGTACTCCACATAGTCATGAAGCGTGATGATGTCAGATACCGTATGCTCCCATCCATCATTCACGATAACCGGCCGCATGCTGTCGATCGCTTTCGTAAGATGGTAGATACCTTCAGTAAACTTTTGCTGTTTCTCATTGGTAAAAATGTTCTTAACACCCCACGATTCATTGAACGGAGTCCACGTAATAATGCTCGGATGATTGTACTGCTGCCGTACAACTTCAAGCCATTCTTCTGTAAATTGTTGAACTGCATCGTCAGAGAAGGCGTAGGTTGCCGCCATTTCTGACCAAACGAGCAACCCTTTTTTGTCCGCCCAGTAAAGAAAGCGCTGGTCTTCCACTTTCATGTGTTTCCTTACACCATTGAACCCCATCTCAAGCGTTTTTTCGATATCCAGGATGATCGCTTCCTCTGACGGCGGAGTTAAATGGGTTTCTTCCCAGTACCCCTGATCCAGAAGCAGCTTTTGATAGATCGGGACATTATTCAATAGAATGTTCCCATTTTGAATGGATATCTTTCGCATGCCGAAATAGGACTGCACCCTGTCGAGCTCCCGATCTCCGTCAAAGAGAGTGAATTCCACATCATACAGGTGCGGATGTTCAGGGCTCCACTGCATCACTTTCCATTCATGGATTTCACTGGCGAGGCTCACTTTCATACTGGCGTGCTCACGGTCAACCTGCAAACTGAAATCTTTAACAGGCTTCCCATCAAACGTAATCGCTGTTTTCAAGGTTAGATGTTGCTGCTGGCCGGCATGAACCAGCTTATACTCGAATTCCACTGATTCGTTATCCACATCCGGTGTGGTTTTCACGGATTGAATATGGGTTTCATGCAAAAATTCAAGCCAGACAGTTTGCCAGATCCCTGTGGTCTGTACATACCAGCAGCCGAAATTTTTATCGATCCACCGCTGCTTCCCTCTCGGCTGATGTTCACTCAGGCTGTCTTCTATTTTCACCACCAGATTATTTTCTTTTTCTTCATTAATATAGTTCGTGATGTCAAAAGAAAAGGCTGTATACCCCCCTTTATGCTCGCCGGCAAAAATACCGTTCACCCACACCTTCGTCACATAGTCCGCGCCCTGAAAATGAAGGAGGACGCGCTGGCCGGCAAATTCCTTGGGTACTTCAACCGATTTTTGGTACCAGACATAAGGGCAAAATGTTTCCTCCTGGATGCCGCTTGCCTTCGTTTCATATGTAAAAGGCACGATGATTTTCTGATTAAGATCGGTTTTCTTGTACCATGCTTCTTTTTCACCCGCATTCTGATGGTCGAATTGAAAGTTCCATTCTCCATTCAGATTCAGCCAATCGTTTCGTTGAAATTGTGGACGAGGATATTCCTTTCGTACAGTTGCTTCCATTAATAACAGCTCCTTGATTGATTAGTAGGGTTTAGAGGAGAGGTTCAGCCTCGAAATGGATTTGTTTTTGGCGAGTGCCAATATTCCCGCGGAGAGAAAAAGGACGGCACCGATAAAATCCATCAAAAAGTAGGATGAGACACCCAGCACGAGAAACCAGATCGAGCGCTTGACCTCCACTTTGTCATCCTTCAGGGACCGGACAAGATAAAGATTGACGATGCCCAGGATCACGAAAAGCATGCCAAAGGTGACAGTAAAGCTATATAAACTTCCGAATAAGGACTGCATGGCTTTCACCTGCGCAAAGCTTGTGTCATGAATGCTGCTGCCCTTTGATTTGATATACGATCCATACGCAAAAATGGTAAGCAGACCCGAAAGAATCTGCCAACTGGATCCAATGACGACGAGCTTCCGTTCCAGTTTTCGGTTCAAAACGGATTCCTCCTATCCTTTTACGCCAGATGTTAGTGACATGGACTGCAGGAAATAGCGCTGTGTAAAAAGATACAGAATAAAGGTCGGCACGATGGCGATGAGTGCCGCTGACATCGCATGTCCGATATCCGTGACATACATTCCTTGCAGCAGCTGCAAGCCCGGTGTGATCGGCATCCGGTCAATATCGTTGAACACGATGGACGGCCACAAAAAGTCGTTCCAGGAACTTGTAAAGGTGAACAGCGCCACAACCGTCAGAACCGGTTTGATGAGTGGCAGGGTCACCTTTGTGTAGATCTGAAAATCATTCGCGCCGTCGATCCGGGCGGATTCATCCAGCTCCAAGGGGATGCCGATCATGAATTGACGAACGAGAAAAACGTTAAAGACGGCTGCTGCTCCCGGCACAATTGCCGCCCAATACGTGTTCACCCATCCGAGGGTATCAATGATTTTATAGAGCGGTATCAGGTTCACGACTGCCGGAAACATCATGGATGCCAGCAGCAAGGAAAACAGCCAGTCCCTTCCTTTAAATCGCAGCCGGGTATATCCATAGGCAGCCATGGAAACCACCACCAGAACGAGGACCGTCTGTGTCACCGATATGATCATCGAATTCATGAACCACTTGGCGACGGGCGTACTTGAATTATCAAAAAGAAGGTCCTGATAGTTGGTAATCACCCAGTGAACGGGAAGCATACTGAAGCCATACGATTGGATATCGATCTCGTCTTTAAAGGATGAAAAAAAGGCCCAGGCCAAAGGAAAGATCCAGATTAATGTCATACACAGCAAAAATATGAAGGAAATAAGGGTGGAGATGTTTAATTTTTTCAAGCTGTTCCGCCTCCTACTTCTTTTCTCTCAATAAGAAGAATTGAATGATCGAGACCACCATAATACAGAGCCCGAGAATGACTGCCATCGCCGAACCGATTCCGGCAATGGATTGGCCGGAGCCAAACGCATTCTGCCGGATGTACATGAGGAGTACCGTTGTTGTGCCGGAAGGTCCACCCTTGGTCAGCATGAGCGCCTGTCCGTAAACGTTAAACTGCGCAATCGTGGTGATAACCACGGTGAACAAGAGCTGATTCTTGATGCTTGGTAAGGTGATGTGAAAAAACTTTTGGATCCTGCCAGCTCCATCAAGGGAAGCTGCTTCATAATAATCTTTGGACACCCCGTTTAAAGCCGCCTGATAGATGATCATGTTTCCACCGATTCCCCACCAGACGGTTACAACGACGAGCGCGACCCACGCATAAGGCTGTGTGCCCAGCCAATTGGGAGCAGAATCAAAATAATGATTGATCGGACCAAACGATACATTAAACATCATGGACCAGATAATCATGACTGCCGAAATGGAGAACAAGACAGGCAGGTAAAAAATCGCCTGGAACACCTTGCTTCCTCTCGGCTTCACATGAAGGGCCGCTGCCAGCAGCAAAGGAATGATGATACACGCTGGGACCGTAAAGATCACAAACTTGAACGTGTTCCCTAGCCCCGTATGCAGCTGGGTGTAAAAGGTGGATTCTTTGTTAAACAGGATTTCCTTATAGTTATCCAGCCCCACAAACTCCGGAGTGTTGATCAAGTCCCAATTCGTAAACGATATATACACGCCAAAAAAGATCGGAATGAGAAAGAATAATGCAAACAGCAACAGATGCGGCCCAATGAAAACCATTGGCATCACGTTGAATCCCTTTCGGCGCGGCTTCAGGCTGACTGGTGACAGAACGTCGACTCTCTTGTTTTCTGTTAGTTTTACATCCATATTTACTCTCCTGTTCTCGTTTAGTAGAGGGCGATAGAGGGACTCCCCCAATCGCCCCCTCGCAGAGACCCGGCTGGTTACTTATCCTGGGCAATCTTGTCTTCTACTGTTTTTTGCGCACTTTTCAATGCTTTATGAATATCTAGTTTTCCGAAGACCGTATCATTGCCGATCTTGTCCAGCTGTTCAGAGACATAGCCGTTGTATTTGTAGTCAAAGATTTTGAGCGACTTCTGCTCTGTCGCATCCTTCACTAGGAACGACTGCGGCATTTTTTGATAATCGGGGTTATCAAGAGTTGCCAGGGCTGCAGGGTTTTGTCCCGCTTCCGCCCATGGAAGTGAATTATCCTTTACCCAGTCAATGAACTTCATGACGCCTTCTGTTTTCTTTTTGTCGCGTTCCGGATTTTTCAACAAAACAAACTGGTGAGAAGAGCTCCAGTTCACCATCTTGTTCTTGTCATCGCTTAGCTGCGGGAAGTTGGTCATACCCCAATTAAGATTCTTGGCAGTCTTCACATCATTCTGCATCCAGATGCCCTCCGGATAGAAGATCGCTTTACCTGACTTGAAGGTCTGCCCCGCATCCTGGCCGTCTTTATTGGTAATGCCTGATTTGACCATGTCATTGTATAGCTTGAGGGTGTCGGCTGCTTTGTCCGTGTCCAAAGTAGGCTGTGTGCCATCGCTTGTGATACTGCCGCCCATTTGGCTGTACACCGAAAGGAAGGTTGGCTTCATCCAGGTGACCGGCATAGCAATAATTTTGTCCTTTTTCGCTTTCGCACCCGCTGCCTTGATCTCATCGTAGGTTACGATGTTGTCATCCAGAGCGTTCGGAGCATATTTTTTCACCAGATCTTTGTTGTAGTACATGACAAAGCTATGTACATCCAACGGAACGCTGTATCGTTTATTATTCAGACTGCCGATATCCCAGCCTGCTTTAATATAATTTTCCGCTTTAATGTCAGGATATTTGGAGAGATAATCATCCATCGGGACGAGCATGTCCTTGTCCACGAATTGCTTGATCCGCTCCGCATGAACAATGTTCAAATCAGGAATGTTTCTTTTGGAGTTAACCACCGTTGGGATTTTGGCATACATATCGCCTTCTGCCAGTGAGATGTTTTTTACTTTATACTTGGGATTGGTTTTGTTATAGGCATCGACCATTGCCTTCATATTTTTTCCGTCAGGTCCTGTGAACGGGTTCCAGAAAACGATCTCGTTCTTCCCTCCGGCTGAGCCCGATGAAGACTTCGAACTGCACGCTCCTAAGGAAAGCAGTAAAACAAGTAAAACGAATCCGCTGACGATTACTCTTACTCTCTTATTCATATTGATCTCCCCTTATCTTTTTAATTAAAGCGCTTACATTACTGGCATACTAAAAAAAACAGTTTCTCATTTACTCTGTAACCCCGTCCCCCTTTTCTTAATATTCCGATAATTTATGGTGCAAGTCTTGGCTGCAGATTCTGTTTGTTATTTTGCAGTTAATTAATACAAATATCTTGTTTGAAACATAATATCTGTATTAATTGTTAAGATAAACCTTTCTTTTTGATAAGTCAATATCTTTTTTAGTTAGTAAATTATTGTTCAAACTCTAAAATTGTCTTTGTACAATCGTATTTATATTTTATGATTGACCCATAAGTGAACGTGTTCATAACCAAACAGATAGGGGTTGCATTACATTGCTGGAACTAACCATTGATGAATCCGATACACTGATCAAAGTCGCTCATGCGCTTTCATCCAAAGTCAGAATTGATATTCTAAAATTATTAAATCAAAAGAAAATGAATGTGAATGAAATAGCCGAAGAACTCAATTTGGCGGTCTCCACCATTGCCCTAAACGTTCGGGTTTTGGAAAAAGCGGGGATCATCTACACTGAGATGCTTCCGGCAACGAGGGGCACCATGAAAGTATGCTCAAGGGTATTTGATGATATACACATGGACCTCAGGATGAATTTCAATTACGAGATTAAGGAAAATGTCTATGAACTGGAGATGCCGATCGGCCATTATACCGATTCGGACATCTCGCCCACCTGCGGCATCATTACAAAAAACGGGGTGCTCGATCCTTTTGATGAGCCAGAGCTTTTTTACCATCCCGAGCGGGTAAACGCCCAGCTGGTCTGGTTTCGAAAAGGATACGTAGACTACCGGTTTCCATTGCAGCTCCCGCCAAAGGCGAACATCCAATCCGTGCAATTTTCCATGGAGATCTGTTCGGAAGCCCCTCAATACAATCATGAGTGGCCTTCTGATATCACCATCTGGGTAAACAACAAAGAAATCTGTACCTGGACATGTCCTGGGGATTTCGGGGAAAGAAAAGGAATCCTGAACCCGATCTGGTTCCCAACCGACGGGCACACCCAATACGGACTTTTGAAGACGTGGAAAATCAACTGGGAAGGAAGCTTTCTGGACGAAGTGCGGGTGTCCGATGTGACATTAAAAGACGTTCTTGTTGATAAACAAAAGCACTTGAACTTCAGAGTGGGCATCAAATCAGACGCTGTAAATATCGGCGGAATCAACCTGTTCGGAAACATGCTCGGCGATTACCCGCAGGATATCTTGATGAGGATTTTGTATTCATAAATGTTATATCAGAAAAACAAAAAGAGCCATTCTCCAAGTTGAGAGAATGGCTTAAACTTCTCATCCAAAATCCGGTTGACAGAATACCATTTTCTGTCACATTATAAATTAGACACCAATCGTAAATGATTTTTACTGACTGCAATCGAAAAATGGAAGAGGAGTGTTTCTCGATGACAAATCCCAAGGTTGAAGCATTTTTTAGTCGATCGAAACAGTGGAAGGAAGAATTTGAGAAGCTGAGAAGTATCGCTCTTAGCTGTGAAGAGTTGACCGAAGATTTTAAATGGATGCACCCCTGTTACACGTTTGAGGGAAAAAATGTCGTGTTAATCCACGGGTTTAAGGAATATTGTGCCCTACTGTTTCATAAAGGGGCCCTTCTGCAGGATCCCCAGGGGATTCTCATACAGCAAACAGAAAATGTCCAGGCAGCACGGCAGATTCGTTTCACCAATGTGCAAGAGATAGCTGAATTGGAGCCCTTCATAAAGGAGTATATTCAACAAGCGATTGAGGTAGAAAAAGCCGGTTTGTCAGTTGACTTTAAAGAGAGTAAAGAATTCACCATCCCAGAAGAACTTCAATTGAAATTCGATGAAAATCCTGACTTGAAGACAGCTTTTCAAGACCTGACCCCGGGACGCCAACGAGCCTATGTGCTTTATTTCTCCCAGGCCAAGCAACCCAAAACCCGACTGTCCAGAGTGGAGAAATATACGCAACATATCCTGGAGGGAAAGGGATTAAATGATAAGTAATTTTGAGTAAAAAGCGGAGCAAATTGCTCTGTTTTTTTGTTGGTCAGCCCTTGGGCAGAAGTCTGAATCTTCAATTATGCTTAATATCATCTAATTCCGCCCAATTATTTAAAATTATGCTCAATCAACTCTCATTTCCGCTCAATTCCCATCAAGTTTCGCTCAATTATCGCCAAATAGAAAAGCCTCTCCCTTTTTGGGCAGAGGCTTTAACACTATTCCTATTAAACTTTAAACGTTTCCCTCAAATTTTCATGGTTTACAGCGGTGATTTCAAAGGCAAACATCCGAAAGACGAGTTGGACAAACAATCCGAGACCAAAAGCGGTGATCACGGTTCCCGGCCCCAATGGACCGCCGAGCAGCCATCCGATAACAGCGATCGAGCATTCCAGCGATGATCGGCATACCCCGATTGGAAGTCCGGTTCTCCTGCGGATCGAGACCATGAGCGAATCACGGGGGCCTGCTCCAAACCCTGAACCGATATAAAAATAACTGCCGAGTGCCGTGGTGAACAAACCGAGCACCACAAATCCCAAACTTCCAGGCAAGCCGTTCGCCTTTGGAAGGAGATTCGTCCATAAAATAAAATCCATGAATAAACCAATCAGCGCCATGTTTGCAAGCGTCCCGATGCCGATCTTTTCTTTCAAGAGTATAATCAACAGCACGATAACGACGCTTACAAGGACCGTCGCCTGCCCGATCGTGAGAGGCATCCAGTGGGTAAGCCCTGCCTGAAATACCTCCCACGGACCAAAGCCCAAATTGCCTTTCATGACAAACACCGAACCCAGCGCAAACAAAAAAAGACCGAATATAAGCCTGGCGATACGCAACCCCTTCATCTTCTTCTCCCCATATCCCTTTTTAATGTCACATTATACGTTGTATTTTCAGAAAAATATAATATCTTGCTTACTTCTTTTTCTGCCTGAACAGGTCGAGCGATTTGTACCCTTTCGAAAGGATATCGACCATTTGATGGTAACGCTTATTCCGGGTCTGCTCCTGCTTCGCTGAAAAGATATACCGTGCCCAATCTTTTTGGTAGCCCGGTGTCAAGCTTTGATAAAAGTCCAGTTCCTTTGGATGGCTAGCGAGCAATTGCTCAATATCTTTCACATACTGTTCGTAATCCGAAACCGATTGGCTTGCTTTGGACTTTGCGTTTTTCTTTTTCTCCCGCTTCAATCCAACAACCGTAAAAACCTCATCCATACTGACCATCCGTGCAAATTTGATATCACTGCTCCCCACATATCCGTCCTCACCGACATTCATTGCCGGAAATAGTTCATCTCTGTGGACAAACGTTGAATATCGCTTGTTCCCCTTTTTCGGATAAGCAAAAAAGAGATATCCCTTCTCGGTTAATGGTTCCTGTTGAATGATGGCCTCCATATGCTTCACCATCTCCTCCAACGTTTCAACAAAAATAAAAATGGCATCATGCTCTTTTGTAATCTCAGTAGGCTGATTGGTGAACACATCATAATCCTCTGGCTGATTAACGACAGCCATGTTCTGGTACTTTGATAGTTTTAATTTATCGATGATGGTCATATGCAGCTCCTTCGTATTCTTTGTTAAATGATGATACTTCGATTATATAATAACCTGCAGGAGGATTACCGGACGAAATGAGGAATGTAATAGATTGGAAGCTACCAAGTCAGGAGGATTTTATATGAACAGCCCTGTATTAAACGAAATTGGAACGGTTTTTATTCCTGTAAGCAACATCGAACGGGCACGCGATTGGTACTGCGATCTATTGGGTGTGCCGGCAGATGATGAAGTACAGTTTGGCCATATTTATGTTCTTCCGATGAAAGGTTCGGGAATAGTACTGGACAGCAAGATTTATTCGCCGGATCTCATCGCAAAAACACCGTTGTTCCATTTCAATACTCATCACATTGAAGAAGCCCATGCCTATATGTTAAACAAGAACGTAGATGGATTAACCGAGATCCAGCATGGGCATTATTTTAATTTTCAGGACCCGGACGGCAACTGCCTGATGGTTTGTAAATGCTAAGGAGGATTTATGTCTTTGATTCAGCTTATCGAAATTAACGCAGAAAACTACCGCGAAGCCCTGGAGCTGTCTGTCCATCCCGATCAGGCAAGGTTTGTATCATCGGCTACTCCGCCGGTTGCCATGGCGCTCGCGAAAGCCTACATACGGCCAGAGAACCGGGTGGTTGAGCCCTATGGCATCTATAACGGCGACGAGTTAGTAGGATTCTTGAACCTTCATTATACGCCCGAAAGTCAGGACGATTATTGGATCTTTCACTTTTTTATCGATAAAAGGTTCCAGCGAAGCGGCTTTGGTGCTCAAGCCTTAAATGAAGTGGTTAAAAAACTGAAACAGCAGCATCCCTCTGCCCACCGTCTGCGCCTGACGGTCCATACAGAGAACCTGTCAGCACAATCCTTTTATAAAAAGTTCGGTTTTAGGGACGACGGCACCCTTACTTATGGAGACCCAACGTATTCTTATCTTTTTTAAGCAAGCGGCTTGGCCAGTGACGTTTTCTTCTTTTGATGCAGAGAATTAAAATACTATAAGACATCAATGATGAAGGGAGAACTGAAATGAAGGCTAAGAATCAGCTTTATCGCGATTTTACCGACAAAAATAATGGTTTATTCAGTACACAAGAGGTTCTCTACAAAAAAGCGTTTAAGAAGGCCGCAAAGGCTGATCAAAGTAATAAGTAATAAAGAAAACAGAAACAGGCTGCGACTCAGGTCGCAGCCTGTTTTTAGTGTTCACTCCACGGATCCTTTACGAGCATCGGACCGTTCACCGTTTTCAGAAGCAGGGAATCCTGTCCTCGGGAGTATTCAGCCAGCGAGCAGGCGCCCTTTCCCGTTTCCAATTGAACATCAATATGCACGGGAAATTGGCTGAGTTCCTGAACCAGCCTTTTTGCCTTGTCCATCGGCAGCGGTTGGTCACTACGAATAACGAGATCCAGATCACTGCCAGCATGGGCAGTATCGAGTCCGGAGGCAAGCTCAAACCCAACACTCCCGGTCGGTCCCCAGATCATCTCTTCTGACGTCATTAACTCGTCCACCCGATCAAGCACCTCGATCGCCACAATCGAAAGTCTTCGATCGGTCTGTTTCCATGGCTTCTCCTTTGTCAGCTGTTCCGGTGAAATCACGATGGAACATTCTTCCTCTGGTAAAAAACAGCCGAACCGCTGGTTGCGCGTCTCTCCCCTGATGCCAACCGGTACCCTGCCTTCGAGTCCCGCAGCCCGTCGGACCACAACAAATGGTTTATCGGTGAGTTCCCCGGTCACCCACTCCGGCACCTCGGTCAAACAGACCAGTTTTGAAATGTCGTCAACGCGAATGATGTCGTGCGTTCTTATTTCCATTGTTCCGCCAGCTTTTTTCTCACTTTGATTGAAGCTTTTCTCCCACCATTTACTGCATTTTCCGAGGTTAGCCGGTTCTTTAGATCTGGTCCGCCTTCTCTAATGTTTTCCACCGTTTCCACGAGTTTCTTTCGAACGGCTTCCACTTCTTCTTGTGAAGGTGAGTCAGCATCGATTCCGCTGATCAGTGAAGAGAGCACTCCAAGGCTGTTGAAGGAATTGATGTCATAGGCCATGGCCGGTACTTTATTCGTGGCTTCTTCCAGTTCCTCAATCGTCCGGCGTGTAACTCGTGCAGCAGATTGCTTGGACATGGCATGCACATTCACTCCAACATCATCGAGGGCCAAAATGCGGTTCGCCTGGAAGCCGTGGGACAAGAAAGCCCCGGAAATTGCATTTCCGACGATCAGGGCAATGACCGGGTGGCCATTCAGCCTTGCCGATGCATACGCATTGACTGCAGCCGCACACGCCTGATGGATCGCAAAAAGCTCTTCTTTATGTCCGTATGCCTGGCTTGGAACATCAATGATAGCCACAATCGGACGAGGAGTCCCGCCTTGATCGGCTTCCATTGATTCCCGAACATAACGAGCGATGCTCCAGCCTTCAAGAAGACCGACTTCCCCATGACGAACCCGGGGAAAACCGTGGTGAACATCCGGCACTATCGAAAGGAACCGCGCTGTTTCATCTCCGAGCTTCGCATCTGCACATAAAACAGATCGAACATCCTCGCTTAAAGAATGCGGATCTCCTGTTAACGCTTGAAACCATGTTCGTCCCCTGCTCTGTTTTTCTTCTTTAGAAGTTGAAGGTGCAGGCTCAAACGCTGGTGATCCGGAACCTTGCTGATTGATGATTTCCCTGGCACTTGCCGGGCTCCATTCTGCTGTCGGATCCACGCTTTTGATGAGAGAAAGATACTTTTCCACCTGTGCACTTCGTGGCTCATCTTCTGTTGGCTGCATAAAGGAAACGATACCTTCTTTTATGATCTCTACATCATCGTCTGCCAGCATGTCGGCAAACCCGGTGGCGACGCGCTGTTCCCCGCCGATTGTTCCCCAGATCAGCGGCCGGTCAGTGGAATCGAATTCCTCAAGTCCTGCTTCCTGCTCGATCACTTCAGGCCCGTTCAAGCCCAGACGACCTTCACGCGTCATGATAAGCTTTGAGCAAAGGCCTGCTGTGATGGACATCCCGCCAAAGCAGCCGACTTTTCCAGGAATCACTCCAATTACAGGGACCGAGTCACGCAGTTCCACGATAGCGGAACCAATTTCCGCGATGGACATCAGGCCGTAGTTCGCTTCCTGAAGCCGGACGCCACCGGTATCAAAGAGGATGATCGGATAAATGGTGTGACCTTCCTGGTTATCTTTTATGGCGAGCTCCAGCGCACCGGCAATCTTGCTTCCGGAGACTTCTCCAATTCCCCCGCCTTGAAACGCGCCTTCTATAGAAATCACAAGCGTTCGTTTGCCATCGATCTCTCCCTGGGCAATGACGACCCCGTCATCATTTTGCGGGATGATTCCCTGTGGCTCAAGGTGAGGCGATTTCATTCGCTGAAACGGATCAAGCAGCTCATGTAACGTACCTTCATCAAGCAAAGCCTGTACCCGCTCTCTTGCATTCAGTTCGGCCAAACTCAGTTTAAGCTGGTTCATGGTTACGGCTCACCTCCAATGCCTGTGCCAGACGGATCGATACTACGCCTGGTGTCGCGCCAAAGTCATTGATCTCAATGTTTGCCGCTACCGGATGGGATGCAAAAAAGCGTTCCAGTACCTTATCCCATGTATCTCCAAACCCGTCACTGCCTGTCCGAATGGTCACGCTCGCTTTTTGATCGGATGACGGCTCCAGCAGCACTTCCAGGTCACCTGATGCTACCACACCAACATGCGCCCGTTTGTGGCATTCTTCCTTTGCGTCATATTCAAAATGTAACGTTTCCAACTGCCACTCCTCCTTTTAAGCTTCTCTCTTTTTGCAAGGCATCCAAAAACAACACCGCGGCCAGCAGATCAGCACTGCCTCCCGGGGAAATAAATAACTCCATCATCGTTTCATCCAGTCCGAATAGTGCCAGACGTCCTGCGGTTTTCGATGTGCCCCCGTTATCCAATACATCACTGGCACCTTTTTTGACCGCTTGTAGTGCCTTCATTCCGCCCCGGTGCAGGATGCAAGTATCATCCAGTTCACTCATGATCGCCAAAAGTGTATCTAGCCTGGCGTTGGTTTCCGAAATTCCTTTTTCTCGTGCGTTTTGTAAAAATGGCAAACCCACTTTGCACAAATGCGGAAAATTGAGCTGAGCTTCACCTTTCGCTCCCGGCACTTGATAGGCGGCTTTCACCTTTGAGCCGTTGGTGGATGCGACAGGACAATAGCGGTCTGGAAAACGGGCGATTCTGCCTGCCCGCTCTGCCACCTGCACTGGGTCGAACAATTCAGCATCACTAGCAGCCGCTGAAACCAGCAATCCCAAGGACCAAATCGCCCCTTTGTGGGTGTTGACGCCACCGGTAATACCTAGCATCACCAGCTCACCATTTCTTCCAATCGCTGCGATCTCTTCACGCAACTCCTGGCTCGGTACCCTCTCATAAGAAGCTTCCGCAATTTCAGCAAAAACAGGTCTCAAGCTCTCCGCCGACCGGTGCATCAACTTCAGTGTCAGATCATAATGTGCGCCGTTGTTCTCCTGATCAACAAGTCCCGGCTTTGGCGTGAGGTTCACTTCATCCAATAAAGCCTGAACTGCCAGTTCTGCCAGGGTTTCTGCCACCACGGTCTTTTGATCCATCACCAGCTCCTGAAGCTTGCCGGCGGGTTGTAGAGCGCTTTGGACCAGTCGACGATTTCTTCCACACTTTTTGCCGCAAGCAGAGAGCGTTTGGCTTCTGTCCGGTTCACACCAAGATCTTCTGGGAAAGCTATAAGCCCCTTCTCCCGTAAAGCCGCGGTTTGTTTCGTGTCATGCTGCAGACCGATCGGCGTCACGCCAGCCACCGCTGACAGCGCCTGTCGCCGTTCTTCCACACTGTCGCTTTTATAGAGGTAAGCGATCCCTTCTTCCGTCACCACGTGGGTCACATCATCGCCATAGATCATCATCGGAGCGGTCGCCAGATTCGCATCCAGTCCCACCTTCACTGCATCCATCGATTCCACGAACACCGGCTCATTTCCTTTTTGGAAGGTTTCCACCATCTGAACGACAAGCTTTCTTCCCCGTGCAAGTTCGTCATTGCTCGTTCTCATATCAAGCCATGCCGGTGTGGAATGCCGGCGTCCCCGCGGGTCATGTCCCATGTTCGGTGCTCCGCCAAAGCCTGCGAGCCTTCCAGACGTAACCGTTGAAGAGTTGCCGTCCCGGTCCATCTGCAGAGTGGAACCGACAAACAGATCGACCGCATACTGCCCAGCCACCTGGGACATCGCGCGGTTCGAGCGAAGACTTCCATCTCTTCCGGTAAAAAAGACATCTGGACGCGCTGCCACATACTGTTCCATCCCGACTTCTCCGCCGAAGCAATGGATGCTTTCCACCCAGCCGCTCTCGATTGCCGGGATCAACGTCGGATGCGGATTGAGTGCCCAGTGCTTGCAGATCTTCCCCTTTAATCCCAGTGACTCCCCATACGTTGGCAGCAACAATTCAATCGCCGCCGTATTGTACCCGATCCCATGATTCAAGGACTGAACCTGATGCCGCTCATACACCCCGCGGATCGTCATCATGGCCATCAACACCTGCAGATCGGTAATATGACGGGGATCACGGGTGAACAGCGGCTCCAGCTGATACGGCTTGTCAGCCACCACCACAAAATCGATCCATGAACCCGGGATATCCACACGCGGCAGCTCGTCCACCAGTTCGTTCACCTGGGCGATGACGATGCCGTCCTTAAAGGCCGTAGCTTCGACAATCGTTGGTGTCTCTTCCGTGTTGGCCCCTGTGTAAAGGTTGCCATACACGTCCGCCTGATCTGCAGCGATCAGGGCAACGTTCGGAATGAGGTCGATGAACAAACGGCCGAACAGCTCCAGGTACGTGTGGATTTCACCCATCTTCAGCTTGCGGTCCTCCAGCATCTGTGCAACCCGGAGGCTTTGCGGACCGGCATAAGCAAAATCAATTTTCTCGGCGATGCCGTATTCAAAAATATCCAGATGCTCCGGACGGGATATACTGGACATGATCATATGCAGCTTGTAGACCTTTTGAGGATCCACCTGGGTCAGCACGTGCGACAAAAAGGACGCCTGTTTCTGGTTGTCTCCCTCCAGCACCACCCGGTCACCCGGAGAGATCAGCATTTCAAGAGCTTCCACCATTTTTTCCGACGGAAGGATTTTATCTACAGCCAGCTGACTTACTTGTAAAATCTTTTTCGCTTTTTTATCCCTTCTCGTCGTCCATGAACGTTCTTCCGTTGCTTCATTTATCATATGATTCTCTCCCTTCCTGCTATCAACCATTTCTATATCTTTTGCCTAATAAAACAGCGGACTTTATGCCGCTCTCCGAAAGCGACAAGGAGCGGACTGATGGAAGCGCGGCGCCCGCCAGATCAGTGAGCACCCTGCCCGGAGGCATTTCCAGAAACAGAGTCGCTCCCATCTCCTTCATAAGCAGCGTCGCTTCGTGCCACTTGACCGACCGGGCGATGCTGACCGCTAAATCGTGCCGGATGTCCTCGCCCCTTCTGAGCGCGCGTGCGGTTGAATTGCTGAGGCACGGTATGGACGGATTCTTAAAAGGAATCTTGTACAGCTCGCCCGCCAACTCTTGTGACACCTCATGAAGCAGTTCACAATGGGAAGGAACACTGACCGGCAGAAGAAACGCTTTTCGTGCTCCTTCCTGTTTGGCCCGCTCCAGGACATACTCAATGCACCGCATGTCCCCTGCCAGTGTGACCTGATCTTCGGCATTCAGGTTGGCCGGAAAAACCGGCTGGTCTTCACTGAACGCATCACCTGTCAGCTTTAAGACCTTATCCTGCTTTAACCCGGTAACGACACCCATGCCATAGCCTTCCGGATAGGCTGCTTCCATTAATTCCGCCCGGCGTTTGACTGTAGTCAGTGCCGATGGAAAATCCATCGCACCGGCAATGACGGCAGCGGCAAACGCACCAACCGAATGGCCCGCTGCCATCTCCGGCTTCACGCCTTCCTCCAGGAGGACTCTTGCCGCGGCCACCTCCGCCACCAGCAAGCAAAGCTGAACGGAAACCGTGGATTGAAGTTTTTCCTCGGTATCAAGACGAAGAACATCCATCCCAAGGATCTCACCCGCTTCTGCGATCGTTTGATGGATCACCGGGTGATCGGGCAATTCGTGAAGCATTCCCGGAACCTGTGAACCCTGGCCGGGAAAAAGAAACGCGATGCTCACTGAATTCCCTCCGTTCTTTTAAAAATTTTAAGCAAAAAAAGCTTTCATGACGATAAAGAAAAGTGAAGGCACGATCAGACAGCCTAAGCCGGTATAAAAGGTAGCTGTCAACGCTCCGTACGGAACGAGCTTCGGATCGGTCGCAGCCAATCCGCCTGCCACACCGCTCGTGGTTCCGAGCAGCCCGCCGAACACGAGTGCCGACTGCGGATTATTCAGCCCGATGTACTTAGCAATAAACGGCGTAAACGTCATGGTGAACACCGATTTTACGAGACCGGCCGCGATGGATAGCGCCATCACTTCTGAACTGGCGCCAATCGCGCTGCCTGTCACCGGTCCGACGATATAGGTGACCGTTCCAGCTCCAATCGTAGTCAGACTCACCGCATCGGTATACCCGAATGCAAGCGCGATAACGACACCGAAAACGAAAGAAACGATAACGCCCAGAAATAAGGAGATCACGCCCCCGACTCCCGCCTTTTTAATCTCGTCAAAGCTTGCACCAAACGCGGTCGACACAATGGCAAAATCCCTGAGCATGCCGCCGCCCATAATACCGATGCCAGCAAAGATGCCGATATCAGCCAGCCCCTTCTCACCGCCTGTGTTGAGCCCTCCAAGATAGGCAACAAACAACCCGAGAATGATGGCAATCGCCGATCCGTGGATGCGCCCTCTCGTCAGCTTTGCAGAAAGAAAATACGATACATACATGATAACACCGATCAACGCAAAGGAGAGAACGAGGCCATTGTTCTTGAAAACAGAAACGAGGGTATCTATCATCGTACCGGCTCCTCCCTGTATTCTGGCGTTACTTGTTCAGTACTCCTCTGCTTCTGGCCGATCTTACTCAATATCGGTACAAGCAGAAAACTGACTGCAACCACACCTGCCCCGGCGATGAGTGCAAGGGGCCCTCCCTTAACCGCCGCCACTACATTCTGCTGGGCACTCATCGCCACAACGATTGGAATGTACATCGAACTCCAGAAGTTCAAGCCTTCCTGAGATTTCAGCTCCAGCTTTCCTCTCTTCTTTAACGCATCCACGATGAGAACGAGCAAAAGCATACCTACCCCGACACCGCCGACATTGGACTCAACGCCCAGCACGATTCCAAGCAGGTCCCCCACAAATGCACCAACCAATGTACAGATTGCCAGCAACGCAACACCATAAATCACCAACTGAAACACCTCCTGATTTTTGAAAGCGCTAACAAAATAATGGATACTGTCGACAATTTGCTTCTAAATCTGGGTGACTGAACATGGTGGGTCGTGCTCTAGCTGCTCTATCTGTTGATTTTTCTGAATATTAAGCTTATTGTATAGGAAGAGGCAACAGTCGACAACCCTTTTATGAAAAAAATGTGAGGAGCAGATATGATGGCCACTTCAGAATTCGATAAACACGCCCTTTCCAACCGCATTGCCGAAAAAATTACCCACCAAATCATCACAGGAGAACTGAAGCCAGGGGAAAAACTCGTGGAGAACCTGTACGCCGAGGAGTTCGGCATCAGCCGCGCGCCCATCCGCGAAGCCATCTACCTTTTAACAATCGAAGGACTTGTGGAGAAGATTCCGAGAAAAGGAGCCGTCGTGAAACACTACTCCCCCAATGAAATCTATGATTTGCTGGAGATCCGAAATATGTTGGAATCCATGGCGATGAGACGGATCAAGGAGCATGGCGTCGATCCGGCCATCATCAAAAAGATGAACAGCCTCCTCGACACCATGCAGGAGGAACGGGATGTGAACCATTACGCCCAGCTCAACCAGCTCTTTCACAAATACATCATCGAGATGAGCCAGAGCGAAACGATCAAGACCATGTACAACCGTCTCACCACGCCGCTCCTTACCATCCAGAGCATTTCCTTCTCCTACGAAGGCAACATCGAAAAATCCATCGAGGAACACTCCCTCCTCATCCATCTTCTCCGCAGCCAGAAGCTGGACGAGGCAAAAGGATTGCTGGAGAAGCATAACCATGATGTGGTTGTGGGGTTTAAAGGTTAAATTGGAAAGCAGAGCTAATATAGCTCTGCTTTTGAAAAAAATAGTCTGCAAGAATATTGATTATTTTAATATAGTCACCTTTTCTCTTTTTTCAAAATGATAATGTAACCGATAATTACAAATCTGCTTTGTCCATTCGTAAATAATCTCCCTGAACATTTCGGCAAATGTTATATTAATTGAAAATGTTCTACCCTGAAATTCAATAAGCCCCTTCGAACTCCCACTCCACTTCGACATCGGCATACTTGCTATCAGAGAAGCCACCTTCTTTTCATCATAATCCCACAGCCGTCTGGAGGCTTTATCGTTAAAATCGATTCGCTTTCTGTATTCTTTCTCAGTCAAATATTGATGAAAAAATGGTGCGACTTCTTCCGGCAGTACCGGTTTATACCACTCATCCTGCCCTCTGGTCATCATATACTCCAAAACGATCATTTTATAGCTTTTGGCCATACCCGTTCTTTCAACTTCCATAAACCACTCTTCATTATGAAGGAATGCGTCCTGTTCCAACTCACTTAACTCACCTGCCCAGTATAAAAAACCCGGGTAGGACTTAAACTCCTGCTTATATTCAGTGCTATTTGATTTCCCATGAAGATGAAGCTCTAAATATGTCGGTCTTCTTCCCAACTCCTTTTTAAGCTGAATATAGTCTGCATACAGCTTATCTTTTCTCGGCTGCCGCTTTCTTTTCATTTCATTCAATAGATTGATAACTGCTAATTCTAAATTCAGTTCGCAGCCAGGAGGAACGGCTGGTATTCCCATTCTTTTGCTGTTACCTTTTTCCTGAGGCTCTGTATTAAATAATTGCAGCTTAATATCCGCATTTCGATAGTTGCCAATCAAATCGATAATGACACAATGTTCCTTGCCAGCAAATAAGCGGAGACCCCTTCCTACCTGCTGGGTAAATACAGTCAATGATTCCGTCGGCCGGACAAAAAGAAGCGTGTCAACAGAAGGAATATCTACTCCTTCATTGAATAGATCCACCGTAAATATAATATCGATGTTCCCTTGATCCAGCTGGCGTATTGCTTCTCCACGAGTAACCCCAACTGTTTGAGAGTTTAAACTTACCGTTTGATACCCCTGGGTGTTAAAGTAATTTGATAAGAAGTTGGCTTGCCGTATGGAGGAACAAAAGGCAATCGTCCTAGTTTGTTTATGAGTTCCCCAGGCTTCTACTATTTTTTCAGCCATCTCTTCCCTTAGTTGGTAGAAAGCAAGCTCCTCTTCATCATAGCGGGTTCCAAGCCATGTAATCTGGGAATAATCGGTTTCATCATACACACCGTAATAATGAAAGGAGGCCAGCCATTGTTTTTGAATGGCCTCAATAAAATGAAGCTGGTAGGCTACATTACCATCACAGATTGCATAGACATCCTTCCCATCCATACGGTCTGGTGTAGCAGTAATGCCGAGTAAAAACTGTGGTTCAAAATAATTGATGACTTTTTTATAGGAAGCTGCTGCGGCATGATGGAACTCATCCACAATAATCAGATCAAAATCATCCGGTTTAAAGCTGGCAAGGTGACGGTGGATGCCAAGTGTATAAATGGAGGCAAAAATACAATCCGCATCTCCCTCCTTTTCTCTTCCATAGAAAAGACCCATTGTTCTCTCCGGCATGATCTTACGAAAGGACTCTTTTGCCTGTCCTAGTATTTCTTCTCTATGCGCCACAAAAAGGATCCGTTTGAATTGTTGAGCAAAAAACCCAGCAAGGTAGGTTTTCCCCAATCCTGTTGCCATCACTACCATGGCTTTTGTGTATCCTTCTTCCATGGTGCTATTAAGCATCTCCAATGCTTCCTGTTGCGCTTGTCTTGGAGATATGAAAGTAAAAGGTGTTGGAATTTCCATTATTACTTGCGGTTCAGTTTGGGCTGGAAGGGTTAACTCCTCTTCTTCTGCCTCTGTCCATTCCTTCAGTAAGTTGGGATGACGGTTGTGATACCGATCGTAAGCCTCCCGATAATCCTTTAAGGTCTCGGCATTAATCGGAATCGTTTGTTCATGGTGAAAGGTTTTAACAAAAGCATCAAGCGCCTCCTGATAGATATCCTGATCGATCTCTTCATTCACAACCAAATTCCATTCCACACCGCTCGTTAGCGCTGATCTGGAAAGATTAGAGGAGCCAATAATAAAAGAGCCATGTCCATCTTCATTTTGAAAGAGATAGGCCTTGGGATGAAAGGAGCGTCCATTGCTTCGATACAGTTGAATTTCAATCTTGGGATCGATGTCCAGCAGTTTTTGAAGGGCATCAGGTTGGGTAACATACAAATAATCGCCGGTACAGATTTTCACTTCTGCTCCTCTAATGACAGCTTCTTTTAAAAAAGGAGCCAGCAAGCTGACTCCGGACTTCATAACAAACGACGTTAAAATATAGATTGAACTTGCATCATTTAATAAACCTGACAATTCCTCTTTCAAGTTACCTGTTACAAGTTTAATAGGCTTCATTCATCTTCAA
Organism: Fictibacillus enclensis; assembly: GCF_001457035.1. Taxonomy (GTDB): domain Bacteria; phylum Bacillota; class Bacilli; order Bacillales; family Fictibacillaceae; genus Fictibacillus_C; species Fictibacillus_C enclensis. The sequence goes on along the minus strand of NZ_KQ758617.1, from coordinate 547,631 downwards.
CATCCACTAGGAAAATACGCTTTTCAAAACCTCCGCGCTTTTCCGCTTTCTCCTGACGGACACGTTCCACTTCAGAAATATCAGCTCCATTAACTTTGGCTAAGGCATGCATCAATTCCAGCAGGTCCGCCAGCTCCTCAATTGCATGCTCATCAGACTCAGCCGAAGCATATTCATCGAGCTCTTCGTAGCACTTGTTCTTTAGTTCTCTTATGTATTGATCATTTTCTAATAGAGTGGTGTTAAAGGATTTACCTGTGTTTGCAATCACTTCTGGTATTTTATCCCGGACGAGTTTGTTGTAGGTTGGCATTTATCTAACCTCTTTTCAAAAAATCTAGTTGTTTTACAGTATTATTGTACCTTATTCTTTAACCAGTCTCTAACGCCTTACCCTATTGTCAAAGGAAAATCTTTTTTCAACCAACCCAATGTTCGTTCATCCCTTAACTTACAAACTATATTCTGATTTGCAAATCCTCCAGTCTTCCACTTAGCATTGTTTCTATCATAGGCTTTAATCCAATCAACTTTGACTGCCCAATCTGCAAAGTCGGGATTATCACTATTTTCTCCAATAGCTGTTGCCTCAGATTTTGTTCTAATAATCTTTCCCCGTTAACCAAAAAATCAAATCCTTAACCATTACCGCTTATTCTTTTACTTCCCCTAACCCTACATAACCAGATTTTATTCGCGTTATGGATTTTATTATTCCACCCATATTCGCAATCGTTCTTATCGTTGGCCGCAATAAGGAATTAAAGAAAGCGGAAGCATACTGGAAGGAAAACAGCTTGGACGAGGTTATAAACACTAAAGGGAAAATCCACAGCTTAACAAGGAAATGATGGCATTAGCGAGCCGCAAGGAAAAAATTGAAAAGGAACTGGAATCATTCAAACCGGTTATGGACGCATCAGAAATTAAGAAAGAACTAATAAAGAAAATTAAGGAATTAAACGACCAAAAGGATACTCTTTCTAAGCAAATTTCTGATACATCCAGTTTATTAGATTTAGAAAAATCAAAGGTAACAATTGGGAATGACATTCATGCCCTAGAGACAAAGAAATCCCTACTAAATAGTGACATGGATAAATTGAGTAAAGAGATAATGTTTATGAATGATGAATTGGATACCCAATCGTTCGGTTTCTATACCCCTAAGTACGGGTTTGAAAATTTTGAAGCCTTCCAAGCTACACTAAAGGACATCCGTCAACAACAAAAACAAATGGTTAAGGAAAAGGTTGCAACCTTACACCGATTAGACTGGGCTATTGGAGACGACAAGAAGAAAGGTAAAGAATTTATTCTTGATACCGTTAAATTAATCTTAAGAGCAATCATAATAAGACAGTAGAATTTACTAAACTAGCAGAAGCCGATGAATATAGGCAAAGCGTCATACTAGAAAAAGAGAGGGTTTTAGAAGCGGTTTAAATAGGCTTTATTTGTACGTAAAGATTATGTGCTTGTCTTACGTTAACTAACAGGTAGAATGCATTAAACTAAATATCGGATTTTTAATGAAAACAAAACAGCAATTTCTTAACGAAATGGCTGTTTTTTATGTTAGTAGGACAAAGGTTTATATTATCTCCCTCAGAAGAATGTTAGAAGCAGCAATAATTTCTGAAACTTACAAGAATACGTATTCCTCAAATTCTTGCTTGATTGAGTCGGTATTATAAAAGTACTTTTTCATGCATTACATGATCTCAAAAAATCTTTCCCGAATTGTTTACCCATACATCTGAGTACCAACTTCCAATAGAGTCAGCCAAGCACTCTTGGAAACAACACATTATTCTCCAAATGCAGATGCTGAAACAAATCCGACTCCAGCTCATCCAGTTTTACATAAGCCAGCCGGTACGTTTCACTGGCATCTTCTGGTTCTTTATAGTCGTTCGTCAATTCCCTTAAGTCTTTTAAGAACTGGCCGATGTGTTCGTGCTCTCTTTTTAGATCTTCTACGAATTCCTTGATGTCGATTAAAGCATTGAGCGTGGGTTTCTTTTCGTAGGCCAGGATCTTTGGAAAAATGAGCTCTTCTTCGATCAGGATATGCTGTTCCAGTTCGATTTTCAGAATGGAGAACAAATAGTGAACATGGGACAGCTCGGGATGGGTGTCAACGTGCTTGTTAAAGATGGTGGTGATCATACTTTGCAGCTTCGGTAATACCATATACAAATACGAATGGTGGGCGTCGATAATGTATTGGATCAAAGCGTTCACTTTTTGTTTCTCCCATTTGGTCATTCCCCGCTGATAGTCCCTGTTCTTTTCGTACAATGTATTCAGCTCATTCAGCACATAACTGGAGTTCAGGTTCCGTTCCTTGATGGCCTCCCCAATCGGCTGGCTGCCGTTTCGTACATAATCAATCCGATAATTCTTCAGAAGGTCTCCGGCTCTTGGGCATTTCATGACAACCTCACGGGTCTCAACCGTTGGATCAAATACGCTCTTCATCAGGACTCCTCCTTTTGACTGGTTTCTACCTTTACTGTATTCTCCTGAAATTCATTTCTCTGTGACAGATATCACATCAATAGGTGAGGATTGTTTGATATACTATGCGTAAGATGTGGAAGATACTGGAGGGAACAAGATGAAAACTCGCGGGAAAGAAGCCGTTCAACAAACAGAGTTTTTCTCCGAACCAACGCTTAAGATACTCGAAGAAATCATGATGACATGTACGATAGATAAAGGAACAATGCTTTTCATGGACAATGAACCGGCCGACAAGCTGTATTTTGTCCAGGAAGGCATGATTAAAGGAACGAAGATGACCGAGGATGGCAAGGAGCTCGTGCTCTCCATCTTCCAAAACGGAGACTTAATAGGGGAACTCAACGCACTAGGAAACGAAAAGCACTCGTTCAGTGCTGTGGCCTCCACAAAAAGCACGGTCGGTGTGATTCATCAGGCCGAACTGGAAGAGATGATGCGCAGCAATGGTGAGATGGCCTTAGAGTTCGTCCGCTGGACCAGCCTCATGCATCAAATCACCCGCTCCAAGCTTCGTGATCTTATGTTATACGGAAAGAATGGCGCACTTTGCTCTACCCTGATCCGTCTTGCGAACTCGTATGGGAAGATGACCGAAGAAGGGATTGTTCTTTCTCTTCAGCTGACGAATACAGAACTGGCTGAACTGGTCGGGACTTCAAGGGAAACCGTCAGTCGGATGGTCAGTGTGCTGAAGAAAGATAAAGTCCTCGACCAGGCAAAGGACGGCAGCATGATTATTAAGGACCTGGATTATTTGAAGGACATGTGCAATTGTGAGGACTGTCCGGTTCAGGTGTGCAGAATATAATATATAGAAGAAAAGCGTATCGGCGGATGGCCGGTACGCTTATTTTAATAGGTATTCTTTTAGGTATATGTTATTATTTAACAGCGAAATATCCTATAGGAGCTGAATTTATGGAAACTGTATGTCGGCATGTGGCAAGAGCTGTCATATCATACCAAGACAAAATTCTCATCGCACGACTTAAAGGTGCACATTCTTTTCTGCCCGGAGGCGGGGTTGAAATAGGTGAAAGCTGTGAAATGGCACTTCAACGGGAACTGTTTGAAGAACTGGGGCTAAAAAGTATTACTGCTAGTAGGTTTATGGGTGTAATGGAAGACAGTTACCTTGAGAATGAAAAGGTCATCCATTCAGTTTCCCATGTTTTCGAAGTAAATTGCCCCTCAAGCGAATTGGAAAATCATTATCCGCATCCTCTAGCCAAGGAAGATCATCTAGAATTCTACTGGCTCGCTCCAACAAGAGAAAATCTGCAGAATCATAACGTTTTGTCCCGTTCTGTTCCTGAACTCATCTCAAAATTTATGACCGAGCAGAAATCCTTCTTCTTTACAGATATGCAGCACTTATCTATCAAAAAAAGGATGTAGTTTATATAAACGTTATACAAAAAATCCCCGGAATGCTTTTACATCCCGGGGATTTAGTTATCTTTTATTTTTAAAACAACCCATCATCATCCGAATTACGCTTCGTGCGGCGAGTTCGGTCTCTCAGCTCATCATCAACATCGGTCAGGTCGTTATCACGGTTTTCACGAGAGTTGATATCTGAATCCGTACCCAATCGTGCATTGCGATCAGCGAGATCGGAATCTGCCCGGAGGCTGCGTTCGTTTTCAGGGAGTTCATCATCGGCAGCTAGTCCTCCTCCCTTGAGACCATTTCTTGAGCCAAGGGCACCGTCACGGTCGATGTCAGCTTCTTCACGTCGAGTTGTTTCATCGACACGCTGGTTCTCGGTTACTTTCTTTTTGCCGACTACAATTTCCTCTGAAACCACAGGTTTCTTGTTGACTTCAAGACGCTCTTCGGTCAACGGAACACGAATTTCTTCGTTGTCGCCAATCGGTCCTGCGTCTGTTCGATCGGTATCGTTCACCGGACGGCGTTCCACATACACTTCTTCATGTTCAACCGGAACGTCTACACTTTGGTGTTCCTCAATTACATTTTTATTAACGTTTACTTCACCTGTTTGTTCGCGCCGTTTATCGATTTCCAGCTGCTCTTCCCGGAGCTTCATCCTGCGCTCTTCGTCCACATCGTTTCGATTACCGAGTGTGTCATCGTTGTCCAGGTCAAGACCTGTCCCAACATTCGTATCCGCACGATTTCCTCTAAGAAGCTCATCATCACGGCTGCTGTCAAAGTCTGTATTGAGGCTGTCACGGGAATCGATCGGCCGTTCGCGGTCGACATCCAAATTGTTGCCATAGTCGTCACGTCCCAGGTCATTTGGCCTGTCGGTAAGATCATCTCTGAAGTCACCTGCTGTCGCGGTGGATGTTCCGTATCCGGTTGTGGTTCCTGTCGCTGCATTATTTAAAGGATCATCATTGTTCAGGTCATCGATGTCTCTGTCGCTATCCACGACCAACAGAATTTTTCCGGCTTCCACATCTGTTGCATAAGAGGATGCAGTGGAACTTGGAAGGCCGAGATCCTCCAGGCGTTCTCCGAGGTTGGTGTTGTCTCTTCTTGGTTCATCATCTGTAAATGCGTTTTTTATTTTATCGAATAGTGTCTCTTCTTCTTTGTTCAGTTCTGCTAGATTGTCTACTTCTGCACCTGTTCTCATTTCAATGTTATCATGGCTGCGTTCATGGTTCGTTACGACAGAGATATCATCCGTGTCGTACCCTTTGTTTTGTAGTTGCTGCACTGCTGTTACGACTGCCTCTTCAGAATCATATACTCCGATGACTTGTTTACTCATAGTAAATTCCTCCTCGTCAATGATATCTTTGCTCAGGGACTAAAATACCCCGATAAACGTTTTGTAAACAAAAATCGATAAAATTTTGAGGTTTATTTTTATGAGAACAGTAAAAAAGCCACCTGTCCGAGGCGGCTTTCTTTAAAATTCGATTCCTTTGATGGCGCCGACCCCTTCATCATAGTAATGTTTGACCGGCTTCATTTCCGTGACCAGGTCGGCCTGGTCCTTGATCTCTTGTCTGGCGCTCCGGCCGGTGAGCACGACATGCATCCCGGATGGACGGTTTTTCAGTGCTTCTACAACTTCTGAAAACGGCAGCACATCATCGACCGAAAATTTATCAATCGCCAGGGCATTGTTGATCTCGTCCAAAATGACCATGTCATACTGCTCATCGGACAGCTTTTCCCTTGCGAGCTGCCAGGCAGCTTTTAGCGCCGTGCGGTGTTCCTCAGGTGTCTTTGTCCAGGTGAACCCCACACCCGTTTGGATCATCTCGATGCCGATCCTATCAAACATCAGCTTCTCCCCGTACGTGCGGAAAGGTGATTTGATGAACTGCAGCATCACCACCTTCTTTCCTCTTCCGGCGGCCCGGATGGCCAGTCCGAGGGCGGCGGTGGTTTTGCCTTTTCCGTCTCCCGTGTACACGAGGATCATCCCTTTTTGTGTCATCTTTCCCCTCCTACTTCGTGAGCGCCGCTTCGATCCGGTCGAACCATCTGATCTTCTCGCGCATTCTCACGACCTCGCCGACAATGACCATGGCCGGATGGGTGATGTTTTCTTTTTGGGCATTGTCCAGTATGGTTTCAAGGGTTCCGGTGACGGTCCGCTGGTTTTCGGTCGTTCCCCATTCGATCACCGCAGCTGGCGTATCCGAACGCTTTCCGTGTGCGATGAGCTCGGAACAGATATGCTTCAGGTTGCCGATTCCCATGTAAAAACAGATCGTGTCGCTTCCTTCGGCAAGTGCACGCCAGTTGATAAAGTCCTGTCCCTTCTCCTTGCGTCCATGTCCCGTGACGATCGTAAAGGAACCCGCATGATCACGGTGGGTCACAGGGATTCCTGCATAGGCCGGAGCCGCGATACCGGACGTGATGCCGGGTACGATTTCAAACGGGATCTCATGCTGCGCAAGGACTTCCGCTTCCTCCCCGCCACGGCCGAACACGAACGGATCGCCGCCTTTGAGCCGGGTGACGACTTTTCCTTCCATCGCCTTTTCCACGAGTAAATCATGAATTTGTTCCTGGATCAGTTCATGTTTTCCGGGCAGCTTCCCGCAAAAGATCAGCTCGCAATCCTTTTTGCTGTATTCCAGCAGTTCCCTGTTGATCAGACGGTCATAGGCGATGACGTCTGCTTCCTTAATGCATTCCAGTCCACGCACCGTAATCAGCTTCGGATCCCCGGGTCCTGCTCCTACCAGATACACCTTTCCTCTCTCCATCTTCACTCCACCTCTCTAGACCGGCATGCGCCGCTCACTGTATCTCTCCATTTCTTTATATATCGCAGCCAGATCCACATGCTTGCGCACATGATCGGCGAGCGTAACAAAACTTTTTTCTTTTAAGTCATTATACCTTATAATCTCCGTTTGTTCTTCCTGCTGTTTCACTTTTCTGATGGAATTCAATAAAGCGCTCCTAAACTCGTCATTATAGAACAACCCATGAAAGTAGGTGCCGATGATGCGCTCGTCCTCGCTTTTGGCGCCATCCGGGAGTCCATGTCCGGTTTCCATGAACGGAATCCTTTCCGAGGAGGAAGAACGCCCCATATGGATTTCATAGCCTTTAATAACAAATTCTTTTCCCCTAAACGTGGCGATTCCCTGTGAACGAACGGTCGTTTTTTCGATATCCATCACCGTCTCGACCGGCAACAGGCCCAGCCCCGCTTCGGTTTCATGCGGGGTTTCCACCGCCTCCGGATCGCTGACCGAAACCCCGAGCATCTGGTAGCCTCCGCAAATACCGACGATCACGGCTTCACTTTTCTGGAGTTTCTCAAACAGCCCCGTTGCTTTAAGAAAGAGAAGGTCTTCGATGGTATTCTTGCTGCCGGGCAGGATGATGAGATCCGGCTGCCCGAGCTGGCTCGCAGTGGTGACAAACCGTATTGAGCAATCCTCTTCGGCAAAAAACGGATCGATATCCGTGAAGTTCGAAATCATCGGGTATTGAATGACCGCGATATCCAGGCCCTTTGTTTCATCCCGTCGTGTGCTGTATCGCTGTAAGACGACCGAGTCTTCTGCTTCGATGTTCAAACCTGGCAGGTAGGGAATCACGCCAAGCACACGCTTTCCGCTGTATTCTTCAAACCAGTCCAGTCCTGATTTCAGCAGTGAGATATCACCACGGAACTTGTTGATGATGACCCCGATGATCCGCTCCCGGTCTTCCTCTTCCAGAAGCTGTAGCGTTCCAACAAGGCTGGCGAACACGCCGCCTTTTTCAATGTCACCCACAAGGATGACGGGCGCGTTGGCCATGCGGGCCACAGACATGTTGACGATTTCCCGGTCATTCAGGTTCACCTCGGCAGGACTTCCCGCTCCTTCAATTACCACACAGTCATACTGCTCATAGAGAGTTGCAAGCGAGCCCTTGATCAGGCGCCGTCCCATCTCGTAAAAGGACTTGCGGTAATCAAACGCGTTCATGTTCTGAAACGGTTTGCCGAGAACGACAATCTGCGCGTCGTTTTCCCGGCTCGGCTTGATGAGGATGGGATTCATGTCAGTTGTTGCTTCCACACCCGCCGCCTCTGCCTGGACACCCTGTGCCCGTCCGATCTCTTTGCCATCGATGGTCACGTATGAGTTCAAGGCCATGTTCTGGGATTTGAACGGAGCGGTTCGATGGCCGTCCTGGGCAAAAATCCGGCAGAACGCGGTCGTGATCACACTTTTTCCGGCATCCGAATGCGTCCCCTGGATCATGAGTGAAAGAGGCTTAGACATGCTGTTTGTTCTCCTGACATTGTTTGATCCAGTTTTCGGCCATGCCCGGGAATGATGCAAAATGGAAATGCGTATAGCCTGCGATGAGATTTCCTTTCATATAGCCCTCATTATTAATCCCTCTCATGCCCTTTGTCTCAAAAGCATAAGGAATCTCTTCTTCTGCTTGAAAGGTGGAGTAATGAAACTCGTGGCCCTTGGCCGCTTCATTTTCTTTTAACAGATAATTGTTTGGTTTACCTTTGATCTCCCGGTAGCCGAGCGCCACCCGCTTCGTATGCATGACCGCTCTTCCCGGGATAATGCCTGCCATCTGATGTACTTCTCCATCAGACGTTTCAAGCTCTTTGGTCAGGTACATGAATCCGCCGCACTCCGCAAGTGTTGGCACCCCGTGTTCGATCGCCTCTTTAACGGATGCTCGAACCGTCGTTTGTTCGCTAAGCTCCTGTGCAAATTCTTCCGGGAAACCTCCGCCTAAATAAAGGCCTTTCGCATCCTGTGGTACGGTCTCTCCGTTTAAAGGTGAGAAGAACTGAAGCTCTGCGCCGTATGCCTCCAGCAGATCCAGATTTTCCTGATAATAAAAGTTAAAGGCCGCGTCCTTCGCCACGGCGATCTTCACCGGTTCTGTATCTCTTTTTTGAAAAAGGGAGTCTTTGGCTACCACTTCAATCGGAGGCGCTTCCGCCACTTTCATGAGGTGATCAAGATCGATCGTGGCTTCAACGAGTGTCCCGAGCTTCTGAAAAAACGGGTCCAGGTCGCCGCGCTCGATCGACGGAATCAATCCCAGATGGCGTTCGGGGATGTAGAGCTCCTCGTTCCGCTCAAGATACCCGATGACCGGCACATCGCATTCCTGTTCAATCGCGGTTTTCACCAGTTCAAAGTGGCCTTTTGAGCCCACCTGGTTAGCGATGACTCCAGCAATGTTCGGCCCCTCAGCCATCATCTGAAAGCCTTTGACAATCGCGGCCGCGCTTCTCGCCATGCTCGCACAATTGACGACGAGCAGAACCGGACTCTCAGTAATCATACCGATTTCCGCTGTACTTCCGCGGTTGGATCTTGGGTCTTTTCCATCATAAAAGCCCATTACGCCCTCGATGATGGAAATGTCTGCGCCCTCGCTTCCCCTCGTGAACACCTCTTTCACGACATTCTCTGGCAGCATCCAGCTGTCAAGGTTCCGGGAGACCCGGCCGGTAACCGCGGTATGGTATGTCGGATCAATATAATCCGGCCCGCACTTGAAGCCCTGTACTTTATAGCCCCGCTTCTGAAAAGCGCTCAACAGGCCGATGGTCAGCGTCGTTTTCCCAACACCGCTCCCGGTACCCGCAATTACAATTCTTCGTTGACTCATGTTCCTCATCTCCCGTTTCTTCTATTGGAAGGGAATGACCGCAACGGATAACGTCACGTTTCCGGATTTCTTTTTTACCAGTTCCAGTGTTCCCGCGCCGCTCGCCAGCCTTGCTGCCGGCTCACTCACACCATAAGCGCCCGTGTATTTGTAGACCGTTTGAGAAGGCTCCATGATTTCAATGGCATTCAAGTCCTCTGGACGATAGCAGGTAAAGTTCCAGTTATACTTCGATACGGTCTCGAGCAATCCTTCTTCGTCTTTTTTCAGGTCAATGGTGGCGATTCCTTTCACGCTTTTGATGGAAAACCCAAGCTCATCCAGCGTTTCCTGGATCACCGCCTGTATTTCCTGTGCGGAGGTGCCCCGGTTACAGCCCATGCCAAGCACGATTACCTTCGGCCGGTAAAGCACCCCGTTATGTAAAATCTGTTCTTCCTGTGACTCCAGGTTCCGGTGGGTGATCACCAGTGCCGCATCATGGTCATGTTGCAATGCTTCTTCTATCGTAGAATAACACGAGAAATTTCCAGGCAGCGGGCGGTCATGCTCCCACCAGCCTCGTTCTCCTGATTCCTGGACGATAGCGACCCGCTCTTCGTTCACGACCGAAGCGGAGACCGGTGTCAGTTTTTCTGCTGAATCCCACTCCCAGCCGAACCGCTTGCCGAACAGATCCACCGGAATCGTCTTTTGCACATCGGAAGCAGTCGTGATGACCGGCTGGCCGCCAATCAGTGCGGCGACTTCCTTCGTCAGCTCGTTCGCCCCGCCCAAATGCCCCGAGAGTACTGAGATGACATACTGACCTTTATCATCGATAACCACAACACCAGGGTCGGTCTTTTTGTTCTTTAAGATCGGAGCGATCATGCGGACGACCGCACCCAACGAAATAATGAGGATGATGCCTTTGTAGTGTTTGAAAAGAGAAGGCAGGAGCAAACGCACACTGCCTTCAAACATCTGGATGTTCTTTTCTTCTTCATCGCCCTTTTCGAACTTTTTCATGTAGTACAAATCCGCAGCACCGAACGTCTTCTGAAGCTCTCTTGCAAGGGTCACGCCATGTTTGGTGATCGCGACGAGCGCATAATCATGAAAGGTATTAATCCGCGGCTCGACTTTTTCTTCCAGAAGATACATCATGACGGCACCCCTTTTCGGAAGCCGTGAGTGAAGGTCTTGTCATAGAGCTTGGAACGGAAGTCTTTTTCGTGGATGTTCTCATCGAGTGCCCAGCCGGCAAGGATCATCACCTGCTTGCGCATGCCGTTGTTCTTCAGTTCCTCGTCCAGATGCGCGAGCGTTGTGCGGACGATCTTCTGGTCCGGCCATGTGGCTTTATAAACCGCAACGACCGGCGTATCCTCACTCCATCCTGCTTCATAAAACTCATTGACGATTTTCTTCGTTAACGTGGCGCTCAAGAACAGAGCAATGGTGCAATGATGGCTCGCCAGGTCCTTCAGCTTTTCCCGCTCCGGCATTTTCGTGCGCCCTTCCGCCCTCGTTAAGATCACTGTCTGCGTCAAATCAGGCACCGTCAGCTCCGCTCCAACGGCCGCAGCCGATGCAAACACCGAACTGACGCCAGGAATGATCTCTACCTCAATGTTCTTTTCTTTTAGGAGCGTGATCTGCTCAAGAATCGCGCCATAAACGGCAGGGTCTCCGGTATGCACGCGCGCGACCTTTTTTCCTTTCTTTACGAAAGAAGCCATGGCCTCTACCATCTCTTCCAGATGCATCCCGGCTGTTTTGATGATTTCTGCATGGTCACCGGCCCGCTCAATCAGTTCCTCGCTCACGAGTGAATCCGCGTACATAACCACATCGGATTCCTGCATGGCCTTCAGTCCTTTAACTGTAATCAAATCCGGATCCCCGGGACCCGCTCCAATAATTGTTACCTTCATTATTTTCTCACCACCATCAATGTTAAGTATTCAAGCTCCGCATGATCGAGCTCGTTCATATCCCAGATGATTTCTTCCTCTGACGTGACCTTCGTTACCACCTGTGCCTTATTCATCAAATCCAGTTCACGCAATATTTTCAGCATGAGCGGCATGACCTTGGCAACTTTGATGAAAAAGATGCAGTCGTTTTCCACGATTGCTTTTTTCATGGTTTCATAGTCGTCTCTCGCCGGGATGATCGCCACATGCTCGTCTCCCTCAGCAAGAGCAAGCCCGAGAGCCGAAGCCGTGCCGTTGATTGATGAAATACCGGGAACCGTGCGGATCGCCACATCAGGATGGCGTTCTTTCATCATGTTCATCATATGTATAAACGTACTGTACAGGAGAGGGTCGCCTTCGGTCACAAAAGCTACGTCTTTCCCCTCGCTGAGTTTTTCATAGACCTGCTCAACGGTGTTTGACCATTCGCGCTCAAGGATAACGGGATCCTTTGTCATCGGAAACACGAGGCCTAGCATCTCTTTTTCTCCCTGGTTCAAATACACATCCACAATGCGGTGGGCATAGCTCTTCGTGCCTTTTCTCTTTTTCGGATAGGCGATGACCGGGGATTCCTTCAGCTTGCGAAAAGCTTTGACGGTCAATAGCTCCGGGTCCCCAGGGCCAACGCCAAGGCCGTATAATGTTCCAATCATATTAGTCTTCCTTTCTTGTGGCAGTTATAATGTAAATCGGATTCAATGCATCGAATCTTGTTAAATTTAAAATGGGCTTGCTTCTGGACACCTGCGCAAGCGTAATGGAGGTTTCATAGTTTCGCTGTTTAAAGCCGTCAACCGCCTGGGCGAGATTCTCGATCGTCACCGCGTTCAGGACGATCCGGCCGTTGTCTTTCAGCCTGCTGCAGCACACTTCGAGAATGCCGTTCATATCCCCCGCCGTTCCGCCGATAAAAACCGCGTCGGGATCAGGGAACTCCTCGAGCCTCTCAGGCGCCTTCCCCTGCACAACGGTCAGGTCAGCACGAAACTTTTTCATATTTTCATAGCAGTTCACGAGATCATGTTCATTCTTCTCTATGCCGTAGACCTCTCCTTCACGGGCAATCTTAGCCGCTTCGATGGCAACAGATCCGGTACAGATGCCAATGTCCCATACGACGCTGTTTTCCTTAAGGGCCAGAGCACCAAGGCTCAGCGTCCGGATTTCCTTTTTCGTGATCAGCCCTTTTTCCGGCTTCCGCTGCGAGAATTCACGATCTTCAATGCCAAAATGCCAGGACGGTCCCGGCTGTTCCTGTTTTAAAATGACAACATTCAGGTGGGAACCTTCCCAAGATGCCATTTCCTCGAGCGTCATCGATGTGCACCGTTCTTCTTCTCCGCCAAGATTTTCCGCCACAAACGCGGTATATTCTCTCATTTCAAATTGAAGAAGGTACTTCGCAATCGCGGCCGGTGAGTTCTCCTGATCGGTAAGAAGCACCACCTTTTTCCGTCCGTCGATTTTCTGTACGAGCCCCTTCATGCTCCGGCCATGAACACTGACCACATGGGCATCCTGCCAGCTTTCGTTCATCCTGGAAAAAGCCAGCTGAACGGAACTGAGGTACGGATGAATCTCGACCTCCACGTGTTTGGAAAGATAGCTTCCGATCCCGTAAAAAAGCGGATCACCGGAAGCGAGCACCACCGTCTTTTTCTTTTCCTGCTTCAGCCTCTGAACCAGGTCTTTCAACCCGCCTTTGATGAAGAGCTTCTCCCCTTCATACTCCGGGAAAAAGGAAAGCTGGCGTTCCCCGCCGATGAGCAGGTCACTTTCCTGGATCATCTGCTGGCTGTTTGGCAGAAGGTCACTTCTTCCTCCATCCCCGATGCCGATTACTTGAATACGTGTCATTCTGTTTCCGCCTTTCCTAAAAACTCTCCCTTTAACGTGTACAGGCTGGTGGCTACCGACAGGCCGCCTTTCATCTCGTTCAGCGCATTCTCGCAGCAACTCGCACAGAGCTCATCGAAAAACGCGTTCACACCGTTTGCCGCCATCAGTTCACCAACCTGGGAAGCGGTGTTCGCCTCTCTTGCCAGTTCCACCAGATCAGACGAAGCGCCAGCCCGCTCGGCCACCCCGGCCAAAAAGTTGAAGTCGATCGGCGCACTCTTGGAGTGAACCATCATGACGCCCTGTGCAACCTTTGAAAACTTACCCATCATGCCGACCATCGAGACGCGTTCCATTCCCTGTCGCTTACACTCCTTGAGGGTAAAACCAACAAAGTCTCCCATTTCGATGAACGCTTCTTCCGGTAATGCCGGGTATTCCTTAATCCCATACTTCTCACTTCTCCCGCCTGTCGTAATCACGACATGCCTGCATCCGCTTGCCTTCGCAACCGAAATCGCCTGAACGATGCTTGCTTTGTAGGCGGCCGAGGAAAACGGGATCACGATGCCCCGGGTTCCGAGGATGGAGATGCCGCCGATGATGCCCAGCCGGCCGTTCAAGGTTTTCTTTGCGATTTCTTCCCCATCCGGCACGGAGATGACGATCTTGATGCCCTTCTTTATCCCGAAGGATTCCAACACCTCTTTGGCGGTTTCATGGATCATTTTCCGCGGCACCGGATTGATCGCCGCTTCACCTACAGCGACCGGAAGACCCTCCTTGGTCACCCGGCCGACGCCAATTCCGCCGTCGAGGATGATACCGGGTTCCTGTACCCACGAAACCTCTGATTTGATCAGTGCCTGGTGGGTTGCATCCGGATCATCACCGGCATCCTTGATCGTTCCGGTTTCCGCCGCTCCGTCTTTTAAAATGCAGCTGTCCATCTGAAAGGTGGCGAACTTTTTCGCCGGCAGGTAGATGGTCGCTTCGCTTTGCGGCTCGCCCGTAATGAGGGCCGTCAGTGCCGCCTTTGTGGCGGCCGTGGCACAGGCCCCAGTCGTGTAGCCCTGCCGGAGGTTTTTCTTTTCCTTTTCTGGTGTCTTGCTTTTCATGGTTATACCTGTTCAGCAAGAAGGGAAATCGCGTTCAGCGCGGCCACCGTAACGGTACTTCCGCCTTTTCGGCCCACATTCGTAATATAAGGAATATCAAGCTTCGCCAATTCTTCCTTCGACTCTGCAGCCGAAACGAAACCAACCGGCAGACCGATCACCAAACCTGGCTTTGCCTCCCCTTCCTTCACGAGACGAATCAGTTCCAAAAGCGCGGTCGGTGCGTTACCGATGGCGAAAATGCCTCCGTCCGCTTCCTTGATCGCTTTGCGCATGGAGATGATCGCACGTGTCGTGTTCAGCTTTTTTGCCTCTTCCATCACATCCGGATCCGAAATGTACACCTTCACTTCTCCTCCGTACTTTTCGATGCGGTTCTTGCTCACGCCCACCTGAACCATCTGCACATCGGCCACGACTTTCTTGCCGCCTCTGATCGCCTGAATGCCTGCCTGTATAGCGTCCGGATGAAAAACCATGCTTTTTCCGAGCTCAAAATCCGCCGAGGCGTGAATGACCCGGCGAACGATCGGATACTGCTCCTCCGTATACGGATGCTCACCGATTTCCTCATCAATCATTTCAAAGCTTCTTCCTTCAATCTGCTGGGGCTGAACCGTGGTTGGTATAAATTCCGTTCTAAAGTCCATCATGCTCATGCTAAAACTCCTTTCCATTCCCGGGAAATATGCTGCAAGATATCCGCAAAATCTGAATACTGGTTTTCATAGGCGATTTTCGGCCGTTTGATCATGACCACCTGAATCCCCATCTCAAGTGCCGCTTCCACTTTCTCATCCACCGCTCCCTGTTTGCCGCTTTCCTTGGTGATCATCACATCCACCTTCAACTGCTGAAACAAAGCTTTGTTGAAGTCTTTCGTGAACGGCCCTTGAATGGCCACGATACTCTTTTGCGGAAAGCCAAGCTGCTCGCATTTTTCCATGTTGTCTTTCCTCGGCAGCATGCGGGCGATCAAGGAAACATTGGACCGGTTCAGCAGTTTTTCGGTGAAAATCTGCAATGTCTTGCTTCCGGTCGTCAGCATGATGACACCGCCAAGTTCCCCTGCCTTTTCGGCCGCCTCTTCATACGTGTCAGCTGCCAGAAGATGCTTATGCTCATAATCCTGCCGGTCCCGCTCATAACGGAGGTACAATACGCCTTTTTCCTTTGCTCCCGCCATCGCGTTCTTGCTCGCTTCCTCTGCAAATGGATGAGACGCATCCACGACCATCGTCACGCCGTGCTGCTCGATAAAATTTCCGATTTCGTCCTGATTGAGCCGGCCTGTATGTACGTTCAATCCATTCTTTCTGAGCTCCAATGCGGCGTTTTCCGTGACCACTGTCGCAAGAAGCGGGTAGCCAGCTTCCTTTATGGTGAGTGCAAGCTCCCGCGCATCACTCGTTCCTGCAAGAAAAAGAATCATACCTTCTGTTCCTCCCGCCCGTGATGGTGATGGTCATGGTGGTGGTGATCATGGTCGTGATGATGATGGTGGTCGATATGCTCCATGGCGTCGAGGCGGTACTGACACGTATCGCAGTTCATCTTCACTTCTCCCTGCAGGACTTCCTCCATCCGGTCGATAAGGATTTTCTGAAGATCAGGATGGAAACCGAAATACTGAGCCAGCTGGAACTCATGGTCCGGGTACTGCTGTTTGAAATCGGCGACCATCTTCTCCAGCCGGTTGATCAGGATGCCGGTAAACAGAAAGTACGGAAGGATAATGACCTTTTTGGCGCCAAGCTTGATGGATCGCTCCACTCCTTCGGCAACGAGCGGATCGGTCACTCCCATAAAGGAAGGTTCAATGATCTTATAGTTCAGACGCTCCCACAGCAGTCTCGTAATCTTGTACAGATCACTGTTGGCGTCCGGATCACTGCCTCCACGCCCGAGAAGAATGACCGCAGTATCCTCATCAGGAGAAACTGGATTCTCGCCGATCTCCTGCAGACGATGAGTGAGAATATCGAGTGCCGCTTCATGGACACCGATGGGACGTCCATATGAAAAGTTGATATGCGGGTATACTTCCTTCTCCTCATCGATCGCAGCTGGAATATGAATCTTGGAGTGACCTGCCGGAAGCAGCATGATCGGCACCACGGCTACCGAAGTGGCGCCTTTTTGAACACAACTCTCAATCCCCTCATGAATATCAGGACTTTCGAACTCCAGAAAACACGTTTCGACCAGCAGTCCAGAATCCACCTTTGTCCGTATTTCGTCGATAAAGGTGCGAACCTGCTCATTGCCTTCCGGATCCCGACTGCCATGGCCTACCATTAAAATTGCCTTCATTGTTTTCCTCCTTAATCTCCGCATGGAGCCGGTTCGAGCTGAATGACCGGAGCCATGTCTTTATGTTTGAATCCGCCAACCTCTTGCACGCGTTTGAAGAACTTAAAGAACCGCTCATTTGGATGCCCTTTTTCTTCATATTCCTGGATGATACCCGTAACGATGCCCACCAGCTGATCCGGTTCGATCCCTTCCATGACTGGCTGGGCTGAATGCGCGGTCCGGCTGAGCGGTTTGCCACCGAGGAACAGATCGAATTTGCCTTTGCGGAACACGATACCGATATCCTCCTGAACACCTCCATAGCAAGCCATTCCGCAGCCATTGAATCCAAGCTTTAGTTCCTTTGGGAGCGCCCGTCCGCCAAGTTCTTCCTGCAGCTGTTCCACGTACGGAATGGAATCGTACTTTTCTCCGTCACAAAAGTCACACGCCTTGATCTGAAGCACGTCTCCCGCCGGAAGCAGCAGGAAGCCTTCCGCTTTTAGCTTTTCAGTAACGAGGTCGGGCTCGTCCGTCGACAGCTGCACCTTGATCTGATGGTGCGGTGTGTATTCCATCTCTCCATGCTCGCCGACCACTTCGGCTAACGTAAGGAGTTGTTTCGACGTAAACTTTTTATTTACCAGCCCGGGACTTACTCCAAATTCCAGAATGGATTCAACGCGGGATGGAATGATATCTTCTGCAGGCTCTTCCTCCTGCTTACCGGTCGCCAGAGCTAGCGCTTCATTCGCCAGCTGAAGAGCACTAGCTTGAGCTTCGACCTTTTCACTCACCGGCTCTTCGTCCGGCAGCGCCCATGGTTCATTTTCCTTGCGCAATCGTTCATGCGGGCGTAATCGCTGCTTTTCTGTATTCAGCGTGTATTTTCGCTGATAACCTCTTGGGGTAATGAGTTTGTTTTCGTCATACAAAAAGGTTTGTGAGTTTCCGACGATGACCGTAGTCAGCATGCCAATGTCATGGTCGAGCATATCTCTCAGGTTTGAGATCACTACGCTCTCCCGGTCACGGTATGCACTTTTTACGAGACCGACCGGGGTCTCCGGCGAACGGTGCTGCAGGAGAATTTTTTGAGCTTCAACAATCTGTCTTGTGCGCCTTCCGCTTTTCGGGTTATAAAAGGCGATGACGAAATCCGCCTGTGCCGCGGCTTCGATCCGTTTTTCGATCAGCTTCCATGGCGTCAGGTGGTCGCTCAGACTGATCGTACACGCATCATGCATGACCGGAGCGCCGAGCAAGGAGGCACAGGAATTGATCGCCGAGATCCCCGGAATCACTTCCACTTCCACCCCGGTGGCTTCCTTCCAGCCTTTTTCCACGAGCACCTCGTACACGAGGCCGCTCATCCCATAAACGCCGGCATCCCCGCTTGAGATGACCGCCACCTTTTGCCCATCTTCCGCCATTTTTACAGCGGCTTGAGCCCGGCTGACTTCCTCGGACATCCCGGTACTGATGATTTTCTGGTCGGTGATCAGGCCGCTGATGAGTTCCACATACGTTTTATAGCCGACAATACAGTCACTTTCCTGGATCGCCTGCTTTGCCCGTTCGGTAATGTGGTCATAGCTTCCAGGTCCGAATCCGATAATGAGCAGCTTTCCTTTCATGTCAAAAACCTCCTTTCAACAGTTCGGCCATCATATAGAGCCCGAGCCCTACGCTATACACGCCGGTCACGGAACCCAGTACAATGTAAAATCCTTTCTTCATGCTCGCTTTCATAAAGCCCCAGGTGAACAAGAATGTTACACAGATGGTGGAAGCTAAAAGTCCGATTACGAACAGGACGAGCTGCATGGTGGCGCCTGTGACACTGCCAAGACCAGCCGCCTGGGTAACGGCTGCGATCTGGGTCGGGCTTTCCACTCCGATTCCATGGATAACGCCGATGATAAAGGCGCTGATGATACCAAATTTCGTTAGATCTGAAGTTTCTTTTTTTGAACCGGTCAGTTTTCGTATGTAATCCATGACAATCATTAATCGGCTTTTGTACTCATAGTCTTTCTTCCGCCGAAAGATAGACAGGATGATAATCAAGCCCAGAATAATCAGCGTTACACTGACGGCGAGCTCCAGATAGCTCTGCGCACCTTCTGGCAATTTCGCCCCAACATAGATGGACAAAAGCCCGATCAAAAAGACGATAGCTCCATGGCCGAGGGCATACATGACCCCCAGCGTCAGCTGTCTTTTTCGTCTACGTTCGCTTCCCACCATATCCGCGATCGCAGCGACATGATCCCCATCCAATCCGTGGCGCATGCCGATAAAAATCGCCAGCACCGCAAAGGTCATTAATTCCATTACTTCACGGCCTCCTTTTCCTTCACTTTCTCAACGCCGGTTGTCCAGCCGTTTTCTGCCTCCAGACAGAATCCTTCTTCGCCGTATTCATAGATCACATGCTGTTTCATCTTTTCACCTTTTCCCAAGTGATTAGTGACAAGTTTCCTTGCTGCCTCTTCATCCCGCACGCTGTACCATGTTCCTTCAGGATAGATGATCGCCACACAGGCGTCCTTGCACCGTCCGTTGCAGCGGGTCCGGGTCGTGTGCACCTGCTGGTCAAGCTTCAGCTTTTTAATTTCGTCGCGAATCGCCTGAGTCACTTCCTCTCCGCCTTTTCTCATACAGCTTGATCCGTTGCAGATGAGCACATGGCTCATTGTTCCGTTTAAGTTCCATGTCGTCATAACATCACTTCCTCTACTTTTTTCCACGCAAAAAAGGGCAGCCTCTCATGTCAGCCCCCTTTAAGAAATTCCGTTGATTAAACAACGTAAACGGAAGGTTGATTGACACGCGGCCACCCTGTAACTGCGAATGTAAACCATTTTACGAAATGGATTATATTGCAACATAGAAACGACGTCATCCTCCCTCCGAGAATTGTATGACTCATTTAAAAGCAGGTCTCCTGGCTCGCACATCACCTGAATCTGTCACCTTCCCAGCTCTTGGCCAGTGGCTATATCGACAGTCCATCAATGCTTACAGTAGCGGGGGCTGCACCGGATTTACACCGGTTTCCCTATTATCCCAAGGTTCACTTGAGCACTTTTAAATACCTATTCAGTTAAAAATCGTGTTGAACATAACCTACTATACTTTCAGAAAATGCACAATAGTCATTTTGTTGGAGATCCCTGCTTTTTTGTTTGAAAAGTTACTTTTTTAGTTCCATCTGCCCCTGCCATCCCTGACAAAACTCCCATCTATCATTTGATTCCCAAGGATAATCTTGGTAGGCTTAAAAAAAAGAAACCGAAGGAGATGAAGAGCCAAATTGAAAAAACTCACACTCTCCCTTACGACAGGAACACTGCTCATTTCTTGTTTCATCCTGATGCTCTACACCACGGCAAGCCACTCCATACTTAAGCCCACACCGTATAAAGAACGCATTTACTTTTCAGAACTGCTGTTAACCAAACAAATTCAACAAACCTATAACCAAATCAGCTATCTTTCAACTGCCCATCAAATCAAAAATATTCCCATTTTCAGGAGCGAGTTCAACGATATCGATTTTGGGAGTTTACGAGTGCTTGCCGCTAACGTTCCCGATCCCAAAATCACAAAAGACATCTCCAACATCGACCAGCTCCAGCATTTAGTCAAAAATGATAACCAGCCGCGAGCAGTCGTCTATCTTTACCGCATCCTGAGCGATCTCGCCAACCAGGCTTCACTTTACGGATTCAGCTATACATACGGAGGAAAAGAAACCTATAAGATCGATCAATTGCTGCAACGACATAGGGGAAATTAAAAGGACTGCTTAGGCGGTTCTTTTTTTAGTGTCAGCTGGATTACACCAATATCAATGGAAGCTATTATCTGATTATGATTTCCTTTCCAATTCATACACCGTCTCATTTTATGTAACAAAGTCATTTAACGAAAAGGAAGCATCCCTTCTTATTGAAGAAATGCTCCCAACCTTATTTTGATTCGCTGCTTAGATGTTTTTATGTATGGTTTTTTCTTCAAATCAACATTTGAATGTTATCTCCCATCTTTATCATACCATATAAAGGAAAATAATATAAGACTGTTAATCGTTTATTTTTTCTATAAAATAATCAGAGCAAGGTTCTAAGAAACCATAAGAATCGTTAAGGTTAGGAGAGATGTGAATGAGTTCCTATGTGCTCAATTTTCGGGAAATCGAAAAAACCCAGCTTTTGCTCGTTGGAGGAAAAGGGTTAAATTTAGGGGAATTATCGAACATCCAAGAAATACAGGTACCAGAAGGATTTTGTGTGACCACAGAGGCCTTTCAAAAAGCTCTCGAACCAAACGAAGCGTTCCACACGCATTTGCAGCAACTCACACTGCTTCAAATAAACGACCGGGAAAAAATCAGTGAGATCAGTCAAAAGATCCGGCAAATCATCGAGGACGTCAAATTTCCTTCTAAGGTGATAACATCTGTCCATCGCTATCTGTCCGAGTTTGGTGAGGAACACGCGTATGCTGTACGTTCGAGCGCGACAGCTGAGGATCTCCCGCACGCCTCGTTTGCCGGGCAGCATGACACCTATTTAAATATCATTGGTAGTGATGCAATTCTCAGGCACATCCGTAAGTGCTGGTCCTCTCTGTATACAGACCGTGCCGTTTTCTAC
Organism: Fictibacillus enclensis; assembly: GCF_001457035.1. Lineage (GTDB taxonomy): Bacteria > Bacillota > Bacilli > Bacillales > Fictibacillaceae > Fictibacillus_C > Fictibacillus_C enclensis. The sequence continues at coordinate 526,124 of NZ_KQ758617.1, read as the reverse complement.
CGGATGCAAAACGGATTCGATCACAGCCAGGTTTCTCTCTCTGTCATCGTGCAGCGAATGATTTTTCCGCAGGCTTCCGGCATTTTATTTACGGCCGATCCGGTAACATCCAATCGGAAGGTGCTTTCCATTGATGCCAGTTTTGGGTTAGGAGAAGCACTGGTCTCCGGCTTAGTATCTGCGGATAACTACAAGGTAAAAGAAGATAAGATCACGGATAAAATGATCGCAGCCAAGAAACTGGCCATCTATGCATTAGAAGAAGGGGGGACCGTTACACAACAAATAGATCCTCAGCATCAAACCCTTCAAACCCTTACAGATCAACAAATTTTACAACTCGCACACATTGGCAGACAAATAGAGGCTTATTTTTCATACCCGCAAGATATCGAATGGTGCCTGGCTGATGATACATTCTACATCGTACAAAGCCGCCCCATTACGACCCTATACCCCATCCCGGAAGAGGCTGATGATGAAAATCGCGTCTATATATCGGTCGGCCATCAGCAGATGATGACCGATGCCATCAAACCATTGGGATTATCGTTTTTCCTGTTAGTCACTCCCGCCCCGATGCGTAAAGCTGGCGGAAGGTTATTTGTTGATGTTACCCAACGGCTGGCTTCACCTGGCAGTCAAAAAGGGTTCTTACAGGCCATGGGACAGCACGATCCGTTGTTAAAAGATGCCCTGATGAACGTCATCGAGCGAGAACATTTCATAAAACCGGTACCAGATGACGAAAATGCACAAGGTCAAAGAAAACCTGGTCCACCTGTTCCAGCACCAAACGAAAATGACCCGACCGTCGTTACGGAGCTGATCAAGAAAAGCCAAGCATCGATCGAAGAGTTAAAACACACCATCCAGGCTAAATCCGGATCAGATTTAATCGATTTTATTCTGGAAGATATTCAGGAATTAAAGAGAATCTTATTTGATCCACAAAGTACAGCTGTATTTATGGCAGCTTTCGATGCTTCAGCTTGGCTCAATAAGCAATTGGATCAGTGGCTGGGTGAAAAAAACGCATCAGACACGCTTTCTCAATCTGTACAACACAACGTCACTTCTGAAATGGGTCTGGCTTTATTGGATGTGGCCGATGTGATTCGACCCTATCCAGAAGTCATTGAGTTCTTACAGCATGTAAAAGATGAGGATTTTATGGATGAACTGCTTCAGGTTAAAGGAGGAAAACAAACCCGGGAGGCTATTTATGATTTTCTCAGCAAATATGGCATGAGATGCGCCGGTGAAATCGATCTTACACGAGACCGCTGGAGCGAAAAACCTACCGCACTTCTCCCCTTGATTCTCAGTAATATAAAAAACTTAGAGCCAAATGAAAGCCGCCGGAGATTTGAGCAAGGACGGCAGGCTGCCTTGAAAAAAGAACAAGAGTTAGTAGAACGATTGATGCAACTGCCAGATGGCGAGCAAAAGGCAGAAGAGACCAATCAAAAAATCAGGATACTCAGGAATTTCATTGGTTATCGTGAATATCCGAAATACGGCATGGTCAACCGCTACTTTATCTATAAACAGGCTTTGCTGAAACAAGCTGATCAACTCGTACAAAACAATGTCATTCATGAAAAAGAAGATATCTACTACCTCACCTTCGAAGAACTTCGCGAAGTGGTGCGCACAAACCAATTGGATAACCAGATCATCAGCAAACGGAAAGACGAGTATCAATTATTCGAGAAACTGACTCCTCCGCGTGTGATCACGTCTGATGGTGAAATCCCTGCAGGACAATACAAACGAGAAAATCTACCGGCCGATGCCATTGTCGGTCTGCCTGTCTCTACCGGAGTGATCGAGGGACGGGCCCGTGTGATCGTAAACATGAAAGATGCCGATTTGGAAGAGGGAGATATCTTAGTCACTGCCTTTACTGATCCCAGCTGGACTCCATTGTTTGTTTCGATAAAAGGCCTGGTCACAGAAGTTGGCGGACTGATGACCCATGGAGCCGTAATTGCCCGTGAGTATGGGTTACCCGCAGTGGTCGGGGTGGAAAATGCTACCAAGTTGATTAAGGATGGACAGCGCATTCGGGTAAACGGAACGGAAGGTTATATCAAAGTATTGTGATGTGAAAAAATAGAGGCTGACCCAAACGCTCACATAGCATCGTTGGTGTCAGCCCTTTCTTTTGTGGTTGAAAGTTATATCCCGATTTCAGCCTTAAATTTAAAGATCTCATCCACTGCTTGCTGATACCCTCCCGCCTTTTTAAAAGATTCGCTGGTCTTCTCAACCTGTAGTCGGAAAGAGGGCTCGTTCAGTATAGCATCTGTGGCTTCATGAAGTTGAGCCGCTGTTAAGTGTTCCATTTGCAGTTTCTTTCCAGCTCCAATTGTGACCACTTGTTGAGCAACCATCGGCTGATCTGCGCTCTGCGGAATGACAAGTAAAGGCACTCCGTAGTAAAGGCCTTCGTTGGCACTGTTCATTCCTCCGTGGGTGATGAATAAATCAGCTTCTTTCAGCACCTCCGTCTGTGGAACGTAATTTTCCACGATGAAGTTCTTCGGAATCTTCCCTAGAGCTGCCTTTTGCGTTCTTTGCCCAATGGACATGATCACGGTATGTTCACTGTCTCCAAAGGCCTCAAAACAAAGCTTATAGAATTCCTTGGCTTGGTTAAAGACCGTACCCAGAGATATGTAAATGAGATCCTTCCCCTTGATCTCAGGGAAGTCGACGTTTTCTTTCGATGGCCGTAGAGAAATAGATGGACCCACAAATTTATAGGAGGGATCAAATGTGTACCCGGAAGGCTGAAACTCCCTGGTGGTATAAATGATGGTCAATGGTGCAGGATTACAAAAAATTTCATACGGCGAGCCAATTTCAACATCATAGTTTTCCTTCAATTTAGTTGTTATGTTTCGGTAGTCCCCGCGAATCGCTTCCAGTGTTTTTGGTGGGATATCTTTTGAAAGGTGTTCGAGCATGCTCTCGAAGGAGTCTTTCGTATGTGCGAAAGAGGTACACGAACTAATGGCGGGAAGTTTGAGAATTTGTGCAAGAAACCGTCCACAGCCAAACATGGAATCATGGATCATGTAATCAAAATGTTCCCCTTCAGTTTGCTCCAATACGCTTGGGATTACAACATCTGCCGTTTGCAAAAGGCCATTGATTCTTTCGAGTAAATACGTTCGTCCACCTGATAGAAAGGCTTTAATAAACGCTTCTCCGTCAAATGTCAGGACAGTCGCTCCAGTCTTCTCTACACGGTCCCGAAAGGCTTCTACTGTAAAATAAACAACTTCTTCTCCGCGCGAAATCAGCTCTTGCACCACTCCGATCGTCGGATTGATATGTCCTTCAGACCCAGCATTAATAAACAAAACACGTGTCATAGATTGACTCACTCCCTATAAATTGATGACGTGATTTGCAAAAATAATATTAAATCAATGGTGTCATGCCCTTTGTTAAAAAACAATCTATCATTTTGCCTAAAAATCATCACCATGATACCCTAATTAAGCAAAAAAACTGCTTCCTTTCGCAACGAAAAAGCCGCCTTCTTCGGCAGCTTTTTCTCTTCTTTTTTATTTCGCTCGGTAAAACCCTTTTTTACAGGAATACCGTTCATGCTACATCATATTTTTCATCTGTTCAAAATATACTTGGCATATAGCCACAACAAGGCCTATCGACAGGTAAAAGAACATAGGAAGGTGTGAAAGAATGGCCAAAGTAGGTAAAGATGATTTTGTAAACGGCTTTGTACCCCACCATAATCACGGTTCAGTAGATTACACCGCAATAGCCGACGGACATGTCCATCAATGTCTGGATGTGACTTCCCCTCCCATCCAGCACGAACAAGGCCACATCCATTATACAGAAGGCTATGTGGTGTTTGAGGACGGGCACAACCACCACTACAAGGCGTATTCCGGCCCCGCCATCCCCGTAGGAAACGGCATGCATGTACACTATTATGATTTTTATACAACGGAAAATGATGGTCATCGCCACCATGTGCGGGGCGTAGACCAGCCAGCGCCAGGCAATCGCTAACTACATCATTAAAATAGGAGGAGGCTGTCTTGTGCAGCTTCCTCTTTTTGTGTAATAGTTATTAAGTTACTTAAACCTTTCAAATAAAAGGCTTGCATTGTAATCTATAGGGGAATACTTAAAACCGATGCTGTAATGAAAAATGGAGGTACTCAAAATGAGCGTGAAAAAAATTCAATTCCTGAATGAAGCTGCCTACTCACTAGAAAATGAAGAAGTTGAAGTGATTGTCCTCCCCTCTCAAGGAAGTAACCTAATTTCCATCCGTGATAAAAAGACCGATACCGAGATCCTCAGAACACCGAAAACGAAAGAGGAATATGAAACACGGAAAATGGTATTCGGAACACCGGTGCTCTTTCCTCCCAACCGCATTGAAGATGCCACATTTGAATACAATGGCCGGGTCTACGAACTGGAGATGAACAGGGCCAAAGAGGATGTTCATATTCATGGCTTTGTACATGACAAGGAATGGACAGTCCTTGAGACAGATGACACCATTCCGCGAATTATAACAGAGATTCGTTCGTCAGAGCACCCAGGTATTCTCAGCCAGTTCCCGCATGACTTTACCATCACGATGACGATTGAGATTCAGGGAACAGAAGTAATTCAAACGACAGAGATCACAAATAACGGAGACAGCCTCATGCCATGCGGGATCGGCTACCATACCACCTTCCAATTTCCTGATTCAGCGGAATTACGCATTGACGTCCAGGAACGATGGCGTTTAAATGAACGTCACCTGCCAACAGGCGAATTGGAAAACGTCCAAAACAAGGATGAGTTCTCACAAGGAACCCGGCTATCTGGAGTTGCACTGGATGATGTGTTCGTCATGACCGAGAACAAGGCCGCAGTGATTGATTTACCTGGTCTTGATGTCTCCTATTCTGTTTCCGACCGGTTCACTCAATGGGTGTTATTCACAGCGAGCGGCAATGAAAATTTGCTGGCCATCGAGCCTTATTCCTGGGTGACCAATGCACCAAATTTAAAGCAGCTGCCCAAGCGGCTGACGGGCTTGGATGATATACAGCCGAAAGAGAAAAAAGATTATGTGTCACGGTTTAAAATCAAGCGTAAATAAAGCAAAAAAGGAGCTGCTCTTTGAAGGATGGCTCCTTTTTTACTCAATTACTTCTTCAGCTAAAACGATAAATTGACCTTCTTTTTATCGCTGATTGAATGCCGTCTTTTTTGAAACAACATTGCTTCGTCATAATGATCTTCACAATAGTAACTTTTGTATAAACAGGGGATAAACACTTCACTTCAACTTACTTCTTGAACAAGACATGCAGAATGAACTCTTACCACTTTACTCATTACATCGCCTCAATTTATTACCGGGATTTCCATAACCCATATTTAAATGGTACTATATTCCTCTACGATACGGTCTTGAAAAAACGAGCCCCAGGTCCCATGACTAAAGTGAAAAAGTTACGGTGATTTTATCAACTCTTTACCGTTCACATTTACGTTTAAAGTGTTGTCTTAACAGATTGAACAGTACCCACCGGCGTTTTTTCCTTAATCTGCTTTAACGTTGCTACGATCAGAAAGCTAACGATCACGAGTAAGAGCCACGAGCTCACCTTTCCCAGATGAACGAGACTCCATGCATTGGTTTGGTTTGGGTATTGCCAGGCTCCAAAGAACGTTGCGATATTTTCAGCGATCCAGATAAAAAAACCGATGAGTACAAACGATAATGATAGAGGCATACGGTACCGGGTTCCGTTCACATTATAAGTTACCCATGACTGCCAAAAGACGATAATCACAAGTCCAGATAACCACCAGCGAACGTCCATCCAATAATGGTGGGTGAAAAAGTTTAGATAAATCATAGATGCAAGAGATACCACCACCGAAAATGGCGGCCACTTTACCAGTTCAACCTTAAGCCTTCTCCACGCCTGGCAAAGATAACTCGCTACACTCGCGTACATGAATCCACTATACAAAGGCACTCCAAAAATTTTGAAAAACCCTTCCTCTGGATAGGCCCAGGAACCCATATGTACCTTGAAAAGCTCAAGAGTGAGTCCGATCAAGTGGAACAAGGTGATCACCTTCAGTTCATCCCGTGTTTCAAGCCCTGAGCGTACCATTGCCCATTGCATCAGAAGGCAGATGATTAACAACCAGTCGTACCTTGCCAGTAAGGGAAGTGCAACGATTTTTGTAAAAGCCAAAGAGGCAAAAATAACAACTGGAAATAAACATGACAGGGCCTGCTCCCAACCAAAACGAATGAGTTGTTTTAGTGCTCCCATGATTTGTGCCTCCCTTTTTGAATGTTTCATTTATTGATCCTTGGTCTCTTCATCATTTCGGTACTCCAAAATATCTCCGGGTTGACACTCCAACGCTTTACAAATCGCCTCCAAAGTGGTTAATCGAATCGCTTTTGCCTTTCCATTTTTCAAGATAGAAAGGTTAGCCATTGTGATTCCAACCCTCTCCGAAAGTTCTGTTACACTCATTTTCCGTTTTGCGAGCATCACATCAATATTGATTATAATTGCCATGTTCGTCACCTCAGACTACTAAGTCATTTTCTGATTTTATATCAATGGCATCTTTTAAAAGCATTTGAAGAACAGCAGCAAAGACTGCAATTACGATTGAAGCAAAAATAATGACCAGTCCGATTACGATGATACCTGGGGCGTCATCCATCTGCGCTATGAGGTAAAAGATTGGCATCCCCAATCCGATCAAGACACTGATTGTAATTGCACAATATTTTATATTCTTTAAAGCTCTTACCGATCGTTCAGAGAAAGCTATATTCTTATCGATGTAACTTAAAAGCCTGAATGCTTGATAGAGAGCAAAGTAAAAGGGTATAGCCGATGCATATAAGTCGAGAAAAATGAGATATTTCAAATAAGCATGATCTGGATTTAATTCTGCGATATATTTGGCAATCTCTGGCACCAAAAAGAGGCACATAGCAAGAACCGGAAGTCCAATAAGAAAAACAGCTATTTTTAAAAAGAGTGTTGATACCCGTTTCATAAAAAGACACCTCACTTTTTTATTGTCAAATTGAATTTAACACACTATTTATCGTTTTACAATAAATCATTATTGTTATTTATTATATTGTTATTGTTAAATAAATATCCCTGGCATGTAATAAAATAAAAAAAGACGCCTATCTTCATAAAGATAGGTGCCCAATAGTTGAAATTAAGTATATTATTTCCGCCAAAAGGTTGTATGTTCTGCTTTATCCTGAATATTAAATTCGATCATTTTTTTCAGCAATTCGTAATTAACCGGCTGTTTCCAAGGAATCCGGAACAAGCCTTTTGTAAAGCTGTAGCCGGCTTGCGCAATATCATCCGCAAAGTGAGTAATGCCTGCCTCTTCAGGTGACACACTCAAATGATGCTTTGCTGTAGAAAAGCCGATGATAAAGGTGCCATGATCAGTAAACATGGGGTTATTCCACTTAATCTGCGGTTCCAAATGGGGGAATTGATTCGCGATCCACGTTAATATTTCCTCCGTTCGGCTGCGATGGTCCGGGTGATCAATGCCATCTATATATTTTACGAAAACGTCCATCCTCATCCTCCTCTACTGGTATGCTAATGTCTCCTATTGATTCTTCGAGTTTAATTTTTATCTTTGATGTGTTTCTTACTTCGAAAGTTCTTTTTAAGAATGATTTTCGGTTCTCCTTCGTCATCCGTGTATGTGCCAATAATATCGAAGCCGGTTTTAATATTTAAAATCAGCATGCTTCTCCACTTATTTTTGGTTTTTGTTTGTACGGCTTTGTACTCACTTTCTTTAGCATGAAGATGCTGCTGCTCCATTAATTTTGAGGCAATCCCCTGGTTCCTGTATCCACCCCTCCCAACCAGCTATAAAACTGTTCCCGATTTAGCGCGTATCCTATCTTATAGCCGACCATCTTTTCTCCATCCACTGCCACATCAATTCGCAAGTCAGGTTTTTCCTTCATTCGGCCAGCCAGGTCATCCGACCCGCCAAAGATTTTATTATGTAACTGGATGATGCCCTCTACTGTCTTGCGATCGGGATATGTATTAAAATGAATATACTTAATCGCCATGTAATTTGTTCTCCTATTTCTAGCAATATTTACATATCTCTTCTTCATCACGCCCGGACAATCCTTGTTAACGCATTTAATCCATCAAAAAAGCGCCATCTTGTAATGGATAGGCGCCAATCCATGGTTAAGTTAAAAATTTTATAGGATTACTCCTGAAAAAACACCTTTTAGTACTTCTTTTCCGTTCTGATTTTCACATAAAAAGGATGCAGCAATAGATGTTCTAAAAGACATACCTCCTTTCTCAATTTAAATATGACATGTATTCAAACGCTGTTATTCCATAAACTCTTTTAAAGTGTTTGTTTAAGTGAGTTAAATCAACAAAGTCACATTCAGCTACTGCTGCATAAATATCTCGATTTTTATCGATTAAGTGCTTGGCACGTTCAAGTTTGCAGTTAAGATGATATTGGTATGGTGTAATTCCAGTATGAGTCTTGAAAAATCTAATAAACTGAAATTTAGATAAACCTAGCTCCATACTAATCTCCTCGAGTTTAAGCACATGGTTTAAGTTTGCATGCAGTATATCCTTTGCTTTTCTGATAAGGGCATTATCCTTTTTACCATCTAAAGATAAATCCGTTTGAATCAGTCCATCAGAAAGCGCCAAGAGTTGTTCGCTGCAGAAAGCCTCATCTTTTTCACCTAAGATTGCATTAGCTAGATTTAATACTCTTTTTTCAAGTTCAAAATCGTATACGATTGGGGTTGAAAAGCATACAATATCCTTTTTCTCGGCGACCTCTAAAAGCAATTCCGGATCAATATATACCATCACATACTCAAGACCATTCCTATTATGCGCCATTCCATCATGTGCTTGTTCAGGATTAAAAAGCATAACACCATTTGGATAGGACAGCTGTAAACTCCCATCCAAGGTATAATGTTGAACACCACGTAATGTCACACCAATTGCATATTCTTTATGATAGTGCTTTTTATACTTAAAATCAGTCATACTCGCAGACAATGCCGTAATACCTGCTGCCTTTTTATATATAAATTTATCCATTTATTTCACCTCTTTAAGCACTGCCTATTTCCAAATCATCAGTGTAGCATAAACCAAAGAAAGAGCCATTACTACATTGACAACCCTATCATGCTTTTGTAGAAACTCCTTGAAGATTGTACCGAAAAGAATCCACGCAAGAAATGCTAAGAATCCAATGACCGTTATAACAAAAACACTTATTGTCACAACTGGCATGTCGGTATAGTAGGGTAAAATAAAGCTAGGAATGACGGTCATTGTAAATAGTACCACTTTTGGATTTAAAAACTGCATAAGGAAGCCCGAAATAAAAGTACCAGCATGGTTGTCGGCCGGCTTTGATGTATCCATCGTGTATATTTGATAAGCGAGATATAACATATAAATGGTTCCGATAATCTGCATCCCTATTAAAATTTTTGGCAGGACCGCGATCAGCATCGTATTCAACATCGCAGATAAACCAAGTAATAAACCAAAAGCAATCGTTGCTCCATAGGTATATTCGATTGCTTTTTTTGATCCATAATTATTCACTGTCGATAAGATGACGATATTTGTTGGCCCAGGAGTGAAAGTGACAATCAAACAGTAAATGATAAAAGATGCAATATCCATGATGAAAACTCCCCTTTCAATGTTTTCATCTAAATATACATCTGGAAATTTCGTGACATGTAGTACATTATTGCATTAAAAAGGGAGTAGAAAATCTTCAGTAAGAAAAACAGAAGAATTCGGCTAATCCATATTCCAAACCATCGAAAATGTACTTCCGTTCGGGCTGCTTTCCTTTAACACCAGATCGGCGCCAAGCGCCTTTGCGAGCATTCGGCTGAAAGGAAGCCCTAGTCCAAGTCCGCGTACCTTTAGCTTTTTCTTTTCGCCTCGGAAAAAACGTTCAAAAATGTAGGGCTGCTCGTTTTCAGATATGCCTGAACCGGTATCCGCCACATCAATCCTTTTATCGGAAACATTGACGGTGATGTTCCCTCTTCCGCTCATGGCCTGAGCCGCATTATTCAGCAGGTTGATCAAAATCTGCCGCAAGCGGAGAGGATCTGTTTCTTTATAGATGATTTCCTCCGTCACAAGGACGGCGCACTCTACATTGGATTGCTGGGTAACACTCCACTCCCGAATGATTGCAGGAATAAGTTCATTCAAATTGCAGGTTTCTGGATAAAGCGTAAAAGCACCTGCGGAAATGGAATTGAAGTTGAGCAAATCCGCTATCATGGTCTGGAGACGGTCAATTTCTTTCAATGTAATATCAAGAAATTCCTCCCGTTCCTCACCTGTGACCACTCCGTCTCTCACTGCCTGAACCAGGCCGCTGATTGAAGTAACAGGTGTTTTCAGATCATGTGTAACACCGGCCAATAGCTCTGCCCGAAGCTTCTCAAGCTGTGTCAGGCGCTTGGTCATATCTTCAAACGATGTGACCAAGTCATAGATTTCCTGTTCCCTTACATCCTTGTTCAGTTTTACATCATACTGTCCATCTTTTATGCCGCCTGCTGCAATGGCAACCTCCTGAATCGGTTTAACAATTTTTTTGGACAGAAAGTAAATGACCAGCCAGCCTAGAAGTCCGAGTCCCACAAGCAAAATAACCAGAAGGCGGTATTCCTGATTCACTTTTGCAAGTTCCTCTTCATCCTGCATGACGACAACCCACCCTTTCTGGCTGCCTCCATTAATGGGAGCCTTCACGGCATAGAGCTTTTCGCCACCAGCCTCAAGAGTTTGAAAAGATTTTGAATTGGATATGATTCGAGCTGGCAATTTTAGCTGAAAAGGGTCTGTGCGGTTATGGCTTTTCCCACCACCGCCTCCCCTTCGTCCAATATCATTCCCCTCTGCATCTGTAATGAAAAGCAGGGGCTGCTGCTCCATATCAAGCACGCCCGATCGCTTGTCAAAGCGTCTGTCAAATGCATTAAATTGGTTTCCTCCCGATGATTGGGCAATCCGGTCAGCTGTCTCTTCCGCCAGATATTGCAACAGGTTTAAGCGATTTTCTATCGTCGTATACCGGATCCACCAAAAAGATCCGATGCCGAGAAGAAGAAGGCCGATGCAAAGAGAGACCAGGTAACGGGTTGTCCAATAGGTTAATAGACTCGTCCGCTTGTTATTTTTCGTAGACACTGAACTGATACCCCAATCCTCTGTATGTCCGGATTTCACCACAGTCCCGAGACCAGCCGGAAAGCGCCTGCCTGATCCGTTTTACTGCAAGATCAACGGCCCTGTCACTGCCCTCATAATCCATGCCCCACACCTGGTCAAGGAGTTCTTCTCTTGTAAATGTCCGGTTCGGCCGCCCGGCAAGGAAAAGAAGAAGGGACAGATCCCTTGGCGTCAACAGGGCGGATTCCCCATCAACTTTTACCTGGCTGGATTTGGGATGAATGCTCAAGTTACCGAATTGCCAGTGGTTATCTGACTCCAGTACTTTGGACGAACGGCGCAATACCGCATGGATCCTGGCAATTACCTCTTCTCCGACAAAAGGCTTGGAAATGTAGTCATCGGCTCCCTGGTTCAATCCTTTTAATTTATAATCAATATCCCCGAGAGCCGTCAGCATAATGACCGGGCAGACACTGCTTTTCCGGATTTCCTCCAAAACACCCCAGCCATCAAGCTCAGGAAGCATCACATCAAGGAGCACAAGGTCGGGCGAGTGCTCTTTGAATTTGGTCGCAGCTTCAAGACCGTTAAATGCATGCTGCACAATAAAGCCCTCATGCTTCAAGTAAACAGTCAAAACTCTCGATATCGTTTCTTCATCTTCAGCGACTAATATCGTTTTATTCATGGCGTCCTCCTCTAACATTCACTATACAAGAAAAATCCCTGGTGAGAAATACCAGGGATTCTTGTGAATTAAAGGCCTGCAGCAGTTGATGAGGTTCCGTTTTGGTTTTGAGTATTACTGCCTTCCTGGCTGCCATCTCGATGGCGGGGACCGCCATGACCATGTCCTTTGCCAAACCCGCCAGCACCAAAGCCAAATCCTTTCAAGCCAAAGCCATCGTCACCAACCATGTCTTTCAATTTATCCGGATTTTTATCTTTAATTTCTTCCATCAAATCTCTGGTTGTTTTATTTGTCGTTGAGATTTTCAGTTCCTTTGCTAGTGTTTTCACTTTCAGATCTGTCACTTCAGATTGAATTTGACGGATGGACTTTCCGTCAATTGTAATGTTTAATTTCTTAGCTTCGGCTTTTGCTTTCGCTGACTGTACTTCCTGCGCCACCTGGCGGATATCTTTACCCGATACGGAAATGCTATACGTTTTACCATCCTTCTTCACTTGTGCCGTGAACACATCTTGCTGCAGGGTCTGCAAATCTTTACCGGAGGTGGCCACTCCAAGTTCTTTTGCTTTTTTTGTCAACGCTGCTTTTTGCACATCCTGTCGCAATGTTTGCTCATCCTTGCCAGATGTGGCCACTCCAAGTGACTTCGCTTCCTTCTTCAGCTCTGTTAAGCGAATATCGCCCATAAGGGTGTCCGCTGTTTTGCCTTTTGTTGAAATCCCTAGTTTCTTAGCTTCATTTTGAAGCTTTTTCAGCTGCACTTCTTGAACAAGCGTATCCGTTGTTTTTCCGGAAGTACTAATGCCAAGCTTCTTCGCTTCCTGTTTCAAGGTTATCTCGCTGATTTCTTTCATTAATGTTTCAGCATCTTTACCGGAAGTGGAAATCCCCAGGGATTTTGCTTTAGCCAAAAGCTCGTCTGAATTTCCGCCAAAAAAGCCTCCATGGCCACCAAACTTCCCAAATCCTCCATGGCCATGTCTCATGCCACCCAGATCAGACTTGGACTGTGAAGGTGATGCACTTTGCTCTGTTTTTGATGTATTGCTGCTCGCCGCGAATGCCGTGGATGCAGCATAACCTCCAACCAAAACCGATCCAGCAAGGGTAAACGTTAAAACTGACTTATTCATTTTCATTTCTATTCCTCCTAAGTATGTGGATAAGGATCGTTGCTGTCTGAACCTTATAACCATACTCTACCGGGCGAATATGTCAGGAGAATGTCAGTTGCAAGGTAATTTTTTTTAAAAGTGACCCTCATTATTGAAAATTTGCGATTGAGTGGATTACTCCTCTGTTTATTGTGTCAGCTTGAAGTCAAGCCGTACAATCTTTGCTATAATCAAACACAATTAGAGTTTGAATAGACGCGAGGTGAAGCAAAATGTTTTTGGCCCCATTATTTGAAAATGATGTACCAGCAGCATCCTTCTGCTCATAATGGAGTGAAGGTGACTGCATCTCTCCGTTAGGGGCATTTCTGACCTGAATAAAAAGCGGAGGGAATAAAAATGAAAAACACTTTATTAGGTTCTATATACTTAATTTTAACTTCCAGCATTTGGGGTGCGATGTATGCCGTTGTCAAAGTAGTAGTAGAAGTCATACCCCCTTTAGAACTTGTATGGATGCGATATGTAGTGGTTATATTAGCCCTTCTGATTATCGGTTTGATCACACGACAAAAGTGGCGAATCGAGAAGAAATATTTTTTCACCATTATCGCCATCGGGATCATTGGCAACGCCATTACTATTGTTGCTCAGGAAACAGGTACGATGCTTTCTACAGCACAAATGGGAGCCATAATCACTTCTTCGCCCCCGGCATTTATGGTTATTTTCGCTCGCTTAGCAGGAAAGGAAGAAAAGAATGATCAGGGAAGCAACTTCGAACGATTTAAAGGATATTCTAGCTATCTATAATGACGCCATTCTCAATACTACCGCAGTATACGCCTATCAACCTCAAACCCTCGAGAAAAGGCAAATTTGGTATCAACAAAAAAGAGATGAGAATTACCCAATACTTGTATACGAACAAGATAACAAAGTGGTCGGATTTGCCACATTCGGTCCTTTCAGAGCCTGGCCAGCTTACAAATATTCAGTTGAGCATTCTGTGTATGTGGATAAGGAATACCGAAAAAAAGGAATTGGGACGTCCCTGCTGAAAGAATTAATTGCTATTGCCAATCAAAGAGAGTATATTACCTTAATTGCCGGGATTGATGCAGCAAATGAGAAAAGCATCGCCATACATAAGAACATCGGCTTTGTTCATGCTGGTACAATAAAAAAGGCAGGATTTAAATTCAATAGATGGCTAGATTTAGCTTTTTATCAACTGGAACTTAGCGGTCCTGAAAACCCTACAGAAGAGTAATTTGGAGTAACCTTCATGGAGCTCCTCCGCAAATGTGCCCGTCTCCATTTTACTCAAGTAACTGGTTTAGAGAATGGTGAAAGGGAACAATTCGGGTTCCCTTTCATTTTTTTAGAGAAAAAGTGATCTAGTCATGGTCTTGAATCATGTCTTTGTACATTTTCTCAAACAGTTCCAGCGGGAGTTTAAACTTAGTGGTTTTATCATTCTGCCAGTAGGTGACCAGTTCAATTTGATTTCCCTTTTTCTCAACTTCCAGTAAAGCATTTTCACCTTTATCTCTAACAGAAACAAAACTGTTCCCGTTTTTCTTTTCCTTGTGTTTATAATCATAGTTCAAACTAAAAATGCCCATATCGCCCACTCCTCCACTCTTAACTCCCTCCATCACCAGAGGAACTCACCACCGTTGCAGCTGAAACAGCCGCAATCATGGCCGCTTGCTGCGCCTGGATGATGGCATCCACTGCAGCATAGATACCCGTTCCTAGTAATGCAGGGTTATCCAGCTTTTCACTCATGGTTAAGTTGGCCGCCATGATCAGGTTCATATCTTTATGCCACCTGAACGGTTTTTCGCTGCCTAAACGGTCGGAGGCCTCTAAAACGGTCAGCACTTCATTTTCCCCGTCTTTTAGCAGAGCGAGAAGACCGACCAGCGGGTAATGCATTCCCTTTGGCCTCTTCCATGACGTTTTAAAGGTGTCGTATACCTTTATGGATTGCCGGACCAATTCGTCTGGATTTGTTTCACTATCAATAGATAAAATATGGCTTAAGAACTGCAGGTCATTTCCTTTTGAAAAGCCATTCTTGCTGAGCTCCTTATAAAAATGCTCTACATGATCCATTATTTCATCCACGGTTCCATCTCTTCCGGCCAACAGGACCGCAAGCGGGTAATCGGTACTTGAGGTAAGGAAGAAATGATGGGACGACATCCCTTTGTACACCTTCATCACACGATCAATGGGAATGGAATTGCCTTCTTCCTTCTGACCAAGTAACACCTGTGCTGCCAGGTAGGTGGAAGCTCCGCGGCTGAACCGTTCATCGACCATTTGCTCGTAAATCTCAATTAGTTCGTGAAACTTTTTTTCCGGCTCGTCAAAATACACATCCAACATAGCTCCAATGGTAAATCGGGGTGTTGATTTCAGTGTATTAAAAGCACCGACGTTATCCTTGATATAGTCACTTACCTTCAAAAATTGTTGTAAATGAAAAGGCTTGTTGTTGACCACATACATGGAAGCGATCATCATCAGCGTTCGCTGGTCACTGACCTTCCATTTAAGCGCTACTTTTAACTGTTCATATGTATCACGGTAAGCTTGAAGTTTTTGTTCCAGAAATGGGGGGACCATCTGTCATCTCCTCTCTTTATTCCTTCTAATCCTATAACGATCGGACAGATCCATAAGTTCCAATTTTCGGATTAAAACTACATCCAATGCTCCGGATGCTTTAAGTGAGGAGGAAGCTTTGTTTTACGATTCCCTTTTGCGGCGTTTACCTGAATTTGCGTAAGAAAAATACTTCCTCTTATATCCGCCCCACTTAAGTTTGTATCCCTGAGGTCTGCACCAATCCAGTCACATCTTCGTAAATCCGTATCCCTCAGATCAGCGGCAATTAGCAGCGTACCTCTAAAGTCACTTCCTTTAAGATCCGCTTTTCGCAGCTTTGCACCCAAATAACTGATGCTTTTCTTTTTTGATGCATTTTTTCCCTTCCTTACCAGTTTACTGGTACAAAGCAAAAGATCATTCACTTGGGATCGATGAGCCTGTACATCCAGGAGCAACAAAGCCTCAGGCTTCATATTTGTAAGACTTTCGATCGTTTCATAGCGGTCTTGTAAATCCGTTTTTATGGATTGGGTTTCTTCCCTGTTCAGTGCTTCCTTTAAATAATAGAGCATTTCTTGAAGCTGCTGCATAACCGGGAAAACGTTGAACATCTCCTGCGCACGTTCCTTGTCCTTATGCCAATCCAGTCCTTTATACGTCAATTGGGAGACTTTTTGTCCTGCACCAAAACAGTCAAAGACAGTGCAGCCTTTAAAGCCTTTTTCTCTTAAATTTTGATGAATGCCGCATTTATTATCGTGCTGAAGGTTGGGGCATGGCGTTCCACTGTCTTTGTTTAGGGCAAAATCAGCAGACTTGGCAAAGGGCAAGGCCACACAGCAGAGCCCAAAGCACTGATCACAATCAGCCCTTAACTCTTCAAGTCCTTCTGCACTTTCCTTTACATGATGAATCATATCAGGCACTCCTTTGTTACTTGGTTCTTTCTCCAACTTACCAAATTTTTGAAAAGTAGCGAAAGTAGTTGATTCCAAGAGACATTCTTCAGCTTAAGCCCCGTTTCCTCTTCTCAAATAAAAAAAGCCGCCGAAGCAGCTTTTTTTATTCATAATCTTTTATTGATTTGAACCCATGGCTGAAATTTGCCAGGTGACGCCATATTTATCCGTGATCTGGCCGTATGAAGGACTCCAGAAGGTTTCCTGCATTTCCATGATGACGTTTCCGCCTTCACGAAGGTTCTCAAAAATTTCTTTCGATGATGGGATGTCGTCGGTGATCAAGGCAATCGTTACCTGGTCTCCTGTTTGATAAGGCATTCCAGGGAATGTATCGGATAGCATTAAGTCTGTATCGCCTACCTTAAGATGGGCATTCATTACGCGATTTTTCGCTTCTTCCGGTGTTGGGTGTTCCGGGTTATCCGGCATATCACCAAACGTTTGGACTCCAAGCACCTTTGCGTTTAACGCTTTTTCATAAAACTTTACTGCTTCCTGACCGTTTCCATTCGTCACCAAATAAGGATAAATACCTTTAATCATCACGACACCTCATTTTAAGTTTTTATACGAACATGTGTTCTTTACCAGTTTACTACACACTTACTATGTAAGCAACCACTTTTTTCATTTTTCACCTTAAAAAGAGAACCGATCTTACATCGGTCCTCCGCTCAGCGTGCTGCTGCTTTCTATTTTTTCAGTTTCAAGCAATGGAGTGGATAGAGTTTCAGGTTCCGAGTCTTGGTGGCTTTTGCTTATACGCACCAAAATTCCGACCATAACCGCAGCGGCAACCAACAATAGCAATAACCAAAGCATAAGAATACCCCCTCATTAATAATGTTCCTACTAAACATGCATATGAGTTCCCGGGCAGCGATATAACGCTTGGTTTCTCTTAACTGATGCAACGTTGCTCCTTTTAAAACTACTGGTTCAACTTCTACTGGTTCAACTTCCTCTCCACTTTCACTCGTCGTTTGTTGGCAACTTCCAGCATACTGTTTTGTCTGCCTATCTCCCTTTTAATATCCGACAGCATGATCATGATGCGAAGGAGCAAGGCTGAAAAGAATGCAAAAAAGAGAACGATTCCCAACTCAGAGTGGGTGGTAAGAAACATTAAAAATTAACCTAAAAAAGTCATTCCAAGAAATAACCCCAAAAATTTCATGCTGCCCCAACTTCCTGTTACCTTATTGCTTTTTATTGCATTATTAATCTTCTCTCTTTTTGTTCATCTTCCTTCTTGAAAACAAATTTATTTTGCAGCCGCAACCGGTTTTCTGCTGTTCTGCTTTTCACGGATTCGGTATTGCAAATAGATAAGTGAAGCAATGATAAACGAACAAACGCCAAACGTGATGACCATCTTTTCAAATCCAATCGTATCAAGAAACAGACCGGTTAATAGCATTAAAATCTGGAAAATAATGTTGTCAGTCATGCCTTTAATTGAGAAGAAACGGCCGTGGTATTCTGCCGGAATATCGGTCTGAAAAATAGTGGTTGTGACCGGAAACAGCAGCCCCATTGCCAAGCCAAAGAAACCGAATGAAATGACCGACATCACCAGATGGCTGGCCATAAACAAAGAAATATGGGCCAGAGCGCTTATAAAAACAATGCCAAATAAATAGGGCAGTTTTGCTTCTTTTAAAAACCGCTTGGCGAGATACGTCCCCAGAAATACGCACAATCCCTCGGTGGTGTAAAGAATCCCTTTGATCCCCGGATAGTGCTGGATTTGGCTGATCTCGATCACCATAAGATTGAATCCAGAAAGAAACAGATAGGGAGGAATCAATAAAAGGATGCCATACACCACTTTGTGCTGGTCCCTCACGATCGGATACAGATCCTTTAATGTGCCGAAGAAACTTTCCTTTTTGCCGCCTTCCGTTTTCTCTCTCGGTGTTACGTCCACTTTCATATAGAACGTGGCAATCAGCAATATAACATAGGAAATCAGTGTCACAGTGTATAGAGCAGATAGTGACATGCCAACCAGCATGACTCCTCCCAGTGCCGTCCCTGCAATCCTTGCCCCTGTAAACAGGTTCATATATACTCCGTTCGCCTGCAGCAGCTCTTCTTTTTTCACAATCAACGGGATGAGGGTCTGCATTGCCGGATTGGAAAAAGTTCCTGAGATACCGATCACGAATGTGTAGATCAGCATCCACCATACATTGTTGTAAGCGATTGCCAAATACATGAAACCAATGGCCAGACACCTGGCAAAACCTGAATAGATCAGGATTTTCTTTTTGTCTCCCCGATCAATGATCCTTCCTGCCATCGGAGCTAGAAACACGCCGACAAGAAATCCCGATAATAGGATCAGCGCCTGTAAAAACGAGGAATCTACGTTCTTTTGCAAAAATTCCAGGTTACCGATAATCCCAACCCATAACCCTGTGCTAGAAACCGCTACCCCAAACATTAATAATAAAAAGTTTTTATTGCCCCACATCTCGCTTCCCCTCTTCCCCACACCCTCAATTTAAACAACAACCATATTTTAGCATGAGAAGCTGAGAATCAGGATAGTCTTTTGAATCATAATTCTCATGTTTATACGGTAACAATTTTGGGTTAATAAATCCGCATCTGATGAGTGAGTGTTAACAGCTATTTGCATAGATTGAGGTAAAGGACCTTGGACATTTGTTTTCAGGGTCTTTTTTCATTAAAGGAGCGGACAAATGACCTGCAAAGGCTTCATTTTTTATTTCATCGGAATTTTAATTTTAACGCTTGGGATTGCCTTATCCATTATTTCGAATCTCGGTACTTCCCCTTATGATGCCTTCCTGGTTGGTCTATTCAGAACCATTGGTCTCACTGTTGGTTCCTGGGAGATTATTATCGCTTTGGTGATGATGGGCATGAACGGCGTTCTTTTGCGGAAACGACCGGAATTCCTCGCGCTTGGAACTGCGATTGTGACTGGTGCAGGAATCGATGCCTGGTACTTCTCTCTAAGGGGGTGGATGTTGGCAGACACTGTTCTTATCAAGCTTCTTTTGCTCGTATTGGGCATGCTTTTGATCGGCATAGGCACGGCCCTTTATTTACAGGGAAATATCGCTCCCATCCCTTTGGACCGGCTCATGCTAATTCTTCAGGAAAAACTCGGCCTCACCCTTAGCACCTCCCGCCTCCTGATCAGTATGATTGTGCTTTCTTTCGCTTATTTCCTCCATGGGCCGATTGGAGTCGGCACCCTAATGACCGCTCTATTCAACGGCTGGATTCTTTCTCTTTTTATGCCGCGTGCTCAAAGACTGTATCGGGGGTAAAGGTCGAGATTCTGCCGCAGCACACAAAAAAAGGCCCGAAAAGGCCTTTTTTTAATGACTTCATTTATTCCAGCGGTCAATGACTGCGGCATTGGCCACATTTCCGATTACATTTAACGCGGTTCTGAACCCGTCGGTTAACCGGTCAACACCGGCTACGATCGCAATGCCTTCGAGCGGGAGTCCGGCTGCGGTTAAAACGGTTGTCATCATGATAATCCCTGCTCCCGGTACACCTGCTGTGCTAAAGGAAACCAAAAGTGCACTGACAAATACAGCAATAATAAGTGAAGCAGTGATGTGCACATCAAAAAATTGAGCAACAAACAAGGCATTGAAGCCCTGCAAGATGGCTGCTCCATCCCGTTTTAAGGCGGTTCCAAACGGCAGAGCAAAGCTGGCAATCTCCCGTTTCATCCCGTAACGGTTACCCGCATTATCCATCGCTACAGGAAGAGCGGCATTCGAGCTCGCTGTTCCAAACGCCAAGGAAAACGACGGAAAGAAGCTTTTAAAGAAGTTGTTTGGCCGTGCTCCAACCATGAGAAGGATTAGATAATAGACCACTCCCATGATGGCTAAAGCAAGAATAAGCCCCAGAATATACATTAAAAGCTTATTTACTACTCCAAAGCCCTGAGTAGCGATTACTGAAGCCATGAGCGCAAACACTCCGAGTGGTGCCACCTTTAGAATGATTTGCAGGATTTTCTCGACAATCGAATAAACACTTTCAACGAGAGCCAAAAAGGGCTTGGCTTTCTCTTTTACAAGATTCATGGCCACCCCGATGAGTATCGCTGAAATGATCACCTGCAGCAGGTTGGCCGTGCTCAATGCTTCAAACGGATTGGTCGGTACGATGCTGACGAGCCAATCCACTAATGACTGGCTTTTTTGTGCTTTGCCAGGTCCCTGACCAACATCGGTGATGGAAACTCCAGTACCCGGTTTTAACAGATACGCAGTAACCATGCCGATCGCCAAGGCAACAGCACTTGTAATGATATATAAGGGCAGCAGCTTAAGAGTATATGAGCCGATTTTTCCTGTGCCCTGCAGACTGGTTAATCCGATGATCAAGGATGTAAAAACGACGGGCACAACAATAAATTGAATGATACGAATGAATGCTTGTCCTACCGGTGACAGGACATAATGATCGATTGCTTTCACTTGTCCAGGTAAAAAGGCATTTAACAGAGCACCTGCAATAATACCCAGTACGAGCCCCGCTAGGATCTTTGTTGATAATTTCAGTTCTATTCCCTCCACTATTCATAGTTAAATCATAGGATTACTATACAATAAACGAAGCATTCCTCCAACAGAAGTGCTTATCAATGATAATGCGACTGAATGTTCTCCAAATCCTTCAACAGCATACTGATTTCCTGCTGGCTTAGTCTCACCAGCATAGAATCATACAGCGAGATCACCTGGCCCCCTGCATCATTCTGGTGTTTTTGCAAATAGTTGTAAAGTTTCTCGAGCTGAGAAGAAGATAGTATCGATTGCGTCATAAAGTGTTTTACCTGCTGCAGTGAAAACTCGTTTGTCCCCTGATCCAGATCTCCCAAAAGAATGTTTCCGTGTATCTCCATAATCCACACTCCGTTCAATATGATTGATGGGTATAGTTTACCCGTACCTCGAAAAAAGTTTCCTTCTTGTGTCACAACGATCCCTTCTTTCTCGTCTTATTTATAAAACAGAAAGAAGGTATTTTATATTGAAAAAATAGCATCATTGGCGGAGGGCTTTCCGGGCTGACGGCAGCCGTTTAACTTGGCAAAAGCCGGTATTCACACTGTTATTATTGAAAAAGGAAAAGACGTGGGAGGCCGGGCACAAACCGTGAAGAAAAAAGGGGCTTATCTAAATCTCGGGGCACATGCTCTTTATAAAGGAGGCGAAGCGGAAGCGATATTGCATGAACTTAGAATTAAACCTTACGGAGGAATGCCAGGAACGAAGGAAAGCGGCATTTGGAAACAGTCCATCCTTCCACTGCCCCATCACCTTTCTTCCCTTTTTTTTCACAAAGCTCTTTTCCTGGATCGGCATAATGGAATTTGGCAAAGTGATGATGAAACTTACCAAATTAATACGGGAAGCGGTCGGCACAATAAGCCTGCGTGAATGGGCAGAGACTGAAATAACCGATCCCATGGTCAGACATACATTTTACGCTTTATGCAGAACATCCACCTATTGCATTGAACCGGAAAGACTGAGAGCCAAAAATGTGCTTGCCCGGGTGCAAAAAGGATTAAAAGGAGTGCTGTACATTGAAGGTGGATGGCAAACCATGGCTGATGCGTTAAAAACATTGGCCATCGACGCTGGTGTAATTGTTATGAATCATCAATCCGTAGATTCTGTAAAAAAAAACGAGTTTATCCTTTCCCTAAATAACGGGGAGAAACTTGATGCTTCCTACGTGATTTCAACCGTTGGTCCTGAACAAACGTCCTCCTTAGTGGGAGGAGCGGAAGAAACATCCTTAGATACATGGAAGAAACGCGTCAAACCCGTTTATGCCGCCTGTCTTGATGTCTCTTTACGTCATCTTCCACATCCTAATGAACAATTCGCCATTGGCATCGATCAGCATATTCTCTTTACCAATCAATCCCGGGCGGCATCCGTAAGCGAAGATGGCTCTTCTGTTATCAGTCGTTCGGTTTCAGTGTTAATCATACTGGCATCTCCATTATATTTGTAACTTTGGAAAATTCTTATCATATTTCATATCATCTTTTCTCAACCTTATAAAGGGTAGAAAGGAGCAGTTATGTCATGATGTTAAATTTTTTTATCTGAAGGAGATCTGGAACTTGCATAGAAGATTATTGTCGAACCGGTACGAGTTCAAAATGATCACTAATGACTGTTCATCCAACTAGTTAACAAAATTAGCGTTAACAGATTGAACATGCTGGCTATAAATCTATCTTCATAATGGATGAAAGGAGCTCAAAAAAGTGAAACCTAAGGTATATATAACGAGAAAAATTCCGAAAGAAGTGGCAGAACAGATAGCTGAAGTCTGTTATGTGAGAATGTGGGAAGAAGAAGACATTCCTGTCCCAAGGCCTGTTCTCCAAAAGGAGTTGGCTGATTCCGATGGATTATACTGCCTTTTAACAGAAAACATCGACAGTGACTTGCTTGATAATGCCCCTAGACTCAGAGTGATAAGCAACATGGCAGTGGGCTATAACAACATTGACATCGAGACGGCTTCCGAACGGGGAATCATGGTCACCAATACACCTAGTGTATTAACCCAAACAACGGCTGACTTAACGTTTGCGTTATTAATGGCCACATCTCGCCGAATAGTGGAATCATCTGATTTTCTTCGCAGGGGTGAATGGAAAACGTGGTCTCCTATGTTGCTTACGGGACAGGACGTATATGGCTCAACACTTGGTATTATCGGATTAGGTCAGATTGGAGAATCAGTGGCTCAACGCGCCAAAGGATTTGATATGCGTGTTCTTTATTACAATCGCAGTCGAAAGCTAGAAGCAGAAAAACAATTAGGTATCCAATATACTGACATGGAAACGCTTTTAAAGGAATCTGACTTTATCTGTATCTTGACACCCCTCACTCCAGAAACACGTCACCTTATCGGACGTAAGGAACTGTCTCTTATGAAAAATACATCTGTGCTGATTAATACAGCTCGCGGAGGTATAGTCGATGAGGAAGCATTGTATGACGCTTTGAAAGAAAAGGAAATTTGGGCAGCCGGACTCGATGTCTTCGAACAAGAACCAGTTTCCATGGATCATCCGTTATTTACCTTGTCCAATGTCGTAACACTCCCGCATATTGGAAGTGCCAGTTTTCACACCCGCATGCAGATGGCCCGTTTGGCCGCCGAGAATTTACTGACAGCTTTATTAGGAGACATCCCAAAAAATCTAGTAAATGCCAATGTCTTATCAAAATAACACGCGTAAAACGGTAAATACTTAAGTTAATATCTTCCCTTTCCGTTTTCTGTCAATGGTTAATTCTTCGATTGAAAGTTGACTATAGGATTTTTTACCTCCCCTGATTTTAAATCAAAATTGACGCAAAATAAAAACAATTCTAAAAATACTGAATTTAATGTTGACATTACCTTATTTCCAAATTTATGATAAAAACATAAAGTGTGAAATATCAGACCTCAAATTTCAATATTATCAAAATATGTTGTACGGCCATCAGCAAAAATGGAATAAGATACGTCATTTATTTTGGGAAATTCAGGAGGTATGCTGTATGAAAAAGTCGAACGTGAAAAAATTAAACGATATTATTGACTGTGATGTACATCCACATCCAAGCGATTATAATGTCATAAAGTCGTATATGTCAGAACCTTGGCGTAGCCGATTTAATGGGAATGGGAAAAGGGGCATATATGATAATCCCATACATGTAAACCGATTAGATTCAGTAACACCCCACGGTGGATATCCATGTTCTGATCCATCATATATGCGTGAACAGTTACTGGATGAATATGGGATAAATTATGCCATATTATTACCTCGCGCGTTTGCGACAAAATACCCGAGTCCGGATTTTGCTACGGTGGTGGCATCCGCTTTTAATGATTGGCTGGCAGATGTCTGGTTGGATAACAACAACGAAGATGGCCGTTGCAAAGGGTCGATCACAGTTGCACACCAAGATCCCCAAGCTGCGGCTAAAGAGATTGATCGTTGGGCAGGACACCCCCACATGGTACAAGTGATGATGGATTCCGGAGCACGCGCTCCTTTTGGACAAAGACAATATTACCCGATATACGAGGCATGTGAACGCAATGGATTTCCCATCGCCCTTCACCCCGGAACCGAAGGTGTCGGTCCTAATGAAATAATGACACCTGGATACCCTACTACTTACATAGAATGGCACACCGGCTTAATGCTCTCATTTCAAGCCCATCTCATCAGCTTTATTACTGAAGGGGTATTTGAACGTTTTCCAGGTTTAAAACTCGTTCTCGTGGAAGGCGGATCCGCTTGGTTGCCTCCCCTTCTCTGGCGTTTAGATGCCGAATGGAAACCGTTGAGGGAAGAAGTTCCATGGGTTAAAAAACGACCGAGTGAATATATTCTTGAGCACGTCCGAATTACATCTCAACCACTAGAAAATCCGGATAATAGGGAGCATCTCTTGCAGATGTTTGAAATGATGGACGCCAAAAATATTCTTATGTTTTCTTCAGACTATCCGCATTGGGATTTCGATTCTCCGACCAGGTCGTTTCCTAAATTACCGGAGGAGTTAAAAAAACGTATTTTTTTCGAGAATGCACGGGCATTGTATAACCTGGATTAAAAAATAAAATAGATTTGGTGAAGGGTGTGATGATACATGAGTGCGCATGTTGTGGCATCCATTGACGAAGTCGGCGTTGGCCAGAGTAAAACGGTAGAAATAGAAGGACGTTCAATTTCTGTGTTCAATGTGAACGGGGAGTTTTACGCATTGCGGAACGTATGCCCACATCAAGGAGCACCGGTGTGTTCAGGGAGTGTTGGTGGCATGACGGTTTGTAGGGAAAAAAACACAGGGAAATTGGGTGAGGTTGAATTTATAAAAAAGGGTGAAATTCTTCGTTGTCCATGGCATGGTTGGGAATTTGATATTAAAACGGGGAAATCCATATTTGATCCAGATGGCTGTTTGGTAAAAACCTATAAGGTAACTGTAGGGATAATGGAATCAGAAAAGGCACTTGCTCAGGTAGAAACGTATCCTGTTACGGTCAACTTCAATTCTATCATTGTTCATACATAAATAATCAAGTTTGCGGTGTCCCTATGATTCATTTCTTAAGATGGAACTAAAACCTTATCTTAAGCGCTATCTCGGAATGGAATGAAAAAATTTCGGTTAACATCAGTCTTCCAGGGGAAGCCGGTCCTCTTTTGGAACAGCTAAAAAATGTTTATCCAGGCTGTTTTTAGAACAGCCCTGGAGTCAGGGAAGCCATGTTTGGATTCAAATATGGCATTCTTTGCTTTTTTCTTCAAGAGTTTGTTTAAATTGAGGGAGATGGAATGATGATAAATAAACTACATACTTGCTTCCTTCTGGTAATCGCTGCGTTAAGCATTGTATTATCCCTATTTGATTTTTCTTTGATTAAAATCATGTTGGGGATTAGCGTCCTTTTTATGTTTGTCATTCTTCTGTTTTGTACCAATGGAATACCTAGGATTGTTTATAGTTTGTTTTTTATCATGAGTATTTTTTTAACCTGGCACTATCATATTCCTTATTCCGTTGCTGTTGATCATTTAAACTCGAATACCATATTTATTTCATTGTTTGTTTGTATACCGCTTCTTAAAATACCTATTGATCAAGGAAATTACTTAGAGGAAATCAGGAATCTATTAACAGTAAAAAACAAGGGATTCTTTATTTATGCCATTTCTGCGGTTAATTTTTTTCTGAGTTCTTTTTTAAATTTAGCCTCTATACGGCTGGTTGACCAGTTTAAAGATAGCCGAATGAATGAGAACCCAAACAAATATGGCGCTTATCTGAACCGCTCATTTAACTTGGCAGTTTGTTGGACCCCTTACTTTGCTGCTTTTTCAGTAGCCATTTCCTATAGCAAGGGAAATCCGGGATCCCTCATTTTGCTTGGCTTAACGCTATGTTGTATTATTTTGCTTGCTACCGTCATGCCCGGGCTAATGAAACTAAAACAGCAACAAGATATTCCTCCAGGTAACAGAATCCGATTTAATTCTAAAATAGTACATTTATTATCCTTTTACGGTTTATTAATCGGCAGTTTGTTGCTCATAGAGTATATAACGCCGATAAACACCATTGCCATCATCTGTCTCCTTAGTATCTTCTATTCCGCTTCTTGGACATTGTTACAGGGAACGGTGAAAGAGTTTTTACATGGACTCCGTCATTTTGCTAAGCGGGATTTACCCAATATACGATTTGAAGCTTTATTATTTATTTCGGTTGGTTTCTTCTCACATACCCTTATATGGCTCGATTGGAAGGTACAACTGCCCGCCTGGTCGAGTGTATCCCTCGGTTATATTTGGCTGTTCATTTTTCTCTTTATTTTTTTTGTCGTGTTTATAGCCTTTTTTGGCATTCATCATTTAGTGACCATTACGCTATTTACTGCTTCTGTTCACTGGCAACAGCTCGGAATTCAACCGGTCATTTATGCGATGGTGATATTAATTTCATGGTCCCTCGCATCCATGATTTCTCCCTTTTCTGCTGCAAATATGATCATAAGCCGTTTGGCGAATGTGAAACCTGTACAAATCGGTTTATTGATGAACGCCGGCTATGCGTTTGGATTCATGCTGTTTAGTACCACCTTCCTAACGATCATTAATTACTTTATTTCGTGAAGGTTTGTATCTAGTAAACATGTCCTAAACAATATCTTCAAAGGGTTTAGCCCTGTTCCGCTCCTGGCCCACTCTTATTTTAAAGTGCAATGAAAGTGGAAAAAGCCAATATGTATGTGCTGTGATTCGGCGGGTATTTATTTTAAATCGTCGGTAATCCCGTTTTTGATTTGAATTTCATTCTAAAACTCCTTATTGTTTGATTAAGCATTAATTTATTTAAAGATTTAAGAAATAAAAAATATTCAGTTGACACCTTAACTTTACTGAGCTTACCATTACAATAAAAAGACTGATATATCAGACCTCAAGTTTCTTAAAAAGTTGAAAACAAGTAAACAAAATATAAGTCACACCGTTTTCAGCCATTTAAATAAGATATGTATACTCGCATCTTAGATCCAGTCAGTTTTTCATGGATTACGCAATGAAGATAAGGTTTTTGGTTGTTGAATGACTTTAAAAAGGAGACCGATAAACATGAATGCTCACAATTTCAAGATGAATGAAACCATACATAAACAAACGCGTTCAGTGAGAGACGTTGTTTATGAAACGCTTAAAAACGGCATTTTGTCTGAACAACTTTCACCAGAAATGCATTTAAAAGAACGAGCGTTATCGGAACAATTGGGCGTTAGTACAACTCCTATAAAAGAAGCGCTTCGCAGGCTGGAATTGGAAGGGTTGGTCTATACTCGTCCAAGAAGGGGTACCTTTGTTTCCACCCAAATTATGAAGTCGGTGGAAGAGATCACGTTAGCGAGATCCTCGCTTGAGGGAGTAGCTGCCCGCTTGGCCGCGTCCAAGATTACAGAGGAGCAAAAAAAACAGCTGGGTACCATCATAGAACAAATGGAAGTTTATACGGTGGCTAAAAACAGCGATGGATTAAGGAAAAGTAATGAAGCATTCCATCACTTCATTATCAAGGCAGCGAAAAATGATTATATCGAAAAACAGATAACTTCCCTAAAGGCCTTTGCTAATGTCGTTAGAAAGCACGCATTAGCTAATGTCAATGAACTTGACCGTGCCTATGAAGAGCATCATTTAATATTTACCAAAGTTGGTTCAAACGATCCGGATGGTGCTGAAGAAGCGATGCGTGACCATATACGACGTACCCTCTCGTTTTGCAAAGAGAACAAACAAGGAGTGAACGAAACATGAAAAAGAAAATGACTGGTGCTCAAGCGGTGGTTGAATGTATTCGAAGAGAAGGCGTGGATCAAGTTTTTTGTGTGCCAGGTGAAAGCTATCTAAGTGTATTAGATGCAATCTATGAAACGGAGGAAATAAACCTGATTTCCGCTCGCCACGAAGGCGGAGCCAGTTTTATGGCAGAAGGATATGCGAAGGCAACCAATAAGCCCGGCGTTTGTATGGCTACAAGAGGTGTAGGCGGAGCGAACCTCTCTATCGGTGTCCATACCGCTATGCAAGATTCAACCCCTATGGTGGTGTTTTTAGGACAAGTACATAGTCATTTTCGGACACGGGAAGGGTTCCAGGAGGTCAATCAAGAAAACTTTTTTGCACCGATTTCAAAGTGGACCATTGAAATTACGGACACCCATCGAATTCCGGAGCTGGTTCAACGGGCTTTTCGGATTGCTAAAAGCGGTAGACCGGGTCCGGTTGTGGTCGGATTGCCAGTGGATGTCATCGATGCAGAAGTGGAAATGGAAATAGGCCAAGTCATCACTATTCCAAAGCCAGCTCCAGGCAAAGATGAAGTGGCTCGGGCACTTTCTCTCATTTCTCAGGCCAAGCATCCTATTATGATTGCTGGTGGCGGTGTAGTTCGTAGCGGCGCACACGAACCATTGATTCAATTTGCGGAATCCATGGCTTTACCTGTTTTATCGTCTTTCCGCCGCCATGATGTATTTCCAAACCACCATTCGCAGTATTTAGGCCATATTGGACTGGGTACGCCTAAGAATATATTAGAAACAGTGAAAACTGCTGATCTGATTGTGGCAGTGGGGATGCGTTTTTCAGAAATTGTCACACAAGGGTACTCGTTATTTTCAAAGGAGCAAACGATTATTCATATTGATATTGACCCAAATAGTATCGGTAAAGTATATAATCCAGCTCTTGGTATTGTAGCAGATGCAGGAGAAGCACTAAATGCGTTAGTTGAAGCTTCTAACCAATATCAACCAGAAACTAAAAAAGAACGTCTGGATTGGATTTCCGAGCGTCGCCGTTTGTACGGTCAATGGATTCATGACGAATTAGATCAAAGTGGCAAATTAAATATGAAGAAACTCTTAGCCGATCTTCAGCGTCTAACGCCTGCAGATGCCATTATAACAAACGATGCAGGAAACTTTTGTGGCTGGCTACACCAATTTTACCAGTTTGAACAACCTGGAACCTATATTGGCCCGACAAATGGTGCCATGGGTTATGGTTTTCCCGCTGCAGTTGGAGCTAAATTAGCACATCCCGATCGTGTTGTGGTTTCCTTATCCGGTGATGGCGGTTTTATGATGACCATGCAAGAATTTGAAACAGCCGTTCGTTATAAGGTTCCTGTTATCGCGTTAGTCTTTAATAACAATATGTACGGCACCATTCGGATGCACCAAGAACGCGAGTATCCTGAGCGAATTTCCGGGACGTTGCTCACAAATCCTGACTACGCCCAATTGGCTAAATTGTTTGGTGGCCATGGTGAGTACATCGATTCTAACGAAGAATTTGAGGCAGCGTTTACTCGAGCACTCCAGTCAGGTAAACCTTCCATTATTGAAGTGGCGATAAGCCCTGAACAAATTTCAGTTTCCGCTACAATAGAGGATTTACGAAAAGCAAAGGTGCAGTTATTAAAAGCGTAGTAATAGAGTGAAACATCTCTATACTTATTGTTAATGTATGGATCTATTCATATAAAAGGATGGTGATGATGACATGAAAACTAACGGGCTTAAAGCACTTATCTTCGACGTGTTTGGAACGGTTGTAGATTATCGATCATCGATCATTAAAGAATGCGAAAAATTGAATGAGATGAAAGACCTTGAGCTGAATTCGCCGAAGTTTGCTGATGCCTGGCGAGGGGCTTATCGTCCCAACTTGGATCGTATTCTAAGCGGCGAGCTTTCGTGGATGAATTTGGATTCATTGCATTTGATGGTATTACGAAAGCTTCTTGATGAATTTGAGATCAACCATCTAACAGAGGAAGAAATCATTCACCTCAATCGAGTCTGGCATCGTTTGGAGCCATGGGGTGATGCGGTTCCAGGTCTTCAACGCTTGAAACAAAAATTCATAATCAGTCCACTATCAAACGGGAATGTATCTTTACTCACCAATATGGCAAAACATAGTGGACTACCTTGGGATTTGATCTTGTCCCCTGAAATGATCAAAAGTTACAAACCCGATCCAAACGTTTACCACATGGCTATCGACTTTCTTGATCTTCAACCCAATGAAGTCATGATGGTTGCGGCGCATCAACATGACTTACAGGCAGCCAAAAAGCTAGGGATGAAAACAGCTTATGTTTTTCGACCATTGGAGTATGGATGTGAGGCAATCCCTAATCTAATGCCTGAAGAAAACTATGATGTGGTAGCAAGAGATTTCATCGATTTAGCCCAACAATTAGGTGCTTGAATCAAAACAACAATCGAGGAACCAATAATGGTTCCTCGATTGTTGTTTTGCCAGTATCTATTATTCGTTCGGATTTGCTGAGCTGGAAAAATGGAGGACCTTTTCCCCTTCCAATCAGCTTGTCCTCCCTATACTGTATAAACGGCTTTGGTGGCCTCCCACTGTAATCATCTACCACTTGCAAAAAAAGAGTACAAAAGATGGTGTGATTCATCCTCAATTCTATCCTTTTTGTCTTTTACAGACTACCTATCTTCCTTTTTTACTTTTTAAGTCAGATGGTGGGATGTGTGACTCTTTTGTTGCTTCGTTCTCCTAAATAGACACCTTGTTCCTCAAGGTTTTCCTGAAGTTTATGAATGTTCAATTGTGTAAAAGTCAGGTTTTGCTGAGATGCCATAGCGGCTGCGACGCCGGCACTCTGCCCCATTACTAAACACGGCGCCATATTTCGAGTGGCTCCGTTGGCAAAAGATGTAGCTGAAACGCATCTCCCTGCCACCAGGATATTTTGCAGGCCTTTTGGAATTAATGCCCGGAACGGAATATCAAATGCTCCATCGTCTCCGATTTGGTAAAAAGAAGCCTGACCCGTATCGGGATCGTGAATATCAACAGGGAAGCAAATTTGTCCGATGGTATCTTCGAATTTTCGTCCTATGGTAACATCCTCGTCCGTAATCTCATAGAGTCCTTCAATTCTTCGTGTTTCCCTTACACCTGCAAATGCCGAAGGAACAAAGTAGGCATTTTGGAACCCGGGAACATTTTCTTTTAGAAATTGACTAATTCGATATACTTGTTTTGTTAATTCAACGGTAGCGCGGGATAACGAAAGGGGATCCGTACCATCAATACCCACCACCGCAGAAGTGTTAACATTAATGTGATTCGGCCAAACCGTATTAAAAAACACTTTGTGATCTTCATTCGGGAAGATCTGATTCTCACGAATGATATCATTCCATTGACTGAATGCCCCATTAAAGTAAACAGGAATCGGTTCGGGATGGTCAGCTCGTGTGGCCATTGCAGGTGTAGAGACGGCGATGGCTTGAGCGATCTCCTTATTGTTGGTTCCATAACAGCGAAGGACCATCGAAACAGGCTGCATTTTTCCAGTTTTTCGATCGCCCTTCGTATAGTTTGCGCCGGCAGCTGCTACAACATCAGCATCTCCACTTGCGTCAATGTACGTTTTGGCTCTAATGGTTCGTATCCCACCCTTTACCGCAACTTGAACGCCCGTGACATTTCCTCGGTCACGCACAGTTCCAACTACATTTACCCCTAAAAATACAGTAACCCCTGCTTCATCTAATAACTCAGTGGATAGGATTCGGAATAGTTCTCCATCCACTGGAGTGACAGAATGAACAAATCCCCCATATGGAATATGTCCGACAGCGCCTCCCATTTTAATCAATCGATCCACAATTTCCTGGGCGATTCCGAACACAACTTGACGACCGTATCGTGTAATAAAATTATGTAAGCAAAGTCCTGTTGTCGCATTACCACCCAGAAACGGTTTGGATTCAAGCAGAATCGTATTGGCACCATTGCGTGCGGCAGCGGTCGCCGCGGCTACGCCTGTTACGCCACCTCCAATAACTAATACATCACAATCCATGTCCAACATAATTTGTGACCTCCTTTTTTATTTTCAAAACAGTATGCTAGTAAGCCGTTATAACCTTCCTTACTAAAATCTCTCCAAACCCCACGGTTTACGCGATGGAACCTTCATTAAATTTCACCTTTAACGTTTAAGGTCACATCTCAAGCACTACATAATCTTTGTCCAGGGAAACATGGAAGGTTTCCGCCACGTGGGGCCCTTCTTCCAATTTGGTCCCGGTAGATTCAGCGATAGCGCATCCTTGTTCGACCTTCGCGTCGTAAGAACGAACACGGGTTTTGACTGGATCGAACCATGATTGTCCGGTCTTGACGTCGAATTCCCATTGATGCCATGGACAGCGGATAATCTCTCCTTTTCGAGTGTAGGTGTATTCCCCCGGGACTGGGGAATGAACAAAACCGGACAATTCTCCTTCACAAAGCGGGGCCCCTCCATGTGGGCACCGGTTTCGAATGGCAAAAAATTCACCGTTTATGTTAAAAATACCGATAGACCTCCCGGCAATAGAAATGATCTTTCGGTGACCGGGTGGGATCTCATCGACAGTTGCCACAAAGTATTTTTTCATAGATTCATCACTCCTTCTCCGGAAATCGGTATAAAGAACGAGCGTTTTCATAAAAGATTTTCTGTTTTAGGGTTTCTGGAAACTTCCCTCGAAAGGTATGATCGGGTGCATCATAATCCCAGTGCGGATAATCAGTAGCAAACATGAGCATGTCATCGGATCCCAGGTGATCGATTACCTGAAGGAGATAGTCCTGAACCGGCGGCTCCTCTATCGGCTGGGTGGTAAATCGCATATGCCCTCGAATGTATTCGGATGGCTTTCGCTTCAAGAAAGGGACTTCTTCACGCAGTCGCTTCCAGTGCTTGTCGAGCCGCCACATCAAGGAAGGCACCCAAGCAAACCCGCCTTCGAGCATCACAGTTTGCAGGTTGGAAAACCGTTCAAACACCCCTTCACAAACCATACTAATGACCTGGCATTGGAACGCCTGAGCCATGTCGGTGTGATCCTCGATATAAAATGAAGGAAATCCAGAAGAGGTGATTGCGTTTCCACCCAAACCTCCAAAATGAATCGCGATTGGTAGTCCGTGGTTTTCCGCCGCCTCAAAGATTTTCCAATATTTGCGACGACCCATCGGTTCCCGGGTACGGGGCATGAATAACACTTGCACAAAACCAGGATGGCTAGCGCGCCGATTAATTTCTTCTACCGCCAGATCGGCGTTCTCGTACGGGATGACAATGGATGCGCGCAACCTCGGTTCTTTGTCCAGCCATTCGGCCATCTGCCAATCGTTGACCGCGCGGGCCAGTGCTGCTCCGTATTCATCGTTCAGCTGTTCCCCGACACGATACAGGCAGTTTAAGATACCGATCTCCATATTCAAAGGATCCAATAGCTGTTCTTGCATGAACTTTAGGTCGGAGCCGGGGATTTGACCGTTCGGCAGCCAGGCGTCTGCCCGTGTCCCACCCGGATTCCCTTTTGGATATGGAATATTTTGAACAAAGCCATGGTAGCCGCGCAGGCCGACCATATCCATATAATTCTTCCAACGTGTCGGAAGATATTGTTTAAGCACCTCGTTTGACGGAACTTCATTATGAATATCACAGTCGATGAAACGGATTCCGGTTTTTCGCTTGTCCTCTATCGACTTAGTATTTACAATGGGCATGTATGTTCCTCCTCACTAGGGATAATCCCTTTATTTATCAATCAAAACGGTAAAAAGAGCGGGCGTTTTCCGATAGAATCTTCTTCTCCAGGCTTGGCGGGAGATTGGCTGGGAGAGCCTCTTCTTTCTCATCGAAGTGCCAATGTGGATAATCGGTTGAAAAGAGCAGCATGTCTTGGGAACGCATTTGTTCCATCGTTTGCAGCAAGTGTTCGGGCTTTGGTGATTCATCTAGCGGCTGGATCGTCAACCGAAAATGTTCCCTTATAATCTCTGACGGTAACCGGTCCACCCATGGAATTTCTCGGCGTAGGCCCTTCCAATTCTTATCCAATCGCCACATCAGTGCGGGCATCCAGGTGAAACCGCTTTCAAGAAGCGCGACTCGAAGGCGAGGAAACTTTTGGAAGGTACCTTCACATACCAAGCTGACGATTTGCGACTGAAAGGCTTGTGATTGACTGACGTAATCCTCAAGGTAATAAGAAGGCCAACCGACAGGCATCGTTGGATAACCGGTAACCCCACCCGCATGAATTCCGATCACTAACCCATACTGCTGGGCTGCTTCGTAAATCGGCCAGAAATGTTTTTTTCCGTAGAGCATTTCGGAACGTACCATCAAAAGAACTTGTACGAAACCGGGATGTTTGCCTAACCGGTGAATTTCCTCCGCCGCCTGCTCCGGATTCTGACTGGCAACGACGATTGAGGCACGCAGCCTTGGTTCTTTATCCAACCATTCAGCGATCTGCCAATCGTTTACCGCGCGGGCCATGGCTGCCGCCCAATCCTCATTGTGGATCATCTGTACGCCGTAAAGGCAATTAAGGATCGCATATTCCATATTCCAGGGTTCCAGCACCTGTCGTTGCAAAACCTCAAGATCCGAACCCGGAGGATCGCCGTTTGGCAATACCGAATCGGGCCTTGCAGATAAGGAACTTCCCCTTGGGTAATAATTGGGTTCTAAGCTTTTAATTCCGTGTTCCACCACATAATCGCGCCACCTGTCCGGTAGATAGGGGAAAAGAGCCTGTATGGAAGGAACGGCATTATGTACATCACAGTCGATTACAGCAGTCTTGGCTCGGTTGCCCAAGGTTTCCTTTTCCAGTGTTATGGCATCATCCATGTTTTATTCTCCTTTGCTCTATAGTAATTTGTATACATGTATACAACTAAAAACAGCTTTTTCCTCTTATTTCTGCGCAAATAAAGTCAGTAAATTTTCTTGAGAGGTGGTTAAATGCTGCTTTAAGACGGATACTGCTTCTTCCGTAAAGCCCTTTTTTACGAGCGTAACAATTTCCTTATGTTCTTTTTCCCTATCGATCTTCCACTCTGCTGTTAGCGAATAAGAACGTAACCGGGATATGGTTTCATGAAGTGAATCGATAAAGCGTTGCACTCTTTGGTTTTCAAGAGCAGAGATAATGGTGAGATGGAAACGAGTGTTCATCTCACCCATTTTTACAAGATCCCCTTGTTTACGGTACGCTTCCCCCATTTGGACGGACTCATCCATTTGTTCGATGATTTTTGTATGTTGGTTCGTTATTCTCCTCAATGCTTCTGTTTCTAAAAGCATGCGAATTTCGAAAACTTCTTTAATGTCTTGGACCGTCGGGATCGAGACAATAACTTTTCTCCCTGGCAGAAACGTAATTAAATTTTTAGATCCCAATACTCGAATGGCTTCACGGACAGGTGTACGACTCACAGCTAACTTTTCTGCAATCTTGTTTTCGCTTAATAGCTGTCCTGGTATTAAGTGACCTTGTACAATGGCTGTTTTCAATTTTTGATACACGGCTTCACCAAGGGGGATAAACGCTTGATTATGATCTAAAGGGTCTAGGTTAAGGTCTTCTGTATAATTCAGTTTAAAAGGGCTGTTCGTCATTGTGAGCTTCCTCCCACCTTTTCTAAATCTGCTATTGAATATCTTGAACTCAGCAATTAAAATTCCAAAAAAAATATTAATTTGACAATATTCTGAATATAAAATAAACTTTGAGTACAAGTATACAAGACATCACGACTATTTGCAATGGTTTATGTAAACGTCTACTACTAATCAGTGAAGACGGGTAACTGTCATGATTGCGATGACGTACTCTAACACCCTGTTTTAGGAAGTAGAAACGTTCGTAAGCTCAGTGTTTTCGTATGTTTAAACGAAAGGGGGTTACAGAAAAGGGGTTGAGGGGTCCAAGTTAGCTTTGTGACCATTCAGTAAAAAGGGATATCATCAGATATTGAAGAAAAACAAGAGAAGTTATACATCATCATTAAAAATGGTCGTGCCAGACGAAAGGGTACAAGCCAGGCAATGGCTTGACTTAGCGTACATCTATCAAACACTCTTTTTAGAACATACATAGATATTGTAACTTCTTCCAGGTAGTTTCTTTTGTATTCTTGTTTTACCTCTTCTCCACTTTGAAATAGAAAGCAATGAGAATGAACGTAAGGCGTTTCCAGAAGAAGTTTAAGCTCATATCCAAAACGAACCGTATCTGCATACGCTGACCATTTTTGGCTTGCTGAGTTTCTTTCTGTCTCTGTAATTGCCTCTATTTTGTTAATGTAGATTGTAGAGCTGAGTAGGTACAAATTCATTTTAATACCACCTGAAAATTGAAAGCGGTTTCAAGAGTTTGAAAAAAAATATGGTTAGAACATCAACTTTAGGGAGGATTAGTTGAATGGAAAATCAGCCAAATTCGAATCTTGAGTTATCGCCTGAAACGTCAACCGCATTTCCAGCGAAATCTAGATTACAAAGATTTAAAGAATTATTGGCTTCATTTGGACCGGGCGTTATTGCTGTTCTAGCATGGCTTGGAGCCGGCGACCTCGTTGACTCTTCCATTGCTGGAGCCCACTACGGATATGCCCTCATGTGGGTCCTCGCACTTTCTTTAATCATTCGTTATGTAATCGTCTCCATCATGTCACGGTACACACTATGTAACGTAGAAGGCCTTACTCTTATACAAGGTTTCAGCCGCCTTCACAAGTTCTATCCTTATTTCCTTGGAGGATATGCCCTCATTATGGGCCATTTATTTAACTCTTACATGATCAAAGGTGCTGCTGAGGGATTAACGCATCTTTTAGGCTTTGGCAATGTCTTTATGTGGGCTATTATTGTCGTTCTTGCTGGTTTTATTCTAATTGGACGTAGTATATATAATACGCTTGAAAATGGGATGAAGTTATTACTCGCACTCAAAACCTTTTGTTTAATTCTGGTAGCCATTATGGCGACACCGGATGTGGGTGCCATTGCAAAAGGAACAGTTGGTTTTAGCATCCCTAAAGATGTTGGTGTATATGGTGCCTTTCTAATGGCGATTTCACTTGTAGGTGCTGTATCTGGCTCTATTGCGAATTTTATCTACCCATATGGTTTTAAGGAAAAAGGATGGACGAAACCTATTCATTTAAAATTTCAACGTAGAGACTTGTTATTCGCGATTTGTGTGGCTATCGTTCTTGACCTGGCCGTATGGGTGGTTGGAGCGGAGGTATTAAAACCAAACGGTATTCGAATCACTAGTCTTCAAGATCTCGCTCAAGCCCTTGCTGTTCATCTAGGCACTTTCGGATTTGTTGTGTTCTACCTTGGTGTCATCGGCGGGTTATTTAGTAGTGCGGTTGCCTTTGCTACGGTGTTTCCGAAAGTCGCAATTGATGGTCTTCATACCGCGAATAAAGAACGTAAGAAAAAATACGGTGACAAACCCCAAAACGATCCATTGTTCAAATGGTTTAGTATGTTTATCCTTATTACTCCGGTCATATGGTCGATTCCAGGTATGCCTGGGTTCGTTAGTTTGGTCGTATTTATAAATATACTATCCGTGGTTGGTTTACCAGTAATATCCATAGGCCTTCTGATTATGACGAATCAGAAAAAGTCATTGGGGCAGTATGTCAACAAATGGTATGAAAATGTGCTGTTAGTCGCTTGTACCGTTCTTGCCCTTTGGTCCTCTATCAAACTGGCTATTGATTTTCTAAGTTAAATACCCTGAGAGGTGTCGTTCAGATCATCGTAATTAAACAAAAATAGTCGTACCGCAACCACCGCCTTATGCTAATAAGGCGGTGGTTTTCTACTAGTTTTGAGAAGACTTAGATATAGCCAACACTGCTTTTACCGTCGACATGTTCTTCAAGCGGATAATGTGATCTTGATTTGTTACTCCCAGAGCGTTAGATCAAATTTATGATAATATTAAACTTACCTCTGGTTTAAAATGCAACAACCAAACAAAACCCTGAATTCGGCGGAACAAGCCTGAATTCAGGGTTTTTGCGTTGGGAAATATATAAATGAAGCTCTAAAAATAGAAGGTAGCGAACTTTTATTTTTGCGTGTTTTCTCCTATTAACTATCCTATGTCAAGGTTGACAAGTTGTGACTTTTTCAAGTTATGTCCTCATTATATTTATTCAGTTTTCTCATGGGAATGCCCTATTAAGACTTGCCGGACTCAATCTTGTGGAAGCCAGTTCAGGAAAGTGGCGTGAACAAACGGTAATTTCTAAAAGAGGACGGTCACGATTACGAAGGTTCTCTACATGGCTACAATGAATTTAACCAACAACAATCAGGAGTTCAAAACAAGACATATCTATAATGTTCAAGAAAGGGGTATGCGCAGATTGAAATCGTTGATGAAGCTGCTTGGTAAGTTCGCTCGTATTCTCGTTGGAATGCCAAGAATCAAAAAGTTTATAATCCGGAAAAGATACATCTCTTACAAGCTGCTTAAAACTATCTTTATTTTAAGTGAATGACAAACACTATATTATTGAATATTGATGTTTTCGCAGAATCTCAAATATGTACGGAGTACTGGGTGTATTCAACAAAAGGGCTAAGACCCGTTCCGTTAGTACTTAGTTACCGGGGGAGTTGAATAACATTATACAATTACCAGACGTTTTTAATGATAACTCCGCCTTTAAAAGTTTCCGTGTCGGCACTTCATGATAGCCTCGGCAATTGGACACTTTTGTTGTCAGAAGTTTGAATTTTGTCCATACTAGAATAGGTATTAACTTTCCTAAGTGGAAGAACATCTGGAGGATTCACTTGAATAAGAAGCTAAAATTTGCGTTAATCATTGTGTTGGTTGTGCTTATTGTCTATGCGGGCGGCTTTTTAATTTGGTCAAAACAGACCTTTAAACCGACTTCGCAGCTAAACCATCTGGTCAACCTAAAGCAGGAAGTACAGCATAAAGACGATCTATATATTTACAAGCCGAAATCCAAAGACATAAAAGACGGCTTTATCTTTTATCCCGGAGCTAAGGTAGAACCTGAAGCGTATTCCTATTGGGCGAAAAAACTCTCAGACGAAGGCTATCTCGTGATCATCCCTGAAATGCCGCTGAATCTGGCGCTATTGGGGAAAAATAAAGCAGAAGAGGCGATGAAATTGTACCCTTCCATCCAAAAATGGTATATTGGCGGTCACTCTCTCGGTGGTCCTGCATCTGCCTCCTACAGCCTAAAACATCAGGAGAAGATCAAGGGCTTGATTTTCTTAGGTTCATACACGACCGAAAGCTCGGATTTATCAAAAGCTAACTTCCCTCTCCTCTCGATTACGGGAGAACGGGATGGCCTCAGTACACCGGCCAAAATTAAGGGAAGCAAAAAATTCAATCCCACCGATACCACCTATCATGAAATAAAAGGCGGAAACCACGCCCAGTTCGGAATGTACGGTACACAAGCAGGTGACAAAAAAGCCAAGATTTCAAATAAAAAACAGCAGGAGGAAATTTTTAAAACCATTCTCTCCTGGCTTAATAAAGAGAACCAGCGTTGATGAACGCTGGTTCTTTAACCTATTTTGAAAATCAAATCAGCTTTGCGTAAAGGCTGCTCTTCAGCCAAATAATGATCTTCAGCCGGCCAATAACGGTTTGAAAATTTATCAATGTTTTTTTTTGTTTCTTCCGCTTCCCTCGATAGCCTTAATTCTCTATCACATTCAAGATACACAACGAAATCAAAAAACGACCGCCAATCTTTTCTTTGCAAAAACACACCTTCTATAACAATTACACATTTGTCAGGTAACCTTACCTCACGCATAATCTGCAAATCGAGTTTTTCATGGTAAAAAGGAAGAGTTAATTGAGTTTCAGTTTTAACCAAATGGAACAAGTTTTCAGCGAGCCCAACTATATCCCATTGTAAAAAGTAGTATTCTCTCCATTCCTTTTGCCCCGTGTTGTAGCGATGTTTCCTCTCAACAATATGATCATCTATATGTATGGTAAAGCACGGAATATTTTTTTTGTGCATTTGTTCTTCCAACGCCCTGGTTAGTGTGCTTTTACCTGAACGGCTTAATCCATCAATTCCAAGAATAAACCGCTGGCCTTTATCTAATGGTGGTATATGAGCTATAAGCCCCTGTAAATAGGCGTTCATTCTATCGTGTTCTGCCCCCTGCTCTGTATCAGCTTTTAATGATAAACTAATGATATTCGAATTGAACCGCAAGCAAACATCAAAAACCCAGCCGGTCACAACGGATGGCCCTGGGTATGTATAT
Source organism: Fictibacillus enclensis (assembly GCF_001457035.1). Lineage (GTDB taxonomy): Bacteria > Bacillota > Bacilli > Bacillales > Fictibacillaceae > Fictibacillus_C > Fictibacillus_C enclensis. The sequence continues at coordinate 485,126 of NZ_KQ758617.1, read as the reverse complement.
TTGATCAGAGAAGGGAGACGTTCAAATGATGGATTTGCGTTATCCGATTGGATTGTTTAATATAAACCAGGAAATCACGTCAAAAGAGATTAACCAGTGGACCTCAGACATTGAATCCGCTCCACAAGAATTGAAAAAAGCGGTTAAAAACCTGAACGGCCTTCAATTGGATACCCCCTACCGTCCCGGCGGCTGGACAGTAAGGCAAGTTGTTCACCATCTGGCAGACAGCCACCTGAACAGCTATATCCGTTTCAAGCTTGCACTTACAGAAGAGAATCCTGTGATTAAACCCTACGAAGAGGCTTTATGGGCGGAACTTCCTGACTCCAGGCTTCCCATAGAAATCTCGCTTCCTTTACTTGAAAACCTGCATGCCCGGTGGGTTGTGCTTCTCAAATCACTATCACCACATGATCTGACCAAAACATTTACTCATCCGGATTCGGGTGTGGTAACACTCGCCCAAAATATTGGTCTCTATTCCTGGCACAGCAGGCATCATATTTCCCATATTACTTCTCTTTGTACACGTGAAGGATGGTAACCTTTATTTCACAATCCCCATCACAAAACCGTCATAGCCCTTGCTTCCAACCGTCTGCAGGGCTGTGGCTTCAATCCGGCTCTCTTTGGCTAATAGGTCAATGAGGGCGCGAGATCCTTTTACATCAGGGTCCTCATTGTTCTGATCTGCCACTCTTCCGTTTCGAACAACATTATCTCCAATAATAACGGTACCTGGCTGCGAATAAGCAAGAGCCCACTTTAGGTAGTGCGGATTGTTTGGTTTATCGGCATCAATAAAAATGAAATCAAAAGAGGGATATCCTTTATCTTTTAACGTGGGTAGCGATTCAAGAGCTGGTCCCACCATGATTTCAATTTTGGGTTCCAACCGCGCTTTTTTGATGTTTTCCCTCGCAACCTCTGCGTGTTTCTGGCTGTATTCCAGCGTAACCAGCTTCCCATCCTCAGGAAGTGCCCTGCCCATCCAGATACTGCTGTAACCACCAAGTGTACCAATTTCAAGGATACGTTTTGCTCCTTTTAATTTTGCCAGCAAATAGAGGAACTTTCCCTGGGTGGGCGTAACATCGATCGATGGCAGGCCGGCTTCATGATTGGCTTGCAGGACATGTTCAAGAACCATATCCTGTGGGTGGAGATTTGATATGAAATACTCATCCACATTGCCCCATATTTCTCTCATTCTGCTCCCTCCTTTATTACCGCAACTCATATACATTCGCTCCCAATTCTTACGTTTCCTTCTTTTTACAAAAAAGCTACATTTGTCGGCATATAGGTCTTTGTGATTAATTTTAGCGAATATTCAATGTTTAATATTTTTGTAAAGTTGAATAAAATTGCTCAATTATTCGCTAATCACGCAAATTTATTCCTTTTTACCAATTATTCAAAAACAGTAGAAAGCAATTAAATCAGGTCTAACTTACTATTAATTTATTCATTGATGATACCGAAATAACGCTATATACCTAACAAATCCGAATTTTATAGGTATAAATTATCAATTTCATTTTTTACATAAAAAGTTAATAGTTTCAAAAACATTCCATATATGCTAATCTATTATTAGAAAAGGCAGAAAGTCCTATTAAGAATTTACGAAGATTGACGAAAGTGCCAGAGAAACCAGTTTTAAAGAGAGATTTCGGGAGTCACATATCATAAGCAATACCTTATAAAACCATCTAACCCTTTAAAACGAAAGGAAGTAAAACCAGTGATGAAACAACAGTATATGGTTGCAAAAACAAAAGCTCTACATAAGAAGTTAATAGTGGCCACCCAACCATCACATCGCCTTTTGTCAATCAACAAAACTACTGCACAGCATTCCAGATTGTTAGCCTATAAAATAAGAAAAAAACCTGAGTTGTTTTTGGATCGGGAGTGGGTAAAACTCATTCATGAAGCAAAACAGATGGGACTGAGCCTTGATGAGGTCCGCTCCTTCATTCAATGCCCCACCCATTAAAAAAAACGAGGCCATCAGGTCTTGTTTTTTTTTTTTATCGAACCGACATTCTTCATATTCAATCTGTGATACAATGCTAAAGCGTTCTTCTTGAAAGGAGGAGAGTCCATGGTCATATTGCTAACGCTTTTTACAGCGATCGTTGGAGGTATTCTTTTTCCGTTCATTTCCTATCTTGGGGACAGGAAGAAAGGCATTAAGCCGAAAAATCATTACATTATCCAAGGGGCACTCTTTGCGGCTGTTTTTTTTATGGTACTGATGACTGTAAAGCCTATAAGTAATTGAATACATATCCAACAAAAAAGACCGCACTAATGCGGCCTTTTCTTACTACCCAGCCAAAAATGCCGTAACCACTTGCTTGAATCTTTCCGGTTCCTCCACACTCGGCGCATGTCCTGAATGTTCAAATTCAACAAACGTAGCGTGTGGTATGAATTTGACAACTTCCCTGCCCTCCTTTGGCGGATTAAGTCCATCATATCTCCCATTAATGACTAGCGTTTCTGCTGTAACCTTATGTAACTGGGGGCGAAAATCGAAGTTCACCAGTGCTTTTCTGGCCGCTTCCTGTTGTTCAGATGTAAGGACAGGCACATCAACGGCCACCCGCTGTGACCATTCCCCGACCGCCTCCAGGTTATGAAAAATATACTTGGAGAGGGCATACATCTGTTCTTCCTCCGTGAGGCCTTTTAGTTCATCCGCATGTTCAGCCTGAAGCCTTGCGGTGGATGATGTTTTTCCATAAGCTTTTGCTACAACCAGAATCATTTTCTTTATCCGATTCGGAATGGAAACTGCTACTCCCTGCGCCACATAACTTCCCATGGAAGCACCTAACTGATTGGTTTTCTCGATGTTCAGTTCATCCATAAACGCAATGACGTCCTGGACATGATCATCCAGCGTATAATAAGGAACTTTCTCCGACTTGCCATGCCCTCTGGAATCCAGAGCGATGACCCGATACGATTTCTTTAACGCATTGATTTCGCCCTCGAACATATGATGATCGCCACCAAGCCCATGCAGCAGGATAAACGGTTCCCCGCTGCCGTACTCTTCGTAATACAGCTGTACTCCGTTTACGTTTATTTCCGGCATTTCATCTCCTCCTCTGGTTTTCAATTCATTTCCATTATAATCCCAAAGATCATGCGGTTCACAGAAAAAACGTCCGCAAGTGGGACGTTTTTTCTGTTAGAAAACCATTCATTTTATACACTGATTCCTCGCTCCACATCCATTTGAAACAGCTGAATATATAACATGATACTAATCAATGAAAAGCCAAGGATAAGGCTGAATATTCCCATAGGCGGAACCCAGCTGGAGAGAAAAACGGTAATGGGTGCCAAGAACTTACCGATGGTGTTCTGCAGGCTGTCAGCTGCCATGTATTGTCCCCTTGCGTGTCCCGGGGCATAGCGGCTGATGAAGCTTTGTGTCACGGGTGAACGGACCATTTCCCCGAAGGTAAAAATGATGGTGATAAAAAACAGATACCATATGTTGCTGTTCACCCCAACGAGGAATGTTCCTGCACCTGCCAGCAAAGAGGACAGGATAAATACATTCCGCTCTTTCCAATGCTGGAACCATTTCGTGACAGGCAGGATGAAAAGTACAAAAAGCAGACCATTAAACCCTACCAGCCATCCGAAGATCTCCTTGCTGCTCAGCATAAAGGAATCTCCTTTCCAAAAGAACATTGCTTGTGGGGGCACGTGCTCCATCACGTACACGGGCAGATACATATCCAGCTGCATAATCGGAATGAGGGCAAAAATACCGGCAACAATATAAACTAAAAACACTTTATCCCGGAAAATGATGCCATATCCATGCCATTGTTTCTTAAAAACGTGTAAAACAGAACTTGGTTCACGCTCTTTGTTTAAAGAGGAAGGACATGTTTCATGAACCAGATGGTTGATCGCAATAAAATATAAAAATAATATGACGGTACAAGTCCACAAAAGTTCCTGGCGGTAATGAAAGAAGAAGATGGCTCCAAGCACGGGCCCAAGGACAGCTCCCACATTATTTGAAGTTGAAAACGTGGCAAAGGCCCGGCGCAAGTGTTGGGCCGGTACTAGATCAGCGACCATGGCAGAACTGGCTGGACGGTAGATCGCGCCTCCAATTCCGATACCGATGAATGAGATATAGTCGATCCAATATGACGGTGACAGCGCAAAGCAGGCGAACATCAACGTTTGAAGCACAGTTCCGATCAGCATGACCGGACGCCGTCCCAGCCGGTCTGCCAACGCTCCACCGAGCAGACTTCCGAGCATACCGAACACAGGAGGAACGGCCATTAACAAACCTGCCGTTTGATATCCCAACGCTTCCCCAAAATACATGGTGATGAAGGGAAAGTACATCCAAAACAGCAGGTTGAACAGCCCTTCACCGATTAATCTGACTTTCAGGTTAGTATCCCAAATAAACTTCCCCACAAAAACCCCTCTTTTCTGATGCAGCGTCATTCATACGTTTCCCGGCCAGGTATAGATACTATAGAACAATTTTTCAAAAAGAAATAGACTTATAATTTCAGATGATTTATAATATTAATATGAAAGTCAAGGGTACGACCTTGTCGTTTAAATGTTACATAAAACGAACATGTGTTCTTTTAATACAAAACCACGCTCATTGGAGGGTGCTTTTTTTATGCCTAAAAAAGCCTGGAAAGTTGATGAACAATCACTTTCCAGGCTTTTTGCTCAGATCATCAGTATCTCCCGTATATCCTCTTCGGTAAGGGAGGCTGACGGTTTCTCACCAATCAGCTCCTCGATGAGGTTCTTCTTTTTATCCTGCAATTCATTTATTTTCTCTTCGATTGTGCCTCTGGCAACAAGCTTGATGACCTGCACGGCTTGAGTTTGACCCATCCGGTGGGCACGGTCTGCCGCTTGTTCTTCCACCGCCGGATTCCACCAAAGATCGTAAAGGATGACCGTATCCGCACCTGTCAGGTTAAGACCGGTTCCTCCGGCTTTTAGCGAAATGAGAAACATGTCCCTCTCACCCCCGTTGAACCGATTGCACAATTCCACCCGGGTCATGGACGGAGTCTGTCCGTCCAGATAGAAAAAGGAAAGCCCTCTGGTATCCAGCTCTCTGCCGATCAAATCGAGCATTTTTGTAAATTGGGAGAAGATCAGCACCCGTCTCCCTGAAACCCTCGCTTCTTCCACGATCTGAAGAAGCTGATTGAATTTTGCGGACGACTCTTTATATCCGTCCACAAACAGGGCCGGATGGCAGCATATTTGGCGAAGCCGCGTAAGTCCCGCAAGAATCTTGATCTTGTTCTTCCGGAAGGTATCTTTATCCAGATGCTTCAGTGTTTCATGGCGAAGCTTGGCCAGGTATACGGCATAGAGCTTCTTTTGTTCCGGCAGCAATTCAGATGCCGCACTTGATTCCACTTTTCCAGGCAGTTCGGCAAGAACATCCTCTTTGATCCGCCTGAGCAGAAACGGTGAAATCCGCCGGGACATTTTCTTTCGCGTAAGGTGGCTGAAATCCTTCAATCCGCCCAGAAGCTCCGGAAAAATGATATGGAAGATCGACCATACATCCTCGATTGAATTTTCTACGGGCGTACCGGTCAAGGCAAACCGGTGGTTCGCATTAATCTTCTGAACTGCCCGTGCCGTTTGGGTGATCGGATTCTTAAAGTACTGTGCCTCATCAAAAAACGCGATATGAAAGCTCTGCTTTTCATACCATCCGATATCTTTGCGCAGCAGTGGATATGAAGTAATGATTACGTCATTGCCGTCGGTGTTTTTTTGGATCCAGCTTCTCTCCTGTTGACTGCCGTCCACGCAAACCGCTTTAAACTCTGGGGCAAACGTTCGGCATTCATTGAGCCAGTTGTAGGTTACAGAGGACGGGCAGACGATGAGTGCTGGTTTCTTCGTTTTCCGGATCGTTGGCAATTCTGAAACGATGAACGCCAGGCTTTGAATCGTCTTCCCCAGCCCCATATCATCGGCAAGGATACCGCCAAACCCAAAGCTGGCCAGCGTTTTCATCCATCGGTAGCCCTGTTTTTGGTAATCCCTCAGAACGCTTTCCCACCCTCCTGGCAGATCGAATAGATCCCGGTCCGGATTTTTCAGATGATGAAGAAAATCGGTAAACGACTTTTCAAGTGCAAAAGCCGAGTCATCAGCGGCATCGAGCAGCTGCAGCCCCTTGATCACCGGGACTTCGAACCCTTTTTCAAGGTCTTTCTTCTGTTCAGGAACAGCATGCAAAAACCGCTGGATTTCTTCATATTCCCTTGTTTCTAATGAAAGAAGAGCCCCGTTCTTCAGCCGGTAATATTTTCGTTTTTCTTCGAGTGCCCAAAGAATATCACTGATTTCTTTTTGCGGGATGCCGTCAATATCGAACTTGAATTCCAGCCAGTTTGTCCGCTCCCTTTTATGCTTCACCCGGATCTGGGGTGGCGGACTTTTGCGAATGATTCGGTTTCGTACCGACGTGGTCGCATAGATTTGGACAAACTTTTGAAGCCGGGGCATCTCGCGATAGAGAAATTCATACTCTAATTCTTCATTGTGCAAATAATAGCCGCCGTCAGTTTTGGCAAACTGGCTCTCTTCCATAATCTTAAGGATTCGATTTTCCTTTTCAAGATCGCGGATGATAGTTGAATGTTCTCTTTGACTGTTTTCTTCCAGCGGGTTGATGATCACATGGTCATAGTGAAATTCCACTCCCGCCAGGAGACGGTTTTTTACCCGGTCCAAGTAGAGCTTCGCCGTCAAAGGAGTTTTGGCGAACTGTTTGGCGAGAGCGTCTGACAGCTTCACTTCCCCCAGCCTCTTCAGCCCCGGAACTACTTTTTCCAAAAACATGGCCATCTGTGGTTTGGGAATGGGAATGATTTCTGTCGCGGAAGCTTTCATCATGCGCTTAAGTTCTGACAGGCGCAGGCAGTCCTCTTCGCTTAACGAATACAGATTACCGTGCGACAAAACGAGCCCGTAGGCACTCAGCACCACCATTTGTTTTAACCCCTGAATCTTCAGCTGATACCGGCCGCCTTCTGACTCGGAGAATACGAACGATAAAGAGAGGGGTTCGGTCACTGTCCTTATACCTTCATAGGTTGTAACGGCATGCTGCAGCTTCACATAGGGCGCTTTTTCCAGCAGCGGCTGCAGGTTCGCCCAGGAAGACGGCGGTATAACGAGCGTGTCCGGTTGAAGTGCCATTCTGGATGATCCCATGCTTTCCATGTACACCCGTTCATCCTGCATGACATGGATCAGCTGCTCGATAACTTCATTCGTCTCTTTTTCAAAACAATGCTGTTGGGGATCAAAGGTGAACGAGAGAGAAATGGGGCTTGGAACCCCTTTCTTCCATTCCTTGAGTACCTCACGGATATTTTTTACCGGGTAGGGCCCCACCTTAACCTCAACTTCCATCAAATGCTGATCTTGATCCACTCTTACCGGTCTGCAGGTAAAGACCGCATTCAGTACTTTTCTTTTTTCAAAATACAGCTGTTGGCCGCTAGAGATTCTTCTCTTGTTTTCAAACAAGTTCAGAAAATCTTCTGTCAGCCTCTCATTGCCGCCCGTCTTTTGACGTTCAGCTACACTCAGCAAAACAGCAGCGACGTGCTGGCATTCTTTTTGAAAGGAAGCAAGCTTGGGGCAAGAACAGGTAGTGCGAAAGCTTGCTTCACCTTCCTGTTCGACCGTCACATGAAAGTCTTCTGTGCCTCTTACCGTCGCTTCGCAAACATCTGGTTCAAAACGGGTAATCTCTACTTTTCCATTGCGATAAAAAGAGTCTCCCTTTTTAAAGGAGACCGCCCCGCACCGCTCTTTGATGATGGATGGGTTTACCTTAATATTCACTTGGCTTCGGCTCCTTTCCTGAGGGAGATTCTTGAGTTCTTCCTTTATCATAGTAAAAATTGCAGTCTGTTGCGAGCAGCACGTTCTACATCGCCGTCGTGTTTCTCTTTGTTCCCTTAAAAAGTATCCCTTTTTTCACAAGAATATTCAATCTCTCTGAGCAGGCAAACAGAGCGACAACCAGTATGGCGATGAAATATGGAAAGATTCCAATGGTGATGTGGGCTGCCATCAAGCCGAGTAAAGGAGGAATGAATGTACTTCCCGTATAGGCCAATGCCATCTGATAGCCGATGATGGCCTGGGAATGTTCCTTGCCGAACCGGACGGGTGTTTCATGGATCATGCATGGAAAAACAGGGGCGAATCCCATGCCAATCAGAATAAAGCCAGTCAGAAGAAAAACGGACGGCAGCGGCAATATGACAAGCACGGCACCGAACATGGCGACCAATAGACCTGAACGGATTAATGCAATGTTGCTCATCTTAAACGTAATAAAACCGGTAATAAGCCGTCCCGCTGTAATCCCCCCATAATAGAGGGAAACCCATTGTGCGGCCACACCTGCAGGCAGATCCTTCACCGCCACAAGAAAGCTGCTTCCCCAAAGGCCTGCAGCAGCTTCTGCACCGCAATACAGCAAAAAGGAGACCATCGCCAGCTTTACACCCTTGATGCGCAGCGGGTTTGCCTTTTTCAGCTGTTCACCCGGTTCTTGTGGAGTGGTAGCTGGTACTTCCTTTGTATCGTCAACCATCCCTGCCCCGCCGACTTTTTTCCATAAAGGAAGAGTTAAAAAGAGAACAACAACAAGCGCGAACTGGATAAGAGAGATCGTCAGATAACCGTTTCTCCATGAATTCTGTGTGGAGATAAACTGCGACATGATGATTGGACCCATCGTTGCCCCTACACCCCAAAAGCAATGAAGCCAGCTCATATGATGTGCTTTGTAGTGAGTTGCGACATAGTTGTTCAGTCCGGCATCCACCGATCCTGCCCCTAAACCGAGCGGAATCGCGAAGATGAATAACCAAACAAGCGAGGGCGAGAAATAAAAACCGAGCAGTGCGACAGCGGTCATGAGCACACTGACAAAGGTGACCTTGCCTGTTCCGAAACGGCCAATAACTTTTCCGCTCGCCAGGCTTGAAATGATTGTACCCCCTGCCATTGACATGGACAGCAAACCGGCAGTGTCAAGGGACACGCCGTAATCGCGTTGCATAACAGGCCAGGCAGCGCCCAACAGGGAGTCGGGAAGACCTAAACTGATAAACGCCAAATAAATAATGACCAGGAAAAATGTTGCCATGTGGTGCCTCCTTTTATGTAGTGTTGGTTCCTATAGAAGTAGTAAAAATCATGAGTTCAAGCCCAAGACTTTGTAGTCCATTCAAATAATCCTGCTTCCAATCACTAACAACCAGCTCTGGCAGGTGCTCCCCCGGAATATAGCGTGAGCTTCTTTCTTGGATGTCACGAAGCATGAATGATGTCATTTCCTCCTGGCTGAACAGAATTCTGTGCGGATTAAGAATAGCTGTAAATGAGGCAATCAGCCGGCTGATCGCGTCAATTCTCTGTTCCTGGTTCTGGAGAGCCTGCAGAAAGTTTTGATGATCATATTGCGGAACAAACGAAATCTCCCCTGTAAAAAATGTGCTGCCTCTCACCACATCACCGTTGATCAAGATCCCTGAACCGGGTCCATTTTGACCGAAGCACAGATACACAAGTGACGGATTATCTATCATTTTTTTCGTGTTGGAATACCCGAGCACCGCTGCGTTCATGTCATTTTCCACCACAACCGGTATGGAAAAACGTTCTTCATAATATCCTTTGATATCCTTATTTTGAAACGGTGGATAGCCCGGTATATAAATGACATGCCCCTGGTTAACCGCACCGGGAACACCAATGGACATCGCACTGATTTTGGGATGCTTTTGAAGGAGTCCATTCAACAAATGAGTAAATGATTCCAGTGCTGATTCGGAGAGTACGCTGGACACAGTTCCCTGCTCCTTCACTTCACCGAGGCAATTAAATATGGTATAGACCGTTTCTGTTTTCTCCAAAAACACGGCCAAACCGAGCATGTGCTCCGGATTATACCGGTAACGGTGCGCTCTTCTTCCGCCACTGGAGTGATCCAGCCCCATCGCTAAAACTTCGCCGTCCTTTACCATTTGCGAAAGAAATTTGCTCGCGGTTGGAAAGCTGATGCCCAGCTTCTCGCTGAGTTCGGCTTTGGTGGCGCTTCCCATGTCCAGAAGTGCCTTGCGAATCCCAAGCAGGATGGCTTTTTTCTTTGATTCCGGAGTCGTAAATAGGGATTCCATTGCTTCTCCTTCCTGTTCTATTACTTTTTTAACGTCTTTAATAAGTGTTTATGATAAAACTTATTAAACGCCTTTAATAAGCCCTGTTTACCATAGCATATTCCATTTTCATCAACAATAGGCCACAAGAAAGATAAGAAAAAAGAGACTGACCAAAAGCCAGTCCCTTACCTCATTTCATTACTTTTGAAGCCATTCGGTATGGAAGATTCCTTCCTTGTCCAACCGCTGATACGTGTGGGCACCAAAATAATCGCGCTGAGCCTGCAATAGATTGGCAGGCAGCGTTTCTGTGCGGTAGCTGTCATAATACGCCAGTGCACTTGAGAAGGCAGGTACCGGAATACCGGATTGAATGGCGAGACTGAGCACTTCGCGCAATGCGCCCTGATAGTTTTCAACAATATCTTTAAAATAAGAATCCAGTAATAGATTGGTAAGACCTGCATCCCGGTCGTACGCTTCTTTAATCTTTTGCAGGAACTGGGCACGGATAATGCAGCCACCCCGGAAAATCATTGCGATATTTCCATATTGAAGGTTCCAGTCATATTCATCTGATGCTGCTCTCATTTGGGCGAATCCTTGTGCATACGAACAAATTTTGCTCATGTACAACGCTTTGCGGACCGCTTCAATGAGCTCCTCCCTGTTCCCTGCAAAAGCCTGGCGCTCTGGTCCGGACAGCACTTTGCTTGCTTTCACTCGCTCTTCCTTCATGGCGGAAATAAAGCGGGAAAAAACAGACTCGGTAATGATCGGAAGCGGAACCCCGAGATCGAGGGCACTTTGGCTTGTCCATTTTCCTGTTCCCTTCTGGCCTGCTGTATCAAGAATCACATCCAAAAGAGGCTTGCCCGTTTCCACGTCCTTCTTCGTGAAGATGTCAGCTGTGATTTCAATAAGGTAGCTGTCGAGCTCTCCCTTGTTCCACTCCGCAAACACTTCATGAAGCTCTTCTGCGCTTAATCCCAGAACACTTTTCAGAATAAAATAAGCTTCGGAGATTAATTGCATATCTCCGTACTCAATGCCGTTGTGAACCATTTTTACATAGTGGCCCGCGCCATTCGGTCCAATATATGTACAACAAGGATCGTCATTGACTTGGGCAGAAATGGCTTTTAGAATCGGCTCAACCAATTCGTACGCCTCTTTTTGACCGCCAGGCATAATGGAAGGTCCCTTCAGTGCGCCTTCCTCTCCTCCGGAAACGCCTGTCCCGATAAAATGAATACCTGAATCCTCGAGCTCATGATTACGGCGAATCGTATCCTTGAAGAACGTGTTTCCTCCATCTATTAAAATATCATTCTTATCGAGGTAAGGCTTTAACGAATCAATCGTCGCATCCGTTGCCGCACCTGCCTTGACCATGAGCAAAATTTTACGTGGCTTTTCCAGTGCATTTACGAATTCCTCAATGGAAGTCGCACCAAAAAAGTTTTTGCCTTCTGCCTCATTTTTTAAAAAATCTTCTGTTTTTTCATAGGAACGGTTAAACACCGCGACAGAATAGCCCCGGCTTTCAATATTAAGTGCGAGGTTCTTTCCCATGACTGCTAATCCGATTACTCCGATTTGTTGTTTGGCCATGATCACTTATCCTTTCATTATTGGTTAAGCCTGTTAAGCTTTTGTTTGACTATACCATAATCGTTCTTGAGCACAAGGTCCTTTTTCTGAAAACATTGAAAAAACTGTGTTTTATACGAGTTGGAGCAAAACGGGTTCAAATGCTTGGTATAGTGGTTCATTTCATAGCCTCCTGTACTTTTGTATTATTTGAGGCTTAGCTGAGAAGCGGCTGGATTTTAAAAAGGAAGCTCACACCTTTCGGAAAAGAATCGCTCTGGATTTCGCTACCAGTTCCTCCTTATCGTTGAAAATCTCGCATTCTGTATGGATGAGCGTTCGGCCCTGTTTCTCTATTTTCGCATGAGCAATCAGGTATTCCCCGGTTGCCGCTTTTAAGAAAGAAACATTTAAATCGACCGTTAACGCCTGCTGAATCCCGTTCCCTGTCGCTGGTATCAGATTGGACATGGCAACATCAGCTAATGAGGAGATTACTCCCCCATGAATCACACCTGCCGAGTTCACAAACAAATCCTGTACAGGCAATCGCAGCTGTACTTGCGTTTCATTCAGCCTTGTATATTCAAACCCTAAAAACTCGTCTAATGCTTGCTTAATAAACATGGATGCACTCCTCTTTTTTTACGTTTTCCTGATGGGGAATTCGACTCTTTCACCCAATTCCCTTCAAATAAAAACAGGAATTTTCACAATGAAAATTCCTGTTTTTATTAAAAAATCCTTGTCTTTCCTTTTTTCGTTATTTCCTTCCTTTAGTTGTCAATCCATATCCAATTGGATAGAGAGGGTTGCTCTTGTCATGTGTGTTGATTTGCTCCATATTGCGCGGCCAGGTGTAAGAAAGCTTGCCTGTGAACTGGTAGTTGCCGAAGAGGACATCTGCCACTCCATCGCCTTCTGTTCCTGGCAGCCAGGAAGCAATAAATGCATCCCAATCTTTTACCTGATCGGTAACGATCATCGGGCGGCCGGATTGCAAAAGAACAATCATTGGCACACCTGAAGCTTTTACCTTGTTTAATAAATCAATGTCTTCCTGAAGAAGACCAAGATCGGTTCGGTCTCCATACATTTCTGCATATGGCGGTTCACCGATGACCACTACGGCAACATCGTGGCCCGCTGCTCCGGTTCCATCTGCACTGTAATCCACTGTGGTGTTTTTACCGGCTGCGTTTTTGATCCCTTCATAAATGGTTGTACCTTTAGTAAGATCAGCTTCCGGTGCTCCTCCCCAGTTCGGAGATCCGCCCTGCCAGCTGATGGTCCATCCTCCAGCCTGGTAGCCGATGCTATCGGATTTCTTTCCGGCAACAAAAATGCGTTGTCCGTCCTTTTTCAGCGGAAGGAACTTATTTTTATTTTTGAGCAACACTTGTGATTTTCGTACGGCTTCACGTGCGATTTCACGGTGCTCCTGTGTGCCGACCCCTTTAGCCACCAGATCGGGGTCAGCATACGGCTCTTCAAACAGACCGTTTTCAAATTTCACGCGCAAAATCCGGGTTACAGCATCATTGATACGGTTCACGGAGATTTCTTTCTTTTGGACCAGATCCTTTGTAACAGTGAGGAACTGTTTCCAGTCATTCGGGATCATGAACATATCGATACCTGCGTTAATGCTTTGCTTCATGGATGCTCTGAAATCTCCAGGGACAACCTGCTGCGGACCGTTATAGTCAGAGATCACAAATCCTGTAAATCCAAGATCTCTTTTCAAAACGTCCGTAATCATGTGGCGGTCACCATGGGTTTTAAGGCCGTTGATGCTGCTGTAGGTCACCATCACGGTTCGTGCCCCGGCCTTGATCGCTTTCTGGTAAGGCTTGATGTACTTTTGAAGTTCCTTTTCGGAATACTCCGTTACATTCCCCTGATCCTGTCCGTTTTCAGTCAAACCGTCACCGACAAAATGCTTAATCGAGGAAACGACCTTATCCCCTTTCAAGAATCCTTTGCTGTTTTGATTACCCTGCAGTCCCTTCACTATGGCAGTTCCCAATTTTCCAACAAGCTTGGGATCTTCACTGTATCCTTCATATGTCCTTCCCCAGCGGATGTTTTGCGGAGAACAGAGACATGGTGCAAACGTGTAGCTGATACCTGTTGCGCGCACTTCTTCTGCTGTCGCACTTCCGATTTTCTTCATCAGCGCAGGATCGTTCGCTGCTCCAAGACCGATATTGTGTGGGAAGATCACAGCATCTTTTACGTTGTTATGTCCGTGGACGGCATCTACTCCGTAAATGATCGGAATCCCGAGCCGGGAGGTCATCGCGCCTTTTTGGAAGTTATCGACCATATCTGCCCAGCCTTGTGGCGTATTCTGCTGTGGAACAGAACCACCGCCACTCAAGACAGAGCCAATACCATAATCACGGATGTCATCCTGTGTTACAGAAGTACGCTCTGGCTGAACCATTTGCCCGATTTTTTCATCAAGGGTCATCCGGTTTAATAGATCAGTCACCCGGATGCCGATTGGATAATCTGGATTTTTGTAGAGAGGCTTCGTTCCTTGTGCGTTTGCATTATTCTTGCTTCCGGTAAGACTCACACTGAACGCCAATGCAAAAATCATGAGGCAGGTAAGAACTTTGTACATCGCCGAATGTCTTTTCATTCTTTGCCCTCCTATAAGATGGGTTGAATACGCTTACAAAAAGAATACCATTTAAAAAATGAAAAGAATTCACTCATCATCTGTACTTTTTTGCAAAATTCTGGATTATTTTGTGGTTCTCATTTCCTTTTATTGGGTTTTTGTTTATTCTGAAGAGGGAGGCTTATTTATGAAAACAAATTTGCCATTTTTACTCGGAATCTTGCTCTTCCTTCTCTCAGCATACGGATATCATTAATGCTGGCAGTATTTCACCCATAACCCTTGGATATAAACGTAACGCTGTTGAATTCTATCCTGCTCTTTTCTTTCCATTCCTGTACCCTTTGCTTAGTGCTTTAGCCGGTTTGTTTCTCATTATCATTGGCGGAACCATGATTCATAAAAAATAAAAAACCCGCCCTAAGAACGGTCTGGTGTCTGACAGTTCTTTTATGGCGAGTTTTTTTCATTTTGTTCATCGGATATCAGGCCGGCTGCCCGTCTCGGTCCCAGAAAGGTCAGCTTAAACGCGGTCATGGCAATTTCTTTTGGTGATTCCTTCATCCCTCTGAACAGCCATTCCTGGATGACGCCGAGGTGAGCAGAAATGACGTACGCTTTAAAATAGTCAAAAGGAACAGCCATTTCGATTCTCGCTTTCTTTACCATGTGCTTCAGCAGGTGTTCAGCCAGCATTTCCTTTAACTTCACTTGAAACAAGGGATCTCCTTTTGGTCCCAGAATCACCCTCATAAATGCTCCATTTTCTTTCAAGTACTCAAATAATTTTACAATGAAAGGCAAGGGCTCGCCTCTGTTAAAATGCTCGTAGAAATTCTCCAGCTGAAGTCCCTCTACATGTCCCTGAACTTGTGCCAGCTCATCCAGCACTTCTCTCTCACATTGCTCGAGCAAATCGAATTTATCCTTATAGTGCAAATAAAAGGTTCCCCGGTTGATATCCGCTTTTTCCGTTAAATCTCTGACGGTGATGGCATCAAACCCTACATCCTCCATCAGTTCGGTTAACGCATCCCTGATCATTTGTTTGGTTCGCCGGATCCGCCGGTCGGTGTTGTTCAACGACATCCCTTCAACTCCTTTTTTTAATATTACTCAACACATTCGCTTTATCTGTTGAGTATGGAACAGGTTGAGAAATATTGATTATTGTTATTCCTTCTAATGTCATTATAATAAACTCTAAATCAACTAATCAACAGTCTGTTCAATAATGAAAGGAGTGTCCAATAAATGATTTTAAAAAACAAGCTGCTGTTATGGTCGCCAATAATAACTCTTGCGGTGGGTTTGCTGTTTAGCCTTGCCAGTCTCCCTTCGATTCACCCTGTCCCCCGTGAACTACCGATTGCATTGGTGAACGAAGATGAGGGCGCTGTGCTCCCTGACAAATCCAACATCAATATGGGTGATCAAGTGACTGCCATGTCAAAAAAGGCGTTCTCTCAAAAAGAAGGCCAGCAACCTGTTAAATGGGTTAAGCTTAACGAGAAAAGTAAAGCCATGAAAGGGATGAACGAGCGAGAGTATTACGGTGCGCTCATTCTTCCGAAGGATTTCAGCAAAAACCTTGTTTCACTGCAGACTGCTTCTCCCTCTTCCCCCAAGCTGCAAATTCTGGTGAATCAGGGCATGAACAGTTCTGCTTCAGCCATGGCAAGCCAACTGCTGAACGGAGTGGTCGATCAAATTAATGGTAAGGTGCGGGAACAAATCATCAGTGGTTTGAAACAGAAAAAAGATCCACTTTCCATTGATACTGTTTCAGTTCTCGCCACACCGATCAAAAAAGAAACCATGAATGTCAATGCATTCGGTACTCACAGTGCAAATGGAAACTCTCCGGTTTCCCTTTTTCAGCCACTCTGGATGGGAAGCCTTGTTGGGGCTGTTTTATTGTTTGTGGTGATGAAAAAAACAGTTTTCATCAGTAGAAAGGAAAAGTTTCAGTTCATCACGAAACAGTTCCTTGTTGGCATCTTTTTGGCCGCATTGTCCGGATGGGGAATTACATGGTTTGCCGATGGGATTCTGGAGCTTGATATCCCCTCCAAAATGGACACGGCGATCTTTTTATCGATGGCGTATCTCAGCTTTCTTTTAATGATGCTCGCAGTCGTATCATGGATTGGAATGAAAGGATTTCCGCTCTTTGCGCTTCTTCTGTTTTTTGGCGCTCCCTTGCTGTCAATGGCACCGGAAATCATGCCGGAGTTTTATCAGAACTGGATTTATCCATGGCTCCCGATGCGTTATATGACAGACGGGCTAAGAGACCTTTTCTTTTTTGGAAACGGACTGAGCTGGGATCAAAGCGTGCAAGTCCTTTGCGGGATCGGCATCACAAGCCTTGTACTTTTGCTGCTGTCAGCCCTGATTCAAAATGAAAAACAAAAAATCCCGGCTGATGCCGAAGAGAAGGTTTCCGTTTCATAAAAGCGGGAGAGGAATCAAAGAAATTGAGGGAGGGCGATATCATGAATTCAAAAATACTTATTGCCGGAGCAGGGCCAACCGGCCTTGTCCTTGCTCTGCAGCTCGCCCATTTTGGCATACCTTTTCGTATCGTTGAAAAACATTCCGGACCCGGGGAAGCTTCCCGGGCCCTGGTCGTCCATTCCCGTATTCTGGAGTTCTACCGGCAGCTTGGCATTACAGATGAAGTGATTGACCTTGGAATTCCGTTGGATTCGGTGCAGCTTCATGAAGGATTAAAGGAAAAAGCTCAGTTGAAATTCAGTGATTTGAAAAAGGACATCAGCCCCTACCCGTTCGCTCTTTGTCTGGCACAGGATGTTCATGAAAGATACCTTGTGAAGAAGCTGGACGAAATGGGAATCACAATCGAATGGAACACCGAGCTGTATTCATTTTCTGATGAAGGCGGAAGCGTAAAGACGGTTTTAATCAAGAATGAAGTGAAGGAAGAGGCGGAGTTTGCTTATCTCTGTGGATGCGACGGGGCGCACAGCATCGTCCGAAAAGGTCTCGGACTCGGCTTCTCGGGTGGAACCTATGAAGAACTTTTTTACGTGGCCGATGTGGAATCCTCTGATGTAAAAGCGCAAGAACATGCGTTAAAAGTTCATTTAAGCAACAATGGCCTGTGCATCTTCATGCCGGTAAGGACAACTGGGATGGTGCGGCTGATCGGCATCGTTCCCCCGGAATTGAAGGACCGGGAATCCCTTCAATTTCAGGATGTCCAGCCTGTCGCCGAGAAACAAATTGGGATCCAGGTGACCGGTGTGAACTGGTTTTCGACGTACCGCGTGCATCATCGGGTCAGTGACCATTTCAGAAAAGGCCGTTGCTTCATTGCCGGAGATGCCGGGCACATTCACAGTCCCGCCGGCGGACAAGGTATGAATACAGGAATTTCCGATGCTATTAATTTAGCCTGGAAACTGGCAGCGGTGCTTCAGGAGAAAGCGGATCCTTCTATTCTGGATACGTATGAAACGGAAAGGATTGCATTTGCCCGCACGCTGATTTCCACTACGGACCGCGCATTTCAGGTTATGGTGGGCAAGAACTTTCCCAATAGATTGGCCCGTACTGTCCTGATTCCGTACGCCGCTCCCCTTCTGTTTGGCTTCAGCATGACGCGAAGAATCTTTTTCGGCATGGTTTCCCAGCTCGGGATCGAATATCAAGACAGCGCATTAAGCAAGGGCAAAGCTGGAAAAGTACATGGTGGAGACCGTTTGCCCTGGTGCCGGACCATCCAGGGAAACAATTTCGATGCTCTTCGGTCACTGGATTGGCAGGTCCACGTGTATGGAGAAGCAAAACCCGATTATAAGAGATTTTGTGAAAGCGCCGGCCTTCCCCTTCACATCTTTCCGTGGGAAGCATCAATGGATGAGGCAGACCTGAAACGAAATGCAGCGTATCTCGTCAGGCCCGACGGCTATGTTGCCATTGCGGATGGCGCACAGGATCTCATGGTGTTGCAGCAATACCTTAAAGAATTTAATCTTTCTTCTCTTTTTTAAAGAAATAGGAAAGCACAGGCTGACCGCGCCTGTGCTTTTTTAAAATTTACTCACCGTTTTTCGGGATACTCTCCATCCGAGTGATCATTTTGGCGGCTGACAAGATGTCCTCATAAGATTTTCGTCATCTGTACGTCAAAGTACATACCTACTTCAATTAAAATAAAATGCCTCCATCTATTTCAAGTACTGTACCATTTATATATTTACCTAGTTTGGAATATTGTCAGCTGGACATAAAACCTCGACTGTAAAACCCCCAGGTGCATTAACAGTGCACTCTCCTTTCTAAATTCGCCTTATAAGGAAGTATTTGCACAAGCCCAAACGCAAGATGTAATTGTTTTTAATTTCATCCATCATGAAATGATTACTGCTTAATGCCCAATCAACAGCTACAAAAGCATGTATATAAGTCATTAAAAATAGGATTTAAAAAAAGAAAGGGAGGTGATCCAGAGCTCTTTCACCCTTTATTGCCACCCGTTGGGATCAATCGGTAATTTCCCTTAAATACATTATATAGGAAAAAGGAATACAAGATTTAGATTTAGTATACCTCTGCATATCCAATAGTCTTTACCTTATCTAAATCCATCCTATTAATAATGACAAACGTGCCAGGATTATTCGTGACAATGACTTCATTAACCTCTAAGTCACTCTGTGCAGTTTCTAGAGAATCATATAAAAACCCTTTGATTCTTTCTCCTTGAACTTTTATCATGTTTAAAC
Organism: Fictibacillus enclensis; assembly: GCF_001457035.1. Taxonomy (GTDB): domain Bacteria; phylum Bacillota; class Bacilli; order Bacillales; family Fictibacillaceae; genus Fictibacillus_C; species Fictibacillus_C enclensis. The sequence goes on along the minus strand of NZ_KQ758617.1, from coordinate 465,900 downwards.
ACTCCATAAACTTCATTATGTAATACCCTGTAATAGTATCCTAAATCTTGATTAATTGTCGAATTAAATTTATTTAATGATGGTACACCAACCAAGAAATTAGGGACATAATAGTTAACATTCAAATAAAGGAGTGTAAGAAATGATATATCAAGTAATCGTAGGTCTTATCATTCCTTGGATGGTGGGTACTTATCTTTGTTTTAAGAAACCTAAATTTATGCTAATGATTGTTCCAATTGGCATTTCAACTGCATTTTTAATTAATGATTGGGGTTTTAATTACTTCTGGAGATTGAAACATTCATATAAAAACTTATCGCTCGCTTCTGTCCCATATAATATAGGGTTGTTTCCCATTTTGGGATGCTTGTTCATAAGCTCGATTCACTACACGAAACTTAATACATTTCTTTCGCTAATCCTGTTTACAATTTTCACTACATTGATTGAATTCTGGGCTTTAAAAGAAGGGGAAATTATCTATAGAAACGGCTGGAATATCGGTTTCACGGCAATTAGTTATTTCATTGGATATTTGGTCGTATTTATTTATTATAAACTACTGCGAAAATATAAAATACTATAGGGATAGGCTCGTTATGTAAGAAAATAGATATAATCATACATACAATGTACGATAATGTATTTTGTTTAAAAGTGAAGTTCTTGATGAAAATCGAGTAGCTTTAACCGATCTCACCATATGGCGTTACCTCCTACGGTGCTGGAATCTCCGAGTGCTACATATGCACCGCTTTTTCAGATGCTTTTTCTCGTTCGCTTGCAGTCGCTGTAATAGGAACCGAAACGAACAGAACTTTCGGTGTCCTCCTAATACAGGCTAAAAGACACACTTCTTCCAATTCCCATTCTTTTACATATCGAACGGTCATAAGCTGTATAAATTCTTTAAACAGGTGATAATATGGCCAAGAAGGTACTGCTTTTCGCTGACGTGGGGATCGATGATACAATCGCTCTGATTTATGGATGTTTGAGCAGACAGGTTGATCTGATCGGAGTGGTGGCGGATTATGGCAATGTCCCGCGGCAGATGGGCTTGCGCAATATTTCGTATTTAATTAACCTTTTCAATATAGCCAATCAGACAAAAGTGGTCCTCGGAGCTGAGAAACCGATGACGGGCGAAGACCCCGTATTCTACCCAGAGATACATGGTCAGTACGGACTAGGATACATCAAGCCACCGGACTTGCCAGAAGGCGGGTTTACCGAAAATTTCTATGAAGTTGTAAATTTAATCAACCAGTACGCAGGAGAACTCGTCATTGTGAACACCGGCAGGCTTACCTCTCTTGCGAGTATGTATATCTTGTTCAATGATCTCATGAAAAAAGTGAAAGAAGTATATGTTATGGGGGGCGCGTTTTGGGTACCAGGCAATGTTACCGCTGTATCGGAAGCGAATATTCATGGTGATCCGATTGCGGCCAATATCGTATTCCGTTACGCCAGAAACCTGACCATTATCCCGTTGAACGTCACGGAACGCGCGATTGTAACCCCTCGAATGGTGGATTATATTCAATCCAAGGGCAAGGCAAAGATCATTAAGCCTCTTCTCGACTTTTATTATGAGTTTTATAAAAAACGAAATCCCGCGATAAAGGGAAGTCCTGTACATGATGCTCTTACTTTGATGGCAACCATCAAACCCTCGATGTGTTCGTACCAATCGCTTCCAGTTCATGTTAGCCCAAATGGCACCGTTACCAAGGGACAGACCATTGCTGATATCCGGCCGTATGCTACTCTTAATAATTTGGAAAGCAAACACAGAATCGCCTTTAATTTTGATTATCAAGTCTTCTATCATGATTTTATGTCAATCATGACCGGTGAACTCATGTAATATCCGATGCCCGCTCCAGAAAAGAACGGGTTTTAAATATTTTAAATAAAAATGGGTTTGACCTTTACGCAGCGTCAACGTGTAAGGTTAAACTGTCAGGAGGTGATGACATGGAATATACTGTTCAAAAACTGGGACAGCTCGCAGGTGTCAGTACACGGACCCTCAGGTATTATGATGAAATTGGGCTCCTTAAGCCGGCAAGGATCAATTCATCGGGATATCGTATTTATGGCCAGCAAGAAGTGAACCGGCTCCAGCAAATCTTATTTTACAGGGAACTTGGACTCCATTTGGAAAAGATCCGCGATATTATGAACGATCCAGATTTTGACAGTACAAAGGCATTAAAAGATCATCATGAGAACCTCCTGAACAAAAAGGAGCAGCTTGACCTTCTCATTGCAAATGTGGAGAAGTCCATTGCTGCAAACGAAAGGGGAATAACGATGACCGACCAGGAGAAGTTTGAAGGCTTCAAAGAGAAGCTCATTGAGGAGAATGAAAAATTGTACGGAAAAGAAATCCGGGAAAAATATGGACAGGATGCGGTTAACCGCTCCAACGATAAACTAAAAAGGATGACCGCACACGAACATGAGGAACTTACCCGCCTGGCTGACGAACTTTATGAAACATTGGGTGAGGCCTTCAAAACAGGTGATCCAGCTGGAGATCTCGCACAAAAAGCAGCAGAACTCCACAAGAAATGGCTTTGTTTTTATTGGGACAGCTACAGCAAAGAAGCCCATAGAGGACTCGCACAAATGTATGTAGACGATGAACGTTTCAAACAGCATTATGACAAGAACCAGCCAGGAACTGCGGAATTTTTACGAGATGCTATTCATGTTTATACAAGCAACTAGAAAGATCCCCTGCAGACTTAACGGCTGCAAGGGATTTTATTTTAACGGACTTCTTCCCTGTCCCGGCGCTTAAGGCCGAAAAGGCCAACCAGCCCTAAAAGACCGAGCCATTCCCAGTTCGTGTCATCATCGTTGTTATTTGCGGTGGACACGTTCCGTGTCGCAGGGCCGCGGTCGTTATAATTAGTATCATTATAGTTGAGGTTGCCGTTGTTCAAGTCCGCTCCACGGTCCGTAGTGATCCGGTCTCCGCGGTCCACCATGTCACTTGCACGATCGGCAAACGCCGGCATGCTGAACATGAATAGAGATACCATAAGCATACACACCAATGCTGTTACTTTTGACATGTGATTTTCCCTCCTTCCGTACGCCTTAATTTTTCCTGAAAAAGAGTACTTATGCGGCAGCCAGCCACATAAAATTTACCTTTTATTTAGAAGGCATTCTGCGGATAGTCTCCTCGCATTTAGACAATCTAAAGATTGTGGCCAAACGACGAAACAGAAAGGGTGGTCCACATTGCGTGCAACTAATTTGATCTCTATGGGGAGGACAATCATGGGCATTTTAAGCGGAAATCCACAAAATGAACCAATGCATTACGGAGAAGTTTTCGCATTATGGAGCTATCTTGCAGGAAATAAGGGATATGTCGCAGGATACGAAACACTGATCAACCATACCGGTGACGGTGATTTGAAAAAATTCCTGGAAGATTCTGTTCAAGCCATGAAACAAGAAATTGAACAGGTGGAAAAAATCTTAAAAGCTAACGGTATCGCCTTGCCTCCAGCTCCACCTGAACGTCCAACTGCATCCTTGGAAAGCATTCCTGCCGGTGCCCGTTTTAATGACGCGGAAATTGCAGCATCTGTTGCCAAGGATGGTGCAGCCGGACTTGTTGCATGCAGCCAGATTATGGGACAATCCATCCGTGAAGACATTGGAGCGATGTTTGGCCAATTTCACATGGCAAAAGCCCAATATGGAGTTCGACTTCTTCGTATCATGAAAGAAAAAGGATGGTTGATCCCTCCACCGCTTCACATGGAAATGCCAGAAGCAATCCACGCATAAAAAAAAACAGCCCGCTACTAACGTTGCGGGCTCTTTTTTATCCGTCTTTATTGGCATACATCACGGCCGTACAGTGGCTGTACAATTCGATAATATTTCCATAAGGATCTTCACAATAGATCAGGTGGTACGGTTTCCCTTTCCATGTATTCCATCTGTCACTGCGTCTCTTCCCTCCAGCGGCAACAATCTCTTCCGCCTTTTGTTCAAGGTCTTCCGCTATGACACACACATGAAAAAAACCGCTGTATACCCCGTTTTTAGTTTCCGGCATTTTTGGCTCCACAAATTCAAACAGCTCAATGCCCACTTGATTTTCAGACATCAGATGGGCGTTTTTCATTTTTTTGATATGCGCACCTAATACATCATTCGTCATGTTTGGCTCTCCGGCGGTCTTTGCGTTAAACATGTAGGGTCCTTCGAGCAGCGTAAAGCCCAATACTTCTTCATACCATTTGATGGCACCTTCCAAATCGGCACCGCTAATCCAATGTGGGTTATGGCAGTCATGTTGTTTTTGCCTCCTTTTGCTGAGAAGGGAAATTTTCATATACCCGTGGGCGGGCTGCTTGATACCATTGATAACAAAATACGATGATCAGCAATGCATCAATCACATCCCCGCCATAGTACATCAGCATACTGCCGGTCTCCGCATCCGTTTTCTCTATCCCTGCAGGTGGATGGGCATACAAATATTTGGACAAAATGCCATGCCCCGCAAGCGCTGTCACTAAAACAATCGCACGGTACTTAAAACTATAGCGGCGGGAAACGGGTTCAATGTAAATGAAGGACATTGTAAAGACAAAACCTGCCATAAACACATGGAAATGGATCAAAAGGTTAATCCAAACTTTCTTATGCATTAACATAAATAAATCTGTTGTATATAAAAGCCAAAGTCCACCGGTGTTCAAAAGGGCAGCCATAACAGGATGGATAACCCAATGAAAATAGGTAAGCTGCAAGAGCCGGGACAAACGCCGGCCCATAGAAACCGGAAGTGTACGCAGCATCAAGGTGATTGGCGCAGCCAGCACGATTAGCAGTGGTGCCAGCATGCCCCAAAGCAAGTGCCCCGCCATATGTAAGGTGAAATCATGATGAGCAAGCTTCGGAAGAGGCCCAACCACCGTTGCTCCGGCACAAAGGATTCCAGCGGTCCATAACACATACCGGTAACGAGGCCACTTTTGAAGGCTCCTATGTCTGTTTGATACAATACCGGCCATAAAGTAGCCTGTCCAAATGATCCCGGCTAATAACAGAATGAGTGTATCTCCTGAATTCCAGAGAAACGAATGCTCATGCTCCATGGACCTTCTTCTCCCTTTTATTCTGAGGCATTTTGCCGGTCGCCTTCAGGAGCATCCCTCCTGCTGCAATCATGATGACGGCTATCACATTCCACACCCAGTCATAATAGATAACATTATCCACATAACGGATCTGGTGCAGACCAAATATTTTATGCTGAATGAGACCATCATAGAGCTGGAAAAGGCCGGCACCCAAAAGAACGCCGCCCCACCACCGTTTGACGATCCACACTCGGCGCCGGCGGAGATCCGCTACCATAAACAGTCCTGCAATTGTAGCAAACCAGCTGAACGCATGAAAAAAACCATCAGACACAAGGCCGACTTCCAAGGTGGATTTATCATAAAAATGATGCCAGTGCAACAGTTGATGAAATACCCCTTCATCAATAAAGGCAATCAGGCCAAGGCCAAAAAACACACCCGACCAAACATTTCGTGTTAAATAATTATTATGTACAAACTGCTCACCTTCCATGGTATCCTCCCCTTACCTGTAAAGAATTTTATCTGAATTTACTTTTCACTATTTCAAATAAACCAAATAAAAATGAAGCCCCAGCTAAAAACAACTCCTCATAAAGGACAAAGAATATCGATAAAATCACGAGTAAAATACCAAAGAACCACATGAAACAGAATCCCTTTCGTCATCTTGATGTATATGGTATTCATACCCTTTAAATAAATCACGAAACTAAAGCTTATCTCCACTGTGATTGCCTTTTATAATCACATGGTAAACCAAAAAAGTCAGAAAGCTCATGAAAGGCTCCTGACTTTTTTCATTTTAAATTCTTGCTTTCCTGAATCCGCTGAATACATCGATGGCAGCAGATATACCGAAGATGATAATTACAGCACCGATCAGTTCCTTTTGTCCCGCAGAAACAATGGACAATAAATCCATGAACGCTGTGGCAAAAATTTGGTTATTGGTAAAGATGATGATTAATATGACAAAGGCGATGAACTGGGTGCTCAGATTGAAAAAGGCCAATCGCATCGTCCATTTTCCTATCCTGAATTTGGAGATCGCCAAAAGGAGTTCCAACAATATGGCAATGACCACCAGCGGCCAATATGAGTGAAGAACGTGTTCATTAAAGACTGGAGTGGTCAGTTCGAGCCCGTTGTCCCCGCTTCTATAAACACCAACCAAATTTGATGCGTAATAATAAAGGCTTCCCCAAATCGCCGTCCAGATCACACTTCCTGAGACCTCCCATCTGGTGATGGCTTTTTTCTTTGGGACATATGGGATATCCTTTAAATCTTCCGGCTTCCATTCTTTCTGCCATGTTGTCATCGAATACTGGGCAATACCTGTACCGGTACGTTCAAGGATCGCAAAGACCAGTGTAATCCAGAAAAACACTTGCATACCGGTGGAGATGGCATTCCATATCCCTTTTCCGATTACGGAAAGGATCACTTGCATGACCGATTCGTTGCCCGAATAGCCCATTACCTTCTCTGCCACCAATGCCATAACGGAAATGGTTATTGCTATGGGAAGAACCATTTTTAACAGCGAAATATAAATATCATAGATTTCCGGTCCGATGAGGTACTGTGGACGATCACGGTATCCGCTTGCCAGCACAGCAGGATTTCCGAGCTTTTTCAATACCTCTTTTACATCCTCCTCCGTAAAATCTTCAGGAAGCATATCTTCGATGGTTGACTGAAGTTCCAACCCAATATCTTTTCTGCTTTTTTCCGGAAGCCGGCGGGTCACTTCTTGAATGTAAAGCTCAATCAGATTCATCCTCTTCCTCTCCTTTTAACAATATCGAAAGTTCATCTGATGTTTTCTTCCACTCTTCTTTCAGCTGCTGAAGGATCTCCGTTCCATACTCGCTTAACACGTAATACTTGCGCGGTCTGCTTTCTGATGTGTCCCAGCTGCTAGTGACAAGCTCTTGCTTCTCCAGTCTGCGAAGCAATGGATATAATGTGCTCTGATCAATGCTGATTCCTGATGCTTCCAACGATTGTACGAGAGAATAGCCATACTGCGGTTTCCGGAGCTGACTAAGAACGGCCAGTGTAAGTGTTCCTCTTCTTAGTTCTGTTGTTAAAGATTGAAGTAATGTCACAGGACACCTCATTTCTTTGTTACTTAATGTAGTACGACTAACGATACTGTATATCGTACACTATATCATACTGTGTTTCATACACTATTGTGACTATTAAAACAACAGAATTTACCTATTTTTTCTACCCCCATTTCACAAAACAAAAAAGAAAGAGGAAAGCCTGGAGGCTTTCCTCTTTCTTTTTCACTTCTCGCTCCCTTCCCTTAAGAAGAGGATGGTTCTGCTTTCTTTTTCTCTTGTTTGTTACTCCATTTAAAGATTTTATCGCAAAAGAGGTAGATTTTTTTCGATTCCTTTGTCATGAGCGGACCAAGAATTGCAAGGATCAGGACATACAGCGCGGAGAATGGTTTCAACATTGGCATGAGGCCTCCAGCGATACCCAGGTTGGCCATAATAATGGAAAATTCGCCTCGTGAAACGATGGTCAATCCAATGTTCGCTGACGCTTTATGCGAAAGACCGGCTCTCCTTCCGGCAATCATTCCTGCGATAAAGTTACCAAGGATGGTAATGAAAACTGCACCCAACGCGAGCCACACCGCTCCTCCAAGGGCGAACGGATCAATACTCAGTCCAAAACTGAAGAAAAAGATGGCTCCAAAGAAATCCCTAAATGGAACAACAAGGTGTTCGATGCGGTCGCTATGCTCGGTCTCTGAAAAGACCAGACCCAGGAGCAATGCACCAATGGCTTCTGCGACATGAATGGTTTCTGAAAAACCAGCAACAAAGAACAATACGGCAAACACAACAATGATAAAGATTTCATTAGAGGAAATGTTTAATAATTTATTGAGCAGCGGCGTCGCTTTTCTGGCGACGATGAAAAATAAGAGCATGTAACCAAGTGCAGTTAAAATGGAGATAACAGAGCCACCGAGCGAGGTGGAGTCACCCAATACGAGCCCGGATACAACGGACAGATAGACGGCGAGGAAGATATCTTCGAACATGATAATTCCCAGGATCAATTCGGTTTCCTTGTTACCCGTCCGGCGGAGATCAACAAGAACCTTTGCAACAATTGCACTCGAAGAAATCGTGATAATCCCTGCAACGATCAAAACTTCCAGCAGCGGGAAGCCCATAACCATTCCATACAATACACCCATCGTGAAATTAATCGCAATATAGATGGTTCCTCCGACCACAATGGATCTTCCGGACTTCACGAGCTTTTTCACTGAAAATTCAAGGCCCAGGTAGAATAACAGGAACAATACGCCGATCCTGCCAAGAAACGCAATGATCTCTTCACTTTCGATAAATTTCAGGCTAATCACACCAATATGCGGCGCATGCGGTCCGACAAGCATTCCGATGATAATCAGAAACGGGATGATGGAAAACTTGAGCTTGCCTGCAATGATGGCCGCAAATGCTACCAATAACAGAGCCGTTCCGACTTCAAATACTAAATGATCCAATAGTTATCACCCCTTAAGTAGATAATCGATCACTGATCAGCTTTTTCAAATCATGCCTTTCTCCGGACAGAACCAGCATGTCCCCTGCCTCAATAAAGGTTTCCGGGCCAGGGTTGAACAGCTTTTTCATGTTCTTCTTTAACATCGCAATGACGGTAACATTATACTTGTTGCGAATATCGATTCCGCCGATCGTTGCACCGATAGCCGACGCTTGAGCTTCAACCTTATACCACTCAATGACCAGGCCTTCAAGCGCCATTTCCATGCTTTCGATTGCCTGTGGCTTGTAGACCATACCACCAATGATGGAAGCAATCTGCCGTGCCTCCGAATCATTAAAAGTCACACTTGAGATGCTTTCTTCATGATCGGAGTCAAAATGGTACAGCTCACGCCGCCCGTCATCATGAATAACAACCACAATTTTTTCTCCCGCTTTAGTAATAATCTCAAATTTCCGTCCAATACCCGGTAACTCGCCCTCTCGAATATCCAATTTCATTCCTCCTTGTAATGGTGTAACACAGTTAAGGCAATACACTACAGATTGACATCAATTGTGGTACGGATGTTTTCATCTTTTTGGATGCCAAGGTATTTACGCGTTTCCGAGGGAGTTGCATGGTGAAAATGCTTTTGCAGCAAGGATATCGCTACTCCCCGTCGGTACGCGTGGTAGCCGAAGGTCTTTCTCATCGAGTTGGTTCCGATCTTCCCCTTGACTCCCACAGCTTCAGCGGCCTGATGAATGACCCGGTATGCTTGCTGGCGGGTAATCGGAAGCTTTGTTTTTCTTGACGAGAAAAGGAAGCTGTCTCCCGAAAGGTCACTGGCTTCAATATAGTGGAGCAGCGCGTTCTTCACTTTTTGGTTGAGATAAATTTCTGCTTTGCTGCCTGGTAGCCGGAAGAAGTCGAGCATCTTGCCTTCCTCCATTACCTCTTTTACCTTGATTTCCAGCATCTCGGTAATCTTAAGGCCGGTATTGATGCCAAAGACGAACAGAACATAATCCCTCTCCGAATGCTTCTTCAAATACCTTTTCATCATGTTGATCTGTTTAACATCCCGTAACGCTTCTACATATTCCATTAGTCATCACCTTATTTTATGTTACTTAATATCATTTTAACATATGATTATGTAACATTAAATAACTTGCATTATCTGTCACATTTTCATAACATTTTCTTTTTTTCATTGGTATTCTCTGTCATAAGCACGATTTTAGACAATAGAATAATTAGAAACTAATTTCCACTGAAAAGGGAGAGTTTGTATGAAGAGATGGTTGAAAATAATCGTACTGCTTGCTCTGTTAAGCACCCTTTTAACTTCTTGTGAAGTTCCCAAGCTGATTAAACCCTTTTCAATGCCAACATTTGAGGTTCGCCCTTTATCCGAAAAGGAAGTTATAGAAGCAGGTCTTAAGTACAAAGCTAAAGATTACAGAAGGCTCATCTTGAAAATCAAAATTGTGAACCGAGATTTAATCAAAGACCTTGACATAAATCCTTTTATCATCCGGAGGAGCATCCCCAGAAAAAACTACGTGACCGGATCTTATTGGAAGAACGTAAACGATCAAGATATCTATGAGGCCAACGTACTGCTATATACAAAAAGCACCTCCAACAAGGAAATCAAACAGTGGTTCCACAACACGGAGTTTTACATCTCCTGGCAAACAAAGGATTCAGAATATCACGATGAAGTGATTACTGTATCGGATCATTTGACCTTTTTAAAGAAGCCGTTGCCGTTCGATTAAAAAAAGCCCGGGCAGGCGCCCAGGCTTATTGAAGCTTTCTTTTTTCAGCCATCAATTCTTTAAATTCCTCATCCAATTGCACATATTCCTTTTGACCGGGCACTAGCACACTGAGTTCCCCCAATATGGCTGTGATCCGAGTCTCAATGACCATTTTCCTTTCCTCTTTTTCATCGTTTGTTTCCTTTTTAATACGAGGGCTTTGACGCTTCCCCTCAATATATTCCTTAAATCCTTCTTCCGTTTTGACAATGGTTTGGTCACGGAAAACCAACAGCTTCTCACATGTTTTTTCGAGGAAAAAGCGGTCATGTGACACAACCAGCAAAGTGCCGCTGAATGAAAGCAGTGCTTCCTCCAATTGCTCCCTGCTCGCCAGGTCCAGATGATTGGTGGGCTCATCAAGAATTAGCAGATCATGCTGCTGCAGGATCAGCAGCGCGAGCTTCACACGCATTCGTTCACCAAGGCTTAGCGTCTTGATGGGCTGTTTCAGCATATTTTCATGAAATCCCATATTGGCCAGAAGTGTTCTCGCTTTCGCTGCCTCTGACCGAATTTCAAAGAGATCCTGTATGAGGGAAAGCACTGTCTTTTCAGGTTTAAGATCCGTCACGTCTTGGGTCAGATACGCGATTTTCGCTGTGGGACTGATCCAAAGGTCGCCCGAATCTGAAGTTTCCTTTCCTGTCAGCATGTTAAGGAACGTTGTTTTTCCGCATCCGTTCGGCCCTGTTAAGCCAATCCGTTCCCCGCGTTGAATATAGAAAGAGCTGTTTTGGAACAGGAGCCTCTCTCCAAAGGATTTTGAGATGTCGGATGCCGCCGCCAAACGTTTCCCCCGCTTTTCGGGATCTTCCCACCCAAATTGGATCTTCGCTTCCTCTTTTGGACGCTCGACACCTTCAAGCTCCAAATTTTCCAGCCGTTTAATTCTGGATTTGATATGTTTATCCATGCTCTTCGCTTTGCTTCGGTAAAATTCCTTTGTCCCGCGCATATCCGCCATCTTTCCGGTTTTACCGGCTTCCTTGTGGGCTTTGGAGGACCAGTTGTTCAGACGGCTGATCTCTTCCTGAATTTTTTGCTCATATTTTTTCTGATTTTCGTAATCATGGAGCTGTGCCTGATACCGTCGTTCCTTTTCTTTGCGATATTCGGTATAATTCCCGATGAAATCATGAGACTGGCCATCCATTAATTCAACGATCCGCTCCACGGTTTGATCCAGGAAGTACCGGTCATGGGATATAATCAGCACGGCTCCCTGAAACGATTTCAGCTCCTTGATCAGCCATTCCACTCCTTGAAAATCAAGATGGTTGGTCGGCTCATCAAGAATCAAAATATCCGGATTATCGGACCAAATATGAGCGATGGCCATCTTGGTCTTCTCTCCGCCACTTAAACCCTCATACCTTTCTTCATTCCATTCATTCACTTTTTGGAGTCCGAGGCGGCTTGTGTTCTGAAGAAAATCCTTCTGTTCATTGGCCATGTCTGTCAGCGTATTTGCTGTATAAGAGGTGGATTGCTTAAGGTAGCCGACCTTCAGCGAATTTTTAAACCTTGTTACCGTGCCCCCATCCTGCTGCATGGATCCGAAAATAATATTCGCGAGCGTGGTCTTTCCCGCACCATTTGCCCCGACGAGCCCTATTTTTTCGTGTTGGCCAATCTCCATCGTTACATTGCTGAGCACTTTCTGCTCACCGAATTCCTTTTGTACTTCATAACATTTAATGAGTTCCATACGATCACCGCTTTGTATCATCATTTACAGGCTTAAGTGGACATATGAAATTTGAATACACAAAAGACCGCAGAAGCTTCTGCGGTCTCAGCCAAGCGAAAAAAGATACAAGAAATACAACGGACTACCTCCCGCTTCGTAACACAAACGGACAAACCGAATCCCGAGTATATCCATAGACAGACGTATCCCATCCCGCTCCGCAGCCGCAGAGCTCTTTTGCCATGCAATCAAATTTCATGATCGACAAAGGGATTAGTTCCACATCGTGTCTAATTGGATACCTCCTTCTTTTTGTTGCTGTTAGTATATCACAGTTTCCAGAAAAAAGTGAATGGGCTTTTCGGATATTAAAAAACCACCACTTATTCAGCGATGGCCTTTTATCGTTAGAATTCAAAGGTTGGAACGGAAATCAACTACTTGCAAGAGCAAAAGAGGTGACAAAAAAACCTTAAAGGAAAAGCATACCTGCAATGCCGCTCAGTACTCCCAAAACCACTACTGAAGCTGTAACAAACCCAAGCACACGCTTTGGATAGGAGCGAGCTACGATCAACAATGAAGGCAGGCTGAGCGCAGGAAGCGTAATGAGCAAGGCCGCGGCCGGTCCTTCACCCAACCCGACAAGCATGAATGTCTGAATGATTGGAATTTCAGCAGCCGTCGGAATCACAAACAGCATTCCGGCGAGCGCAAAACCGATGATCGCAAACAAGCTGTTTGACGCCGTTTCACTTAGCTGCGGAAACAGCCAAATTCGGGCAGCACCAAGCAATAGGACGGAAAGAATATACGCTGGACCGATATGAAGCAGCATGGCTCCAAGGCTCTTCATCCATCTTGTGAAAAATGGTCCCTGCTCCTCTTCAAAGGTCTCACTTTCCGGTACATCTTCCAAATTCACGGGTTCAGCGTCTTTAGCAAATCGGTTGGCAAGATAACTGACACCAAATACAAGGATGAGTCCGAAGACCAGACGAAGCACCGTAAATTTCCATGACAGCACAAAAGTCATAAAAATTAAGGTTGCTGGGTTGATGGTCGGGTTGCCCAGCCAGAACGCTATGCTTGCGCCGATGGAGACTTTCTTTTTGCGCATGCCGACTGCCATCGGGGCAGCACAGCACGTGCACATCATGCCCGGAATAGATGCCAGTCCTCCAGCAACCGTACTTCCAAACGTTGTTTTTCCCAGTACTTTAAGCAGCCACCTTGAAGGCAGAAGCACTTGTATCAAAGAACCTAAAAGAATTCCGAGTGCGGCGGCTTTCCATACTGACAGAAAATAAACCTTCGCATAATCCCAGGCAGATGCCCATGGCGAACTTGAAGCTGACTGATCGCCCAATATGGATGGCCCAATGGTATGTGTAGCAGATGAACTAATGGCTTTTTGAAGGTACGGCCACCACTTCACATATAGAAGACCCGCTGCGGCCACTATCAAAAAAATAACAAGAGCCCAGATGGCTTCCTTGTTTCTGGAACGCCCTTGTTGAACAGAATGATTTATTTGAGACATTTTATCCCCACCTTAACTATTTACAGTCTTTATTCAACACCCCTCATTATATCACAAGCAATTAGTTTTTTGACAGATAAAGGATTGTCATGCGGGCGAACATGCATTTTATGTAAAAATATTTTATAATATTAAATAGACGTTTTAAAAAGAAAGGCGGAAAAGCCAGTGTTTCAAGATATTGCAATCGAAGAATTAATGGCTGCTTACAATAATAATGAGATTACTCTCATCGATGTGCGGTCTCCATCGGAATATAAAGATTCCACCATACCGGGAAGTTTGAACATTCCCCTCTTTAATGAAGAGGAACGGGCAGAAGTGGGAACCATCTATAAACAGAATAGCTCGGAAGCGGCTAAAGAACGAGGCCTTGAAATCTTTTCGGCCAAGCTTCCTCATTTCATTAAAACCTTTGCCGCGATCGACGGTCCAAAAGCCGTGTTTTGCTGGCGCGGGGGCATGAGAAGCCGGACGGCAGCAACTGTACTCGATCTTATGGGGATTCATGCGCAACGCCTGCAAGGGGGCTTTCGTACTTATCGGCAATGGATTGTCAAACAGCTTGATGCTATCGATTTCACACCCGAAGCTTATGTCCTGCACGGAAATACTGGAACAGGAAAAACTTTGATTCTCCAGGAATTGGCGAAACAAGAGTATCCGGTTTTGGACCTGGAAGGCCTTGCCGGCCACAGAGGTTCGATTTTTGGTGAGATCGGCCTTGAGCCCAACAACCAAAAAATGTTCGAATCCCTTCTCTTTCATGAGTTGGACAAGCTTAAATCTTCACCTTATATCCTGATGGAAGCCGAAAGCAAACGAGTGGGCAAGGTGGTTCTGCCCGGGTTTGTGTCTCAGAAGAAACAAAAGGGCTTGCATATTTTTATCGACATGCCGATCAGCGAACGCGTGAACCATATTTTGGAGGATTACCTTCCATGGGAGCATCACGAGGAATGCCTGGAAGCTTTCATGCGTATTAAACGGAGAATTCATACTCCGATTGCTGCCCAAATTGAAGAAGATTTGAAGAGCGGAGACTATCATGCTGCGGTCCGACTGCTATTGGAGCATTATTACGATCCACGATACGAATTTCATGAAAATAATTATGATGAGAATAAACGGATCAACCTGCGTGTCCAAAACAGCAGCGAGGCCATTGTAAAAATTAAAGAGATTATTGAAAAGCGTCAGCCGGCTCATACGGTACTGTAATTTTTACGGTTCCGGCCGGCTTTTCTTACATTTCCCCACACTCATTCAGCATATTGATACTCATTTTGCCCTGCCTATAATACACTTAAAGGAATAAGGATAACTTACAGGAGAAGGAGCTATGTTTATGACAACCTACCTATCAAGAAAAGAGGTACCCGTTCAAGAAAAGTGGAACCTGAACGATATTTACCCTTCCCTTCCTGAATGGGAGAAGGATTTCGAAACGGTAAAAGAACAAGCCCAAGAATTAAAGAATTATGATGGAAACATTAATTCTGCAAAATCCCTGCTGGAGTTTCTTACAAAGCAGGAAAGCCTTTCTCTCATGTTTAACAAGGTTTATGTCTATGCCATGCTGAGCGTGGATGTCGATACCCGTGATTCCCAAGCTCAGTCTCTGCTCGACCGGGCCAAGCATGCCGGGGTAAAAATCAGTTCGGCTACCTCCTTCTTCATGCCTTTCCTTTTAAGCCTCGACGAGGAACAACTAAAAGCGTACATCGCAGAAGAAGAAGGACTGCGCTATTTTGAAGAAGATCTATTTGATTCGTTCCGCTACAAATCCCATATCCTGAGCAAAGAGCAGGAACAGGTTGTCTCCCGCCTCGGAGAAGCCCTCTCTTCCCCAAGCGGTACATTTAACATGATTAACAATGCCGACATCCAATTTGGCGAGGTCACAAAGCCAGATGGAGAAAAAGTAGAACTGACACGGGGCATGTATTCCAAATTAATTGAAGATGAGGACCGCAATGTACGGAAAGAAGCTTACAAAGCTTACTACAAGCCTTACTTATCTCTTAAAAATACCATTGCTTCGACGCTTTCGGCGGCCATCAAAAACAATGTAGCCGTAGCAGAAATCCGAAACTACCCGTCCGCTCTTGAAAAAGGACTGTTCGGTGATAATGTCCCAAAGGAAGTGTACGAAAACCTGATTCGCACGACCAAAGAAAACATCGGTTCCATGCACCAATACAGTGCGCTTCGAAAAGAAAAGCTTGGACTCGATGAACTGCGCCAATATGACTTGAGCACGCCGCTAGTTGCTGGCGTCAAGCTGGATATCTCTTATGAAGAAGCCTATCAAACGATGCTGAAAGCGCTCGCCCCGCTAGGCAGTGATTATGTGATCAAGCTCAAGGAATTTAAAGACGCACGGTATATTGATGTCCGGGAAACGCCCGGAAAGCGGTCTGGTGCCTACAACCTCGGATTGTACGGTGTGCATCCGTTTGTCCTGCTCAACCATCAGGACGATTTGGACAGCTTGTTTACCCTTGCCCACGAGATGGGCCACGCCATGCACAGCTATTATTCCAACAAGCATCAGCCGAAGATCACGGCAGGCTACAGCATTTTTGTGGCGGAGGTGGCTTCCACGGTCAATGAAGTGCTGCTGATCAATTACCTGCTCAATAAAGAAGAAAATCCTCAAATCCGTAAGCATCTTTTGAACCATTTTATCGACCAATTCAAGGGCACGCTCTTTACGCAGGTCATGTTTGCAGAGTTTGAAATGAAAACCCATGAGCTTGCCGAACAGGGGCAGCCGCTGAATGCTGAGGTTTTCAGCCAGGTCTATGAACAGCTGTTCAGGGAATACAACGGAGAAACCGTAATGTTCGATGAGGAAGTAAAATATGGCTGGTCACGAATTCCTCACTTTTACCGTCCGTTTTATGTATACAAATACGCAACCGGGTTTGCCTCTGCCATTCATCTCGCAACAAAGATCCTTGAGGGAGATTTAGAAACCCTTGAAGCGTACCTGGAGTTCCTGAAAAGCGGGAGCTCCGACTATCCGCTTGAGCTCTTGAAAAAGACGGGAGTCGACCTTTCGACACCAGAGCCTATCGTGAATGCGCTGAACCGCTTTGGAGATCTGGTTGAGGAATTTTCACGAGTATAAGCAGTTAACATAATGAGGAGTTGGACAGAAGGATTCTGTGTTTGGCCAGTAAATTTCGAATTTCGGCCAGTAAGTTCTTCGTTTGGGAAAGTAAATCTTCCAAACCGGCTTGTAAATGGCTCCCTGTCCTGATTTCACCCAGGCTAAATGCTCTCAATTCTATAAAACACACAAAAACAGCCCTGAAATGGGCTGTTTTCTGCTTTACTTCTCTTTTTTATACCGTTGTTTGGCTTTTTATGCTGACTCCCTGAATGATGAACCCGCTCTCCGGATAAGTGGGCATTCGAGAAAGACTGTAGCTTAAATCCTGGCCCACTGGTACATTGTAGATCATTTCGTTAGTTAAAAACGAAAAGCTTGTTTTCATAACCTGAATGGTTGCCATTTCACCCGGACAGCGGTGTCCAGTGTACTCATCTCCCCCGCCTTGGGGAATCAGGTCAAACATTCCCCCGTTCCAGTTCCTGAATCGTTCAGGGTTGAACACATAAGGTTCTTCCCAAAGCCGGTTATCATGGTTAGTCCCGTATACATCGAGGAGAACAAGCTGCCCTTTTTCAAATGTATGGCCCTTCCATTCAAATCCATTCTTCACTTTCGTACCAAGGAAAGGAGCAAACGGATAGAAGCGTCTCACTTCCTGAGCAAACATCTGAACGCTCTCTTCATCACCGCTCTGCAGCTTTTCCTTCCACACATTATGCTCAAACAGCGCAAGGGCACCGAACGTTACTAAGTACGTAATCGCTACGATCGGACGCAGGACATTCAATAGCTCGACTGCAGCGGTATGTTCGTCCAGATGCTTCTCCTTATGATCGCGATGCCATGCTATTTTGTGAAGCGCCGTGCCTTCAATCGGCTCTATTCTTCTATGACGTATTTCAATAATCAGCCCTTTAAAATAATCTTCCATCTTCTTTCTCGCCTTGCGCCCTTTCTGATGCCTTGGCCCGACAGCGCCAAATGCATCGACCATCGCAATAAAATCTCTGGCCAACGGCTTAACCTCAATGGCATCAATCGGAACACCTGCCCACCTGCAGGCCACCCGGCACAGTATTTGCTGTACCTCGTCAAAAAGGACGACTTGTTCCATCTTCGCCCACTCGGCCGCTGCGAGCCTCCATTCTTCTCTCGTCAGTTCGGCAAGCAGCTCCAGCCTTTCTTCCGTCATCAAGGACATAAATAAAAGCTTGCGATGTTCATGCGCTTCTCCGTCCAGCGTATGGATCGCGTTTTCTCCAAAAAGAGATTTTTGAATCCGCTTCGGCACGGCCCCTTTCCTTTCGAACTTTTCGTTGTCATAGAAAAGCTCGGCCCCCTCTTGTCCGCCAATGCAGACGACCTTCTGCCCCAGAAGGCGGGTTTCAAAAAGGTCCGACTTGAATTTCGTCCGGCGGCTCGTAATATATTGATATCCTTCCTGTATGAGAGCCAAACTGTGGTCCAATCCTTCTTCCTTTGGTATGTTTAATTGTTTGCTCATGTTCTTCCACATCCTTTCCATCGGAATTCTCTTTAAATGATACCCTCGTTTTTAAGTTTGCAATCAAGGGTTACAGCGTTACTGTTCCATTGCCTCCTGCATCTTTTGCAGATAGGACGGTGCATCCATCGGGTCGTCCACAATGAGCTCGATCAGGCAGAATTGTTCACCGTTTAATTTTTCCACTTGTGAAATGGCTTCATCCAGCTGAGCGTTTGTTTTTACCTGTGCGGTAAACACGTCTCTGCCAAATACCTCCGGCAGTTTCGTATAGTTCCACATCGGAATTTCATTGTAGGTTTGTTTTTCCACTTTCACCTGGACATTCAGGTATTTTTCAATCGTATAGCCGTCATTGTTTAAAACAAAAATGATGGGTTTGCAGTCATTCTCAAGCATCGAGCTGATTTCCTGGACGGTCAGCTGAAGTGAACCATCCCCTGTAAAGAGCAGGACTCGCCGGTCCCTGGCGGCGATGCATGACCCAAAAGCAGCCGGTGTCGCGTAACCTATGCTTTGCCAGCCCCCCTGAGCAATATAGGTTGCACCTTTAGGCAGCCTCACCTGTGACATCCCATAAGAAAAGGTGCCTGTTTCCGTTACGATGACATCATTCTCCTTCAGCATGTGCTGAATCCTTGGATAATAGGAGGCCGCCCTGATTGGTTCCTCTGCTCCTCCTGTAACGGTGTCATACGGAAACGAAGTCTCAGGCAGCTTACCTTCCTGCTTGAATCCTATACCGCTTAATTCCCGGATAAAATCGGCAGCCTGGATCTTCATATAGCTTGCTTCTCCCACTTTTACGGAGTCCGGCTGTATTTCCACCACTTTGAGCGGATCAAGCTTGATGGTATTTTTGGATGTGTTCACATCTGACCATAATGCTCCGACCGCGATGACCGTATCAGCACCTTCTACAATCTTTGTCACTTCCTGATCTCCAAACGCCCCGCCGTATACTCCTATGTACTGTGGATGGCTCTCATCAAAGGCGCTTTTCCCCTGCATGGAAGAGGTGACGGGAACGTTCCATTGCTCAGCCAGCTGCTGTACCAGATCCTGCAGGCCGTATCTGATCGTTTTCATGTCCGCCAGAATGACGGCATTTTTTGCGCCAGCCAGCAACGTATTGCTGTGGGCGATCGCCGCTTTTAAAGCAGAGTCCTTTGTGCCCTCCTCAATGGTCTGTTTTTCGGAAGGGATGATGGGCTGTGTGACCAGATCAATGGCAACACTTAGATACACTGGTTTTTTCTTTTTCTTCGCTACCTCAATGGCAGCCGGTATTTCCCGTGCGGCGTTTTCCGGTGTCAAAACCGCTGTATAAGCAGTGAGGTTGTCATACACTTTCCTGAACACATCAAAGTCCCTGTCCATCAGCGTATGGTGGGCAAGTGCCTTTTCCTCCTGCATGGCTGACTTGGGAGAACCAACAATGTGGATTACCGGGACGCTTTCACTGTATGAACCCGCAATCGCATTGCATGCGCTCAACTCTCCCACTCCAAACGTCGTTATGAGAGCAGAGATTCCGTTCAGCCGGGCATAGGCATCTGCCGCATAGCCAGCGTTCAATTCATTTCTGTTGTTTACAAATTGAATCCCTTCATAATCTTTCAGCGTATCAAGCAGGGAAAAGTTGTAATCTCCCGGTACACCGAAAATTTCTTGAATTCCTTCTTTCTTTAAGCAATCCAGTAAATACAATCCTAATGTCTTTCTTTCTGCCAACATGCTCACTCCTTTAATCGTTCATCTCTACTCTATGTATATACCCAAACCTTTTTATGCTAATCCCACACTCTGCCTATAAAAAAAGCAGATTTCCGTAATTGGAAATCTGCTTCTATCGTTTAATTGCTCGTATCTGATTGGGCTTTACTGCGGTTGCTGCTTACGCTGTTTGACTGAATCGTATCTTTTTTCGGAGGTGTGGTCGGCTCGGTTGGTTTCTCTGGCTTGGCTGGTTTGTCTGGTTTATTATCGTCCTTTGGCGGTGTGACTGGTGTGTCAGGTTTATCCTGCTGGCCACCGTCCTGCCCGTTGTCCCCTCCCTGATCCGTTCCACCGTCCTGATTGGTTCCGTCATCCTGGTTATTGCCGCCATCCTGATTGGATGCTCCTTGCCCGTTGTCTCCATTTCCTCCCTGATCGCTGCCGCCCTGATCATCCTTTGGCGGCGTTGCCGGGGTATCAGGAGTCGTGGTGGTTGTTCCATCATCCTTTGGCTTCTCTTGATCCGTTTTCTTTTCTTCTTCTTTTTTATCTTTTTCTTTAGTGGCGTCTTCTTCCTTTTTCGCCTCTTCGGTTTGATCCGATTTCGATGTATCCTCATCACTCTTTGCGTATTTCGGCTGAGCTAAAGCCGGTACAGAGGTACCTTGAACATACAGCTCAGAGCCGCGGGCTACCACTGAACCCGGTTTTTCAAAATCAGCAGTCATTTTCCCTTGGGAAGCATGGGACATAAGCTGCTTGAAAATCAACTTGGCGATTACCTGATCGTCTTTTCGTACATACATGTTTGATCCGGTCTTGTCATACCCGGTCCATACCGCTGCTGTATAGCGGGTCGTATAGCCGACAAACCAGGAGTCACTCGAACCATTGCCATACACACCTTGCGGCAGGTTGGTCGTTCCTGTTTTTCCGGCAACATCCAGTCCAGGAATCTGGGCCATCCGGCCGGTTCCTCTGCTCACTACGCTCTTCAGCATGTCGGTTACCATATATGCGGTGTAATCGCTCATCGCTTTTTTCGGTTTATGTTTAATCTCGCGGACTTTACCATTAGGATATTCAATCTTTCGAAGGGTTGTCGGCTGATTATAAACCCCTTGGTTTCCAAAGGCGGAAAATGCACCTGCCATCTTCAATGGCGACACACCGGTTTCAAATCCGCCGATCGCATACGACGGGTAAATCTTATCCAATCCAAGCCCCAAATTATTGGCAAACTTCTTCGCGTTATCTTCACCAACCGCCTGGTAGGCTTTAATGGCTGGGATATTGTAGGATTGCACAAGCGCTTCTCTCATCGTAAGGGTACCATGGTAGGATTTATCCCAGTTCTGCACTTGCTTACCGTTGATTTCAAGCGGTTCATCCTTGATTGGTGTGTTCGTGGACCACTTCAGGTATTCAATCGCAGGACCGTAATCTAACACCGGCTTAATGGTTGAGCCAGGCTGTCTCTGTGTGTCTGTGGCATAGTTGAATCCTCTCGACACTTGTTCTTTTTCACTCAGACGGTTTCCGCCAATCGCACGGATCTCTCCGGTTTTTGTATCAAGAAGTACGACACCTGCCTGAAATTGTTTGTCCGGGTACACAACATAATCGTCGGTACTCAGGATTTTTTCAGCCTGTGACTGGGCATCCGGGTCCAGTGTGGTGTAGATTTTCAGGCCGCCCTCAAACAAATCTTTTTCAGAAATGCCTTCCTTTTCAGCGTCATCAATTACCTGTTGAAGGAAAGCTTCATATCTTGGACCCGTCTCTTCTTTTTGTTTAACAACCATCTTTTCTATTGGCACAGACTGTGCTTTCTCTTTTTCCTGCTCTGAAATGTATCCATTCTTCTCCATAAGTGACAGAACGACATTTCTACGATCTTTCGCCAGATCCGGACGTTTAACAGGATCATAGCCGTTCGGGCGCTGCGGCAATCCCGCAAGCAGCGCAATCTCGCTGGTTGTCAGTTGATCGAGTGACTTATCAAAGTACACTTTAGCAGCTGTTTTAACACCGTATGCTCCATGGCCAAAATAAATCTTGTTTAAATAGAATTCGAGAATCTGATCTTTGGAGTATTCCCGCTCAAGCTTTAAGGCGAGATAGGCCTCCTGAATCTTTCGTGTTACCGTTTTTTCCGGTGAAAGAAAAGAGTTCTTGATGACCTGCTGGGTAATGGTACTTGCTCCCTCTGATCCAAAGCCGTGTGTAATGTTTGACATAATCGCACCCGCTACACGTTTGGGATCAATCCCTGAGTGCTTATAAAAGCGGACATCCTCTGTCGCGATAAAGGCATTTCTCACGCGGGGTGGAATGTCCTTGATTGATGCATAATCCCGTTTTTCCTTTCCGTTGATCGATATGACCTTTTTACTGTTCATATCATACACGGTAGAAGAGCTTGCATACTTTAAGTTTTGTGCATTCAATTCCGGGGCATTTTTGATCATTGAAAAGACCGTGATGCCGCCGCCAACGACTATGACAAGAAAGAGAACAAGAAAAGTTACTGCAGTGTATGTTAGGAATTTTCGAAAACGCTTGGGTGGCTTTTTGTTCTGTTTTCTTCTTTCCATTCTTGAAGCTGAATTATTCTTTTCCATCATAACTCTCCTTAAATTGTTCCATGTTATTCCCTATGCTGAAATAGTTAATATTATCCTGAACACCAATTTTATACTATTTTCATAGAAAATCATACGAATATCACCCGGAAATGTTACAACTTTATTACAAACAGGTAAGAAGCACTAGATTTATCCAACTGCTTACATAATATGCGTTTAAAAAAAGAACAAGAACGGATGAGGTCATGTTCCGTTTGTGCTTTAATGATATTCCGGCTGGTCCGCAGTGGTCCGCAGCGGGTGTACAGGATAATAAAATGATAGATTGCGATAGTTCCAGGCATAACGGCTTTTCTGAAAAAAAGAACTCAGCGGGACCGTTTTCATTTTCTCGCCTTCTATCCAAATATCCTTATCCCTCGCCTTCTCACTGTCAAAACCAAATGCCAGCCTATTTTTATCGTAAACCATCGAATTTTTAGTGGTGCTTTCATACAGGTTATTCACTTGAGCCAGGTCAGCATGATATCTGCTGAAATGTTTTGTTATTTTAAAAACATAAATTTGGTGAGGAGTATCTGTGATGGCAAGCGAATAAGGACTGTTTTCACCAGGTACAGATTGATAGTTTCTTGTATTGAGTTCTTCTGCTTCCTTATTAATCGCCGATTTCAGCGCCTCACTTTTTGACTGATACCTGAAATGGACAACAGCTAAGTAAAGGGAAGGAACGGCCAAAACAAGAAGCAATATTATGAGCCATTTATAGTTCACACCAACTTCCAAATCCAACCATCATTAAACTTCCCTGTCCAAACAAATTCAAGAGAAATTCCATGTTTTTTCATCCTCCTGTTCCATTCCTCATTTTACCACAAATTTCCCTATAAATTGTAAAAAAATAAGCCTTTCTGTAAGAAAGACTTCTTCAGGCTATTTATCGTTTGGAAGGCCATGAACCCTGGAGTTTTCGCAGCTGAATGATCTGTCCGGTATGAAACGAATCATGCCTTACAAGGCTCGAAATATAATTCCCCATTGGATCACCATCAGCAAGAAGGGTATCAAAATCTTCGTCATTTTTGGTTCCTACGATATTGAGCAATTCCTGCTGAACTTCTTCTATCTGTAAAACAGTCTGCCGCCAGGCCTCCTCATCATGAGGAGAGTCTACTTTAAACGTTTCGTTGTTGGTTTGTGAGCAATTTGACATCTCCACACCTTTTAAATAATGCAGGAGCTGTCGCTTGTAATACAGCAAATGATTGGCTGTCTCCCAGATCGTGTTCACACCGTATCCTTCTGGCCGCCAGCTTGCCTGTTGGGCTGACAAACCTTCGAGCGCGGGCTTTAACGGGGCATACCAATCTCTTTGATCATACGCGTGCCTCATCTCACGCACTAACAGTTCAAATTTACTCATTGTTTTCCTCCTTCTTCAGCTCCCAATACACCATATCTCCCTCTTGTCCGGTACGTTTCATCTCCAGCTTTTCCAATACGCGTATCGATGGACCATTGTCACTGAGGCATTCAGCAATAATCCTTTCGATACAGTCGGAGGTGAATGCCCATTGGATCAGTCTTTCAACCGCTTCCGTGGCATATCCCTGATGGCGGGCAGATGGATCAAACCCGTACCCGACTTCCACCTTTTTTTCTGCATCCGGCTTTCCTTTGAATCCGATATCTCCCACAATTCGGCCGGTTTCTTTTTCCGTTACCAGCCACACGCCCCAGCCGTATTCCTCGGGATCCTGATCCAGCTTCT
The DNA here is from genome assembly GCF_001457035.1 of Fictibacillus enclensis. Classification (GTDB taxonomy): domain Bacteria; phylum Bacillota; class Bacilli; order Bacillales; family Fictibacillaceae; genus Fictibacillus_C; species Fictibacillus_C enclensis. Next base: position 441,457 of record NZ_KQ758617.1, on the reverse strand, counting down.
TCAAGTGTGTGATGATATGCCCGCCCAGGGGATATTCATTCTCTGACAATGAGGCCACATACGGACGTGTACACGGCATGATCGTTAATCGCTTTGTTTCCAGCTTCATGGATTTCGTTCCCTTTCTCTTTAAGTTGTTCTACGCCATTTATTCTGCTCGTCCGGCTTAAATCCTTTTCTGTTTTTAAGTGAAGGTTCAAAACTATCACATAAAAAAGACTGCCTCAACAGTCTCGGCAGCCTTTACTGATTATTGATTAATACTTTTCACATGTCTTGGAGTATTATCCGTTACTTCTTCCTCCCACCACAGGGCTTCTTCCGGATTTTTCAACACTTCTTCTACTTCCGCCGGTTCCTCCACTACCGGCAGTGAACCGCGGAGTGAGCGGCCAGCTGTCTCCTTGACGAAAAAGGCAACGACAATAATTCCGATGATACAGACTGCCATTAAATAATAGGCCGGTACCATGTTATTATTTGTTTCTTTAACAAGCCAGGCGACAATCAGCGGTGTGGTTCCTCCAAATATGGAAGTGGACACATTGTAGGTTAATGCAAGCGAGCCATACCGTACATTTGTGAAAAATAAAGATGGCAGGGTCGCGGGAAGTGTTCCTTGAAAGGCGGTCAGCAGGCAGCCCAGGATCAGTACTCCCCAAAAGGCGTTGATCCCATTGCTGTTTCCTGCCAGCATAAATGCCGGGATGCTTAAAATGATCGTTAAAATCAGAGCTGAAATCAGGATCTTATTCCGCCCTATCCGGTCACCCAAATAACCCATTCCAATAACAAACGGAATCATGATGACCATCACGATAAGAATAAGCAGCAATCCTTTGGTCTCCCCATACCCGAGCTGTTCCGAAAGATAAGACGGCATATAGGTTAATACCATATAAACGATTGTATTATAAAACAATACAACCCCCACACAGATCAATAGAGATTTCCAGTGATTAACGAATATTTCTTTGAGGGAAGACTTGCTTTTACTTTCCTCTTTTTCTTCCTCCATGGCTTTAAATGCTGGCGTTTCTTCAAGATGGGAACGGAAATAGAGGCCGATCAGCCCCAGTGGCGCAGCAACAAAGAACGGTACCCTCCATCCCCATTCAAGCATGGTGTCTGACCCAAGAATGAACGTTAGCAGTGTAACCAGGCCTGAGCCCGCAATATAACCAACCAGTGTTCCGACTTCGAGCACACTTGACATCACACTTCGCTTTTTATCAGGGGTCGATTCTGCAATGAACGTCATAGCGCCCGCATATTCTCCTCCTGTGGAAAATCCTTGAACGAGCCGGGCAACCAGTAAGAGAATGGGTGCCGCTATACCAATGGACGAATAACCAGGAATCAGCCCGATAGCTAATGTGGCAATAGCCATCATGATCAATGTAATGGCCAGCACCTTTTTTCTGCCGAGCCGGTCACCCAGCATTCCAAATACAATTCCGCCGATCGGCCTGGCAATAAATGCGACCGCGAAGGTCGCAAATGCATAAATGACCTGGGCGGAAGGTTCAACTTCCGGGAAAAACACTTTGCCGATGGTCACTGCTAAATAAGAATAAATACCAAAATCAAACCATTCCATCGCGTTGCCAAGGGAAGTTCCCAAAATCGACTGCTTCGCAATTTTCTTATCTACTACTGTTATATCCCCTTTTTGTAATTTCCTTTTAACTCCTTTACCCACAGCGTGCCTCCTTCAATTTCTTAAAAATTTAGTTACTTTACTAAACCAATTCCCCAAACTAAATTTTATTAATCTTAAGCAAGCTTGACGCTCCAATCATCCAGTAAGCCTAGTGACCCACCATATAAAACAGAAAGGCTGCCTGATGTTCTGGCAGCCTTTTTCATTATTGAATTTTGCTTACATTTTTCTGCTGAGATCCCAATAATCCAGGGGTAATTCCTGCTCGTTCTTGTCTTTTCGCGACTTCTTCCTTCCACCAGAAAGCGGATTGGGAATCGAGTTCTGCTGCTTCACTCTCGTGCTCCACTGTAGGCTTGGAGCCTCTCAATGAACGGCCACCTGTTTCTTTTACGAACAGAGTGACAACAAAGAGACCAATTACACATACACCGATCAAAAAGTAAGCAGGGAGCATATTTATGCCGGTTGCTTTCACAAGCCATGCGACCACAAGAGGTGTTGTACCACCAAAAATGGAGGTGGATACATTATAGGTAAGTGCCAATGAACCGTACCGTACCTCTGTAAAAAACAAGGATGGCAGTGCGGCCGGCAGTGTCCCCTGGAAGGCTGTGAATAAACAGCTTAACACCAATAGACCAATAAATGCTGCCACGCTTGAACCGGTATCCATCAGGTAAAATGCCGGAATGCTGAGAACGATTGTGCCGACTAATCCCGTTATGATCAGCCGGTTCCTGCCAATACGGTCAGCCCAGCGTCCCATGAGCAAAACACAGGGAATCATCGCGATCATGACAAACAGGATGAGCACAAGGCCTTTCATTTCTCCAAAACCAATCTGTTCTGATAAGTAGGATGGCATATACGTAAGAATCATATAGTTAATGGTGTTATAAAAGAAAACCACACCAATGCAGATGAGCAGAGACCGCCAGTGTTCTGTAAAAATCTTCTTCAGGGAGGCTTGATCCTTTCTTTCCTTGGTGGTTTCCTTCATTTCTTTAAATGCAGGCGTTTCCTCCAGATGTGAACGGAAATACAAGCCAATCATGCCTAATGGAGCTGCAATGAAAAATGGAATTCTCCAGCCCCATGCCAGCATGGTTTCAGATCCCAGCAGAAAAGTAAGCAATGTTACAAGGCCCGAGCCTGCAATAAAGCCGACAAGAGTGCCTACTTCAAGGAAGCTGGACATAAAGCTCCGCTTTTTATCAGGGGTGGATTCAGCAATAAACGTCATGGCACCAGCATACTCGCCGCCTGTGGAAAACCCCTGAACCAGGCGGGCAGCCAGCAGTAAAACCGGAGCGGCTGCACCAATAGTGGCATAACCGGGGATCAGGCCGATGCTCAAGGTGGCAACGGCCATCATGATCAGTGTGATAGCAAGGACTTTCTTTCGGCCTAAACGGTCACCCAGCATTCCAAAGACCAGACCGCCGATCGGCCGGGCAATAAATGCGACAGCGAACGTTGCAAAAGCATAGATCAACTGGGCAGAAGGATCGATTTCAGGGAAAAACACTTTGCCAATCGTTACTGCCAGATAGGAATAAATCCCAAAATCAAACCATTCCATGGCATTGCCGAGAGACGTTCCAAATATGGATTTCTTCGCTATTTTCGTATCTACAACCGTGATATCTTCCTTGGTCAGCTTATTGATTTGTCCTCTTTCCACACTGTACCTCCTCTTATTACCGTAATTTTGCCTCTTTCCAAAACCCTCTTTCACTTTTCAATTTGATAATTTGTAGCAAACAACTTTTGGCTCTGTCATCTCTTGGATCGCGAACTTGATGCCTTCCCTTCCAAGACCCGATTTTTTCACCCCGCCAAATGGCATAGCGTCAATCCGGTAATCACTGCTGTCATTGATCATGATGCCTCCGACTTCCATGTTGGCGATGGCTTTTTGGGCTTGATCCATATTCTTGGTAAAGATGCCTCCCTGCAGGCCATAGCTGACTGCATTCGCTTTTTCAATTGCCTCATCCAGGTTCTCCACTTCAAAAAGAAGAACGACCGGACCAAAAATTTCTTCCCTGGCAATGGAGCAATGCTCAGGAACGTTTTTTAATACCGTTGGTGAATAGAAGGCACCCTTTCTTTCTCCGCCAGTCAGCAGCTCAGCACCTTTTTTAATGGCTTCATTTACGAGATTCTCTACACGAATGGCCTCTTTTTCTGTAATAAGAGGCCCCATATCTGTCAGCTCTGACAGCTTGTCACCCACACGGTACTGGTTGGTCTGTTGGACGAATTCTTCCTCAAATTTTTCCATCACACTCCTCTGGACGTAAATTCGCTGGACGCTCAAGCAATTTTGTCCTGCGGCCCAAAACGCTCCCGAAACTGTTGATTCCACTGCCTCTCCAAGATCTGCGTCCTCAAGGACAATAACAGGGGAATTGGAGCCAAGCTCCATGCTGATCTTTTTTAATCCCGCTTTCTTGACGATCTCTTCCCCCGCTTCTACACCGCCTGTAAATGAAATCATGCGGACCGCCGGGTGTGTGACCAATACATCGCCAATTTCGCTTCCATGCCCAGTAATCACGGACAGCACTTTGGGCGGAAGGCCGCTTTGTGAAAAAGCTTCGGCAAGCAGCAACGCACTGAGAGGCGTAACGGTAGCAGGTTTTACAATGATGGCATTTCCGGAAGCGATGGCAGGTCCCACTTTATGGGCCACCAGGTTCAAAGGATCATTAAACGGAGTGATCGCTCCGATGATGCCAATGGGAAACCGCTGATAGTAGCCCACACGGTTTTGGCTGCCTTCCATCTGGTCAAACGGAATCGTCTCACCATGGATACGTCTTGCCTCTTCGGCACTGATCCGGAGAGTCTGAATGCATCTTGCCGTCTCCTTTGCCGCTTCCCGGATGGTTTTCGAGCCTTCTTGAGCGATGATTGAAGCGTATTTTTCCTTGTTCGCTTCGATATAATCAGCCGCTCTGTGAATGACTGCCATCCGTTCGTATACCGGCATGGCGGCCGCGATCTTTGCTCCTTCTTTTGCCAGTTCGATACAGGACAGCATATCTTCCTTAGAAGCCGCGGGAACGGTATCAATCACTGTGTTATCCTGCGGGTCCCTTACCTCAATGACGTTTTCGCGATTTACCCAGGAGCCTCCTACAAACATCTTTTGGCCAGCAAGCTGAATGGTCATATTTTCCCGCCTTTCTCGTTTAGATGTTTACCAGTTTCCGTTCACGGTCTATGTTGATCAAATCAATGAGCAGAGAGAACCCCGTTTCCACTTTGCCTGCGCCGGCTCCGCTCAGGGTTACCGTACCTAACAGGTCACATTCATAAGCAATGGCATTTACCGCTCCCTTAATGGATGCGAGCGGATCCGTTATCTCCACCTTTTCAGGAGCAATGGAAGCGATGACTCTTCCGTTTTCCTTTCGTACCTTCGCAAGAAGCTTCCACCGCTTGCCCTGGGCCTTCGCCGTTTCAATATCATGCCGGGTAATATTCGTGATTCCTCTGCAGGAGATTTCTTCTACAGAAAGCGGCTCTTTCATGACATAGTTTGCAAGAATGGCAATCTTGTACCGCGCGTCAAATCCTTCCACATCGCTGGTCGGATCGGCTTCCGCATATCCAAGCGCCTGAGCTTCCTTCAGTGCTTCCTCATACGTAACGCCTTCATCCTCCATTTTTGTCAGGATATAGTTGGTCGTCCCGTTCAAAATGCCGCGGATTTCATAGATTTCATTTCCGGCAAGGGCAGCAATTGGCATGCGCAAGGATGGTGTCCCGCTCATCACCGTGCCTTCAAAACCCCAATGAACACCTTGCTTTTCAGCCAGCTGTGATAACTCCTGATAGGCCAGTGCGACCGGACCCTTGTTTGTCATCACCACATTCTTTTTGGCCAGAAAGGCAGTGCGGCAATGGTCAATCGCAGGCTGCCCGGTTTGGACATCGGTATAGGAAACCTCCACAATGGTATCCGCATTGGATTCCCGGATGGTCGTCAGGCTGTCCCATCCCGTTACAAGACCCGGTGAAGAAGGATAGTTCTCAAGATTTCCGGTTTCCTTGAGCACTTCAAGCGCGGTTTCTATATCAAGGCCTCTTGGGTGATAGATGGAACCTTTTTTAAAATCTGATATGGCGACAATTTCAGCTTCAAATTGTTCATTCATCTTTAACTGCTCTTTCTTATTTTTTAAAATTTCAGCCAGCCCCTGACCGACCGTCCCAAACCCGATAAATGCGAGTTTATGTGCCATGAATGTCGACCTCCACCTTTTTACGGTTTGGCAAAACTGCCTCGCCCTTTAAATAATTGATCGCTGTTTGTGCCAGGATTGCCGTACCCATCGGCAGGCACTCCTCATCAATGTCAAATATCGGGGTATGTAAATCCCTTTGCTCACCGCCAGGTTCAGCACATCCCAGAAAAAACAACGCACCCGGTACCCGTTCCGTTACGTATCCAAAATCCTCCCCGCCCATTCCGAAAGGCCCTCTTGTAATATTGATTTTTGGATACCACTGTTGAGCCGCCTCAATAAACCACTGGTTCACCGCCGGATCGTTTTTCAATGCCGGCTCGCCGCGGTCGATTCGAAAGGAATACTCTCCGCCGAGCGGTTCAACAATGGAAAACGCCCGCTGCAGTTCCACCGCCAGCTTATCCCGCACTTCCGGGGAATAGCTGCGCAAGGTGCCAGTTATGGAGACTTCGGTAGGAATGATGTTGCTTGCTGAACCCGCGTGTACCTCTCCAATACTGACAACAGCCGAATCCAATGCCGATAGCTTCCTTGCAACAATGCCATGAAGAGCCTGCAGCACCGGGCCCAGCATCCATATCGGGTCTGTGCCCTGCTCCGGGTAGGCCCCATGTCCGCCGGTCCCCTTAATTTTGCCTTGAAACACGTCGACATTGGCCATGCTGTACCCGTCGTTCACTTGCATGGAACCGACGGGTAGCCACGGACACATGTGAAGGGCAATAGCTGCATCCACCCCATCATACGCTCCGGCTCTGATCATATACGGAGAGCCGGATAGCCCGTTTTCATCGATACTTTCTTCTGCCGGCTGAAAAATAAATTTCACGGTTCCCTGTATATCACCGCGCTCGAACTGTTCCGAGAGCAATGAGGCCACGCCGAGGACAATCGAGGTATGCGCATCATGGCCACAGGCGTGCATCACCCCTTCGTTTCCGGAAGAGTAACTCACTTTGTTTTCCTCCGTAATCGGCAGGGCATCGATATCTGCCCTGATCGCGATCACGGGCCCTTCACCGGAAGAGAGTGTGCCCACTACCCCGGTAGCCCAGCCTATTCCCGTCTTGGTCTTCATTCCCGGCATCTGTCTCAAAGCATTAGCAATATAGCTTGACGTTTCAAACTCCTGAAAACTGAGTTCCGGCCTTTGATGAATCTGCCGCCGCCAGGTCATAAGCTTTTCTTTCATGCTTCCTATACTTTCCGGATGTTTCATAGATCACTCATCTCCTCAAACCCGGAAAATTTTCTTAAACTTTCAACCCGCTTTCCACATGCTGAAAGGCTTGTTCGAAATCGGCAATAATGTCCTCAATATCTTCAATGCCACAGGAGATCCGGATTAATCCTTCCGGGATGCCCATGGCTGCCCGCTCTTCCGGTGTACACTCCACATGGCTTGTGGTCCGTGCCGGCCCGACTGTTGTTTCCACAGCACCAAGGTTTGCCGCCCGGTTGGCATATTGCAATTTTGGAAGAAGGTCCCGTACCGTTTCCACTCCGCCTTTTACGGCAAAGCTGAGCATTCCGCCAAACCCTCTCATCTGCTTCTTCGCTATTTCATGGTTTTGATGGGTTTCAAGCCCAGGATAATAAACGCCCTCGACAAGTTCTTGTGTTTCAAGGAACTTGGCCAGTGCCATTGCGTTTTCACTTTGCTGGCGGACACGAAGCTTGAGAGTCTTCATTCCTCGCAGGATAAGATAGGCTGCCATCGGATCCATGGTCGCTCCGTTAATCTCACGGAAATGATAGATTTTTTCCACCAGTTCATCTGAACCGCATACAACACCTCCAAGTGCATCTGCATGTCCGCCAAGGAACTTGGTCGCACTGTGAATGACCAAATCTGCACCAAGAGCAAGTGGGTTTTGATTAATTGGCGTTCCAAACGTGTTATCCACCACCACGAGTGCTCCAGCTTCACGGCCGGCCTTCGCCATTCGTTCGATGTCAGTAATCTTCACGGTCGGATTGGTTGGAGTCTCGAGATAAAGAATGGAGCATCCTTTGGCTACTTCTTCTTCAATTTGCTCGTGGTTGCCCGTTTCACACAGAACCACTTCTACCTGCTGGCGGGGGAGGAATTCAGTAAAAATTTTATTCGTTCCGCCGTATGTATCCTTGATGGACACAATTCGGTCCCCTGGTACAAGGAACGTGGACAGCGTGTTGCTGATCGCAGCCATTCCGGTTGAAAAACTTGTTGCGGCTTCCGCTCCCTCAAGAATCTTTACCTTATCTTCAAACGCCTGAACGGTGGGGTTCGTGTTCCTTCCGTAAATATGTCCCTTTTTCTTGCCGATGGCCACGTCATACCATTCATCCATATCGTCATAGCCATAGGCTACGCTTAACACTACAGGCACTTGAGTTGCCCCGTGCACCAAATAGTCTTTTTCCCCTGCCCAAACGGATTGTGTTCCTGCTTTTGCATTCTGTGTCATACGATGACTCCTCCTTTAGTTTTTTAGAGCTGGTTTTTTATTTTCAATTTTCAGGCCCAGTCCCCGGTTCACCATTTCCTGAAAAGCGAACAGAGCAATCGCCGTATCCTGAACACCCGTGCCTGTCAGATCACACACCGTAATCTGCTCATCATTTTGGCGTCCTGCAACCTTTCGTGAGGTAAGCTCACCGATTTCAGTGATCGACCTTGTTTCTGAAATCACGCCCTGAGAGAGCGCATGATGAAGCTCGCCCAGCCGCTCACATTGAGCGACCGTATCACAGACCAGAACATCCGCTTTCGCCAAAACATCTGCTTCAATCTCCTGTTTGTGCTCTGCGTCCGAACCCATCGCCGTGATATGGAGTCCGGGATGAAGCCACTCTGCTTTGATTACCGGTTCGCTTGCCGGTGTGGTTGTAATGACAAGATCGCTCTGGATGACGGCTTCTTTTGCACTTTCAGCCGCCTGAACTTCCACTCCAAGCTCTTCGGTCATTTCCTTCACATACGCTGCTACTCGATCCGGTGATCTTCCGTAGACGATCACCCGTTTAAAATTCCGAACCAACTGAAGCGCTTTTACCTGATACCGGGCCTGGCTGCCACAGCCAATCACACTGACGGTATGGATGTCCTCCTTTGCCATGTATTTCGATGCGATGGCCCCGGCGGCAGCCGTCCGAACGTCTGTGAGATATCCATTATCGAGCAACAGCGCCTCCGGAACTCCCGTAGTTGCACTAACGAGCATCATCAGACCGCTTCCGCTCGGCAGACCCAGCTGATAGTTGTTAAAAAAGCCGGAAGACACTTTGATCGCAAACTTGTCTTTGCCTTTGATATAGGCCGTTTTCACATCCACTTCACCATTGTGGTCATGAACATCCACCCGCATGATGGGAGGCATGACCGCTTTCTTTTCGGCGAGGCTTGAAAATCCGTCTTCCACCACCGATAGCGCTTCATGGTTAAGTGATATATGCTGCCTTAACTCTTGTTCTGTAAAAATGTACATCTGCAGCTCCCCTTTTAATTGAAGTTGGTTTCAAGGGCACCTTCTTTAATCACGAGCTGTCTTGGCAAGGATGCGAACGTTTCGCAGCCAGTTGCCGTTACCCGAAGGGCTTCGCTCGCTTCAAACCCATACTGGTCAAGCCAGATGCCCGGAATGAGATGGAACGTCATATTTGGCTGGAGGATCGTTTTGTCCCCTTTCCGGATACTCGCTGTATGCTCGCCCCAGTCAGGCGGATAGTTCAGCCCCATCGCATAACCGAGGCGTGATTCCTTCACGATCCCGCTTTTATGAATGGTCTTTCTCCACGTTTCTTCGATTTCTTCACAGGCAATGCCAGGCTTGATCATATCCAGGCACGCATTCAATCCCTCGACCACAATCCCGGAAAGACTTTGTAAGCGTTCAGACGGCTGTCCGATATTGACCGTTCTGGCAAGAGGTGAATGATACCGTTTGTAGCAGCCTGCCAGCTCCAGGATGACGGAGTCGCCTTTCTTATATCTGTCATCTGTCCAGGTCAGGTGGGGAGTGGATGTTTTTTCCCCTGATGGCAACAGGGGTACGATAGCTGGGTAATCGCCGCCGAATTCCTTGGTTCCTGTGATCTGGGTATGAAAAATCTTGGCCGCGACATCACATTCCCTTACGCCTTCGTTGATCATCCCGATTCCGTCCATCATGGCTTTTTCCACGATCGTTGCAGCCCGCTTCATATATTGAATTTCGGTATCGGATTTAATCAGGCGGATCCAATTGACGAGCAGCGTTGCATCCTTGAATTCAGCGTTCGGAAGTCCCTTTCTCAGCTGTTCATAGCATTTGGCAGTAAAATAGTAGTTGTCCATCTCTACGCCGACCGCGCGTTTGTCCTGTCCAATCTGCTTTAAAATATCAGCAACAAAATCCATCGGATGCTTCGTATCGGATTGAACGTAATCATCCGGATAAGGAATCAGGTTCTCATGATAAAGCCAGGATGTGGCTTTGGCTCCATTTGTATCCTGGTTCCGGCCGATCCAGATTGGCTGGTCTTCATCATCAATGACGATCAGCATTTGATGAACATAAAAGGACCATCCATCATAGCCGGACAAGTAATTCATATTTGCGGGATCCGTGATCAGCAGGACCTCGATTCCTTTTTCCACCATCCTTTGTTTCGTTTTCACAATTCTCTTCTGATATTCAGTTGTTCCCAATGACATTGGACCCACCCTCTCTAACGCAGTTATTATTTGAATTTTAAGAATAATTAATCTATGACTCTAGTATAGAAGAAAAGATGGTTTTCTCTCATCTGCAAAAATGTATGAAGTTTTTGTAAAAATTTTAGCCAAATTATCATATTACATAAAAAGAGACCGTCGACAGGATAGACAGTCCCCGCTCATTTATTTAACTCATTTTGGATAGTGCATAATCATAAGCTTCCAGCGTACGATTGATTTCGTTCTCGCCCCTTGTTCCCCATGCTGATGTTGTCCTGCTGGCCTCCAGTCATCTTCCTACGTTTTTCGATTCATTTGTAGGGCCGCTTCAATAAACTGGAAGATGTTTGGGAACAGTTTGATGTTTTTTACAAGAAGGAGGACGACTAAGAAAAAAAGACCTTTTCAGGGTCTTTTTTTCATTATGAATGAACCGGGGTTTCAGTTATGCCCAGTTTCCACGTTTTAATGCTGAGGTCGAGCAGAAATAAATCATCGGTATCGATGAGAGAAAGGCCTGTTAATGTTTCAACTTTGCGCAGTCTGTACAATAGAGACTGTCTGTGAAGGTTAAGCAGGCGGGCGGTTTGGCTGACGTTTCCGTGGCACTCATTGTAGGTGCTGAAGGTGCCGATCAAATCCATGTTGCGCTGCTGATCATATTGGATGAGCGGTTCGATAGCAGAGACGATGATTTCTTTCATTTCCTTGTTTTGGGCCAGGGTCAACAGCACCCGGTCCACCTTTGTATTCTCATATAATACCCGGTGCCCGGCCCCTTTTTTCTTTCTGCCGATTTGCAGGGCCGTTTGTGCATGGTCAAAGCCTGTTTTGAATCCTGCGATTGTTTCTTGCGCCCCTCCAATTCCCCAAGAAATGACCACATCAGGCAGCAAATTCCGCAGCCGCCTTTCCACCAGGTCCAAAAAATGATGAGCAGGGTTTTCATTGTTTTTTGCCTGCACAAAAAGGGTTAATTTATCTCCCTGATAGGTCATCATTACTTCTTTCTCAAGCGACCCGGCAGCATAGTAAATTTCTTCCCTTCCTCAATGTAGCGGATCATGCTGTCAAGCCAATGCTCGTACGAAAGGTCATACTGCTTTCTTTTTTTAAACAAGAGCTCCAGGTTCTCGGGATAGCCCGCAATACAGACATAAGGAACCTTAAGATTAAATCCAAGCAGTTTGGCTCTGGACTCCGCTTGTTCATCAGAAGTAAATTCACCTTTGGCTAATTCCTGTATAAAATCGCTGCGAAGGCGCATTTCGGTTTCTTCTATGGCATTTTGGCGCGACAGCCAAAGCGCGATCGTGGTAGCCGAATGCTCAAGCACATTCACCCGGTATTGTGTTAAAAATTCTTCCAGCTCGCAATCATTTGGGAACAGTACAAATAAATATCCCTGGACATCTCCTGAAGCATTCAGGATCGGCAGCCGCAAAATGGTCTTACCGCCGAGCTCAATCATTTGAAACTTTTGATACATGGGATCCTGTGGCAAAAGGGATGATGTTTTTTTTATGGAGATTCCATCCTTCAGGTTATAGTACTTCCATTTGTCATCCGGATCCCCCGCGTCCGTACGGTCCTGGATGATTCCTGCACGGTCGGTAATGACGATCGGGCAGCCGATCTGATTTTGAATATAATCGGAAATCTCCCTGAGGCTCGTTTCCTTGAGAATCAGCTGGAGGAGTTCCTGCTGGGCTTTTTCCGATTTCTCCCGTTCTTTATGCTGAATGTCGTTTAGCTCCCTCAGCACTTCTTCTATAATGGTGGAAAACCGGACTTCCCACGGGATTTCCATAATGATAAATTGATGCTTTTCAGCCAGCTCCACCACTTCTTTTGGAACGTCAAAGATATAACGCCCCAGTGCAATAATCAGTGCCGAGGCTTCGGAATGGATGATATCCTCCACAAACTTTTTAAATAATTGAACATCATGCCCGCAGCCGATGGCCGTACTAAGGACAACTTCGTTCTTACGCACAAAATTTTCCACCGGCATTTCAATGGCAGAAATCCACTGGACATACCGTTCTCTAAGATGGGAGCTCCCGGTACGCACCCTGGCATTTTCCATAATTTCCAAGCTTAACAGATCATTCACAGCTAACTTCAACCGCTCTCCCCCTCTGGCCGCAAGATTATTTTCTAAATATTCATATAGTTAACTATACCAAAACTTGCAGCAGGCGGGGAGCATTATGCAGGATTATACGTATTCAATATACGCTGAACAACAGTCAGATCCACATTATGTCCAGTGATAATAACGGCAATAGCTCCATCCTTGTACTCAATATGATTTCCCAGCAACGCAGCAATTCCGGTCGCCGCTGCCCCCTCGAGGATCATTCGGTGATGGTCGATCATGAATGCCATACTCTGTGCGATTTCATCTTCAGGTATCAATACCGCCCGGTCCATATATTTCTGGACCATATCGAAGGTGTAACGGTTATCCATTCCAATGCCGCCGAGCAGGCTGTCGGCAAGCGTATCCTTTTCCGGCATCTTAATTGGTTTGCCCGCTCGTAAACTTTCATACATCACGGCTGATTCTACCATGGAAACGCCAGTGATCCCGATTGAAGGGTCATTCGTCTTCAGCGCCATACCGATTCCTGACAGCAGTCCTCCGCCTGAAAGAGGGACAACAACGTCCTTCAAAGCAGGGATATCCTCCAGCAGCTCGAGGCCGATGGTGCCCTGACCGGCAATGACCTCTGGATCATCAAAGGGCTCAATAACGGTTAACCCATGCTTCCTTTCCAGCACCAGACATCGTTCGCCCGCTTCATCCTGGCTCTCTCCGCAAAATTCAATGAAAGCTCCAAGCCTTTTCAATGAATCTACTTTTGCCTTTGGTACCCGGTTCGAGATGCAAACGGTCGCTTTAATTCCCAGCTTTTTAGCGACATAGGCCACTGCCATTCCATGATTTCCGGTGGAATACGTTGCTACACCCCGTTTTCTTTCCTCCTCAGTCAAGCTGAGGATTTTATTGGCCGCACCCCGTACCTTAAAAGCCCCTGTATCATGCACGGTCTCCAGTTTTAAATAGACCGGGCGGCCCACCTTTTCTGATAGAATAAAAGATTCAACAGCCGGTGTTTTGCTGATTATTGAACTCATCCTCTTTCTTGCTTCCCATACGTTTTGTATCGTCACATTCGTTTTTAGCTCTTTCATTTTTGTCCCTCCCTCTTAAAACCATCTCTACTTCGGATTATATAGTAACAATATTCTGTAATCTATTGTGAAAAGTGACTAGGAACAGGTAAAACTTTTACTACAGAATGATAAAAAACCGCCGGATTCCTCCAGCGGTTTCTTCCATTATTTTCATCGTCCATCCAGAACAATGGTACTGAGCGCAGGTACTTGAATGGTTTTGCCCATTACGATTCCAAGAGGTTTGTTCCCCGCGTCTTCGCCATTCGCCAGGACTCGCCATGGTCCGATCTTTGGAAGTGAGATCGTTTGAACGCTTGTGTTGGCGTTATAAACCACGACCAGATCCTTTGACCTGTCGTTGTTCGCATGGCCTTTCAGATCATAGGCAACTGTATTTTTTGGTGCGGGCAGAAACTTGATATGACTGCGGATGTCAGCGGCCGTTCTCATCCGGAAGGCAGGATGGCCTTTTCGAAGCTTAATCAAGCCTTTCATATAGTCTACCTCTTTTCTGAAATCGGCACGGCGCTGCCAGTCGAGCTGATTGACCGCATCAGGTGACTTGTAGCTGTTATGGTCGCCTCCTTTCGTTCTCATGAATTCCTGTCCGGCATGAAGGAAGGAGATACCTTGTGATGTCAGGATGATGGATGACGCGAGCTTATGCATCTTTTTCCGGGTATCCACCGAGCTTTCCGGATTTGTCAATTGAAGCTTGTCCCACAGGGTGTGGTTATCGTGAGCTTCGACATACGTGATCACCTGTTCCGGATCCTTATAGGTCGCCATCGTGCTCGAATAATCGATCCCTGCTTTAACCCCTTCCTTGATTGCCTCTTCGGTATCGGGTTTTCCGTTCACGAACCCTTTGTCGGTATCTTCAAATACGCTCCCCTTTAAGCTGTCACGGATTCCATCGTTAAAATGGGCGATGCCAGTCATTTTTCCGGCATTCTTTTGATTGGCTTTCAATGACGGATCAAGCGGAGTATTGAGGTCCCATCCTTCACCGAGCACGATGATCGATGGATCAATCTTATTCAATGCCTTTCTGACTTGATTCATCGTTTCTACATCATGAATACCCATCAGGTCGAATCGGAAGCCATCCAGATTGTATTCCTTGGCCCAGTAGCTGACGGATTCCACAATGAATTTCCTCATCATCTTGCGCTCTGAAGACGTATCGTTTCCGACTCCGGTTCCGTTTGCCAGTGTTCCGTCATCGTTATACCGGAAGTAATAACCCGGCACGAGCTTTTGAAAATTCGATTCGTCTGCCGAGAACATATGGTTATACACAACATCCATAATCACCCTCAGGTTGTTGTGATGCAGGATGTTTACCATTTGCTTCATTTCTTTGATCCGCACAGCCGGCTTATAGGGATCTGTTGAGTAAGATCCTTCCGGTGCGTTATAGTTCTGTGGATCATAGCCCCAGTTAAACTGTGGCTGATCGATCTTGGTTTCATCTACGGTTTTATAATCATAGATCGGCAAAAGCTGTACATGCGTGACTCCAAGATCCTTGATATGGTTCAATCCTGTTTTGACACCCTCTGGTCCTGTTGTGTTTTCCTCAGCAACTCCCAGGAACTTTCCTTTATGCTTGATTCCGCTTTTCGGATGCATGGAAAGGTCTCTGACGTGAAGTTCATAAATGATTGCATCTTCCGGAGTGAAAGCTTTCATCCGTTTATGGAAGTGCTTTGGATCGGTTTTATCCAAATTGATGACGGCTCCTTTTTGGCCGTTTACGGTTACCGCACGGGCATAGGGATCAACCGCCTCGCTCCATTGGTTGCCGATTTTCACCTTATACGTATAGATCAGCCCTTCATGATTGCCTTTTAGTGTTAATTTCCACGTTCCGCGTTTGCTTTTTTTCAAAGGCAGATCGGTTCCCTTTTCGTCCTGCCATGATTTGTACATAACAAGCTTTGCCTCACTGGCGGTTGGTGCCCAAAGCCGGAACTTTGTTTCTTTTTTGGAATAGCTGTTGCCCAAATCATCTCCACCATAAAAGAACTTATTGTCAAATTCCGGCGTGCGGACAACTTTGCCTGTTTGTACCTCTGCCTCTCCAAAGTTTTCTTTGGAAACCTTGTACACTTTAGTGAGATCCAAATCTTTGGAAGTGATGATCTTCACCTTGTTTGTAAAGTCTCCCCCTTGATTGTCAGCGGGAACAACTTGTTTGATGGATGCACAGCCGGTAAGGCTGATGCCATGCTCTTTTATATCAAACGGAAAATTCGTTTCAAATGTAATCTCACGAAAACCATCGATGGATGCCTTTACGATTTTCGGTGTACGGTCCACCAAATCTTTATCGTAATAAAGGCGCTCCTGTCCTTGAGCAATCCATACCTCGGCAGAACCGTCCTCCTTGAACTTTGTTACATAACGGTCGTTGAATTCTTTTTCGGCCCAATCATTGCCTGGTATGCTCTTTCTTACAATAAATCCAAGCTTATGAACGTCCTTCAGGTTTTCCATTTCAATTGTAGCTACTTTGCCGAAGGCATCATCCTTTGTAAACTGAACCGCTTTTCCTTCACCATTCTCTGGCCATGTCCACAGATTCCATCCGTCGTATTGATTGTCGTAACGGAAATAGTGCACTTTCACATTGAACTTTTCATAGGCAGGTAAGTCACGGTACTCGCCATCAGGCGGCTCGGTATACGTGTTGTCATCCCCTGACTTGACCCAGACTTCCCCTTCACCTCCAGCAATATCGATGAAACGGTCGCCTCCGTCTTTCTCCCAGCTGTCAGTGCGTACAATAAAGCCTACCTTTTTGTATGTACCATCGAGCTCAATTTCAGCCAGCTTTCCAAATTTGTCCTCCCCGGTAAACGGATAGGCTTTCCCTTCTCCGCCTTCAGGAAAAACCCATAAGTTCCAGTCCTTCGTATTTCCCTCTGATGGCTTGTAATGAATGGTTACTTTTGTTTTCCCTGATGAAGAATTCGTTTCTGCAAACGATTGCACAGAATGGAATGAAAAAAAGATTCCCATCAGCACTGTAAAAATGGAAACAAGAGAAATAAACCGCTTGATCTTGATCCCCTTCATATTCCCGTCCTCCCTTTAACATGAAAATTTTGGATTGCTATCACAACTTTACCACGATAAAGGAACAAGTGAAAGCGTTTGCATAACAGATAGGTCAAAAGGCACAAAAAAACCGAAAAGAGAACATCAGCTTTTTTCGGCTTCTTCCTGCAGCTCTATTATTTTGTTTTGATAATAGCACACCTGATCGGGATAGATTCCCAATTCCTGTTTTCCTTTTTCACTTATGGAGTAGATACCCCGGGAAATTTTTTCAAACCATCCATAATAGTTTTTGCTTAAAATGGACAGCGTCTTGTCTCCCGTTCCCCACCCTCGCAGTGCCTTGGGGGTCAGCGGACCGAATTCCAGAAGCAGGCAGGCGATGTAAATGCAGGTTTCCATGTAGGCCGTGATCAGTTTGGTCTTGCTGCTTCCGCCGACATTGTAGTCCCCATTCCGGCCTTTGATTTCTTCGAGCAGCTTCGTCCGTCTCTTTTTATATCGCTGCTGGCTTTTCTTGCGGTCAAAGGCCCCGGGATTAAGTATGGTTTCCACCGTCGCGCCTTTTTTGGTAAAGGAAACATGCAGCAGCCCGAGTTCCAGCCTTTTGATTAAGTGCAAAACATCATGCCACTTTTTTGAATTCCTTTTATATTTGGGCTTTGGAACCGCTATATAAACAAAGTCGGTCAGCCGTTGCCGGTTTGTGGCCTGTACAAGCAGGTCCACGTTTAAGGTGAGCTTGAGTTCGACAATCACGAGATCGTCTTCTTTCATCATGGCGATATCGCAATGATGGACTTCACCGTACACTTCATATCCTTTTTCCATAAAATAGTCCCGAACAGGCATATACAGATCAGTTTCATAGCGTTTTTCTTTACTCGTCTTCATAACTACCTCGCTTTGGTGCCCATTATAATCGGTTCCCATATCTTTGGAAAGCTTTTTATCTCACCACTTTTCATTCCCTACATATTCTGTTAGTAATCACCGGGCGGCTGTCCATTGGCCCGGTACATGAATCGGAAGGGAGAGAAAAGATATGGGCGTTGAGCTAACAGCACTTCATTGGATTTATGTCCTTTTTATCTTTTTCATCATCGGCTTTATGGTCGCAAGGAGAGATACAACCCTCATTTGCATTTTGGGGATTTTCTTGATTGCACTGACTGCTACAAGCTCTTTAAGCGCCTCGGTAAGCAGCATCTTCAACAGCTTCGCCTATGCCATAACCGAGCTGCTCTCCACGATCCTCGTCATCTCAATCATTGTGGCCATGAGTAAAACACTAACTGTTACAGGGATTAATGATGTCATGATTTCGCCTTTTTCAAAGCTCATACGCTCGCCGGCCCTCGCGTATTGGACGATCGGCCTGCTCATGATGGTTATTTCCTTCTTCTTTTGGCCATCTCCCGCCGTTGCTTTGATGGGAGCCGTTCTGCTTCCGGTTGCCATCCGGGCCGGACTTCCTGCTCTCGGTGTGGCCATGGCCATGAACCTCTTCGGACACGGGATCGCATTGTCCGGCGACTTTGTCATTCAGGGCGCACCCAAACTGACGGCAGACGCTGCCGGCCTCCCCGTCAGCCAGGTCATCCATGCCAGTATCCCTCTGGTTATCGTCATGGGTGCTGTAACGACCGTTTGTGCCTTCTACTTTTTAAAGCGTGATTTAAAAAACGGCAAGCTCACAAGCGGCACAGGATTGGCCACGGCTGCCGCTTCCTCCAAGGAAAGCACTCTTCAAAATGGAGACCCTGCATTGCTTTCCTCCAGCCAAAAACGCTTTTTCGCGTTACTCGTTCCTGTTTTATTTGCCCTGGATGTTGTCGCCATGTATTTATTTCAACTACAGGGCGGCGAAGCGACCGCACTGATCGGAGGAACCTCTGTTGTCATTCTGCTTCTCATCTCGATGGCAGGGCACAAAGGAAAAGGACTGGAGAAAACAACAAGCTATCTTATTGAAGGCTTTCAGTTCGGTTTTAAAGTCTTTGGTCCCGTTATCCCGATTGCTGCCTTCTTTTACCTGGGTGATGCCGGATTTAACACCATCATTGGGAACCTTCTGCCCAAACACTCTCACGGAATTGTGAACGACCTAGGTGTATCACTCGCATCAGTTGTTCCAATGACTAAGGAAATCGGTGCAGTCACTTTAACGGGTGTTGGGGCCATCACCGGTCTCGACGGCTCGGGCTTCTCCGGTATATCGCTTGCCGGGTCCATTGCTGCACTGTTTGCCCATGCTATTGGTGCTGGAGCGGCTACCTTGACCGCCCTCGGTCAAATCGCGGCCATTTGGGTTGGCGGAGGCACGCTGGTGCCATGGGCCCTGATTCCCGCAGCGGCCATCTGCGGAGTCGATCCTTTCGAACTTGCCAGAAGAAACCTGCTCCCTGTTGCGATTGGTCTCGTGGTGACCACTATTGTCGCCATGTTCTTGATCTGACTGTAAGAAGAAGGCTCCAAGAGTGGGTCTTCTTCTTTACATTTGCAAAACAAATTCCTGTTTCATTTCCATTTTCACGCCAAATCCGTTATAATTCGCCCCAAGGGCAATTTTGAAAGGAGTGAAATAATGAAAAAGATTATTTCAATACTAATGATCGCAATGCTTGCCATCGCATTGACAGCTTGCGGTTCGGATGATAAAGACAAAAAGGCTTCAGATAGTAAAGACAAGGCAAAAACATCTCAAGCCGAAAATCAGAAAAAGCAAGAAGAGCAAATGAAAGAAATGCAGAAGAAAATGGATGCACAAAAAGTGGATGACAAGAAAGTAGTAGCCACGGTAAATGATGAGAAGATCATCGGCAAGGATTACAACATGGCGCTTTCTTCTTCACAAATGCAAATGCAGCAAATGGGACAAGACCCTTCCTCCAAAGACGCTGCAAAGCAAATTAAAGACCAGACGGTTGAAAGCCTGATTGGACAATCCCTTATCCTACAGGATGCAGAGAAAAAAGGATACAAAGCATCAGATAAAGAAGTGAACGATCAGTTGTCTCAAACCAAAAAGCAATATAAAGATGAAAAGAAATTCGCAGCCGCTCTTAAACAAGCGAACCTGAGCGAGTCAGATCTTAAGGGACAAATTGCGGACGGCATTGCTTCCCAAAAATATATTAAAAAAGAAGTTCCTGCTGACAAAGTGTCAGACAAGGAAATTCAGGATTACTACAACAAATATGCTAAGCAAAGTACAGGAAAAGATCAAAAAGCACCAAAACTAGAAGAAGTAAAACCTCAAATCAAACAGCAGCTTGAACAACAAAAGCAGCAGGAAAAACTCGTTAAAAAAGTTCAAGATCTGAAAAAGAACGCCAAGATTAATGTGAAAATCTAACTGCACTACAAAAGGATGGCCTCCTGGAGGTCCATCCTTTTTTATGGTTTAAAATGAATAGCTGAATCTGAAGGATCCAACGGAGTTACAGTCCCCTGGTGAAAATAAAGCTGCCATCTCCCCTCCATGTGCTTCCATAAGGAACTCCTCAATGTGTTTCGGTCTTTTGTCCGGTTACGGATGATATACGTCGTTAATACGATGTCAGGCGCCAGCAGCCGAGCTTCAAAATTTAAAAGAGAAAAATCATCCACATCAAGATCTCCTGTCAAACAATCTTCCTTTCGTATGGGAGAACCGGTACTGCCGAATTCCATGAAGTCATCGGCAAGCAGTTCATCCAGCTTTTCGAATGAAGTTCGAACATCGGGCCGCAAATGGCTCTCCTCCAGCTCTCTCATCTGTTCCTTCATCGCCTTTTCCATTTATCTCATCCCTTTTTTCCGTATTCCTTTAACTATTCTTCTTGTAAAAGGGTTGTCCTTTGCGCTTCCCCTCTATTTTTTTAACAAGAAATCCATCCTGTCCACATATAGTCTAAAGACAAGCTGATGGAGGTGGAACATTTGAAAATATGGTTTGTTCCGAGAAAATGGATTTTATTGTTTATTTTATGTATTTGTATCGGACTTGGCACGTGGTATGTTGTAAAGCCTGATGCTGTTGAAACGACGGGATCACCGGCCAATGCAAAGCGGCTGACCATTAACATGGTCACAGGGGAATTCAAATCTACGCTGGATAACGGAAAAGAGATTGAAGCCTACCGCTGGGATCCAGGGACGATTTATATCCCGCGTGATCAGCCGGTGACCTTGAGCATTTATGGTGTAAACGGCAAAGCACATCCTTTTTACATCGAGGGAACGAATGTGAAGGGCAACGTGGTAAAAGGCAAGGAAACGGTCCTGCATCTTCGCTTTAAAAAGGAGGGCATCTACCGGCTGATCTGTAAAACACACGCAGATATTTCCCACAACGGTCCCATGATTGCCTATCTGGTCGTTGATTGATTCAATGGAAAGCATTCGAAGCTGAATGCTTTCTTTTTTGTCATATTCCATTTATATACATTATATGGTAATCTATAACAAAAAAGAGGGAGGGCTTTTGTGACAGGGCGAACGAGAAAGAATTATGCTGTAGCAGGTTGTTATGTAATCGTTGCTCTTTTTATTGCGTATATCGTTGTTCAATATCTGGTCTTTGGGCCAAAACAGGCAGGGATTGTTTCGGGGAAACTTTCGATTCCCGGATTTCCTTACAACACGTGGCAGGTCTTTTTCTTTGTACACATCGCCACTGGATCCATCGCCTTGCTTACAGGTCCCTTTCAATTCTTAAGGTCCAGCCGGAAGGTGATTTCTGTCCACAGAATCATGGGCAGAATCTATGGGATATCCATTTTCGTCAGTGTCCCGGCTGGCATTTATCTGGCGTTGTATGCCACAGGCGGTCTTGCCTCTTCGATCGGATTTATTGTTCTGGATGTGGCCTGGTTTATGACCGCTTTTGTCGGCTTGAAGCGAATCCGCGAAAAAAAGGTGACCAGCCATCAGGAATGGATGCTTCGCAGTTATGCTGTGACACTCGTTTTTGTGACATTCCGTGTTTTTCTTCCGCTGCTTACCCTGGCTGGCCTGCCTATCTCTTTATCGTTCCCACTGTCCATCTATTTTTCAATGGCGGTTAACCTCGGATGGGCGGAATGGCACCTTCGGAGAAAGAAAAGCCGGTCCATACAGCCAAACATTTCCGCATAAAAAATGAAGGAGAAAAACAGGTTTGTTTTTCTCCTTCATTCTATAGGTATTCTTTATACAACTGATTTACTTTTGCATAATAGTGGTTGGCATTTTTATAAGAAAACTTTGCCGAGTAATAAGCAGCCAGCTCTTCATACATTTCGATCAGATGCAGCCGGTCCTGCGTCTTTTCCAAAAATGGCAATGCTTCCTCTTCGATAAACTGCTGATAAGCTTCATCATGAATTTGATCATTTATTTTGAATTCCAGCGTCTTTAGCCGAAGATACGTTGGGGTTACTGCTTCATTATTGATTGCTTGGTATCCCTTTCGCACCCACAACATAGCTTCCTTACATCTATTTGTATGGTAATATATATCAGCAATGAGACAAATCGTATTACCTATATTTTCCCCTTTCTTCTCTCGGAGACCTTTTTTTGAAACCGAAAGTGCTTCTTCATATTGCTCAGCCTGTAAATAGGAATGACCAAGATTATGCAGGACGGTTGACAACATGCCTTGTAAAGCTGGATTAAAGTGTGATGCATTTAGTGCTATAGTATAATGCGAATGAGCTGTTTCAAAATCCCTTAAACGGCTATAATTCATACCTTGTAGGATATGACAATCAATGCTGCGGGCAAAATTAGCATCTGCATTAAAAATTTCAAGCGCTGTTTTAATATAATATATCGATTGGGAAAAATATCCGAGTCTTGTACTAATATTTCCCATCAAATAAAATAATTCTTCATCTTGTATTCCAAGTTTTCTCGATAAAAGATAGGCTTGTTTAAAATAATCCAATGATGTTTTGTAATTATTTTGTAAATATTCATAATGTCCTGTAAACTGAATGGTGTAGTATTGAATTTCGGACGTCGATATTTTTCTTACTTCATTTAATTTGTCCAATAATCTTTTGGCATTCACCATATCATTAATAAAAATATAATAGCGAGCTGACATTGCCATGAATAGATGAATCAATCCTGTGTCATCCATATTCATGATACGCGATTGAAAATGATTAAACTTTTGGTCAGCCGCTTCTTTATTTCTATATTTTATGTCCTTATACCAGACATGCATTTCCTTCTTCAGATTATTTATGGCTTCTTCACTAACATAAGAATATTCAATACCCAGACGCTCACATAACAATTCCAGAATTTCCGGACTTGGGGTTATGCTGTTGTTTTCAATTTTACTTAAATAAGAAACCGAGCAAATCCCCTCACAAGCTGCCTTTTGTGTTAATCCCTTTTTGATTCTGTAAAAGAATACTTTCTTGCCGTCGATCAATGGCTTCCCCCTTAAATTTTCAGAGCAGATAATATTTTCCTAGTAGAAATATTACCACAACTTATACCAGGCAGCCACTTCGCAAATCAAAACTATGTAAAAGAAGGCTACATTTTATTATGGGTTGGAATGGATAGCAGCTTTTGATAGCAGTTTAGTAGTTCATTTAGCTCATTTCCACGAGTAATCGTTTCTACACTTTGAAAACCCGTCTCCCTGGCTGAATGAATCATTTCATCACGCTTATGTTCAATTAATTCTATTAATTCTTGATTCAAAACCGGGCTCATGTCTTTCACTCCTAAATAATCGTTTCTCCCCCCATGATAAATCAAAATATACTCCATTAGTAGCAAAATTCGACATTTCCATGTTGAGAAAATAGAGCGAAAAACCCCCTCTTTTGAGGGTGATTTCACGGGAAGTTTCTCAACCAAATTAAAAAAGTCCTCCTAATTCCCTCTGCCTCCCATTCGGCGGTTGCTGCCTCCTGAAATTAAGAAATATTTAATCTCTCCTGCTTTGACCATCTTTTCAAGGCTTTGTGGCGTAAGTGCAGGATCACTTCCAGAAAAACCATTCCTGCTTGAACCACCGTTATGGATAGTTTAGAGAAGCAAGCTTAACTCTTCCTTAAGTTCATAAAACAAAATAAAAACCCAGATTTCCGTTGAACGGATATCTGGGTTTAGTTAGGTTTCATATACAATTTCTCCTGAGAGGTGCAGGTTATAGCCTTTTAACTGGCTAACCTGGGTTTGAAATTCGTGTGAAGTGATGGTGTCCCTCACGAGCTTAAGGAGGTTTCGGTTGTCTTTTAGCACAACCAGATCGTATTGTTCCTGGATCATGGGAATAAAATCCACTTCAGCCATCTTGGCTACATTCTCAATTCCTACCCCGGCATCCGCCTGTCCGCCTGCAACGGCAGAGGCAATTGAAAAATGGCTGGTGTACTCGGTGTTGTATCCTGAAATATATTCACGGGATAGCCCGGCGAGCCTCAGCTGTTCATCCAGCAGCACCCGTGCACCCGCTCCCTTTTCACGGTTAACGATGGTTATACCCGGTTTGGCGAGATCACTCCAGGTTTTAATTCCAAGGGGATTCCCCTTTTTCACATAAATGCCGGCAGTTCTGCATACCAGGTTGATCAAGGCAAAAGGTTCGCTGATTAAAATGCGCTTCACATAAGGCACGTTATAGGTCCCGCTTTCACCATCAAATAAATGGACGCTCACAATATCGCACTGTCCCTGGTACATGGCCATTAAGCTGTTCAGACTGCCCGTATACCACCTTAAAGGAGACGTGCCAAGCTTCGGTTCTAAATGCTTGCCAAGAAAATCAAGCACCATATCCTGTCCGCTGATGACCAGCTGTTCTCTATTTAATGGAGGCTTCTGGCTTTTTTGTGGCTTCTGCACGGTCTTTGAGCTATTTTTATAGGTTTCAAGATCTTGGTCATCAATTCGCATTTGCCTGCCGACCCGATAAGCCGGCAGCTCGCCTTTTTTGATCAGATCATAGATGGTAAGCTTTGAAACTCTTAACCGGTCGGCTACTTCTTCTATGGTATATGATACTGGTTTATCCATACGATCCCTCCACGTTATTAGTGTATCTAATTTTAGGGAAAATGTATTGTCTTTCGCCTTAATATCTTAGTTATAACTAGTTATAACTAATTATAATAAGTTATAATAAACTTACTTTATTTGAAATGAGGGATATGGACTTGAAAAAAACGGTTTATCTCGTTCTCTTTCTTTTTTTATTTTCAATTTTGTCCGCTTGCGGAGAGAATCCGTCTAACGACAAAAACGCAAGCAGCAAGAAAACGACAGAGCTGACGATCTCTGCTGCCGCGAGCCTTAAAGATGCCCTGACTGACATACAGAAAACGTATGAAAAAGAGCATTCAAACGTTAAGCTCCGTTTCAATTTCGGAGCTTCCGGCACCCTTCAGCAGCAAATTTCTCAAGGTGCTCCTGCAGATTTATTCTTTTCCGCCGCAGAAGATAAGTTTGATGTGCTGGTGAAGGAAGGAATGATTAAAAAGAGCGAAGGCATCAACCTTGTCGGTAATGATGTTGTACTGGTTGTTCCGAAGGATTCAGAGGCAAAGATCTCGACATTCACCGATCTTTCGAAGTCTTCCATAAAAAAGATTTCCATTGGAACACCTGAAGCCGTGCCAGCCGGATCCTATGCCAAGGAATCCTTTAAAAACATGAAGCTCTGGAATACTCTACAGTCCAAGCTTGTGTATGCCAAAGATGTTCGCCAGGTTCTTTCCTATGTGGAAACCGGAAATGTTGATGCCGGGGTTGTATACAAAACAGATGCCCTGATCTCAAAGAAAGTACAAATTGTTGCTTCGGCTGATCCAAAGACCCACAGTCCAATCGTTTATCCCGTCGGCATCATTAAAGACACCAAACACAAAAAAGAAGCAAAAGCGTTTTACCAATACTTACAAAAACCTTCAACCGTAAAAACCTTGGAAGACTACGGCTTCAAAAAAAACAGCTGAGAACAAAAAGCAGTTCACGATGAGGTGAACTGCTTTTTGCGGTATACATAAAGTTTCTGTCCCTTCCATACACATAGAGGCAATAGGGATTTTCCTTTGAGAGGTGACGTCCGTGAATGTGAAAATTGTCAACCGAATGCTGGCTGTTCATGAGTTCAATATCATAGGTGTGAGCATATCTTCTGTTTTACTGATCGGAGATGCTGAATCCATCTCCGCCGGATCCACCTTCGATACTCCCCCCACCTCTCTAGTGGTAGGCCCTCTTCTTGTGCCCATTCAGGGTACACTTGAGCCTGCCAGTCAGAGCACCGCACCTCCTGAAACAGGGGCGTCCGTTCCATTGACACCTGCTCCTCCTGCTGCAGCCCCTCCATCTGGAGGAACCGCCCCTCCTGCACCTTCTGCTGGCAGCGGAGGTGCACCTGCCCGAACGTAAAAAAGGTAAAAGCCGGTTTCCATAGTAGGAGACCAGCTTTTACCTTTTTCATTTTCAATTATTGGTTGCCCTGCTTGACCCACTGAGCTACGTTTACGGTACGTTTCGCCTGGTGCTTCACCGCACCCTGAACATCTTCAACCATATTGCCGCTCTGATCGACGGTAACACTTGTGCCGTAAGGATTTCCTCCGGCTCCATAGAGTACAGGATCTGTATATCCCGGTGTGGCCACAATCGCACCCCAATGATACATTGTGGTGTATAAAGCTAATATAGTGGCTTCCTGTCCGCCGTGTGGATTTTGAGCAGAAGTCATTGCACTGACTACCTTGTTAACCAGTTTACCCTGGAACCAAAGTCCGCCTGTCGTATCAAGAAACTGCTTAACTTGTGACGGAACGTTACCAAAACGGGTCGGAACACTGAAAATAATCGCATCCGCCCACTCTAAATCGCTTAACGATACTTCCGGAACATGTTTCGTTTCCTCGACATGAGCTTTCCAGGCAGCATTGGATTCAATTGCTTCAGGAGGAGCCAGTTCAGGAATCTTCAATACTTTGACCTCAGCACCTGTTTCTTTTCCACTTTCGGCAGCCCACTTCGCCAGTTGGTAGTTCGTTCCTGTCGAGCTGTAATAGATAACAGCCAAATTAATTGCAGCCATTCGTTTCATCTCCTTATTAAAGAGTACACTACTTTTCTTACTATCCTTAACATATCCTATAAAAAATAGTTTAAACCTGTATTTTTAGTTAATAAGTATTTGTAAGTATGTACCTTTAATATATTTGGAAATGATTTTATGCTTTTTTCCCTGTTCTGAGAATGATCACCTGATTGATATCATAAAAGTCCGCCGTTGGCTTAATATAGGCGATGCTTGTCAGTCCATAAGGATCGGGCTTCACTTTAACAATGGTTCCGATATCGAGGTTCGGAGGCAATATTTCTCCCAGACCTGAAGTGACTACCTTTTCACCCTTTTTAAGATTCTTATTCAGAATGTCACGGACCATTAAATACTTATTGCTCGGGTCAAAGCCGTTCAGTATGCCGTTTACATTTTTTTTGCCTTGAATCGTCGCGGAAATACGGTATCTCTTATCTTTGCTGGATAGCAGTTTTACTTCAGAAAATGTCGGTTTAACCTGTGTGATCTTGCCGATCAATCCATCCTGGGTCACTACGGCCATGTTCTCCTGAACGTCATCATTGCTTCCCTTGTCAACAATAACCGTTTCATACCAGTTTGCCGGATCTGCATCCCGGTGCATCACACTCGCCTGCATAGGATTATATTGTTCCACTTCTTTCGTTTTATCTACAACAGCCTGAAGGTTTTTATTTTCCCGCTTTAACTCCAATTGCTGTACAGAAAGAGTTTCCTGTTCCTCCAGTTTGGCTTTTAACACATTATTTTCTTTTTCAATGGAAGCCATGTCTTTAACATTTTGGACAATACCTGAAACGGATCGCTGCCCCGGAATAGTAATATTCGTAAAATAATAGAGCAGCATTACTGCCAAGACAGCGACACAAACCAACAGCAGTAAAAATCGCAAACTAAAAAATCTCATGAATGAAACTTCACCTTTCACATTTATCTGTCTATAAATCTCATAAACGAAAAACGCTCTTCACATACGTTATATCCTAGCGAAAACGCCGGGAAATTTCCCCATTATCGAATGATTTTACACACAACGTTCAAATTCCGCGGTAAAACTTCTACCATTGTACCATGAAATAAGAAAAATGGTGCCAGCCATCTTGGAAATTCGATGATCCGGCACCATTGCGTATGCTGACACTTTAATTTTCTTTTGATTTATGATGAAAAGGACACTTGCCTTCAATGGGTTTGACATCGTCGCCGATAAAATATTGCTTCCATTCTTTGTGTTCAGGATCTCCGTAATGGCTGATATTGGGATGTGTTGGCAGGTTGTCCCATTTCTCTACCCGTTCCCTTACCTTTTCCCGGGACATGATTCCTCCCTTTGACGTTCCTTCCAGCCCTTCAAAGATACGTCTGGGCTGAAATCCCAGCACAAGGCTGTTTCCAAGATCCCGCGTTTTTCTTTGTTTGTAGGCAGGTGCGTTTCCAAACACAAAGAATGGCTCTCCTGCAAACGTGAAGTTCCACAAATAGTGATCGGGATCGATGGGTTTATCCTCTGGCCAGGGAACATGATCCTCTTCATGCATATATTGAAGCAGGTTCCAGAAATACTCTCTATAGTAAGGAATGGACTTCTCTTCAGTTTCCGGCTCCACAAATACAAATAATCCGTGACGGATCAGTTTCGGCGCATCGAACAGTTCCATGAATTCTTCGACAGCGCCCGGCAGGTTGGACCAATCGTTCTGGCTGACATATGCGTAACGAAGCTCACCCCTTTTTTCGGCACTCATCCCGAAATAGCAGGGAAAGGTCTTGTCTGTTACCGTTTGATGAAAGTTCTTATACTCTTCAATCACCCATTTTGGCACGATTTCAGGTTTTGTCATATCTTCTTTCTCTAATAGGTATCGATTGGCTGTTTTCAACTTACCACTCCCAAGTAAAAATTTATTTATCGTTACACAGGAGTCGTTCCCTTATACCCAGTTAGTTAAACGGCAAGCATGCTAATTGGCATACCTTACCAGAGGCAATGTGCAGCAGCGGAAAGAGCCTCCGGATTTAATGATTTCCGATAAATCCACTTCAATGACTTCATAGCCTCTTTCCCGGAGCTGGCTGTTAACCTTCTTGTTAACGGGCAAACTGAATACCTTCTTATTCCCAATGGAAAGAACATTGGTGCCCATGGTAAACTGTTCTTCCTTGCTTACTTCAATGGTGTCGTACATTTTGGATAGAATGTTCAGTTCTTTTTCTTGAAAAGCAGGAGGGTAAATCAATGCTTTCCGGGGAGAAAGAATATTGAAGACACAGTCCAGATGCAGATACTTTTTATCAAAAGGAATGGCCATCATGTTTTTTTCCGGTAGATGGTTGCGTAATGTCTGGATGGAAATATCTGATGTCCGGCCGCTTACCCCGACAAACACATTGTCCCTGTCGGCGATTACGTCTCCGCCCTCAATTTTCGTATCAGGCAACGGCTGCATCGTTGCCTTTTGGGAAATGAGCCATTTCTTCAATATTTCTACTTCACCTTTTCTAATAGAGCTTTCCATCGTAGAGAGAAAAACAGTGGAATCTATGGTAAATCCAATATCACGGGTAAATACTTGTTCCGGATATTGATGATCTGGTGGCAATTCAACAACTTCCACACCTTGATTGCGAAGCGCGAGTACAAATTCTTTATGCTGTGCGGAGGCTAAGCTTCTGTTTATATTTTCTGCAGCATAATGCCGTTGGGTTTCATTGATAACCTCTGAGATGGACATGTACTGTGGTTCACATACAATGACACGGGCAAGGGAATCATATTCGCTTTGGCATCTGATGCTTTCTGTTGGCTTCAATGCGATAGACATGTGGTTCCTCCGATTCTGTAACGTTTCTTTTTTATTTCCCGTTGTATGCTTCGCTTTAAACATCGGACCAAAGAAAAGCAACTGTCAAAAGTGACAGCTGCTCTATTTCAGTTTATCTATTATTTTCTATCAGAGAACTTGTTTTTACAATGGATGCTATGATTGTATCCCAATCTGTACGATGCAGTTCATGGCCTGAGCCCTCAAGAGAAATCAATTGAGAATGAGGAATGGCCCTCGCAAGCGCCTTCCCGTGCTCAAAAGGAAGAGCAGGATCTTCCGTACCATGGATTACTACTGCCGGAACCGCAATCTCACCCATTCGGTCGTAAAATTCTTCTCCACCACCCAGCAGCGCATGATTGAACCTGCTTTGCAGCTGCCGTGCCCGGTTCATTTCTCTTCCTGCCAACCGGTACATCCGTTCTTTTTCAAAGGGCTTGGAGCCGGCCAGTGTTCTCCAGCCTCCTGCCAGATACGAAATAACCGCATCCCGGTCGGACCAGTCTAAGGAAGAACCCTTTCCATGGTGATCAAGAATTTTTTGATCCATTGGCGGAAGCTTTTCCTGTTCTGTTCCAAACACACTTGAAGCAATGAGCGTCAGTGATTGGACGCGCTGTGGATTCCGAACGGCAAGAATCTGACATACCATTCCGCCCATGGACATGCCGACAACATGAGCTTTTTCCAAAGCATACGCGTCCAGCACGTGGATGGCATCATCAGCCAGGTCGGTAATGGTGTAATTGGACGTCCCCGGTTCATACACAACAGATTTGCCCAAATCACGGTGATCGTACCGGATAACATATCTTCCCTCCGCAGCCAATGCTGAGCAGAAATCTTCATCCCACCAATCAAGCGAAGACATGGCTCCCATGATCAGTAAAATGGGCGGATCTTCCGGTTCCCCAAAGTTTTCTGTACAAATATCCATTCCATTAATTGAAATTATCTTTTCCTTCATAACGATCCCTCCGTACTTTTGTTATCCAACGCCGGGCAAGCAGGCGCAGAACTTTTACTCGTAACGGAGCAGCAGGTCTGCACCTATCATTATCTGACTCTCATCCATTTGATAATCATGACGTGGCAGCCTCCTTTTACTGAATACTAACGGGGAAATCCCCCTTTCACTATATCATGTTCTCCGAGAAAATAATCCAATTATTTCTTGCCTTTTTTGTATTCTATGGTCAATTTGATTACTCTTAAAGGTTAATCATAATCTCAAAAGAATAGATATAGGCGGGGCACTTTAAGGAGGATTTGGTTTTGGACAGGAGGGTTTTTTTTGATGGCTGATGAAATATTTGAGAATCCAAGACTCGCATCTATTTATGATCCTTTTGACTCTGACCGTTCTGATTTAGATCTTTACGAGTCTATGGTTAATGAATTTGATGCTCACACTGTACTTGATATCGGCTGTGGAACCGGAACGTTTGCCTGTCGTCTGGCAGTGAAAGGCATCAAGGTTATTGGGCTGGACCCTGCTGAAGCTTCATTAAAGGTGGCTAAAACAAAACAAGGCGCTGACCGTGTAAGATGGATTCACGGAAATGCCCTGGATCTCCGTCACTTGAAGGTTGGTCTTGTCACGATGACAGCTAATGTAGCTCAAGTCTTCCTTACTGATAAAGAGTGGAGTGAAACATTACTTGCCATCCGAGACACTTTGCGTCCAAGTGGACGATTGGTGTTTGAAACAAGAAAGCCTTAGGCACAAGCATGGTTAGAATGGAATAAAGAGAAAACCTACCAGCGGTTGAATGTCCCTCACTGTGGCATTGTAAATGTATGGGCAGATGTTACTGAAGTTCGTGACTCCTTGGTGTCTTTTCGATGGACCTATGTTTTCGAAAGAGATGGTACGGTAATCACCTCTGATTCAACGTTGCGCTTTAGAAGTCTTCGGGAAATAATCAAAACACTGAATGATGCAGGATTGTCTGTTGAAGATGTTAGAGAAGCTCCAGACCGCCAAGGACGAGAATACGTTTTAATAACCCGATTAAATGAAAAATGAAGTCGATATGCAGGCATTTCACAAGATTTTTATTCTGAATTCAAAATACGAAAAGCACTGCAGTCGCAGTGCTTTCAAGTTTTCTTCTATAGAAAATACTCCCTATAATATATTGCCGTTGCAATGACCGAACAGATCGTATAGCCAACTGCTGTATAAAAGGAAATACCGGGAGAAAAAGACTTTTTCTCCTCTTGTTCTTTTATTCCTGTCTGCGCCTGTGCCTGAAGTCTCGCGGAGTTGGAGAAGAACCCTCCGCTTGACGTAAAAAATTTCAGTATGACGGCTGATGCCAGACCTGTGATGAACGCCACATCGATAAATGAAACCTTTGCCGCCCATGAACAGACAAAATTGAGTACGATGATTCCTACTAACGTAACGATAAACGTGCTGATTAGTTTCTTCATTGTTTCGCCTCCGCATACCTCATATCTGATAACGTCACAGGCACGACAAGGACATCATATCCTTCTTTTACTCCCGTGCAGCCTTCGAGCTGTATTGTGGAGTCACTGAAGGCTTTGCATTCATACGTTTTCGGCTCGCCAAGAGCAGGCACCGTATTTTTGTAAATGATTTTTTTTCCGTTATATTCAATTGTATTCTGATAAACCTTGTCGCCAAGAAAATAATGGATGGTGGTCTTAAAAGGCTTGCCCTGCTCTTCTTTTTTCTTGAGACGCAGCATGTACTCAAGATTTTTGGTTTTGCTGTCAGGAATCCACTTTTCATTTAAATACGACACTACTTCTCCCTTTTTAGTCGCCTCTTTCACAATTTGTTGTTGTTTCATCTCGGTTTTCGTTATGGTTTTTCCTGAAGAAGGATCGAGTTTCCCTTTATGATCTGTTACAATGGAGGTCGTTAAAAAGAAGAGCAAGGCGCAAACAGCCAGACTGGCAGCCGTCATAACTAATGGACGCCGGCGTTTTGTTCTTTTTTCCATCTTCATGCTTTTGTATCGCTGATGGACGATCCTCCGGTTGCTTTTATCAAAACCATGGCCGTTAAAGACCGTTTTCTTCATATGATTCCGTAAATCTTTGAGCTCTTCCATTTTACTTCCCTCCTTTGATCGCATCTTTCAGCAGCAATCTCGCTTTCGTTAATCTGGATTTGATCGTACTCAGATTGGCATTGAGTGTATCGCTGATTTCCTGAAGGGTCAGTTCTTCATAATAGTATAAAAAAATAACTTCACGGTACTTCAATGGCAGTTTAAAAATGTGCCGATAAAGCTTATTCTTCTCTTCTCTGTATACGGCGATTTCTTCCACAGAAGAAGATGTTCCTTTTATATACATTTGGATTTTATGCGTCACCATCGAATACCGGTAATGCGCGCTTTTAATATAATCCCTGCAGTGGTTGGCTGCGATCTTGTACAGCCATGTTTTCAGCTTGGCCTCCCCTTTGAACGTATCTGCCTTTTCATAGGCCTTCAAAAAAACATCCTGCGCCAGGTCCTCGGCCAGATTCCATTCCTTCACATAGGTATAGCAAAGATACAGCACTTCGTTTCCATAGTCCGTCATGACTTGTTCCATCATTTCTTCTTGTGTCATTGCTGCTGTAAAGTCTGGCTTTCTATCATATGACAGTATGTGCACAATTTCACTCCCTCTACCCCTCTCTATAACTATAGACGAAGAACACTTGGAAAAAGTTGATAATTTTAAAAAATCCCACAAAAAAAGGATCCTGATCAGGATCCTTACTTTTAAGAATGGCTTTTTACTTTTTCTGCTTCGGTTTCTTCGCTTTCCCAGCCTTTGCAGATATCCACCCATTCTTTGGCTGAGGCGTATGTAACCAATTCCTCACAGGTAAGCTCGATGGCAGAGTTTGAGCTGCCGCATGCCGGAAAGAGCGTTTTAAAGCGCTTCATGGATTCATCGAGATACACATCGAGATCATTTTTCAAACCGAAAGGACAAACTCCTCCGATCGCATGTCCGGTTTGGTCCAGGACCTCTTCTGGTGAAAGCATCCGGGCCTTGAATCCAAAATGCTGGCGGAACTTCTTGTTATCGATCTTGGCATCTCCTGCTGCCACAACAAGGATTGCCTGATCGCCCTCCCCCCTGAACGAAAGGGTTTTCGCAATCCGTGCAGGAATAACGCCTATCGTATCAGCCGCCTCTTGCACCGTTGCACTGGATGCGTCAAACTCCATTACGTCTTGTTCACGGTTGAATTGTTTGAAATGTCGTCTAACACTATCAATGGCCATTTCTATCATCCTTTCAAATAGATATTTCTAGCATCTTATCATTTTTATTAAAATATATCGAAAAAAGCGGATCAAGGCTTAAAGTGCTGCAGGACGGTCCCTTTCCCTCCGGATACCTCCACTTCTGCCCAGGCACCGTTAATCAATGTAACCTGCGGCGGCATATGTCCGCAGTCGATGTCATAGATGATCGGGATCTGCAGCTCTTTTGCGAGATCTTGATAAACATCTTCAACAGTGTAGCCGCCCACTGGTTCATTCGCAGCACTTCGGCCAAATAAGATTCCAGAGCACCCGTCAAACCAGCCGGCCAGCTTCATTTGCACCAATGAGCGTCGAAGATCGGCCGTATTCAGCTCACAATTTTCCAAATACCAAATCAATGGTTCGCCAGGAATATGTTCTTTCTTAAAACCTTCAACATGGCCAAATGGAGTGCCAACCAGATGACGGATGACATCAATACATCCCCCCAATAGACGACCTTTTATTTGTTCATTCTGACCGGATACCGTTTTCCATTCGGTCTTTTCTGTCAGATGATAGACATGAGACGAAGGATTTTCGTGATCCCATTTTTCCTGATACTTCCTAGAGGAATGTTGCAGCACCGAATCACCTTCTGGTACGGACAATACCGTTTCCCACATCGCTGTTATGGCATCCGTTTCTTCTCCCCTCAAATCGATCAGGTTTGTACCGTGTGCCGTTGCCATTCCTGTAGTTAAAGTAATCGCCAGCAGCAAAACACTTATGTCAGAATAACCGAGGATCCATTTTGGTTTTTTTATGGAATAATCTACAAAAGGCAGCATTTCGATCAACAGCTCCCCGCCCCAGGGAGGGATAATGATATCGATGTCCTGTCCTTTCATCATGTCATTGAATTCTGCGGCTCTTACTTTTGCATCCGCTGACTTTGCCTTATGCTGCGTCCATGGTGTTTTTCCGCAAACCACCTTGTAACCCTCTTTTTCCATTCTCTCCATTGCCTGATTCAGCAAAGGGTGAAGCTCGTCAGACAGACCTGAGGATGGAGCGGTAACACCAATTGTTGTCCCTTTTTCTAAAGACGGATAGGTAATCATGTGGTTTCCTCCTTTTAAAGGCTTTTATTCATGACCAGCCGGTTTTCGTTCACGTGGTATCCGTTTTTCTCATAAAACGTTTGGGCAAGCCCCTCTGATACGGTTAACAAATAAATACTCCGTACTCCTCTTCCTTTTAATTCATCTTCAAGGAGTTTTAACATTCTTGATCCATAGCCTTTTCCTTGAATCTCTGAGTTCACGCAGCATTCCGCGATATAGTACGTGAGTCCCTGAAAGGTTCTCTTGCTGTTGCCTGCAATGAATCCCACCAGCTCTTCTCCTTCATAATACATAAATCCGAAAAACTTCGGAGTATTCACAAGATCGCGCAGTCTTTCCCCTGCCGTTTCATTTGTCCAGCTCTCGTTCCAGGGTTCACGGTTGAACACCTGCTGATAAAGCGAAACACAGCGATCCACATTCTCATGGGTCATTAAAACAGTGGTGAGCGACACTTTGGTTCTTCCTTTCTCTTTCGCAATGCGAAATATTCCGTCTATTATAGCAAAAAAAACGGTCAAGTTGTTTAATTGAACCGCTACATTTTAAAGATATTCGACTCCCTTTTTTGAAGCATCCATTTTGGCAAAAGGCATAGCGGACATGGTTTTTACTACAAATACTGCAGAAAAAATACCTAGCAGCCCGCCTGTCACCACATCCACGGGGTAATGCACTCCAACCCAGACCCGGGAGAGGGCCACGCAGCACGCGATGAACATCCAGATAGCTCCTGTCTTCCTTTTGAATAGCAACAAAACCATACAGACCGAGAAAAAAATAATCGAGTGGTCGCTTGGAAAGGAGTTATCAATGGCGTGTTCAATCAACTGGTTCACATCCGGCAGTACGGAAAACGGCTGATGATGAGAATAGAACAGCCCTGCCAGCCTCCCGAAGATCTCTGCCACCAGACAGCTTACGATTGCGAAAACCACCATCACCCGATTGCGCTTGGAACGGGTCAAAACAAAACCGAATAACACGATTCCCAGAATATACAACACATACTCTGCCATAAACACCATAAAGGGATTTAAAGCAGACAAAGGATCCGCAAGCTGATTAATGCTTCGAAACGTCTCATTATTAAATTGAGTAAAATCCATTTAGTACCCCCTTTAATTTTTTAAAATATCCTTTTTCTTTTTTCTCTTTCTAATTTATAAGAAAAGTGTGTGATTTGACATCGAGACAACTTACAACTTTCTCACAATGTTGTAAGGTCCTCTTTCCAACTATTTAGATACATTCGCATATCGGCCATTTGTTACCTTCATTAAATTTTGAGGAGACAATTCTACTTGATGACCGATTTTTCCCGCGCTTACAATGACCGTTTCCAGCTCGGCTGCTTGCTCTTCTACAATTGTGGAATAGAGCTTTTTCATCCCGATCGGTGAACAGCCGCCACGAACATATCCTGTGACAGGAAGCAAGTCTTTGACCGCCAGCATCTCTACTTTTTTCTCGCCAGCTGCCTTTGCTGCTTTTTTCAAATCCAGCTCCGCTTCCACTGGGATTACAAAAACGTAATATTCTTTTCCTGCCCCTTGTGCGACCAGTGTCTTGTATACGGTTCCCGGCTCTCTTCCGATTTTGCGGGCGACAGACACACCATCTATTTTTCCATCATCCGTACTGTAATTCATTGATTCATAGTCGATTTTTTCCTTGTCCAGAATTCTCATCGCATTCGTTTTTACTTTTTTCATAAAAATCTCCTCCACTTGCTTGTATTCTGCCATTACAATGTACGGCTTACTTCGGTGCCGTTCCTGTTTATACACCTGCACGTTCGTAAATCACCCTAAAAGAAAAGCACCTCGAAATTTTAGACGCTGTCTAAAATTTGTGGTGCAGTACACGAGCTTGGCTGTTACTTTACCTTTTTGGATAAATCAATTAATGAAATATGTTTGATACTGTATGCAATCAAAGATATAGCAGTTGATGTGAGTGCAGCCACACCTATGACAGTAAGTATTCCATATTTATAGTAACCACCAAATATTAACATGAAAATTAATGTATATCCAAACCATTTAGAAGAAAAAATGGCTCTTGCAAAATTCATAATGAAGTCCCCCTAAGCGTTCTTCTTTAGTAATCGAGCTGGATTTGTTTATTATTGCTCTTCACATTCATCAATAACCATGGTATACTAATTTTTGCGATGAGCTTATTTTGCATAAGACGAGATTGACCCGCCGATTTTAGGCAATGCACAATGTGGAGTGCTGTCTCTCGCCGCAAAACGCCAAAAAGACGTTCTTTTAGGACGTCTTTTTTCTATTTCATAATTCCTTTAAACCACTAGGACTTAAATGGCATTCCCTTTTAGTGACACCTTCTGGACTACCCGCCATAATTCTTCTACTTTAACACCTTCTTTTTTAAGTTCGATAACATCCTCTTTCAGCTTTGCTTTATTTAACAATGCAGGTACATATTCCTTCACAAACTTCCCGCTGCTTTCATGCTCTCAGCCTGTCCATACTAAACAATTGTGCTTTCTTTTCCAGAATGAATGAAAAAGCCTGGCATTCCCTGCCAGGCTCCTCAACTTTCATTACTGAATATCATTCTTGTATTCCATATAAACCGCATGGGTCACGAGGAAGTCCTCGATGCCGTGCTTGCCGTCCGCACCACCCAGTCCCGACTTTCTCTGGCCGGCATGATAGCCCTGAATCGCTTCAAAGTTTTCACGGTTCACGAATGTTTCTCCATATTTTAATTCATTGGCTGCTCTCATCGCTTCATGCACGTTCTCTGTATAGATGGAAGATGACAATCCATACTCTGAATCATTGGCCCATTCAATGGCCTGGTCAAGAGTGTTGTATGTTACGACCGGCAAAACAGGTCCAAAAATCTCCTGCTGGATAATTTTCATCTCCTGAGTGACGTTCGTAATAACTGTCGGTTCATAAAAGAACCCCTTATCCATATCGGCACGCTTGCCGCCCGTTGCCACCTTGGCTCCACTGCTCACGGCACTCTCCACCATTTCATGAACGGTTTCCAATCTGTCCTGGCTGACAAGCGGTCCCATTTCTGTACGATCTTCTGATGCCTTGCCAACCGTGGTATCTCTCATTGCGTTAACCATTTTATCAACAAACGCATCAGCCACACTTTCATGAACATAGACTCGTTCTGCGTTCGTACAAGCCTGCCCGGCGTTCGTGATTCTTGAAGTCTTGATCTTGTCCACAGCCAAATCAAGATCTGCATGCTGAGTTACGATAGCCGGGGCTTTGCCGCCAAGCTCAAGGTTTACCTTCGTAATATTTTTTGAGGCAGCTTCCATAACTTTTGACCCGGCACCAATACTGCCTGTCATCGTCACGATGCCTACTTTCGGATGGGAGGCCATCGCATTTCCGATCACCGATCCTTTACCGGTAACCAAATTGTAAACACCGGCCGGAATCTCCTCTTTCATGCTGTCGATCAGCTTAGTAAACTCGACTGCCGTGTTCGGGGTTTGCTGGCTGGGTTTCAAGACAATGGAGCATCCCGTAATGAGTGCGGTCGAAACCTTCCTTGCCAAAATAAACACTGGAAAGTTCCATGGAACAATACCGGCCACGACACCAATTGGCTTGCGGTAGATCAATATATTTTCATTTGGCCGGTCGCTGGGGATTATTTCCCCTTCAATACGGCGCGCCCATTCAGACATATAGTGGAAATACTCAATCGCTGTATCGACCTCCATGCTGGCCGCAACGTACGGTTTGCCTTGTTCTTCAGACAACAGCTGAATGAAGGTTTCTCTTTTCTCCTGAATCAAATCCCCCAGCTTTCGGACTGCTTTTCCGCGCTTGAAACTCGGAACCTTTTCCCATTGCTTTTGCGCTTCAAACGCAGCGTTTATTGCTTTATCAACATCTTCTTTCGTCCCGTTATAAATAGAAGATACCACCTCTTCGGTTGACGGGTTTAGGATATCGATCGTCTCATTTGATGTGGAAGGTACATATTCACCATTAATGTAAAGCTTATGTGGTTGCACTAAAAAATCCTCCCTTACTTCTTTTAAGTACATCCGTTGTCTTCCACATTTTAGATATCATGAAACATGAGGGGTGTTTTGAAATATCCACTGTCAGGCATGTCCTGTCCATCAACCCGCATAGAATTAGTGAAGGGACAAGAAGGAGTGGCGGGAATGAAGGATTGGGTGATATTTATTCATTTTATCGTATTGGGATTAAGTTTGGCCGCACCGGTCGGGCCGATGAATATTGAAGTCATGAGACGGGGGTTAACGGAAGGGTTTCTAGCCTCTTGGTGTGTGGGACTCGGCGGATTGACAGGAGATGTACTGTTGCTTTTAGGCATTAACTTAGGCCTGGGGAATTTAATGCAAATATCAGGTGTGCAGATCAGTATGTATCTAATCGGGATCGTTCTTTTAACGCTATTATGCTGGCAAAGCTTCAGTCATGCTTTTCAAAAAAAAGAAAGCGAATATACAGTTTCTAAAGAAATCAGCCCAAAAGGCGCCTATATGACAGGGTTCATGATTTCCATTGCCAATCCGATCAGCTTAATTTTTTGGTTTGGAGTATTCGGTACTTCCCTGCATGTACTCACTGCTACCCATTCAGTTGCTTTTTCTGTACTCTGCAGCATTGCGATACTACTGGGCTTATTTTTATGGAACCTTAATCTGGTGTTCACCGTTCATTTTTCCAAAAAGCTGATGAGCGTGAACGTGATGAGAACCATCATGATTTTGGCTGGAATGTGTCTTTTGGGTTTCGCTTGCCATTTTTCCTATCAATTATATAATTTAATCCTATGAATTTATTCGCAGTAGGAGGATTGTTATGGGAAATGTATGGGATGCTGAGGTCGTCGTTACCCCCTTGCTCGCCAAACAGCTCATCGAAGCTCAGTTTCCACAATTATCGCCAGCCCGTGTGGCTGAGCTTGGCAAAGGATTTGACAATACAGTCTATGCCGTAAACGACCAATATGTCTTTCGGTTTCCGCGCCGCTCCATTGCCGTGCCGCTTTTGAAAACAGAAAACGCCTTGCTTCCACTACTGGCAGAGCTATTGCTTATTCCCATTGCCACTCCTTGCTTTTTTGGACGTCCGGAACCCAATCTGTTTCCCTGGGCGTTTACAGGCTATCATCTTCTGCCCGGACACCCGCCAGGGAATTTATCTTATGAACAGCGGGTGAAATCAGCGGCTCACCTTGCAACCTTTCTAGGTGTGCTTCACTCTTATCCTGTTGAAAAAGCATTAAAAACAGGTGTGCCCTTTGATGAACTGGACCGGCTGAATGTTCACAAACGAAAGCCAAGGCTGCTTGAGTTTTTAGAGAAAATAAGATCGCTTGGTTTGTACAATGAGGTTGATGAGTTAATACGAATCGCCTTACGCACCTCTACTCATGACATTAGCGGACAAACCCTCCTTGTCCATGGGGATCTGCATATCCGCAACATGATCGTTAATAATGAAGGCCTGATAGCTGGTATTATTGATTGGGGCGACGTTCATGTGGGCCATCCCGCTGTAGATTTGTCCATCGTTTACAGCTTTCTTCCTTCAGGGGCCGGGATTGCTTTTATCAAATTTACGGTGAAGTCACTTCCGAGACCAAAGAACTTGCCCGGTTTAAAGCTCTTTACACCACAGCTTTTCTCCTGCTTTATGCTCATGACATGAAAGATTCGCACCTGCAAAAAGCTGCTGCTCAAAGCTTCGACCTTCTTCGAAGCTGAGCGGCAGCTTTTCTTTTATAGTGGAAACCGCAGGATAACAGTCGTTCCCCGTCCTTCTTCACTTTTCAGGTCAATGGTCCCCTCATGAATCTGCATTATTTTCCTGGATACCATCAGCCCAAGACCAATTCCCTTTTCTTTATTGGAATAAAAGGGTTCTCCAACCCGGTCAAGACGCTCAGCCGGCATGCCCTGGCCATTATCTCTGATGGTGATATTCACCTGATGTTCATCCGCAAAGGAAGATATCCAAAGCTTACCGCCATTCGGCATGGCGTCTGAAGCATTTTTGAACAAATTTAAGATGAGCTGTCGAATGTGTTTTTCATC
Organism: Fictibacillus enclensis; assembly: GCF_001457035.1. Lineage (GTDB taxonomy): Bacteria > Bacillota > Bacilli > Bacillales > Fictibacillaceae > Fictibacillus_C > Fictibacillus_C enclensis. Next base: position 400,270 of record NZ_KQ758617.1, on the reverse strand, counting down.
GCATTTGATAAATGGAAGATCAACATTCAGGTCTGGAATTATTGAAATGTTTTGCAGAAAGGGCTCATTCTTCATTTGTCTCAGCAAGTCTTTCAATATAAGCGCTATATTTTTCTTTACAAGTTTTATTTCATGGTGCGGCTTCGCAAGGATTAAAAATTCATGAAGAACTTGCTCAATCGTTTCAAGCTCAGACATGATAATTTCTTCATACGGGATATTCACCTTATGCTGGTTCATTTGCAGAAACCCTTTAATCGTCGTTAAAGGGTTTCTAATTTCGTGCGCAACCCCGGCAGCCAACTGACTGACAATCTCAAATTTCTCTGCTTTTTGAATCTGTTGTTCCTTTTCTTTCAGGTCGGTGATATCCTCCCAGATGCTGACGTTTTTGAAAACCTTATCTTTTACCGGAAATACAGGATATCGCCGCCAGCGGATCCAGCGCTGTCCTCTTTTGGGATGGTTCAGCCGGTAGTCAATGTTAATAATCGTTTCCGGACGTTTTTCGCCGGTAGAGCGTACAGCTTCCTGATCCTCCGGATGAATGCATTGCAAGGCGAGCACCGGGTTATTCAGAATCTCAGCTAAGGGCCTGCCTAAAATATCTTCTCCGCCAGCGCTAAGAAAATAGATTTTGGAGAAGTCCGGTGAATGGATGCAAAAGCTCTCCTTAGCATTCTCCGTTATTTCACGGAGAATTTCCTGGCTTTCCTGCAGTCTCTGGAGAACGTTCTGAAGCTCGGTGTAGTCTTTTAAAAACACGGCAACACCGTTGTCCGTTGGATAGGTCCGAATATCAAAATATTTGTCCAATGTATCTGAATACACTTGAAATTTGCATGCAACTTGTTGTTCGATGGTTTTTTTGAAATGCTCTTTAAAAGGGTGCTGCAGAACAACCGGGAAAGCATCCGATATTACCTTGCCCAGCAGCTCTTCCGCAGGAATTTTCCACATTTTCTGAAGCGGTTTGTTCATGTATGTGAATCGTAATTCCTCATCCAATGTATAAAAGCCATCCGTGATGCTTTCAAGAATCGTTTCACACCGTTTATTGGCTTCCTTCAATTGGGCTGTTTTTCTTACCAATTCCCACTCGATCTGTTTACGCTTGGAGATATCTCTTGTTACCGCACTTAAGGCAATTACATTGCCATTTGCATCTTTAACCGGAGAAATAGTAACGCTTACATTTAGCAATTCTCTATTCTTTTTAAGTCTCTGTGTTTCAAGATTTGTAATTTTTTGGCCGGTTTTGGCCACTTCCAGATAATGAAGGAAACTGGGATACAACAACGGGGGCATGTTAGGCAATGTCCGTCCAATCATTTCATCCTGTGACCAGCCAAACAATTCTTCAAAAGCTGGATTTATAGCCAGTACATTGGTTTCAAGATCGATCATAACCGCAGGGTTGCTTGCTTTTCGATGACGGATTTGTGGAGTTCAAGCGCGGCTTTTCCATCACTAATCGGCGAGAGAATACCTTTTAAATACAACAATTGATTATTAACGATGGTTCCATGGGTCCATTTCACATGTCTGATATCCCCTGTTTTGCCCATAACCTTGCAATCAAAATGGGCGTATTCCGAAGAACGGAGCCCACTGCTCCAGCGTGTAAATTGCTCATGCAGTTCAGGTGGAAAAAAACTGATTAATGGCCGGTGAAGGATCTCCTGTTGTTCATAGCCAGTGAGGTTATTCCAAGCTGAGTTCGTCTGTTGGATCATGCCTTGTTCATTGCAAACAATATATATTTCTTCGGATACTTGAAAAAACCATTCTGCATTCAACCTTATCCCTCCCTTTCTTCTAATCATGAACCACAAATCAAAAAAATTCATCCTCTATTTTTTTACAATTAAACCTCCCCATTTTCTGTATCGACCAAACCTTTGAGGTGTCAATTCTATTAAAAAAAGGAAATCTTGTCAGATTTCCTTCTCGCTCAAAGCATCTTCTTTCTTTTTCATCTCCATATGTTCCACATGGGCAGCTCCCCATTCGTGCATGGCATCCATGACGGTCTCCAGACTTTTTCCGTATTCCGTAATTGAATATTCCACTTTTGGAGGGATCTGCGGATAAACTTTTCGCTGGACAATATCCTGCTCTTCCAGTTCACGCAGGTGAAGAGTAAGCATTCGCTGAGTGATATCAGGCATTAATCTTCTGAGTTCATTAAAACGCAACACATCTCCATTCAGCAGATGTTGTATAATAATCGGTTTCCACTTTCCAACAATCATATCCAATGCCACAACGACCTGGCATTGCTCGGGATTTTTCTTCATCCTTGCTGCCTCCACTTTTACAGTACCTTTTTTTATACTATAACACATAAATGTGCCTACTTCACAAATTCAATCCTAAGCGTGATAATAACACATGCACATGTTCTGTGTTGTAAATTTACAAGAAAAGGTGGAAATAACAATGGCAAAAGTATTATATATCACTGCCCACCCTCATGATGAGGCTCAATCCTTTAGCATGGCTGCCGGAAAGGCATTTATCGAAGAATATAAAAATCTGAATGCTGAGGATGAGATCGTTCATATCGATCTTTATAAAGAAAATATCCCGCAAATCGATGCGGATGTATTCAGCGGCTGGGGAAAATTGCAAAGCGGTAAAGGCTTTGAAGAACTATCTGCAAGTGAAAAGGAAAAAGTGGAACGTTTGGGTCAGCTTAGCGAACAATTCGTTGCAGCAGACAAATATGTATTCGTAACACCGCTTTGGAACTTCTCATTCCCGCCTGTAATGAAAGCATATCTTGATTCCGTTGCAGTTGCAGGAAAAACATTCAAGTATACAGAGCTTGGCCCTGTAGGTCTTCTAACCGACAAAAAAGCCATTCACATTCAAGCTCGCGGCGGCATTTACTCTGAAGGCCCTGCAGCAGAACTAGAAATGGGGCACCGTTACCTTGGCATCATGATGAACTTCTTCGGTGTTCCTTCTTTCGATGGCGTATTTATTGAAGGACAAGCAGCCATGCCTGAAAAAGCACAAGAAATCAAAGAAAACGGCGTTGCACGCGCTAAGGATGCAGCACATACTTTCTAATAATTATAAAACAAGCAAGGCAGATCTTTTACAAAGATCTGCCTTTTTTGTTTACCTAAAAAAGAACAGGATCAAAAGCCTCTTTCAAATAGCTGTTGATCAGGGGAATTGTAAATTCTTTGTTATACCGTTCAGAGGCCACACACCTTCCATCCCACTGAAGTGTATCCAGCTTGGTCTCGCTATCTTCGTTTTTTAACTGGATATAAATGATTCCATTGGGTGACCGTTCAAAGCAGAGAACACTTTGTTTAATCATGATTTGGGCAAAGATGCCGGGGACTGCTTCGTTAATCACAATGTTAATTTCATCCGTTTTTTCTTCTACAGATCGTAATTTAAATTTCATGTCACCAAAAAAGACGTTAATGGAATGCTGGGCTTTATCAATATGTACACGCGCTTTATGATCCAATATGTACATTTCCTTTACCTTTTGAATGAGTTTTTCTGAGTATGACATACATCGCACCTGCCTTTTTCTATTCAAGCAATACATTCGATAATCATGCAAAATTTTCCTTCCTGTTTCTGTCTATTTTTCTGTTTTTGCGTCATTTCATGTCTATGTTATATCTCTCCCTTAAAGAGGGCAGACTACAATGAGTTTTGAACGAATCCTAAGCACATTGTTTTATCGCACCATTCGGATTGTGTTACCATGATTTTGATTTTAATTCTTAAACCACAGGAGGAGTCTTGTCCATGCCACATCTTTTTTCTCCACTAACCATTAAGGATATTACACTTCGAAACCGCATTGGTGTCTCACCTATGTGCCAATATAGTGCCGAAGACGGAGTACCGAATGATTGGCACTTCGTACACTTGGGATCACGTGCAGTCGGTGGAGCCGGCCTGGTGATCGTGGAAGCTACCGCTGTAGAACCAAGAGGGCGCATCTCACCCGAAGACCTGGGGATCTATACGGATCGGCATATCGAACCCTTTAAACGCATCACTGCCTTTTTGAAAGAGCATGGTGCCGTACCAGGAATCCAGCTCGCCCATGCTGGACGAAAAGCATCCACCTACAGCCCATGGAAGGAAAAAGAAGCACCGGCTGCCGGAGTTCCAAATGATCAGGGCGGCTGGGATGTGGTCGGACCGAGTGCCATCCCATTTAATGACGGATACAAAGAACCGAAAGAACTGAGCGTGGAAGAAATCAAGGAAATTCAGGAGAACTTCCGACAGGCCACCATCAGGGCGCGGGAAGCCGGCTTTGAGTGGATGGAATTCCATGGTGCACACGGATATCTGGCTCACAGCTTTTTCTCCCCGCTTTCCAATAAGCGTACAGATGAATATGGCGGAAGCTTTGACAACCGCATCCGCTTTGTATTGGAAACCGTTCGTGTGATGCGCCAAGAATGGCCCGAAAATCTTCCGTTTACTGTCCGTATTTCAGCTACCGACTGGGTAGACGACGGATGGACACTGGAAGAATCCATTGAACTCTCCAAACGCCTCAAACAAGAAGGTGTAGACCTTATCGATTGCAGCTCTGGCGGTAATGTTCCAAAAGCTCCGATCCCCGTCGGTGCCGGTTACCAAAACCTTTTTGCAGAAAAAATCCGCCAGCAAGCGGATATTGCAACTGCGGCAGTAGGTATGATCACACAAGGCATGCAGGCAGACGAAATCATCCGCAATGAAAAAGCAGATCTTGTTCTTTTGGCCCGCGAGCTTCTCCGTGATCCATACTGGCCGCTTCGTGCTGCGGAAACGGTGCATAAGAAAAATGAACTTCATATTCCTCCTCAATATGAGCGGGGATGGTAAAAAAATCAGGGTAAGGATGCTGCTGCATCCTTGCCCTTTTTTGATTGCCTGGGAAAATCTTCTCTTGGTGGTTATGGCCCAACCTTCTTTTTTATATATTAAAAAAGAACGATATGGAGGTGATACGGTGGCTGTTGTGCAAGCCAGTAATTCAGATATTAATCTTCTCGCCCGTTTGCTCAGAGCTGAAGGTGAAGGTGAAGGAGTTCGCGGGATGCAGCTGATTGGCAACGTTGGAATCAACCGAATCCGGGCCAATTGTTCCGACTTTAAAGGCCTCAGAACCATCCCCCAGATGATTTACCAGCCCCACGCATTTGAAGCCGTGACCCATGGCTATTTTTATCAGGCCGCCAGATCCAGTGAAAAGCGGCTCGCCAGGCGTGCAATTAGTGGAGAACGCTTTTGGCCGGCTAAATATAGTCTCTGGTATTTCAGGCCTCAGGGCGATTGCCCGCCGACCTGGTATGACCAGCCGTTTGTTGCACGATATAAGCTTCATTGTTTTTATCAGCCGACAGCTGAAGAATGTGACAATGTATATAGTACCTTTTAATCGGATGGGCATGATATAAGACTCAGTTTTCTCCAAATCAGCCTTATATCATGACTGTCCATTTTTTCCAGTTTAAAAAGAACGTGTGTTCGGTTATTATAGGTAGAAAGGAGGATGAGTGATGTGATTCGGGACCGTGGTAACATAAAATGGAAAACCAGCTTGATGCTCCCCGAGACAGTAACACATCTTAAGAACTATTTTCTGGAGGAGTATTACGAAGAAGAAGAGCTGGAGCCGGATGAACAGCATTTGGAGGAAATGGATCAGTTGGTCCTTCAAGCCTTGGAATTTTCATTTGCCTTGCTGTTTACCTTTTATCAAAGGGGCCATCTGCACAGAGTCAAAGGAATGGTCCATTATATGGATGAGAAGAACCGTATCTTGAGAGTGATCGATGAAAACGGTCAGCTACGTATTTTGCGCATTTCAGCGATTAAAGACATTTCCAGAGCTGAGGAGTAGATGAATATCGTAGAAAAAGGGGACAACACCTTTAGTGTTGTCCCCTTTTTTTATTGGATGTTTTCAATAGCCTGCTTTACATTGCCATATACCTTAATCGTTGTAAAATCAATGCCTGCCTGAACAATCCGGCTGGCCAATTCTGGACGTATCCCCGTTATCAGGATTTCAATGCCAAGAAGCTGAAAAACACTTTGTATATTAAAAATGTACATCGCTACTTCTGTATTAATGTTCACGATTCCTGAAAAATCAATGATTAAATGGTGAATGTGCAGCTGCTGAATCCTTGGAACCACATGGTTGAGCAAATGATCCGTCCGGTCGGCATCTATCTTTCCAATCAGAGGAAGGATAGCAATCTTGTCCTGAATCGGAACAACCGGATTGGATAATTCTTTGATTTCATTTTGCGCGGCATTAATGAGATGGTCTTTATATCGTTCAAAAGCAAAAACCGTTTCATTTATACTCAGATCCAAAATGTGGTTCACTCGCTTGATGATCATCACGACATCCTGAGTGCCAAGCTGATATTCCATCCCCAGCTTGGTCATATAATCAGCAAAAACGATCCGTGTATCTGGATACCGCATCAAAATTTGGGAAATCTCAAGCCCGCTTTTGGCAGTTGTCTCTCCATTCTTTTTGCTCCACTCCATTAAAACCTCAGGAGCAGAGCCTTCCTCACAATCCAGAGAATCTGCCAGAAACACAATAAATTCATTATACATTTGTTTTGCCTGTATAATTTCCTCTTTCGGAATATGAAATTCAAACCGCCCAATAATCTCGTCAACGACTTCTGAAGCAATGGACGCTGAATGGTTGGTAAGATAGTTTGCCAAGGTATTGATAGAGTCCATGGTTACTCTCCTATTAAGATAGTAATATTTAAATCGATAGGTGTTTTAATATTAAGCACCTAAATAACATAAGCTTATTATAGCTTATTTCGACATAATAGGAAGAAATATGTTAGCAACCTATCATGAAATCTTTTGCCTGTGCTACGATATAAGAAAGGCAGGTGAGTCTATGAGTAAAAAAATAGAATCCTTCCTTTTACAGCCGATGGAATCCGGCCATGCCGAACATATGCTTCAGCTCGAGGTTAAGAACCGGGAGTTTTTTCAAACAATCACTCCCTTAAGAAACCCTGAATTCTATACGCTGGAAGGCCAGCAGGAACGGCTGAACATGATTAAGCGGATGCGTGAGCTTAGACAGCAATATACGTTTGGTATTTTTTCAAAGGAAACCGGCGATTTAATCGGGGATGCTTCCCTGTTTAAAATTGAAAGGGAGCCTGTACAAAGCTGTATGCTTGGCTACTGCCTGGACCAGACCTATAACGGGAGAGGATACATGAGCTCGATCGTTCAAAAAATGGTCTCCTATGCCTTTGATGAACTTAAACTGCATCGTATCGAGGCCGGTGTCATGCCCCAAAATAAAGGGTCCATTCGCGTCCTGGAAAAAGCCGGGTTTCATAAAGAAGGAATCGCCGTAAAATCTGTAAGGATCAACGGGAAGTGGGAAGACCACCAGATGATGGCCATCATCAATAAAGATATCTAAAAAGACCGCTCCTCACAAAGCGGTCTTTTTGTTCATCAAAGTATATTTTTTCCCTCTAAAAATTCCTTTGCCACCTTACCCGGTGACATGCCTTTCACATTTACCTTATAGTTCATCTCCCTCATGTCATCGTCTGTAATTTTCCCAGCGAGCTTATTCAGTGCCTTTTTAATTTCGGGGTACTTTTCCACCGTTTCCTTCCGCAACAGCGGTGCTCCCTGATACGGTGGAAACAGGTGCTTGTCGTCCTGAAGAACTTTCAGGTGGTATTGCTCGAGCTCACTGTCAGTGGAATAAGCATCCACGATTTTGATGTCGCCCTTTTTCACGGCATTGTACCTCAGCTTTGGCTCCATCGTCTTCACATTTCCGAGTGTAAGGTCATATTTTTTCTGGATGCCGCGGTATCCGTCTTCCCTGTCTGCAAATTCCAGCGTAAATCCGGCGTTCATATTCTGGCTGACCTTTTTCAGATCGGAAATCGCAGTGAGTCCATATTGTTTTGCCGTTTTCTCCGGAACCGCGAGAGCATAGGTGTTGTTATATTTCATTGGGCGGAGCAACTGCATATCGAACTTTTCATCCATCCCTTTTCGTGCCTGCTCATATACCTTGCCTCTGTTTGTACTGGATGCGGTTTCTTTTAAAAATTCGGTAATGGCCGTCCCTGTAAATTCGGGGTAAACATCAATGCTGCCAGATTTCAGTGCGTTAAAGACGAAGGAAGTTTTTCCAAGACCCGGTTTCAGTTCAACTTTCAAATCCGTTTCGTCCTCAATCAAAAGCTTGTACATATTAATGAGTATTTCCGGTTCGGAGCCCAGCTTCCCGGCAATGACGATCTCTTTCTGTTCCCCCCGTAAAGCGGACGGAGCGATCGCAATCAAGAGGATCACCAGGCCCAAGATGCCAAACGTCATCATGGACCGTTTAAATGAAAGAAGCTCAAATCTTCTAAGAAGAACATCAAAGAGAATGGCCAGTAAAGCTGCTGGTATGGCTCCCAGCACGATAAGTGTCGAGTTATTCCTGTCAATGCCCAGCAGAATGATATCCCCAAGCCCGCCTGCACCGATCAGCGCAGCAAGGGTGGCTGTGCCAATGATCAAAACCATGGCCGTCCGGATTCCTGCCATAATCACAGGCATAGCCAGGGGCAGCTCCACTTTTATGAGTCGCTTTCCGCTGTCCATGCCCATTGCTTTCGCGGCTTCAATCAGGGATGGATCGACTTCTTTAATACCGGTATATGTATTTCTTAGAATGGGAAGTAAAGCATACACGACCAGTGCGATAATGGCCGGAATTTTTCCGATTCCAAACAAAGGGATTAACAACCCAAGGAGTGCCAAGGACGGAATGGTCTGCAAAACCGCTGTGACTCCAATGATAGGTTCAGCTGCTTTTGGTTTTTTGGTCAGATAGATTCCAAGCGGTATGGAGATCAGAACGGCAAACAATAGTGCAATAAATGAGATTTGGATATGCTCAAGAAGGGCGCTTGCCAGTTCTCCCTTCCTTTCTTGAAACACGTTTAAAAAATTATTCATGGCCGCTGCTCCTTTCCTCCAAATGATCCGAAAGGTACCGAATCACGGCATGTCTGCTGAGGGTACCGATTATTTTTCCTTCTTCCTCAACCCCCAACTCTTCTTCATCCTTTAAAAGGAACAGGGCATCTTTTAATGAAGCAGACGCAGATATCATTTTCAATGATTCAGAAAAACTTACATCCGCTGGAAGAGGTGCAGCCAGACGGGAAAGATCCCCTTCTGCTTTATAGGATTTTTCATTACCGCCAACAAAGTCCCGAACAAATTCATCAGCAGGATGCTTCAGGAGATCCTCCGGAGTTCCAATTTGAACAATTTCGCCACCATTCATGATACAAATGCGGTCTCCCAGCTTTAGCGCTTCTTTCATATCATGCGTAACAAATACAATCGTCTTCTTGATGCGCCTCTGCATATCGTAAAGATCATCCTGCAGCTTTTCGCGGCTGATAGGATCAAGAGCACTAAATGGCTCGTCCATGAGAATGATTTCCGGATCCGCAGCCAGCGCCCGGATGACGCCGATGCGCTGCTGCTGGCCGCCCGAAAGTTCTTTTGGCTTCCTGCCGCGGTAGGTATCGGGATCCAAACCAACCATTTCCAATAGCTCATCTATTCGCTTTGTTATTTTTTCTCTGCTCCATCCCCTGAGCTCAGGAACGACCGAAATATTTTCCTGGATAGTCATATGAGGAAACAAAGCGATCTGCTGAAGAACATACCCGATATTCCAGCGCAGTTCATGTATATCGTAATCACTGATTCTCTTTCCATCGATAAAGAGAGTTCCTTCTGATAGTTTAATCAGCCGGTTGATCATTTTGAGCATGGTCGTTTTACCGCACCCGCTTGGCCCAATCACAACGAAGAATTCACCTGCCCTGATCTCCAGGGTCAGCGATTTTACCGCCATGGTCCCGTCATTGTACTTTTTTGAGACATTATCAAATCTAATCATTCACCTGCTCCTTATTTTTTGTTTACTAACTGCTGTCCTGGTAAATAACCATATTCTATGTATTTTCACGCTGCAGAGGAAATTAAAACATAGATAGTCTGGCCGAAAAAAAAAAAAAAACAGGGCTTTACTTGCGCAAGTTTCCCTGCTTTGTGCAAGTAAAGCCTTCTACAAAACGACAAAGATTCCTCTTTTTACAAAAAGAGTTCACATTCCTAATGATTCTTTTAAAAAGGAGGTTAAATAACCAGTGTTGGTAATTTTTTTATTGCACTCGCTGTTATCAGCGCAGATCAGATTACCAATGGCCTTGTAGTAATCCGGATTTTTGGATTTTTTTGCTTTGGTTACAGTGGAAATATAAGCGACCTCTCCCGCACATTTACAAAATGAGCAAAAGCTCTTCTTACCCGCCGGCTCAAATTTGCATTCAATGCCGACCAATTTCCCATCTAATTCATATACGATAAACTTTTTGTTGGATCTGAGATCGTTCCAGCTCATGTACGTCAGCTTTTTGTGGTCGATCATTGATAAATCCGGCAGCTTTAACTTTTTATTTTTCGGAAACATTTTTTTCAATTGCTGTTCTGTCACGCTTGGAAAAGGCAGCAAAAAAGCGGAAAGATGCTGAATATACTCCTCAAACTGCTCATCTGTTTTCAGGCTTGAAAGGTCCAGCATTTCTTGTTGATCTGATGATGCGTTTGGAAAAAGGTCAAGAACTTTGGCATTGGCCATATCGATTATCGCCTTCAAAACAGATGGAGGCACATGTTTTTGAGCCGTATCCTTAATCAAGGCAATCTGTTTCTTTATGAAATTTAACTGTTCGTTTTTAATAAATCCTTCTGTCATCCGTAATCTCTCCATTCCTTACTGGTGCCTTTTGCTTATAGTATAAAAAAGTCAAGAAGCGTCCAAAATGGAAAAAATGACTTAGAAGCGTTTTTTGCATAATAAAAGCACTGGTGAAAGAATGCACCAGTGCTTTGAACTATGCTTTTCGAGAATAGACAATCTTCTTAATGGTTTCAGTGGAAAGGTAATGTTCTTCGGCCAGCTGCTCGATGCTGCTTCCGTTACGAAAAGATGTTTTGATAGCAGCATTACGCCGGTCAAGCAGCCGCCTCCCGCCACTCGATACTCCCCATTTCCGGTGCTCAGTTTCCCGCTTAGGAATGTACAGGGTCTCCCCCTGAACATATTTTTGAATTTCCAGAATCAGATTCTCAGGTAACACTTTACTAGCATTGCAATATTTCATTTTTGCCAGCCCCTTATTTTTGAATTCCAGCAAAATAAGGTGCAAAGCCAAAATACCAGAAAAGCTGTTTTTTGCGATCAATTAGATATTTCGCCCCATGCAAAGGATCGCCTTTCTACTATCAGGCTTTGCATGAGTGAAAGAAGTCCCGGACAATCGTTTGTGATTCTCCAACCGGATGCACCCCCTTTTACTTTTTATCATACCAAAATTTTCTGTTGATTCGAATCCCCACAAACTCTCTTACGACCTGTTGAATCTTTTTGTTGAATGTCTAAAATATCCCACATTCCATGATTGTGATGTACAAGCTGGTATAGTAAAGACATCCCAACAACCCCTTTTCATATTTAGACGTGATGCCCGGCTGTCCCGCCGGGTATTTTTTTGTTTTTTTATGTATACGCTTACACACTAAACTGTATTAGTTTTTATCTCTTTTTTACTCACACAGATTTCTTTTTCAATTATTTTACACTGGGAAAGAAGAGTGTTTTTATGGTACAATGCATACAATCAAAATATTCAAACAATGGTACAGAATTCAACAGTAAGGGATTACAGTTAAGGAAGGTGAAGTCATGACTACAACTTTAGAATCCGCAAAAGCTGAAAATAATAGCTCTCCGCTGCGCCGGGATGTCAAATTCCTCGGACAGCTGCTGGGAAATGTCCTGGTACAGCAAGGCGGACAGGATTTATTGGATAAAGTGGAAAAAATCAGAGAAATGACCAAGTCTCTTCGAAACAATGACCAATTATCCTATCAGGAGCTAAAAAATGAAATCGCTGCTCTGCAATTGCCGCAAAGACAGCAAGTCATTCGGGCTTTTGCTATTTATTTCCACCTGGTTAACATCGCAGAACAAAATCACCGAATCCGTCGCCGAAGAGAGTATCAGCTTCTTGACGGGAACCAGCCGGGTTCCCTTGAATCGACCGTCAGTTCATTCAAAGAAAATGGGGTTGAAGCAGATCTTATAAAAAATGTGATCGATAAGCTATCTATGGAATTGATCATTACCGCACATCCAACAGAATCTACACGAAGAAGTGTACTTGAAATCCATAAACGGATCGCGCTTTTGCTGCATCAGCTGGATCAAACCGTTCTTACCTCCAGAGAGCGTGAGGACGTGCAGGACAAACTGTTTAATGAGATTACCATCCTGTGGCAGACCGATGAACTTCGTGACCGCAAGCCAACTGTTATGGATGAGGTGGCGAATGGCCTTTATTATTTTGATGAGACACTCTTTGAGGTGCTACCGCAAATTCATGAGGAGCTCCAGGAAACGCTACAGAAGCATTATTCATCTGAAGAGTGGCATGTACCGAACATTCTTCGTTTTGGTTCATGGATTGGCGGAGACCGTGACGGAAATCCAAATGTTACCCCTTCCCTCACTTGGGAGACGTTGACGAAGCACCGGAAACTGGCTTTGCGAAAATATCACCAGGCGCTGACCAGCCTCATGAAACAGATGAGCCAGTCCACAAAGCACGTACAGATTTCTGAAGAACTTGTAGGAGCTAACAAAAAAGACGCTGCATTCCTTCAAGAGGATGAAAAATGGAAAGTTGAACATGAGGCTTATCGTGTGAAAATCGCCATCATGCTGAAAAAGTTAAAGCTTGTTGGCAAAGATTCGCAAGGCTATCAGCATGCCAATGAATTTAGGGAAGATTTGCTGCAAATCAAGCGAAGCTTTGAGCAGCATTCCCCGGCTGGCAGCCGATTAAAAAATCTTGACCAGCTGATCCGTCAGGTAGAGCTTTTCGGATTCCATTTGGCGACACTTGATATTCGCAATCATAGCGGCGAGCATGAAGCAGCCATTACGGAGATCTTCCGTTCGGTGAGCCTGGCAGATGATTATTCTGCTTTGGAGGAAGAAGAAAAAGTAGCATTACTGACCGGGGTACTCGAAGATCCCCGTCCTCTTCTGCTTCCTTTCACTGAAGATTATTCAAAAGAAACCCGGCAAATGATTGACGTATTTACAATGATCAAGGAAGCCCACAGAGAGTTTGGGGACCGTGCGATTGAAGTCTATCTTGTCAGTATGGCGGAATCCGTAAGCGATCTCCTTGAAGTGCTTGTTCTCGCCAAAGAAGCAGGGGTATACCGGCTTCACGCGGACGGCCGTATCGAAAGCAAGTTAAACGTTGCTCCGCTGTTGGAAACAATTGATGATCTGATTGCAGGCCCCGCCATTATGGAAAAGCTGTTTTCTATGGATTTCTATCGCAAACAGCTTGAGAAGCACGGCAATGTTCAGGAAATCATGCTGGGATATTCCGATGGAAGCAAAGATGGCGGCACATTGACAGCCAACTGGAAATTATATAAAGCTCAGCAGGAAATCCATGAAGTCGCCGAAAAATATGGTGTGAGACTTAAGTTCTTCCACGGGCGCGGCGGCTCACTCGGACGCGGTGGCGGACCATTGTATCGAAGCATACTTTCTCAGCCAGCCGAGACCCTTGGTGACGGCTTTAAAATTACGGAGCAGGGTGAGGTTTTATCCTCACGCTATTCCCTGTATGACATTTCTTATCGAAGCCTTGAACAGGCCACGTCCACCCTTCTTTCGGCCGCCGCTAATATATCATCGGAAGCAGAACAAAATAACATCCGCACCAAGGAATGGGAGAAGATGATGGACGAGATGTCTGCCGCCGCTCTTAAAAAATATCAGGAGCTTGTCTTTAATGATCCCGACTTCTTGACATATTTTAAACAAGCAACTCCTCTTCCAGAGCTTGGTTCCCTGAACATCGGTTCACGTCCGATGAGCCGTAAGGGAAGCGAACGTTTTGAGGACTTGCGGGCAATCCCTTGGGTATTCGCTTGGACACAGAGCCGCCAGCTGCTGCCTGCCTGGTATGCGGCGGGGACAGGACTTCAGCGTTTTACAGAAACAGAAGAACAGCTTCGTCTGCTACAGCAAATGTATCAAGAATGGCCGTTCTTCCGTTCTACCATCGATAACCTCCAAATGGCCTTAATGAAAGCGGATTTGACCGCTGCCAGGGAGTATACCGCAATGGTGGATGACCAGAATATGGCCCAGCGCATTTTCTCGGAAATTGAAAATGAGTATAACCGCACAAAAGATGCGATTTTGCTTATCACTCGACAGGAACAGCTCATGGACCATGTTCCTAATATTAAAGAATCGATCCGTCTTCGAAATCCGTATGTCGATCCGCTCAGCTTCCTTCAGGTTGAGCTAATTTCAAAACTGCGGGAGAATGAACAAATCGATGAAGAGCTCCTGAGAGAAGCATTGCTTACCATCAATGGCATTGCGGCAGGGCTCCGAAACACAGGTTGATCAAACAACAAGCCATTCGCTTTTAAGCGAATGGCTTGTTTTATTATGTGCTGCCTTATTTTTCGTCAACGGGTATCTGAATCAAAGAATTCGTTCCGGTCGCTTTTGGCATCTTTCCATCCCATTTTTCGATCCACTTGTTTTGAATAACTTCTTTGGAGATCGATTTCTTGATGATTGCGTTATAATCAGCAATCCCTTTGGCTTCAATTTGCTTCTTTTCAGCCTCAGCTTTTGCGATTTTCAGCTCGATTTGTTTTCGTTCCAACTCTTGAGCTGCTTCCACTCTTTTATCAATCGCGGCCTGAGTGGATTTATCCGGCTTTGGCACCCCAAGTGTCAAATTATTCACGTTAAAGCCCAGCTGACGAACATCCTCGGCAAAGATTTTCTGCACGTTAGTTGCCGCTTCTGATGATTTCTCACCGTATGTATCAATAACCGAATATTTTGCGATGGCCTTTCGCCCGGCATCCCACAGCCGTGTCCGCAAATAAGATCCTTCTATTTCTTCAATTTCCACCGGACCGAACTTATTGAACACCTGTACCACTTTATCAGGCTGGATGCTGTAATTGTAAGCAAAATCAATGGTTACACTTTTTCCATCGGATGTTGCCACTTGAATATTGCTGTAATTAACGGTCTGCATGCGAACCGGATAAATCGTCACCTTGTCAAACAAGCCGACCAAGTGCCATCCCTGTCCTAACGTATCATCTTGAACCCCGCCATTCGGGCTGTACACGACCCCTACATAGCCATTGGGTACTTTCTCTATGAACAACGAAGTAATGCCAACTGCCAGGATTAAAGCAACTCCAATGATAATTCCCCCAAGTACTTTGCGGTTATGGCCTTTCTTGCTTTTCTTCTCCATTTTCTTCCCCCTGTACATTCTCTCTGAGCTTGTGAGCCGTATTGCCCACTTTTTTAAATGAAGGAGACAAAATGAGCCATACTCCAAAACAGATCACCAGAACCACAATGATCGAACCAATCAGTACTTTCATGTTTCTCCCTCCCCTATACTACTATTACAACAGTTTCCAATTATGCCATATCTACCAGTTATTCACCAGATATATGTGCCGATTCACATAGAAAAAGAAGAGCCTGTCACAGCTCCTCTTCCAAATTACTCACTTAATTCTACTTCCTTTTTGTTGGATCTTCGTCTTCTGCAAACTCTGTAACAAACCGAAGTTTAGGTGTTGTGCCCGGATGCGACGGCACACCTTCCCTGTTGCTAGCGCTTGGCAAATGTTTTGCTAAAAACTTATGAATATAGACCTCTCCTGCCGTGATGATGACTGCTGAAATGGCACTTCCCCATGCGATTTGAAGATAACCATGCAGAAGGATGGACCCAAACAGCCAGACAATGGTGTACGTCAGCAAAAATTCAGCCATCAGGGTATTTCCTTGGCCGATCCGCGGCAAAAGAATGCGGTCAGCGAGGATATAGGTAGCCACCGTGGTCGTGACACTAAAGGAAATAATATCGGTCAGTGTTGCATCAAAGAACAAATCCAATCCAATTGAAAATGCAATGAGGCAAACAATAAATTTAAGTAAAATCACTTTCGCTTGTTCCACTTTAAAAACCTCCTTTTTTCTGTTCCTAGTTTGCAACAAAAAAAGGAGGTTCATTCTTACTTTCTGGTTGGACTTACATCTGGTTCGGAATCAGGCTGAACCCGATATGCGTGAGGGTATCTTCATAGAGGAAATATTATGAAATTAACTTGAAACAGAATGAAATATCACCTGTAGTTTACGCTAATAAAAACGATTGAAAGGCTGGTAATCCTCATGAGATTAGGCTGTCATGTAAGTATACGAAACGGGTATTACGGGGCTGCCAAACACGCTGCTTCGATCGGGGCAAATGCCTTTCAATTTTTTCCGAAGAATCCCAGAAGTCTTTCAATAAAAGAATTTAACCGGGATGACGCCGAGCAATGTAAAAAATTTTGCCATCAGCATAATGTCATCTCCATCGCCCATACTCCGTACCCGACAAGCCTTACTCCTCATCCTGACAAAAAAGATCTCATCATCCGCTCCCTTGCCAATGACCTTGAAATTTCAGAGGCCTGTGGTGCCGTAGGGGTTGTCGTTCATTTTGGAAACCGCGCGATTAGCAGTGATCCTCTTGCTGCATACCAAACCATGATTTCTATGCTGAACGAAGTCCTTAACGATTGGGAAGGAAGCTGTAAGGTTTTACTTGAAAACAACGCAGGACGGCCTGGTTCAATGGGCACTACACTGGAGGAACTCGTTCAAGTTCGCAATTTGACGCATTATCCTGAAAAAATTGGCTTTTGCTTTGACACATGCCATGCTTTTGCCAGCGGTCTTTGGAACGGCGACAACTGGGAAGAAATTGTGCAACATGGTGAACAGCTCGGTTATATTCAGCACCTGACAGCCATTCATCTTAATAACTCCAAATATCCTTACGCGGAAGGCAAAGACCGTCATGCGAATATTTTTAAAAATGGGTATATCTCCAGCGAACAGTTTCAATCCTTCATCCGTTCCCCCATATTACAAGAGATTCCTCTCCTTCTTGAAACACCGTCAGATGCAGGCATCCTTCATGCTGAGGAGATCGATCAAATAAAAAAACTGGCACATTGATAAAAAACTCCTTTCCTCTAAATGGAGGATAAGGAGTTTGTTTCATGTTTTATACATAATCAGAGTCTTCATCGGTTTGTTCTTGATCCATTAAAAACCGTTCATAATCCTTATGCATCTTATTGGGTATGATCCGGGTATTACTTCCATCCATGTCGGTCGCGATAAACCCTTCAATGTCTTCCACATATCCGACATTCTCTTCCGATTCTACAAACATCTCATTGTAATTGAGCATTCCGTTCTCGGAGAAATCGGATGGTGTTTCACTTGTTCCATAAACCGCTACATCCTGCCAAGAATCTTCGGCATCATAGAATGTTGCATCCTTATCATCATTATCAAATTTCCCATAAGGAGGCATCAATACTTCTTCTTCAATCGGCCGGCGGTAAGAGCCTGTCTGCTCAAGGCTGTGTTCTTTGCAATACGCGGTTGCAGGCAAAGCTTCCAGGCGCTCTGCAGCTATGGGCTGGCCGCACGTTTTACAATAACCGTACTCACCGTTGTCAATCCGTTTGAGCGCTTCGTTTATGGACTTTAGCTCCGTTTCATTCAGATCATTTAACGCAATGTCTTTTTGCCGCTCAAATAATTCGGTTCCCGTATCACCGGGATGGTTGTCATAGTTGGAAAGTTCACTGACCGATTCCTTGATCAGCTCTAATTCTGATCCGTAATGACGATTGTCATTCAGCCTGTTGTTCAGGCTCTCCTTCATTTGAAGCAACACATTTTTAAAATGATTCATTTTCTGCTGTGACCACATGTTGTTTGAACCTCCGATTGTAAACTTCTCCACAACTGTATTATGCAACATAAGCCATGACAGCATACTGGAAATAAATAAGAGCTGCCTATGATGATAGGCAGCCCTTGTCCATTGAGTATTCTGTTTTGTCGTCTTCGCTAAAATTAGCGTTGTCCACCAAATCCAGAAAGTTGAGATTGAGCTTGAGCAACTAGACGTTTAGTGATTTCTCCACCAACAGATCCGTTAGCACGAGCAGTTTGGTCAGCACCAAGTTGTACACCAAATTCAGAAGCGATTTCGTACTTCATTTGGTCGATAGCTTGTTGAGCACCTTGAACCAATAGTTCGTTGTTGTTTCCACCTTGTTGAGCCATGTGTTTTCACCTCCTCAATTGGTATATTTAAATTCTCTCTCTTCCGGGAAAAACAATACCATGAAATTTTTGTAAAAAATTAAAACGCATTGACATGAAACCGATTGGTTGTATATACTTTATACAACCAATCGGTTTCATATTCAAAACCAAAAGGAGAGAATCACGATGTCAGAATCAATCGAACGCACAAAAGATATACGGTATGAAGAAGTAATTGATGCTCCCATTGAAAAAGTATGGAACTTGGCAGCCACAGCAGAGGGCATTTCCAGCTGGTTTATGCCAAATGATTTTGAGCCCCATGTCGGCCATGAATTTCATATCCAGTCACCATTCGGTCCTTCACCTTGCAAGGTT
The DNA here is from genome assembly GCF_001457035.1 of Fictibacillus enclensis. Taxonomy (GTDB): domain Bacteria; phylum Bacillota; class Bacilli; order Bacillales; family Fictibacillaceae; genus Fictibacillus_C; species Fictibacillus_C enclensis. The sequence goes on along the minus strand of NZ_KQ758617.1, from coordinate 381,549 downwards.
CTCCTGGTGGAGCCGCCAAATAAACTTTCTTTCGCATGGGATCAATTTGGCTGGGTCGTTACATTTGAGCTGAAAGAAAAAGAAGAAGGAAAAACTCATTTTACCCTTACCCATTCTGGCTGGGGTCATCCGGATGCCATACTGCCAAAGGCACAGCAAAAAGTTTCTGCTGTCCGTGACAATATGAGCGGTGGCTGGGCAAAGATCATGCAGACCTTGAAAGATACTGCCGAAAAGAAATGAGCACCTCACCGAAAAAGCATGATGTCTTCCAGGCCATCGCTGATCCCACAAGAAGGGAAATTTTAAAACTGCTGGCCGGACGGGAACTTGCCGTTACCGAAATTGCTGAAAGGTTCCCTATGAGCCGGACAGCTGTTTCTAAGCATCTGCTTATTTTGGATGAAGCAGGTTTGGTCCAAAGCAGGAAAACAGGCAGAGAAAAGCGGTATACCCTTCAGGCCGAACCACTCTCAGAGCTGGAGCAATGGCTCTCCTACTTTGAGCAGTTCTGGCAAAATAAAATGTCGATGTTGAAGCATCTTGCCGAAAGAAAAGAAAATTAAAACCCGCCAGCCGTTTTATTGCAAGCATTGCGCAATAAATCAGCCCAGCGGGTTTTTTTACCATATATTTTTAAAGTTACCTACGATTTTATGAGCCGGAACAGCAGTTATGAACGCTGTTTCATCCACTTCTTTCACAAGATCCACAAGATCGGACCATTGAATATTCACAATAACGCAAAACACGACTTGTTTATTCGTATGTGAATAGGCACCTTCACCATCCCAAAACGTAACTCCCCGGTTAAATGCCTCGTTCAGCGCGGCGGACACTTCACTTCCTTTGTCCGTAACAATAATGACAGAACTTCTCTCCGCAACCGTAAGAATCGTATCATACGTTTTGGCGCCAACATACATGGAAAGAATGGTGAACATGGCTGCTTGTACGTTGAAGATCACAGCCGATATCGTAATGATGATAAAATTCATGATCAGACCGAACCGTGCAATCGACAAGTTTTTGTATTTGGCAATCACCCTGCCCAATACGTCCAGACCGCCATTTGAACCGCCAGCACGAAGCATGATCGCACCTCCGGCGAAGGAAACCACCCCTCCGAAAATTGCTGCAAGGATAATGTTCTGGGTCCACATCATTTTAATCGGGACCAAATGCAAGAACAAAGAGTCAAAGCCTACCGCAAGCAGGGTATACACGATAAATTTCCTGCCCAGGTGGATATAAGCCAATATCAGCAATGGAATATTGTAGAGAAAATATTGGGTTCCTACCGACCAGCCCGTCACATTGTAAATAATCATACAAATCCCCATGAGGCCACCTGAAAGCAAATGGGCGGGCAAAAGAAGGGTATTCGACCCTACCGCGACCAGCATGCTTCCAAAAATAATGCATATAACTTCAATACCAATTCTGACCATTTTGTTACCTAATACCATGCGCAACCCTTCTTTTTCAACGATTATGTATAAAAATTAATAATACTACATGGAACTTTACCATGTATAAAAAGAAATAACTATTGTTTTAATATTATCTTTATGGCTTAAGACTAAACCAAAAAGAAAACCGCCTTTTCCATATCAGTGGAAAAGACGGTGAACTGTCAGGAGATTTGGCTAGATACTTTTGTTTTCATCAGTTGTTTTGCGGTGCCCAGTGCCTCTTCCATCCGTTCAAAGAACCGGTGGTGCCCGATTTCGTGCGTCAGTCCTGTCCTCTCCAGCAATTGCTTCGGCTCAGGCTGAAGTCCCACAATCAGCAGCTCTCCATTCTGTCTGTTCACCTTCTTCACGATGTTCAACAAGGCAGCCTCGGCACTGGTATCGATATAGGGTACATCCTGCAGCTTAAGGATGACAACCTTTTCTTTTTGTTTCGCACTGACTGATTCTTCAAGCACATCGGTTGAACCAAAAAAGAGCGGTCCATTCAGTGTAATAACTTCAATACCTTCCTTCTCATCCTCCGACAAGTGGGTAAGTGCTGTTTTTCCCTTCTTAATGTGAAGAGCACGGCTCATCCGCGTAATAAAAATGACAAAAGCAAGAAGCAATCCTGCAATAACCGCTGTAGCCAGGTCGGTGAATACCGTCAGCAAAAAGGTGGTCAGCAAAATGACGGAATCCATTGTTTTTGTTTTCAGCACATGCATGAACTGCTTTTTTTCACTCATATTCCAGGCGACAACCATTAAGATGGGAGCCATGCTCGCGAGAGGAATTAGTGAAGCATAAGGCGCAAATAGCAGCAGTACGAGGAGCACCACAACCCCGTGAAAAACGCCCGAGACTTTGGAAATTGCTCCGTTTCTAATGTTAGTGGCGGTTCTTGCAATGGCACCTGTTGCCGGGATCCCCCCAAACAGCGGAGCAACCATATTTGCAATACCTTGTCCCACCAGTTCTTTGTTGCTGTCATGTTTGTAGCCTTGTTTCATGCCGTCTGCCACCATAGCTGACAACAGCGATTCAATCCCGCCAAGAAGGGCGATGGCAATCGCAGGAGGAAGAAGATAGATAATCTTTTCAAGCGATAAATCAAAGAACTCAAATTCTGGCAGCTTGTTTGGAATATCACCAAAGGCAGTACCAATTGTCGGAATCTGACCCTGAAAAAACAAAAATCCGATTAAGGTCGATCCAAGAAGTCCGATAAGGGCCGGCGGGATCTTGCTCGTGATTTTTGGAACAGCAATCAACAAGGCAAGGCAAACAAGGGCGACAAGGACACTTTTCCCATTAAATGTTGAAATCTTATCCCAGATCGCCATCATGTTGAGATGAAATTCTTCATGCTTTTCCACATCTTTCAGACCGAGGAAATTAGAAATTTGCCCTGAGAAAATGATGACAGCAATCCCAGCCGTAAAGCCAATAATGACCGGCCTGGGTATATATTTGATGAGTGAACCCCATTTTAAAAGCCCCATGATGACGAGCATGATTCCGGCCATAAAACCGGCAATCATGAGGTTTTGAAAACCATATTGCATCACGATCCCGAGCAGTATCGGAACAAACGCGCCGGTTGGACCCCCGATTTGATAGCGGGAACCGCCGAGAAGCGAGATCAATATACCTGCGATGATAACAGTATACAATCCATTTTCCGGACGAACGCCTGATGCGATGGCGAATGCCATTCCCAGGGGGATGGCCACAATCCCTACAATAAAACCGGCCACCAGATCCTTTCTTAAATCAGCCAGTGTATAGCTTTTAAAACGGTTAACAAGACCCATTCAATCTCTCCCTCTCTTCTCTTATCTCTATTTTTCTAATGCTGTACAGTTATAGATTCTTGTATTTCAACAGTGGTCAATCCACCTGTGTGAGGGTCAATCACAAGCCCGTGTACTTTTATTCCTTCAGGAAGAAGCGGATGATTTCTAACCAACGCCACACTGTGTGCCACACTATCTTCCACACGGTCAAAGCCAGTCAGCCACTTTTCAAGGTCTATTCCTGCACTTCTTAAGAAATCCAGCTGGTTTTGATCAATTCCCTTTTCCTTTACCTTATCAAGAAAGGAATCGTGGCGGAGCCCGGACATGCCGCAATCTTTGTGGCCGATTACACATACTTCTTCAGCCCCAAGTTCATAGATAGCGACCAGGATACTCCTCATTACGCTTCCAAAGGGGTGAGAAATAAGAGCTCCGGCATTCTTTATAATTTTGGCATCACCATTGCAAAATCCGATCGCCTTAGGCAGTAGTTCTGTGAGCCTTGTATCCATACACGTTAAGATGACCATCTTCTTATCCGGAAATTTTGTTGTTTCAAAATCTCTGTACACTTCATCTTTTACAAAGGTTTGATTGTGCTCCATAATCTTAGAAATAGTTGACATGTTGTTCTCTCCCTTTTTATTTGATGGGCTCATTATACAGTGTAACGTATCACTGTACGTTTACAGTTTAATTAAGGAAATTTTGTATGAAAGCGCAATCTTTGAGAAAAAATACACAATTTATGACAATAGTGAGAGGCATTTCTAATCAGTCATGACCATTGGTATAAGGGATATACTGCATTTTGGGGGCCAATGTGTGAGACCCGATAAAAATGGGGGCTTTTGAGGGATAAACTGTAGGAAAAAAGAGGTGAAACCATGAATTGTATATGAATGTTGATATAATTTATAGAACTTCTGTCCTCAGGGTTTTCTCCTTGTTTAGACATACCAACAGCGTCATTCATCAATACGTTACAAAAAACGGAAAATGATCGAACAATATAGGGTAGACTATGCGTAGGTTTTAGGAGGAGTCTGTTATGTCAAAAATGATCAAAAATGAACCAACTACTTATCTTCAAGAGATCAGTGAGCTGATATTAGAACAAAAAGAAACATTATCCAATTCCATTCTCGAGGATGAGCATTTTAACTATAAGCATGCAGGAAATAATAAAGACCGACTTCAGCACTTGCGGTTGCAGCTAATCCAATTATATGGGGAAACCATCCCGCTTCCTTTGAGTATTACAGCTAAAAAACTGAAAGACTGGGGCAAGGATTATGCGGATATTTTTGTTTCATTGAATATTCCTCTTGATCATGCGATTGAAGAGGTTCATTTTTACCGAAACGAAATCGGTTTGATTATAAAAAAAGCCGCTAAATACGAAAACTTGGATCTCGATATGTTTTATGAGCTAATTTCCGGATTTGATCTGGTTGTGGATACTGCGGTACAAATGGTAAGTACGTCTTATATGGAAAAATACATCTCCAACTTGAGAACTGCGGAGAAGGAGATTGATGAGTTGTCCGTTCCAGTGGTTCTTCTTGGGGACGGAATAGGCATCTTACCCATGATTGGGGATATTGATACAAACCGTGCACAGATCCTCATGGACAATGCCTTAAAAAGTTCGGTGGACCTTGGATTGAACAACCTTATTCTGGATTTATCAGGAGTACCGATCATTGATACGATGGTGGCACAAAAGATTTATCAGGTGATTCAGGCATTGGAGCTTATTGGTGTTGAAACCAAAATCAGCGGTTTGCGCCCAGAGCTTGCCCTTACAATGACCGCTCTCGGTGTCGAGTTTAGGGGCATCAAGACCTTTTCAAGCCTTCATCTCGCTTTGCAGCACCTTGGTTTTATGCGAACCACCAACTAAAAATCAAAGAAAAAAGAAGTATCCGGAAAATGGATACTTCTTTTTTGATCCTTAAATTAATTTGCTGGCGTTAATGGCTTCCCTGTATCCTGACCGTGTAAAGTGATAACGATCATCCAGATAACCCTCACGCTGAAGGGAACTCAGTGTTTCTTCGGGAATAGTAGCTGCCAATTCATCAAGCTTATCATTGATTTCTCCCAACGAAGAATCGCTGACAAATTCGGGAGTCAGGAGGCGTACAATACCTTCGATTCGTGAATCCCGTTTTTGGAAGAGCTGCGGTGTACGGTTGATGGCCTGAGAAATCCGGTTCGTGAACTGAATCAATTCCTGCTTCAGATTGGTAGCCTGTTTTTCTTTTTCCTGAAGCTGTTCCTGATAGAACTTTCTTTCCTCTTCATTCAGATTGGCCCTCGTGTACAGTTGCTGATAAATCTGGGTCTTGTCCATCTCGATTTGTTTCAATTCTTCTTCTTTCAACATCTGTGTTTTCATATCTTCTTCACTTGGCTCATAATACGTCCAGTCATTGACCGAATCTTCTTGCTCAGTGCGATTGACCGCTGAATTTTCTTTTACTTCCTCGGCATCCGGTTCATTTGTTTCGAATAATGGTTCAGGTTCCGCTACAGGCTGAGCGTCTGCTTTTTCAATGGATTCAAGAGTTTCCTTCTCGGCATCCGAAGCGTCGCCTTCCGGGTTGTGAAGGGCTTCCTGTCTTTCTTCTGCTTGCTCCGCCTGAACCTCCACCGATTGTTTATTATCCGTGGGAGGATCTTCAGCTTCATCGTCTTTTTGTGGAAGTTGTTCTCCTTCTTCCAGAAAAACAGTTTCTACAGCCGGTTCTTCCTCGTTTTTGTTTACAATACCTTCAGGAAGAGCTGCCACTGCTGGTTCTTCCATTGGTTCCGTATCAGTCGTACGTTCTTCAAGCTTCCGGACAAGATCGTTGAATTTTTTATAGTACATAACGGAAATGGTTAACGCAAAAAGTGAAGCAAACAGAGAGATAAAGTCTGAGAAGCGGAAAACGAAAGGCGAGGTTGCAATCTTATAAAAAAGTAAAAGTGCAAAAGCTCCGATTACAATAACCTTCAACCAGCTTTCCCGGTTCTGAATTTGATCACTCTTTTTTGAAGCTTCACCGCTTCGCCCAAGAAAAGATGATAACTTTTTATTCATAGTGTAGTCCTTTCTAAACGTGTGTTGTTTGTAAGAAATAGTAAAATGTACACATTGAGATGTGCTCCTACATACATAAATATCGATTGCTTCCCTTTCTTTCTAGGGGTTTACCCTTTTACAGGGGGTAGGCAATTCTTTTTCCTTTCCCTTCTCTCCCTTCTCTCCTGCTCTCAAGCTAACTCATTAAAAATAAAATACAGTTTTCTTACACCCTCTATTTTACCCTTTAATAGCCATCATGCCAAAATACCAAGTGTGCATTACATAAATTGGGAGTGTAAAAACTATCGATAAAGGTAAAAGTGTACTAGGGTTCAATAGCTGCTATACATAACGAAAGACATAGTTTTTTCGTTTCCGTATCGATTACAAAAGAAAACCGGGACATTTTTCCCGTAGGAGTGTGTTGAATGGCAAGGTTCAGGTTACTTGATAAATACTTAAGAAGATACACCCAGCTTTCAGAGAGGGAATTGTCCCACCAGCTCCAGACGAACTTATGGTTCACACCCGTTTTGTATATCGTCTTCTCGTTTGTATTGCTCGCCCTTTCCTACACGGCAGATTATAAATTTCAAACTGGCGAAAGAATGTGGGATGTCTTCGCAGTAGATTATGATCTTACACAAGCACTGGTCAGTACACTAACTGCTGCAACCCTGACATTGACTACATTTACCTTCAACTTGATTCTTGTCGTATTTACAACCTTTTCCGGCCAATTTTCACCGAGGATATTAAAAAACTTTATAGCGAGCAAAGCTACACAACGGATCCTGGGAATATTCACGGGCAGCTTTTTCTACATGCTGTTTTCCTTTCTGGTTTTAAACAAACACTTTGCTCATCACTTTTTCACCGTCCCGCTGGTGGCGGTTCTACTCGCCTCCTTGTCCATGGGAACGTTTATCTTTTTCATCAATCATGCAGTAGCCTGGCTTCAGGTGAACAAAATGACATACGAAATGAAAAAAGAATCCATGTCCATCGTGAAGGGGTCGCTTCAGAATGAGATTGATCCTTATAAGGTAAAAGATACAGCGCCACTTAAGGAATATGTTGAACGGCTGACAAAACGGGAAGGAAAGCAGATCTCATCTAACAGATCCGGTTATATACAGTTGATTGACTTTGTTGAAATCATGGAAGAAGCAAAAAAAGATGACATCATCATCAAACTGGAATATACCATTGGAGATTATGTTTTTAGCTCCACCCCCATTCTTTCATACTGGTCGAAAGAAGATGCGGAGATTGACATACCCAAATATTTGGCACTTTTCAGCTTTGGAAAACGGCAGACGGAAGTGCAGGACATGGAGTTTAGCATTAATAAACTGGTTGAGGTTGCCATCCGTTCTGTAGGAAATTATGACCCAAAGACTGCCTCTAATGCCATCAATCAACTTGGAGAACTGCTATCCTACATTTCCTGTGTAGGTAATCTGAATCCTTATCTGGTGGATGTGGACGGACACTTACGCGTCATTCTTCAAGAAAAAGATTTTAGCTATTATCTGTATAACGGCCTTGGATACATCCGTCATTATTCCGAGGATAACGTGATTGTCGGAATCCAAATTTTAAATGTGCTTGATTTGATTGCTAAATCAGCCAATCCAAGAGATTATGATGCGATATGGGAATTTGCAGTTTATACGACTAAAGGGTATGAAAAGGATTTTCTATTTGGACTTGATTGCGAAAAATTTAACAACCTCCTTTATGAAATCGCCAAATCAACCGGGCATGAAAAAGATTTTCAACATATGGGACCTTAAGGAATGGCTCCCAAAACTAAAAACCAACCGCTGATACCGTTGATTTTAACGGTATCAGCGGTTGGTTTTTTCTTTACGCATTGCCAACTGAAGGCTCAAGAATGGTAAACCTGTTGTTCACCGTATCCAGATTGGCTCTGGCACCAATCGGAATCGCTGCTTTATAGTAACCATGGGCGGTTGTTACATTAGTCATGAGAGGCTTTCCAAGGGGAATCATTACCTCTCGGATTAACTGCTCATAGGTGACTCCATAAGCAGGTTCACATGAGGTGCATTCCCCCATCACAATTCCCGCACAATCTGCAAATTTACCGGCGATTTTAAGGTGGTTCAAATACCGGTAAACGGTATTGATCGGCTCATGAGTTTCTTCAATGATTAGAATCTTCCCTGTTGTATCAATCTCAAAGGGTGTTCCCAAATTATCAACAAACGAAGTCAGATTGCCCCCAACCACCTCTCCGGTCACATTTCCGCGCACTCGGCTGATTTGAGGGATACCAGGGGGATTTATAATCTGCCGGGGAGATTGAAAGGTGGAGGTTGCCAAAAAAAACTGATTATAATTATATGGCGGAGTTTCCAGATTAAAGTCGAGGAGCAACAGGCTTTGGAAAGAAATCAAATCCGCGTACTGGTACAGAACATTGAGCAGGATCGTGATATCGCTGTATCCAGATACAATCTTGGGATTTTGACGAATGACATTAAAGTTCAAATACGGAAGGATCCCCGCTACTCCCACCCCTCCACGTGTAGGGAGAATCATTTTCACGTTTTTATTGGAAAACATCGCCATCAAATCAGCAGCTCGCTGCTGGTCGGTTCCTGCCAAAAAGCCCGTGCTCGTATACACGTTTTTGCCAAGCACTGTATTGAATCCAAGGCCCCGAAGGGTTTTTATGCCTTCATTTATTCTTGCAGGCTCCAACGGGCTTCCAAGCGTCACAATTCCGATGGTGTCCCCTCTTTGCAGAATTGGTGGTCTGACAGCCATATACATCCTCCCCATCCCCAGAGTTTCCCATCGAGATGCATCATTGATGTATATGTAATATAAACTAATATTATCCCCTTATGACAAATCTTTCAAATCAATACTAAAAGGGGAATAAAGAGGGTATGTAGAAATAATACATAGACCCATTATTAGTTTACGGACTGAATTATAAAATAGAAAGGGGAAAATTCAATGAAAGAGTATAAAATTATCGAAACCAGCGGACGCTGGACGTTCAGTCTTGATACACTGCCGGACAGCGATGAGCCTTTATCCTGGGAAGAAGCAGAGCGTATCAAAGAACAGCTGGAAGAATGTGTCCCCTTCCAGCTTGAGATTGTGAAAATAGATTCAACTGACTAACAGCCTGCCTTATTGGCAGGCTATTTTTATTCTAGTCTTTTTTTTATGTTTAAGAAGATCGGCTTTCTCGAGAGACTGATGGATCGAACACCATGCTCGTTTCGAATAGCATACCGGAATTGCTTGCTTATTCGCTTTTTTCTTGATGGCCGTCGAAAATTCATGATTAATATAGTCCGTCAGTACCAACACAAGATCCACATGGCTTGGTATTTCCTTTTGTGACATTCTTGCCTTTCTCCCGCTTACATGTATAATTTCCTCTACACCTTCGTGCTCGAGCCTCTTTTTTATTTTGCCAAGATGATCTCCGCCTACAATCAATAATGCTGACATCAAAACCTACTCCCTTCTTCATTTCCAATCATGTATTGGTTTGGACAGGGTGCCTTCGGTTTTCCAATGGGCAGTTTACGTTATTGTTTATCTCTTATCGGTTTACTCGGATTTATTTTTGAATAAAAACCTCTTCCTACAGCTTTTTGCGAATAGGAAGAGGTTGTGATACCTTAGGAGACAGAAAATTTAAATGATTAAAAATAATATATAGAAATAGACCTTCCAAGTCAATATTAATTAAAAAACGTTGTCATGTTTATGTAAGCAGCAAAAACTCATAAAGAATATGAGTTTTTGTCTGAGTTCTGTTTCTGCTTATCTAACTTGTCATTCTGCTTTGCTTTTTAACGGCAAATAAGTGTTGGCGACAAATTCTCCAACCGGGTGAGCAGCGGTGTTTTCTTGTTGTTCTCCATGGTTGAGAGGCAATCTGGGAAACAGCAGTTCCGCTACCCGATAGGCTTCTTCCAAATGAGGGTATCCGGAAAAAATGAAATGATCGATACCAAGGGACTGGTATTCTTTCATTCGTTCGGCAACAGTATCCGGATCACCGACAAGGGCGGTACCTGCTCCTCCCCGAACCAGACCGATTCCGGCCCAGAGATTGGGGCTAATCTCCAGAGATTCAATTTTTCCGTTATGAAGCGATGCCATTCGCTTTTGCCCTACGGAATCATACCTTGAAAATATTTTTTGCGAGGCGGCAATCGTTTCCTCATCCACATATTGAATCAATGAGTCTGCAGCTGCCCAGGCTTCTTCCACAGTTTCTCTTACAATGACATGAAGACGGATTCCGAAGCTGACAGTCCTGCCCTGAGCTGCTGCGAGTTTTCTGACTCTCTCAACCTTCTCTTTCACCTGCTCAGGAGGCTCGCCCCATGTCAGATAGACATCAATATGCTTAGCCGCTACTTCCAGCGCCGCATCCGATGAACCGCCAAAATAAAGCGGGGGATATGGTTTTTGCTGCGAAGGCAGTAACACCTTGGCTCCTTTAATTTTCAGATGTTCCCCCTCAAAGTCGACCTTTTCACCAGCCAGCTCTTTTCTCCAGACCTCCAGAAACTCATCGGTCAGCCGGTAGCGGTCGCTATGGGACAAATGGAGCCCGTCGCCTGCAAGCTCCACCGGATCACCGCCTGTCACCACGTTGATCAATAGTCTGCCATTTGATAATCTGTCAAACGTAGAAGTCATCCGGGCTGCCAATGAAGGAGAAATCAATCCTGGTCTTACAGCCACCAGAAACTTCATTTTATCTGTTGCCTGTATTAATGAAGAGGCGGTGATCCAGGCATCTTCGCATGAATGTCCGGTAGGAAGAAGCGCCCCCTTAAATCCCAGGCCATCCACTGCTTGCGCAATCTGGCGGAGATAGGAAAGCGTAATCGGCCTCCCTCCCTTTGATGTTCCTAAATACCTGCTGTCTCCATGTGTGGGCAAAAACCAGTAAACGTTCATGCACCTGTCCCCCTGCCTTTAGCGGGATCGAGTTCCAATTCTCTAATATAGATGTCTTTCTTGACCTCATCAATCAGCTCATTCAGCGACACAAAGAGCCGGTTTTCGATTTCGGGATCAAATCTGACATCTGACCCAATGTTGTGTTGCAGCTGCTGATCGATTAAATAGACACCGTTTAATATGTTTCTTGCACCGATTGCATACAGAACCGGTTTAAGCGCATAATCAATGCTGAGCAAATGGGCAGCCGACCCGCCGGTGGCGATAGGCAGCACGCTTTTGCCGGAAAGAATGTCACGCGGCAGCAAATCCAAAAGGGATTTGAGAACTCCGGAATAGGCGGCCTTATAAACCGGTGTTCCGATAATCACCGCTTTTGCCTGCTTTACACTCTTTTCTATTGCCTTAAGGGCCGGGCTGTTAAAGTTCCCCAGCACCAGATCCTCCGGAGGAATATCCAGCACTGAATAGGATTCAGTTTCCAAGCCCGCATTATGCGCCAGCTCACTTAAATGGTGAAGGACAATCCCCGTCCTTGACGTTACCGATGGACTTCCTGAAATCGTAACAATATCAGCCATTACAACTCCTCCTTTTTCTTCAGTGGTTTTAGTGAAGCATTTCTTTGCCTGTTGATAAAAAAGGTTTGCAGCGCTCTGGCAAGCCCTCCTGTGCCAAATGTCAGATGCGAACGTTTGCCTTCGGTATACCTGCTTTGGACATCATTTAAAAATTCCAGTATATACAGCCTCCTGTAGAGGATATTGCGGATTCCCTGCTTTGAAAAGTAGTCCTCTATCGTGTTATACAGCCCTTTATTCACACCGTACCGTTCTCTGCAGACCCCGCTGAACTCCAGGTCGGTCAAATTGACAAGATACAGCTGTTCTTTGGTAGCTGACGCTAAAAAATTTTGTGGTTTATGCCATTCTTTTAATGATGCTTCACCCATTTTTATCCCTCCGATAACTGTTGTGGTTATTTATTCTCTAACGCTTTTTCAATAAACTTGTTTTCAATGACTTTTGAAGTATCAAGCTTTGTCTTTATCCCTCCTGCTTTATAAAGGAAATCTGCCTGTTCCTGATGGGCTTTCGCAAACTCCGGAGTTGTTGGAGAAAGGATTAAGTTTGACCGCTTTAAAACGGTACTGACGATCTTGGGGTCAAGTTTTTCCTTTTTGGCAATATCGGAAGATACTTTGTCCGGATGATCAATAAATTGCTTCATAACTCTCTCATAGGTTTTCAAAAACAACACCGTTAAGTCCGGGTGGTCTTTTGTAAATTGGGTTCTGGCAACAAGAAAGCTCGGCGCATTAATATTCAGGTCCTCTCCGTCAGCCAGGGATTTTGCGCCCGTTTGAAAAATGGCTGTTGTGGCATAAGGTTCCCAAGTGGACCAGGCATCGACTGAACCATTATCAAGCGCGGGTCGTGCTTCATCGGGCTGCAGCTGAACAACTTTAATATCTTTGTCGGACAGTCCCGCCTGGTCGAGTGCCATATAAAGGAAATTATAGGCGCTGCTTCCTTTCGCGACGGCTATCTTCTTGCCTTTTAAATCCTTTAGCTCTTTGATTTTGCTTCCTTTAGGAATGATGATCGAATTTCCCTTTTTTCCATCCGTGGTTACGGCGATCGCTTTAAAATCCACATTGCCCGACTGTCCGGCGATCAATGGGGTTCCACCTGTGGCACCAAAGTCCAGCCGTCCGGAAGCCAGTGCTTCAAAGTGCGGCGGTCCGCTCGCAAACTCGCTCCATTTGACTTTCACACCCTCTTTTTCAAAGGCTTTCTCAAAGGCTTTGGTCTCCCTTGCATAAGGCAGTACCCCCGTACTGCCCTGCACACCGATATTAACCGTTACATCCCCTTTTTGTTCGGCGTTCGTTTTTTTCTCACTGCTGCATCCTGAAAGCACAATCATCATCGTTAAAAGCGCCATAAGTCCTGCTGCTATCGTTTTCTTTTTGAGTTTCATTCTTTTTTCTCCTCTCCCTATCCCACTTTTTGTCATGCATGTGCCGAAAGATTGATCGTATCTGTATCCGGCCGTTTCAGCCCGAGGTGTTCCCTTAAGAGTGTTCCGGCGTATTCTTTTCGAAACAAACCTCTTTCCTGAAGGATCGGAATGACATAGGTGATAAAGTCATCAAGCCCTTCTCTCATTAATTGCGGCATAATATTAAATCCGTCTGCTGCTTTGTTTTCGAACCATTTCTCCAATAGATCGGCGACTTGGGTTGGTGTGCCCGCAATGGTGTAGTGGCCCCTTCCACCAGCCAGACGAAGCAGAAGCTGTTTGATCGAAAGATTTTCACGAAGTGCGAGCTCCTGAATCAGCTTTGTTCTGCTTTGATGCCCATCCGTTGCAGGAAGCGGAGGCAGCGGTCCATCCAGCGGATAGGCTGATAGATCCACGCCGACTCGGTTTGACAGTTGATGAAGACTGAACTCTGTATTGGTATAATGATGAAGCTGTGCTTCTTTTTCTCTGGCCTCTTCTTCTGTTTTTCCTATGATCGGGCATATTCCCGGCAGGACCTTGACCGATTCAGGCGACCGTCCAAATGCAGTGGCACGGGCTTTTATTTCCTGGTAAAAGCGCTGTGCATCCTCCAATGTTTGCTGGGCTGTGAACACTACCTCGGCATACTGTCCTGCAAAATCAATCCCATCGGCTGAAGATCCTGCCTGGACAAGGACCGGCCTTCCTTGTGGCGAACGAGGGATATTCAGCGGGCCGCGAACAGCGAAAAATTTCCCCTTATGGTGGATTTCATGAACTTTTTGATCATCCGCAAAAATTCCTGCTTCCTGATCTGCAATTATTGCGTCATCCTCCCAGCTGTCCCATAACTTGCTTGTGACTTCCAGAAACTCACGGGCCTTTTCATATCGGAGACCATGGGAAGGAATCTTTTTGAAATGGAAATTCTGGGCTTCTCCATCTGTTCCAGAGGTGATGATATTCCATCCCGCCCTGCCATTGCTGATATGATCGAGTGAAGCAAATCGTCTGGCCACGTTATAAGGTTCATTAAAGCTGGTTGAAACTGTGGCGATTAATCCAATGTTTTCTGTTACAGCGGCGAGGGCAGACAGCAGTGTAAGCGGTTCGATGCCTCCCTGCAGACCGTATTTAGCGCCTTGTCGTGATACCGCATATCGATCTGCCAGAAATAATGAATCGAATTTGGCTTCCTCTGCTTTTTTAGCAAATTTTACATAATGGGAAAGCTTTAGGTTATTGCCTGTTTCTGAACCGGGATGTCTCCAGGAAGCCTCATGATGTCCCATTCCTGTCAGGAATAAATTAAGATGCAGCTGTCTTTTTGTTTGAACCATGTTAAAGCACCTCCATCACTATTTTTCAAATCATCCGATAAAGCTGTCACGCCATTTCAGAAGTCTCTTCTCGAAATATCTCACCAATGAATCCGATGCTTTGCCAAATACAGCGAAAATAATAATCCCTACAAAAACAATGGACGTCTGGGAAAACTGGCGCGCATCCATGATCAAGTAGCCGATCCCTTCACTGGAACCCATAAGCTCAGCCGCTACCAATGCCAGCCAGGCGGCTCCTAATGACAGCCTCAGGCCAAGAAGAATGTTTGGCAAGGCGGCTGGCAGGATAAGCGTTGTAATCTGCTTCCATTTACTGAACTCGAGCACTTTTGCAACATCAAACAGTTTTGAATCCACGCCTCGAATTCCAAGAAACGCGTTAACATACAAAGGGAAAAAGGCAGCTTTTGAAATGAGAAGGATTTTGGATAATTCGCCAAAGCCAAACCAAAGGATAAACAATGGGATCACCGCCAAGGAGGGGATGGTTCTGATCATCTGCAGCGTGGGATCCAATGTTAGTTCGGTTTTGCTTGAAAAACCTACAGCCAGCCCTGCAAGAAGTCCCAGCCCGCCGCCGAGCAAGAATCCCAGAATCGCCCGGAAAAGACTGATTTTAAAGTGAGCGTATAATTCGCCCGAAACGATTAAATCTTTAAATGCCACCAGGATTTCGCTGGGCCTTGGAAGCAATGTAGCCGAAATCAATCCATAGGCACCAGCTGCTTCCCAAATCAGAACGACAAGAACAGGAAGTGCAAGCCCCCGCATCCAATTGAACAAAGGTAACTTTTTACGATTTCTTTTACCAGTGGTTTCTTTTACCGATGGGGGGTGTTCAACACCTGATCGCGTTAATACTCCAGTTTGATTGCTCATTTTTTCATCTCCTTTTAAATCAAATCGCTGCTGCCTGGTGTTCTTCTACTTTTTCAAATTCACTCAGCACACGCTGGCGGATTTCCTGAAAAGACGCATCAGTTTTCTTTCTCGGATATGGAAGGTCAACCGGAATCACTTCCCGGATGGTCCCCGGCCTTGGATTCATGATGACAACCCTGGTCGCCAGGTAGATCGCTTCGTCAATATCATGGGTTACAAAAAGCATGGTCGTACGGTTGTTCTGCCAAATATCGAGCAGGACCTCTTGCATATGAGAGCGGGTAAATGCATCAAGCGCTCCGAACGGTTCATCAAGCAGTAGCACCTTCGGATTTCGAAGAAGGGCTCTTGCAATGGCTACCCGCTGTGCCATCCCGCCGGAGAGCTCTTTTGGATAGGCGTTTTCAAACCCTTTCAAACGGACCAGTTCGATGAGCTGTTTTACGCTTTCCTTTGTCTCCTTGTTCTTAACTGGCAAATTGGCGGCTATATTTTTCTCAGCGGTGAGCCAGGGAAACAGCCGCGGTTCCTGAAAAATAAATCCCTTTTCAATGCTCGGTCCAGTCACTTTCCGGTTATCCAGCAA
Organism: Fictibacillus enclensis; assembly: GCF_001457035.1. Classification (GTDB taxonomy): domain Bacteria; phylum Bacillota; class Bacilli; order Bacillales; family Fictibacillaceae; genus Fictibacillus_C; species Fictibacillus_C enclensis. The sequence continues at coordinate 365,419 of NZ_KQ758617.1, read as the reverse complement.
AACTGAACCTTCATGGGCCATATCCAGCCCAGCCACGATTTTTAAAAGGGTGCTTTTCCCGCACCCGCTCGGCCCGATTACCGTAATAAATTCCCCTTTCTCCACATCAAGCTGGATTTTTTCCAGCGCTTTAACCTTGCCATTGACGGTTTCAAAGCTTTTTTCAACCTCATTGACCTGTAATAATGCCACTCGCCCCATCCTCCTCTTTTAAATAAAGCTGTTAAAAATAAAAACAACCGGAGCCATTTTAATAAACAAAATGGTCTCCGGTTGTCCGGTCGACTTTATTAGAGAATCTGTACAGTAGTTCAATTCCCTTTATAGAAAAAACATAAAAAAACTCCTTCCAACGTGCCAGAAGGACGTAAAGAAGAAGTACGGTTCATGCTTCTCTTATCATCCAAGCTTGCGGCTTGTTGGATTTGGCACAGTTCTCTTCAATTGAAAAGAGTCCGCTGCCGAGGTTTCATAGGGCCAATTCCCTCCACCTCTCTTAATAAGATAGAGTATGTAGTTTTTGATAAAAGGGAATCCTTATCGGATTACTTGTAATTAAAACAGGTATGCATTTGAATGTCAACAACTTTCTGAAAAAACAGATTAAAACTTTTTAAAATGATAATTTTCCTACTTTCAATTTCTTCCTTCTGTTTATCTCTTACATAAATAAAAGTTGCCCTTATCATACTAATTGGTGGGAGGTTTTCGACTATGTTACTTTCTTGGTTAACGGGTATGCTTCTGCTTGTGCAGCCGGTTCCTGTCAACACGCCGGACAGCATCTCACTCGTTCAGCAAGGCCAGACAATCGCCATCATACAGCGCAAGGATTTCACGGTGCCGCTTCCTGGGACCCCTGTTCTTGATACCGAAAAGCTTAAGGTCTTTACGGACAAGCTGGAAGGACAGGTGTACCGGCCGCCTATCAATGCACGGATCAATGATACTGGTGGAATATCTTCTGGGCAAAATGGTTCGAAGCTTTATCGGGAGGCATTCAAGGAAAAATTTTATGCAAAGTTCTTTAGTAAAGGACCCTCAAAGATAGAAATTCCAAGCTTGACGGTCCATCCACGAGTGGATAGTGAGCTGCTCGGAAACATAAGAACCAATCACCTCGGCCAGTATGTGACCTACTTTAACCGCTCCAATACCTCACGGATTCATAATATTTCATTGGCCGCCAACGCCATTGATAATCATGTTGTTTTTCCCGGGGAAACCTTTTCTTTTAATAGGGTTGTTGGAAACCGAACAAAGGAAAAAGGGTATATGCGTGCACCGGTGATTATCCGGGGCGAACTGTCGGAAGGAGTAGGCGGCGGCATCTGCCAGGTTTCTTCTACCCTTTTTAATGCTGTGGACCGTGCCGGACTCCACATTGTTCAACGGTATTCCCATACCCGCAGAGTTCCCTATGTTCCTAAAGGACGGGATGCAACGGTAAGCTGGTACGGTCCTGACTTCCGTTTTCAGAACCGTTATAATCAGCCCATCCTGATCCGTGCAAAAGCATACGGTGGAAGCATTATGGTCATGGTTTCCTCTTCCGATGTGATCAATCTTCCTCAGAAAAAAAGGTAAATACTCCCTCTCTCCATTAATTGTGTCAACATTGTTAACCATTGCACAAACCCGTTCCAAATTGAAGGTAAGGATGATAGAATAAATGAGGATTTGATCATCAATTGGAGAGAGTGATGACATGAAAAGTCTTCCATTTTTCTATATGCTGTTTCTAATCAACGGATTGCTTCTTGCTGGCGGATTGGTCAGCCCGGCGTACATGGCTGTTGCCCGGTGGAGCATGATTTTCTTTAATATTACGGCAGTAGCAGCCCTTATTTACTTTAAAGAGCATGGCAATGGTGCAAGATGGAACAAAGTATCCTCCCGCGGCCGCATGCTTTGGTGGGGCGCATTTATGTTCAATATTATTTCGGCTGCCAATGAAGTTCTTCATTCGGCACTATTCCAAGGTTAATAAATGTGCAAAAGCCCGGCAGCTGTTCTGCCGGGCTTTTTTCATATGGATGAAATAACATGTTTGCTATGAACCATTTTAGGAAAAAAGTTAAAACATGTAACATGATAAGGGAGATGGCAGCTTTGTTTGGCTTTACAGAAAGACATCTTCGAGGCGAATCTTTTCTTTTACCAATTCCCGTACTTCTCGTTTTATTATGTATTCTTTTCTCTGATGCCGATGGAACAGTCAAGCGGTTGTCCAAGCAATGGCCTTGCTGCCCTGAACACAATCAAAGGTATCCAGTTAAAAAGCCACCCTGCCGACTAACATACAGCAGCCCACCTTTTATGGAGGGCTGTTTTTTAAAAATATTTATAATAGCTTTCCGTATAGGCATGTATGTGACAGCCGTTTTTTTCAAACACGCGTTGCATTTTTTCATTGTTGAGATGAGTGCTTCCGATATAATATTCTGCACCCATTTCTTTTAGGCATCCCAGCACCTGCCTGTGCAGTGTGCTTCCTGTTCCTTTTGACCGGGCACTGGGAAAGACCCCAAAGTAAAACAACCGCCCTTCATTTGTTGTACCCGGTTCAATATGGGGAATGGCGATTCCGATTGGCTGATGGTCTTTATAAAAAATCCTGCAGGAATATTTCCATCCGCTGCCAAGCTCCTGCTTAACTGACTGAAGATGCTGCTCCATCGACAAGGTTGATGCTGCATTATCCGATCCCTGCCTGCACATTCTCCACACCTCCATAAACGCCTTCTCTGTCGTCCCCCTGTCCTCAAGCGTTCTCCAGGTGTAGGGATGAAAGCTTTCCATTTCTTTCAAGTCCCGATATACATTCACTTTGGATGCATAATGCTCAAAACCCGAAGAAATCAAGTAATCGGAGCAAGATTCATAATGGTCTCGGTTACGGTGAAGCGTTACGCCTACTCTTTTGACTTTCCCTTTTTCAGCTTTTCGGATGATGGTTGAGATGCCCTTTTTCCACTCGTTAATGTCCAACATCCCTTCTGTCGGTTCAATAAGAATATATTCAGGGGTTCCGTCAATCACTTTCATCTGTCTTCCCCCACTGTCATTTGTTGATAGAACTTGCTGATCACGTTTTGGAAGGCTTTTTTCTCCTCCAAAAAAGGATAATGATTGCTGTTATCAAAAGCAGCCAGCTGCACATCGGGAATAAGTTCCGCCATTTCTTCAGAAAAACCGATCGGACACTGAACATCGTGCTGTCCGCATGCGATAAGCGTTCGGGTACTGATTTTATGCAGCTGCCTTGTTACATCAAAAAGGAGAATCTCCCTTGAGAAAAACTCCATCCGGCGCGCGGCCATGGATTTATGGACTTCCCCTGCAAAATACTCATCATGTCTTCCAGGCTCATGTAGTGATAATTTTGCCCGTTCCCTGGATATATCGTTTCTTTCTTCCGCAGATAGATTTGTTTTTAACTGCTCGATTAGCGACTGCATGTTTTCAAATTTCGGATGGTCTGGATGATAAATGCAAAAAGGGGAGGAGGACGCATACTCTCTTGCTGCAGCACTGGCTATGATCAAGGATTCAAGGGATTTGGAATGTCGTATCCCATACACGAGTCCTAGCATCCCCCCTGTAGAATGTCCGGCAAAATGCCATGTCGGATACCCGAGTTCGTCTCTTACAGCTTCAAGATCAAGCACCGTTTCGATCATGCTTAGCTGATGCGGTTCGTGCGCCTTTTCAGACCTTCCCGCTTCTCTTAAGTTAATCAAAAATACCTGATGCGACTCTGTGAACATGTCCGCAAAACGGTCTCCCGTTTCATTGAATTCCGAATAAAGATGGGACACACAAAGCGGCGCGCCCCTCCCCTTACTGAACACTTCAAATACGCCCCGCTCTGTGGGGACCATGATTGTTTTCCAGTTCTTCATTTGCTTTCCCTCTGTTCTCTGGTATTTCATTACAAAAGCAACTTCTCTGTTCCCTCACTGAATTCCTTTCTAAATTTTGTCGAACGATTTTCCTTCACTAAAATGTTTTTTACCATTAAAATAAATTTTAACGATAAATGTTATTTTTATTGGAAGGAGAATTATGATGGGGACCAGTTTGGCACATGAACCAAAGACGTTAAGAAAACATAAATTTGGAGGCCTTCTCTCCAACCGGCAATTTTTATTTTTATGGATAGCCAGTACATTTACAGGGTTGTCCTTCTCGATCTACTTAATCTCAGAAACATGGTTTGTTCTTCAGGCACTAAAAGCTCCTTCCAAGCTTGGGATTATTATGATGCTAACCACCATACCCCGCGTTTTGCTCATGTCGGTTGGAGGAGTAATGGCTGACAGATTAAAACGTTCTCACGTGATTATGATCACAAATTCAACCAGGGGACTTTTGGTCCTTGGATTGGCCCTGCTCATCCTGAACAGCAGTATGAACCTCTATCTCCTTGGTGTTTTTGCTCTTCTTTTTGGAGTTCTCGACGCTTTTTTCTGGCCGGCTAACCAGTCTATGCTTCCCACCCTTGTAAAAAAAGAACAGATCGTCCGTGCCAACTCTCTTGTGCAAACGACCAATCAGCTTTCATTATTGACTGGGCCGGTCATTGCAGGTTTTATGATTAAGTTCGGCTCGTTTTTCGGTGTCTTTGTTTGTACTTCTGTTTTACTTTTCTGCAGCAGCATTCTAATCGGACAAATCCGTTATCCTGATCATCCATCAACTGACAATAAGCAGAAAGAACCGGTGTTCCGGCAGCTTAAGGAAGGAATTGTTTACGTCAAGACAGTACCCTACCTGCTGCTCACCATGGCCACCTCCATTTTCGTTAATTTGCTTCTTGTCGGGCCTCTGAATATCGGTCTTCCTTTGATGGTGGATCAGCATTTGAAAGGGGATGTTCTGTCTCTCAGCTATTTGGAAAGCTCGCTCGCTCTTGGAATGGTCGCTGGTGCCTTTCTTACCGGGATCTTGAATATCAAAAGAAAACGGCCAATCATCAGCCTTTCACTGATTGCCGTCCTTTCTTTCTTAAATATCTTTCTGAGCCAGATGACCGCCCTTTGGCATGGAATTATTCTTTTGTCACTTGCCGGCGTCTGCTTGTCCACTTCCAATATTATTGCTCCTTCTCTGGTTCAGGAAATGACAGAGAAACGGATGATGGGAAGAGTTCAGAGTTTGATGTCAACTGCCTCCATGGGATTTATACCGCTTTCCTTTGCCCTTGTTTCTGCTCTGCTCTCTAGCGGACTTCCAATCGACATGATTATTTTGTACTCAAGCATTGCCCTTACCGTGTTTGTCCTCACTGTTCTTTGGAGAAGCAAAACCATCCGCACCATCGATTAATCACGTACATCCCTTAAATTGTGGTATTCTTTTTAGTAACACAATGTTTAGGTGGGATACAACGTGGCACAATGGAAAACACAGTCAATCGATTTAATGAAAATGTTTTCTGATCCAAGACGCCTGAGAATCCTTCATCTCGCTTCCGAACAGCCGATTACCGTTAAACAGATGGCTGCTGAGTTGAACGAACATCCTTCAAGGCTTTATTACCATGTAAAAAAGCTTGAGGATGCCGAGCTTTTGGAAGTGGCTGAAACAAAGCAACTGGGGAATCTGGTAGAAAAATATTATCAAACTATCAATATGAATGATGTATTATACCGTGGAGATCTGCAGGCCCAGGCTGAACAGCCTGAAGTCGCTCTTTCCCTTACGTACCGGCTCATCGAACCGGCATTGAAGTTATATGAAAAATCGCTTGCCAAGCTGAGGGAAGAAAAGAAACATGGCGTAGTACGCAATGAAATGCCGTATCATGTTACCATCAATTCCTCCAGTGACCGCATGACCGCCAAAGAGTGGCGTGAATCCTTTCCTGTCATCATGAAAGCACTTGGTAAAAAGGATAAAAAAGACTATGACTGGCCGGAACGCTCTTATTCTTCTGAAGAAGAAGCGAACAAAGTTGGTACCTATCAGTACGTTTTGCTCAGTTACCGGATTGAGGATGCAGAAGAACTTGGAATTGTAACGGAAAACGAGGAAGAGAAATGAACTGAGCCGCCTTTAGCATGAGATGCTGGAGGTGGCTATTTTTTGTAAAAGCACCAAATGGGCGCTCTACAAATAGAGACATCATAGCTTTCAATTACCGTGCAGATTGTTTTACTGGAGGTATGTAACGTGCAAACCTTACATGAACATTTGAAAAATTGTGAAGCCCCTCACGCTAGTAAAAAAAGAATAAGAGCCATTCCTTCGAATGGGAAAGAAGAGCTCTTTTTATAGATAACACCTTGTAGAGTCATAGATCTCTAAAGTGAAGGAAAATATGTCGGGGATGTACCCTTCCCTTAATTGGCATATAAGCGATACGAATCGGTTAATGTATCGCCGTTACCATAAATGTATGCCTTAGATGGGGCATAGAAATTGCTGCTGTCGTACTTCCAATGAATCCTTAGCGCCATATAACCGCCTGCTCCGTACGTGTTGGTTCCTCTTTTTTCAATAAATTGAGAGAAGCTGTCCCACGTTCTAGGACCCACAACGCCGTCAACCATTAAGTTATGCGTTTTTTGATATTTTTTTACGGCAGCTTCGGTTTTCGGACCGAAGATTCCATCCGAATCAATGACGGAGGAGTCAGTGTAAAATCGAAGAACATTAATGATGTACTGCATGTTTTTAACTTCAACACCACGGGCATCTTTACGTAAAATCGAGTTTTTATCCCAGTCTGACGGATGATGAAACCCGGGTGCTGAGGCAGATGCGGTAGAAAAGGAAATTCCCCAGGCCAAAAGAACAATTACCATACTGGCTACTATTTTCTTCACAATGCCATCTCCCTTTTATTAACTAGTGCAAACCCCTTACAAATTTCCCCTCTTTCTGAAAATTCCCCCTTTTCGTAAATTGAACCCTTTCTTTCTTGAGACCAATGCCCTGTTTTCTTCTGTGCCTTTGGAATCAGTGTCCAAGTGTGACAAGGAAGAATAGGATATTTTGTATGCAAATAAGGAGGTTTTTGGATGAATGAATATTATGGGCAGCATTCGAACCCACGAATGTTTCCTCAACTCCCAGGCCAGGGCGGAGGCCAGCAGGCACCTGGTTTTCATGGCTTTCTCCCGCAGGGACAGGGCGGGCAGCAGCAGATGCCTCAGCTTCCTGGGCTTTTCCCCGGTATGCCTGGTGGTCAACAGCAACAGGGACAGCAAGGCGGACAATCACAGCAGGGACAGGGCGGGCAGCAGCAGATGCCTCAATTCCCTGGGCTCTTCCCCGGTATGCCCGGCGGTCAACAGCAACAGGGACAGCAAGGCGGACAATCACAGCAGGGACAGGGCGGGCAGCAACAGATGCCTCAATTCCCTGGGCTCTTCCCCGGTATGCCCGGCGGTCAACAGCAACAGGGACAGCAGCAGGGGCAGCAAGGCGGACAATCACAGCAGGGACAGGGCGGGCAGCAGCAGATGCCTCAATTCCCTGGACTTTTCCCCGGTATGCCCGGTGGTCAACAGCAACAAGGACAGCAAGGCGGACAATCACAGCAGGGGCAGAGCGGACAGCAGCAGATGCCTCAATTCCCTGGACTTTTCCCCGGTATGCCCGGTGGTCAACAGCAACAAGGACAGCAAGGCGGACAATCACAGCAGGGGCAGAGCGGACAGCAGCAGATGCCTCAATTCCCTGGACTTTTCCCCGGTATGCCCGGTGGTCAACAGCAACAAGGACAGCAAGCTCAACAGGTGTTTTATCCTTACTACTACCCGCCTGGCATGTTTTAAGCCTGCCGGACAGTAAATGTTTAAAACCGGCCAGTACCTGACGATTCTGGACAGTAACTTCCGCTTATGGCCTGTATTTCTCTGTAAACATATAAAACAAGGGAATTTCCTCTGCGGAATTCCCTTGTTTTTAATAAAATGAAGCTTATTCTTCCGATTTCTCTGTAGGGTTTTGCTTTTCCCACCGCTGTACGCCGTCATCTTCATCAAATTCGATGGTGACATCGGTGACGCCTTTTTCCTGCAGGATCTTTTCTTCCAGCCGATCTTTAATATCGTCGGCCTGGGCAACGGTCAGTGCAGGATCCACTTCTACTTCAAGCTCTACGTGGAGTTCCTCACCTTCTTTGATAACTACGACTTCCACCACATCTTTTACTTCAGGGTCACGCAAAACGAGTTCCCCGATTTTGTCTTCCATCTCTTCATCGGCTTCCCCAAGGACACCTGCCGCATTATCGAGAAACACTTTGCCTACAACAAAGAACATCATGAGACCAATAATAATAGAAGCAATTCCTTCCGCCTGATGAAAGGGGGTAAAATGGGAAATAACGATGGCGACGATTGCCAGGATCCCTCCCGCTGTCGCAACAAGATCTTCCATAAAGACAAGCTTGGTGGCCGGTTTGGCTTTTGGCAGGTGACCGAAGCTTTTAAAGAACACCGCAAAACCGCTTGTTGTGTCGCCAACGTCATGCATAATCTCCCTCATGGCCTTAAAGAGAACAAATCCCTCAAGCACAACAGCAGCACAAAGTACGGCAACATTTATCACAAAACCGGTGGATTCTGTCGGGTGAAAAATATGTGAAAAACCTTCCTTGATCGTTTCAAAAGACATAATGCCTACAATAATAACGGCTCCAAGCAGAACCAGATGAACCAGTCTGCCAAATCCATTTGGAAAGCGGTTCGTCGCACCTCTTTTGCTTAATGCAGAACCAATAAATACAAAAAATTGATTGGCCGCATCCCCCAGGCTGTGCATAGTTTCAGCAAACATGGCTACGTTCCCAGTGTAAATATAGGTGCCGCCTTTTATAATCGCAATAATGGTGTTCACAATCGCCGCCAAAAAAGCAGATTTGTTACCGTTTTTTAATAATTTGAATAACCTTCCCATTGGATCCTCTCTCTCATCAAAAGTGTCATGCGTTATGTATAGATTTCATTTTCATTCTACCCGCTCTGATCTTTACCTACACTTAATTTCCCTTTCTTGAATACTAAAAAAACCCTTTCTTTCCTATTTTAGCGATTCATCCATAGGAAGGAAAGGGTATTCGGCAGGCTATTTGCTCCAAATGGCCTGCTTTACTGTAGATTGAACTTGATTGTATTTACGAAGAATGACGTTTACAAACGGATCAAAAACAGGGGACAGCAGATAAACAAGGATACTGATGATTCCCGCGACTACTATACTTCCAGCAACATCAAAAGGATAATGCTGTCCTGTCCAAACACGTGATAATCCTGTTAACGCCGCTACCGCCAGCATTGCACTTCCAAGCTTTTTGTGGCTTAAGAATACGGCAAACGATAAAGCAAACGCACCTGTGGTATGGTCACTCGGAAACGAAGCATCCGCCGCATGTTTGAACAGCAAATGCACATGATGGCTGACAAATGGCCTTGGTTCATAATAAAAAAGTGTGATGATATAGTTTGCGATCAGCCCCAAAATTCCAGTTATTCCTGAATAGATTGCTAATCTTTTATATGAATCATTTGTAAACCACAGGACCAAAAGAACAAGGGCATAGAGATAAAGCGCCTTTTGGCTTAAAAAAATCATAAAACTATCCAATACAGGATGAGAAACGGACAAATTATTAATATCTTGAAACCACTGGTAGTTCATTTTTTTCCCTTTCTTTCGGTTGATTTCCTACATTATTCAAATTGAGACTTGTTTCAATTGAATATTTCGGACGCCTTTTTACTTCAGTAAAGATTTTCCCGATATACTCACCGATAACCCCAATTCCCATCAGCTGCAGACCGCCAATGAGCCAGATGGAGATCATTAGTGAAGACCATCCGGCTGCTGCATTCCCCATTACTTTATGCACCAATGTGTATGCTCCTGTAAGCATACTGAGACAAACCGCCATAAAGCCACTCACGGTAACAAAACGAATGGGCGTGATACTGAACGAGGTGATTCCATCGGCAGCAAATGCCAGCATCTTTTTTAACGGGTACTTCGTCTCCCCTGCCAGGCGTTCTTTCCGGTCATAATAAACTTTGGCTGTTTTCATCCCAATCAGCGGAATAATCCCTCTTAAAAAGAGGTTGCTTTCTTCATAGCGGCATAGCTCGTCAAGTGCCCGTTTGCTCATCAGCCGGAAGTCTGCATGGTTGGGAATAAGATCAATGCCTATTTTATTCATGAAACCGTAAAATCCATTAGCGGTTACCCGTTTGAAAAAGGTATCAGTGTCCCGTTTTTTACGAACGCCGTAAACAATTTCGCATCCTTCCTTATATTTTAAAATAAAATCACGGATCACCAGGATATCATCCTGCAAATCTGCATCAATCGATATCACACAGTCGGAGATTTCCTTCGCCTCCATGAGTCCGGCTAACAACGCATTCTGATGACCGGCATTACGGGACAATTTCAATCCTGTAACAAACCCATTCACTAAACTTTCTTTTTCAATCAATTCCCATGTTCCGTCTTTGCTCCCATCATCAACAAACAAGATTCTGCTTTGAGGATGAATCCATTTCTCTGTTTCCAGATCTTCCAGCAAATAGGTTAATTGCTTTGTTGTTTCACCCAGGACTTCTTCTTCGTTATAGCAGGGAACAACAATGGTAACAACCGGTTGATTCATCAGTTCCACTCCCTTTCGCTCGTGCTGCAATCATCTCGTCTGGTAAAGATAAATTTTCCATACCGAATGTGGATCGGTGAACACTTTTTTCAATACCAAGTGATCTTGCTTGGCATTCTTAACAGGTACAGCTGAAAAAATATACCGGCCTCCCAGCTTCTTAAAGGCTTGGATATTTAATTGAAGCTGATGAATTTGTTTTGTGGATGTTTTCTCATAATCATAATGTTCTCCCAGTTCCGCTGAATACAAATAACAGCGGCCTCCCCAGTGATCAAAGTAGCTTTTGAGCTTTGGACTTTTGTCCAATTCCTTAGCAATAATGGAACGGAACCGATGTTTATAGGAAAGTGGATAAAAATTGTTATACGTATCCACTGTGTAAAAACCATTGTATTGCGCGATGGCGGGGTGAAGCCCCAGACTTGCCACCCGGTAGGAACTTTTTGATTTTCCAATATACGTATCAATTTTTTTAAACAGCTGCACAGAGTAGAATTCTTTAAACGAGGGATATCCAGCGATACGATACCGCACTTCTTCGTTCAAGGTAAAAAGCAGAGTCAGCTGGAGGATCAGGAATACAACAGCAGCTTTTTTCCCTTTCCCTCCACCCTTCCAGAAAATTCTCAGCCCTATGGCAAACAAGAGATACCATAGTAATGGATGTAAAAAGTGAAAACGTGAAAAGTTAAATGTCCGCAGAAGCGAAATATGGGCTTTAATCGGCTCCCATCCCTTGTAAAACCAAAAACCATACCATACAGAAAGCAGTACATTTAAGATCATAAGGTAAACGAATGTTTTCTCATTCCGCCACTTGTTTTCTTTTATCAAATTCCATAGGACCATGATCAACAGTGGCAGGATAAAATACGTATGAATGGTCATGACATGGGTATGGCCCAAAAGAAAATTTTTCAGCATAAGCTTCATGGATGAAGGCCCATCAAGAACAGATTCATCAAATTCATTTCTGTTGGTCGGCGGCTGAGGCAATAACAGGGAAAAGACAAGCCTGTATTCAGTGAGCAAATACATTCCTGCCATAAAAATGATGCTTAACAGGAATCTCCCATTCCACTGCCGGCTGCGATATACGTCAATCATCCATAAAAGAGCCATAAAAGCCAGAAAAAAGACAAAACCTAATACAAAACTCGAATAGAAAGGAAGACAAAAAAGAACCAGCCACTCTTTCGACCCGGAGGTACGGTTTCGAATATTTAAAAACGCCCATAATGCAAGCGGCATACCGAGAGTGCTGAGCATACCCGATGGCCAAAACGGGGTAAGTGCAAAAGCCAGGGATGCACCTACCCGTAAAACGGCTAATCCCTCTTCCTTTATGAAATGCTTCCTTAAAAGCAAGTACATTCCAATGAACGCGATCACCCGCGTAATAGCCTGCGAAAAAGCATAAGCGAGCATCGATGGAAAGAGGGTATGAAGCCAGACAATGCCACTGAATTCCGAATCAAACGCATCTCTTGGCACACCATTGATCACTTGTGGAATGACAGCATTCAGAGGTCCAAGCAGCTGGCCACTCTCCTTTAGTTCCTTGTACCACGTGATATTGGAGTCCATATTATCATGGACGCGGATATGAGCATTTTCCCCAAGAATAAACAGGGGTGAAAGATAGATCAGAAGGACAATTACTGCCGCAGTTAAATATTGGGTTTCCTTTAGTTGATTCCATCTGAACATACGATATACTCCTGCCTTGATGTAATGATTTTAAGCCTGACGGCTCAAGGTAAAAGCCGGCTCCAGCAAAGATTGGATAAATTTTGTAATTTGATCAGGCGATAACATTTCAAGCCCTTTCTCATAAGCATTTTTGGCAGCTTGCCAATTTTTCATGGCAGGTTGATTTCGGAGTACCCGTTTCAATTGAAATTCCAGCGGCAATGATTTATCGATCCGGAAGACCAAATTCTTTTCCTCCAGGTACTCGAGATTTATTTCTTCTTGTCCCGGGAGTACGGAATGTACAAATATCGGCAAGTTTTTCCTTAGTGCTTCACTCACCGTAATTCCGCCGGGCTTTGTAACGATGGCATCTACTCTGTCATACCATTCATTCATTTCGCTCCTTGATGAAATATAAGGCAGCGGATGTATATTTGCCATACCCAGTGATCGGATCTTTTCATATAGTTTTTTGTTTTTTCCGCACAAGACATAATAATCAAAGGCGTTGGAAGAACGAGCGGCAGTAATCAATTCATAAATATCACCCAATCCGCTGCTCCCTCCGGAGATTAATACTTTCCTCCTGCTGCCCTTTGATAAAATCGTTGCTTTTCTTTTGAACTGCTCATGAACCGGAATCCCAGAGACAATGATTTTATCTTGAGGGATATGGTGTTCATCCATGAGCATTGTTTTCATATCCTGATTGGGTACGAAGTGGTAATCAATCTCTTGTCTTCCCCATACGTCATTAATGAAAAAATCAGTATAAACATTCATTACAGGGATATGGCATTTCCCTTTTCGTTTTAGCTCATTCACGAGATAGGACGGGATGCTGTGCGTGCATATAATCACATCAGGCTGTTCATCCTCCAAAAGCTTGTGCATAGCCTTTAAAAACAACAGATCGTATCCTTTAAAGGACTCTCTTCGAATAGTGGAATACGTAAAGTTCTTATATATAAGTTCATAGGTACCTGGCAAATGTTTAATCCATTTCAAGTAGGTCTTAGTCACCATCTTTTCAAGGGAAGCATTCATATAGCTTAACAAGTCCACTTTTTTTAAAACAATATCCTTCTCTCTGATTTTCAGCATGTCGATTAATGCCTCTGCGGCCTGATGATGGCCGGATGGCATCTGTAAAAACGGCAAAAATAATATTTTCCTCATTCTTCATCACCTATTTTATAAATAAAATTTCATTTAATGAATCTTGTACACTTAAAAAGACGGAAGTTCGTCCAAAAAGTTCATTACAAATTAAAAAAAGTCCCGGCAAATCCTGCCAGGGACTTAAACTTACTTATTTACGAGCTCGAAAGCGTTCAAACAGGAATTTAAATGCTCCTCCCAATGATAGAAAAAAGAGAAGAAAGAAGAAAATACTGCCGATAATCGGAAAGTTGAACAAGGACACCAGCAAAAAAGAACCAGTCAAATATCGAAGCCATGGAGCTTTATTCTCCAAGCCGGAAAATCGGGCCGCTATTTCATGGCTATAGACGGCCAGCCCCGTAATAAATATCAGTACCGGTAAAAGTAAAAGCAGAATGGAGACAGGAATTCCAATGACCGTAATACCGAGCAATACACCTACAACCAACAGTGCGGCACTGATAATAGCTCCTGATAAAATCAGACGTGGAGCCTGTCCCTTTGTTACTTCTGCCAGGCTGTTTGTTCGTTTGTGAAGCGACACGCCGGCAAGTACCGTTAAGAAAACCAGCACAATGCTTGCAATAAGCCTGAGCAGCCAGCCGCTGATCAGGACCAGCCCCCCAAGAAAAAGGCTGTTTTGTGATGGACTGTTCAGATTCATGGCGATGATATTATCGGTCACCTTCGAACCTGCTTCTTGTTTGACATGTCCACCAATGACAAGGACCAGTTCCTTTACTTTTGCTTTTTTCTTGATGTCTACATTTCCATTAATAACAATGACAGCAGTTTTCACCTTTCCCTTTACGATCGCATCGTGTCCAAAAACAATGACATTTTCAACACTTTGCTTTGCGGGCACCATCACTTCTTTTTGTTTGATCACATTCTTTTCAGCACCATAAACGGTTGGAGCTGCAAGTGTGAGGGCCATCATGAAAACAATCGTTATGCTTAATAAAATACGGTGCTTTTTCATCGCTGCCCTCCTCACCCTGTTGACTTTGTATCCAGTAGTCTTCGCACAGACCATCCTGATGCTATCAGCACGATTAGCGCCAGCACTAAGAAAACTTCAAGCAGATTTGGCAAAGCCCCCGCCACGGTAAAGGCTGAACGTATTAAACTAAAGGAAATCGAAGTAAGAGTAACCCCCACATGAATCCCTTTCGTAATAACCGATGAGGCGAACCATAGAAAAGCGGCCATAACAATGGCCCCCGCAATAGCTGCAGCCATACCTCCCCGGGAAAGAAGCGTCTCAGGTGTAGATTCAAAACGGATCCTGGCCATCACCGTTTGCTCCATGTTGCTGTTTTTCATATCAAACTCCTCATAAGCAGATGACAGTAAAGCCTTTAATTCCAATAGATGAGCCACTTCTTCCCTACATTCCCCGCAGTCACTCATATGCCTTTCCACTTCTTGTCGTTGCTTCTTCCCTAACTCATCATCGACATAAGCGGATAGAAGTTCATGTATTTCTTCATGCATCCCGATCACCCTCTCAACAATTCTTTTCTCAGTTCTTTGCGGGCTATATTAATTCTGGATTTAACCGTTCCCTCTGGTATTTCCAGTATTTCTGCAATCTCTTGATAAGAAAATCCCTGGATGTCCCTTAAAACAATCACTGTGCGATGCTCCGGTGTAAGCTTCTGCATGGCAAGCTGCAAATTGATCCTCAACTGCAGGTTTTCAACTTCCGAGTGGGTATCCGCCATTAACTCTGTTTGTTCTGGATCGATTTGCAACTGTGGCCGTTTCTCCCTCTTCTTTATCCGGTCATAACAAAGGTTGGTAACAATTCTTGTAAGCCAGGAGGAAAAGGCATACTCTTCTTTCAATTGATCCATTGAAAAATAGGCTTTGACGAAAGCTTCTTGAGTAATATCTTCAGCTTCCATCTGATCATGGACCATCGCAAAAGCATGCCGGAACACTTTTCCTTTATATCTTTGAATAAGTTCAGAAAAGGAATCCTGGTCTCCCTTCTTAGCTTTTACGATTAATTGCTGAAGTTCTTGGTCCACATTTTTTTCACCCGTTTCTGGACAGACTGCCTTAATGAAAAATGGTTTCTAGTTAAAAAGACGCCAAATGATGAAATAAGTTCATTCTTATTTCAATTTCTTTTCCTTTATTTTGTATTAGGCGAAAATAATACATTCAATACGATCAACATAGCATGAACATAAAAAAAAAGCCCCCACTTAGGAGGTTTTCAATTTTCTTCCACCCTTGGTTTTGCAGGATTGCAGCCCGGTTCTTTCGTTTGCGAGGCCATGGCCACCTTCGTGAGATAATAGCATTCTTCTCTTGCCATATGATCGGCCATGAGAGCAGAAAACGTACCGAGCACCTCATGCGAAAGTTCCAGTTCCTCGATTTCTTTTAAAAATTTCCGGAACAACATAATCTCCATCTTCACTTCTTGATTCATGCGCTTCAAGGCCGGAAATTCTTTCAGGTTTGTCCTTAAATAGCCCGCAAGTTCTACCGCCTTGATATAAAATTGTTCAAAATGAACGCTGTATTCCTTGCTTCGCGCTTTTATATCTTTTTCTACCGCATCCATCGTATCGGATATGGCTCCTGCATGTCCTGCAGCATCGGGAAGCCATACCATATGATAATGGAGCTCATGGTAGAGCGGCGGCATTTGTTCCGTTTTTAAATACTTAAGGATTTCTAAATACTCTTCCACCTCATTCACCATATGATTAAGAAAGGTTGGTGAAAGATGAATGCTTATTTTTCCTGTCAGGTGCCTCCTGATCATGTGAAGCTTAAAATCCCTGATTGATGTCGCCATTTCTTCCGCTGCAGCAGTTAGCTTTGTGAGATCCGCGTTTCCTCTTGCCTGCTGAAGCAGTCCGTCGAAACCTTCCTTATATCGTTTGGCCGCTTCAATTTCTTTTGTTTCCTTCGAAGCCAGGGTATCCAAAAAGAAACGCGCATGATCCCCCAGTACCTGGAGCCAAAACTGATGCTCAAACCTTGCGCTTTTTTCCCATGTTTGCCGGTCCACCTTCATCTCCTCCTTTGCACCTCTTTCATATGTATCAAAGGAAAAGATCAGTTATGCCGGATTATTTAGCTTGTTTCGGTTCTCTTCCATACCTTCCGCATAAAAAAAGCCACGATTCCAATAATGCCGGCAAGCAGGATGCTGACATAAAACCCTGGACGGATCGATTTTTCAGCTAGGGTTCCGCTGATGCTCGCCAAAATTAAAAGAAGCCCCACAACAGAAAACACTTTGCTCCACATCTTCTGCTTTAACATTTTCATGGAAGAAAGAATAATGAACAGCCAGTTATAAAGAAGCAGGATTCCTGCTGCAGTCGTGATGTATTCATAAATCTTTCCCGGCATTAACAATGCGGTGATGATGGAAGCAAGGAGACCTGCGGCCCCAAGTCCCAGAGAGGCTAACGGCAAATCCTTCAATTTTTTAATTTTCTTGCTGAACAGTGACGGAGCATCACCATCTTCTGACATTGTACAAAGAAGGTTGGTCACACCAAAAAGGGAAGCAGTCATGGTGGAAAAACCTGCTATAATGATCGCTCCATTAAATACATGCGGAAAAAAGGCAAGATGGTAATCGTCAAGAGCGGTCACAAACGGACTTTCCTTATCGTCAAACGCCCCTTGAAAAACCATGGTGACTGCCAGCCCCATGGACACCACATAAATCGCAGCCAAAACGAACATCATGACTTTACCAGCTTTGGGTCCGTCTTCTTTCTTTTTCAACTGCATGGCCATCAGCCCGATGACCTCAATGCCGCCAAACGCATAAAATGCGTAGATCAGCGAAGACCAAAACCCCGGAAATCCATCATGAAAAAAATCGCTTGGGCTGTCAGGAAGACCTGGCTTTTTGACATCGCCATCCAGCCAGCCAAGAAGCGTTGCCCCTGCTATAATAATGAACATTAAAATAGCCGCCACTTTTACAACGGCAAGGATATTCTCAACTTTGTCAAAGCCATTGGTCCCGGTTAATACAACGATGATAGCAAGAATCGCATACCCTGAGGCAAAAACCCACAAAGGTACTTGTTCAAACCAAAAGCGCGACAAGATGGAAAGTGCCGTCAACTGGCTGCCCATGACCAGGATATTGGAGAGCCAGTAGTTCCAGCCGCAGCTGAACCCAGCCCAATGGCCAAATGCCTTTTTTGCATAGGCGCAAAAGGATCCTTTTTGCGGATCTTCTGCTGTCATCTTTGCCAATACATTAAAAACAATATACGTGCCAAGTGCAGCAAGGACAAAAGAAATGACAATGGATGGACCGGTCATCATAATGCCGATTGAAGATCCTAAAAAATACCCTGTTCCTATGGTACATCCGATCCCCATTAACGACAGCTGCCACCATGTTAAATTCCCGCCTCGGCTGTTTTGGCCGGAGGGAGAGCTGCATTTTGTCTGACTCATCAAACCACCCCTGTTCTGTCGTTAGTTTTTGTATATTGGGGTGGAATATGTAATGCTCCCATTGCCAGTAATTGCTTATCAATACAGGTTTTTTACTTTATAATCAAAGCAGACAGAAATAAAAAAAGGGGATGATCGAATGAAGCCGTATATTTGCAGCACCTGCGGGGTCCAATATCCGCCAACAGAACACCCTCCTGAAATCTGCACCATCTGCACAGAGGAACGACAATATGTTTCACCCCAGGGGCAGTCATGGATCACGTTGCAAGAGATGAGAGAGCGTAATTTTAAAAATACCATACAAGAAGATGAACCACGCCTGTACAGCATACATACCGAACCGGCTTATGCGATTTCGCAAACAGCCTACCTTATACAGGGTAATCATTTCAACCTGTTGTGGGACTGTTTGACCTATCTTGATCACGACACGATAGCGTACCTCAAGCAATTAGGAGGGATTGATGCCATCGCTCTTTCTCATCCTCATTATTATTCCACCCAGGTGGAATGGGCGGAAGCATTTGAAGCACCCATTTATATCCATGAAGATGACAAAGAGTGGGTCACACGTTCAAGCCCAATGATAAAATTTTGGTCCGGCGAAACGCTCGAGCTGAGTGATGGGCTTACCCTGTACAGGCTGGGCGGCCATTATAAAGGTGGAGCAATCGTCCACTGGTCTCAAGGAAATGAAGGAAAAGGAGTCCTTCTGACCGGAGACATCATCCAGGTGGCAGCAGACAGAAATTGGGTTAGTTTCATGTACAGTTATCCAAACTTGATTCCACTTCCGGCTTCCACCGTGGAGCGCATGGCCAGCACTGCACAGTCCATACCTTTTAACCGGTTATACAACGCGTTCCACAGAGTTGTGGCGGAAAATGCCTCTCAATCGGTCCAACGATCTGCCAAAAGATATATTAAAGCATTAAAAGGAGAATGGTTCTCCACCTAAATAAAAAGCGAAGGCAGAATACGCCTTCGCATTTTTGATGAAGTTAAAAGGTTTGTGCCATTTCTTTTGCTTTATTGATGGCCTGTTGCTTAATCTCTTCTGCCCGTTCGGGAAATTGATTGTGTCCTTCCACAAACAAGCCTTCAAACGAAGGAATGCCAAAAAAGTTCATGATCACACTGATGTAACGGTGGCCCATCTCGAGTCCTGCCGCAGGCCCTTCCGAATAGACGCCTCCGCGGGCTTGGATATGCAGTGCCTTCTTGTCTGTAAGCAGTCCAACAGGTCCCTGTTCCGTATATCTAAAGGTCTTTCCTGCCGTACAAATAGAATCAATATAGGCTTTCATAACGGGAGGAAATGAAAAATTCCACAGAGGCGTTACAAAAATGTATTTATCTGCAGCAACAAACTGATCGGTCAGTTCGGAAAGCCGCTGTACTTTTGTCTTTTCATCTTGTGATAGCTGATCAAAGGTAGAACCCGTTCTAAGCTTTCCCCAGCCGCTGAACACATCCACATCAATGTGGGGAATATTTTCTTTATACAGATCCAGATGAACAACTTGATCAGAAGGATTGGCCTGTTTGTAAGATTCAATAAATGCTTTTCCAACCGCCATACTGAAGGATTGTGTGTCATCATGGGGATGTGCCGTAATATATAATATAGTCGTCATATCGTTATCCCTTCCTTTATCATTTGTATAGAGTTAATATGATACAAAGAAAGGAAACACATACCGTGAATTTATGTTAATTTTGTATCCAGCGGTTTCAACCTGGCCTCAATCTCTTGACGTTTGGGTTCAAGAAATGGGGGCAGGGCCAGTGATTCCCCAAGATGCTCCAGATCTTCATCCGTCGCAAATCCAGGACCGTCTGTGGCCAGTTCAAACAAAATTCCATTTAATTCCCTGAAGTAAAGCGACTTAAAGTAGAACCGATCAACAAATCCTGAATTTGGAAACTTGGCATTCTGGACTTTCTCTATCCATTTTTTTAGCTCTTCCTCATCATGGACGCGGAAAGCAACATGGTGCACCCCGCCTCTTCCAAGGCGTTCAGGGGCCAAGTCCTTCCGTTCTTCGATATGAAGCTCTGCTCCTGTGCCTCCTTCGCCTGTTTCATATACCACAACATCCGGCTGGCCGGGTTGAAACGACTGGTATTCTCCTTTTTTGCGGAATCCCAAAAGTTCCGTAATGACTTCCTCTGTAAGCTCTTTCGTGCGTACAGTCAGCCTGACGGGTCCAAGACCGGTGATGCCGTATTCATTTGGAATCGGGCTTTTGTCCCAGGGCACACCGGCAGAAACTCCTGTATTGGTTTCGTCTGATACAAGTAAAAGACGCTGTCCTTCATCGTCCTTAAAGGCGAGGGAGAGACGGCCAAATCGATCTGAAGGCCCCTCATGTACCACGTTTATTTTTTCAAATCTGTTCTTCCAATAGTTCAAAGCTTCATCATTTTTTACCCGAAGCGAAATTTCCGAAATGCTGTTGGCACCATCATGGTTTCTTCCTGCCATCGGAATTTCAAAGAATGTTAATTCGGTTCCGGCATTGCCCTTTTCATCGCCATAAAACAAATGGTAAACAGAGGTATCATCCTGGTTCACTGTTTTCTTAATCAGGCGCATGCCCAGTACCTTTGTGTAAAAGTCGTAATTTTTTCCTGCCTTTGCCGTAATCGCAGAAACGTGGTGTATCCCTTTTAATTCCATAGTTCCTCCTTATAAAGCCTGAATTTTTTCTTTATGTATATCATACCCTCTTGGTTTATAAATTCAAAAAAACAGCATTACGAAATGTAAATGCTGTTGTTATATGTGATTAAGTATTCATTTTCCCTGGTTTTTAATATCAATCGCCTGGGCCAGCGTTGAGGTTACCGATACACGGTCAAAGGACAGTCCTAGTTGAACCGCAGTTGTAGCGATCTCCGGTCGGATTCCGGACAATGTTGTCTTTACACCAACAAGATCCAGGGCATCGATCAGCTGAAACAGTTCGTGAGCTACCATCGTATCGATCATGACTACCCCTGATAAATCGATAAACAAATGGTGGATCCGCTTTTGTACACACTGGTTCAATGTATTTTCTAGAATAAATTTGGCTCTCGCTGTGTCAACATCCCCAACAAGAGGCAGCAATGCTGTATCATTATTCAATGAAATCACGGGAGAACTTAATTCATTTAACAGTTCCTGCTGGGCACGCAGCCGATCGATGGAATATTTATGGGTTTCCTCGATAAATTGCAGCATGACAGAATCAAACACCTTAATCATCAAACGGTTCCATTCATCAATTTCCTCTTGATGCAATGTATCCCTGTTTAATGCGGCAAACTCACTGATATAATCAAAATATTGCTGGCGGACCCTCATGAACTCTTTAATGATCAAATGGATAGGTGTTCGCAGATGCTCATTGTCCTTGGCAATTTTTATGATCCACT
The DNA here is from genome assembly GCF_001457035.1 of Fictibacillus enclensis. GTDB lineage: Bacteria > Bacillota > Bacilli > Bacillales > Fictibacillaceae > Fictibacillus_C > Fictibacillus_C enclensis. Next base: position 344,037 of record NZ_KQ758617.1, on the reverse strand, counting down.
CTTCAAACTCTTTAAAGAAAATCTCCTCAGGCTTTACAAGAACCTCGCATAAATGAATATGAAATTCATAATTTTGTTCTTTCAGCGTTTCTATCACTGTTGGATCATTGGAAGTATACACGCCGGAAGTGCTGGTTTTATCGAGAGAATTATACCATTCCTCGGTCAGATTCCTGGCCCTTTTTAAAAGAAATTGATGTAATTCTTGATTTTTATTCATTAAATTACTCCTTGTAAAATGAAATATCTCTCTATAAAAAGTTTCCCCTATTAAAGGATATCTAGCGGGAGGTGCTTGAAACTTTTTCAAATCCTTCTTCTACAAGATAATCATGTGCTTCTATATACGATTCAAACGCCGCTTCAAGATTCAGGCCTGCATAAATATTCCATAGTTCATCCTCATGTACGAGAAGAAGCCTTTCATTGTCGGCGCCGCCTGTCCATGTTTCTTTTACAGGGATTTCCGGTTCAGTTGCAGCCACTGGTTTTTCGCTGCTTAAATAGTCTATAGAATTTGAAATGAGTGAAATAAGGTCCTCTGAGCTGTAGTCGCGAATATTAACCAATTCCTTGTCATTCTTTTGCCGGCGGTCGAGATGGCCTGCATAAACAAAGCCATTTCCGTTCGGATGCAGCTGCTGTACGACTATTTTCTTATCTCTTTTACTTTCTTCCAAGTGGTAATTGACTCGTCCGAGTGAAATATTTTTCCTGGTCAATTGTGGAAAGTGGGTTTCAATAAGTTCTATTTTTTCTTCGAATGATAGCATGCTTTGCCTCTTTCTATAATTAATTTCGCCTGATTATACCATAACCCGAGACTAGTAATATAATCCCGCCTATTATCCAAAAAAAAACACCGTGAAAGCACGGTGTTCATTTATGTCTGCAAAATTCTGCGGTTATCGCATCCATTGCGGCACTTACGTTTGCAAATGAAACGATTTCTTGATTGTCGGTATATTTTAGTTGAAAAACATGTTCTTTTTTGCTGTAGCTGATTGAAAGTAAAGGAATTTTATTTTGACTTAGTGTGTGGGTTATTTCTGATTCAATGTACTGTTTTGCTTTTAAATCGACCAACATCTCTTGAATTTTAGATTGATTCATGGTCATCAATCCCCTTTCCAATATGAGGGGCTAAAAGCGAAAAAACCCAAATATTTATTATTGATTATTTAAATTATAACATATTTCGGGTTTCGTTTAAAGAGATTATGGGAATAATTATATCTTTATATTATTTTTAGGAAAAAAGTCATGATTATAAAAAAACAGCATTGCCCAATTACGGCGTACTGTCGCTTAAAATCCTTTATCTATGGCTAATAGCTTTTTTTAAAATCCAAGAAGAACTTCCTCTCTCCTGGCATAATCTTCTTCATCCTCTTCGCTCTACCATTCTCCTCCAACGGCTTCCGACAAACCAATATTTATGATGAAATATGACAAAAAATTATACTCTATTTTTGGTGTCTTGACACTTGGGAAAACAACCTGCCGGAGATATAGGAATTTAATAGAAAATCGTACTTTATTTCCCAATACCGTAAATATTCACCTGTGCTATGATGTGAGTAAGGGCGCCCCCTATAAAGAACATTAGGAGGGTATTTTATGAAAAAAGGTTTCATTGCTTTACTATCTGCCGGTCTGTTGTTCAGTTCCGCCTATCAGGCAGCAGCAGCCAACGAACCTGGAACAAAATCACAAAAACTTGTTCTTCATGAGAATAGCAAAACCCTTACTCCTCAAGTCCAAGTCACCACATCCAAGGACAAAGCCATTCCTTCCTTTATTGCAGGGAAACTTTCAAAAGGTACATACCATACCGAGAAAGACGTCCTCGCCTTTATTGACAGCAATAAACAATTATTTCAATTCAATGCAACTCATCATCTTAATTTCATTTCGAAAGAAAAGGACAACCTGGGCATGACCCATTATGTGTTCAACCAATCCATCAATGGAGTACCTGTTGATGGAGCAGTGTTCATGGTCCATACCGATCAACAAGGAAAAATCACGGCGATTAATGGAGATGTTCATGCCAACCTTCCTGAAAATATAGAATCAATCAAAAAACTCACCAAAACCAACGCGATAAATGCTGCCTGGAAACATATCGGGGAACAGCCGAAAAAAGAGAAAAACAAACCGCTTGCTTTTAAAGGGGCAAAGCTCAGCGACACGGTCGAAAAGTCAAAACTGATCATCTTCAAGGACCAAAATCAATTCAAGCTCGCCTACCGGGTGGCGCTTCAATTCATTGATCCTTATCCTGCAAACTGGCAGGTATATGTAGATGCGAACAGCGGCAAAGTCCTGAAAAGCTTTAACGCCGTGAATAGTGACGGACCTACGACCGGTTCAGGCTACGGTGTTCTTGGCGACAATAAAACGCTGAACACCTACCTGTCTGGCGGCACCTACTATTTGTATGACACTACTAAAGCCATGTCTGGTGTGATTGAGACGTATACAGCAAGAAACGGATCAAGCCTTCCCGGTGTTTATTCAACAGATACAAACAACGCTTGGACCGCCTCCAACCAGGGCGCGGATGTAGATGCCAACTACTATGCCGGCAAAGTATATGATTATTATAAAAATACGCATGGCCGCAACAGCTTTGACAATGCAGGCTCTACCATAAGGTCTACTGTTCACTATAGCTCCGGCTATAACAATGCGTTCTGGAATGGTTCACAGATGGTTTATGGGGATGGAGATGGACAGGTCTTCCGTCCACTATCAGGAGCTCTTGATGTTGTAGCACATGAGTTAACGCATGCGGTAACAGAACGTACAGCCGGACTCAATTACTCTTATCAGTCCGGGGCGCTGAATGAATCCATGTCCGATGTGTTCGGCTATTTCCTTGATCCAAACGACTGGCTGATGGGAGAAGATGTTTATACACCAGGCACAGCAGGAGACGGTCTGCGCAGTTTATCCAATCCAAAACTTTACGGACAGCCTGACCACATGAGCGGTTATGTGAACACGTCAAGCGACAATGGCGGGGTGCATACGAACAGCGGAATTCCTAACAAAGCCGCCTACAATACGATTACTGCTATTGGAAAAGCGAAAGCCGAGAAAATTTATTACAGAGCACTGACCCGCTACATGACACCATCGACCAATTTCAGTAGTGCACGTGCCGCATTACTTAGTGCAACAACGGATTTATACGGAAGCACCAGCACGGAATACAATGCAGTAAAAACAGCCTGGAACAATGTTGGCGTAAATTAAATAAAAATGATATCCCATCGCAGGCGGCCTATTGGAAGCCTGCGGTTTGTTTGTGTTGATGTTTTGTATAAAACGGCTCGATGTTTTTATAAAACAAAAACGGGTACAGATATAGAAGTAAAAATGGAGGACAAGGAGTGAACTCAGAATGACTTTGAAGGCACTAGTGATTAATTGTACATTAAATAAAAGCAATCAACCGTCAAATACCCGGGCTTTAATTGATGAAGTGGTGAAAATTTTTGATAAAAAAGAAATGGTAACAGAAATTGTTACACTTGCTGATTATAATATCGAATATGGCGTTACGGGAGAGGCGATCAGCGATCAGGATGAATGGCCTGTCATTTATGAAAAAGTAAAAGAAGCCGATATTTTGGTTATTGGTTCTCCGATCTGGCTTGGTCAGCAAAGCAGTCTGACCACCGTTTTGATCGAACGTCTTTACGGAGCAAGCAGCGAAACCAACGACCAAGGTCAATATATCTTCTATAATAAAGTAGGCGGAGTTGTAGTCACGGGCAATGAGGACGGGGCAAAACATGTGAGCCGCTCCGTGATCTATGCACTCTCACACATCGGCTTTACTATCCCCCCGAATGTTGACACCTATTGGGTAGGAGAAGCCGGCCCTGGACCTTCTTATATTGAAGCAAAAGGATATGAAAATGAATTTACCCTGCAGCATGCCGAAATTATGGGGTACAACCTGTATCACTTTGCTCGATTACTCAGGGAAAATCCCATTCCGTCAGAGGGAAATGTCATCCAACAAACCCATTAAACGAATTGTTTCATCAGCCGGCCTGTCTGCTGGCTTTTTTATTTTTCCTCTTCAAAACGAATAAGTGCTGCTTTTGCACGGTCCCTGAGAGAAACCAGATCACCTTCAACCTTTAAGATAGTCTTCTTTTTCTGCTCCAAAAGCTTTAACTGCTCTTCTACAGTATGAAGAACCTTTTCAAGCTTTTCTTTTTGCAATTCTGTACCCTTTACCTGTCTGTAGTCATGCCGCTGATGTTCGAGCATGTCGCTGAGCTTAATAAATTCCTGAAGTTCAGCCAGAGAAAAACCCATCACTTCTTTGGCGTTTGTAATCTTCTTCAAAAAATTAACATGGTCTTGTGAATATAGCCTGAACCCTCCCTCACTGCGGGGCGGTGAAGACAGCAGCCCGATCTGTTCGTAGTAACGGATGGTCCGTTTTGTCAGCCCGCTTTGTTTTGCTACTTCATCTATTTTTAAACCCGTCATTTCAAAAATCTCCCTTTAAAAAAACGTTGTATTCCAAAACTCTATATTTAAAATAACATAAATCAATATAAAAAAGGAAATAGTTACGTTGACGTAAAGGTTAACCTATATTATAATTTGTGAGTATTGATTTTATTTTGCGTGCACTACATTTAACTTTATTAACTAAATTTGATAAAAAGGGGTTTTACAGCATGCGTCAAGAAACGCTAGAGATCCAGGATCAGTCAGACAAACAGCCACTGGTCATCTGGGTCATCTTTTTTGCCACGATTATTTCGTTTATGGGATTAGGATTGGTCGACCCGATTCTCCCTGCTATCGCCAAGCAGCTTAACGCAACTCCGAGCCAGGTTTCGTTGTTATTTTCAAGTTATAACCTGATTACCGGTGTTGCAATGCTGATTACTGGTGTGGTTTCCAGCCGGGTTGGCGTTAAATGGACGTTATTAACGGGTATTTTACTTATTATTGTCTTTTCAGCATTAGCAGGTTCATCCAACGCGATTTCTCAAATTGTTGGATTCCGTGGCGGTTGGGGCCTTGGAAACTCCCTGTTTATTGCTACCGCCCTGTCAGCCATTGTTGGATTATCCATCGGCGGAACAGCAAAAGCCATCATTCTTTATGAAGCCGCGATTGGGTTGGGAATTTCCGTCGGGCCTCTTCTTGGAGGGGAACTCGGTTCCATTTCCTGGCGCGGACCTTTCTACGGTGTCAGTGTCTTGATGGTCATCGCCTTTTTTGCTTTACTGATTAAAATGCCTCAGGTACCGAAACCAAAAGTGAAAAGTTCAATCCTTGATCCGATTAAAGCCTTAAAATATCCAGGGTTGTTCAGACTAGGACTTACGGCTTTTCTCTATAATATCGGATTCTTCACTTTGATGGCTTATTCTCCATTTGTTATGAATTTGGATGAACACGGCTTAGGTTACGTTTTCCTTGGATGGGGACTTTGCCTTGCGATTACTTCTGTATTTGTAGCACCGAAGATTCAAGCTAGATTTGGTACTGTTAAATCCATGTGTGCCATGCTTGTATTGTTTGCTTTGACCCTGCTTTCCATGGGGATTTGGACAGATCATGCCATTGTGGTAATCATTGCTGTTATTGTGGCCGGCTTGTTCCTCGGTACAAATAACACATTAATTACAACAGCTGTGATGCAGGTAGCACCTGTTGAACGGGCAACCGCTTCAGCAGCGTACAGCTTTGTCCGATTTATTGGAGGAGCCTTCGGCCCATGGCTGGCAAACAAATTGGCAGAAACGTATTCGCCTCATGTTCCTTTTGTAACCGGAGCAATCTTTGTCCTGTTTGCCATGCTTGTCGTTGCATTTGGACGTAAACACTTAGCACACGTTGATACAGCATCTCACTAATAAAAAAGGAAGGTCATACTTATGTACAATAAAATTCTAATCGCTTTTGATGGCTCACCTTCTTCCGCCCGTGCACTGATGCACGGAACAGAACTGGCAAAAAAATTCGAATCCGGACGGGTGACCATCGTTCATGTGAATAAAAACCTTCCCATGCAAGAGCCGGTAATGACCATAAACCTTGATGAACTGATTGAGGAAGAAGATAAGGAATTATTGCTTCCGGCAGTGAAGTTTCTTTCCGAATCGGGAATCCATTATGAAACTCACACATTCCAGGGAGATCCCGGCCATGTGATTGCTTCTTATGCAAACGAGCATGGCTATGATGCAATCGTCATCGGAAGCACAGGAAAAGGCTTAATAAAACAAGCACTTCTCGGAAGTGTCAGTCACAGTGTTGCCCAATTGGCAGACTGCCCTGTCATCATCGTCAAATAAAAAAATCGGTTCCTTTAAAAAGGAGCCGATTTTTTTATGCTGTCCAGCCTGGCTGGTAAAAATATTTAATGTCTCCCCCGCCGCCCGGAACAATAATTCCTCTAAATGCCTTTTTGTCCTCCTGCTTTACAAGAACATCACGAAATAAAGGAAATTCCTCTTTTATCACAATATATTCACTGAGATTTCCATTTCGCAAATCAGATAGAATTTCATTGGCCAAATGTTCGTTCATTATCATTTCCTCCAATATTTCTGCTCACCTTAGTACACCACAACGCCCATTGGTATGTCCACTATCAAATGAATACATAAATACGCCTTGCAAACAAAAAACGGGGATTGAAGAAAGCACGTATCTTCAATAGGTTAATTCATCCTTTTCTTGCCGTATTTTTTTATCGGTGACGGCTTTGCCGTATTCTTCTTCCAGGTCGGTCAAGGTCAACTGAAACAAATGCCGTTCTTCTTTCTTGTACACACCCATTTCGATGAGGCTTGTCATCAGCTGGTTTCTTTTGCTTTCTACTGCTTTACGAAATTGATTTCCCATGGTTTTTCCTCCTTTTGGACAAAAAATAAACGCATGTCATATGTTGACATGGCGCCTTTGGTTGACCAATCAGCAGGTGTTCAAAATGGAAAAGCCTCTTCCTGCATAATAGTAAGCAAGAAGAGGCGGATATCAAAGTATGAGGCTCTTCTTATCTTTCAAGCAATACGCTTGTGGAATTGGCACAGTACTCTAAACGAGTCCGCTGCCGAGGCTTCACCGGGCCATTCCCTCCCCCTCTCTTCATAAGAACATTAAACCGTTATTTTATTTTATTTTTTATTATTTAACGTTCTCTTTGTTTCTTTGAAGATCCTCGCCCGGCTGGAGTACAAGCGGATCAACTTCCACAGTATCCGGGTATTTGATCCCCTGGCCGGTATTCAGGCAAAGTACGCGCTCCCCTGGCTGAATCCATCCTTTGTCTCTTAATTTTTTGGCTGCAGCAAATGTAGCTGCTCCTTCCGGGCAAATGAAAGTTCCTTCCAGTTCAGCCGCATGGCCCAACGCTTGTTGAATTTCTTCTTCTGAAACGGCTACCGCACATCCTTCAGTTTCATAAATGGCTTCAAGAACTAAGAAGTCTCCAATGGCTTTCGGTACATTAATTCCGAACGCTGCAGTTTTGGAGTCCTCCCAGAATTCAGATTCATTTTTATGCTCCTCCCAAGCTTTCACAATGGGAGCACATCCCTCTGCCTGAACGGCTACAAGGCGCGGGAACTGGTTTCCTTTAAAAAGACCAAGTTCCTTAAATTCCTTTAATGCTTTGTAAATACCAATAAGACCAACACCACCGCCGGTAGGATACAGGATGACGTCTGGCGTTTCGCTTCCGGACTGCTCAAGAATTTCATACCCCATCGTTTTCTTGCCCTCGATCCGGTATGGTTCCTTTAATGTCGAAGCATCGTAGAGTCCCTCTTCTTTTACCAGATTGGCAACCATTTTTCCCGCATCACTGATCAGGCCGTTCACAAGGTAAAGCTCAGCTCCGGAAATTGCCGTTTCTTTCCGGGTGATGACAGGTGCATCGACAGGCATTACAATCGTTGGTTTAATTCCTGCTCTCGCGCAATAAAGCGACCATGCGGCTCCCGCATTCCCATTGGTGGGCATAGCGAGCTGGGCCACTCCCAGTTCTTTTGCTTTTGAAACACCTACCGCTGCTCCTCTTGCTTTGAATGAACCCGTAGGTATGAGACCTTCGTCTTTCATAAATAACGATTCGATTCCCAATTCTGCACCCAGTTCGGGCATCGGCAATAAAGGAGTCATTCCTTCACCGAGAGAAACAACATGTTCCTCACTCGTAACCGGCAACAGCTTGTGATAACGCCAAAGATCATTGCGTGCTTGATCAATAATGACGTCTTCCTCTTTCAATCTCTCCAGGTCATAATCCACAAGAAGCGGCGATCCACAGGTACAAAGCTGGTGAAGCTTATTGTGATCATAGGTTTTAGAGCATTTTGGACATACAAGATGGCTTACAAAGCTAAATGACATATCGAAAACTCCTCCAAAGTTGAGAAAAGCCTGGAGCTAGTTGCTGAAATCCTTTTTTTGCAACTCCGCAGAGCACAGTAAAAGAGACACTGCCCTGCATCGCAAAGAAGTGCCTTCAGTTTTCTGATCAGCTTTTCATATTGTGTTTTTGTTGTGTATCATTTTAAGGTAGGTATCCCGATAAGTCAACTTAGTTTTATATTAGGTTCTTTTATGTTCTGGCCACCACCTTGTCCCTGATTTCCTTTATTTGCTCCAAGTGCCTTTTTTCGTGATATCCGACAAATGGAATCCATTGCTCCAACGGCATCGGTCCGAAAACAGGATGCGGATAAGATTTTTGTTTCAGCTCTTCCTGATTTGCGCTGGCAGCTACCTTATTCAGCTCGTTTCTCGATTCTTCCAATTTATTTTTCATTTTTTCCAGCGTCATGTACTTTTTCGTGGGAACCACAAAAACTGGCGCGCTTACTTTCACACTGCGATCCACCGTCCTGTCAATCGGCTTCCTCTCGGCAGGAGCTGTTATTTTGCTTTTCAGACGGTTGGAGACAATGATGGCCACTGACCGTTCCATGAGGTAGAGATGGTGGAGAGTCTGCATAATGGACCATCTTCCCTTTTCTTCCGGCTCATTTAATTGGTCGTCCGTTAAGTTACTTACCGTTTCCAGCACTTCATTTCTGATTTCTTCATTAAGCGTCACATGGACCGCCTCCCCGTTTCTGAATACGTTCTACTTTTCTTCTCCCGCACTCTAGGATTTTCCTTTATTTTTGTAAAATCAAAAAAATTTTTAAAAGAAAATGATCCAAATACCTTTACCGATGAGGAAGCCGACAAGTACAGCTACTATGTTACTTCCATTACCAAATAAGGGCTGGAATCATGCCTTCAAACGTTATTCATCCTAAAAAATAGCCAATTAAAAAAGAATGCCAAAGGGCATTCTTTTTTAATATAGACGGGTTTGATAGCTCACTTCCAATCCTTTAGCCACTTGCTCCTCACCCATGGCCGGTATATTCATGTGGGCTGCCATGATCTCGGCTGCAGAAGGGAGTTCTTCCCTGGAAAGCCACGTTTGCGGATTCCAGATTCCCGAACGGATAAAAGCCTTGGCGCAATGAATAAAACATTCCTCTGCTTTTACAACCACACCGAAAAGCGGAGGATTTCCGTTAACCGCGTGTTGCTCCAACAGTTTGGGATCACGGCATAACATCGCTTTGCCATTAATTCGCAAGGTTTCTCCCATGCCCGGAATCATGAACAGCAATCCGACTGCAGGATTGGTTATAATATTTTTTGCTGAATCCAACCGATTATTTCCTTTGCGCTCAGGAATGAACAAGTACTGTTCATTCAATACGGTTACAAAGCCTGGCTGATCCCCACGGGGTGAAACATCACAACGCCCATCCGCACCATAAGTGGCCAATGAAAGAAATGAAGACTTTGAAATAAAATGTACACAGTTTGCATCCAACCGTTCAATGACTTTATTGGCTGCGCGGATACTGGGGCTGCCACATTGGGCTTGCAGCTCTTCAAATTGCTCTTCGGTCGTAATAACCTCCTGGAACTCCATCGCCATCCCCCTTTTGGACTTTCTTCCATATTCAGGATAACACGGAGTGCTCTCTGCTGGAATATCTTTTTTAACCCATAATAAAAGGCCTGAACTCCTGTGAAACTTGAGTTCAGACCTTTTAATTCAACCTTGGCATAGTCTCCTGAAAGATCAATTTGGGTTTAGAAAGGTCAATTCATACTCAGGTTTTCTGTTTTCATCCGGTTTTTCCAATGTCCCCGCTGCCCTTAATAACGGCTGCTTAGGAACGGACTGCGTTATTTGCTTCGAAACGGGCTGCTCAACTTGATTGATTTCCATTTGTCCATCCCTCCTTAACAAGTTTCTAACTCTATTCCCTCTCTATACTGGGGATAAACATAAAAATTAATCATTTTAATGATTTATTTTATGGAAGTTTAACGAATGGGTTCATTGAATCATCAGAAGTTCATATAACGTTCGGTTTCATCCGTGGGTCTTGTGGGAATTTAAGTTATAATAAGGTCAAATTCCTCTTTTCATTCATCTTAAATGATGGTAAAGTATTTTTTTGAACGTCATCTGAAAGGAAGTTTTACATATGAAAGTGAAATTGGTGTCTGGCATATCTTTAGCCTTGAGTTTAGTTCTTTTTACAGGCTGCTCAAATGATGAGCCTTCCCAAAAAGAAAGCACATCTCATCATACTGAAGACCATGCAAAAGAAACACAAAAAGATAAGGATCAGTCCAAAACAAATGAAGATCACAAAAGTGCAGATCAAAACAAGCCAAGCGATGATTCAAAAAATAATGGAGGAAAAGTAAGCCAGGATCCTGAACCAAAGGACGGACAAGAGCAAAAGAAGAACGATCCAAGCGAACCGACTCAGGATCACAAAAAGCCAAAGCCTCCAGCCAAGAATGACGAAAGTGTTTCTGTTGTTGCGCACCCTGAAAGCATCCCGGTTCTTGTAAACAAGCGTTCGAAGCTTCCGGAAGACTATAAGCCGGCAGACCTTGTGTATCCAGATGTTCCTTTTATTTTCAGTGAGAAAATTGAAAAACGAATGATGCGCAAAGAAGCTGCAACGGCTCTTGAAAACATGTTTGCGGCTGCAAAAAAAGACGGGATTAACCTTACCGGCGTATCCGCCTACCGTTCACATGCCACCCAAACGGCTCTTTTTAACAACTATGTCAAACGGGATGGCTACGAAAAAGCCCGCTCATACAGCGCATTGCCCGGCACCAGTGAGCACGAAACCGGATTGGCCATTGATGTAGCTGGCGATGGGGGCAAGTGCCCTGCACAGGATTGTTTCGGGGGCACCTCAGAAGCAAAGTGGCTGGCAAAGAATGCTCCTGATTTCGGCTTTATTATCCGGTATCCCGAAGGCAAGGAAAACGTCACAGGCTATAAGTACGAACCTTGGCATATACGTTACGTCGGAACATCCGTTTCCAAAAAGATTGTAGCCAAGCATGAAACACTCGAAGAATATTTTAACGCTGTTCCTGTAACAAACGGCGAATGAACGTAGAAAAGTACCAGCTTTTATCCAGCTGGTACTTTTTTTATTGGTAATGAACGGTTTTATTTTTTCGGAATAAGGCACCTACTGACAACAAACGGCTGCCATTCAACAACAAAAATACAGAGATGACCAAATAGCTTAAATCAAGTTCATATCCGGCTGACTTGCCGTCTCCGGTAAAGCCCGCTTGTGCTTTTACCGTGAGGATCGCACCGATCAGTACCACGGCAAACAAAAAGGCGACCAACCGGGTTCCCAATCCCAGAATCATTAAGAACCCACCTGCCAGCTCAATAACCGCAACGACATAGGCTAAAAAGCCAGGTAAACCGATACTTTCAAACCAGCCTGCTGTATTTCCAATTCCCCCCTGAAATTTTAAAGCTCCGTGAATTAAAAAAGCAATCCCGATAAAAATTCTTAAAATAAATGCTCCTGCATCCTTCCCTCTCATCGTTTCAAATAACCTCCAACTAATTAATATTTGTCTTACTAAATTACTTAATGTTAGCTAGTTTAAATAAATAACTAATTTACGTCAAGTAATTATGTATACAAAAGTATATATAAAAAACAACTTCCCATAGGAAAGTTGTTTTTTATGGCTCACGTATTAAAATTTATTCCAGACGATGGCTTCCTGAATGGGAAAGCGTGCCGTCTGATGAGCAGGCTTTACCGCTTTTCCAACGGAAATCAACATGACAGGATGATACCTTTCAGGGATATCAAATGATTTGACGAGCTCCTCGGCGTTAAATCCGCCCATCGCACAAGTATCAAGTTCTCTGGCTTTCGCTGCCAGCATAAGCTGCATAGATGCAAGAGAAGCATTACGAATGGCTTCATCCTTTGCCATATCAGGTTTTGTAGCATAAGCGTCTTTAATCTGGCTCACAAGAGTCGATTTTACTTCCTCTGACATGTAACCTTCATCTACTGCCCCCTGGTAGACCCTGTCAGCATTTTGGTCTGCCTCAAGGTCACCCAAAACTACGACAACAGCCGCTGCCTCTACCACCTGCTGCTGATTGTAGGCAATCGGCAATAATTGTTCCTTGGCTTTCTGGTCATGAATCACAAGAAACTTCCAATGTTGCAGGTTCCATGATGATGGAGCCTTTGCCGCATCCTCTAATAATTCTGTGATCTCCTCTGTTGTCAGTTCTGCTTCAGGATCATATTTTCTAACGGAATGCCGTTCATTTAGCACATCTGTAAACTCTCGTGATGTCATGTATATTCCCTCCAGTATTCCTATCTGCATTTGCAACCAAAAATATAATTCTTTACGACACACTTGTCAACTTTAAAAGCTTTAAATGGATAAAGAGCCTCCCCATAGTAAGAGAAGACTATTCCGTTCTTTACTTAGCTCTATACCGTAGGTCCTTTTAACTCTGGATTCTCATCCCCCGCAAGATCTTCGTCATCATTATCAATGATAGCATTCGGAAGACCTGAATGCTTCGCCCAGAAATAAATGGCTAGCGCACCGACGGCGATAATAATCAAATCCCATGGATTGCTCAATATTCCTTTGCCGCCTCCAAACGATCCGATGTAAGAGATTAGCAACATCATTACGTAGTAGACAATGAGCCACCAGGATGACTTAATTTGCTGAGCAAGGCTGACATCCTTTTTCGGAACATATTTGGAGAATAACAAATAAATAATAAACATGAGGAGCTGCGAGCCAATCAGCCATGAAATCGTCTTCCAGCCCGACCAGTAAACGATATAAGTGGCAAAGATAAACGATAAAGGTGCAATAATATTCATTCCCTTTAACGTAAAAGGCTTATGAAGATGTTTGGCGTTAATGCGGAACGCTGCCGAAGAAATCGGAGCAATCGCATAAGAAAGGATCAATGCAACGGAACATACGTTAACCAGCGCATTCCAGGATGGAAACGGAAGCGTCCAAAAAACCGCCATTCCGAAAGACAGCCACAATGATGGCCGTGGAATCCCTGTCTTTTCATTTACTCTTGAGAAGACATTAAAGAGCGTCCCCGTCCTGCTCCAGGCGTACACAAGGCGGGATGTGGTATTCATAAAAATATTTCCGTTCCCACCTGGAGAGATAATGGCGTCCAGCACGACAATGGTGGCAAGCCAGCCCAATCCAAGTGCAACTGCAATATCTTTGAAGGGAAGCGAGAACTCTTGTGCAATTTTAGGCCATCCGTTTGAAAGAATATCGGTTGGAATCGCTCCAATAAACAAAACCTGGAGAAGTGTATAGATGATGGCGGCGAGCACAATACATACGATCAGCGCGATCGGAATATTCCGCTGTGGATTTTTCACCTCTCCAGCTACTGAAACGATGGGATGAAGACCAAGATAGGCAAACATGACACCGCCCGTTGATATGGCTCCTTGAACTCCCTGAAAACCGAATGGTGCAAAACCTTCTACCGAAAAGTTCCCTGATTTAAAATGGAACGCTAGCACGGTAATAATGGTGAGCGGAACAAAATATTTAAAGATCGAAATAATAATATTGGATTTGGTAAAAGCTTTAACGCTCCAATAATTTAAAAGAAAGAATAAGCATAGCAGAGCAAACTGCAGCAGCCACCCTGCGATTGTGGGGGAATCCGATCCTGACTTTGTCAGGCCCGGGAACCAATAGGCAACATATTGTCGTACTGCTGTAACCTCAATTGATATTAAACTTGTGTAGGCTACAATGGTGATAAAAGAAATCAAATAGCCTACCAGCGGTCCATGAGAATAAACAGGATATCTCAAGATACCTCCAGTTCGCGGGAGAGCCGCGCCGAGTTCGGCATAAACAAACCCGATGAGGAGAACGATAACGCCGCCGATAATCCATGAGAAACTGCCGATCGGTCCAGCTTTTGATGCCACATTACTTACAGCAAACAGCCAGGCTGATCCAAAAATAGCTCCTAGTCCAATGAGTATAAGATCTAACAATGATATCGATTTTTTGAATGGTCCTTGGTCTGACATAATTCCTCCTTAGTGATTTCAGTTACCCTTCTTCTCCTCCTTCCGATATTTTTCGACTTAATCTGACAAAACATACATAATCAATAGTTATCCATTAGCACCCTGTTTAAAACCTCTTTTTCTCTTGCTCTGGTTATTCAAAATTCTTCATGACTTCGGGAAGCAGTTCACTTACATCACTGGCCAATAATCCGCGCTGTGCTTTTGTTTTGTCCCAGAGGTCAGCACAGCAGCCATGAAAATAAACAGCATTTGCCACGGCCGATTTGATGTCTTTTTCCGAAGAGATAAAAGCAAGCAGCATCCCCGTTAATGTATCGCCGGTGCCTCCCTTGGCAAGACCCGCATTTCCAGTTTCATTGACAAATAGATCTCCATCCGGAAAGGCAATGACGGTATTTCTTCCTTTTAATACGGTAATAACTCCTTGTTCCTGTGCATACTTTAGGGCAAAATGCAGACGGTTTTTTTGAATATCAGGTACCGGAACTCCTGTCATTTTGCTGAATTCCCCGGGATGGGGAGTCAAGATAATCTCAGCTTTCCTGCTCGGATATTGGCGTTCTCCAAGTGCTCCTGCATCAATAATCAGGGGAAGATCGGTTTGAAACAAAACCTGTAATGCCCCTTCGATGGCTTTTTGATCTGGAAGCCCTGGCCCAATGGCACATGCTTTCATTCCTTTTGGCACCTGACCGTCCACTACTTTTTTAAGCCCGTCGTGCGCGTACATGGCTTCCGGAATACGGCCTGCCAGAATACCTGCCACAAACCGGCTTGTCCCTATCATCAGTTTTCCTATCCCGCTCCTCAATGCGCCAATGCCTGCAAGAAGAGCACTTCCCGGCATTTCATCTGAACCCGCAAGCAGCAGGCCAGTCCCGAACGTTCCTTTATGAGCACCCTGCTCTCTTTTTTGAAAGGTCTGTTTCATTTGTTCTTCCGTCCATACCCGCCATTTCGATTCTTGAGGCAAGCCAATGGAAAGGACCTTTTTCTCTCCATAAAAGTCCGTGCTGCCTTCCAAAAAAGCGGAAGGCTTATAGCCATGGAGGCAGTACGTATAATGAGCCTGAAACGCTTCGTCGGCTCCTCCTTCATCTGCCGATACACCCGTTGGAAGATCAACTGCAATTTTAAGCGCATGCTGTTCGTTGGCCCAGCGGATCACCTTTTGTATTTCACCTTGTAAAGGAGGAGTCGCTCCTGCCCCTAGAAGGGCATCAACAATTACATCGTATGTCCCCTCAATCTCCGATACTTTACGTCCGCAAGAGGTATAGTGGGCAAAATGCTTCAGTGCGGTTTCACTTTTGGGTTTTCCTGCAGGAAAACCCAATTCACACAAATAGCCATTCTGCTGCAAATACCTGGCCAGCACAATTCCGTCACCGCCATTGTTTCCTTTCCCTGACATGATCAGGATCCTGTCTGTTTTGCCGATGTGCTTCTTCATTTCCTCAAACAAGGCTCTCCCGGCGGTTTCCATTAATGCGAAAACATCAAGCCCGCTTTTTTGGGCAACTTGATCGATTTGTTTAATTTCAGTTCCGGTAAATATATACATATAGAGTGCCTCCAATCATTCAATAAACAGCTGATTTTTTTGGAATTAAAAAAGCCTTTTCTTTAATAAAGGCTTTTTTGTTTATTCAGTATCCTGTTTTTCCATGGCTGTTGGATTTGAGTCTTCCTGCTGATCATTTCCATTATTTTCGCTTGCTGGCAGCGACCCGTTTTCATCACCAGGATCATTTGCTTCTTCATCTCCTGCCGGATCCGGCTGCTTCTCGACAACCGGTTTATCCATTGGTTTTGCCTTTTGCAGGGGTTCCGGTTTCTTCGGTTTCTTTTCCGCTTTTTCCGGCTTTACTTTTGACGGGTGCTTATCAGGCAGTGGAGATTCTTTTTCTTTTATATTTTTGATTTGTTTTTTTTGCTTACCTTTTTGCTTACCTTTTTGCTTACCTTTGTGTTTACCGTTATCCTTTTTTACCTTCCCAGCAAGCTGTTTTTTACCTTTTAGTTTCTCTTTACCAGTATTTTTTTGCTCCTTTTTTTCTGGCTTTGATTCTGCTGATTTAGGTTCAGCCTTTGCAACCTTTACGTTTTCAGTCAGTTTCCGGTTACCTTCAGGTCTTTTTACCGGCTGCTTCTGAAAAAGCTGATCCGTTGAAATGACTTGCTCAAACAAAATCCTTTGGTCCGTATTATGTAATTGATCGGTAGAAACAATTACACTGGACAGCGTGTGGATGGACTGAGAATCCTTTGCCGTTTCCTTTTTTTCGGAGGTTTCCGCCTTATCCTGACCTTCGTATCCAAGCCATATCCCCAACAGAAGAAGCGGTATGGCCACCAAAAACTTATACATTACTTACACCTTCCTCATAGCTACATACCACGGCAGCAACAATCATAAACACCAATGGCCAAACAAATAAATCGAAATTTTATAAAAACTTGGGAAAATGAGATCAAAAACCCCTCACTTATTATAATATTTTCCGGTTCACTTTCCCAATTTTACTTTTTCCATTATATGCTACTATTTTTATATAACCTTCTTAAGGGGAGTTATCATGATATTACAAACAGAAAAGGCGTCTGAAGTCATTGAATTGCTCAGTCGATGGAATGTAAGTATGAGGGATCGGAATCTGGCAGTTGTCGAGGAATTAAATATTGAGATACAGGAACTGCTTGATCCTGCCCAATTGGATCATCAGGAACTGCTATGGCACTCTCTGCTGGAGACGCGGTATACACTCATCCATAAAAGGTATGACGACACCGAAGTCCTTTTGAAGCAACTGGAACTGCTTGAAGGACAACTTTCCCCTGAAATGGCATTTTATTATCACTTTTTTAACGGCATGTTTGCATCCAGCATGAACCGGCACGTGGATGCTGTTTCCAGTTATCAGATCGCCGAGCGTTTTTTAGGCTGTGTGGAGGATAAAATTGAAGTAGCCGAATTCTATTATAAAGCGGCTGCCGCCTTCTACCATACCCGCAAATTTTTGCTTGCCATCAGTTATGCAAAAATGGCCAGGGAGACGTTCGAAGAAGTTTCAAAGAATGATTTAAGATGCGCTGATTGTGAAAACATCCTGGGCTTGTGCAGCCTCAGCCTCAAACAATATGAACAGGCAGAAGAGCATTTTTTAGATTCACTGGATATCGCAGAAAAATTTAAAAGCGAAGAATTGCTCAACTTTATTCGCTATAACCTGGGATTTCTTTATTCTGAACAAAATTTATCCGATATCGCCATCCGGCATCTCGGCGAACTGTACAGTAAAAAGTTTATCCCTCACAAGCTTTCCTTTCTGCTTGCACGTGAATACTTCAAGATGAATGATAAGGAAAATGGATTTTATTATCTTCATCAAGGCATGGATGTGTGCTGCAGCGTTCAAAATGAAGAGTATCTCCATCACCTGCAAATTTTAAATGCCCAGTACTCTGATCTTCCTTTCGGGGAAATTGAACAGATTGTTATTGAGCATTTGAAATACTTTGAAGAAAAACAGCTTTGGGGTTTTGTGCAGGACTATACAGAATCTCTTGCTACCCTTCTTCATCATGAAAAACAATTTGAAAAAGCCAGTACTTATTTTTACCAGGCGTTCCGCGCTAAAACCAAAATCGAAGAAATGGGGTATTTACGATGAAAAAAGCAAAAATTCTTTTGGGAACATTTTTGGTTTTGACCGCGCTTATCGGCGCAGTTGCAAGTAACGGAAGCTTAGAGGCCGAGCACGGCGTCATCCGCGACACTCCAACACATCTTTAATCAAAAAAAGAGCCGGCTGGCTCTTTTTTTTGATGCATTCATTATTTTGTAGATAATCCCCGGGCATTGAAGATCCGGTCAATCAACGTTCCATTTTTCCCGTTGTTAAGGAGCTTGTCTGCCTGTTTAATGGCACGTGCACCGTCATTGAAGGATGCATTTGGAGTCAGCGACCAATGAGACTGCAAAATGATTTTAGTGGCAGCATCCCGTCCCATTGCATTTGCCAATTCATAAAGAGGCTGAGACCAGATTTCCCCGTCGGCATGAACTTCACCTATCGCATCGTTCGGGTACACTTTGTTTTCATCGAGCCTGCGCAGGCAAGGGGGATCGCCTGCGGAATACGAGGTCGCATCCCACTCGGCTACACAAGCTCTGCCAAAGGATTTTCCGGAAAGTGCGTCTTCATAAACAGCACCGAGATAATCCCCAAAGCCTTCACCCATGGAGCCTCCTTCAATGGAATCTCCAAACCCCGGAACCTGGTTATCCTGTATGGAATGACCATATTCATGGGCAATAACCCCTGCGTCCTCCGCATCATCCACACCGCCTGATCCAAAGGTCAGATCCTTTTTGGTCGGGCTGTAAAAAGAGTTATCTCCTTTATATGTATTCACATTGGCTGTTATGGAGCGGTTATTGATGTTTGTAAAGCCGAGCAACTGAATGTAACGCTGCAGGCGGTCGATATGATAGTAGGCCATTACATCTTCAAACCGGTCATCGGAACGGGTATAACGGAAAACATTGCTTTTGTTATTTGTTTTTGCTTTGGAATAAACATTAACAAAATCACCTGTAAGTGTACCTGATCCATCAAGTCCCTGCAGCGCCACCGGTTTAAGCTGTGCGGTTAATTCCGGGGAATCGGCATCGTTATTATCTGCAAGATTGGAGGCACTTCCGCTTGACTCTACGGGGTTCGGATAAAATACTTGTCCCGATCCTATCGCTTTTTGGTTTAAGTCTTTCTTTTTCAACAATTTCCCTGTTCCTGCGTGAACGATGGTTTCCCATGCGCCAAAAGGTTTTTTTGCATGCACAATAACCTTGTATGCTGGTATGGCCTTTCTATTTTGGATCACATACCCAAACGTATTCTTTGTCGTTCCCCAATCTCCCTCTCCATTGTCTCCTATCAACTTATGAGCTTTGGACTCTGCCTGCCCTTTGGAAAGCTTGTCCTCCACCCGTTCTACTGATGTGTAGGGAATATAGTCCGAGACCACAAGAGAAATTTCTCCTGAAGGATCCACTGTTACTGCGAGCTGTCTGCCGAATACTTGGTACCCATTGACCGTTTGCTGGTATCTCACGTAGCTCCCCGCCCGTGTCTGCACAGTATTGACATAAGAAAGACCGGAAAGATCCTGAGGAAGCTTTAATGCGCCCGCTTGTTCTTTTAAATAGGCATCTGCTCTTGCTTTCGCATTGATTTCTTTTGCTTTAACCATTGAACTTTGAGCCATGGGACTTCCTTGCTGGCAGACAGGCACTCCCAATGTAATTACGAGGGCTGCTGCAGCGGACCAGATCATTTTCTTTCTCATCATCTCTTTTTTCCCCTATTCTTTTTAAATTTTCAGACAGCTTAATTGTACGCTGTGAAAATAGAACCAGGCAATAGACACAATGAGCTATTTTTACAAGTTTTGGATATTGAGCAATCAGGGGAAAGTACTTTTCAAAAATATAAAAGTACTTCTTTTACCCGAATATACAAAGGCTTTCACTGAAAGAGAATAACCTGCTATAATAAGGAAACAATTCCTTTATTGAAAAGGCGATGATGAGAAAGAGTAGAATCTCACCATTTTTACACAGAGAGCTTCGGCAGCTGAAAAGAAGCACTAATGAAGATTCGAACATGGTCTCAGAGCTCTGTCCTGAATTCAGAACCTTGTGAGTAGGGAGCAGCGAGTGGTGGCACTTGTTATCAAAACCACAGTATAAGAGTGTTCTTTTTACTCACTCCGTACTTGCTGAGATGACAGGCGCAAGCCTCTCATGAATAAAGGTGGTACCACGGGCAGACCGGCCCCGTCCTTATCTGTTTTTTTAGATATGGGCGGGGTTTTTCTGTTGTTTAGTATGAATAAAAGGAGTTTCGGGAAAGGGTAGTAGAGACCGGGCTCAACAATGAGGAGGAATACTGATGGCTATTTTTATTGGAGGAGCGTGGCCCTATGCGAATGGATCTCTTCACACCGGGCACATTGCAAGCTTGCTGCCCGGAGATATATTGGCGCGCTATTACCGGTTAAAGAGTGAAAAGGTGCTGTATGTCTCAGGCAGCGACTGCAACGGAACACCTATCACGATCAGGGCGAGACAGGAAGGCATAACGCCTGAGGAAGTGGCGGACCGCTATCACACGGAGTTTGAAAATAACTTTAACGCGCTTGGTTTCTCGTATGACTGTTATACCCGCACAGATCATCCTCATCATCACAAAATCGTTCAGGAAATCTTTCTTTCTCTCTATAAGAGAGGGTACATTTATCCAAAAGAAATCGAACAGGCGTATTGCGAAACCTACGAACAATTTCTTCCTGACCGTTATGTTGAAGGCACCTGTCCGGTTTGCGGAAGCCATGCACGGGGAGACCAATGTGACAATTGCTCGACGATTCTTGATCCTTCAGACCTCCTTGACAGAACGTGCAAGCTTTGCGGCAAGCCACCCGTCTTCAAGCGGACCGAGCATTTATACTTTGCTCTTCGCTCCTTTCAGCAGGTACTGGAAAACGATGTGGAAGAAGCGGAAAAGAAGCACACCTGGCGGACTAATGCCATTCAGCTGACCAAACGTTATTTGCGGGAAGGGCTGATCGACCGGGCCGTTTCGCGTGACCTTTCCGTAGGTGTTTCTGTTCCGATTGAAGGCTATGAAAAGAAGAAAGTCTATGTATGGATTGAAGCCGTATCGGGATATTACTCTGCCAGTAAGCTATGGGCGCAATTAACAGGGAAAGATGATTCTCCGTTCTGGCAGGAGGATACCGTAACCTATTATGTCCACGGCAAAGACAACATTCCCTTTCACACCATTATCTGGCCGGCGATCCTCCATGGAATCGGGAATCCTGCCCTTCCCCGCCATATTGTTTCCAATGAATATTTGACATTGGAAAAGAAGAAGCTGTCCACAAGCAAGAACTGGGCGGTTTGGGTTCCTGATCTATTAGAACGCTATCATCCCGATTCCATTCGTTACTTTCTGACAATCAATGCACCAGAGAATCGTGACACAGATTTTTCATGGCGTGAGTTTATTTACAGCCACAACAGCGAACTGCTTGGAGCCTACGGAAATTTCGTTAACCGAACCTTGAAGTTTATCGAAAAGTCGTTCAATGGACAGGTTCCCGAAGGAGAAATCGCCAACATTGCAAGAGACGGGCTGCCTACTCTCTATGATAGAATTGGCTCCCTCATCGAAGAGTCCTGTATTAGAGAAGGACTGGACGAGATTTTTTCCTACATCCGTTCTGCCAATAAATACTTTGATGAGCAGCAGCCCTGGAAACAAATCAAAGATAAAGATCAAAGCAGGGTCAACGGGACACTCGCCACCTGTGTCGTTATCATTGCCAATCTCACTCAGCTCCTGGAACCCTTTTTGCCTTTTTCCAGTCAAAAAGTACGTGAGACGCTCAAGCTCGACGGTGCATCCTGGGAGATGGTTACTCCGAAAGATATTGTGGTTTCCGAAGTATCCCCGCTGTTTGAACGAATTGACCTTAAGCAAATTGATGAGGAGTTCAAACGATTGGGAAAAGAGTTTTAACACACAAAAAGGAACGAAACCGTTTATATCGGTTCGTTCCTTTCGTTGTTTATACAGCTTTTTGATTCATGTGTTTAATCCATCTTCAAGATCTGATTTCGTCCAAAGGATAACCCCACCAATGAAGTAAAGAAAAGACGTCACATAAAAGAGGGCACCGATTGTTAAATCGATCAGGTGAAAAACGAGTGGAAGATTTCCACCCGTTTTACTCTGCACTGCTATGAGCTTTTAATCCCATTTTAAATTTTTTACGGATTATGAATTAATGGCTTCTGCCTCTTCCTTAGGAAAATCCGGAATCCAGTCACCGTGAGCTTGAATGAGATCGTCACATAGCGCAACGATGTCATCCAGTGAAAGCTCTGCAGCGGTATGAGGATCCAAAAATGCTGCCTGGTACAGATTATCTCGGCTTCCTGTGACTGCTGCTTCGATCGTCAGCAGCTGCGTGTTGATGTTCGTACGGTTAAGGGCGGCCAGCTGTTCAGGAAGCTCACCCATATAGCATGGTTTGATTCCGTTCCGGTCGGCGACACATGGAACTTCTACGACCGCTTTTGACGGAAGATTGGAGATTAAGTTTCCTTCATTCAGCACATTTCCGCCAAACACAAACGGCTGATTCGTTTCTATTGCTTCGATGATCCTTGATCCATATTCATGTGAACGCACATGGGTCAGCTGTTCATTATCCACGATGCTGTCGCGCATTTTTTCCCAGTCTGCGATCTGCTGCTCACATCGTCTTGGATATTCATCCAGCGGGATATTGAATTTTTCTATCAGTTCAGGGTAATTTCTTTTAATAAAGTAAGGGTGGTACTCCGCATTATGTTCTGAAGATTCCGTTACATAGTAGCCGAATTTATCCATGAGCTCAAAGCGCACCATGTCATTGTGCTTTTCTTTTTGCTTTTCTTTTGCACGGCGCTTGATTTCCGGATAGAGGTCTTCTCCGTTGCGCTTGATCTCCAAAAGCCAAGCCATGTGGTTAATCCCCGCAATGCGCTCTTCTATGCCATCTGCCGGAAGATCCAGCGATTCCAGTAAGTCTCTTGTACATACCTGCACACTGTGGCATAGCCCTACAGCCTTTATGGATGTATAGCGTAAAACAACACCTGTAAGGGAAGCCATCGGATTGGTATAGTTCAGAAGCCAGGCGTCAGGGCATACATTTTCCATGTCTTTTGCAAGATCAAGCATAACCGGGATTGTCCTCAAGGCACGGAATATCCCGCCGATCCCAATCGTGTCTGCGATCGTTTGCTCCAGGCCATATTTTTTCGGGATTTCAAAATCAATCACTGTGCTTGGTTTATAGCCTCCCACCTGAATTGCGTTAATGACATAGGAAGCACCTGATAAAGCGGGAATTCTCTCCGTATACGACTTAATTATAACGTCAGATTTCAGATTCTTTTTAAGCTGGTTCAGCATCGCCTCTGATTCGCTGAGACGTTTAGGATCAATATCAAACAGCGCAAATTCAAAACTTTGCAGCGCAGGTGACAGCATGCAGTCTCCCAATACATTTTTAGCAAAAATGGTGCTTCCCGCTCCGATAAAGCTAATCTTTTTCATTACGCTCTCCTCCAACATGCAATTTATTGTTATCGTTTTTCCAAAGATATTTGTAAGAATATTTGTTATACTCAATATTAAATCGCTTACATTCTATTATCAATGGTAAAATACTGTTTTTGGAGGGTAATAAATTGCTGAACCAGGTGTTAGAGAAGCCATATGGCAATAGCGTATTTCAATACCGCAAAAAGGATATATCCATGCCTGCCAACCTGTGGTATGCAGGATGGGAGCTCCAAACCTCTTCCGTCTATCGGTGGAATGGGAATACACGGAATGATGGTGATAACACATTTATCTTTCAATACACAACAAAGGGGGAAGGAAGGATCAGGGTGAATGAAACAACCTATTCGCTGTTACCGGGAGACGCGTTCCTTGTGGATGTTCCAAGTGACCACGAATATTGGCTGCCTGATGAGAGCAGTGAATGGGAATTCATGTTCATCACTCTGGTGGGCGAAAGCACCAAAATGTGCTGGGAGGCATTCACGGAAAAAAGGGGACCCGTCCAGAAGATCCCCTACTCTTCCCGCGTGATCCAGCTTCTTCATCAAATCAACCAGGAAGCTGCCAACAAAGAAATCAAGGATGCCTATATGGCCTCAAGCCGCGCCTATGAGTTTGTCATGGCATTGCACCGTTTTGGCCAGGGGTATACCGAGGATACCGCCCCCATGCCGGAAAGCCTGCAGCGGGCCATTACACATATCCATCAAAATATGAGCTCGCCGCTTCATCTGGAGGAATTGGCTGCTGTGGCCGGCTTGTCTAAGTTTTACTTTATCCAACTGTTTCAATCCCACCTCCAGACGACACCCATGCAGTACGTTACAAAGAAAAGAATCGAACAGGCGATGGCCTGGCTGTCGAATTCCACCATCCCGGTAAAGGAAATCTCGCGCCAAAGCGGATTTGATACTTCGAATTACTTTAGCAAGGTATTCAGACGGTATACTGGTGAATCGCCGAGCAGTTTTCGGGAACGCACCAGACACCGCAAATTTACAAATGTATTTTTGGATTAAAAAAACCTCATTCAAGATGGAATGAGGTTTTTAGTCTTCCTGTATGCTATTGAGTATTTTTCCGAGTGATTTCTTTAATTGGAAAAGCTCTTGGTCATCAAGATTCATATTTTCGAGCAAGGCACCTGGTATGCATGCCGCCTCCTCCTGCAGGGCTTCCCCCTTTTCGGTTAGAGAGACCATTACACTCCGCTCATCCTGTTTTGAACGCTGCCGAAGAATCAGCTCATGAGACTCCATACGCTTCAGCATCGGTGTCAGCGTACCCGAATCAAGGAACAATTTCTTTCCCAGTTCTTTGACCGACACTTCCCTCTGTTCCCAAAGCACCAGCAATACCAGATACTGCGGATAGGTTACATCGAGTTTCTCCAGAAGCGGACGATACTGTTTGGTTATCTCCCTTGCTGCAGCATAAACCATAAAGCAGATTTGATTTTCCAATTTTAATGGATCCTGTTCCATTTCTAACACCTCTTTTCCCTTTCCAATTCCTTACTACACTATAAATGACAAAAAAAAATGCGTCAAATTAAATTGCGAAAAATTTAATTTTTGACAATCAGTAAAACGTGTGATAGATTAGCATCAAGCAATTAAATTGTGCACAATACAAATGATAAAAAGGAGAGATCTTTTATGTTAGATGCATTATATACAGCAAAAGCAACGGCAAACGGTGGACGACAGGGTAAAGTTAAATCCAGTGACAGCACCATCGACTTTTCATTGTCCATGCCAAAATCTCTTGGCGGAAAAGAAGAAGCAGGTGCAACCAATCCAGAACAATTATTCGCAGCCGGTTATGCCGCATGCTTCGACAGTGCCCTTCAGCTTGTAGCCCGTCAGGCAAGAAAGCGGATTGAATCCAGCGTGACAGCAGAAGTCAGTATCGGAAAAGATACAGATGGGGGCTTTGGCCTTGCCGTAGCTTTACATGCCAAAGTGAACGGAACAAGCCAGGAGGAAGCAGAGCAACTGATCGAACAGGCTCACCAGGTTTGCCCATACTCTAAAGCGACTCGCGGAAATATTGCGGTTACTCTCCACGTTTCAGCAGAATAATAATTAAGGCCAGTCTCTAACCTTTTAGAGACTGGCTTTTTCATGGGCAAATCAAATGACTTTTTAATTCGTGTCCGGTATAGTAGCTTAAACAACCAAAAACGGGAGGAATAAATAAAATGAGTGCCATTGCTGTTTTAGCTACATTGAAAGCCAAATCGGGAAAAGAACAACAAACACAGGATGTATTGCTCGAAGTCATGAAGAATTCCAGAAATGAAGAAGGATGTCTTCACTATAACCTGCATCAAGAACAGGCTGACCCACAAACGTTTATGCTGTACGAACTTTGGAGCGACCAGGAGTCCATCGACCGCCATATGGATACCGCTCATTACAAAGCCTATCGGACCAACATCGAACCTCTTATACATGATCGTCAGGTTCATAAGTGGAATCAGATCGATTGAAAGCAGCCTTTTGACTGACTACAAAAGACGATACTTGGAGGCATATTCTTCATGCACTTAAGCATACTTGATCAAGTTCCCATTCCTAAAGGGCAAACCGCATCTGAGACCCTGCTTCAAAGTGCAGAGCTCGCAAAGCTTGCCGAACAATGGGGCTACAAGCGCTACTGGTTTGCTGAACATCACAGTACAAAAGGGCTGGCAAGTACAGCTCCTGAGATTATGATGGCACATATCGCGGCCCGGACAAGAACCATCCGGGTGGGTTCGGGCGGAGTGCTGCTTCCACAATACAGCCCTTTTAAAGTGGCAGAAACCTTTTTGCAGCTTGAAGCATTGTATCCCGGGCGAATTGACCTCGGCGTGGGGCGTTCACCTGGAGGAACGATGAAAACGAGGCTGGCTCTGACGGACAGCATCAAAAAAAGCATGACGCAATATCCCCGTCAGCTTCTGGACCTAACTTACTATTTATCAGGATCTCTTCCTTCTGATCATCCGTATTACGGAATAAAGGCATCCCCGTCTGTTCCTTCACCTCCCCCGGTTTGGGAGCTCGGTCTCGGAGAAAACAGCGCACTGCAGGCAGCTTCACTCGGAATTGGATATGTTTTCGGGCATTTTATCCACCCTGACCGTGGACAGGAGGCATACAAAGCGTACTATTCAAACTTCGCTCCTTCCCCACTTCTTAAACAACCGGCAGGGATCACGGCCATCTTTGTTATTTGCGGGGAGAGTGATGAACATGCGGCAGAGCTCGCATTAAGCCAGGATTTATGGCTTCTTCGTGTGGAAAAAGGGCTCGACAGCAGAATACCGAGCCTGGAGGAAGCGCATGCCTATTCCTTTTCACAAGCCGACCGGGAAAAAATCAAGATCAATAGAAAGCGAATGGTAATTGGCTCATCCCAAACGGTAAAACGCCAGCTGGAAAGCCTGGCTGAACGTTATCAAACGAATGAATTTATGGTGCTGACCAATCTACATTCCTTTGAAGAACGAAAGAAATCGTATGAGAAGCTGGCAGATATTTTTCTTTAATACTTCATTGCACAAAAAAGAGACCTTTTTAGGGTCTCTTTTTAATTATTTATAGATTTTCACGCGGTCTTCAAGCGGTTGGAATTCTTTTTCTCCTGGTACTGCAGCAGGTTTGCCAAACGGCATTTGTGCAATAAGGTTCCAGCTTTCAGGCACATTCCATTCCCGTTTAACCTCTTCATCGATAAGTGGATTGTAGTTCTGAAGTGAAGCCCCAAGGCCTTCGTTTTCAAGAGCAGTCCAGATAACCAATTGAAGCATCCCTGAAGAATGATGAGACCAGATTGGGAAGTTGTCCGCATAGGCTGCAAATGATTCCTGAAGTCCTTCAATCACTTTTTGGTCTTCGAAGAACAATACCGTACCATATCCGCTGCCAAAAGCATTCATTTTATCCTCGGTTGGAGCAAATTTGTCTGCAGGCACCATTTTGCGCAGTGTTTCTTTCGTAATGTTCCATAGCTTGTCATGATTTTCACCCAATAGCACAACAACACGTGCACTTTGAGAGTTAAATGAAGAAGGCGTATGCTTTACTGCATGCTCCATAATCTCCTGAATTCTTTCATCGGAAGCCACTGTTTCTTTACTGATTCCATAATACGTGCGTCGATCTTCAACAGATTTCAAAAAGTCCTTTGCCATGATGGTGTATTCCCTCCAACAATTTTTAATTTTAATTACTTTATATAAGTTATTATAATTATTATAGTTAATTACGTAAAGTACAAAGAAATAAATAAATTAGCCGATTAGCATGGTTAATTCTGATCAATAGCGGGAATTCTTTTTAAAACCCTAATGAGGAGGATTCACCATGAAAACATATGAAGTTAAAACGTATTTTCTTGAGGACGATGGCTTTATTCCCAACAACCCACGTCTGCCCGTTTTGTTTTATGAAGGTGTTTTATCCGAAAAACCTCAGCAGGCAGAAGAAATTTTCCTTTCCAACAACTGGCTGAACAGCTGGCAGGGAGGAGTATACGACTTTCACCACTATCACAGCAATACTCATGAAGCCCTGGGTGTGGTTTCGGGTTTTGCCACAGTTAAAATTGGTGGTAAATCAGGTGAGGAACTTCAGATTCATACCGGAGATGTACTTGTTCTCCCTGCGGGAACCGGACATATGAATGTCGATTCCAGCTCCGATTTTCAAGTGGCCGGTGCCTATCCAGAGGGGATGGACTATAACCTGATGCGGGGTGTTGACGGGGAACGTCCACGTGTTCTTGAGGAGATTGGTGCGGTTCCGCTTCCTGAAACAGACCCTTTATTCGGAACAGACGGCCCTTTGCTCCAGTATTGGCAGGTAAAATAAAAAGCGCCCGAATCATTAGCGATTCGGGCCTTTCTTATGCCATTGATTCTGGCGGCAGCGGCGCTTTTTTTAGCGTTGGTTTTCCTATTTTCGATTTCGTTTTGATGAGAGAAATGACGGCAATCACTAAACCACCTGTCGTATCCGCGATTAAATCCACCATTGTATCGCTGTTGCCTCCGCCCTGCAGTGTCATGTGAAACAGCTGATCCATGCTGAATTCATACATTTCCCACACTACCCCGCCTAACACAGCAAAAGAAAACACAAACCAAAACAGAAGCCAGGGGGAGATTTCTGTTTTTCCTTCCCTGTGGACCAGTCGTTCATAAAGAGCGATGGCCACAAATGCCAGCAGCGCCCCGCTCAGCAAATGAAGAAAGGTATCCCACCATCCCAATCCATAAAAATGAAGAATGGATCCTAAATATTGGGAGCCAAAAAGAAACACAAGATAGGAAAGTGTAATCGAAAGGTTAAACGCGAGTCTCGTGAACTTCGCCAGCACAAGCGGAATGGCGCCGCATAATACTCCTCCAATCGCGACCTGATAGCTGTGCGTTGTTCCTTTTGAGAAATAGTAAAAAAACAAAACCGCCATAAAAACGGTGTAAGCCAGACTGAGCATAAGCACCCATTTTCGTTTCATAACAACACCTCTTTGTTTCTTCCTTCTTATAAATTATTGCCACTCCCTCCAGAAATATGAATGATTCCGCGACATGGAAAGGCCCGGAACAAACTTTGTTCCGGGCCTGAACGCTATAACCTATTATTGCTTGGTTGTTTCTATACGATTTCTGATCGGTTTGATCACGTTCATATCCACATTGTATGTCTTCCCGTTGTATTTCACTCTGGCCTTGTCATCCCCATCCCTGCCAGTAATCTTTACGCTTTTGCTCTCGATGACAAAGCTTCCGTCCTTCTTTTCCACATGTTTGGCATTTCCCAGCTCTTTGTTAATCACAGGTTCAATCGTTTTTTCATAAGCTTTCGAGGCGGAATTTGCGCCTTCTTTACCAATATCTGCAATTTTTCCCGGGCTGACTCCAAATACAACAATGGCGATGAGTGCAATAATGCCAAAAACAATAGCAGCACGTACAGCAAGCTTCAGCAAGAATATAAATACAAGTATGGCGACGACAGCCAGAATAACAAGCAGAAGATGATTCTCCAACCAAGCCATGATTTTGTCATCCCTTCCTTTTTATCAGAATATTACCCCATTTATCCAGAAAGTAGGCAAGGAAAGAACTTCCTTTTATCACGATGCACTTGCCTTTCTTAGCGTCTCCTTTACAGAAGAACGGGAGAAATAGCTGTGAAGCACCATGCCAAGCATAACCAAAAACATGCCAAGCCAGCTTAAAGCAGTTGGCAGCGGCAGTGACAGCAGCCAAATCTCGCCAGCTGCCGCAAACAAAACCTCTGCCGACTGAGTCGCTTCCACCGCTGCAAGCTGCTGCATGCTTCCCCGTACCAGGTCAGTTGCATAAAAAAACAGCACCGTTGCGACGACACCTGAAGAGAGAGCCACAATTCCTGTTTGTAAGATTTGTGCTTTGGCAGGCGGCCCTACAGTTGCTATCCCTATTACAGAGAGAATGATCCATAATGGCAAGCTTGCCAGTGTCATACCGAGCACCCTCTGATATGCATCGAGCCTTCCCCTGCAGACCTCCATCATTTTCCGGTTTCCAAGCGGGTAAGCAAATGAAGCCAGAATCACAGGAAGGACACCAAGCAGAACATCGTTAAACGACAATGTTCTCGCCTGCTCCAGCTGCAATAAAACAATACCGAGCAGGATAATGAGCGACATCGAAAGGCCTTTAAATGGGATCTTCCCCCGTACCGCTTCCATCCCATTTGGTGTTTGAACCTGTTCCTTAAAAAAAGGCACTAAGAGTGATCCGGAGATGATGGTAATCTGCCAGGTCCCGGCAATGAGCCATCCCGGCTCGTAAGCCGCGGCAAAGCAAATGGGTGCGTAAAAAAGGCCAAACCCAACCATACTCCAAATTCCCCAAGCTTTTGGGTCTTCCTTCATCACCTGTACAAGAGACCGTAAATTCCCTCTAATGCCCACAATAATAAGAAGAAACGGCACCATGAACAAATACCGGAGTGAAGCACTCCAAATCCAGCTTCCTCCCGAAACTTCCATTAATGAATTGAGTATAAATGTAAAGGCAAAAAAGAACGCTGAACCTATACCAATCAATACCGGACGCATGACAACACCTCTGTTTTATTCTTGTATGAGCAGTTCTCCAAGACTGAGCCAGTTCTTTTCCGTTAACTGTGCCGTCTTCTCCCTATCTTTTTCTATGCAGGCAGAGATGATTTGCTCATGCTGCTTCACAGATTGAATTCCCTTTAATGAACCGAATTGTGCCATCTCCAGCCGCCTGATTTTTACCGTACTGGACTCGAGGGCTTTTCTAAGCTCCGGATTGCCGGCGGTCTCCAAAAACACTTCATGAAAACGTTCATCCGCTGCAATTGCAGCACTTACGTTTTGTTCTTCCATTGCTTTTTTCAGACTTTGGTTGTATTCCTTCAGTTTTTGAACATCCTCGTTATGGAAAACAGGAACGGCCAACCTGGCTGCAAGTGCATGCAAAGCTGCGACTACGGTAAAGGCATGTTTTGCCTCCTCTTTATGAAGCGGGGCTACCCGTGTCGCAGAACCTGGCATCGCTTCCACCAGGCCCTCATCTTCCAGTCGTTTGAGCGCCTCTCTTACCGGTGTCCGGCTGATTCCAAATTGTTCGGCTAAATCCTTATCATTGAGCCTTTCTTCTGGTGCCAGCTCCAGTGAGAGAATCGCTTCCTTTAAATGTTGATACACTTCATCCCGCAATGATTGTCGTTTAATTCGTTGAATGTTTTTCATAAAACCAATATATCGCATATCAATTGAATGCTCAATAAAAAATCAGCTTCCTGCGAAACTGATTTCAAAAGCTTATACCCGTTTTCGTCTGTAAACGATTTCTCCATCATACTCTTCTCCTGTCGGCACATAATCCAACTTCTCGTAAAGAGCTTTGGCATGTTTATTTTCCCTGTTTACGGTTAACCGTGTTTCCATAGAATGTGGAAATTTCCTTTCAATCCAGGAAATCATTGCATTCAACGCTTGCTTTCCATATCCCTTTCCCTGCTGCTGTTCATCAATAAGAAAACCATTAATCCAATACATGTTTTCTGTCTTTTGCACATACGCATGCATAATGAAGCCGACCATCCTGTCATTAACATAAATGGAGAAAGGCAGATATTCAACGTCATCACCGTCGGGTTTGATATACACTTTAGCCAGAGAGACTGCGACTGACGGTACCAGTTTTTCCTGCTCTTTCATCACCTTCAATCGTAATGCTTCTTCCCAATTATCACGATCGACTTTCCTGAGTTCCATCATCTAGTTTCCTCCTGCCAATCAGCTCACCAGGTTTGCACCTTCCTTTATAAAAACAAAAAAAACCGGTGTCAACCGGTTTTTTATTGATTATGCTGTTTTACTGTACTTTCCTGAAATACCAATCGCAAAAGAGATAATGGTCGTAATGAGCAGCGCCTCAGTAATCGAGCTTAAAAGCGGACTAAAGGCCATCGCGCTGTAGATTTGAATGGAAATGCCAATTGGAACACCTAAAAATAAAACAGCGGAACCGAAAAGCGCATTTTTGGTCGTTGTCAGTGAAGTGCGGTGTGCCCAATCAAGAACACGCAGAGCTGTGATCCAAAAAATGCTGACAACCGCCCAGAAAAAAAGAAGAGCTGCAATAAAGGAATGGGACGACAAACCGAAAAGCACTTGCTCGGAATACAAATCGATATTCATAAATACTTTAATGGTTTGATACGCTCCTACTCCAAACAGCAGTACAAGGTAAAACAAAGCAAACTCCATGCCTCTATGGTTCTGTAATCTCCGTTTCCATGAATGCATCATCTTTCCCCCAAAAAATGACTTATATGTTTATCGTCTTATCATACAAAAAACAATCTGAATTTTAAACCTGTTTTTTAAAAATTTTTGCAAAATAACGTTAATTGGTAAGATTGTACTACTTTTTAATCTTTTTATCTAATTTCATAGACGTCAAAACTTCCGTATCAATCTTTCCTTTCTCCTGTTCCCTGTCTTCAAAGTTTTCTGTGTGGATATAGGCGGTGAGTGCTTTATACACCTTGCTGTCGTCAGCCGATGCGCCTTTCAGATAGTTTAACCTGAGCAGCTCCCTGCTGATTTCCTGCTTCACTTCTTCACTAATCTCTATAATATTTTCCGGCTTGGAAGGAGCAAAGTATAATTGGTGCAGCTTATAGATTCGTTTCAGTTCTTTAATGGGTTCTTGGTGATCTTCCACTCGCAAATCAATATAGCGGTCATTATATCCGCCATAGCCGCCCCGGTCTTTCACAACCAGCAAAGCGGCGGACTGCTGGCCTCTGCTGTCCCCGCCCGCTTCTTGTCCTGCCTGCAAGGCTGCAAGCAACCGTTCAGCAAGTGTTCCCTCCGCCTCAGAGAAAGTCTTCCCCATGGCTTCCACTGTTGCTGAACTAACCAGGATATTGCCCTGTGCGGCAAAATAAGGACCCGTTATTCCTCCCGCCCAGTCGTAACATTCTTTCCCTGTAAAGGTAGCACCATTTCCGTTGGCATCGATCAGGCCGACCTGGCGCATTTCCCGTTGCTCGTCCTTTTCGATCAACATCTTCAGCGTTGTCTCTGCTGACTTTCCTTGCTCCATCTCGTTCAGTGCCTGCGGCCCGTATGAGGTATTGGCATAGGACTGTGTGGCAACAGCCCCTACTCCTGCCTTTGCCCAGGGAACTACCGCACCCACCCCCAAAAATTTGGACTGCACCGCAATTCCCCATTCTTTTTCAATAGGATCAAAGCCTACAATTGAATATGTCATTACAAAATCTCTCCTGTCTTTTAATATGTAAGAATGCTAGATATTATGCTTTTCTGAACAAAGCTGTCTGAGACCAAATAATCTCTCGTCTTCTTCCACTGCCTTCATTTTTCTGATTTCTATTATGGTAAAGCCATTAAAAATTTCCTTAAGTTTCTCTTCAGTATATCCCTGGCCGCTCATTAAAGAACGTGAGCGGTACACTTCCCAATCGGATAATTCAGAACCTCCTAAATGACCCCCAGGTGAAAAACAAACCTTCGCTTTGATCGTCTCCCTATTACAAAGTTTTTTTACTCCATCTAATTCTTCAAAATCATCTTAATTCCTCTTTTTTCCACATCATTCAGCAAAAAAGAAAGAGCCTCAGGGGCTCTTTCTTCCATAGAAAAAATTCTTGTCTACAGCAGGGTTTCTGCTCCGTCAATATAAACTTCTGTTCCTGAAATATGGCTGGACCGTTCGGACGCCAGAAACAGGGCGAGATCCGCTACTTGTTCAGGCTCACCAGCCTTATGTTCAAGCGGTTGATTTCCCTCCGGGTATTCGACAGGAATGCTGATTTCTTTTACATCATCTGTTGGATGGGTATTTTGCCCAATGTTCGTGGAGATAGCTCCCGGACAGATGGCATTGACCCGGATTTTATATCGGGCAAGTTCCAGCGCCGCCATTTTCATAAAAGCCACTTGTGCTGCTTTGGTAGAGCTGTATGCCGACATCCCAAATCCTGAAAAACTTCGGTTTCCATTGATGGATGCCGTAATGACAATGCTTCCACCTTCTTTTTTTAAATGAGGAACCGCATGCTTAACCGTTAAAAAGGTTCCCGTTAAATTGGTGGAAATGGTCGTGTTCCAGTCTTCCAGATTAAATTTCTCAATGGAGGAAAGAGTTCCATTGATTCCGGCATTGGCATACAGAACATCCAGCCTGCCCCATTCTTTTACCGCTTTTTCAATGCCTGCCTTCACCTGATCTTCGTTTGTAACATCCATTTCTGCAGCAATGGCTACCCCGCCGGCCTCCCTGATTTCCTTTGCGGTTTCTTCCGCACGCTCTTTTTTGACGTCCAGGACGCAGACCTTCATCCCCTCTTTCGCAAATGCAATGCATGAGGCCTTTCCAATTCCCGATCCTCCTCCTGTGACAACAGCCACTTTGCCTTCTTCCTGGTTATAAACGGTTCCCATATGTATCTCCTCCTTTGGATTTATTACATATATACCCACTTATTCTGCACTTTTTATAAAATTTAGAAACTTTCTTATGGCGATGTTCCTCTGTTCATTTACACTTGGACAGGCTCTCTGTTTACCTATCAATTTTCCCATGCCTGGTTTGATTTACAGAACAAGACGGACCGGGACGGCCTGGACTGGTGGGAGAACTCGGTTAAAGCCTCGATTGCCCACCGTCAGTACTGCATGGATGAATCGGAAACCTTCAAGACCTTTGGTCCCAACTCGTGGGGCCTGACGGCATGCGATGGCCCTTCCGGCTACAGAGGGGATTACGGAGCGCCACCTTCCGGACGGTCAGGAGCCAATGACCAGCATCATCCTGATGGGACCGTTCCTCCTGCAGGCGCTATCGGTTCCATTCCTTTTACGCCAAAAGAAAGCCTTGATGCAATGCAGCATTACTATAACCATGTTCCTGAGGTTTGGGGAGAATACGGCTTCAGAGATGCTTACAATCTGGATGTTTCTCCTCCCTGGTATGGCCGTGATGTCATCGGAATTGATAAAGGCATTCCCTGCTCATGATCGAAAATCACCGGACGGGACTGGTCTGGAAATGGTTCATGAAAAATAAATTTGCCAAAAAAGGATTGGAACTGACCGGTTTCACCGAAAAACCCCTATAAAAAAATGCCTGCCAGGCACAAGCTGGCAGGCATTTTGCTTATTCTCCTGATATTCCCGTTTTATCCGTTACTTCCACAAACCATCGCTGTCCTACAAAATACAGCACCAGAAGCGGCAGAATGACAAGCATGACCGGGTTCGGTTACGCAACTGCCCTTTCCTGGATTTATTGCAGGCCGGCTCCTAAAAACGTATCCGGCGCTGTGTGACATGAAGTCCTGACCGCCGGGCTTCCTCCATCACTTGCCAGTGGCTTTTCGGAATCCACGTGTTTTCCTTCCTGCAGGGACTTTTTACTGACCTCTTTATGCGCAGCCGGAATGGTCAAATTCACAATAAGTTCGATATCTTCTTTTTTTAGCAGCTCTGATACACTGCCAGCAAACGGAAACTGGTGCTTTACAGCCTGTTCCTGTGCACGTTCTACATTTAAATCTGCCACCCCTGCAATTTCATAGTTTGAAAATTTCTGGGGCGAGGACAGATAGATCACTGATGCTCCCTGTCCCAATGACTCCGATTTTCGTCTTCCTCATCTGTTCACACATTCTGCTTTAAAAGTTCTTGAAGGACTCTGACATTTTCCTTTGCCGCTGTCTCCAGATCGGTTTCAAAATGCTCCTGCTCGACAACGAACCAGGAAACATCCATTTCTTTGCCTTTCGCTACAATGGACGCAAGATCCAGTTCGCCAGTACCGAAAATCGTGCTTGTGCGCTCTGATCCCTTTACTGCCATGTCTTTTACATGGAGAGTAACGAGACGGTCACGAAGAGTTTCCATAAACTGAACAACGTCATAGCCTTTGTAGGCCGCCCAATACACATCCAGTTCAAAAGACAAAAGTGACGGATCGGTCTCTGATAAGAGAATCTCATAACCGGTAAGCGCTTCCTGCTTTTCAAACTCAAAATCATGGTTGTGGTAGCCGAGCTTCAAGCCTTCGGATTTTAAAAGGTCGCCAGCTTTGTTCAGTGTATCGGCCACCCGTTTATAATCATCCAGGTTCCGTCTGTTCTCTTCTGTCAAATAAGCCAGAATGATAAGCTCATTCCCAATTTCATGGCTGTATTCGATTTGCCGCTTAAGGGAATCTTCTTTTAATTGGTCCAGACCGGTATGACTTCCTGCAGGCTTTAATCCCAGTTCAGACAGCGTGTTTTTCAGCTGACCCGCTGGTGTATCATAAAATCCGGCAAACTGGGCACCTTCATATCCCCACTGCGCCACGTTTTTCAGCGTTCCGATAAAGTCTTTCTCACACAGTTCTTTGATCGTATAAAGCTGTAAGGCTTTTCTTTGCATATTGACCCCTCCTTATTGCAGCAATGCTGTCATTTCTTTTGTATTTACAATGACCTTTGTTTCGCTCGATTCCAGTGCTGCAAGAACTACATTCAGCGACTTCATGCCTTCCTCTCCGTTCGCCGGCAGTTCTTCATTGTTAACAACACTTCGGGCAAAGGCGTCGATGACGTGAGAGCTGTCCTGGCCCCCCCGTATCATTGGTCTGTATTTTATCGAGCTCATATTTAACCACTTCACCATCTGAGTCTGTAATAGTGAATTTCACCGCACATAATGGTCTGAGGAGATCCATCAATCCATATTTGTTTTTCTTTGATTTCGATCATATCTTTTCCTCCAATCCCCCCCTGTTCCAAAATTTTCTATGATAGAAACGTTTCGAAACAGTGTAAAAAAATAAGGTGTTCGGTTCATTTATTTGGAATCGCTTACATTGTTGAGGTAATCAGTCTTCTTGATGATTAAAAAATAGGAGGGCAAAAAGTGAAATCGATTTAATCTTAATATGATTCCTCTTTTCTTACAAGTACTTTTTAAAATATTCTCAAAAATCTTTCTATGTCCTGAATAAGAAGAACCGTCTGCCTTTTGGCAGACGGTTCTTCAGTGACTATGATAGTTTTTAATGTCATCCGGCACAGCCATTATTGTTTTGTTCTTTTTGTCATAGGAACGATAATGGGAAATGACTTTATTCTTGTTGATCACCAGGCATTCCAGTACTTTGGGCAACGAATTCTCTTTTGCCTCCAAAATCAAATCCGTCTCTCCCATTTTCAAAGTATAGGTGGCAAAGGTGAGCCCTAGCAATTCCCGCCTTTTTTTTACGGTTTCCGGATGGAGCATGATAAATGTAGCCAAGTCATTCACACTCATTGAGGATTCCTGCTTCACCTTGTAGAAAATTTCCCTGAATCCCTCGGAAGCTTGTCCCAGTCTTTGTTCTGTCCAGCTTATTGCTTGCTGCAGCCAATTATTCATACCGATTCCTCCGTTTTCACCTGCATTCTTGATCTAGTGCTTTGTATAAACACACTATATCTAGTTTAGTGCCCTTTACCAGAAATATGCATCCACCTGCTAGTTCAGGAATGCTTTTCAGGAAATCGGTAAAAAATTCTTTCAGTAAAGCTGCACTTTACACAGGTCCGTTTGTCCGATTCAGAGGTTTCAAAGAAAACGTGAGAACAATGGGACTGTATTTCCTTCAGCTGTTTTTCTAAAAGCCTCACCTGTTCGGCAAGCTCCTCACAGTTTTTCATAAATACAGATTGGAGCCCTGTTCCTGAAACTCTTTTGCTTTTTTCTTCATTTCCTTCTCGGCTTCTTGTTTTAGTTCAGGCATGTTCCGCAGATCGTGAGAAATTCGCATAGAGCAGAACTTCGGTCCGCACATTGAACAGAAATGAGCGGTTTTCGCTCCTTGTGCAGGCAGGGTTTCATCATGGTATTCTCTTGCCCGGTCCGGGTCAAGTGACAGATTGAACTGATCCTCCCATCTGAATTCAAAACGGGCTTTGGACAGTGCGTTGTCCCGTTCCATGGCTCCCGGGTGGCCCTTGGCCAAATCGGCTGCATGGGCTGCAATCTTATAGGTGATTACCCCCTCGCGTACATCATCTTTATTGGGTAATCCCAAATGTTCCTTTGGTGTCACATAGCAAAGCATCGCAGTTCCGAACCAGCCGATCATTGCGGCTCCAATGCCCGAAGTGATGTGATCATAGCCCGGGGCAATATCCGTTGTTAGCGGCCCGAGTGTATAGAAAGGCGCTTCATGGCAGATCTCCATTTGTTTATCCACGTTTTCCTTGATCTGATGCATCGGCACATGTCCTGGTCCCTCAATCATGACCTGGACGTCATGCTTCCAGGCGACTTTCGTCAGCTCACCCAGCGTTTCAAGCTCGGCAAACTGTGCTTCATCGTTCGCATCGGCAATCGATCCTGGACGCAAACCGTCACCAAGGGAGATGGAGATGTCATAGCGTTTGCAGATCTCACAAATTTCCTCAAAATGACTGTACAAGAAGTTTTCCTCATGGTGAGCCAGGCACCACTGGGCCAGGATGGAGCCGCCACGCGAAACGATGCCCGTCACCCGGTTGATGGTTAATGGAACATATCGGAGCAAAACCCCTGCATGAATAGTAAAGTAGTCCACCCCTTGTTCCGCCTGTTCAATTAACGTATCTTTGTACACCTCCCAGGATAAATCTTCAGCTATGCCATTCACTTTCTCAAGCGCTTGATAAATCGGGACTGTGCCAACAGGTACCGGTGAATTTCTTATAATCCATTCTCTGGTCGTATGGATGTCCTTTCCAGTGGACAAATCCATAATGGTATCCGCTCCCCAGTAAGTCGCCCAGGTCATTTTCTCAACTTCTTCTTCGATGGAGGAAGTTACTGCTGAATTGCCTATATTTGCGTTGATCTTCACGTGGAAATTCCGGCCGATAATCATGGGCTCTAACTCAGGATGGTTGATGTTTGCCGGAATAATCGCTCTTCCGAAAGCCACCTCATTGCGGACAAATTCTGACTCCAATCCTTCCCTGATGGCGATGAATTCCATTTCCGGCGTGATGATGCCTTTTTTTGCGTAATGCATCTGGGTTACATTTTTATTTTTTCGTGCACGCAGTGGTTGTTTTACAGCAACAGGGAAAGCATAGGCATTCCGTTCATTCTTTTCGTTATATCCATTGTCTTCGGGCTTCACATTACGTCCTTCATAATTTTCTGTATCATTTCTTTCCTGAATCCATGGTTTCCTTAAAACAGGAAGTCCTTTTTCAACATCCGATGTATAAAGCGGATCGGTATAGGGTCCGCTTGTGTCATAAAGAAGCACCGGCGGATTCTCCTCTTTCCCTCCAGAAACGCGGGTGGTACTCAGATTGACCTTTCTCATGGGCACCTTGATATCGGCACGAGTTCCCTCCTGATAGATCTTCTCACTGTTAGGGAATTGCGATTTCAATGAAACCTTTTTTTCGTTCTGTACTGTCATGCCACTTCCTCCTCTTGTTAAAAGTCGGAGCTACACGCAGCGGGGAATGGCGAAGCAACGGGTAAAATAAAAAAGCCGGGTTCTAATGAATAGAACCCGACAGGATAGACAAAGAAACATACATACAAATACACCGTTATCTTCGACTCCTACTTTCCTACGCTGGTATAACCCAGATCAGGTTCAAAGGGTCAAAGGGATCGTTCTCCCCTCTCTCAGCCCGGCTACGGGCTCCCCTAGCAGAAAATATATTTTATTTTCCATGTTATCATAGCTTCTATTCAACTTTCACGCAATCCGCCTTTTGTCACAGGCTGATGTACACCTTTTTCTCTTAAATCATAAAAATGTCGCAGAACATGGTTTAATTTGACGAAAAAAGAGGAAGGGACAGAGTAGAAGAACTATACATTACAAATAAAGGCAGGGAGAATGCATGCTAAAACATACAGAGGTTGTTTTGTTTATGAAAGAAATCGCTACGCTCACTGGCGAATATATACGTTGCAGAGATCATCTATTAAAAGAAAAAATTAAAGATGATATCGATTTTTTACATTCAGTCATTCACTCCTGACTTAACGTTTTGTGGTGGATGACTTTACATAAAACTTAAAACCTCTGTAACTTTCTGCCTTTTGCGTGTATATAAATAACCCGGAGAACATGAACAGGTTCTCCGGGTTATTTTAGTTCTGTGTGCGTTCGAGCAATAGTTTCATGGAATGCAGCTGGCCCAAATGGTTGGACTCATGGAAAAGAGACATAGCGGCCAATTCCCGGAACGTTTCCAACCCAAGGAACGGCTTTTCCAGCTTTTGCTCAAGGGCTTCTTCCGGAATTTCCTTGATGCGGAGAAGCTGTTTCTCAAGCTCGGGAGTCAATTCCTCGAGGGACGGAACATCTCCTTGCCAGTCAGACGGCTTTGAGCCTTTGCCAAACCATTCGACATATTTCCCGGGCAAAGCAAAAGCTTTACCAAATAAAAACTGTTCGGTAACGGTTAACACGTGCCCGATGTGCCAGTGTATCGTGTTGTTATACCCTTGTGGCTGAATATCAACCAGTTCAGGTGAAATCTTGCTGATGCTTCTTACGAAAAATCCTCTTGTCATTTCGAATTGTCTGTAAAGTTCTTGGTTCATTTCTTTTATTCTCCTTTCAAAAACCTTCTTTCCCTACACTAACAGAAAACACCTTCAAAATGCAGTGCAGAAGGTCTCAAATGAAAAAAGCATGCCCTGCAGAGCATGCCTTTTCCATTCTTTATTTATAGGGATTTAAGGGCATCGGCTACTGGCTGGTCTCCTTCAAGGATTTCAAAAATCTTATGATTGGCATTCTCCAGGTCCAGCGACTGAACCATGACTTTCGCCACATCTGCCCGGGAGATGCTTCCCTGGCCCAGCTGCTCACCAATTTTTATTTTCCCATTTCCTTCGTCATTGGTCAGGGCGCCAGGCCTCACGATGGTATAGTGAAGCCTGCTGGATTCCAGCCGGTCGTCTGCTTCACCCTTCATCCTCAAATAATGCTGGAGTTCTTCCGGGCCTTTTTCAGGACTTCCGGCACCCATACTGCTTAGCATGATAAACCGCTTCACCTGCTGCTTTTCCGCTTCTTCCATCAGCTTGATGGCCCCGTCCCGGTCAACCGCCATAGTTTTATCTGGACCTGTTTTGGAACCTGAGCCTGCCGCAAATATGATCGCATCACACCCTCTGATCGCATCTGAAAGATCCCCTTCCAGATCGGCCAGCCTGGTTTCTGCTCCCAGCTTTTCGAGTTCTGAGGCCTGTTCTTTTTTTCGTATGATCGCCTTTGCTTCATGTCCTGCTCTGGCCAACTCCTGCAGAATCAGCCTGCCGGTTGTTCCATTTGCTCCTGCAACTGCTACTATCATTTTTCAAAACTCCCTTCTACTCTAGCTATTACCTTTTCATACCCTCTTAAACCTTTTCCTAGTCTGCTTTTGTCTTCTCATCTCTGCGTTATGCTCAGTTGCATAATAACTGAATTTTCGCCATAAAAAGATAAATTGTTACAATTAAATTTCTTTTTGCCTGTACAAGAGTAAAATGCTAAAATTGTGGTATTACCCTTATATAAACCAATACGGAGGTGGTCCCGTCATGGTTTCGTTAGTCAATCACGTTTGCCGGCAGCGTTCCTGGTCAGTTGGACAAAAAGAGATACAAGGAAAAGAATACGAATCGGTGGTAGGCGCCTTACAGAATTGTCACGAAAATGAAGCAGTTGTTTGCAGAGTTAATGATGATTCCGTTTGCGTAACCAGCAAAGAGGATATTCAGGAGTTAGAGGAAATTGGCTATAAAGTCCTAGCCGCCAATTAACACACCCATTCGGGTGTGTTTTTTTTTTGCAAAATAACAGAAGCTTGCCATTTCGGCAAGCTTCGACAAACTGATCATTTAGTTTTCAGCATGAAAGGTATCCTCAGGAATTCGTTCAAAAAACGGCGATAGGTCTCCTTTGGCGAAAAGATGTAATTCATGCATAGCACGGGTGCAAACGGTATAAAACAATTTTCGTTCGCTTTCTTTTCCATACACTTCGTTTGACGCGTCATAAACAAGAACAGCATCAAACTCAATCCCTTTGGCGAGATAGGACGGGATGATCAGCGTTCCTTGCTTAAACGCGGACGATTCTTTCAGCATCAATTCTACCTCTACCTGTTCCTTCAATGCTTCATAGGCCTCTTTGCACTCCTGTTCGGTTTTGCAAATGACGGCAATCGTTTTAACCTTCTCGTTTTGAAGATGCGCAATCGTATCTGCAACTGAGCGGGAATGGTCTTTAGAAGCGGAAAATTGCTTCAGTACCGGCTTTTCTCCATCCCTGTTGAATGGAACCACC
Source organism: Fictibacillus enclensis (assembly GCF_001457035.1). Classification (GTDB taxonomy): domain Bacteria; phylum Bacillota; class Bacilli; order Bacillales; family Fictibacillaceae; genus Fictibacillus_C; species Fictibacillus_C enclensis. Next base: position 301,477 of record NZ_KQ758617.1, on the reverse strand, counting down.
TTATCCGGTTCATCCAGCAGTTCTCTTGTAAACTCTACAATCTGCCTTGTTGACCGGTAGCTTCTGGTCAGAATAATCTGCTCTGTATTCTCCCTGCCAAAACGGTCGTACAGCATTTGAAAAGCGGCTCCTGTGGAATGCGCATAGATGGATTGGTTTAAATCCCCCAGTACTGTCATTTTGCTCCGCGGAAACAGCCGTTGTATGAAGGCAAACTGAAACGGTGAATAATCCTGGGCTTCATCAATGAATACATGTCTTACAGCAGTATTAGTCTGAAAGCCTTCCATCCGTTCTTTTAAATATAAAAATGGAGTAGCATCTTCATAATACAATTCTCCCTGGGCAAGAGTTTTTGCAGTAAGCAGGCATATTTGTTTCCATCTGGACGGGACTTCTGCAGGTGAAACCAATCCATCCTCTTTGAACAACGCCATATAGAGTGCTTTTAAATTAATGAAAGTTAAAGCTTTAATCCTTTTCTTCAGCGGCTTAAATGCTCTTGATACGACATAAGCCGATAACAGCTTTTGCTCTCTTTCAAAATCGTTGAATGTATTTTCTGAGTACTGCTTTTTCTTTTGCAGTTTTTGATACAGCTTTACGTATACATCCTTTTCGAGCAGCTGTATTTTTTCCTCTACCCACGGTTCATTTCTTTCGGCTTTTTCGAATTTGCGCAACTCACGGACTAGCCATTCGGATACAAGTTTCATCCGGTTCGGAATCGAGACCGATGGAGCGTAGGAATAAAACTTTTCTTTAATCTCCTCAGCCGGGATGAGTACTTTCCCCCTGAATTTGATCGGTTTGAAGATTATTCCCTCTTTACGAAGACGAGAAATGAGCTTTTCAATCATATCCATAAAGTCCAGAGACGCTTTGTATTGGATACTGGCCAGCCTTGTCTGATCCTGTGGACCCTCTCCAGCTGTCAGCACCGCTTCCATTTGTTCGAGCGGATCCTCAAGGTGAAAGGAGCTTCCCAAATGATGGTGAATATACTGCTGAAACGTCGTTTGCATCATATTTTCCTCACCGAGCTCAGGAAGGACATTGGATACATAACTGTTAAATACGTTGTTTGGAGAAAAAAGAACGATTTGGTTGGCTGTCAGCGTTTCTCTGTAACGGTATAGCAGGTAGGCCACACGCTGAAGGGCGGCGGAGGTTTTTCCGCATCCCGCAGCACCCTGGACGATCAACAGGGACCCCTTCGTGTTTCGAATAATCTGGTTCTGCTCTTTCTGAATGGTCGCCACAATACTTTTCATCTGCGGGTTCGCCTGACGGCTCAATACTTCCTGAAGCAATTCATCACCAATGGTTACACCCGTATCAAACATGCTTTTGATGATAGCGTTTCGAATGATATATTGGCGCTTAAGCTCCATCTCACCTGAAATAACACCGCCAGGAGCTTCGTATTCCGCCTTGCCCAGAGAATAGTCATAATACAGGCTTGAAATGGGCGCCCGCCAGTCATATACCAAAAATTGATCCTTTTCTTCATCATAAAAAGAGGCAATGCCCAGGTAAATCGGCTGAGAATCGGAATCACTCTTCTCTTTAAAGTCGATTCTTCCAAAGTAGGGAGAATCACTCAAGCGCACCAGGCTTTTCATTTGATCTTCTGCATTTTTGTGGCTGCGTTCAAGTTCTGAAAGCAATTCCGCCTGCTGTTTAATGCTCGCCGCAGTCTCGATCGCTTCATCGGCATCTTCTAAATTGACGGTCACGTCTTCCCAGAAGTTTTTCCGGATGTCAACCACGTCTACTTTTTTACCGCCGAGATGTGCCTCCAGCCTCCGGATCTTATGAGCAGCCTTCTCAACAACGGAATTCACACGCTCTTGCTCTGTCTGCCATTCTTTTTCCCACTGGTTCATGGCCCCTCTCCTTTATCTAAAAATTTTTTCGTATATCACTTGACAACAGATCAGCTTACATAGTATAATAAATTTGGATAGTTATAATATTATTTAAACTCGTAAGCCACAACCTTTATTTTAGCACAGCTATCATAAACAAAGCAACCTTTTATTTACATATAAACCCCAGAGCCGAAGCCTGTTCGGCTCTTTTTTTATGTCCTCTTTTCACTCCATTTGTCTCTCTAGTACATTCTATGCAATACCTATGGTCCATTGAGGGAACTCTTAAGGATGGCATATACTTAAATTGACAGATAAATATAAAATTTTACAGGAGGGAACGACATTGAAAAAGGACCGCTTTAAAAAATGGCTTCCTATTGCCCTTAGTACCGCCGTCGGGCTCGGAGCCGTTTCCATGTCGATGCATGGCGATGCAAAGAACCTCACCAAGAAAGAACCTAAAATAAAGAATGTTATTTTCATGATCGGGGACGGGATGGGCCCTTCGGCCACCACAGCATTACGGTATTGGAAAGATGATCCAGATACAATGGAAATGGAAAAAACCGCTTTTGACCGTTATTTCGTTGGAAAACAAATGACCTATGCTGATGATCCCGATGAGAATATCACTGACTCTGCTTCCGCCGCCACAGCAATGTCCACCGGAGAAAAAACATACAATGCCGCCATTGCCGTGGACAAAAATCAAAAGGAATTAAAAACAGTGCTTGAGGCTGCCAAAGCCCGAGGAAAATCTACCGGGCTTGTTGCCACTTCTGAGCTCGCTCACGCCACCCCTGCTTCTTTCGGCGCACACGATCCCAACCGTAAGAACATGAATGAGATTGCCAACGATTATTTCGATGAAAAAATCAGCCATAAGCATAAGGTCGATGTCCTTCTCGGAGGTGGCTCATCCAATTTTATTCGCAATGACAGAAACCTGGTGAATGAATTTAAGAATGCAGGATACAGCTATGTGACCACAAAGGATCAATTGCTCCGCAACAAAAACGAGCAAGTACTGGGACTGTTTGCAAAAGGCGGAATGCCGAAAATGATTGACCGTAATCATGACTTGCCCTCACTCAAGAACATGACGACCTCCGCCATTAAACAGCTTGATAAAGACAAAGATGGTTTCTTCCTCATGGTGGAAGGAAGCCAGATTGACTGGGGAGAACACGACAATGATATCGTCAGCACCATGAGCGAGATGCAGGACTTTGAAAAGGCGTTCCAGGCTGCGGTTCAGTTCGCAAAAAAAGACAAGCATACTCTTGTCGTGGCTACAGCAGACCATGCGACAGGCGGAATATCGGTCGGGGCCAACGGAAAATATAACTGGTTCACTGAGCCGATCAAAGCGTTCAAGCGTACTCCCGATTTTCTCTCAGAAACCATTGCTTCCGGAGCAGATGTTGAAGCAACACTCGGAAAGTATGTCGACCTCAGCCTGACACCGGAAGAAATCAACAGTGTAAAGGAAGCGGCTAAATCAAAAGATGTAACAAAAATCGACGCCACCATCGAGAAAATTGCCGACCTTCGTTCCAATACCGGATGGACAACGACCGGCCATACCGGCGAGGATGTGAACGTATATGCATACGGACCAGGCAAAGAAAAGTTTGCGGGATTAATCAACAACACAGACCAGGCGAAAAAGGTCTTCAAGATTGTTCACACCGGGAAATAACCAGAAAAAAAGCAACCAACGGGAGTTCCCGAAGGTTGCTTTTTCTTATTTTTTCGGTTTGTCATAGATGTTAAATCCGGTATCACTTGTACCTCTATATGTAAAACCTGCTTCACGGTAAAACGTATTCAAGCTCTCATTTGTGGCAATACAGTCTAAACGAATCACGTTTTTCCCTTCAAAAACAATTCCTTCTGTCACCCAGTTAAGAATTTCTTTCCCTAGGTTCTTCCCCGCAACACTCCGGTCAATGGCGAGGCGATGCAGATAAATGGCTTCAGGCTGTTCATTACCCCATAGTTGGATATCCCATTCTCTGGCACTTAGCGGAAGCATCACCACTCCGGCAATCCTGCCGGCTTTTTTAAAAACAAATACATCTCCGTCTGCAATGGATTGGGCCATTCCGTGGACATCTTTGCCTTCAAGCAGCTCACTCCATTGAGATGATCCTTTGCTTTGAAGCCATTGAGCGGTCCGAACAAGGAGCCCCATAATTTCATCGGTCTCTGCTGCAACAGCCTGAGATGCAACTACATCCTTACTTACTTCTCGTTTAACAATGGTAAAAGTACCCAAGCTGATCCTCCTCTGTTCTTCTCTCTTATTAAAACTATCAAGGATCTGCTCCAAAGACAACTACTGCGACTTTCCGTTTTTACTTTATATATCAAGCGTGCGACAAGAGCCGATGGAAGATTGAAAAGGTTGCCTTGTACGTGATAATGAAGCTGTTGTTCCTGAACCGGCATCGCGTAATACATCTCTTGCTGATTCAGTACGGTGCTTTTGCTTCTTTCCTTCAAGCCGGTAATATAAGCATACTGTACAGGAATCATGACTAAGAAATATAAAAGGGCGATGCCTCCGAAAAAGCAGTAAACCGTTATCATATCTCTTCCTCCTTTACCATATTATAACATTCATGACTGAAACCCGCTTTCTTTTTCCTTCCCTTCTATGGATTGCCTGTTTTCGATTTTGGTCAAAATGAAACTAAATGCACAAGAACACGTATAGTTAAAAAAGGAGTTGATCGATATGATTAAAAAATTATTGAAATCCATACTTGGAAGCAGCCACAGACGATACAGCAGCAGTGATCACCGCAGACATTCCTACCGAAAATACAGCAGCAGCAGCGGCTACAAAAAGCATCATTACGGAAAAAGCCACGGCCACTCCTACTACAAAGGGAAGCGTCGAAAAAGCGGATTCTTCAGCAGCTAAAGAACATGAATTTTCATTGGGCAAAAACAATTTACCGGTTCATCATAGACCGGCCGCTCCGTAAAGGATCTCTCCTATTTGAGCGGTATACCATTAAAGAGATACTCGGTATGGGAAGTTACGGTATTACGTACCGTGCGATCGACTACATGACCGGTAACCACGTGGCAATAAAGCAACTTCGAAGAACGAAATCCTGGACCGAGGATGGAAAAAAATCCTTTGAGAAGGAAAAGCAAATTCTTCAGCAGCTTTCCTTATCCGAAGTTCCTGCTGTTCATCACCCATCCCTGAATGAACAAGACCGGTTCCTTGTTATGGATTATGTGCCTGGGAAAAATTTTGAGGATTTGATTTTTGCAGAAGGTATGGTTTACTCAGAACAGGATGCGATGGCCATTTTTACTCAAGTAATGAAAATCGTTCAAAAGATCCATGAAAAAGGCATCGTTCACCGAGATCTCCGGATTCCCAATATTATCTCTTCTGGCGGCAGGCTGCATATCATCGATTTCGGTCTTGCCTGCAAACTTTCCGCCGAGGGTCAGGACAAACCAACAGAACAGCATCGGAACCTCATGCGGGAGGTATCGGTAACAAGTGACTTTTATGCACTCGGCCACTTCCTTCTTTTTCTTCTGTACTCAGGTTATGAACCTCAATCGAAAAAGGAAAACAGCTGGGAGGAAGAGCTTTCTTTATCCCAGGAAGTCCACGGAATGCTGAGGCGCCTGCTGCAAATCGATGAAAGCTTCATTTCTGCAGAAGAAATTATTGCGCATATACAGTCGATCAGTGACCGCAGAGAGACAACCAAAATTATGTAAAAAAGAGAACTGGCTTTCAGTTCTCTTTTTTTGTTTCACTCTTTTTTTGGATAATGAATAAATTACGTTAAAGTCTGATTACGGAGGATTTATTATGTATCTTTTTCAACGGCAAATTCATGATCATTCAACCGGACGTGTTGTATCCGTCCCAGCTGTACCAGCTGTGCCTGCCGTACCGGCGGTCCCTTTCACTCCCGCTCCCCATCCACCCGTTCCGTTAGCATTTGGTTCCCCCTACTCTCTTCCTTACTATTCATCTCCCTATCACTTATCCTACTCTGTATCCTATCCCTTTTCTTCTTATCCCTACTACTCTTATCCCGGCTGGTTTATTCCTTATTAACACGCTCTTCTAGCAATGTGAGCTCCATACGTTTTGTTGTTTCCAGTTCCACAATATCGCCTTTTTCTACCGGAACCTGAAACCTGAACAGAGGGCCATCATACACATAGGTGTGGTACTCCCCCGCTTCACCCATCGGACAGATACCTGTTTCCTGAATCCCATTCAAGAACGAAGCATCCACTTCTCTTCCCAGCCATTTTTCATCAAGCCGGCTGTTTGAAATCCGGATCACCTTTGCTTTGTATCCTGAGTCAACAAAAACCTTTAAGGCCGCAGCTGCATCTTCCTTTTCCATCCAAAGTGGATATGATGACATGAGTCCTGCCTGTTCAGCCACGTTTTCTCCCCACTCTCTATGCTCGTCCAGATACAGATCGCCAAACGCCACCCCTTCCAGTTCATATTTATTTTTCAAAGATTTGAAGGTTGATAGGAAATCCAACGTATACGTATCAAACGAACAAGAGATCCATTCAAGCGGGATGCCGGTTGCTTCTCCCTGGGCCTGGATAAGCTCTGTTCTTTCACCATGCCCAAATGTCCGTCCAATCTCTTTTGGAAGGGTTGTGATAAGGCAAGCTACCTCATCTCCTTGTTTAATCAGCTGATCAAGCACCATGCAGGCGTCCTTTCCTCCGCTCCATGAGAGCGCCCATCGTTTACTCATTTCGTTTCCTCCTTTTCGCATGGATAACTATTCCTTTTTATTAATAATTCCTATATACTTTCTAAAATACCAATAAAAGGGGTTGTCCAACTATGTCTGATTCCTGTTTTATTTGCAGCAAGCATAATGGCACAATACATACTACAGGCAAGATGGTCTACGAAGATGAGTATGTTTACATCGGATGCGAAAGGCTGAAAGTTCATATGGAGGCCAATCTTGCGAGCGGTGATGAATGAAATGAGCTGGGTTGGAAGGCAGGAGCCCTTTATCGATCATCCCCATGTTTCTGCTCTCTATCATATCATGGTCGGAAGGTATGGAGGCCATTCTCGTTCAGGAGCAAAGAAAAACGAAGATGGCTGCCTTGTTTGGGCATGCGAAAAAGCAGATTGGGAGTTTGCAGCCATTCTTGACGCCCATCATAGTGCAGAGAGTGCCGAGTTGATCATTAAAGGACTTAAGGGAGTCAAAGCGGATTTATTAAAAGCAATCCATCTGGATGTCCCTGAGAGTTTTAAAGAACTGGAAACCCGTATACTTTCATTTTTTAGAAGTGCTGAGTTTCGTAACGAGTGTCAGAAGGTAAAAGGCGAGACCGCCTGCCTGCTCGTTTTTCGAAAAGAAAACTATGTATGGTGGCTTTCCATCGGGGACTGCGTCCTCTATCTCTTTCACCCGGAACTTGCCGCTTTTGATCAATACCAGTTAAACCAGCGGAACTTTTATGAATGGATCGGAAAGGTGAATACGTTTGAAAAACCGGTACCCTGTTTCAGTTCAGGCACCCGTGAACTGAGAAAAGGCAAAACCATCCTCCTCCTGGCAACTGATGGCATGATCGAATGTCCTAGAGCCGGATATGAGAATGCAGAAAGCGTATATCAAGTGATTAAGCAAGCTGAAAACGCCAACGCCAGTGTGCACCATCTGCTCAAAACTGTCGAAGAAAACCGCGGCCGTGACAGTGCAACATTAATAGCATGGCAGATAGATTGTTCGGTTGAAGGCAGTGAGCCAAGCGATGGACGTATTCCCCCGGAGCTCAGGGAAGAATAAACAACGAAAAACGCGATGCCGTATCGGCCTGCATCGCGTTTTTTATTTAACCAATTTTTCGGTGTTCTTTCACAATCGATCCCGAAAGAGCCTTGAACTCATCGTAATACTCGACCAGCTGGATCTCACAGCCTGCACCGATTCGTACAGATTTCCCCCGCACGATATCAGCTGTGGTATTCTCCAAGAAGACATCATCTCCCTCAATTACCTTGGCTTCCAGAAAGCCTTCATTCTTCACGAACGGCAGGAATGCCCCCTTCTTCTTTTGAACACGGATGGTCTGTCCGCCCATCTCCTGAACTTGACTCGTACTGAACCTCAGCTTTACATCAATAACATCCGCATTCAGCAGGCCGGAAACTTCAAAAAGCCCGCTGGAGATAAATTCCTCCGCCTCCAAATCGCCTTTCACCGTAATACTTCCTTTAAGGTCCACTTTATCGCCGGTAAATTTTTTGGCGACGTCCACAGATCCACGGATTTTCGTGTTTTCAATCGTTGCTGATTGTCCAATTGAGAGCGTTCCATATACCTTCAGATTACTTGCCTGCACATTTCTTTTCACTTCGGTTTCGCCAAAGATCTCTATATCTCCGCCTTTAACATTTCCAGACGCTTCACTTGATCCGTACGTCTTAAAAAGAGTACATTCAAAATCATCCGTGATGGTTCCCTCACCCATAATTTTCACTTTATTATACAAACCGCCCGCTGCACTTCCGGACCCATTCATCATTAAATTATTTGCTTTCGTCATTTCCATCCTCCTTTCAATGGTTAAATTTTTTTAAACTCCCGTACTTTCGCGTCATCGTCGCAAAGAAAGCTTTCCTTGTATTCCACCAGATCGATTTCACAATCAGGTCCTATGTTCACATTTTTCCCACGGACAACTTCCGCCTTTGTGCTTTCAAGTTGAAGTTCATCGCCTTCAATGACACTTACCGTCAGCTTAGTTTGAAAAAAGGGTTTAAACAATTGAAAAAAGCCCCGCTTTTTGCCTTTTATCTTAATGGTCTGTCCGCCTATTTCAGCAGCAGTGCTCTCCCCATAAAGCCTGACGTCAATATGATCGGCACTCAGCAGCCCGCCGATGGCAAATTGACCGTCCGACCGAAAGTTTTCTGCTTCGCAATCAGTTGCAATTGTTGCCTTCCCTTTGATTTGGATCTCATCCGCCCGAAGGTTGCCTCCGATTTTACTCGAGCCCGAAATATTCATTTTGTTCAACAGGCTCACTCCTTCAGACACCGATCCATGCCCTTCAATGGTAAAATTGTTTCCTTCCACTGCGCCTTTTACTTTACCGCTTCCGCTGATCTTTCCGTTATCCACCTTTAAATCACCATGAACAGCACCTGACCCGTTGCATTCAAACAAAACGCATTCCAGGTTTCCGTTCACTATGCCACGTCCATTCAGCTTAACTTGATTAAAATGACCGCCATTTGACGAACCGTATCCATTGATCGTAAGGTTTCCTTTCATTCCGTTTTCCATAACTTTTCCTCCACTACAGATTTGTTTTCAGTTCTTCTATGCAGCTCATTACAGACAGTCTGACTGTTACTTTCGAACCTTGATCCACTATAATATTTTCTGCACCGTTCACCAGCAGGCATGATGTGACACCCAGCTTTCGGATCAGTAAAAGTTCATGTTTGCTTTGTCCCAGTGTTCCACTGGCCTCTTTCAGAACCTGGAGAAGCATCCTTCCTTCATCCAGACTGATATCCCCGGAAGACAACAGTTTATCCAGAATAAATACTTTCAGAAGCTGATCGAACGGGAACGACTCAGTCATCCCATTTTCAGTAACATACAGTTCAAGAGATTTATTCGTAACAATGTTTCGTTTCAATAATTCATTCTTTGATAATTCCACTCCTGCTGCTGATAAGGGTGAAAGCAGTTCCGCAAGCTCATCAAGCGAGAGCGTCTCTTTCATCGATTGAATTTTATCAATACGTTCAAGCACTTTTTCCTTTGGAAAGAACGTCTCCTGCCCGGTAAACGTGGACTTGCGGATAAACCACTCTTCAGGAATAAGATTCTTCCTTTTCCAGCGGTACAGCTGTCCGTATGAGATTCCAGTCAGATCCAGCAGATCTTTTTTCGATATCAGTTCATTGCTCAAGGTAAATGCTCCTTTCTTTTATGAATAGAATGTAACATAACACTGTTACGTTTGTAAACACATGTTATGGATTTCTCTTCTTCTTGTTCCAAAAGCATGAAAAAAACGGCAGGAGCCTGCTCCTGCCGTTGAAACTCTTAGTCTATTCATTTATTTTAAGGGCTGATCTGCACGTTTGCAAAAGAACCGGAAACTTGCCAGTTCACAAGCCAAGGGCTCGATCTCTGTTCTTCATGCCTGAAAAAGAGTCTCATCATCCACCATCCGGCCGCCCTGGCTAGTTCAATCCTCAGCCCTGCCGGCATCGGCAGCTTTGTTGCTTTCATTAGCTGCCTCCGTCTTTCCTAGAATAGTTCGGGTTTGTAATATTCAGGAAGTGTTTGCTGCAGTGTCCCCTTCATTTCTGCCTTGTCATCAAAGGTTACACCCAGCTGTATCATTTTTCTCACCAGCTCGGGCCGCAACCCGGTAATCACTGCTTTGCATCCCATAAGCGAAGTGCCATCAAGCACCTTTTGGAAGTGATGAATCACTTCCATATCCATATCGGTAATCCCGGAGAGATCAAGTATAAGTGTCTTGATCTTCAGCCTGGCGATGTCGGTTAATACTTTTTCTTCAATCGTATACATACGGTATACGTCAATAATCCCGATAAGAGGAAGAACAGCGACATGAGCGCTGAGCGGAATAATGGGAACCGACAAATGCTCAACCGTTTTACGCTGGGAGTTAATCAATTCGTCTTTATATTCGGAATAACTGATAAAAAAGCTATTGAGAAATTGGTCCAGGCTGTCATTGATTTGCTTTTCCATCTGATAAATGAGCTTTCTGAATTCAGAAATGGAAAGATGGGCATTTTCTTCTTCATCGTAATCCTTTAAATAACCCCAGATCGTCCTGCGGATAGCATGGACCCATTCCAGTTTAAATTGAAGCGTCAACGAATGCTCGGCCCATGCAATTCCTTCTTGCCTGGCAAAAGCGGTCAGCTCCGCTTCCCTGTTTTCCACCACAAACTGAACAAGCTTCTCCGCATTCTTCAGCAAATCAATATTGCCTTTTTGCAAGATTTCACTGATTTTGGAGGCTACTCCGTCTGCCTTGCTTAACAATTTGCTGTGAAAATCTTCCCTGTTTCCGACAATATATGAAGTAATTTCATCTTTATATATTTTTTCCATGGGATATGCTCCTTACTTTGTATTTTACAAGACGTCGCTATTTCCTTTGGTACTAAAAGCATTCCTATAGTTTTATTAAAGACGATGAATGGGTACAAAGCAAGCAAGAAAAAGCTGGAATGCATATTAAACTCCCCTGATGCATTCCAGCTTCCTGCTGTCTTACTTTTTTACGGTTGTTTCTTCCTTAATGGCAGCTTCTTTTAAAAATGTCACCGCAGCTGCTCCAAGGGTGTTGGCTGCCACAAGCATCGCACGCTCATCAATGTTAAACTTTGGATGGTGGTGCGGATACATTTCATCACGGCTTGCATCCTGTGCGCCGGTGTAAAAAAAGGTGCCCTTCACATGCTGAAGATAGTAAGCAAAATCCTCGCCGCCCATATCAGGTTCACATTCCACGACGGCGGTTACTCCCGGCACATCCCCGGCCACTCTCGCTACAAAATCGGTCTCATCCTTATGATTCACAACCGGCGGATAACCCCGCTGATACGATAACGTATACTCTGCATCAGCTGTTAGGCAGGTTCCTTTTCCCACCCGCTCAATTTCCCGTTCCATCAAATCCCGCACATTCTCTTTAAAGGTACGTACGGTTCCGGTGATCTTGGCCGTATCGGCAATTACGTTAAACGCATTAATTGCTTCAAACCGGCCAATGGACAATACAGCGGAATCCAGCGGATTTACCCGGCGGCTGACCAGCTGCTGCAGATTCATTACCAGCTGCGAACCGATCACAACCGCATCCTTTGTGAGGTGAGGTTGCGCCCCGTGTCCTCCTTTGCCCTGGATCACAAAATCAAACTTATCAGCGGCAGCCATAAAAGGACCTGTCCTGTGCTGAATATGGCCATACGGCGTAACCGCCCAAAGGTGGGTGCCAAAAATGACATCCACGCCATCAAGGCAGCCATCTTCAATCATGGCAATGGCCCCTCCGGGAGCGAGCTCCTCGGCATGCTGATGGATGAACACAATGTTGCCTTCAAGCTCGTCCCTCATGCCATTCAGCACCTTTGCGAGGACCAGAAGCGTAGCCGTATGCCCGTCATGGCCGCAGGCGTGCATTATTCCGTCCACTTTGGATTTGTATTCTACGTCATTTTCTTCCTGAATGGGAAGTGCATCGAAATCTGCCCGGAGTGCAACGGTTTTTCCCGGTTTCCCGCCTCTTAAGACAGCGACTACTCCTCTTCCGCCAACCTCCGTGCGAACTTCATGGCCTAATTTTTCATGATAAGCGGCAATGTATTTCGGGGTTTCCACTTCCTCAAACGAAAGCTCCGGATGTTCATGCAGATGTCTTCGTATTTCCACCATTTCCGGATAGCATTCCTTCAGTCTGTCGTATAGCTTTTCCATGTGCGTTCATCTCCCGCTATTTTTTGATCCAAGGATTCAATGAGAATTTCAATGCCTTTTTGCAAGTTTTCCTTCGGCCAACCGGACAACCGGCGATCATTCACCGCCAGCTCGTTTGACGGAGGAACATGTATAAACCCTGCAGGAATACTGTGCTTCACCTTATGTATGTGATGAAGCATACTGTACATGACATTATTACAAAGGTAGGCACCTGCTGTATTCGATAATTCAGCAGGAAATCCTCTTTCATTTAACAGGTTTACAAATTTTCTGACAGGAAGTGTTGAAAAATACGCCGCTGGCCCATCCCCCGCAATCGGAACATCCGTCATCTCTGCGCCCGAATTATCGTTTGGCCCGTCATTGATATTGATCGCAATCCGTTCAGGCGTAATCCGGTTTCGCCCTGCCGCCAGACCGAGCATCATAACAGCATCCGGCTGCAGCGCTTCATAGTGATCGAGCAGCTCAAGAGCCGACCTTCTGTAATCTACGGGCAACACTTTTCCCGCAACTTGATAGGAGCCGATTTGTTTTCGGTTCAGTTGGCGGACAATATATTCCGCCGGATTGAACGGGTGCTCCAAAAAAGGCTCAAATCCTGTCAGCAGCAATGTTTTCATGCAAACTCCCCCCTTGCTCCGCCTGGCCAAGATGATCATCAAACCAGCTTACAATATACTGGAGGCGGTTCACCCTTAATCCCGGGTCTCCGTTTCGTGAAAGATTATGGTCGGACTTTGGAAACCGGACAAATTTAACAGGTTTTCCCTGCTGTTTTAAGGCAATGAATAATTGCTCACCCTGTTCGATCGGACATCGGAAATCTTCTTCACCATGCAAAATGAGAAGTGGGGTTTCCACCTTGCTGCTCAGGCGTAAAGGAGAATGCTGCCACAGCTTCTCAGGGTCTTCCCACAGATGATTTCCAATCTCCCATTTTGTAAAATAGTAGCCAATATCGCTGACACCGTAAAAGCTCAGCCAGTTGGAGATGGAGCGCTGGGTGACAGCAGCCTTAAACCGGGAGGTATGCCCCACGATCCAGTTGGTCATATAACCGCCGTAGCTGCCGCCGGTAACCACAAGCTGATCAGGATCCACAAAATCACAGTGCGTTATCACATGGTCTACGGCTGCCATTAAATCGCGGTAGTCACCGCCTCCATAATCCTCCATGCACGCTTTTACAAACTGCTGGCCGTAGCCATAGCTCCCCCTCGGATTGCTGTACAGCACCACATAGCCGGAAGCTGCCAACAGCTGCAGTTCATGAAAAAAGGTATTGCCGTACATGGCATGAGGGCCGCCGTGAATTTCGAGCACCATCGGATACTTGCTACCCTCTGTGTAGTGAGGCGGCTTCAAAAGCCAGCTTTGCACCCTAAAGCCCTCATCATTAATAAATGTAAATTCCTCAGGCTGTGAAAGGGAAATACTTGAGAGCAGCTCCTCATTCACATCCGTCAGTCTTACTTCTTCGCTCAAATTGGACAGCGAAGCATAAAACAAATCTCCCGGCACAGTCGGAGAGCTTGCCGCGAAAACGGCATAATCATTTTCTACATCCATGCTGTAGCCATACAGATGGCATTTTTGCTGAGTAATCTGTGAGACTTCTCCTTCCATCGAGACATAATGAAGAGAAGCATTGCCTTCACAGCTTGCAATGAAATAAAGCCCTTTTCCGTCCTTTGACCAGAATGGTTTTGGCGAAGGATGTCCAAAGTGCATATCACCAACCATCGCATCTCCGGCATGATCATCGAATTCCCCGGTCAGGCACAAGACCTTCCCGCTCTCCACCTCAGCTGTGTAAACATCTCCTAGTGTTGCACTGCCATATTCAAACGTTTGCCCCAAAAACGCCAGGTGTTCTCCGTCTGTTGACCAGACCGGATCGGTAAAGGAGCCTGTTTCTTGATTAATCCGTGCTTCTTTTCCGTTCATTGTTCGAACAAAAAGATCTGAAGCATACGAAATCGTTTCCCTCTGCCCCCGGCTTTTACAATATGCGATTTTTTGTCCATCGGGCGACCATGCTGCGTCAAAATGTTGATGGGCACCATCAGTCAGCTGTAATTCTTCCTTTGTCTCCAGATTAATGTGCACAAGCTGGCTGTATGCTTCGTTAAGCAAGACTTTTCCATCCGCTTTATATTTCAGGTGTGTGACTTCCAATGGCTTTAGTGCGTTTTCCTCTTCTATTTCCTCTCCCACCGTCACTGTCACCAGGAGGGACTTTCCATCCGGAGACCATACCGGGCTCCCCGCTCCTTGAGTACTGCTGGTCAGCTGAACTGCTTCGCCGCCTTCCGAAGAGATAAGCCAAACTTGGTTCTTGCCGCTCCTGTCCGATACAAAAGCCAGCGTTTTGCCATCCGGAGACCATCGGGGACTGGAATCCTTTTGGCAACCGTTCGTCCACTGAAGAGAAGCACCGGAATTAAACCCGCAAATATAAAGATGAGATTCATAGTCTTTGTCCTGATTGATCCGTTTTGCAACATAAGCAACCCTATCCCCATCTGGTGAAATTTGTGGATCGCTCACAAACCGCAAACGGTATAGATCTTCAGCCTTTACTCCCTGTTTCATGTTTACTCCTTCTCTCTGTATCGTTCTAGTGTTGAATCATAAGCAAGAGTATGGATACCGTACTGAATCCTGTTCCTATTCCAAGCAAAATAGAGGCAAAGAATGGCTTTCTTTCGGCCAGCGAAGCTTCCATATCCAGTTGAGCCGCCCGTACCGCTGAATGTGCGTGTTGCTTTTTCATACGACGAATTCCAGGTTTTCTGAACCTGATGCTGATATAAAAAAGACCCGGAGGCCTTAAATATATTCAAATGAATTTTTATACACATCCATCTGTAAAATCACATTGCTTTTGTTGATACCCGGAAGTTGATGAATGCTTTTTACAATCTCGGTAATCTCCTCATAATCCCTGACGTTTGCCTGAACGAGCAATTGATACTCACCAGACGTTAATGTAATAAACCGGATGCCGGTAATGTCGCTCAATTGCTGAATGGTTTGATCCATATTTGGTGGAACCACACTGATCTGAATGATCGCTCCTACCTTAACACCCAGAGAAATCGGGTTAACCACTCCAACGACCTCGAGTATGTTATTTTCCACAAGGTTGTTGTACCGGGAACGAACGGTCTTCTCGGTTACATTTAAACGATTCGAAATCTCTGTAAATGACATTCTTCCATCCTTGGATAAAAGTTTAATAATTCCCTTATCCAGAGTATCAATAATTTCCACCGACACCATATTTCCACCCTTCAGTAATAAAAAACTTCAAAAGATCACTAATTTAGTACTATTATTAGTATTCATTACCTAAAAACTATACTTTTTTCAGAAAATTGTATTGAAATGAGTAATTTTTAAATAGTATAATTTTTTCAGAATATTTATTCAAGTATTTCTTGAAAAAAATTGAAAAGAGAGGATTTTTGTCATGCTTTTGATCAAAAATGGAATGCTCATGACCGGTACAGGAATGATTTATAAAGGGGATGTTCTGCTGGATCAAGGAAAAATCGCCGGCATCGGTAAAGTCATCGACCTTCCAGAAACAGGAACTGTTCTCGATGCAGAAGGGAAATTTGTAACGCCTGGCTTGATCGATGTACATACACATCTGGGAATTCATGAAGAGGGTATCGGCCCAGCGGGGCACGATTACAATGAGACGAGCAATCCTGTAACTCCGTATGTGCGGGCAATCGACGGAATTAATCCTAACGAGCAAGGATTTGAAGACGCCCGGAAAGCCGGTGTGACTACTGTTCAGGTGATGCCGGGCAGCGCCAATGTTATCGGGGGAGAAATGGTGGTCCTTAAAACGGCCGGAACGGTTATTGATCAAATGGTCATCCGCAATCCTTCCGGTATGAAGGCGGCATTCGGGGAAAACCCCAAACGTTTTTATGGAGGAAAAGGTAAAGCGCCGGTTACCCGAATGGGCATTGCAGCTCTGTTTCGCAAGGAGATGAAAGCGGCGCACCATGCTTTAAAAAAGCTTGAGCAGGGTGAAGAGCTCACACCTGATTTAGGAACCGAACAGCTCATCAAAGTCCTGAAAAAGGAAATACCTATTCGGGCACATGCCCACCGTGCAGATGACATCGCCACGATTCTCCGGCTGGCAAGGGAATTTGGATTTGACCTGACGATTGAGCATTGTACTGAGGGCCATCAGATTGCATCCTATATCGCAGAACATGATGTGCGTGTTTCTGTCGGCCCGACCCTTTCCACACGAAGCAAGATTGAACTGGCTGACAAAGGATGGCATACGCTCAAAGAGCTGAACGAAGCCGGGGTGACGGTATCCATCACCACCGATCATCCAGTAGTGGGAATCGACAGCTTGATTTTGAGCGCGATCAGTGCTGTTAAACACGGTCTGGATCTGGAAACCGCCTGGTTGGCCATTACCTTGAATGCTGCCAAACATCTCGGGGTGGAGGACCGGGTGGGTTCCCTTGAGAAAGGAAAGGACGCCGATGTGGTCATTTGGGATGGCGATCCGTTTGATGCCCGGAGCATGGTAGAAATGACCATTATCAATGGTACTATTGTTTATGATCGTTCAAAAGAAAAGTAGAATCATAGAAAAAAGGCAGCGATGACCGCTGCCTTTTTTCTATCTATGCTTGATGAGATAGATTTGGACGTTTCCCACCATCGCCTTTTTCTGCGATTCTCTCCACTTTTCCAACCAAAAGAATATAAGATAACGCGCCAAACAGCGCCAGAACGCCAATGAAGACCAGTGCCGGCGCAAAGTTTCCGCCTTTCGCCAAGTATCCGATGGCAATCGGAACAATGATGGATGCGAGACTTCCGATAAAGTTGAAAACCCCGCCAGTCAGCCCGACCAGACGCTGAGGCGCGATCTGGGAAACAAGCGACCATGTAATGGATGCCAGACCGTTTCCGAAGAAGGCAATGGTCATGAAAAAGATGATCATCGCTGTATTGTCGACATAATTTGCTCCAATAATGGCGATGGATAAAAGAAGCCCTGTAATAATCGGTGTTTTCCGCGCAACACCCATGGATACTCCCCGCTTGGCCATGTAATCCGAAACAAATCCTGAGATCAGAACACCGACAAATGCGGCAAGGAACGGAAGAGAAGCCAGAAAACCAGATTTAATAAAATCCAATCCCCTGTATTCCACCAGATAAGTAGGGAACCAGGTCAGAAAAAACCAGAGGGTGGAATTGACAGCAAACTGGCCGAGATAAATGCCCCAAAGCTTTCGGTGGGATAAGGTTTCTTTCAAATCGCTCCATTTCAGCTTCTCTTTTTCCTGATTCTCTTTGCCTTTTGGATTGACCAGTCCTCCGCCTTGTTCTATATAAGACAGTTCTTCCTTGTTTACTTTTCTGCTTTTATTGGGATCCCGATAAACCGCATACCAGACGAGGGACCAGACAATACCGATGATCCCGGTAATGATGAACAGCCCTCTCCATCCTGTATAATGCTGGATGGTGGCAAGTACCGGTGTCAGAAATGCCAGACCCACAAATTGGCCGGACGTATACATGGCAACGGCTGAAGCACGTTCTTTGTCCGGAAACCAGCTGGTGACGATCCGGTTATTCGTCGGAAATGCCGGGGCTTCAAACGCTCCTGTCGCAAGCCTGAGGCCGAACAGACCGGCAAACCCCTTCGTGAATCCCTGAAATAAGGTGGCGATTGACCATGTACATAAACTTAAAGCATACATTACTCTCGGGCCAAAACGGTCAACCATCCATCCTCCCGGGATTTGAAGGGCGGAATAGGCCCAGCCAAACGCTGAAAAAATCAAGCCTAATTGCACTGAACTTAACGCAAGGTCTTTTCCCATAGAAGTCGCGGCAACCGAGATATTGCTTCTGTCCATATAGTTAATGATGACATTTATAAAAACAAGAGCAAGAACCCCGTACCTCGCCCTTGTACGCCTTTCCTTCTTTTGTTCGTACATGATGCAAACCCCTTTCTTTGATGAAGCGCTTACAGATCAGGCAAAGAATGGTGAGATTCTCACCATTCTGCAATACTGCCGTCCTTATGCCGCCAAACCGGATTCCTCCAGTTGTGACCTTCCTCGGCCATCTTTCTGACATGGTCTTCATTGATTTCGATGCCTAAGCCTGGCCCATCAGGAATCTTGACATAGCCTTCCTCATAATGAAAGACGGAACGGTCCACGATATAATCGAGAATGTCACTGCCTTCGTTATAATGGATACCAAGGCTCTGTTCCTGAATAAACGCATTATGGCAGGTTGCATCCACCTGCAGGCAGGATGCCAGTGCGATCGGGCCCAGCGGGCAGTGCGGAGCAGCCGCCACATCAAACGCTTCAGCCATCGACATGATTTTCTTGCACTCTGTGATTCCCCCGGCATGGGATAGATCCGGCTGAATAATATCAACATATCCATCAATCAGCAGTGGCTTAAAATCCCATTTGGAAAACATCCTTTCCCCTGTGGCGATTGGAATGGAAGTAGCTCTCGCAATCTCGCGCAGCGCTTCATTGTTTTCAGGAAGGACCGGCTCTTCGATAAACATAGGCTTATAGACTTCAAGCTCTTTTGCCAGCAGCTTGGCCATCGGTTTGTGCACACGTCCGTGAAAATCCAAACCAATTCCAAACTGCGGTCCAACTGCTTCTCTGACCGTGGCAACGGTTTCCAGAATTTTATCCACTTTGTCATACGAATCAATATATTGAAGCTCTTCCGCTCCGTTCATCTTCACTGCTTTAAATCCGGCAGCCTGTGCCTTTTTGGCAGCAAGACCCACCTCTGCTGGCCGGTCTCCGCCAATCCATGAATACACCTTGATGGAATCACGGCATTTTCCGCCAAGCAGCTGATGGACAGGAGCGTTAAAATACTTTCCTTTTATGTCCCAGAGCGCCTGATCAATACCCGCAATGGCACTCATCATGATTGGGCCTCCCCGGTAGAAGCCTGCCCGGTACATCAGGTTCCAATGATCCTCTATATGCATCGGATCTTTGCCCATCAAGTATTCCATCAATTCTTCAACCGCTGTCTTAACCGTGGCTGCACGCCCCTCAATGACCGGCTCTCCCCAGCCCACGACTCCTTCATCCGTGGTAATTTTTAAAAACAGCCAGCGCGGCGGCACCTGAAACAATTCATATCCTGTAATTTTCATGATCTCATCCCCCTATTAATCTCGTGATACGGCGTTTACAAAATTACGTGCTTTTTCAGTAAGCTTTGATAAATACGCTTCTGTAACTTCTTCTTTTGTATTCACAAGTGCACTGCCAATGCCGCATCCGACCGCACCCGCTTTCATGAACTCCGAAACATTTTCAAGCGTCACTCCGCCTGTTGGAAGCAGCGGAATGTGGGGAAGCGGCCCCCGCAAATCCTTAATATAGGATGGCCCGATGGAAGCAGGGAACACTTTGACAATGTCTGCCCCATGCTCATTGGCGGTTAAAATTTCTGTTGGTGTGAACGCGCCCGGAATACTTACCGCTCCATACCTTTTGGTCAATTCTATCGTTTTCAAGTTAACGGTTGGAGCCAGGATAAATTGCGCACCGGCAAGGATTGCCATTCTTGCGCTCTCCGGATCAAGAACGGTGCCCGCACCGACCAATAGCTCATCTCCCAATTCCGATGAAACCTCTTCGATCACTTTAAACGCCCCTGGTGAGTTCAGGGTGATCTCAAGCGTTCTTATACCCCCGGCCTGAAGCGCACGTGCGATCTTCAGCACGCTCTTCGGTTCTGCACCTCGGATGATGGCTACCAATTTATTTTCTTTTATGGATGAAAGTACATCAGACAAAATGGTTCCTCCTCTTTTCTTAACGGCTTACGTCACTTTTGCTCGACAGGAAAAGCTCAAGCGTTTTTCGGTCAGGAAGACCTTCAATATCCCCATTGACCATCGTAACCATAGCTCCGATTGCACAGCCCCTGGTCACAGATTCTTTGAGGGATAGTCCATCAAGCAGCCCCGATACCACTCCTGCCGCAAATCCGTCACCTGCCCCGACCGGATCGATTACCTGTTTCACACGAAAACCTTCGGCATGCCCCTGTTCCTTTTTTGAAAGGCAGGAATAGTAGGCGCCTTCTTCACCCTTTTTTACAACAATAGTATCTGGTCCAAGCTCGTGCAGCGCATCTGCTATTTTCTCCGGATGGCTTGTTCCGAATAAAAATTCCCCTTCACTTGTACCCGGAAAAACAATATCGGAATGGCCGGCAATCTCCAGGATGGTGTTTCGCGCCTTCTCCTCAGTCCAGAGCTTGTACCTGATGTTTGGATCAAAGACAATGGTCAACTTGTGCTTTTTGGCTATTTCGATTGCCTGAAAAACAGCCTTTGAACACGAATCGGACAGTGCCGGGGTAATGCCGGTTATGTACAGCACTTTGCCCTCTGACAGGTAGGCTTCGTTAATGCTTTCCGGATTCAGAAAGCTGGCGGCCGAGTGTTTACGGTAATAATGTACACGTACGTGGTCTCCGTAGACATTTTCTTTAAAAAAGATGCCTGTTGGTGCCTCATCGTCTGCTGCAACCTCACTCACATCCACCCCTTCGCCTCTTACGGCGTTTTTGAGCATGGCGCCGAACTCATCACTTCCCACTCTGGAAATCCATCCTGTTTCATGCTCAAGTTTAGCCAGCCCAATGAGTGTATTGATTTCTGCTCCGGCTATCCTCGAGGTATAATCCCGGGCATACCTCATAGGCCCGCTCGTTTCAGGGGTAAAAAGCACCATCGCTTCCCCTATACTGATCACATCCATCTTTTGCCCTCCCTGTCATTTTTATCTGGCCAAATAGCCGAGACTAGCTGATATCTTTTTTGAAGTAAGCAGCAATACTTTTGCAATCTGATCTTTACGGGCAGTCATCCTCTCTTTGGGCCCTGCTACGCTGATCGCAGCCTGCATCTGCCGGTCACCCCCGTATATTGGAGCCGCCAGACAGAATAATCCCTCTTCGTTTTCCTCATTATCAATCGCGTAGCCCCGTTTCCTGCTTTCGGCAAGTTCGTGTTCCATTTGTTCCCTGCTTGTAATGGTGTGACTCGTAATCGGAAGCAGCTCTGTTGAATCAAGCAGCTTGTTTTTTGATTCTTTCGGCATGAAGGAAAGGAATGCCTTGCCAAGCCCTGTGCAGTATATTGGCTTTTTGTTGCCAGGCTGGGCGGTGGTCCGGATGGAGCGGTTATTATCAATTTTGGCAACATACACCAGTTCTTCTTCTGCCATCAACGCCATAAAGACCGTTTCCTGTACTTCTTCCATTAACGTTTTCAGATAAGGCTTACCTACCGCCGAGACATCCAGCGATTCCATGGCAGCGGTTCCAATTCCAATGAGTTTGGGCCCGAGCTTGTACTTTTTTTGCGTGTCCTGTCTCAGGTAGCCTTCAGCTGCTAAGGTCTTAATTAAATTTGATGTACTGCTTTGCGGAAAGTCCAAGGTTTCGCTGATCTCCTTAATGGATAGCCCCTCTGTGTGCATGGTCAAGCACTCAAAAACCTGGAGTACCCGCTGAGCTGATTTAACTGACATCTTGCCCTCCATCTACATCACATATGTGATTTAATATTCTGTATGTGATTTTTGACATCTAGAAGCTACCATACCTCTTTTTGAATTGCAACCGCTTTCCAAAAAAACTTTTTCTTAACTCATTGTTGCCTAGAGGGTCGTTGATTACGTTCCAGGATGCTCCCTTTCCGCGGGGCGTGCGCTGAGCCCCGCGGCGCAAGCGCCTCCAGGTCTCACCTGTCACGTATTTCCCGCCGGAGTCTCGCACCTAACACTTCAATGAATTATTCAATGAAGATTTTTATGAAACAATAAAATAAGACAGCTGTGATCAGCTGCCTTTTTTGCTCCAGTTTTCTTTTATAAATGCATCCCTGCCGGATTCTATTCGTTCCTGTTTGTATTTTGCGGGATTCTTTTTATAAAAATCCTGATGATCCTCTTCAGCGGCATAAAAGACTGATGCCGGCAAGATTTCGGTTACAATGGGTTTGCTGAACTTGCTGCTGTCTTCGAGCTTTTGTTTGGAAACCAGTGCAAGATCTTTCTGTTCTTCATTATGGTAGAAGATCGCGGTTCGGTACTGACTGCCCCGGTCAAAAAATTGTCCACCCTCATCTGTTGGATCAATTTGCGGCCAATACAAATCCAGTAATTGTTGATAAGGAAATATAGCCGGATCATATGTAATTTCCACCGCTTCGTAATGGCCGGTTGTTCCTGTTTTCACTTGTTCATATGATGGATCTTCCATATTCCCTCCTGTATATCCGGAAACAATCCCATGGATTCCCGGCAATTCATCAAAAGGCTTGACCATGCACCAAAAGCATCCTCCGGCAAACGTTGCTTTTTCCAGTTTATTGTTTTCCTTCATCAAAATCCCCCTCATTATCCTGCTCAATTCTTTTTATCATATCGGTTCCAAGAGGGAAAATCCATAAAAAAGGCCGGTCCATTAAATGAACCGCCTTACTTTGCGACTATTTATCATCTTTTCCAAGATAATCTTCATGCTCTCTGTTTCTTTTTTTGCGTCGGACCGAACGAACGACGAATATTACAATTATGATGATCAACAATATGCTGACATTTAAAAAACCGCCCAAAAATAGTAGTATGTTCTTTAGCCATTCTGTAATTGATTCCATAGCTGTATTCACCTCTTCCCTTCTACAATACCCTGGTGCAGTAAAAATTAATCTATTTTCACTTCCATTTTTCATAAGCTCTGGGCTATCTGTTATTTTTATTACCCCCGTTTTACAACTTTTAGACAAGGAAATTGTGGCAAAAAAACAAACCTTCCAACGAGTGGAAGGTTATATGAAACGCTATTCGCAAAAGTACTGTCCTGTATTCGGTCCTGTCATCCGGCTGTTGTTCAAAAAGTGCAGAGTAACCATATCCTCAATCGGAAGAGTAAAAGACATCATTTGAATATTTTCCTGGACTTCGTTAATGGACGAAAATGCAGGAACAACCGGTATTCCATTCTGCAAAGCCCATTTCATGGCGATCTGAGCCGCTGTTTTCTCATGCTTTACCGCGATGTCCAACAGGACTTTTTGTTGAAAAAGCTCCTCCCTTGAATACGGGTTTCTGGCCTGAACTTGGATCTGGTTCTGCTTACAGAAATGGATCAGCTGTTTTTGAGACTTTAGCGGATGATATTCAATTTGGTTGACATGCGGCTTAATCTGACTTCGTCTCATGATCAGTTTCAGATCATTTTCTTCAAAATTACAAACACCAATGGCTCTCACATCACCCCGGTTATACAGAATTTCAAGTGCTCTCCATGTTTCTTCAAGTTCTCCCCTTACCGGCCACTGAATCAAGTAAAGATCAATATAATCGACGCCCAGTTTCTTTCTGCTCTCATTAAAGGCAGCAAGGGTGTTATTGTACCCGTGAGAAATACTGTTTAACTTTGCTGTAATAAAAAGTTGCTTCCTATCCATGCCGGATAAAGATAAAGCGTTTCCAATTCCGCGTTCGTTCTGGTAGGATGCCGCAGTATCAATGGCCCGGTATCCTGCTTTAATGGCTGCAAGCACTCCTCTTTCTACTGTTTCAGGGTTATTTATACTGCATGAATCCAATCCGATCCATGGGATATGAACCCCATTTGACAACACCGTTCCTTCCTCCAGACCCATCATCATTTAAGTCCCCCTAATCCTTCATACTTTTTACATTCTATGCGGTTAAGCATTTTTTCATATCTATCTAAAAAAGAAGACCGTAAAAACGGCCTCCTTCTTTTTGCTAGATTTTGAATTTTGATATCATCATTTGCAGCTCTTCTGCCATAAAGGACAGTGAATGAGCAGACGCTGCAATTTCCTCCATGGATGCCAGTTGTTCTTCTGTAGCAGCGGCAATGCTCTGCACACTGCCGGACGACTCTCTTGCGCCTGCTGCGATAATTTCGGATGAAGAGGAAAGACGTTCTGCTCCTTTTGCCAGTTGTGCAATCGATCCGGTTATTTCCATAATCTGCTGATTCACTTCATTGGTTGCGTTCTGGATATGCTGGAATTGCTTTTCGGTTTCCTTGACTACGGTGAGACCTGCAAAAACATTGTTTCTTACCATTTTTACGGATTCACTGGAGTTATGGGTCCCCTCCTGAATCTTTTTAACAAGGTCACTGATCGATTGAGCAGAACTCCCCGACTGCTCGGCAAGTTTTCGTACCTCTGATGCCACCACAGCAAACCCTCTACCACTTTCCCCGGCACGGGCGGCTTCAATGGAAGCATTTAGCGCAAGCAAATTGGTCTGATTGGCAATCTCGGTAATGATGGTTACAATTTCTCCAATGGATTCGGATTGTGCATTAAGTTCCTCAATGCCTTGTTGGGCCGTATCGACCGAGTCGACGATCTCTTTCATCTGATCATGTGTCCGATTGACATGCATCCGCCCCTCGTCGGCCTGTTCTGAAGCTGCTGATGTCAGGTCACGGGCCAGGACGGCATTTTTGGAAATAACCTCGAGCTGGCTTGCCGTTTGTTCCATCATTTCAGAAGTTTCCGTTGATTTTTCCGTTTGCACTTCGGTATTCGATGCAATTTGCTGAATACTTAACGTGACTTGGCTTGCCGCATGGCTATTTTGTTCAGCACTGGCGGTCAACTGTTGAGAGGAAGCTGCCACTTCGGAAGTGGTTTCTGAAATCTGCATGATCATATTCCGCAGACTTGAGGTAAATAGATCAAAGGTGTCGGACAGCTGACCCAATTCATCTTTTCTGCCAAGCTTTACGGATTTGGTCAAGTCCCCTTTCCCCTCTGCGATCTCCTTCATATTTTGGTGGAGCACTCCAATAGGACGAACGATGGAGGCCACGATAATACTGCCAAAAACCAAACCTCCCACGATTAAAAGAAGCAAGACAACCGCAAAAACAACTGTCTGAATCTTGATCGCCGTTTTATTTTTCTGCTTCTGAGTTTCAATATCTTTATGAAGCGTTTGCACCATTTTCTCAATAACAGGATTCAGCACATTTTTCCTAATGGCTCTTTCATCCACAAAGTGAACCGTCATAGCCAGTTCTTTCCCACCGCCATCATAAGCTTGGACCGCACGAGTGCTGGAATTAAAATACCCGGTCAGTCCTCTCTCAGCAGTCTTTTTTGTTTTTGCATCCAGCAAAGGAAAAAGTCGTTTCTTTAGCACTTCAATCCTGCGCCTTTTATCCGCCAATTCCGTTGTATACTCCTTCTTGCCCGTAAGAAGGTATGCCCGTTCATCATTCGAATAGCCTGTCAGGCAATATTGAAACTCCTTAAACTCTGTCTGCATTTCCTGCTTACTGGCCAGTTCCTGGCTAAGCCGGGTATGATCATGAATAGAGTAAAACGCATAACTCCCGGCAACCATCAAGGCGACCACAGCGGTTCCCAATAAAATGAATAATTTGCTTCTGATTTTCATTCGCTGCACCTCTAATTTTTTTACTTTTACGTTAACCTTCTTTTTTATCGGAAATCATTTCATCTTTTTAACCTTTAGTCACTGTGTTTTTTCATATCATTTTCGAAGAAGCCTTCAATCGGCTATACTGATAAGGGATGCAGTTTAGGAAACTGCTGTTGTAGAAAGGAGCTTATTCATTTTATGAAATCCATTGTACTTGCTGAAAAACCAAGTGTTGCCAGAGACCTGGCCCGTGTGCTTGGGTGCAGTAAGCAATCAAAACAATATATAGAAGGACCGAAATACATTGTAACGTGGGCGCTCGGCCACCTAGTAGAATTAAAGATGCCCGAGGATTATAACAAGGAATATAAAACCTGGAGGATGGAAGACCTGCCGATTATCCCAAAAGAAATGGGATTAAAACTCATTCGCCAGGTCAGTCACCAATATAAGGGAATTGAACAGCTCGCCCGCAGAAAAGATGTGGGTGAATTTATTATTGCGACGGATGCCGGGCGTGAGGGAGAGCTGGTTGCACGCTGGATTCTTGAGAAACTTCGCTGGAAAAAGCCAGTTAAACGGCTCTGGATTTCTTCACAGACCGACCGGGCCATCAAGGACGGCTTCAAAAATCTGAAGCCTGCCAATCAATATGATTTTCTTTATCAATCCGCGGTATGCCGTTCCGAAGCGGACTGGCTGATCGGTTTGAATGTCACACGTGCATTAACTACGAAATACAATGAACAACTGTCCGCAGGCCGTGTGCAGACACCTGCTCTTTCCATGATTCTGGAACGCGAAGCAGACATTAAAGCGTTTGTGCCAAAAGAATATTTTACGATTGATGCCAAAATTGGACCCCTTGAGGCGGTGTGGGAGAAGAATGGAGAACGCCGGATTTTTGATCGTTCCCAAGCGGAAAAAGTTGGAGAGCTTGTAAAAAACGAAAAAGGGAAAGTTATTTCCCTGAATACGAAATCAAAAGCTGAACAGCAGCCTCTTCCGTATGATTTAACGGAGCTGCAGCGTGATGCCAACCGGCGCTTCGGGTTCTCTGCCAAGAAAACCTCCAGTGTCCTGCAAAATCTGTATGAACGGTATAAGCTTGTTACTTACCCGCGTACAGATTCCAAATATTTGACTGTGGACATGAAAAATACGATGAATGACAGGCTGCAGGCGCTCTCTTCTGCATATCGTGACGAAGTTCAGCCCGTCCTGAAAAATAAAGGAACGGTGCTTGTCAAAAAGGTATTTAACAACGACAAAGTGTCCGACCACCATGCGATCATCCCAACAGATGAACCCCCGCACCTCGGTGATCTGTCAGCCGATGAAAGGAAGCTGTATGATATCATCGTCCGCCGCTTTCTCGCATTATTTTACGGACCGTACCAGACAGAAACCATTCATGCGGTGATTGATGTAAAAGGCGAATCCTTTTCAGCCAGAGAAACGAAGGTTGTTGACGCCGGATTCAAAAAAATCACCGGGAAGGATGAGGAAGATTCCCATAGCAAACCGCTCGGAAACCTTATATCCGGACAGGAATTCAGTGTAAAAGAGTCGCGAATGCAGAAAAAACTGACCGAGCCGCCTGCCCGCTTTAATGAAGCCGATTTGCTCGCGCGCATGGAAAAATTCGGACTCGGGACACCGGCAACGCGTGCCGACATCATAGAGCGTCTGCTCAGCACCGAAACCATTGACCGCCAGAATAACCGGCTCCATCCTACACCAAAGGGCAAACAACTGATTGATTTGGTAAACAGCGAGCTGAAGTCGCCGGAATTAACGGCAAAATGGGAAAAACAACTGGAGGATATTGCACGGGGCAAAGGCAATCCAAAAGATTTCCTCGAGAAGATCAGAATGCAGACCAAGCAGCTTGTCAAGGAAATTAAAGGCAGTGAACAAACCTATAAAGCGCATAACCTTACTGGTTCGAAGTGCCCGGAGTGCGGAGAATTCATGAAGGAAGTCAAAGGACGCGACGGGAAAATGCTTGTATGCTCCAGCAGAGAATGCAGCTTCAGAAAGCGAAAGGACCCCAAGCTTTCCAACCGCCGCTGCCCGCAATGCCATAAAAAAATGGAGATTCACAACGGCAAAGCCGGTACCTATTTCCAATGCCGGCCATGCAACGTGGTTGAAAAAGCAGAGGACCGTAAAAAGACCGTATCCAAACGTGAGGAACGCCAGCTGATGAATAAATACAAGAAAAAGGAAGAGGCCCC
This sequence comes from Fictibacillus enclensis, assembly GCF_001457035.1. GTDB lineage: Bacteria > Bacillota > Bacilli > Bacillales > Fictibacillaceae > Fictibacillus_C > Fictibacillus_C enclensis. The sequence goes on along the minus strand of NZ_KQ758617.1, from coordinate 273,305 downwards.
GATGGGCAACAGCCTGGCCGATGCACTGAAAGCGGCCCTCGAGAAAAAAGATTAAACCCAATTGATTAATGACCAGAGTCCGTTGATGATTGCTCATCAGCAGCCTCTGGCCTTTTTTATTCGATAAAATTCATCCGAATGGCTTTCACAACAGCCTCTGTCCGATTCTTCACTTTTAATTTTTTTATGATACCGGCTACGTAATCCCTTACAGTGTAATGGCTTAAATGAAGAAGTGAAGCGGCCCGCTGAATGGTTTCCCCCTGTGCCATCAGCTTCAGCACCTCTTTTTCTCTTGGCGTCAAGATCGGTGAATCCATGTCAAGCAGTTGAATAACCGTCCCCCATTGCTTATAAAGAGCCTCTCCTGCATACTGACCGAATTTCATGAGCATGGCCTGCTCGTTTGGTGTCGGTTCCTCAAAGTGCGCTCCGTTACAGTCAAGCAATACCAGCCCGAGAAAACGCCCTTTTCGAGGTGTAAATACCGGAACGGCGATGAGCGATGCCACCTTAAACTGCTCTGCCAGCCCTTTAGGAATCTGCTTGGAAGCATCCTCAAGATAAATGGGCTTGGACTGAAGAATCTTCTGCAAATGATTCTTTAAAAAAGCAACCTCAGTAAAATCAACTTGGATTTCCTGAATATTATGTCCCAGGTTGCGATGAGCCGCAAATACAACCCGCTCCACCCGCGGGGAGTACAGAAAGAGGGCACTTCTTTCAAACTTTAAATAATCCACAAAACCATCCGTAACTGTTTTAAGTGTTTCGGTGCAGGTTTGTGCCATAAGCAATCGGAGTGTATATAGCAGAGCAGCATCTTTCCATTCGTTTTCACTTACAAGTGTATTCATCTTGAGCTGCTTTTTGTACATGTTCGAAATCAATTCAATACGCTGGGAAGAAATGCTTCCTGCATCGGTTGATTTTACACAAAGCAGCAAGGTTTCTTTGGCAAATGAAACAGGAATGACTCTCGGCTGTTTCGTACCAGGATTCATCAGGCGGCACAATGCAAGGGACAGCTGTTCGGATGTGGGAGCGGACATCGTTTTGCAGATTTCTATGAGCGATTGATTGTCCTGCCCGGTATCCACACTTTTCAGTTCGATTAATTTATACTCGAAATCCTCAATTCTCAGCAGCGCAGCCCAATGAAGAGGGATAATGTTAGAGGTGATCATTGTATCCAGCCACTGATGCCCGTTCGTTTCCGATGTCAAAGGAATCAGAACATGGTCTAAAAGCTTGTTGAAAATATACTGGATGGACTGATGATCAATGATCCTTGGATTTTCTTCCTGTTCAAGAATATGGTGAATCATATTTTCAATGGCAGACAGCAAAAAAATAACCTGGCTGTAGTCAACGTCCATGGAATAGTGGTCTCTCCATTGCGAAACCATGGCAAGTATGAGCTGATTGATATGCTCACAATCGTTCTTTTTCAGCAGTTCCTCAAAGGAGTAGGTCATCATTCCGTCAAATTCCGTAATGAGGTCCTGTTCATGCTGAGAGGATAGCTCACTTTTTATCGTTTTCCAGTTGTTTAATATATCTCCGCCATACTTTGCCAATAATGCCATGCCATTTAAAAAAAGCTCGTCCATATCCAGCCCCTCCTCCCCACTGCTTACATTCACTTTATAGTTTTCGAAATCTTTTTACAATATCTGCCCATTTAACCCGACAATTGTCGGGGTGATCCCCTTAATTACGATACTTATCGGAATTGTCAACTTACTAAACAAACCTTACAGTTACATTATTAAAGCGCTTTCATCATATTAAAAAGGGTGGGATATTGATGGGTAAAACGGTCGAATTGAAAACAACCCTCAACAAAGGAAACGTGAACAAAAGGGTGTTTTGGAAAGCTTTCGCATCAGGCATGGTGGCACTCGCCACACTGCTGAGCTTTATGGGAGTATCCGGGACTGCTTACGCCATACCGATGGCAGGAGTAGGTAACTTCTATGTTGAGTTTGATCACCTGGAAGGAAACGGCTATACCTTCTACCCGAAAATGGGTGAATCCAGCAAGGAGAAATCGACTCCTCAGGGCACCAACCTGATTAAGGATTTAACCATTGATCATCTGCAGCTGTATAAAGATTTTAATATTAGCGGGGACAAATGGATCCGTGTAAAAATTGTCGCCAGTAAACCGGTTCATATCTCCGGCCTGCAGCAGGACGCTTCTGTGATCAATGCGGATGCCAAGTTCAGTAACCTTGCATTGAAAGAAAAACAGAGCAGTGACTGGCAGAAACAGTTTCAGCAAATGTCTTCAACCATTGAGCTAAATCATGCAAAAATTAAAACGCATTACCTTTTCCAAGAGAAGGTTGTGATGAACGGAATGAAAGTTACTGTAGAACGCATCAACAAACCAGCCAATTAACAACAAGGAGGAATAAAGATGTCAGTTAGACAATGGAAACATGAACGCCCTTTTACCGGGTCACTGCTGACCTTGATATCTGGGGCATTGATCCTGTGGGTGCCCTTGAACCTTATTGTGAAAGCTTTCCTGCCAGGTACCGTCTCTGTAATTGGCATTTTATTTGGCGGCATGATTCTTTTGCTCGGCGTCATGGCACTGATATTTCCCCAGTTCTCCAAACTGCTGGGGATTATAACCATCTTTTTATCCATATTGTCCGTGATCGGAGCTCTGGGTGGGTTTCTCATCGGAACATTACTTGGTATTACCGGGGGATCCCTGATGATTGCCTGGAACCCTCCTGCCCCTCTTCAGAAGAATGATGAACAAAGTGATGCTTATACCGGCTATAAGTCTCCTGAACTGGTAGAAGCGAAATGAGGATGCGAGCATTAAAAGGCTTGACCTGTTTGCTTGTTATGGCCTTGCTCTATGTTCCAAATCACGCACAAGCGGCAGCAGGCGGGCAAAATGACGAAGGGTTTGTGGTCAGCGCAGATCGGGTGGAGGGCGGAATCATGCTCCCTCAAGTAGTGATGGGAGAAACGTCATCAGCAAAATCAAAACCCATGATCCGCTTTCAATACCGTAATGCCACACTGTATGGTATGAAGCTTACAAAGGTACTTTCGACCGATGAAGGGCCGGTCACTGTAATTATGCAGGCACACGGACCTGTTCATATGACAAATATGACCGCTGATGCTTCGGCATTTTCACTAAAGGGAGCATGCCTGACCGCAGGAAAACCAATCCCCGACCCAGGACTTAAAAAGGTAACCATGCTCATACACAAAATGGAAGCCTCAAAAGGAGAATTGGACAGACTGACGCTTACTACGGTAAAAGGCAATCATGGACAACAGCGGCCAGCTGCTCCGAAAGTGCTTCAAGACCTTGCCTCGCTTCCTTTATTGGAAATGAAAGAAGCCGTCAATAAGCTCATGAACGGCCATCTCCCGCTGACCTGCGAAGACCAAAAAGAGGACAAAGAAAAATCGCCTAAAAAGCCTGCTTCACCTTCGGATGAGATAAAAAAAGCGCTTCCCAAGCTGTCAAAGGATCCTATAAAAAAGGCTGAGAAAAAACCGGACAAAAAGCAGGAGAAACCTGATGCCGAACACATTGTAAAGCACGTTAAAAAACCATTGGAAGATGTGTCCGACCCGGTAAAACACGTAAAAAAACCACTGGAGCATGTAACCCATCCAGTTAAACAAGGTGTAAAAAAAGAAATTACAAAAGTGCCAAAAGTCATTGATAAAACAAAGGAAACTGCCAAAAAGGAGAAGAAAAAAGTCAAGAAAACCATACAACAAACGAAACAGCAGCTTTGCCAGAAGGCAGGGATACTGAATGGATCTGTACCGAAAATGCTTGGTCTTAACTTCATTGATGAGGCCCAAAAAGAAAAAATTCCGCTCACTGGCCTCTGTCCAACTAATGAGTCTGCGACCAAACAGCTTAAGCTTGTTCAGAGCCAGCTATTAAAAAACCTTCACTTATCTTCCACGAACAAAGATCAGCTCGCCGATCCTGACCTGTTAAAAAAGATGGAGAAGGAGATGGAGAGTCACTCCTCTCTCAAACTTCAACCTGATCTTTTAAAACCATTGGACGGCCTCTTTTCATATTAGAACCCAGCAGCCTGCACTACATTCCAGGCTGCTTTTTCTCCTGTCATTAACAGCCTATGGAAGTTAAAATAAAAAAAATGATATAGAGCAGGAGGAGGTACAGTGTACAAGATTGATAGAAACATTACAGGCCTAGATTGGAATGAGGTATTGTCCATCTACCACGCTGTAGGCTGGACCCGGCATACCCTTATAGCTTTGCAAACTATATACAGCAACAGCAGCCATGTTGCTGCGGCCTACGCTGGCAGCCAGCTTGCAGGCCTTGGGAGAGCACTGTCTGATGGCGTGTTCAATGCAGCCATTTATGACGTGATCATTCACCCGCAATTTCAAAGAAAGGGAGTTGGGAAGCTCGTTGTGGAGGACCTTCTTAATCAGCTTAAGGACATTTCCTGCGTGCATTTAATTTCCACAACGAGTAATGAACCGTTTTATGAAAAAGCAGGACTGAAAAGTGCAAAAACCGCCATGGCGCGCTACCTGAACAAAGATTTGGAAGCTGAGTATCTAGTAGAAAAATAGACAAAAAGGATTCACAACTCTCTGTAATTTCCTGCTCAATAATCCCTTTGCTTATGGTAAATTAATAGGGACATAAGATACAGGAGGTTATCAGGTATGAATCCATCCCTCAAACGTTTTATCCTAATTGGAACACTTGAAGGCATCTCGTTTCTTGTTTTGCTTGCCATTGCCATGCCGCTCAAATACTTTGCCGATCTTCCACTGGCTGTTACCATTGCCGGTTCTCTACATGGGCTGTTTTTTGTTCTTTATCTGATCGCACTGGCTTATGCCACATTTAAAAACCGTTGGTCATTCCCTCTCGTCATGGGAGCACTTGTTGCTTCGGTCCTTCCCTTCGGTCCCTTCGTTTTTGACTCCTATTTGAAAAAAAACGCATAAAAAACCAGGCCATTTTCTTTGATCGGTTCAAAGACGGGCCTGGCCTTCTTATCTTTTATTTACAGGATAGTTCCAAGAAAATCTTTTGTACGCTGATGCTTCGGCTGAGAAAAAATATCGCTCGGTGTACCCTTTTCTACAATTTTGCCGTCATGCATGTACACCACAGTATCGGCCGCTTCTCTTGCAAAGCCCATTTCGTGTGTTACGACGAGCATAGTCATTCCTTCTTTCGCCAGATCCTTCATCGTCGACAGCACTTCACCAACCAATTCGGGATCGAGGGCCGAAGTCGGCTCATCAAACAACATGATTTTTGGCTTCATGGCGAGTGATCTTGCAATCGCCACCCTTTGTTTCTGGCCGCCGGAAAGCTTTGATGGATAAACATGTTCCTTGTCCGCCAATCCCACTTTCTTTAAAAGCGCTCTGCCTTCCTCGATCGCCTCTTCTTTTGGAATCTTTTTGACCATTACCGGGGCTTCAATTACATTTTCCAATACCGTCTTATGAGGGAAAAGGTTAAAATGCTGAAAGACCATTCCCACTTCCTGACGCACTTTGTTCAAATCCGTTTGATCTGGTTCAATTACTTTGCCATCAATTGTTATCGTGCCGCTCTCCTTGTACTCCAAATAGTTTAAACAGCGGAGCAATGTGCTTTTACCTGAACCACTGGCACCAATTAAAACCACCACATCCTGCTCATGAACTTCGATATTCACATCCTTTAGAACATGCAGTTCACCAAAGGACTTATTCAAGTTGTTAACGTTTATCATTACTTTTCTCTGTTCCACACTCGTTCCCCCCTACTCGTCTCCTCCGGAAATTTTCCCTTCCAGTTTATTAACCAAAAGGGTGAACAACAATACCAGTACCAGATAGTAAATCGCCACTATTAAAAGATACGTCATTTCTTCAAACGTTCTTGACCCCTGGGTGGTGGCCACATTAAACAATTCTGAAGACGAAATAAAGGCGGCCAATGATGAATCCTTCAGTCCGATGATAAACTGGTTGCCAAGCGGAGGCAATGCGCGCCGGAATGCCTGAGGAAGCACAATTCTCCTCATGGCAAGTGCCGTGCTCATGCCAAGTGACCGTCCTGCTTCGAGCTGTCCTTTATTAATGGACTGGATGGAGCCCCTGAAAATCTCGGCGATGTAGGCACTGTTATGCAGCGCCAACCCCAGTGTTGCACACCAGTAAGAAGAAATTCCAAGTTCTGCTAAACCAAAATAAAAGAAGAAAATCTGTACGATCAACGGCGTACCCCTGATAATCGCTATGTACACGTTGGCAATCCAGTTAAGAATTTTGCTGTTTGACAGCTTAAAAAAGGCAAACAGCAATCCGACTATCGTACCAATTAATACGGAAACCACCGTAATTTGTAAGGTAAGCAGCAATCCTTTCATAAAGAGCGGATAGCTGTCGATAAATACTTCGAAAAAATGTCTAATCTTGGTTCAGCTCCTTTTGAAAGAAAAGAATGTGCAGTGTAACACACATTCTTCATCGTTTTTATGGTTTTTTTGTAATATCGGTTTTCAGGTATTTTTCGCTTATTTCTTTCAATGTTCCGTCTTTCCTTAATTGTTCCAGCGCTTTGTTGATCGCTTTTAACAGCTGCTTGTCTTTCTTTGATACCGCAATCGCTTGTTCGCTCGTGCCAAGCGTTTCTGCTTCCTCTACTTTAAAGCCTTTTGCAATAGCCTGTTTGCCGGTAATGGAGTCCGTAATGACACCATCATGCTTCTTTTCACTTAAGGCACGCAATGCGGTTACATCGCTGTCATATACCGATATGTCTTTGGAGTATTTTTGTGCTTCACTTTCGTATGTAGAGCCTTTCGCTACAGCGATATTCTTGCCTTTAAGGTCGTTTACATTCTTAATGCCGCTGCCCTTTTGAACAAACAAAACCGGTCCGGAATAATAATACGGTGTACTGAAATTTACCGCTTTCATTCGTTCAGGAGTAATAGTATGGCTGGCAACAGCTGCATCAAACCGGTTGGTCTTAACCGCCGTAACAATTCCATGGAATTTCTGCTTGTCCACTTTTGCCTTCAATCCCATTTCCTTGGCAAGAGCCTTTCCAACTGCAACATCAAATCCATCAAGCTTACCATTCTTGTCTGAATAGCTGAACGGATAGAACTCGCCTGAGACGACAAAAGAAAAAACGCCATCTTCTTTAAGTTCCACCTCATCCCCACTCTTCGTTGTGGATGTCGAGGACCCGCAGCCGGCAATCGACAAAATCATCGCAGCAATTAACAACATTGGCAAATAGAACTTTTTCACTGCTTTTCCCCCTTTTTTAATGTTTGATAGTTCTGACTAATTAAATGGTAACGTGTTGAATCTTCAAATACTAGCCACAAAAGTACTAGAGAGATTGTACTATCCTGGGTATATGTTCACGTCTGCTTTTTTTAGAACGCTTTGATCCTCAGATACCAAACAATAGTCCCATGAGATATTTACCCTAATTACCATGTAACTAATCGTAGGATTATTTCAAATTTTGTAGAATATATCAATAATTCACTTTGTTTAAAGGGAGGGGTACGAAAAATGATGGGGGATCATCCAAAAGTTATCCTTCTTTCGGAGTATAAAAAGAAAAAACGAAAAAAACGGGGAACCCTTAGTTCCACCCGCTTGCTTCTCCGGTCTACCTTGCTGTTTATGAGTGTAAGCTTTCTGGTGTTTGCCATTTTTATGTGGCAGGACTATAAACGCACCACTCTATTTTCTCACAATCCCAATGAAATTTTTAAAGTACTGGATCAGCAGGATTCAAAAACATTATCTTCACCCGCCAAAGAAAAAATTTCGTCCATTGCCTCAAAGATCGAAGGACTGGAGTATTTGGCTGTTTTTTCACAAAAACCAGTCAAAGGAGATGAAAGCACCACTTCTCCCATCTATGTATTTTCAAAAGCAAAAGGAAAAGTCGATAATACTCTTAATCTCGGAGATGGAAATTGGCATATTGAATATAAGTTCAAGAAGCCTCAAAATCATTTTTTATGGGATATTTTTCTCGTTGTATTCATTTTTTTCTGCTTCATTTTCTTCGGTTTATGGATGATCATTGGCTTCAAATATCCAAAAGGCATGAGTCTTGCCAGCCGTATGATGTATATAAAATAAAACAGAGCGCCAGGATGCCGGCACTCTGTTTTTTTATATTTTGCTCAAACCGTAAATGGCTTCTTGAACCGACAAATAGGTTTTCAAGGAATACAATTCATGGCTGGTGCCTGCTTTCATGGCAAGTTGTGCAGAAATACCGGTTAGTACAAGGTCCGTGCCAAGCAGTTTAAGAAGATGATGCAGTTGAAAAATCAGGGATGAAGTGTGATCATCTAATGGAACTTCTTATCCTGCAAGGCTTTTTTTATTTCCCTGACAGAATCTTTATCCATATCTTCCCCCTGAAGAAAGCGGCAATTTTTCCCGATCACATCTTCATACTCACAACCAGCCATGGACAGGAAGCCTTCATTAACATAAATAATGGGATTATCGGAGAGCGATGGGTCGGTAATTGTATGCCCACTCTAGTAAAATCAAGGGCTTTTTCCTTAAAAAGATTCAGATTTTGTTTCAACACATCCTCTCCCTTCTGATACACCGTTCTACTAATTTAGGGAGATTATATCATTATTCTTCTTGTTTCCTAACTTCCCCCCCTAATCCCCCATTTGTTGAGGAACCCGCTATTTATTTCCCGGAAAATGACGAAAGGTTGCCCTTACATATCACGTGATCATCTGTATACTATAAACAGGAGGGATGAACCATGAGTAAAAGCAAAGCCAGGAAACTCCGAGACCGGATGATCAGGGAAGGAAAAAGAAACCCTTCGGATAACAGGGGACTTTATGCCCTTGCCGATCTGCGGACCAGAAAAACGAAAAACAAACTACAAAAGAAGATGCAAAACAAACACAAAGGCCGATTATCAGGTTATGGACAAGCTGATAATCGGCCTTTATTTTATTTAATCCTGTCCACGCGAACTAAAAGGCCTTCAGGCATACGGCCGAAAACGTCGTATGCCATGGAAAGGAAAGCCGAAAAGTCCAACTCCCGGATGCAGTTCGCCTGCAAAAAAAGGGAACACGACACGGCTGGCTTCCGCCTCTTTCCCGTTCAAGGGTATAGCCATATAGAGATTTTCACTATCATAGGAACTTAACAGTCCAGAATAGACCTCTCCATCCATCATTTCCAGTTCACTGTACTGGCCCATATATTGCCGGCATAGAAGCAAATAGTGATAAGGTTGGTGGGAGCCCGCTTTTTGGAGGGCAGCGGGAGGAACAGCATTCATTGTTGGCTTTAGGTCTTTGTCCAGATTCATGTTCTATCTCCTCCTTTGTACATACCATCTTATTCCGCTTATTCAGGATTGCACCGCTTATCCACCCAACTTTGCAAAAAAAAGCTGCCAGATTCCAGTGTGTGCTGGTTACCGACAGCTTTTTTAGTAGCTGTTATGCTTCAAGAACTTCAATAACTTTCTTTGCTACGCTTAAGCTTGACTGCGGATTCTGACCGGTAACAAGCTTTCCGTCAGCTACAGCAAAATCCGCCCAGTTCTCTCCTTTTACAAATTCTGCTCCCAGTTCGCGCAATCTCGTTTCCAAAAGAAAAGGCACCTCTTCGGTAAGATTCATTTCCGCCTCTTCCGAATCGGTGAACGCCGAAACCTTTTTCCCTTTTACAATTGGAGCCCCGTTTGCGCAGGCAGCCATGACCAGTCCGGAGGGACCGTGACATACAGAACCAATTACCTTATCATCTTCTGCAAATTGACAAACAACGACCTGGAGATCGTGGCTGTTCGGAAAATCAAACACCGTTCCATGTCCTCCCGGAAGAAAGATCGCATCGAATCCATGGGCATCATCTCTCGTTAATGGAGGCGTATCTTTCAAAAGGGCTTTTGCTTCCTCAAATTGTCCTGTATCCCCTTCAAGACTGTTTGGAACCAATGGAACATCGCCTCCAGCGATGCTTGCCACTTTGATCTCATAGCCCTGTTTTTTAAATTCATTGTATGGAACGGCAAACTCTTCAAGCCACAAACCCGTTTTGTGATCTCCGATGGTACCATGACTGGTTACAACAAACAGTATCTTTTTGGATGACATTTCACTTCACTCCTTTTTAATTTCTTCTGCACCCGTATTTATTCCTTACTTTCCCAAATGATAAACATCCGTTACCCATCCCATAGGGCGGCTGCAGGTCCAATCCCTTGTCCTTTCATTCACATAAACTATCAAAAAAGCAGAATGAGGAACAATCATGAAGTTTAAATTTGGTAACAGCACCACCGATGCGAAACGATACAGCACGTTTCAGAAAAAACTGGCCATCACCAAAGAAGCTGACTTGAACAGTCCAAGTGACTTTCTTCCGCCTAATCAAGAAATCCCCCTCCTGTCAGTGCATTTTACACAGTTGTCCAAAGGAAACAAGGTAGAAATAGAAGCATCGGCCGGATGGACGGCGGGCTTTCCGTGTGAACCTGCAACAATAAAGCTCACGATAAGGCGAAATCCTGACATCCTTGTGGCAGAGACAGAGGATAGCACCCAGGATCTTCAGATGCAAAAGACGACGGCACTTACAGGCTCTGAAACCCTGAGCGATAATGCTGAATTGGCTATTTACACCTTATACGCATCAACCGAGCAGGCACAGAGAATCCGGATGAGCGGCAGCTTCCGTCTTCGTGCCGTTGTGAGGCTGAACATTTAAAAAAGCAGCAGGCCGCCAGCCTTGCTGCTTTTACTCATTTACGCTCAAGAGCATATAAATCATCTTCCACTGCCCCAAGCCGGTCTCTGACCACATTCAATGAATCTTTGATTCCCTGATTATAAAAGTGCTGCCCCAGCTGTGCGGAAAAAAAATCCAACACATTTTCTGCCGCGATCTCTCCGATTTCTTCTCCTCTTTCGTCATAGAAAAACTGCTGAATATCCCGGATTGCCTGATCCTTGTGTTCTTTTTTCCATTGTAAAAGCATAATACCGCCTCCTCTATTCTTTATCAGTGTATCATTCTTCCTGTGTGTCTCCCATTCATTCTTAAAAAAGAAAGCCTGCAGACCCATGCTGCCGGCTTTCCTTTCTCACTTGCCTTTTGCAAGCAGAATCATGTCTTTGAATTTTACTTTTCCGCCGTAATGCATGACCCCATGCACATAAATTCTTCCTGCCAGCCGGTTGATGAACAACAAGGAGATTAACAGGATGGCAATCGTGATGATCACTTCAAGTGTACCTGCCTCACCCGCTACGATTCTTGAAAATGTAACAATCGGTGAGAAAAAGGGAATGTACGAGCTGACCACAACGAGCGTTGTCGAAGGATCGAACAGCGACCGCATTCCGATGAAGAATGCCCCCATAATAAGCATAATGATTGGAAACTGTGAGGCGCCCAAGTCTTCTGTGCGGCTGACCATGGAACCGACAGCAGCATACATCATCGCATACAGAAGGTATCCCAATATGAAGTAAGTGATAAACGCTGCAATGACGCCAGGGGTCAGGTTGGACAGATCGATTCCCGATCCAAAAATGGAAAGCTCGTTGGTATCGAGCCAGCCGATGGCATAAGCGATCAATCCGGCTGCAGCAATAATTGCGAGTTGCACGATAGCTCCCGTTAAAATGGCCGCAATTTTTGCATACATCATCAAAATGGGCTTCACTTTCGGAATCATGATTTCCATAACCCTTGAGGATTTTTCTGCAGCGACCGCGGTGGCGATCATTTGTCCGAATGCAATAATAAACAGATACATAAAGAAAACAAACACATAAACGATTCCAAACGTATTACTGGTATCCTTTAGAACCTCTTCTTTCACCTGCACGGTTGAAAGGAGAGATGTGGCGGTTTTCGGATTGATTTTATTTTTGGCAATCGTGTCAGCAATATACGATTGCTGCAGTGCTTGTGAAACCACGGGTACCGCTTCATTGTTCGGGAAGTTTTTATAGATATACGTGAGGGCCGGGACCCCTTTTTGCTCGCGGACAAGCAACAGTCCATCCAGGTCGCCTTTCTCCACCTTTTTTCGAAACTTCTCTTCCTCATCCTTCTGTGCTGATCCCAGCTTTGTCTCATCTAATGTTTTGTTCAGGGCTTTGACGTTTATGTTACTTTCCGTCTTATTGATTACGGCAATGGTATCTTTATTCCCGCTGTCATTCTGATTCGCCCAATTGGAGTAAGCAAAGAATGCCAATATGGCGACAAAGATGATCGTCGTTGAGATTTTAAATGCCTTTGATTTCAAGTTTTCTTTTAAATGGAATTTATAAATTGCCGCAAATTTTTTCATGTTACTTCACCTTCTCCAGGAAGATTTCGTTCAATGTAGGTTCAAGCATTTTAAAATAGCGAATCGGGATATGGGCCGAGTGCAGCCGGCTAAACAATTCAAACGCTTCTGACTCATCCCGCACCTTAAGCTTTACCTCATTGAGTGTTTTCTCGAATACAATTTTCCACTCCTGGAGCTTGTTTTCAAGCTCCCCATCGTTATGAAGAGTCAGATTTCGGTAGCCATAATTCTGCTTAATTTCACTAAGGTTGCCTTGGATTACCGTCTTACCGTCCTTCATCAGACAGACTTTTTCACAAAATGTTTCAATCTGCTCCATGCGGTGAGAGGATAGGATAACCGTTTTTTTCATTTTAACCTGTTCCTCAATAATGGACGCCAGCATATTGGCATTTACAGGATCCAGGCCGCTGAAGGGCTCATCAAGAATGAGCAGTTCCGGGTCATGAATAAGGGTGGCGATCAGCTGGATTTTCTGCTGATTGCCTTTTGATAAGTCAGAGGCCTTTTTTTCTTTATGCTCCTGGATTTCTAATTTTTCCAGCCAGTAGTCAATTGCCTGATTAGCGCTCTGCCTGTCCATCCCTTCCAGCTCTGCAAAATACCGAAGCTGATCGGATACCTTGCTTTTTTGGTACAAGCCCCTTTCCTCCGGCAAATATCCGATCGAAATCTTTTCTCTGTCCAAGGGAGCTCCCTCCCAATAAATTTCCCCAGCATCCGGTACAAGAAGACCCAATATCATTTTAATCGTGGTCGTCTTGCCTGCTCCATTCCGTCCAAGCAGTCCCAGCACCTGACCCTTGGGCAGATTCACTGTAAACTCGGAAACCGCATGCGTTTTTCCAAATGATTTATCTACATTCTTCAGATTCAGCGACAAAAAATAACCCCCTTATGTACTGCAAAAGTTACCATTCTAGCATATTGGCAAAATACGCCTTTTATTCTCTCATACAAAAATGGAAATATCAAACAGTCCTTGTTTAAAGCTGACTTCACAACACAAAAAACCTGCTCTCCCTTTAAGAGAAAGCAGGATTCTTTTAAACTTCAATTGGTGATCGTGAATTGCTCTTCTTCAGTCGATCCTTTTAATGCTGTGGTTGAAGAAAGGCCCCCTGAAATGGCCTGAGCCACTTCATCAAAGTAGCCTGTACCTACTTCTCGTTGATGGCGGGTAGCCGTATAGCCATCCTTTTCACTGTCAAACTCTTTTTGCTGCAATTCCGAGTAGGCTGCCATTCCCCTAGTTTTATATTCCTTCGCAAGTTCGAACATGCCATGGTTAAGGGTATGAAAGCCTGCTAGAGTAACAAACTGGAACTTGTAGCCCATCGCTGCAATCTGCTGCTGGAAAGTCGCGATTGTTTCATCATCCAGCTTCTTTCTCCAGTTAAAGGAAGGCGAGCAATTGTAAGCGAGCATTTTACCTGGAAAACGTTCATGGATCGCATCTGCAAACTTTTGTGCCTCTTCAAGGTTCGGTTCCGATGTCTCGCACCAGATCAGGTCTGCGTATGGAGCATAGGCAAGTCCCCTGGCAATGGCTTGATCAATTCCGGCACTTGTTCTGTAAAATCCTTCCGCTGTACGGTCACCCGTTAAAAACGGATGGTCATACGCATCAACATCACTTGTAATCAGGTTCGCCGCATTGGCATCTGTCCGTGCGATGAGGATCGTATCCACACCCATCACATCTGCGGCAAGTCTTGCAGAAATCAGGTGGCGCACAGCCTGCTGTGTCGGGAGCAGCACCTTTCCTCCAAGATGGCCGCATTTTTTCTCAGAGGACAACTGATCTTCAAAATGCACACCGGAAGCTCCCGCCTCAATCATCGCCTTCATCATTTCAAAAACGTTAAGCGCACCGCCAAATCCGGCCTCCGCATCTGCAACAATAGGTACAAACCAGTCGGTGTCCGTTTTCCCCTCGGAGAATTCAATTTGGTCGGCCCGCTGCAATGCCTGGTTGATCTTTTTCACGACATTAGGCACACTGTTTGCCGGATACAGGCTTTGATCCGGGTACATGTGACCCGAAAGGTTGGCATCTGCCGCTACCTGCCAGCCGCTTAAGTAAATCGCTTTCAGTCCTGCCTTTACTTGCTGAACGGCCTGATTCCCTGTTAATGCTCCCAGCGCATGAACATAGTTCTCTTCCTGCAGTGATTTCCAAAGCCTCGCAGCCCCTCTTTTTGCAAGAGTATGCTCAATTTGAACCGAACCTCTTAATCTGGCAACGTCTTCTGCCGTATACGTTCTTTCTATTCCTTCCCACCGCTTGTCGTTCCAGTTCTCCTTGATTTGTTCAGCCGTTTCTTTTTGATTCATCATTTTTCACTCCTTATTTAATATAGCGATCATGTACCTCACAAACGTTCCATTAGCTCTTTAATCAATGATTCCGTTTCCGTTGCAACGTTTGCAGCATACGCATCCGTCACCCTGGCAATCCGGGCAATTCCCGTTCCTGTGCTTCCCTGAACCATTGCATTCCGTGCAAGTTTCCTCACCATGCCCCTGGCATCCTTTACAATCCATTTAACTTCCTCCTCTTCGTGTTTTTATTCTGTTATAAAACAGTTTATTATCTTGTAAAATAATATATAACACAATGACAAGGATGTGCAACATCTTTTTATAACAAAATAAAAAATAGGCCATCTGTTCTATAACAGGTGGCCTTTTGTGACAATCTTACTGTTTTTTCTTTTAAAAGTCGTTCGGATTGGGTCCGTTTCGATGATTCGTATTCAATCTGTCGATCTGTTCCATATCTTCTCTGCTTAATTCAAAGTCAAAGATATCGCTGTTTTGATAGATTCTTTCCTTATTTACCGACTTTGGTATGGTGACGACACCATTTTGGAGATCCCAACGGAGAATGACCTGTGCGACTGTCTTTTCATATTTTTTTGCCAGCTCTACTAATACAGGCTCACCAAAGAGTTCTCCCTTTAACAAGGGCCGCCATGCTTCAAGCTGAATATTTTTGTCCTTGCAATAAGACAGCAATTCTTTTTGGGTCAGACGGGGATGGAACTCCACCTGATTGACCATTGGCACAATTTCACAGTCACCGAGCAAGTCTTCCAGATGGTGGATTTCGAAATTGCAAACACCGATGGCCTTCACCTTCCCCTCTTTATAGAGATGTTCCAACGCTCGCCAAGTGTCTTTGTACTTGCCAGAAACGGGCCAATGGACCAGGAAAAGATCCACATAATCGAGGGCGAGCTTCTTTCTGCTTTCTTCAAAAGACTGCAGTGTGGTTTCGTAACCCTGCTCCGTATTCCACACTTTTGTGGTAATAAAAAGTTCTTCCCTTGGAACACCCGACTCCATGAGGGCCTGTCCCACACCTTCTTCATTTTTGTAAAACGAAGCTGTGTCAATGCTTCTGTATCCCGCTTCGAGCGCATATTGAATGGCGTTAATGACCTCCTGGCCATCCTCCGCTTTATAGACGCCGAGCCCCAGCCATGGCATGCGAACACCGTTATGCAGCACGGTTGTATCTGAAATGCTTTTTATCATCTGTAACGCCTCCTTGAGATTATCGTACCACTCCACATGTTAAAAAGAAAAACCTCCCGTTTGTTCGAGAGGTTTTTCCGCCAGAAGTCGGAATAATAAAACAGGTTCAATTAGCAGCAGATTTTGGTTCAATTATTCGAAATTCGGTTCAATTCATCCAATCATCCAGAAAAAACAGACCTTAAACAGAAGCAATCTCCTTCGCTTTGTTCACTTCAAATTCCTGCTTGATGCCGAAGAGCACTTCTTCGTCTGTCAGAAGCTTCAATGCGGTTAATGCCAGTGCCTTGGCTCCGAGAATGAGCGCATGGTCTCCTGCCGGTGAAATGGCCGCCTCACGGAACTCATCGGTATGTCCTACCAGGCTCTCCGGGCCAATCTGCAGATAAGGATGAATGGTTGGAACCACCTGGCTGATATTGCCGGCATCAGTGGATCCCAAACCGCTTCGATGCGAACTGTCAACTTCAGCACCAAGGCTTTCGAGTTGTTCTTGAAATACTTTATCAAAGGAACGGTTCAATAAAAGGTTATCGACCTGGTTTTGAAAGGCGATCACATTCAACGTTGCACCTGTGGCCAGAGCTGCACCTTCAGCAATCCCTTTTACCTTTTTCGTCACCTCATCCAGCTTGGCGCGTGTGGCGGCACGAATGTAAAAACGTGCTTTGGCGTATTCCGGAACGATGTTCGGTGCATCTCCTCCATGAGTGATGATCCCATGAATTTTCACATCATCCGGTACATGCTGCCTGAGAGCGTTGATTCCGACAAACAGCTGAATGACGGCGTCAAGCGCGTTGATGCCTTTTTCCGGTGCCGCTGCCGCATGAGCAGGTTTACCGATATACTCAAAATCGAGCGGATCAACCGCGAGGGATGTTCCCGTTACCCGGTTGGCGTTACCCGGGTGAAACATCAGGGCAGCATCTGTGCCTTCAAGCAGTCCCTGTTTAACAAAACTGCCTTTTGCACTTCCGTTCTCCCCGCCTTCTTCAGCCGGTGTACCAAACACTTTGACTTCACCGCCAATTTCATGAATCACGGACCCAAGAGCAATCGCCGCAGCCGTACTTGAGGTTCCGATGATGTTATGACCGCAGGCATGCCCAAGCCCCGGGAGCGCATCGTATTCAGCCAGAAACGAAATCGTTGGGCCATCCAGTGCTGATTTCTTGCTGGCAACAAACGATGTTTCATGGCCAGCTACACCACGTTCTACCTTGAACCCCTCTCGTTCAAGCAATGAGGTCAGTAGCCTGGACGCTAAAATTTCCTCATTTCCGATTTCTGGATTTTCATGGATCTCATGTGAGGTCTCAATGTATGTTGCTGCATTTTCCTCTACATTCACAGTGATAAGCTCTTGAATTTCCTCTACAGTACGGCTGATGACAGTCATTTTCTCAGATCCTTTCTCTCTCTTTTATTCTCCTATTTCACTTAATGGGACGAACGTTGGAATGGTTGCGCCCTTATAGATTTCATTGATTTTCTTGGCAGTAGCCTTGGATTGGTAAATCTTCGCGATTTTCTTTAGCGTCTTATTGTTCTTATCCTCTGTTCGGACCGCAATAATGTTGATGTAAGGCTTGGCGGTCTTGCTCTCCAGATAAATAGCATCCTTCTTTGGATTCATTCCTGCGTCCACTGCCACCCCATTATTGATGATGGAAGCTGCCACATCCGGAAGCACGCGCGGTGTTTGTCCTGCAACCACAGGCTTAAGCTTTAAATGCTTCTTGTTCTCGATAACTTTTTTCAAATCTCCATTGCCGTCAAAATTCTTTTCCAGCTTGATGAGACCGGCGCTTTGCAGCAAGAGAAGTCCGCGGCCCATATTTGTCGCTTCATTCGGGAGGGCAATGGTTGCTCCATCCGGTATATCCTTGATGTCTTTGTATTTTTCAGAGTAAACGCCCATCGGCGCGATTACGGTTGTGGCAATCGGTGCTAAATCCAATTTATGTTCCTTTTTAAAGGAATTAAAGTAAGAAATGGTCTGGAACGAGTTTGCGTCAATATCTCCGTCCGCCAGTGCCTGGTTGGGACGAACATAATCAGAAAACTCCACAGTTTCAAGATCGATTCCTTCCTTTTTAGCCTTTTCCGCAATGTATTTCCAGACATCACTGTCCGATCCACTAATGCCCATTTTTACTTTTTCCTCTTTGCTTCCGCCGCTGCATCCGCTTAAGAAAGCCGACAACAGCACCCCGATAACTAAAACGATAAGTGAATATTTTTTCATGATGTATCTCTCCCTTTTCTTTCGCTATCTTCTTCTTAATTTTCTTGAAATCACATTTCCTGAGCTTTGTAATCCTTGCACCAGGATAATGAGCAGAACCACCGTTACGATCATAACGTCCGTATCAAACCGCTGGTATCCGTAAGCAATAGCCAAATCACCAAGGCCTCCGCCTCCGACTGCACCAGCCATGGCAGATGCACCGACCAAACCGATGGTCGCGGTGGTCAATGACAGGATCAATGAACTGAAAGCTTCCGGGAGCAGGATGCGGAAAATGGTTTGCCAAGGCGTTGCACCCATGGCTTCTGCAGCCTCCACAATTCCCGGATCAATTTCCAGCAAGCTGTTTTCCACCAGCCGGGCAATATAAGGCCCTGCGTATACAATCAACGGAACGATCGCCGCCGCTGTCCCGATGGATGTTCCTACAACTAAACGTGTAAACGGAATGATGGCTACCATGAGAATGATAAACGGTATGGAACGGAGAACGTTCACAATGGCATTCAGCACATTAAACACAGGTAAATTTTCAAGAATGTGGCCTTTTCTCGTTACGACGAGAATAATACCGATCAGGATGCCGATCACTGCCGATGCCAATAATGAAACACCGACCATGATCAATGTATCACCGGTCGCATCCAGGATGTCGACCCAGAATGTACTCCAATCAACTGGCATGTTCAATAACCTCCCTTACTTCCACATCACCCTGTCCTGCAAAAAAGACGGCCCTGCGGATTTCCAGTTCGTCCCCAATCAGCTGAACTACGAGATTTCCAAATGGAACATCCTGCAGTTCGGTAACATGTCCGTACAGCACGCTGACATCGACATCAAACTTTTTTGCAATTTGAGATAAAAGCGGCTGTCCTGTTGAAGCTCCTGTAAAAACAATGCGGAACACCTGATGATTTTTGTCCTGGTTCCTCAAGATGTTTTTCAGCGAATCAGGAAGTTCATCCTGAAGGACAGAGCTTACAAATCGACGTGCGGTTTCTGTTTTCGGCCGGGAAAAGACTTCAAAAACACTGCCCTTCTCGATCACTTTACCTTTCTCCATCACCGCGACCGAGCTGCAAATCTCACGGATCACATTCATTTCATGGGTGATGATCAGAATAGTGATGTGATATTCCTTATTGATTCTTTTTAATAGCTCGAGGATGCTTGATGTGGTCTGCGGGTCAAGCGCCGAGGTGGCCTCATCACAGAGCAGAACCTCCGGATCCGTAGACAGCGCCCGTGCAATGCCCACCCGCTGCTTTTGACCGCCTGACAGCTGATCCGGGTATTTATGTCCATGTTCGGAAAGTCCGACAAACTCAAGCAGATTGTTTACTTTTTCTTTAATGGCACTCTTCTTTTCTCCCTGGAGGTAAAGAGGCGTTGCTATGTTATCAAACACCGTTTTCGCATTCAGCAGATTGAAATGCTGAAAAATCATACCAATGTTTTTCCGTTTTTTCCGGAGCTCTTTCGGTGAAAGATCAGCCATGTTCTCTCCGTCCACCAGCACCCGTCCGGAGGAAGGCTTCTCAAGCAAGTTGACACACCGCAGCAGCGAGCTTTTCC
Source organism: Fictibacillus enclensis (assembly GCF_001457035.1). Taxonomy (GTDB): domain Bacteria; phylum Bacillota; class Bacilli; order Bacillales; family Fictibacillaceae; genus Fictibacillus_C; species Fictibacillus_C enclensis. The sequence goes on along the minus strand of NZ_KQ758617.1, from coordinate 253,545 downwards.
CTGCACCGCTGTACCCAACCACTCCATAAATCTCTCCTTTATCTATTTCAAAGCTCACATTGTTAAGTGCTTTGACCTGGTTTTTGCCGCTCTCATAAATCTTGGTAACTTCCTCAAATCGAATCAATCGTGTGTTCCCCCTTCAAACTGCTCCAACAAAAAAAACCTCTTCTTGTGAACACAAGAAGAGGCCAGCTAATAATGATTAAAGCTTCTCTTCTTATCTCCCAAGCTAACTGCTTGACGGAATTGGCACAGTATTTCCGTTTGCCGGAAACCCGCTGCCGAGGCTTCAAAGGGCCAGTCCCTCCACCTCTCTGGATAAGAAAACCATTCAGTTTTTTTTGCAATAAAAAATTCTCTTCCAAGACAAGAAGAGAATGTTAATTCCATAATAGAAATTTGCTCTTCTTATCTTCCAGGTTCTTTAGGGAACCTGGTGGAATTGGCACAGTATTTTTTCAAAAAACGAAAAACCCGCTGCCGAGGTTTCAAAGGGCCATGTCCCTCCACCTCTCTGGATAAGAAATACGTCATATTTACTTGATGTGCTCTATCATATACCAGGGATTTCAATTTGTCAAATATTTTTCCGAGCTATCCGCTTGGAATTGTTAGTATGTATTGCCCTATTCTAAAGCTTTACGGCATCCTTTTCAAGGAAAACCATTACACTTCCCTGCTCCACTTTCTGAACATAACGTTCCGCCGTTCGTTCGGACAAATCAAGGGACATTAAGAGCTCTTTTAAGTCTTCCTCTGAATCCTCCGAAAACATGGAAGCAAACGGCCCTGCGGCGAGGAGCGGCCCAATACCAGGAACGCCAAGACCCGGAACAGCAATGGCTCCGCCAATACCGGAAAGAAACCCGGCAATTGTCCCATAGGCTGCTTCGTTCACATCTTCATCCAAATGTTCTTCTGAAACGTTGGTCTTGTCAGCCACCCGATCCATCGTTCCATCGTCTTTAGCCAGGATGGATATGTCTTTGGCGTTGTACCCCTGGTCAACCAATCCTTGAATGCGATCAATCGCTTCGCTTTCTGAATCATATACCCCGATTACCATTTTACTCATTGCTTATCCTCCTTTATCCGTATGGCTCTCTTATTAGTAATTACCCTAACCCCACTTCACTAAACAATCACAAAAAACTCCTTATCGGAGTTTTTTTGTTGACGGGTTCAGGACAGACCAGCCCGTTCAAAAATATGTTCTTTTTGATCAGCCTCGTACCTGCTGTCCCCAAGGACCAGTCCCTGAATCAGTGTATCCGCATCCTCATAGGGACTTTCGCTTCCGTTATAGATGGAAAGCGGCACAAAATATCCGTCTTCAATCGCTTGTTTTACCGTGTCGTATAACGGTTCAATTCCGCCTGACGATTTCCAGGATACATATTTGACTACCCTTTTCCCAAGCTGCTCAGTGATGCTGTCCTTCAAAAGCAGAGCCGCCGTCGAACCATTGACCCTGTAATTTAAATCAAACGCGATCTTTCTTCCATCCGGCGTAACAGCAATATCAAAACCGGCAATTCCCCTGTAGCCTCTTTTACAGCCCTCTTCCATAATTCGCCTGCCGATTTTAATGACTTCGCTATCGGGTTCAGAATCTTCGTCCACCCAGTTTCCTTTATATTTTGCGTTTTCATCAATATTTTGAACAGTACTGCCAAGGTAAATCAACTTCTCATCAAATGTACAAGCAAACTGAACACAGTAATTGTGTTCAATTTCCAAATACTCTTCGATTACGATGCCTTCACAGGTTTCAAAAAACTTCTCAGCCTTTTGGATATCTTCATCAGTTTTGCAGATAAACACATCAAAGCCTGCTGCATTTGCTTCATTCGTCGCTGCTTTAACAACACATGGAAGCGAAAAAGCTTCGAGATGTTCATGAAGCTTTGCAGCTGTGGTACTCACACGCTTTGGTGCATGCCCTTCCGGCACCAGCTCTTCAAGATTTGCTTTATTATTCAAATACTGAACCAGCTTCGGGTCGATCCAGTAGTTTAGAGCTGACATTTCTTCTTCAGGATGAATATGCTGAACCACCATCCGTTTCCGTTCGTCCTCAAGCCGTTTGAACAAATTGCGGTAATCTTCTTCAGTGGAGTAATAATGCATGGGAAACCGAAGCTGCAGTCCGGCCCTCTCCTATAGATCTGTCGCCTGCCTGGTTGTTACGGACCGGCTGCAAATAACCGGCATTTCTCCCATTACAGCAAACTGGCTGCCAGTTAATAAATCAAGCTTGACTGGACAATCCGGGATCCATTTATTATGGGCAAACGATGGCCTGGGGTTAAAAATCAAGTCAGGCCCATAAATTTCTGAAAAGGTGTAACGCGGAACAATGATGGGTTTACTTTTCTGCATGCATTTGTACCTCCTGATCATGCCTCAATTACATGTTCAATACCTTTTTTTTCTTACCCTTAAACTCCATTAAGCTTGCGATTTAATCAGCAAGCAAAAATCAGCTTACTGTACTTTAACACAAAAAACCCCCTCCTCGGGATTTTTTGCCGAAACAGGGGGTTTTCTTTCTTTTATTTGGTTACATTATCCGAAAAGAGGAGCAAACATCATGGTCACAAACATTAACGTTAAATACATAATTGAAAACTTGAACATTTTCCCGGACCAGACCAGTTCGCTTTCTTTTTCTCTAAATTTAAAGGATTGAATGGCACGGAACAGGAAGACTGCTCCCAAAATGCCTGCCACAATCAAATACCAGATGCCCAGAACATTAAAGAAATACAGAAGCAACGAAGCTGCAACAGCAAACACGGTATAGATTAAAATATGTACCTTTGTTTGCTTAAAGCCTACCTTGTTTGGCAGCATAGGCACGTTGACACTCTTATACTCTTCGGCACGCTTCATCGCAAGAGCAAAGAAATGAGGCGGTTGCCATGCAAACATGAAAACAAACAGAAGCAATGCAATCAAATCAAATTCTCCGGTTACAGCCGTATAGCCGATAATCGGCGGAGTAGCGCCTGAAATACAGCCAATTTCCGTGTTCACAACGGTTACCCGCTTGGACATTGTATACACAAAACCGTAAAATACAAATCCTGTAAAGCCAATCACTGCAGCTATTGGATTAACCATCAGGCCAAGAATTAATTCGCCAATCACGATCATTACAATGGAAAGCAAAATGGCATTCCGTTTTGGAATTCTTCCATTGGTAATCGGGCGGTTTTTTGTCCGTTCCATGTGCTTATCGATATCCGCATCGTAAACATTGTTAACAATGGCAGATGATCCGATAACAAAAACAGTTCCGAGAACGGTCCAAAAGAACAACTCCCATAAACTGAGGCTAGATGACAAGTTTCTCGCACCGATACAAAAGCCGGCTATGGTTCCCAACAAATTTGAAGTGATAATACCAGGCTTTGTAATTTGTATATAGTCTTTAAAAATGCTTGGAGCAGCATTTTCACCCATTAAGATCACCATCTTTTCATATCTATCATTAGTATGACTCTATTTTAACAGAACTAATACATGTTTGTGATAAATGTCACATTAAGTTCTTACAGTGTTCAGAAAACGTTCAAATTATGCCGGTAAAAGCATAAAAAAAGACAGCACCGCGCTGCCAGTATTGTTTTTATCTAGTGGCGGCCCCGGCAGGAATCGAACCTGCGACGCACGGTTTAGGAAACCGACGCTCTATCCACTGAGCTACGGAGCCAATATGCTGTTCTTGGTGTAACTACGCACTCGTAATCTTCTTTACCTGATAATTCTACAAGAGGAAATGAATAGAGTCAAGCAACTAAGATTCATTTGTTTACCGTGTTGTGCCATTGATTATTTCGGCAGCTTTCTCTACTCTAGACATATGTGATTACAGAAAAATGAAGACAAAGGATGAAATGAATGGACATGACATTGACAGAATTAAAAAAACACCCCGTATTTCATTATTTCGCAGAACTTTCTTCCATCCCCCGGGGCTCAGGTAATGAAAAAGGAGTCAGCGATTATCTTCTGGATTTTGCAACGAAACGAAATCTTAATGTGATTCAGGATGAAGCCCTCAACATAATCATTAAAAAAGAAGCCACAGAAGGTTATGAGCATGTTCCGGCCATTATTCTTCAAGGTCACATGGATATGGTCTGTGAAAAGAACAAAGGAACCGTCCATAACTTTGACACAGACCCACTTGAATTGCAGATCAAAGGGGACATGCTGTATGCGAACGGCACTACCCTTGGAGCGGACAACGGCATTGCTGTTGCCTATGCGCTTGCCCTCCTTGATGCCAGTGATATTTCTCATCCCCCTCTCGAGGTGGTTATTACTACAGAAGAAGAGACAACAATGAAAGGAGCTCTGGAAGTAAGCCCTGAACATTTTTCAGGGGAGATCTTCATTAACCTGGATTCTGAAGAAGAAGGCAAGCTTCTGGTCAGCAGCGCAGGCGGCATCACAGCTGCTCAAGGTTTGCCCATTCAGCGGGATTCTCTGCCGGAGCACACAAACGTTTTCCATGTTCAGATTGGCGGTCTTTTTGGCGGCCATTCCGGCATGTCCATACATAAGGGCAGGGGAAATGCCAATAAACTTCTCGGCCGGCTTCTGAATGGCCTTTCTGAAGAGTTCGATTTCAACTTGTCTTCCATTTCCGGCGGATTAAAATCCAATGCAATTCCTCGTGAAGCAGAGGCTGTTATTCATGTGCCGGCAGCGCATGCCACACGCGTTCCGGAGGTGGCAGCCGCGTGGGAAGTCACTTTCAAAAAGGAACTAAGAACATCGGATCCTAAAGTTAAAATAACAGTAGAGAAAGTTGACGACCTGCCGGAAAGGGTTTACTCAGATGAAACCACCCGATGTGTCATCCATTCGCTCATGCTGATTCCAAACGGAGTACAATCCATGAGCCAGGAGATTGCGGAACTTACCGAAAGCTCCACCAATCTTGGTGTGGTATCAAGCACCGCATCAACCATCACATTTATCAGCGAAATCCGAAGCTCAGTAAAAAGCTTAAAAGAGCAGATTCTGAAGCAAAACGAGGTCATAGCCCGGGTGACAGGTTCCTCTTTCACGACTCAGGCGGATTATCCCGAATGGCCGTATCGCAAGGATTCAAAGGTTCAGAAGCTTTTTGAAGAAGTGTATGAAGAACGTTACGGAAAACGCCCAGAAATTGTAGCAATCCACGCCGGGCTGGAATGCGGGATTTTTGCCGAAAAACTGCCGCATATTGACGCTATTTCCCTGGGTCCCGATATGTTTGATGTTCATACACCAGAAGAACATCTCAGCATTCCTTCAACTATTCGTACTTGGGAATATCTTGTTTCTGCACTCATAGAAATGAAAGCTTATTACAACTGATAAACATAGAAAAGAGCCAACCGGTATCATTACCGGCGGCTCTTTTCTATGCTATCCAATTCTTAAAAATCAAAATTGTCAGGGAGGTTCAAAATTAAAAACCTAGGAATTTTCCCGGATACGGTGGGCCTTGACGGATTTCGGAATGGTTACCACTCCGTTTTGAAGATCCCACCGAAGAATAAACCTGCGCCAAAGACTTGCCTGGTTTTCTGCAATTTCAGCAAGAACTGGATGGTTCAAGAATTCCCCTTGCATCAAAGGACTCCAGGCTTCCATCTGAATGCAGCTTTCCTTTCAGAACGCTAGAAGCTCTATTTGCGCAAGCCCCGGATGGTACTCCACCTGGTTGACCATAGGTACAATCTCACGTCCTACGCCTTCTTCATTACCGTAGACCGCTGCTGTATCAATGCTCTTGTATACTTTGCTAAGGGCGGATTTTATTGATTGGCAGACTTCATCCCTTATTCTATCTTATGTACTCCCAAGCCAAAACAGGGTTTTAACAATGTATCCCTCCCGCAGGTTTTAAGCATATCAACATTTTACCTTTAATAATGGTCGCAGCAAAACATATACATTTGCCCGGATCCCTTTTTTGAAAAAGGCAAAAAACCATAGGTTATAGCCAATCTAGTTGCTTACTGATGGAGTCTGGAATTACGTTTTTGAAAACATTTACAATTTCATGCAGGGATGTTGCTTTTTTTATGGAATGTATATATGCAAATAGAAGTATGTTACGCGGAGGTGTTTTGATGAAAAATAATGTCATTAACTTCCCCAGGCAAGTAAACCCGGGTGCTTTTCTCGAAAGCGAGATGGACCTGGTCACCGAAATCCGGGGACTGCTCAGCGAATTCAGGAATGATCACCCGGTCTTGATCAAACGGGCTATCCTGACGCGGGTTGACCTTTTAACCCAGCAGCTTGTCAGTTTGTCTTAACAGCAATTTCTTTGATATTCGTTCAACAGGCCATCCAGCTCCTGGCTGCATTGAACCGTCTCGTGATTCGTAAACCCTCTGAGAAAAGCCAGCCTGATCAGCTCTTCCTTCTTTGCTCCAATTGATTCCAACAGTCCTTTTAACCGATATTCTGTAGTACTCACGCACAAGCTCTCCTTTTCTATCAATTCCAACATCATCATTCGATACACAGAGATATTATCTATAAAAACCAAGCATTTGAGAAGGGATTCAACAAAAGAAGTGATAAAGTTACAAAACTATACAAAGTTTCACGCCAACTCTTTTTTATTCTCTGGTTTTTTGGGCCATACTGATAAAAAAGATAGGAGAATCTTCGTGAAATACGTCAAATACATCGTTTTGTCGCTTGGATTCCTTTTTCTTGGCGTCATCTGGTACTTTGAGCTTTCAAGCTGGTTTAAATAATCAAAAAAAAAGAGGCAGTTCCAATGGGAAGCTGCCTCTTTTTTGTTTTTAGTTTTTAGAATTGGATGATACCAATTTTGTAAGGTCCATCAGTTGATCGATCAACGAATTCACACGAAGTGTTGCGAGTTCTTCTGTAAGCTCGCGTTCGTCATTAAAATGAATAGGATCAGCGACAAACTGGTCAGCTATGACCAACGAATAGAGTCCTCTCATAACAGTACGCAAGTTATTCAGTGCGTTGATACCGCCTTTTCCTCCGCCGGCAGCCGCAGTAATCACCACAGGTTTGTTTTTAAATTGATTGCCTGTGAGGAAGTCAAGCGCATTCTTCAGCGCCCCGCTCATGCCGTTGTGGTATTCCGGTGTACAAATGAAGAAGCCCTGTGCTTCATCCGCCGCCTGGATCAACTTCTGAACCGCTTCGTTTTCCTGTTCCGCTGTATCACCTGTATACAATGGAAGACGATCCTTGCCAGCGTCGAAAAACGTCACTTCCACCCCTTTTTCCTGCAAAACGTTTGCTGCATATTCAGCTATTCCTCTTGTTCGTGATTCAGCCGTCGGGCTGCCGTTCATGACTAAAATTTTCATTCAGCTTTCCCTGCCTTTGCGCTCATATTATCGTACCCATTCCATTATACTTAAAATTTACATTAGGTTAAATATTCTGCATCATTGTGTTTCGGTTGGAAAAACATCCGACCCGCACCGTTTAGTAGGCGTTGGCATACACTACAATGTCGTGAAGGCCATTTACAGAAGAGGTGAATCGAACGTGATGCCTTATCCATATCCACCTTACCCCGGTCCCATGCCCTTTCCAGCAGCGCCTGGTGGAATGCCTGGCGCAATGCCTGGTGGAATGACAGGGGCTATGCCTGGAGGAATGACAGGAGCCGGTGCAGGATACCCGGGGATGCCCGGAGGAAGTTACTACACACCATACAACAATCCCTTAAAATTATCTACCATGACGTCAGTCGAATGGTTTGTTCAGCGGGGGTTGGCCGAGGCGCCAAAAACCTCCTATGAACATGCTTTGCGGGAGACGGCTGCCATGGCTTATTTGTATGGGATGGGCTATCCGCAGCAAGCAGCCTACAAGCTTGTAGAATCTTGGGAACTGGGTGAAAAATTTTACCCTGGAGAAAGATGACGGACTAGAGATTACAGTGATATATTCTTCTTTTGTCATTTTTCCAATCTTCTTGTCAGCAACTACAAAACGGAAGCGAAGGTCTGCAGACCTTCGCTTCCGTTTTTTCTAAGTATCTCATTGCAAAAATGAGGTGGCTTTATAATTGACGGCAATTCCACTGCCGCCTGCTTTACCAGAATCTACTACTTTAAGATAATAATTACCGGAATCCTCGAGATTATAAACTTTTTGGTAACCTACTCCGTTACTACTTACCCATGCCGTCTGTCCAACTTTTTCATCCATGAAGAATAAGTGCTTTTTCCAAAGCTCCAGCTTGATTTTTCCGCTACCCGAAGTCTTTTTAATGGAAATGGTAGCATAGGAGCCATCAAATGCAGCAGAAGATGATGTTTTATCGCCGCCAGATGATTTCAAGCTGATGGAATCGGCTGCATACGCCGTACAAGTGACCAGCAAAAAAACTGCAGTTAAGATGAAAATTTTTGCTTTCATATAAATCACCTCATCCGTATATTATTTCAACATAATATAACATACGGATGAGGCGAACTTAGCTGATGTCATGATGCTGTAATAAAACGTAATGGTTTTGTACTATTTCACTGCTTTTTTTCATTAAAATATTGGACCCCATAGGCAGAACCTTCGGAAACCATTTTTGAATCTTCATAGTCACTCGGATCCGGATGGCCGCCTTTATCAACAGGCAACACTTTTGTTTTACTGGAATAGTCTGGCCTTATTTTTCTTTTGATGCTATTGAATGCTAATTTCGTGCGGATTCTGTTCGGCTTGGCTGATAACCAAACCGCTGCTGCAGAGGTGCCCAGCCCAACTAGGATCCATGGTTTCATACTGGCTGTTTGTTTCATTGTTATAACCTCCTTACGCTTCTATACCCAGTTCGATCTTCGGTTAACCCGTAAAATACATTTCATTTTTTTTACATAAAACAACTGATCCCGGTATGATATGCCAATGTTTTCCGCATATTAAAGCCAAGAAGGCAAAAAGGAGGCAACACACGTGAAGTCCATCTTTTTTAATCTGCTTCTTTTCCTCATCCTGCTGATTACTGCGGGTTCACCCATACATGCCACACCGCTCGACCCACAGACAGAAAACATTGATAGTAAAAGCGGATCATCCATTTTCGTAATCGATCAGCGGAAAATGGATGTGACGGGAGACAAACAGCCCGATACTGTTACGCTAATGGGTGAGAAGGAAAAGCAGGAAAATATATATTCGGAAAATCTTTTCCTGATCTTTCAAGACGGGGCTACCCGCCGTTTTACCACGTTAAATTTAAACGATGGAGGATATCACCCAAACATTCAATTCTTTGATTTTAATGGCGACCGTATTCCGGAAACCTATATTTCAGCTGAAACCGGCGGAAGGGGCGGTACTTCCGTCTTTCATCTGGTTTCATCAAAGAACAATCATGTAGTGGAAATTCCGGTTCCTTCTTCACTCGGGATCAGCGGGCGGTTTACGGACGGTTATTACGCTACCATTTTGGTTAAAAACACCGGTAAAATTACGTCCATCAATCTGGCTGAACGAAGACAAAAATATGAAACGTCCGAGGTGTATAAAAACGGAACGCTCATTAAACCGATTAAAGTCTCGGCGAATAAATTCAGTATGCTGACCCCTGTGGATGTAAACGGAGACGGTGTATTTGAACTGCGGGGCGTCCAGCGCATATCTGGAATTGCCAATGGCGATTCTGTAGCCTTTGCCGACTCGATCTGGAAATATAAATTTATGCAATGGGAACTTGTCAGCAGCAGTGTCCACAAAGCGAATTAAAAAAGCAGTCCAGGGCCAAGACCCTGACTGCTCTTTTTTATACTCTTGGGGTTTGATGGATCAATTTTTGGAGCTGTTCCCCTGCATTTTCATTGCAGAGCCCCCCATGATAACAAACAACCTGTTCCACATGATAAGCGGCGTAGTGCTGGATGGATTTCTCGGCCTCTTCCAAGTCGAGCGCCGTTTCCTTGTGGGGCCCGTACAATACACCATTCATGCTGTACATTGAATCTCCTGCAACCAACACGTTACTTTTTTTCAAATAGAGGCTGATATGGCCAGGTGAATGCCCCGGGGTAAAAATAACAGATATGCCTCCTGCCAATTCAAGTTCCTCTCCGCCTTTTAACGGAATATGCACCTTGGAAGCTGGTGCCGGAACTTCATAGAACGCTTTTGCCATCTCGGGAAGAGCCTCAAATTCTTCATCAGTCAGCCGGCTGCGATCGGTTTTTATTAAAGGCTTATCGCCTTCAATAAAGGGCTGTTCGGTCTCATGTGCGTATACAATAAGAGATTGTCCAAGTGCTTCCTGCAGTTCCGGGAGGCTGCCGATATGGTCAATATCCTGATGCGTCAGAATAACATGCGTGAGATTTTGGAAGTGAACGCCTGCTGTTTCCATTTCATTCCGTAGGTTCTGCAGTTGGCCGGGCACACCTGTGTCGATCAAAACGGCTGACTTCTCGTCCCATACAAGGACGGGATGAATCAACATTCCGTTCACATTCACATCGAGCATGGCTGCACCATTTGCGAGTTTTCTCATACATTTTCCCTCCTGCTCTTTCCTTTTTAACTTCATGCCTGAAGTACATATTCTCTTTTGGATGCTTTATTCCTTGAATCCGCTTGAACCTTTTTGAAAAGGGTACTACTTAGACATGCTCAGCCATCTGAAAAGAGACTAATGATGAAATCAGATACGATACGTTTAATTGCCAGCGCGGCAGGACTCCCTTTTTAATTCAGCCTGGATTTTTGCCTGGCATTACGAGCAAGTCGGCTTGTCTCTGCTGATCATGTTTGGTCTGTTGGCCACTTTGCTTCTCCGTTTGGACCCGGCTTTCATTCTCGATTTATATCGGCTGGGTGTCTGTAGCTACAATCGTCAATACGGGCGTGTTCCTGGTTTCTCATAATTCGAACGGTTAGGGCTTCAGCGATGTTACCTGGACCGTTATCATGCTCATCGTTGGGATCGTCTTGCCCTTTTATTTCACCTCAAGAAACAGAGACAATTTCTATTCACTCGTTTTTGTATGGGCGTTCATCGGGATCGCTGTGAAACGGACGGAACTTAAGGATGTTTGCCTTTCTGCCCTGCTGGTCGCAGGCGTACTTGCCGTTCATGTGCTTTACCGCCTTTTCACGAGAAACTTTTCTTATAAACAACGAGCACAATAAATAGTTCCTGAAACGCCAGAAGGCCGGTTCCACGTGTGGAGCCGGCCTTTATTTGGATCGGATGGAAAATCTTTTCGTATTTATGATATTTTTTCGCAGAAATCTTGTATACTTCTTATAGTCTTATAGATCAATGCGTATATGCTGGAGGCCTCCATGGAAAAAACAAAATGTCCCATTCCGGTTTTTATTCCGCTCATTGTCGGCATTATTGCCGTTTCATTTTCTTCTATTTTTGTGAAACTCTCTGATGCCCCTGTGTCTGTACAGGGCATGTACCGGCTGCTGTTTACGATTCTTTTCATGCTTCCATTTACAAAAAATCAATGGAAGAAGGCTAAACTGATTCAGCCAAAACATTGGCTGCTTCTTTTTTTATCCGGAACGTTCCTTGCCCTTCATTTCCTTTTGTGGATGGGCTCCCTCAAGCTGACTACGGTGGCCAGTTCTACCATTATTCTGGCATTGCAGCCGGTGTTTGTTTTAATCGGGGCTTTTTTCTTGTTTAAAGAACGCACATCCTCTGCCTCCCTTATGGGAATGGCGATTGCAATTTGCGGGGCCGCTCTTATTGGATGGGGGGATATCGGGATTTCTGCGGAAAACTTGCTAGGAGACTTACTTTCCCTTTTCGGAACGCTTGCCGTAGCTGTACATATGCTTATCGGACAGCACTTATTGCGTCATATTCCTTCTTTTTTCTACAGTCTTGCCGTGTTTATTTCAGCTGTCCTTGTGTTTGCTTTGTATAACGGGGCAGCCGGCATTCCCATGACTGGATATGGTGGCCACGACTGGCTCATCTTCTGTTTGCTGGCCATTATCCCAACTGTATTCGGGCATGTCCTGTTCAACTGGCTGATGAATTATGTGAGTGCAACCACCATTTCCGTCAATATCCTTGGTGAACCTGTGGGGGCAAGCATCCTGGCTTATTTCATGCTGAATGAAAGCATCTCCCTTTTTCAGGGAGCCGGCGGTTTTCTGGTTTGCACCGGCTTGTACCTTTTCTTAAAAACAAGCAGGGTTCCCGAACACATAAAAGAAGCCTCTGTTCCTCAAAATGTATAGGCAGTAAGTTGATTAAAAGAAACAAAAGAGGTACGTTAATAGAGTTAATAAAAGATCAGAGAAAAGATGGATGATCTCATCAGGGGGGATTCTGAGATTGGAAAATAAAAAAGCGTTGCCAATCTTATTTTTAGTGATGTTTTTAGTAATGGTTGGATTCGGGATCATTATTCCTGTCCTTCCTTTTTTTGCGGAAAAGGTTGGAGCAAGTCCTGCTCAGCTCGGCTTTTTGATGGCTGTATATTCTTTGATGCAACTGTTGTTTGCCCCGGTATGGGGCAGGATTTCCGACCGGATTGGACGAAAGCCGGTTATGCTGATCGGGATTGCAGGATTAGCTGTTTCTTTCTTTTTAATGGCTGTCTCCAGCCAGCTTTGGATGCTTTTTGCGGCCCGCATTGCCGGAGGACTTCTGTCTTCAGCGAATATGCCGACAACGATGGCCTACGTGGCCGATATTACAACCCCTGAAAACCGGGGGAAAGGCATGGGCATCGTCGGAGCTGCCGTTGGCCTTGGGTTCATTTTCGGACCGGCTATTGGCGGTATTTTTTCCGAGTCCAGTCTGAACACTCCCTTTTATCTTGCCGGAGCTTCTTCGCTCATTACGTTCTTTCTGGTTCTTTTTGTATTAAAGGAATCACTTCCGAAAGACATGAGAACAACCGGAAATGTAAAAGGCGCATCCAGGTGGGAAGCGTTCAAGGGCGAGGTTTCGATTCTCTTTGTTCTGCAGCTGTTTATTTCACTTTCTTTATCAGGGCTCGAAGCGACCTTTGCTTATTTCGCCGCAAAGAAAGCGGGACTTGATACGAATCACCTTGGATACATCTTCATGATCATGGGGTTTGCCGGCGCTCTTGTGCAAGGGGGACTTGTTGGCCGTTTAACCAAAAAGTATGGAGAAGGAAAGGTCATTCAGGGGGGAATTGTTCTCTCCGCAGTCGGATTCGGCTTAATTCTTCTTGTCCACAGCTTCACGACTGCTGCTATTTTCCTTTCCATTTTCGGAATTGGCAATGGCGTCATTCGGCCAAGTGTATCGGCCCTTCTGACAAAAACCTCCACCTCGGGGCACGGCAGTGTTACCGGCCTGCTGTCTTCCTTCGATTCACTCGGGCGGATTATCGGTCCCCCCCTTGGAGGCTGGCTGTTTGCCAAAGCCGCAGGGCTGCCTTATATCTCAGGTATCGTGTTATCAATCATTGCCCTGGTTCTTTACCAGGTCTATCGGGCCCGGGCTGAACGTTTTTCAGAAGCAGGTTAAAAAGGCAGTGCACTTGTCGTGCACTGCCTTTTCCCTTGCTATTTGACTTTCACCGTTTCGGAGCGGTAGTTATCTTTTTTTCCCTCAGGTTTATAATGATTTTCGATATTGCCGCTCGCATCTACGGCAAACCATTTCACCGTTGCCGTCTGCTCAAGAACCGGTTTTTCTGCACCTTCACGAATACCGCTGATTTTTATTTTTTTGGATGAGAAAGTCGGCCGCTTGTTATTGGTCGTATAGTAAATCGTTGCGGGTTCAGACGTCGAAAATTCAAGCGTTGCATTTTCCATACTGCGCTTCACGTGGAGCTTGGAAGTTGGCGCTTTTTTGTCATGCTCGTAATCATAGGCAACATCCAGCATTCCGATCAGGCCGTTGGCAAATTCCATTGCCTCTTCATGTCCTTCCTCAAAAGGCGGCTGAAATCCCACGGGCTCCCATTTTCTCTCCTGGGCGTTCCATAAATCGGCGCCCACCTCAAAATCCCATGCATAAATGCGATTGTTATACCACAGGGCATCTGCCGAGTTTCCAGCTGCAGAATACAACACATCCGGTACAGGACCCGTGCGTCCTGGCAAAATGGTCGTTCCGCGATACTCCTTTATTTGCTGCAGAATCCGCTCCGACGCGCTCCAGAAGAAGGCTTCCTGTCCGGCAGTCGGACGCGGCAATGTTTCCCTCCCAAGAGCTTTGTACGCTCCCGGAGGCCACATGAAATAGCCGCCGTAGCTGTGGACATTCATGGCAAACTTCACATTTGGATTTTCATCGGCCAGCCTGATCAAATTTTTGGCTTCGGGTTCTGACTGCTCTGTAGGTCCTCCGTAAACCGAGCTTTGACAATCTGTCGAAGAGCCAAGATACCCATCATACACCGAACCGGTTCCGTGATTGCGGTTCAGGTCGACACCCCATGTATTGCGGAGAGCCGGGTCCGATTTCTCGGGGCCGCAATGATTGGTCATGTTCTTTCGTTGCCAGTTATAATCATAAAAAGAATAGGTGGCTCCATCCGGGTTGACAGAAGGGACGATAAAAATATCAAGGTTATTCACCAACTTGCGTGTCGCTTTGTCTGTACTGTAGTTTCTGAGCAATCTTTCCGCCGTTTCCACGGATACGAGCGGTGTCACCCACTCACGGGCATGCTCCTGTGAATAAAGGAGAACGCCGGCTTTCGAGCCATCCCGATGTTTTCCGATCCGAATTGCTTTCATTGTATGCGGTTCGCGCGAAATCGACTCCGGCGCTTTTAAGCCATCCGTGAGCTTCAATTTTTCCGTTGAGGCTACAAGACCTTCTCCACTGCTGCCTCTAAAGGAGGTGGCGGTAACGAGACTTCCTGCCTCTGCGTTAATTTTTTGAATGACGTCTTTTGCTTTACTCGAACTTTGTCCGGCGGGATCAGTCGCCAGTTTGACAACAATCGTGTTTTCCTTTGTATCAATGGACAGCGGAAGATTTGCGCCCTCCTGCTTTACTGCCTGGAGGCTGATGCTGTTTCCGCCTTCATGGCCCCACTTTTTCGAGGTAATGACGACAGCCGAAGCGGGATTCGCCTGATCTCCAATTATTGTCTGTGCCTTTCTGCGGTAACCATTGGTCTCATATGGCAGCTCCACAATTTCCGCAATACTGGAAAATTGCTTTGCCAGCTTGGTGATCCGCTGATCGAGCTCGGTTGGGGTCATATAATGGTCTGTAAAATCCGATACATAATGTTTACCTGGAGTTGGTTTTTTGCCACCGATCCAATCAGTCACTTTTGCTTCCATGGTGCCGCCAAGACTGCTCGTAATGTTAACGGTTGAAGGACGGGTGTCCACTGGCAGCAGCATCGAATGATACATATAGACATCCGCGTCCTCTATTCGTTCAAGCGCTGCTGTTCCACCTGATCCAGATGCCGTATTCTTTCCTTTGTCCCATGTTGCGGTAAGTACGGTTGAGTTGAGAGAGCCTGCATCCGTCTTCGCCTCGACATACAGGAATTTGCCGCCCTGGCTTGTAAAATAGTTGGCTCGTAAAATGGTAACCTTGTCCTTGGCTGCTGCCAGGTCTTTTTCCTGCTGTACCGTAAATTGGCGCTCCTGCCTCAAGGTTTGAATTTCATGCTGGGTGGAAATAACATCCGTCTTGTACCCTCTTAATTGCAAAATTTCAATCTCTTCTTTGGTCAGGATAGCGTCAGCTTCCATTCCCTGGCCTGCATGCTGGTTAAGGTTTTCCGTAAGATCAATTCCATAGCTTAGTAGTTTGTCCAGGTCCGCACGGTTCTTCAGATGGATTTTTACCACCATGGCTTCATTCTTTGCCGTTGTGGAAGGGCTGGCCGCATGGACGGTAGCTAGCTGCAAAGGCAGCAGAATGGCAGCAGCCATCGACACAGCTATGAGCTTTTTCTTTGTCTTTCGACTTTTCAATTTTATCGCCTCCAATAATCGACTGTTATGCAAAATATGTAAGTTAGTTACAGTATAAAGTGAATTGAAGGAATATTTTGTCTTTTATTGTTTGTTGACCATAAAATGATTCCATGTAACTAAATAGCAACCCTGGTCCCATGCTATTAGTCCCTGAAAAAGAAAGCGTTTTATTTTCTTTTCGGCCATAAAACTACTACACTATTACTATGAATGTTAATACGTACATACGGGAGGATGCTATGTCTGTTTACGAATATCATGCGAAGACAATCATGGGCGAGGAAAAATCACTTCAGGAGTATGAAGGTAAGGTATTGGTTATCGTCAATACAGCCAGTAAGTGCGGATTTACTCCGCAATATAAGGAACTTCAGGCGCTTTACGATGAATTCAAAGATCAGGGTCTTGAGATCCTGGGGTTCCCATGCAACCAGTTTGCTGGCCAGGAACCTGGAAATGAAGAGGAAATCCAGGAATTTTGCCAGTTGAATTACGGAGTGACCTTCCCGATGTTTGCCAAGGTGGATGTAAAAGGCGATCATGCACACCCTCTCTTTACCTACTTAACCAGAGAAGCACCCGGGATTTTAGGATCAAAGGCAATTAAATGGAACTTCACCAAATTCCTGGTGAACAAACAAGGAGCAGTCGTATCCCGCCATTCTCCTCAAACCTCACCGAAGGATATGAAAAAAGAAATAGAAGCACAGCTCGCGCAGTAATCTGCACGCACGCTTTTGGTTTCCCCTAAAGTGTGCGTTTTTCATTGCACGGTAATTAGGCTTGCCAACAAGGCAAACGTCCAGACCGAGTGATGCCTCCTACATATACTGTATCGAGAATGTTGGAATTGGATATTAAAGGAGGAATTTTAAATGTATGCAAACTCACCGATTAATGCACCAATTAACGCTCCGTTAAACGTACCTGTGTCAACGGCTTCTTATGGGTATGGTTATGGCGGCGGATGCGGCGGTTACGGCGGTTACGGTTATGGCGGCGGAAGAGGATTTGCGATCATCATCGTATTGTTCATCCTCTTGATCATCATCGGCTGTTCATGCTGGTCCGGTCACGGCCACGGCGGCTGTGAAAGCAGCAGCAGCTGCTAATCGTTCAAGCAGCAAAAAAGATCCAGGCGGTTGTCCGCCTGGATCTTTTTATTTTTTTATAATAGAACTTCCTCAGCAACCTCGCTTGCAGCCGAGAGTCTCACAGGATAAATGCTGGTGAAATGCAATGTGCTTACAGGCAAATCTCCAGCGTACAGGAACGCGATGAGAGAGGAATCCGGCAGGGAAACCGTATCAAGTACTGCTCCTTGAAGCTGCAGTGCAGAAATTGTTTCTCCCGAAATGTGTTCTTTTTCACCAAACAAAAGATAGGTTGTTCCCTCTTTGGACTGTTTCTTATGAACGACTTCAGATACGGCCGGTTTGTCCTGATAAACGCTGCCCGTCTCATACAGGGATAAAAAATCTTCCACGATGGCACTTGCTGTTGCTTCAGCCCCTGCACCTGGTCCCTGTAAGGTTAAACAGCCAAGAAGATCCGTCTGAATACGGACCGCATTGTCCACTCCTTCCACTCCATAAAGCGGATGTTCACTGTCTACCAACACCGGTTTCACCTTCAGCTCGAGACTGTCATCCAGGAGCACCAGATGTTTTAGGCGCAGTCCAAGCTGTTCTGCGAGCTGTATTTCCTCAAGACGCACATTTCCAATTCCCTTTACCTCGGCTTCCTCCCATAACGGCTGTTCACCATAAATCCACTTACTCAGCACCATGGCTTTATAAAAAGCATCCAGCCCTTCAATATCATTCGTCGGGTCAGGTTCTGCATATCCCTTTTGCTGGGCGAGTTCCAGAGCTTCCGGGAACGTAGATCCAGTTGTTCTCATGTGCGAGAGAATAAAATTGGACGTTCCATTCAATATTCCCTCCACGTGCTGTACTTTATTGATTCGCAAAAGCTCCCTCAGTGTCCTTAACACCGGGATGCCGCCGCCTACACTTGCTTCATATACAAAGCGTGCTCCTCTTGCTTTCGCAAGGCTTGTTAGCTCTTCCCCATGACGGGCAATCAGGTCTTTGTTGGCGGAAATTACATGGCACCCTGCTTCCAGTGACCGGGTAATGTACGTTTTGGCCGGTTCAATTCCCCCGATGGCTTCAATGACCACATCTGGCGCCTCTTTACCCAGAATTTTTTCAAACTCTGAGTATAATGGCGCTTTCTGAAAGTCGGACCTCGGTTTTGCCGGATTTTTAATCAATATTCCTGACAGACGGATCTTTTTTCCCAGCAACTGTTCAATCTCAGGTTTTCTTTTTAACAATGAGGAATATACCCCGGTTCCCACAATTCCCAGTCCCAGCAATGCAATTTTAATTTCACTCAATGATATCTCTCCCTTTGTTTGATTGGATAAGCTTACCTCTCGAGAATAGCTCCGAAATGAAAAAAGCCCCCTTCCTAAGAAGAGGGCGTCACGGCCTCCTCTTATCATCCAGGATTTCTCCTGCAGGTAGTAGCACCTTTTCAGGCAATATGCCTGTAGGTTGCCGGGCTTCATAGGGCCTTTCCCTCCGCCGCTCTGGATAAGAGTACATATGAGATTGAAACATGTTATGTAGCAAATGACTTTTTTAGTACTAAAAAACTCCCTTATCGATGATAAGAGAGTTACATTCCGGTTTCATCTCTTATCGCTCAAAGTTGTACCTTTGAAGGACTTGGCACCTTTTCAGACAATCTGCCTGAAGGTTGCCGGGTTTCATCGGGCCTTTCCCTCCACCGCTCTGGATAAGCTTTTTTAAATTAGTCTTACTTTATCATGGAGGAAGAAGAGCGTCAACCGCTCCTGGACCTATTTTTCCGTTCAAGATAAAACATAATCAGCAGTGAAGGCACCAGAGCCATGATGAAGGATTTGGTGATTACCGTTCCACTGAAACTTTCACTCGCAGCGATATGAAAAGCAAAATCTGTAAAAGTGATGGCCAAAGCCATTAAAGGGTCCCAGGAATTTTCAGGCGCATAAGGCTACACTAATTTTCCTGCACAAATCTCACGTATTCCTTCAAGGGCATCCTGCTGATCCTGTCCTTGCGCTGTTATACAGCACAAGCCAGCCATGCCTGAGAGTTTACTCATGCTTAACATGCTTTTGGCATTCATCTGGCAGTTATCGAATTCGAAATAGATTTGACACTCTTCAAATTCGTTCGCTTTATGAACAAGCTTTGATATTGTTCTGGAATTCATTTTTTCCTGCAAAAAGCAGTATGTCTTCATACCTTTCCACTCCTATTCCTTTTCCCTGCCATTTTAACCCGCAATGATTAAGCACATATTAAGGCAGTTTAACTTTTTTTCATACCAATGAAGATATGCACGCCTGACCATCAATATGTGGATAATTGGCAGTTTAGGAAAAAGGGAGGAGCATCAGAAGGGTTAAAATTGTTTTTCAAAAATATGTATTTTCCCCCCCTCGTTTTCTTTAATTTCGATTTCTCTGAAGCCCATTCCGCTCCAAAAGCTCAACGCAGGAGCATTACCCGTTAAGATTCCGAGCCGCAATACGTGGAGCTTCATCTTTCTTAACTCATTTTCGCATTCCGTATAAAGCTTTTCTGCCAATCCCTGGTTTTGACAGGATTTGGCAACCATCAGGAAACCCAGCCACGGCTTGCCATCCTTCGGGTCCACTTTGCCTTTCCCGTAAAACAGCTCATTATAAAATGGATTGGAGTTCATAATCTCTAGTTCATCCATCACTTTCTCCAGCCCGCTCTGTTCCCATATCAGCATTCCCGCACCCCCTATTCTTCTTTCTAGCATACAACAAAATCAAAAAAACACGCTCCTGAAATCAGGGCGTGTTCTTCGTTATTGGCTGTCCTTGTTGTTCTTGATTTCGGCGATATCATCCTGATTGGCAATTGGATCAGCAAACGTTCCCTTCGGAATATCCGCCTTTCCTTTTCGCTGCTCCGCGTTTTGCTTGCGGATTTTTTCATTTTTGGCCATGCCGGACACCTCCTTGCCTGGTACTTAACATAACCAAACAAGGCGGAGTCTACTCTGTTATTTTTCCAGATTAATATAGGCTTTTTGGGTATCTATTTTCTTTTTGATCATATCTGTCTCATAAAGCCACTCTGAAACCTTATTCCACGACTTTTGATCCTGATACCCAAAGGGTTTGCTGCCACTGTCCATCAAGGGCAGAAGAATTCGAAGGCTTTTCTTTTCTACCTTTTGATCCAGGGGAAACTCTTTGTTTTCATGCTGAAATAAAATATTCAACGCGTTCTCCGGATGCTCTTGTACATCCTTTTGTCCTTTTGAAAGAGCCCGCCAAAATTTTTGGTAAAGCTTCCTGTTTTTCTTCAATCCATCTTCGCTCGAAACAAGTACCAGCTCATAATAATCAGGCACTCCGTATTTTACTGGATCGATGGATCGGACAGGGTGCCCCTCTTTTTTCAGCAAAATTTGTTCATGGTTGATATAGCCACCGGAGATGCCGTCAACTTTTTTAGAAGCCATCGCCGGAATGATATCCCATCCGATATCCGTCATTTTTACGTTATCCGGATTTCCCCCGTCATGTTTTACCATCGTTTTAACAATAGCTTCATTAATCGGAATAGACGGATAACCTACATTCTTTCCTTCAAGATCTTTAGGTGTGTGAACGCTGCTTTTCTCTGGCACCATCAGATGATTAAGCGGATGCCTCACCATCGCTCCAAGAGAAACCACCGGAATGTTTTCGGCACGTGAAAGCACAACCTGCGGCTGGTAGGTCAATGCAAGGTCCGTACGCCCGGCTGCCACAAGCTTTAACGGATCATTGGTTTCAGCCGGCATTTTCACGTCCACCTCAATGCCTTCCTTTTTAAAATAACCTTTCTCAATGGCATCATAAATTCCGGCATGCACTGCGTTCGGGTACCAGTCGAGCATCACGCTCACTTTCTTCAATCTATCTTTCCCTTCCCCGCTTTTAGTCGCGGAAGAGGAACAGGCACCAAGTGCGAGAAGCAGACACCCTGCAAGCAGCCATTTACTGTGTTTTATCCACTTTTTCATGTTGTACATCCTTTCTGATTTCTTTCCATCTGAACATTCGTTTTTCCGCAAGTGCTGCTGCCCCAAAGAAACACATGCCAAGCAGGGACAAAAGGAAGATGGCGGAAAAGACACCTTCTGCGTTCAGACTGCCTGACATTCTTCTGGAATAGTAGCCGAGCCCTTCACTTGCCCCGAGCCATTCACCGATTGTTGCACCCACGACTGAAAATACAGCAGCAAGTTTGATGCCCGAAAAGAATGAGGGAAGTGCCATGGGCATCTGTACTTTTTTAAAGATCTGCCATCTTCTTGCTCCCATGGAACGCAAAAGATCCACATAATCCCGATCATGATGGTTCAGACCGTCATAGGTGCTCACCACAATGGGGAAGAAAGCGATCAAAACAGTAACCGCGACTTTGCTCCATATGCTGTAGCCAAACCAAAGGACAAAAATCGGTGACAGCGCGATAATCGGTATGGTCTGGGAAATCAATACCCCGGGATAAATTGTTCGTTGTAACGATTTGAAAAAAAACATGGCAACCGCAAGTGAAACACCAGCCACTGCCGCTATAACGAAGCCAAGGATCGTTTCCTTAAACGTGGCCCATGCATGAAAAAGCAATATGTCCTTGTTCTCAAAAAGAGACAGTAGGATGCCTGACGGTGCCGGCAGAATAAAAGACGGCAGCCTGCCGGTATCCACAAGCCATTCCCATGCACCAAGCAGGAGGATGGCTGCCATCAAAAATAAATAATAATCCTTAAAAAATGCTTTGATACGATTCATGTGTAATTCTGCTCTCCAATGTATTGATCAGCTCTGTTATTTCAGGGGATAGATATGTCTCTCTCGGCCTTTGCAGCTGAACCATGATTTCTTCCGTCTCACCGGATGGGTGGAGAACAATAATCCTGTCACTTAAAAAAACCGATTCGTGGAGGTCATGTGTGACCAGTACGATGGTTTTGTTCAGTTCTCTCCATAGCGCAGCCATCCATTGGTGCATATCCTTTTTGGTCATGGCATCAAGAGCGCCAAATGGTTCGTCCAGAAAAAGCACCTCTTTTCCCGTCAACAATGTGCGCAAAAAAGCGATTCGCTGACGCATTCCCCCGGACAGCTCATGTGGATAGGCTTTCTCAAATGCGGACAGTCCCACCCGTTCCAGGAGAGCTTCCGCCTCTTTTCTCTTTTCCTTTTTTTGCATTTGAACCTCTGGTGACAGAAGCAGGTTATCCATGACCGTACGCCAGGGAAGAAGAAGGTCCTTTTGAGGCATATAGCCTGCTGCCCCCGGGACGGATGGCTCATTTTGAATCAGGATTTCCCCTTCATCCGGCTTCTCCAGACCGCATGCGAGTTTAAGCATTGTACTTTTTCCTGTGCCGCTTTTGCCAATAATGGAGACAAATTCTCCTGCCGCCGCTGAGAGATTTATGTTCTTTAAGATGGGTCTGTACTGCCCGCCTTGTTTCATGCTGTAAGAAACATTTTTCATCATGAATGTCATTCATTCGCTCTCCTTTTGCAGGACTATACCGGCCATTCATGCCCGTAATAAACCATGTCCCAAAACATGAACTCAAATCGTGACGTAGTTAGAAAATGGTTTTGCAAAGCCTCTAGCTCCTGATTGGTTTTTCCTTCCGCCCATTCATCAAGCTTATCCTTCAGCCAACGTGAAAGACTGCCGAAGTCTTCAGAAGCGTACATTTCAATCCAAGGGCCATAAGGATGGCCGGACAGGTTTCCTGCTTCCCTTTTCAACATGGTTCCGATCTCGTGATAGCTCCACATGCATGGCAAAAGGCAAGAGACCAGTTCGGCCAGGCTCCCCTGCTGGGACGCTGCCAGCATATACCTCGTATACGCGAGATTTATAGGCGTCGCCTTTTCGTTCTCCAGTTCCTCCTCACCGATGCCGATTTCTTTGCAATAACTGCGGTGAAGATCCATCTCTGTGTGCAGCGTTTCATGCAGAAGGCCGGAGAACCATTTTATTGTTTCAGTATCTTCTGCTTTTACCGCTCCAAGTGCGAACAGCTTGGCGTAATCCTTCAAAAATACATAATCCTGTTTCATGTAAAACATAAAGCGCTCCATCGGCAGGGAGCCATCCTTAATTCCCTGAACAAAAGGATGGCGGTGGATCTGCTCCCATACCTGCAATACCCGGTCATGGAGCTGGCGGGTAAATCGGTCCTGCTGGCTACTCTTAACCATTTAAAGTGCTCCTTTCTGTATTGCACCATTTTTCAATAAACCCGGCGAGAACTTTTGCATGATGGATTAACTGCTGAAGCTCTACTCTCTCATTTAGCGAATGGGCTTCCTCCAGTTTTCCGGGGCCGTAAATCACAGTGGGTATCCCGGCTTGTCCCAGCCAGCCCGCGTCTGTCACTGTCGGTGACATGGAAACGACAGCCTCCTGCTTGGATACCTGGTGATGCTGATTCTTCAGCATGACGAGCCCCGGATGATTTTCATCAATATCAATAGCAGGAAAAATCTCTCCTCTGTCTTCGATCATCGATTTTCCGCCCCAGTCAAAGGAAGGCGGATTTTCTTTGAGCCAAGGATCTCCTTGGGCAACGGCAAGGACATGCTGCTGAATTTCCTCCGCAACCTCTTTATAAGTCTCGTTCGGATGAAAATGGACGGTAATCCAAAGCCTGCACTCATCCGCAATATAGGCCGCATTCCTTCCCCCCTCAATAACCGAAGGATTGATCGTTGTGCTGCCCGGCAAAAACCCGGGATAGACTTTGGTTACGGCCCAGTGACGCTCAAGCTCCTGCAGCCCCTGTATGACTTTCATCATCTTTTCAATGGCACTTGCACCAACAATGCCTCCGCCGGCATGAATCAATCGGGAACGGAGGCCATCATGATGAGTGGTTTTGCTTTTTATCGTGATCCAGCCTGTAATCACACCGCCCTGCCCATGGATGGCAAGATCGGATGTATCCGCCACAACGGCAAAATCAGCTTGCATGCCGCGGTCGACGCATGATTTTGTTCCAGCTTCACCGGCTTCTTCTCCTGTTACGGATTGAAAATATAAATCGCCATCCAGTTCGACGCCTAATTCCCGTAACAGCTGCAGCGCAAAAAGTGTGGAGGCCATTCCTCCTTTCATATCAGCTGTGCCTCTTCCATACAAAAAATCTCCGTCTTTCCTTAATTCAAACGGCGTATGCTCCCATTCATCTTCATCTCCTGCCGCTACCACGTCGATATGCCCATTGAGGATAAGACTTTGATACTGTTCACTGTTTCTCCCGGGTTTGGTTCCAGCCACTATCGTGTCACCCGGAAACAGCCCCCACTCTTCTGTCTCAAACCCGAGGTCCCGAAGAAGATATTTGATATAATGCTGGGCTTCCTCAGTATTTCTGGCCGGCGGGCTTTCTGTCCGGAAGGCCACAAGCGACCGAAGAATCTCGATCAAATCCTCTTTTCTTTCATCTGCCAACTTATTAATCTTGTCCTGAATACTGCTCATGCTCACCCTCCTTTATCTGCTGAACCTTTGTTGCTCTTGAAAGCAGTTGCTTTCCGTTTCAGGATGCTCGCTTTGACCGGCGCAAGTGCCTACTTATGAGCCCCGCGGCGCAAGCTCCCCATTGGCCGGCGTAAAATACCTGCCTTTGCCAGCGTAAAACGCCTACCTTGCCGGCGTAAAACGCCTACCTTGCCGGCGTAAAACGCCTACCTTTCCGGCGTAAAACGCCTACCTTGCCGGCGTAAAACGCCTACCTTGCCGGCGTAAAACGCCTACCTTGCCGGCGTAAAACGCCTACCTGCTCTCACCTGTCACGCATATCCCGCTGGACAAGGAACGCTTCAGCAGCGTTACATCGCACGAAGAAAATGTGAAGTTCATTTTCGAGGATCTCGCACCTTGCACTCCAATCAACATATCAATGAGGATTTTTATCGCTGATCCTTATGCATATAAAAAACCGCCTTCCCCAGATGAGGAA
This sequence comes from Fictibacillus enclensis, assembly GCF_001457035.1. GTDB lineage: Bacteria > Bacillota > Bacilli > Bacillales > Fictibacillaceae > Fictibacillus_C > Fictibacillus_C enclensis. Next base: position 228,522 of record NZ_KQ758617.1, on the reverse strand, counting down.
GGCGGCTGTATGATCGATTCGTCTAAAAACCGTTTCGCAAGCCTGCTTCCCTACGCTGGCATCATCCAGATCAGGTTCCAAGGGTGTAGAACAAAGGTTCAGTCTCAGCCGTTTCCGGCTCCCCTAGCAGAGTGCTATTCAATTATCCTATCAAACTATAGTACAGATTTTTCGCTTCAGCTATATCTTTCGTACCATGGATTAAAACTCGTCCGTCCTTGAAGAAAACAAGCCGGTGCTGTTCATCCGCCCGATAGGAGAGCAAATACGGATTTTGTTCAATCCTGCCTCCCAATCGTGCCAGCACCCCGGAAAGCTCCTCCAGATCCCGTTCCCCATGCTCAGAGGGACGGATTTGCACGGTATCTCTTCCACAGAGCACGGCTGTTTTTGTCTGGTTTTCGGGATTCAAAAAAGGATACGTTGGATGATTTCCACAGGAAGGACAATCCTGTTTCTTTAACTTCCTTACATCCATCGCCATGTAATAATTGTTCCATAGGTCAAAGGAAACCAGTTTGTTCCGGAGTGCTTCCTTGTTTTCGGTTAACAACTTTAACGCTTCCGCTGTCTGATGGGCTACAACCGTCTGTACAGCGGGTGCTATAATGCCTGCTGTATCGCACGTAGCTCCGCCCATCGGCACCTTTTCCAGCAAACAGCTAAGACAAGGAGTCTCTCCCGGTATAATGGTATAGCAAAGGCCATAGCTTCCCACACAGGCACCATAGATCCATGGGATCTTGGTTTCCTGAGAAATATCATTAATCAGAAGCCTTGTATCAAAATTATCCGTGGCATCAATGATGAGGTGGACAAATTCTGTCAGCTCCCTCAGCTCTTCGGCACCTGCATCCATAACAAGCCCTTCGACCTGGATATCAGAGTTAAGCTGTTCCAGCCGTTCTCTTGCCGCCACCGCTTTGGGCATCCGGTATTTTGCATCTTCCTCGCAAAACAGCTGCTGCCGCTGCAGGTTGCTCCACTCCACATAATCCCGGTCGACGATTGTGATCTTCCCAACGCCCGCACGGGCAAGAACTTCTGCATTTCCAGTGCCCAGTGCCCCAGCACCAATGATCAGTACATGCTTATTGGCCAGGAGCTCCTGGCCCCCTTCTCCGATCGGATCAAATAAGATCTGCCTGGAGTAGCGATCGTTCATTAAACACTCATTCCCTCCAGCGGGCTGCTTGCCGTGGCATACCGTCTCTTCGGAATTCGTCCCGCTTCATAACCAAGCCTTCCCGCTTCGATCGCAAGCTTCATCGCTTTTGCCATTTTCACAGGATCCTCTGCGCCCGAGACGGCTGTGTTCAGCAGCACACCATCAGCGCCGAGTTCCATCGCCAACGCGGCATCTGCCGGCGATCCGATCCCGGCATCCACAATAACCGGTATCGTTGCCTGCTCGACGATCAGGCTGATATTTAAGGGGTTGATGATTCCAAGGCCCGAACCAATGGGTGAAGCTCCGGGCATAATGGCATGCACGCCAAGGTCCTCTAATTTCTTTGCAAGAAGTACATCATCAGAAGCATAAGGCAGAACCGTAAATCCTTCATTCAGCAAGATCTCCGACGCTCTCAGCGTTTCTACCGGATCAGGCAGAAGGGTCTTGAAATCTCCTATAACTTCTACCTTAATCATATCACATAAACCTGATGCTTTTGCCAGCTTTGCGATCCTGACCGCTTCTTCTGCTGTTTTGGCACCCGCCGTATTGGGAAGCAGAGTATATTTCGACGCATCCAGCTTTTCTAAAAAATTTGGCTGTTCCGGATCAAAAATATTCATTCTCCTGACTGCAAATGTCAGAATCTCTGTACCTGATACGTTAACCGCTTCTTTTTGAACATCAAAATCCGGGAATTTTCCCGTTCCCAAAAGAAGACGTGAAGAAAATTCATGGTTTCCAATTTTAAGCATAATGCTCATCCTCCTCCTACAAAATGGACTATCTCTACTTTATCTCCGTTGGCCAATACCGTTTCGGCATGCTGGCTTTTGTTCAAGATTTCTTCATTAAGCTCTACGATCGCCCCCTTGCCAGCCAGCTTTAGCTCTTTGATTAAATCATCAACCGTCTGAACCCGGGCAACTTCCATTGTGTTTCCGTTTACGATCAGCTTCATGTCCCCTCATCCTTTCATTTGTTCAAGTACAAACCGTTCGGGAGCAAACTCATTCAGACTTTGCTCCTCTTTCCTTCCGCAAACCAGCTCGGTTATCCATTGCCCGGTAATCGGGCTCAAAAGAATTCCGTTTCTGAAATGCCCGGCTGCAAAATAAATGTTGGAATGGTTGGGATGTTTCCCCATATACGGCAGGCCGTCCGGTGTTTGCGGACGAAAGCCGCTCCACGCCTTCTCCCATTCTCCATTACGGATGCCGGGAACCACCTTTATCGCACCCTCAAGCAATTGCCCGACGGCTTCAGCGGTTACTTTCCGGTCATAGGTTCCCGTACGCATCGTCGCGCCGATCACCAGTCTGCCTCCCTGTTTCGGCACAAGGTAGCAGTCTTTTGAAATGATGCTTGAGGTAATGACAGGCTCCATAAAATTCAGTGACAGACATTCTCCTTTTACGGGAAAGACCGGCATATGAAGGCCTGTCTGGGCAGCAAGTCTCCCTGTCCATACGCCTGAAGCCAGCACCAGTTTTTCCCCATAAAACGTGCCTGCGCTGGTTTGCACGCCTGTTCCCAGTTGGGCAAATTCGAAGCCAACAGCCTCTGTATACTCCATAAAATCGGCACCCAGCTTTACAGCGGCCTGGGCGTAGGCCTGAGTCAGCTTGGGAGCATTCACCTGACCGTCCTTCGGCAAAAACAGGGCGCCCGCCAGCTCCGCTGATGCGTTTGGTTCCTTTTTACAAAGTTCATCCACGTCCATCCACTCGGCGGGCTGTCCGTTAGCCCTGTGAAAGGCAGCCAAATCCTGCAGCCTTTCAGCCTCACAGCTGTCTTTGGCTGTTTTAAACAATCCTTTATCCACCCATTCCATATCCACACCGCTGATTTCCTTAAGTTCATAACTTAGTTCCGGAAAAAGCTGCCTGCTCTGTCTGGCCATCTCATACAGCGGGCCTGCTTCATGAATCTCCGCCTGGGCTCCGAGCATGCCGGCCGCCGCAGAAGAGGCTTCACTTCCAATTTTGTTTCGTTCCAATACAAGAACGTTGTAAGGGGTGTGACGGCGAAGAAAGTAGGCGATCGAACTGCCAATGACCCCTCCGCCGACGATGATGACATCATAATGTTTGCGCATCCTGATCACTCTCTTTCATTAAAACTGCTTTGTACTGTTTGGCTATCGAAACTGGATCTTCCGCCTTCCAGATTCCTGACATGACAGCAATGCCCGATGCTCCTGCGCTGACAATGGCGCCAACTCTCTCCGGAGAAATTCCTCCTATGGCGAGAACCGGAATGCTGACCGCTTCGGCCACCTCCTGCAATTGATCAAGTCCCCTTGGCTCTTTATCCTTTTTGCTTTCGGTTGAAAAAACATGACCAAAGAAAAGATAGTCCGCCCCCTTCTGTTCCGCCTGGATCGCCCCATCCCTCGAATGGACTGACTGACCGATTCTAAAAGAAGGAAAATGATGCCTGACCACATCTGGCGCAAGACTGCTTTCCTTTAAATGAATGCCGCCGAGTCCTGCAGCTACCGCAACATCCACACGGTCATTCATATAAATGGCTTCGTTTTGTATCCCACATTGCTTCAGCTTTTCGGACAAACTGTAAATGTCGCCTGCAGCCTGGCTGTTTTCTCTGATATGTATTGCTGTCACATGGGGGGCAAGGATGGATGACACTGAAAGAATACGGTCTTCGCTCTGTTTGCCGTCCGTGATGACATGGAACTCCAATGGGTACATTTCCATTCCTCATTTCCATACAAAAAAACCACTCTTTGCGTAGAAAGAGTGGCTGATTCACTGTTTTTTCAAATCAGCTGCAGCAGCTGTCAAAGCTGTGCAGTGGCACTTCCCTACGCTGGCATCATCCAGATCAGGTTCAAAGGGTTTAGAACAATGCGTTCAGTCTCAGCCAGGAAGGCTCCCCCAGTGTTGCTATAATATGAAGTTATTTTCATCTTACCACGAGCGAAAAAAATGTAAAGTGATTAGAAGCTGATTTTTTGCTCGAGAAACGCACGCAATTCGGATACCGGCATACGCACCTGTTCCATTGTATCACGGTCACGAACTGTTACTTGCTGGTCTTCCTTCGAATCAAAATCATACGTGATACAAAACGGCGTTCCGATTTCATCTTGTCTGCGGTACCGTTTTCCGATTGATCCGGTTTCGTCATAATCCACCATAAAGTCCTTGGCAAGACCTGCGAACACTTCACGCGCTTCCTCGGATAATTTTTTGGAAAGTGGCAGTACCGCTGCTTTAAACGGCGCAAGGGCAGGGTGCAGATGAAGCACATTTCGTGTGTCTCCGCCTTCCAGCTCTTCCTCTTCATAAGCATCAATCAAGAAGGCAAGGGTGACACGATCTGCTCCAAGCGATGGTTCGATGCAATACGGAACATAGCGGTCGTTCGTTTCCTGATCAATATAATTGAAATCTTCTCCGGAATGTTCGCTGTGGCGCTTCAAGTCAAAGTCGGTGCGGGAAGCAATTCCCCAGAGCTCGCCCCATCCAAATGGGAACTGATATTCAAAATCTGTCGTCGCGTTGCTGTAGTGAGAAAGCTCTTCGGATTCATGATCACGAAGGCGAAGCTTATCCTGCTTCATGCCAAGATTCAATAGGAAATCATGGGCGTATTGCTTCCAGAAATCGAACCATTTCAATTCCTCTCCCGGTTTGCAGAAGAATTCAAGTTCCATCTGTTCAAATTCCCGAGTACGGAATGTAAAGTTTCCTGGCGTGATTTCGTTTCGGAAGCTTTTGCCTACTTGTGCAATACCAAACGGCAGCTTTTTCCTCATGGTACGCTGAACGTTTTTAAAGTTTACAAAGATCCCCTGCGCTGTTTCAGGGCGAAGATAGATTTCGTTCGTACTGGACTCTGTTACCCCCTGGAATGTCTTGAACATCAGGTTAAATTGGCGGATGGAAGTAAAATCATGTGCTCCGCATTCAGGACAGGCAATGTTATGTTCTTCAATCAATTTTTCCATTTCATCAAATGACAATCCATCCACAATCTTTTCAATGCCTTTTTCGGAAAGCGCATCTTCAATGAGCTTGTCCGCACGGTGGCGTGCTTTACACTGTTTACAGTCTATCATTGGGTCATTGAAGTTTCCAATGTGTCCTGAAGCCACCCATGTTTGTGGATTCATCAGGATTGCAGCATCGAGACCTACATTGTAAGGGGACTCCTGAACAAACTTTTTCCACCAGGCTTTTTTTACATTGTTTTTCAGCTCCACACCGAGCGGGCCATAATCCCAAGTATTTGAAAGTCCTCCGTAGATTTCAGATCCCGGAAAAATAAATCCGCGCTGTTTCGCCATGTTGACGACTTGCTCCATTGTCACACTCATGTCATTCTCTCCTTTATTCGCATTTGCTTTTTGAAAACCAAAAAAGCCCCCGCCCATAGACAAATCCTGTTTGTCCAGGGACGAGAGCTGTACTCACGCGGTTCCACCCCAATTGATGCAATCACTATTGCATCCGCTTTGGTCAATTAATGGCTCGAGACTTCCGTTTCTCTGAACATTTGACCGGGCTTTCACCATCCCCGGTTCGCTTCATTCTAAAGAGGCTCAGATACTATTGGTCTGTCATTGCGTTATGATCTTCGATTATGGAAAAAATAGTACAGTTTTTCCGCCATAATGTCAAGTCTGTACGGTATCCAGAACTTTTATTCTGTTCAGTAAAAAAAAGAAAACTCATCGTTTTTGCAGATGAGTTTTTCATACGTGCATTAGAAGCCCCCAAAGCCGCCACCCGGAAAGCCGCCATAATAACCAGGGTAGCCTCCATAATAACCAGGGTAGCCGCCAAATCCTCCCGGTACGCCTCCATAAGCGCCTGGAAAGGGAGCCACACCACCGTACCCATAACCGTAGCCAAAGGCAACTGTCGGACGCGGAGCGAGTGCAAATCCGGCAATCGTACCGAGTCCAAGACCGATCAGCCCTGCACCCAATAACGGAAAGAACCTTCCTGTTCCATCATCCTGATGGGGAAGCAAATACACATTTTCCGCATCAACATTTTGGATGGTTCCTACGTATCGATTTCCATCGGTGGTGGTGATTTCAACATCCTGACCCATATATTGACAGCATAACCCATAATAATGTTCTTTCATATATAACCCTCCCTTTAGATTAAATTGCATAAGGTTTCTTTCTATGGTATGCAAATTATGGAATATGGGTTTGGACAGCTGTCTGCTAGTTTGATGAATTGGAGAAAATGGGTACTAAGTACATAGAACCTTTGAAAGGGGCACCCATATGGATAAAGATTTGTCACAGCACAAAGAGCACGCTGAAAGAAAAGCTGAAGAATACAAAGAAGAAGCCGAGCCATGGATTGTTCGCATGGCCCGGTTTGGCCACCTGTCGAAAGGTGCCGTTTACATTCTCATTGGAGTACTTGCGGTTATGACTGCATTCGGTTTGGAGGGGAAACTCGCTACTTCCTCTGGTGCACTTTACACGATCGCCAAGCAGCCTTTTGGCTCCATTCTGCTTGCAGTGCTCGCTGTCGGGCTTGCCGGCTATGCGTTGTGGGAAGTCATCATGGCAATCTTTGATCCCGAGCACAAAGGGAAGGATGCAAAAGGATGGATGGCACGCATAAGCTACCTCATTGTTGCAGGTGTCTATTTCGGCTTATGCGGAAGTGCCATCAAGATTATATTCAGAGCTAGCAGTGGTTCCTCCAGCGAGAAATACCAGACACTTTCAGCCAAAGTTCTTGCTCAGCCTTTTGGCCAGTTCATCATTGGGCTCCTTGGCGCCATTCTGATCGGGGTAGGAATCTTTAATTTTTATAAGGCCTATAAGGAAAAATATTTAAACAAACTGAAGCGCGAAGAAATGAATCAAAAAGAATGGAAAACAGCACGTTACATTGGCAAATTTGGAATTTCCGCCCACGGAATCGTCTTTGCCATTATGGGCATCTTTCTCATCCGTGCAGCCGTCCAGGCAGACCCTGATGAAACGAAAGGACTGGACGGGGCACTTGCGGAGCTTGTTAAACAGCCCTATGGGCAGGTTCTCCTGACCATAGTAGCTCTCGGTCTCGTTGCCTACGGCGTTTACCTGCTCTTTGAAGCACGCTTCAGAAGGCTCGACCCTTAAAACAACAACATCCCGGCACAAAAGAGCCGGGATGTTGTTTTATTGATCCGGTGTGAGACCGCTCTCATATGTTTCTTTCATGCTAATATATTGATAGGAGAGGGAGAAATGGTTTAAAATGGGGACCTTGAAAGGAGGCAGCATATGAAGAAATGGCTATGGCTGGCGCTCATCCTTTTAGGTTTGATAGTTGTCTCTGTCGGAGGATGGTATTATTATCCTCAATTTAAAATTGACCGTTTGAAAGCACAAAATGCCGCTATACAGGACTCAGCCGATAAGCCTGAATCCCATAATGTTTCCTATATCGGCCACCTAAGAAATCTTCCCGGGAAGGCCATTCATCATCTTGCCCTGGGAGATTCAGTCATACAGGGACGGGGATCGACGGAAGGTGGATTTATCAAAATAGCCAACGATGAAATATCCTCGCTTACCGGAAAGAAAGCGATTCTGGATAACCAGGGTATATCCGGGGCAACAAGCGGAGACCTGCTCAGATTTTTATCCACCCCTGATATGAAGGAGCGGATTCATTCGGCAGATTTGATAACGATCAATATTGGGGGCAATGATCTCGTTACACTCGCATTAAAGGAAGGTCCGGTTAAAGCGCTGCAGGATTATGCCAATGTTAAATCATCCTATCAGAATAATCTGGTTGAGATCTTTTCCATCATTCGAAAAGAAAATCCTGACGCCATCCTTGTTTACAACGAATTGTACAACGCGGTGGACTCAGAGGAGACCTTTTTTCCTGCCACGAGAAAGTTATTGAATGACTGGAATCTGATCGCCTACGAAACCACAGCCAACAATAAACCATCGATTGTCATCCCGAGCAGTGAGGTATTGAAACCTGAAAACAGAAAGGAATGGATTTACGATGCCATTCATCCCAATGATAAAGGGCATGAAATGATTGCTAAGCAAATGATTAAAACATTAGAAGCACCTTATCAGCAAAAATGAAAGCACTGTCCTCATTTGGGACAGTGCTTATTGGTATTGGCAAAAAAATAGAGATGCCCTGGTCAAGGCATCTCATATGTATAGGGGATTACATTATCTCACCTATTCCCCCATTTCGTAAGCATCCAGAGACTTGCGTCTTGGTGCCTATTTTACCATTAACATTCAATAACAGACCAATATAACTAAGACCTTTCCGCTAGTCCCGAATCCTTCTTGATCTGCTCTCTCGTTTTAACGCTCTTAAGGCCGTTTTTCTCCCCCAGGTAATCCAGTATGTCATCATCGGTCATTCCCATGGCCTTCAATCCTTTGGCAATGGTACGAAGATACCCAGGAGCTGGAGCCACGTATTCTTCCTCCCCCATATTATGATTGGAGGTAAAAGAGAAAATCGGGTAGCCATCACAATCTCCAAGATAAACAATGGTGCCATACCAGCCCTCTGTCAAAGGAAGAAAACGGGCTTCTTTAATCTTTTCAAAATCGAACTCTAGCCCGTCAATTCCATTCTCCTGTGAAGCAACATCCATAAACTGCTCCTCGGTGACTAAGTACATTCGGCCGATGGTTTTTGAAGAAGCAGCAGGCTGATGCCCGATAAAGGCCACCCCTCCTGCTCCCCATTTGCTTTCCTGCTTTGAAAAATAAAGCGGATATTCCATTTCAACCGAACGATCTTCCAGTGGAGGATTGCAGTTCCTGCACCCTCTTTCCGGTTCTGAGCTTCCTTCAGCCTGCGTTCCTTCTATGTAACAGGAAAACCTGTCTTTATTCATGTTTGATCCATAGCTTGCATACCATACATACTTCACGCTGTTACTCCTTCCTACAAATACCGCACCTGCTGTTTAATGTAGCGGCGCAAATAACTGACAAAATCCATAAAACTGTTTTTATCTTCAAAAATTCCTTTTAAGGTGTCCAATTGCGGGTAAATGCCATGCGTGTTAAACCTGACAGCTGTGGTTCCCCGGTAAAAATCGCTTCCATCTTCATTCAGAATCACTGTGTCAATGTGCACTTCCTTCGTTCCTTCAATATAATGCTCCTTTACCTCAAAAACATCCAGTACGTTCAGCTTATATTTCAGCATAGGCATTCCTCCCCGCTCTATTGTAACAAACGGACATCCAGAATTCCCGCCAGTCGTATCGCAGCAGAATTAGCCAGAAATCGGTAATGGTAAAAAAGTCCCGAAATCATATCAAATCTTTAATTTATCTGAATTTACTGATTTCTTGGTTGGTAAATCGGTACCATCGAACTATTGGGAAAGTTTTGAAATAGTTATAACGATTCTTGTTATATATTGGCAATCGGGATAAAATAGGAATATATAAGACAGGGACTGCGGCTCATTCGAATAAAACGTTCTAGCCCAACAATCATGGGGAGGGAATGGTATGACAGTATTCGAAGCAATGTCGTTGATGATTGGTTTTTCCATGCTAGTGCTGACCATTATTCGCTCCAAGGACAACGATTAAGTCTACCCACATAATTATACAAAAAAGCCATGCGTCTGTACGCATGGCTCTTTTTTATTCTACGACTAATTCATTTTCACGAACATCCACTTTTAACGCTTTGTTTTCTTCCTGATCCAGTAATACATCTGCTACGGCATCTTCTACTTTTTCCTGGATTACTCTGCGTAACGGTCTTGCACCGAATGCAGGATGGTAGCCCAATTCAGCAATTTTCTTCTTCGCTTCATCGGTAAACTCGATCGTGATTCCCTGATCTACAAGGTTTTCTTTCAGATCGGCAAGCATCAGTTCAACAATTTGTACAAGGTCATCTTCCTTTAGAGACTGGAACTGTACAATGCTGTCAAACCGGTTCAGGAATTCCGGTTTGAAGTAGGAACCGATGGCATCAAGAATATTGGTTTCTTTTTGTACTTCCGCGATTTCGTTGGTAAATCCTAACTTTTTGGTTTGCTTTACACCACTGCCGGCATTGCTCGTCATGATGATGACTGTATCTTTAAAGGATACAGTACGGCCCTGGCTGTCGGTTAAGCGGCCATCCTCAAGGATTTGCAGGAACATATGCTGTACATCCGGATGCGCCTTTTCAATTTCATCCAACAAAATAATACTGTAAGGCTTGCGGCGGACCATTTCAGTCAATTGTCCGGCTTCATCATGGCCGACATATCCAGGAGGTGAACCGATAAGCTTGGACACGGCATGTTTCTCCATGTATTCACTCATGTCCAGACGAATCATGGCTTCCTTATCACCAAACAATTCTTCTGCGAGTGACTTGGTCAATTCGGTTTTACCTACCCCTGTCGGACCGACAAACAAGAAGGATCCGATTGGACGGTTCTTCGCTTTCAGACCCGCACGGCTTCTGCGGATGGCTTTCGATACTTTTTCAACCGCTTCTTGCTGTCCGATGACTTTTTGGGAAAGGTTTTTCGCCAAGTCCTTCATTTTCGCCTGTTCGTCTTCCTGAAGCTTTTTAACTGGAATACCTGTTTTCTGCTCTACGATGGATTGAATGTCTTCAAGGGTAACGGCTGCTTTTTCTTTGCCTTCGTTCTCGTTCAATTTTGCCTCCAATTGAAGCTCTTCCTGGCGAAGTTTTGCAGCAAGCTCATAGTTTTCATTCATTGCTGCCTGTTCTTTTTCTTTTGAAATTTCTTCTAAACGCTCTTCAATGGAAGAAGTATCATTGCCTGAATGAAGCAAGTTGATTTTGGAACCGGCTTCGTCCATAAGATCGATCGCTTTATCCGGAAGGAAACGGTCCTGGATATAGCGGTGAGACAAGGTTACACACGCTTTTAAAACATCTTCTGAAAACGTCACTTCATGGTACTGCTCATATTTGGAAGCAAGTCCCTTAAGAATTTCAAATGCCTTTTCAGGAGTTGGCTCGTTAACGATAACCGGCTGGAATCGGCGCTCCAATGCCGCGTCTTTTTCGATTTTGCGATACTCTTTCAGTGTCGTTGCACCCACCAGTTGAAGTTCACCGCGGGCAAGTGCCGGTTTTAAAATGTTGCCGGCATCCATTGATCCCTCGGCGGATCCTGCACCGACGATTTGGTGGATCTCGTCAATGAACAAAATGATGTTTTTACGCTTTTGCAGCTCAGCAATCAACTGCTTCATTCTCTCTTCAAATTGTCCGCGAATACCTGTATCTGCTACAAGAGAAGCTACATCAAGCAAGTAGACTTCCTTGGAAAGAAGTTTGGACGGTACTGTACCTTCGGCAATTTTCAATGCCAATCCTTCAGCAATGGCTGTTTTACCAACCCCTGGTTCCCCAATAAGAACCGGATTGTTTTTGTTTCTTCGATTCAAAATTTCAATCACACGGTTTATTTCTTCCTCACGGCCGATCACAGGGTCAATAAGACCGGTTTTTGCGGCCTGGCTGATGTTGCGGCCGAATTGGTCAAGGAAGCCTCCGCCCCTGCCTCTTCCGCCACCTTGCTGCTGAGCCTGCTGGGATTGTTGCTGGCCTGAAAACCCTGAGTTCATGCCGTTATTCATCATTTGTTTAAAGAAATCATCGAAGGATGAAAATTGGTTCATCGGATTCATACCTCCTGTTGTATTCATAGACTGAGTAATTTTATGATAGCAATCTGCACATAGTGTTAACTGTTGTTTATGTTGATTAAAAGAAACGTTCATTTGAATTGTCGCAGGATTCACTTTACACTGTTCACATTTCATAAAGCATGTCCTCCTTCAGAATGTTAGGTCGTTGTTTGACTTTGACTATCTTTGACCTTATGTCCATATTATACTTTGACCTTCTTTGACTTTCAAGTCCTTTGCTCAAAAAAATTTATATTTGCTTATTTAAAGTACGTTTAATTTTGATTATTTTTATGAGTGTACTCCGTAATAAATAAAAAATCAAACAATCTGCATTTCCCCTTGCTGCATAAAAAAACCCGCTCCATAAGAGCGGATTCTCACTGTATTTCAAATGTTTTTTTCTGCCGATAATCGTTTTCTTCGTTTTTCGCCGTAAGCCATATCTCGATCGTATAAGTGCCCGCTGGCAAGTTTTTTACCATAATGTCCTGCGTGAACGTTTCACCTTGTTTCAGGGTGATCTTGGAAAGAGACTGGGTAAACATGTGATCGTGTGAATATTGATATACCTTTTTCCCGCTTTCATCTTTGACGATGTAATCAAACTTTTTGCCGCTTGTAAATTCAAAGGTTTTTATTTGTTCAGTCTGGTTTTTTAGTTCATAACGCAAGAGCGTGCTGCCAGTGTTTTGCTCCATAACCGAAAGCTTTGGTTCAATAGCTCCCGCAACGATTCCCCCGCTGTGGTCTCTGCCGGGCTTGTCCTGGTGCTGCTCCTGTTTATTCCCGTCTCCCATGACTGGCTCCCCCTTGTCCGCTTCATTTTTTTCTGTTGTTCCGCATCCGCCCAAAAGCAATGTAAAGCTGAGTATCAACAGCCATTTTTTCATGTCATCACCTCACCTAATAGTGTTGGCTGATTTTTGTTTTTTTAACAGAATAAAAAGGATTTTCGCTTTTCATCTATAAATTACCCTAAGAAGAGAATAATCAACATACACCTAAGGGAGGATTTTTACATGCAGGCAACACATGAGGATTTACTTATAGAAATGAGAAAACTAACGGATGAAAAAAGAGCCACAAGCAATGAAACCATTCTTCGCCAGCACAGCAAAGACGAATCTCATCATTCTCCCGTGCTTCCGGAAGTCGTGGTGTTTCCAAACTCAGCCGAAGAAGTTTCTTCTATAGTAAAATTCGCCAATGAACATAGAATTCCTGTTGTTCCGTTTGGCGTGGGATCGAGCCTTGAAGGTCATTGCATCCCACTTCAAGGCGGCATCTCCATTAACTTTCAAAATATGAACCAGGTAGTGGAGGTCAGGCCCGAAGATTTTCTGGTTAAAGTACAGCCGGGAGTAACCAGAACACAGCTGAATCAGGCTTTAAAAAAATACGGACTGTTCTTTCCGGTAGATCCGGGAGCGGATGCTACCCTGGGCGGAATGGCCGCCACGAATGCAAGCGGCACAACAAGCGTCCGCTACGGCATCATGCGTCCACAGGTCAGAGATCTCGAAGTGGTTCTTGCCGACGGCTCCATCATTCATACAGGAGGTTTGGCGGCAAAATCTTCATCGGGCTATCATCTCACAGGCTTGTTTGTGGGATCGGAAGGAACCCTTGGCGTATTTACAGAGCTCACACTAAAGGTATACGGCATTCCGGAAACAACCGTGGCAGGCAGGGCCGTTTTCCCTAGCGTGAAAGAAGCAGTTGACGGAGCGGTCTCCCTTTTGTCTTCCGGGAATTCTCTGGCACGTGTAGAGCTTGTGGATGAGCCCTCCATCCGTCAGGTGAACATGCACAGCGATACTTCCTATCCGGAGAAACCCACCCTGTTTCTTGAGTTTCATGGCAATGAAGGCGGAATTGCCCAGGATGTAGCCTTTGCAGAAGAATTGCTCTCGGCCAATGGTTCAGAAGAACTGATTTTCGAAACTGATTCCATCAAAAAAGCAAAGCTTTGGGAAGCTCGCCATCACCTGGCTTATGCATTCAAGCATGGCTTTTCCGGAAGGGAAATGATGCTGACGGATGTGGTGGTGCCGCTTTCGGAATTAACCGGCGCAGTCATTTATGCACGTGAACTGATTGAAAGTGAGGGCCTCCCTGGCGGAGTGCTCGGCCATGTAGGAGATGGCAATTTCCATTCCATTCTCATGTTTGATAAAAATAGCCAGGAAGAAACAAATAAAGCGAACCGGATCAACGAAAGAATTGTAGAATATGCACTTTCCAAAAAAGGAAGCTGTTCCGGAGAACATGGAATAGGTATCGGAAAAATGAAATACTTACAGCAGGAGCATAGTGACACTTTACCGCTGATGAAAATGATCAAGCAGCAGTTTGATCCAAACAACATCATGAATCCGGGCAAGGTTTTATTTTAAAGGTTAAAGAGAGGATGAGTTGGGTAAAGATAGAGTAAAAATTACTCATGAAAGGATCTCATTCGTGAAAACTCTAATCATTCTAATACTCATTGTCATTCTCATTTACCTGTTTGTAAAAAGAAGAAGATAAGTTTAAAGACCCCTTCCGCCTCGGAAGGGGTCTTTTTTGGATAACCTTGGTCTGAAAATAAAAAGAATGAAACAAGAAATCCGGGTGATAAAGATGAAATGGTTTAAGAGTAAAGGCAAACCGTGCAAAAGTTTCAACTCTGTTATTGAGCAGTTCAAACAGTCAAGTGATTTCCATTATTTAAGTCATGAAGAGAGTTTAACGCCTTACTACGTGGGTTACTTTTTTTCCATGGTGGACAGTAACTTCATTCGGCAGGATATTCTTCCTGATTTAAAAGGAAACAACTTTCAAAGGTATGAAGATATTGAAGCGATCATTCCGGTCGAACTGACTGCTATAGAACACGCTTTAAACAAAACGATTGAAAGGCAGGCGCTCTAAATGATTGCCACGTTTAAAGATAACGGCGTTTATCCCCCGTGAGCAAAGCCATTATAAATGAAAAATCCACTCAAGAGAAATGGGGCACAAAAAACCAAAAGTGCCTTATTAACAAGACGCTTTTGGTTTCCACTTCCGGCTGGAACTTCTAATGAAGTTGTTCATTGTACGATTGGTACTCCCACTGTGCCAGATCATAATATCCCTGATCAATCCTGGCCTTTTCTTCCTCCAAAACGCTCAGGAGCTCTGCTGGCAAGTGGCTGGTCTGAACGGTTAGATCAATGGCATCGTTTGGCGAATATAAGAGAACTGTAAACAGCTTCTTCGTGGCCATTTCCATTCCATGTACATGAAGGTAATTTAAATCATGAATGCGGTAAACGAAAAAAATACGATAAGGAGACATACAGGTTCCTGCCTTTTTAACAACCATTATGTCCCCTTTAGCCTCTTTTAAACGACGGAAAGGGGGTAAATGGGCAATTTCACCTGAACCTTCGTCCCTTTTCCTTCTTCACTCTCAAATTGGATTTGACCAAAATGCTCTTTAACGATTTTATAGCAGACCATTAACCCAAGGCCTGTTCCTTTTTCCTTTGTCGTATAAAAGGGTTCACCCAGTTTTTCAAGCCGGTCTTTAGGGATACCGGAACCCTGGTCCTCAATTTCGACCATCACATTTCCTTTGGCTTTTATTAGAGTCAGCCTGATCAGCCCTCCCTTGTCCATGGATTCAATTGAATTTTTCAACAGGTTGATAAAAAGCTGCTTCAATTGGTTTTCCACACAATAAACCGGTGGGATATCCCCGAATGTGTTCAGTTGGATTTGGACATTTTTTATAATGGCCTGCGTATCCAGGAGCCGTACCACGCTCTCGAGCATATCTTTGAGTGAACTGTTTTCAAAATGAACGGCCTGGGGCTTCGCCACGAGCATCAGCTCACCGACAATATCATTGATTCGTTTTAATTCGGTCAGCATGATTCCGATATACTTGTCTTTCATTTCTTCATCTGATTCCTTCAGCAGCTGTGCAAAGCCGATAAGAGATGTCAGGGGATTGCGTATTTCATGGGCGACTCCTGCCGCGAGCTCACCGAGAACAGACAGCTTCTCAGACTTCCTTATAAGCTCTTCGGTTTCTTTGGTTGCTGTTATATCCCGTGCAATGGTTACAAAGCTCTCTATCTCATCCCATTCGTTCAAGACCGGGACGGCATTGGTTTCCATGACCACCCAATCCCCGCTGCTTATTTTTAGCCGGAACTCGAACGTGAAGGGTTTCTTCTGGCTTCTTGCCTTGGCAAACGTGGCACGCAAGAATTCCCAATCGTCCTGATGAATTCTTGAAAAAAGGACCTCATTCAGTTCATCGATACCATTGGTCAAGCCGAGCAATCCTTCATGTGAAGGTGAGCAGTACAGAAGTTTTCCCGAAGAATCAGCCACAGCGATCAGATCTTTGGAATGCTCAGCAATTACCCGGTACTTGGCTTCACTTTCCCGCAGAGCCCGCTCCGCTTTTTTTTGAGGCGTGATATCCCGGTAAATCAAACAAAAGCCAATCACTTGCCCCTGCATATTTCGAATGGCCGAGAAAGAAATCGAAACATCGATCTTTGTCCCTTCTTTGCATACCCGCTGGGTTTCAAAGGAAGGCACAGTACTTCCTTCCGCCAGCAGGCTCATGATACTTTTTGATTCTGGTTTATATTCAGAAGGGATAATCACATCAGTATCCACTCTTCCGGAAATCAGATCGTCTTCTTTCCAGCCAAATAATTTTTCAAATGAATGGTTAACTTTAATTGGATTTTCCTTTGTATCCACAATTAATATCGCATCGGTCGTTCCTTTAAGAACCGATTCTAATAGTTCAAGGGCCACACTGAGCTCCTCTTCCTTCGCTTTGTGCTGAGTGATGTCACGCCCAGTTACAAACAGGTACAGAGGATTGCCCTCATCATCAAATGTTGCTTGTTTAATCAATTCAAGAATAATGTAGGAACCATCCTTTTGCAGCACTTCCTCCTGGATTTTAATCGGCCGGCCCGTTTCCCATGCTTTTTGGTCCGTTTCATGGCAGCGCCGGATGGTATCAGGCGTAAGGAAGCACGAGAGCTCCTCAGCTCGCAGTCCTTTATATGAACTCCGGTCGACACCGCACACTTGCAACGCGAATTCATTGGCTACAAGCCATTCGCCTTCCTCGTTTTTCAAACAGATGAACTCCGGGAGTACATCAATTAACTTCTTAAATACGCCAAGCTTTGGGAGAAGCTCATTACCCGTTAATATCATAAAAGTCCACACCCTCAACTTTCAGTCTGTCGTTTTCTGTCATTAATCTCTCTTTATATTAGATACAAAGAAGGCGTTTTCCTTCATGAATCGACCGACAAAATGAGGAACAAATCGCTCTTTTATGACAAAAGAAAAAAACCCCCGTGAATGGGGGGTTCTTTTATACTGCTTTTACAGCTTCTTTTAATGACTTTCCAGGCTTGAACGCCGGCACACTGCTTGCAGCAATCATAATCTCTTCGCCTGTCAGAGGATTACGTCCTTTTCGGGCGTTTCGGTTACGAGTTTCAAAGGTTCCAAACCCGATGAGCTGAACACTTTCTCCCTGCTTTAATGAATTGGTGATGGCATCAAGTACAGCTTCCACCGCAAGTGTTGATTCCTTTTTATTCATACTTGTAGCCGCTTTTACTGCGTCGACTAAATCTTGCTTTCTCATGATAAAAGACCTCCTAAAATAGCAATTAAATGTGTTGCATTTGCTACCATTATTAACCTTTCTTCATGTTTTATACATTGTTTCCTTGTTTTTCTTCGAAAGCAAAAAAACCCTGAGCCCATAATACTCAGGGTTTCGAGATTCTCAGTCTGCTAAAATCCGTATACGGTCATACCGCCATCGACGAACAAGGTTTGCCCCGTACAGTAGGAACCTGCATCCGAAGCGAGAAAAACAGCCGGCCCAACCAGCTCCTGCAGCTCACCGACTCTGTTGAGCGGAGTGCGGGACAGGATATCGTTAAAGTAGGTTTCATCTGCAAGCAGCTTTTCGGTCAGCGGTGTTTTGAAATACCAGGGGCCGATTGCATTGACGTTGATTCCAAATCTTCCCCATTCAAGTGCCAGGTTTTTGGTCATTTGAATGAGTGCGGCTTTGGTAGAGGCATAAACCACCCCGGTGCGCAATGCCACATGGCCCCCGACCGAGGAAATATTCAGGATTCGGCCATATCCGGCTTCCTTCATCCGCTTTCCTGCTTCCTGAGAAAAATAAAAAGCAGATCGAAGATTTGTATTGATAATGGTATCCCATTCTTCCTCTGTCACATCGAGTGCTTTGCTCCTGATATTCATACCGGCATTATTAACCAAAATATGTAGAGGAATGCGGTCTGTATCCAGAGAATGGTACAAAGACTGTATTTCTAGTTTTTGTGTGACATCGACCGCATACGTATACGCTTTTCTCCCCATCTCCTGAACGACGCCTGCCACTTCGTCCAAGTCCTTCTGTGTACGGGAGACCAAAATAACATCTGCTCCGGCTTCCGCAAAACCGATGGCCAGCGCCCTGCCGATTCCCCGTCCGGCGCCTGTAATCATCGCTGTTTTTCCTATCAATGAAAAGGATGGCAAATACATTAGAATCTTCCTCTCTGATTAGTACCTCGCGATTGTTTTTTCAATAATCAAACCATTCTTATTTTAGCACATTCAGTTGGAACTACATTTTTTTATGGCTCTGGTGAACGAATGGAGTGCCATACACGTCATATCTTTAGATTCATGAATCTAAAGGAGCAAGGAGGAAAGAGCCATTTATGGAGGAAAAGGACTTGATTAAACAAGCAAAAAAAGGGAACCAGAACGCTCTTTCTCTTTTGCTGCAGCAAAATTATTCGATCTTGTTTCACTACCTTTTAAAAATCACCCTGAACCGGTCGGTGACTGAGGATCTTGTGCAGGAAACCATGCTTAAATGCATACAAAAAATCGAACTGTACGAGGAAAAAGCCAAATTCTCTTCCTGGCTGATCTCTATTGCTTCTAACCTGTATATGGATCAGATCAGAAAACAGAAGACTGAGAAAAAATACAACGAGCAGATCAAGCAAGCCCGAAGCTTAAAATGGAAAGCAGCAGCCAGCAACGAAGAGTGGTCGGAGTTGCTAGATGCCTTATGCGTACTAAATGAAGAAAACCGGATTCCCTTAATCCTGAAGCACTATTACGGGTACACGTATGACGAAATTGGCAGAATGCTGAAGATTCCGGCAGGAACTGCGAAATCAAGGGTTCACAACGGGGTGAAATTCATCAGAGAGGAGTTGGAAGACCATGAAAGAAAACGAGGAGAAGCTTAAACACCAGCTCACAGAGGAGCTTTCAAGACTAGAAAAATGGGAAAATCCCCCAATACCTGACCTTGCCTTTTTTGAACAGCTTGTTGCTGAAGAAAAAAAGCGAATTCACCAACAGCTTATCAGGGAGCTTTTCTATTTCGCTCTGACGGCCGCAGTGATTTTATGTTGTGTCGCGGTCATGCTCATACGCCTTCCGGTTTTCTTCTTGCTGCTGCAGGTTCCGATTTTAGTGGCTGCCGTATTGTTCCTGTTCTATCCTCGTAAAAAGGAAGGTGAAGTGGAATGACATCTGAGTTTCATGGGCTGCCCCTTTGGTTACTCATCCTGTTGATTTTCGTTTTGCTGTGCCAGAGTACCTTCCTCTTCCTTGATGGCAGAAAACGGGGATACCGCTATTGGTTTTGGTCCCTGTGGGGGCTGATTCAATGTCCTCTCCCTCTTCTTTTTTATTTGATCTTTGCCAGAAGGATATTCCGCAGAACGTCGTCGTGAAGTTAAAAAAAGAGGAGCATACACCAGCGTAAGCTCCTCTTTTTTTATTCTTTTTCCACCCATTCTTTTCGCAATACAAAAAGTTCCCGTAATTCCTGGGTGGATAGTTCAGTGATCCAATTTTCGCTAGTGATGACTTTTTCGCTTAATTCTTTTTTGCTTTCAAGCATTTCATCAATGCGCTCTTCCAGCGTTCCAAGCGTAATCATTTTGTGGACCGTCACAAATTTTTTCTGTCCGATCCGGTGGGCTCGGTCTGTCGCCTGGTTTTCCACTGCCGGATTCCACCAGCGGTCAAAGTGGATAACATGGTTGGCTTCTGTAAGATTCAGCCCTGTCCCGCCTGCTTTCAATGAAAGAACGAAGACGTTATGCTTTTTGGCCTGAAATTGTTCAATCATTTCATCGCGTTTTGCTTTTGGAATCCCTCCATGCAGGAAAGGCACCTCTTCATTCCACCGCTTTTCGATGTAATCCTTGATCAGATTTCCCATAAATAAAAATTGAGTAAAGATCAGGCAGCCTTCATCCTTCTCCTTAATGGCCTCCAAAAGCTCCATCAGTTTCGAGAATTTGCTTGATCGTTCTTCAAGCCTTGTTTTTTTCTCTTCTTTTAAATAGAGAACCGGGTGATCACAAATTTGCTTCAGTTTGCCAAGAAGGGCTAGAATCAATCCCCTTCTCTTCATTCCTTTCTCTTGCTCCAGCTGCTGAAACGTATCCTGAATAATCCGTTCATAAAGAGTTGCCTGTTCAGTTGTAAGGTGCACGTATTCTTTAATTTCCTGTTTATCCGGCAGGTTCAGCAACGCGTGGGGATCCTTCTTCGTCCTTCTTAGCAGAAAGGGCTGTACGAGACTTTGCAGTTGCTTCAGCCGGTCATTGTCATGCTCCCGTTCAACAGGAATAACGAACCTCTTACGAAATGCCGTTTCACTGCCAAGGTAACCGGGATTAAGGAAGTCAAAGATTGCCCAAAGCTCCAGAAGGCGGTTTTCCACAGGTGTTCCGGTAAGCGCAATTTTATGACGTCCGGACAAACGCCGGATACTCCTGGACTGTTTGGTAAAACTGTTTTTGATGTTTTGGGCTTCATCCAGAATAATGGCATCCCACATCACAGGCTGAAATTCATCCTGATCAAGCTGTGCTGTCGTATAGGACGTTAAAACCACATCCGCGTCCCTGATCGCCTCCATGAAGTGTTCTCCCCTGACCCGCGATGAACCATAATGAAGAAAAACGTTCAGGCTCGGTGAAAAATGCTGCAGCTCTTTTTGCCAGTTTCCAATAACAGACGTGGGACAGATCAAAAGCACCGGGAGCTTACCGCTTCGTTTCCCTTTTCGGGTATGAAGCAGGTAGTCGATGGTCTGAATGGTTTTCCCAAGCCCCATGTCGTCAGCCAGACAGCCACCCAAGCCAAACTTTCTTAAAAATTGCAGCCAGGAACTGCCGACTTTTTGATAGTCACGAAGACTTCCTTTAAACCCGGGAGCTAATGGCTGAATCGGAATTTCTCTTACCTCAGACAGCTGCTCCACCATTCGGGAGAGATCACTGTTCAGCTCGATATTGACATACCGGAGCATGGAAGGCTCTTCCTGACTGCCGTTTTTTTGATTTTGAAGAAGATGCTGCTCAAGGACATCCTTCAGCTGCAGTCCCTTGCGGTTGAAACTTTTCATGACTTGCCGGACCTCACGGATGAAAGCCGGATCCAGCTTAAACCATTTGCCTTTGATTTTCACCAGACGACGTCTGCTGTCAACCAGCTCCATGAATTCATCTTCGCTTAATTCAATATCACCGGTCGATACCTTCCAGTCGAATTGAACAATAGCATCCAGCCCCAAAAAGGACGGTGCATAGCCCGACGAATTTTTCACCTTGGCTTTAATGTCAGGCTGGAGATCCTTTAGTGCTTCCCACCATGACGGAAGGAGAATCTTAAACCCTCCCTCTTCCAGCCATTCTCCTTTTTCATTTAAAAAATCCCAGGCTTCATTTTCGGTCAGTTTGTGTTTAAAGGAGCCATCCTTCTTTTTTAAAAAAGGCACCAGTGTTCCCGCAAACGCCAAATCCTCGCCGATCCGTTCTTCGTAGGCAGCCCAGTTCTCTCTTGGAAGTCGCTCGCCGTCATTCCATTTATGGGCTTCACCGTTCTCTTTGTCCTCCAGCATCACCTGTAAATTCCAAAACCGGTCATCTTCAGGAGGTTCCTGCAGCTCAAAGAGCAAATCAAACGGTTTCTCATCCTTTTTCCATCCTAATTTGACAAGCCACGATTCTTCCGAAAGATTTTCGTATAAAGCGTTTTTTTCCAAAAGATGCTCAAACGGGAAACGGTCAAAAAAGGCAGGATCCGCATCCAGCCTTTCCGGTTCCGTTAACGCCAGCCCATCAACGGCGGCATTGGCCCAATCTGACAGCTCTCTTGAACTGCCTTCGATTTCCCATTTCCAAAGCCCCTTCTTCCAAGCGGTAAAACTTGGCTTTACCCCGTTATCTTCCAATGAAGAAAGGACCCATTCGGCTTCATCCATCATCGATTGAGCATCTTGCGTCCAATTGCTCTTCTTCAGGAAAAATCGGGGGTGATTGGTGAACAGGCGAAAGGCATCTTCAGCAGAAACATAGATATTCTGTTCATCATCCCGGTCAACAAAGGTGCCGTAGTAGGATTCATGATGCCATGCGAACAACAGCGGCATCCAATCATCGACATGAATCCGGCTTCCCTTCTTTTCACACCAGAACATCATTCTTTTTTCATCCAGCCATTTTGTATGAATGACAATGGCGGTCACATCAATCATGAATGAATTTTCCTTTCCTCAGCTCTTCCTGAAAAGCACGAAGCCGTCCATATTGGGCAGACAGCTTTTCAATATATTCATTAAACTGCCATGAACGATCCAATTTTTTATAAATGGACTGCAGCTTTTTCAGAAAGCGAATGGCCAATTTGTAAGATTTACGGTTTTTCTCGCGGATGAGCCGGTCAACGGATTGGTGATAAATCGGCAACAGGACATCCATCTCCAGCTGCTCCACATCTTTTAAATCTGCGGAATTGATCAGAGAGGGAGAATAGCCCATTAACAGCTGAAGCTCCACCCACCGCTTGAAGTCCTGCTGAACATGCAAAAACTCGTTATATTCATAAAAGGTGACAGGAAGGCAATCAACGAGCATCTCCTCATATTCTTTTTCCTCCCCTGTATACTGAGCATACTTCCAAAAGAACTCGATATACTGATGAAATTCTTCCCGTACGGAAGCATCTTTGTAATAATCTTTGGTTTTCCGGTAGAATTCAGGCTTCAGAGCAAGGAGCCATTTCAAAAGAGCTTCCCATTTTTCCCAATGGAAAAGAAGCTCAAGCCAAATTAACGCATGGCGGGATGAAAACTGCTCTGTGCTCTCCATCCTCTTGAATGCCTCCTTCAGGTCATCCCTCAGAAAGGCAAAATGAACGAGCGCCATATCAAGGAATTGGGCCCGCGAGCCTTTTTCTTTCTCATCAAGCAGCTGTTTTTCATAGGACACTGCCCATTTCTCCACATGGTAAATGGTCGCCCAGCCAACCTGAAATACCCGAAAGATGGTATCAAAGTATCGGGAAGGGAGCTTAAAGATATTCTGGAATTCTCGTAAACTTTCTTCAATCAAATCGAGATGCTCACTCCTCAGGCGCAGAGCATCCATCTCCATGGCCGTCTTGAACATGCCATCCACCAGCTGTTTGAGATTCAAGTGGAAGTGAGAGTGTAAATAATCAGGAATGCCAAATTGTTTTTCATATTCCGTCAGTCTGAGAAATGTTTCAAGCTGGGCATGGAAACGATACAGCTTACCTATATCATCATCCAAAAAGGTCGCAGAATTTAATAAACCGGGATAGAATTCTCTATAAATATGCGTAAATGTATATCCTTCTCCCTTTTCCAGCTCTTTAAAGGTCATATTCTGCATTTTAATTCGTTCAAAGTCTTCAAATCGCTGATCAAACACACTTTTCCATTCTTCCACCGAAAGCACATTTTGGATCCGCTTTTTTGCTTGTTTTTCAGAAACATGAGGGACTTCTGTTACCATAGGCGGTCGGTCCAAACTGCTCTGCTCTTGGTCCTTCGGTTTACCGCGCTGGCTTTTCCATTCCAGTATCAGTTGATAAGGAGGACCAAAGGAAGCATACAGCTGAAAGAAAACAGCTATAATGTGAGCACACGGTTCCGGTTGCCCGCATCTGCAGCTGCTCTCCAGAAAACGGTGAAGGTTAAGGCTTACCTCATGCTCCCCATCTTCCGAAACACGCCCGGTCACAACCGTTTCTTCTTTTACATTTATATTATATACAGCGCCTTTCTGATAAAGCGCATAGCCATCCTGGATCGCTTCACTGCTAAAATGAAACAACACCGTTTTTCCAAGGTTCAACACAACGTCTTTAGGGATTTGCTTACTTAACATGTTAGCCTCCGTAACATAGTATCCTCCATTATATCAAAATTCCGGAGGTTCCATTCAATGTTGTGCTTTTTCTTGCCAAAAACAAAAAAACAATGGACACTTCTGCCCATTTTCTAAAGGTTGATTTTTTTTATCAATGATAATGTCGAATGGACCACCCCTGCATTGGTGACACCATTTACAAACGAATGTATGTTTACTCCAAAATTCCAGAAGGAGAGGAGCACCGAAATCCCCAGGAACACCCAAAACACGTATTCCCTTTTTAGAAAAGGTGCGCGCCTCAATCCAAAGTCAATGACCAGCAATGCCGGAATTAAAAATAATGAGTGCTGATTCAAATACTGAAGCAAAAAAGTTAAGATATCCACTCTATCACCGCCTTTGCTCAAAGCTGTAATAGTATATGGAAGTTTACTAGATTTGCTTATTCATTTGCCCGTTTTATTCCAAATCCTTTTTTCCCAGTCTGTTCAGAATTTTATCTTTTTCTATTTCAGCCAGTTCTTCTGAAATGAGAAGTCTTCTGGCCAATATATCAACTGCCTCATGTTCGGCAGCCAATGCTTCTGCCAGCGCCTTTTCTTCCAGTTCTTTCTCAAGCTCTGGATGATCGAGCAAGAGCTTTTCCATTTGATTTTTCGCTTCATTAATTGTTTGTTCATAGCTTTCCTTCATCTTTCTGAATGTTACAGGAGTAATGACAGCATCATCCTGTAAGCGGTAAAGATGTTTCAGAGCCCGGCGTGAGCGATGATAGCTTGTAAACAAAACTTCATTTTTCTGAATAGCTGGAGCCTGCTTACGGATACCCAAAGCCTTGATTAAATAGCTGATTGTTGTGCCCTGAACAAGAAGGGAAAAGAATACAATGGAAAAGGAAAGAACAATGATTTCATCTCTTCCTTTAAAATCCTGGGTTAAACTTAATGCAAGCGCAATAGACAGTGACCCACGCAGGCCTCCCCAATTGACCACATGTTTCCATTTGGAAGGGATATCCTTAACAAAGATTAACATTCCATAAACAACCACGGCTCTCGAAACTAATACAATCAGGATTCCAATTCCTATGATTTCCCATTTGTCATTAAGATTTATATTTGCAATTTCAAGCCCGACAAGCAAGAAAACGATCGAATTGGCCAAAAGTGACGTCACGTCCCAAAATGAGTTGATATTCATCTTTGTAATTGGGCTCATACCAATTTTGGCTCCGTAGTTCCCTAATATGAGTCCACTGGTAACAACAGCAATAACACCTGAAAAACCAAAAAACTCTGAAAGCAAATAGCTTCCATAGAAAAGGAGAACCGAAAACAGGATTTCCAGCGGATAGTCATCGTAAAAGCTGGTGAGCTTGGAAAAGATATAACCCATTACCGCTCCAATCGCAATACCGCCAAGAGCGACTTTTATAAAAATACCAAAGCCGTACAGTCCTCCAGTCGCTCCCATTTTCAGGTAAGCAGGCAGATATGCAGAAGCAATCGTAAATAAAAAGGACAGCCATTCCATCATTAAACAAACTTTCACCCTCTACAATGATAGAAAGTTTTCTGTTAACGCCCATGGATTTAAAGATACTAAGAACTGAAACGGGGTCTGTAGCACTCATCAAGGCACCGAATACAAAAGCCGCCTGCAGACCAAGGCCGAGCCATAAATAAGAACTAAATCCCACGAGCACACATGTAATCAGAGTACCTACCAGGGCCAAAAGGACAATGGCCACTTTATTTTCAAGCAGATGGGAAAAAGGCAACTTCAAAGAAGCTTCTCCCAGTAACGTGGGAAGGAGAAGAGAAATAATGACAAACTGGAAGATATCCCCTTCCTGTGTTAAATTTTTGATAGGTTCCAAATTCTCAATGGGAATAAGACCGATTAAAGCGCCTACGACAACCAGTGCAATAGGGTATGGCCTTTTTAGTTTTTTTGCCAGCGCCGTCACCAACACCGAAATACCCAAAAGAATGACAATAATATGTAACCTTTCTTCCATGACGTTGCCTCTTTTCCTATAAAAGCTTTTATTTCTATCCATTTACTATTTTGCGTCCCTTTAAACGGATTTAACGTGAGAGAAAAGGTATTTTGTAACTTTTTGACTATTTTTAGCAAAGCTCTTTCCTTCAAAGGCGTTTTCCTTCATACTTGTTTTTGTGACAAAATCCCTCATGAAAGTCGTGAATGAAAGATGTTATTACAAATGATTGAAAAAAAGCGGGAAGTTTTGCTATGTCTTGGAAAGACCTATGGCTTGACGGCAGAGGTTACTGTGAAATGCAGCCAGGAACTTGATCATTTGCTTAATCTGCTTTCCCGAACAGAGGAAAAACCAAATTCTTTGATAAGACAATAATGGACCAACCCCAAAAATTTAAAAGCAAAAAAACGGCGGGAGACCACTTCCCGCCGTTTTTTTAATGATAATCTTCTATTAATCCCCTATTAATTTTGAAGGATTTCCTCTATGTGTTCAAGTGATTCGGCAGAGAGTTTGACTCCTGAAGCCTTTACGGTTTCCTCCAGCTGATCCGGTGAACTTGCACCCACAATGGCACTTGATACATTGTCCTGACGAAGAATCCAAGAGAGTGCAAGCTGAGCGACAGTAATTCCATTCTCCTCTGCCACTCCTTTTAATTTCTCCACCTTTTGAAGTTTTTCTTCGGTCAGATGGCCGGATATCATTTTCTTGCTGTTCTCGTCCGCGGCCCGGCTTCCTTTTGGCGCCTCTTCCCCGATTTTATACTTTCCAGTCAGAACGCCCTGCGCAAGCGGCGACCATACCACCTGGCCGATGCCGTGTTTTTCACTCACCGGAATAACTTCTTTTTCAATATAACGCTCAAACATATTGTATTGAGGCTGGCTGACAACAATACGGTCCAGCAATTTTTTATCCGCCAGGTGTACCGCTTCTGAAATCTGTTCTGCAGTCCACTCACTCACCCCGGCATAAAGCACTTTGCCATGGCGGATCAAATCATCGATAGCCCGCAGCGTTTCCTCCAGAGGAGTTTCCTTGTCATAGCGATGGCAATAAAAAATATCCACATAATCCAATCCAAGCCGCTCGAGGCTGGCATTGCACTGCTCAATCACATGCTTTCTCGAAAGACCCCGGTCGTTCGGGCCGTCCCCCATTGGCCAGAATGCCTTTGTAGCCAAAACATATGAATCGCGCTGGTAGCCTTTCAAAACGCTTCCCACGACTTTTTCTGCTTCTCCGCGCATATATACGTTTGCGGTATCAAAGAAATTAATTCCAAGGTCAAATGCTTTATGTATGCTGGCTTCTGCGTTCTCCCGGGCTACATAGCCCGCAGTGGTCAGCCAGCTTCCCAGAGAAATCTCGCTTACTTTTAATCCAGTACTCCCAAGACGACGGTATTCCATAATCATTTTCCACCTTTCTTTTTAGAAAAATAGGTACAGTACAAGTTTACCAGTTTTCTAAATATTATAAAGAATTACAGCTTGAAATATCCAAAATATCCCCTATTGGTAGGACAAACAGCCGATAATTCTCTCAAAACTGGATGAATTTACTACTATCTTGAAATAATTATGTAACGGTTTTGTTACCTTCCTCTAACCTGCCTGTCATACTCTACCTGTACAATGACAATTGTGGCTATCAAGGAAATCATATCCTTTTTAACTAAAACTTTTCGTACTTTAGGAGGTACATATGTTAAAAAAAGTAATTGCAACAGGAGCGATCACTGGAGTAATCATGAGTTCTCCAATAGTAGGGGAAGCCGCGTTAGGGGACCATACATTAAAACAAGGCATGTGGGATAAAGACGTACACCAATTACAGCAATCGCTTAAAGATAAAGGATATTTCCATTATACGGATACAACAGGTTACTATGGAGATATCACAACGGCTTCCGTGAAAGATTTTCAAAAGAAAAACGGACTCAAAGTAGATGGGATTACAGGAAAACAAACAGCAGAAACGCTGCTTCAATCTTCTTTAAATAAATCCAATCTTTTGCAACAGGGCAGCAAAGGCTATGCTGTTTCCGGATTGCAAAGCGAATTAAAGGACCAAGGTTTCTACAACTATACGGTTGATGGAATTTATGGACCTGTTACCGTAAGAGCGGTTAAAGCTTTCCAGACTGCTAAAGGAATCGGTATTGACGGAATCACCGGACCTCAAACCATTAAGGCGCTCTACAGCGATAATGGCGTTCGTGTAAAAACAGAGGTTCAATCTGCTGCTCCGGCACAGAAAACTGCAACTGCTCCTGCTCCAAAAGCTGAAGCACAAGAAACAAAAGCACCTGCACAGAAAAAGCAGGGTAAAACCATTTCTGTGGAATCAACGGCTTACACAGCAAGCTGCAACGGCTGCAGCGGTGTAACGGCGAATGGGACAAACCTTAAATCTAACCCTAATGCAAAAGTCATTGCCGTTGACCCTGATGTTATTCCTTTAAATTCCAAAGTGTATGTTGAAGGATATGGCTATGCAACAGCTGCTGACACTGGCGGAGCGATCAATGGCAACCGAATCGACGTATTCTATCCTTCCAACGATACTGCCAACCAATGGGGAAGAAAAACAGTTAAAGTTACTGTTCTTGATTAATCAGAAAAAACCTTTAATTAAGAGAGGCGGCCGCTTGCCGCCTCTTTTTTTGATGCTCCATCGAACAGTTTAACGTGAGCCGGACCGCTAGGCCGCTTTTTAAGCTTACGTTGTCACATAATCTTTATATGTTTTTTAGCGGTTTTCTTTTATAATAGGTAAGTGTTTGATTAATTTAGAACAGGCTGGTGAATGTATTGTTTCTTTGGATTGCCATTATTATGGGTCTGGTTGAGGGACTGACAGAGTTTCTTCCGGTTTCTTCCACTGGACATTTAATTATCGCAGGGCACTTTTTAGGATTTACAGGAGATAAAGCAAAAACGTTTGAAATTGTGATACAGCTTGGTTCCATTCTGGCTGTTGTAGTCCTTTACTGGAAAAGGCTGTGGAGCCTTCTCGGTGTGGGCAAAATCGAATCTGAGGATGGGCAAAAGGGCCATTTGAATCTGATTCATATCTTTTGCGGTATGCTGCCTGCAGTTGTGATCGGACTTCTTGTTCACGATGCCGTAAAAAAGTATTTGTTCTCAACAAGTACGGTTGTATTCAGCTTGATTGTCGGCGGACTGCTGATGATTTATGCTGAAAAGAAAAAAAAGAAGATTACAGCGGCTACTCTTGACCAGATTACGTATAAGCAGGCCTTTATCATCGGCTTGTTTCAGTGTCTTGCATTGTGGCCGGGCTTCTCACGGTCGGGTGCTACCATTTCCGGTGGTGTTTTGATGGGCTTAAGCCATCGAACGGCGGCTGATTTTACGTTTATTCTTGCGGTGCCGATCATGATCGCGGCCAGCGGACTCGACCTCTATAAAAGCTGGGATTACTTAAGCGCAAGCGACCTCCCGTTTTTTGTTACAGGATTTGTTACGGCCTTTATCGTAGCGGTTGTTGCTATCCTGTTCTTTATTCGTTTGATTGCTAAAGTAAAGCTGACACCATTTGCCTATTACCGTTTCATCCTTGCTGCCGTTTTGGCTGCAATTATCTGGCTGTAATCATAAAGCATCAAAAAAAGATGGCGTTTTCCCGCCATCTTTTTTTGATGTAAATAATAAGGCTCACCATTTCGTATCTTTTTTCAGCAAGCTGTACATCACCAAATCCTGAAATTCCCCATCCACGAACTGATAGTCCCTTAATTGCCCTTCCGCCTGAAAGCCTAATTTTTCTGCCAGTTTAGCAGAACCGAGATTATCAGGATGGATAAGCGCGCCAATACGGTTAAGCTCCATTGTATGAAAGCCATAAGGCAATATGACACCTAATACCTCCGACATGACACCCTTCCGCCATTCACTGCGCCGTATTTCATATCCGACTTCCGCTCGCCGTTTCTTTTTTGCCCAATTGTGAAAACCGCAGGTTCCAATTACTCTTCCACTTGTTTTTTCGGCGATTCCCCAGCGGATGGTTGCCCCAGAACTGAACCCGTTCTGAAAATCCTGGATGAGTGAAGCGGTCTGTTCGATGGATTCAAACGGAATCGCTCCCCAGTACTTTACTACCTCGGAATCAGAATATACTTCATGCAGCTCCTGTGCATCCTTCACTTTGATTTCTCTCAATTGATATCGCGTGGTGGAAAGTTCTGGAAACACAGGCAGTACAGAGACTGTTTCCATACTCGTTAACTCCCCTTTATCGCAAATAGCTGATTTGAGCAATATTCAATAATGTCGCTGCGGCGGACGATGCCGATGAATACATCATTATCATCCACCACTGGAACAAAATTCTGGGTAGCTATCAAACTCAGGAGATCTTCCATTTGAGCGTTAATGTACACCGACTTGATCAACCGCTCTTTTTTTATACCCGATATGGAAAACCGGTGGCTTGTTTCGAAGTTCAGTCCGGGTGTATTTTTGATCGTCCACAAAAGATCCCCCTCAGTGACAGTTTCAGAATATCTTCCTTTATCGTCAAGCACCGGGACTGCCGTGTATCGATGGTGTTCGAGTTTTTCCAGCGCCTGACGGACGGTTGAATTTGTTTTCAAAAAAGCAACCTGTTCTTTCGGCAAAAGAAAAAAAGCAATGTTCACGATACCTTCCTCCTAGCTATCTAAATCTGCAAATCTTTTACAACGGGCTCAGCCGCAAGGCTTTCCCACAGATAATAGGTAATATACGTACTCCACGGGTGCCAGTCCTCCGCGAGTCTTCTGACATCTTCTTCTGTTGGCTGGTAATCCAGCCCCCATGCATTACGAACTCCGTTTCTTAAACCAATATCGGCAGCCGGGAGCACATCCGTCCTCCCCATGGCAAATATGAGAAGGCACTCAATGGTCCAACGTCCAACTCCCCTGATCGGCAACAGCGTTTCCATTACCTCTTCATCGCTCATCCCCCAGAGGGCATCAACATCTAGTTTCCCGTCTGCAATCATCCTGGCAAAATCAATAATATATTCTGCTTTTCTTTGGCTGAACTGAAGTTCTCTCAGCTCCTGATAATCAAGAGCTGCCATCTTCTCCACCGCCGGAAAAATAGAGAAAGGTTCACCGCTCACTTCCAGATGCTCACCGGCAAGATCAATGAGACGATCGATCAGAACACCGGCAAACGTGAGATTCACCTGTTGTCCAACGATGATTTTCACCATCGATTCGAACAGGTCCGGATCCGTCACCAGACGCAAGCCGTAAAATGACGTGATAAGAGGCGCAATCTGCCTGTGTCCTGAAAATTGGGTATAAAATTGCTTAAGATCAATGTCCGTTGAAAACATGCGTGTGACGATAACATCCAGTTTGGCCTTTTCCTCCTGGTTCAGATCATCCGGCTGATCAATCAGAAGTTCTGCCTCATCCACGCTGCCGCTGGCCTTTACATTAAGTAATACCGGCCGGTTTCCAACATGAACCATCCGTTTGTACGACTGGCTCTCCAAATCAGCATTCACAATGTTATTTTTCCCATGACTCTTCACCCTTCGGAGCATTTTAGAGAAATCAAAGGGTGAAGCAGGTTTAATTACTTTTAACATAATTTCTCCTTTATCCTTCTTTTTTGTAAAGAAAAACACATCGTGTATGCGCTCACATATTTATTATCTCTTCTTGCCCGCAAACTTTCCAGTACCAATTTCAATTCCTTCTACTCATCGTGAAAAATATTCCAACAAAAAAACACCGCTGAATCCTTCAGCAGTGCTCACTTTGCGGCAGACGGGTCAGGCGTCTCCCGAGTTTTCTCTTTTTTCTAGATAGGGATTATCGTCCAGGCTGTCGACTGTGTGTTTATACGCATATCCTCTTGAAATAGCCAAAACAAATACGACAAGAACAAACAAAATAATAATAACGGAAATCAAAATTGTAATAAGAAGAGTTGACACAATGTACAGCTCCTTTATTTGATAATCCTTATTTTAGCATGGGCGGATCCGGAATCCCATGGACTTTCGTTCTACAATGTGCCTTTATACAGATTATAATCGTCAATACTGGAAAAGCACCCCAGCCGGTCCCCGATCAGCAGCCCAAAATCAATATATGCATTGTTCTTTGCCGTTATTATATTTTTGTCTTCAACTACCTGCCGGTTCACGGCACGCCCCGTCAGCCACTCCTTCACTTTTCTGTTTTCCTCCTCCAGATGAGGGGCTGAATAGCTTTTATTTTCCAGTATCCCTGCTTTTCCGGCAATTAACACTCCTGAGCCAATAGCAGCAATACGGACTCCATCTCTGTCGAAGCCCTTTATCAGCCTGATAAGGCGAGGATCTGACTGGCTTGCTGCCTGTCTTCCGCCAGGGAGCAGCAGCAGGTCGTATTCCAAAGGATTTATGTTTTTCAATTTAATGGTCGGATGTACAAGCAATCCGCACTCACTCGTAATTCCCCCGTGGGGCAATGAAAAACTTAAAATTTCGTAATGTCGGCTGAGGGCAGATAACGCCACCACAATTTCTACTTCCCTGAATTGGGGATAGAGATAAACCAGCACTCTCTTTTTCATGTGTCCACATCCATTTCTGTGGTACAAATGGCATACCAGTTTTTGTCGAATCTTGTATTAATCTAATTGTATCAGTACAAAAGAGGGGTGTGTATTGGGAAAATTGATGATTAAGTTATGAAAATAACTCAGTATTTAATCGTCTATTTTCCCAAATTCTCCATTCTTCCCTATAAAAACAAGTAAATAAACAAACTTTTTATCAAAAAAACAGACTTTTTCAAAAAAATTGTTGAAAATCGGTTTCAGTCCAAAAGTATTTGGGTAATTAAAAAGGTCGGCTTTTTGTGAATAGAAGCTGTTACTTATTTACTAGGAGGTACTACATGAAAAGGGTTTCTGTCTTATTTATCTCTGTTTTGATTTTGCTGGGCATGCTTGCCGGCTGCTCGGGGAGTGCGGGGGGGCCGCAAGAAGAAAGCTCCGGCGACAGTTCTGCTCAAAAAGGGAAAGTCACGTTGAATTTTTGGACATTCTGGGGGTCCGAAACAAGACGTCCTGTTATTGAAAAAATCATTAATGATTTTAATAAATCACAGGATGATATTTATGTAAAACACACATTCCTGCCATTTGGTGATATCTGGACAAAAAACCTGGCGGCCATTTCTGCCGGTAATCCTCCCGATGTCATCATTAACGACATTAATTCCGTACAGCACCGCGCAAAAAACAATCAATCTACCAATTTATCTGAATATATAAAAGATGACTCTTTTAAAGGAAATTTTTATCCACGACTGTGGGATACCGTCCTGTATAAAAATGATCCGTACGCCGTGCCATTCAACACTGATACACGACTTCTTTTTTATAACAAAAAGGCGTTTAAAGAAGCCGGCCTTGATCCAAATAAACCTCCGAAGACATGGGACGAGCTTGAAGCTTATGCCAAAAAGCTCGATAAAAAAAGCGGTGACCGGTATGAGAGAATCGGTTTTTATCCGTTATGGGGATCATTCGGGCCTCCAAGCTGGCTCATGAATGCCGACAACGGAAAAGGATTCCTGTCTAAAGACAATGAGGTACAAATCAACACACCTGAAAAATTGGAAGGACTAAAGTGGCTTAAGAGCTGGAATGACCGGATCGGCCAGGAAAATGTAAATGCCTTCAAAGCCGAATTCGGAAGCGAACAATCCAATCCTTTCATTGCCGGAAAAGTCGGTATGTGGGTGGACGTTGCCACCTTCTATACACAGATCAGGGATTTTGGAAAAGATATGGATTTCGGGGTGGCGCCAATGCCTGCGAAAACCGCAGATGCCAAGCATTGGAGCGACGGTGGCGGATTTGTTGCTGAAATTCCGAAGGGAGCCAAACATCCAAAAGAATCCTTTGAATTCATCAAATATTTGACAGGAGAACAAGCACAAACCTATTGGGCGTCCAAAAATTTTGACAATGTAGCAAACAAGAAAGCTTCTGAAGATGCCCTTTCTAAATTAAGCGGCAACGACAAAATGGTTTATAAGGAGGCCGTTGATAATTTACAAGTAACGACAATGAATCCGGTTCCGGCAGATGCTCCTGATTATCAAAACAAAATCAATCCGTTAATTGATGCCGTTCTTTTAGGAAAAGAAAAACCGGAAAATGCGCTGAAAAAAGCACAGTCAAAGGTAGAACAATCACTAAAGAAATAAGGTACTCTTTTACTTTTGAAAAAGAAGCGGCCTGTCGCCACAAAGACAGGCCGTTTATTCAACCAAACGCGGATTCGCAGCCAAACAGCTGGCAAAAAATTAAATGAAGGGCGGGATGTTGTGATGGAAACAGCGTATGAGTCTGCAAAAAAAAGAAAACAGGCTGCCCAAAAGGACATTGCAGAACCTGTAAAAAAGTACAGGATAAAATCCTTAAGAAAACGTGAGGAATTATCAGGATTTTTATTTATTTCCCCATGGCTGATCGGGTTTGTGGCACTAACATTGGGGCCGCTTCTTTTTTCTTTGTATGTCAGTTTTACCAATTACAATATCACATCGAAAATGGATTTTGTGGGAACACAAAATTATCATAATATGTTTTTTAATGATGGATTGTTTTGGACCTCTCTTTGGAACACCTTATATTTCGTAGCCTTTTCCGTACCATTGACAACGGCCGGTGCTATCCTTTTGGCAGTGCTTCTTAATCAAAAAATTCCCGGAATCAAAGTGTTCCGGACTATTTATTATCTCCCTGCCGTTCTATCGGGAGTCGCTGTTTATTTACTATGGATGCAGCTTCTCAGCCCATCAACAGGTTTAGTCAACACTGCACTGAGCTGGTTCGGCATCAAGGGCCCTGCATGGCTGTTTGATCCCGAGTGGACAAAACCTGCATTGATCGTCATGAAGATGTGGAGCGTTGGCGGCGGTATGCTCTTGTATCTTGCCAGCCTCCAAGGTGTTTCAAAAGCCATGTACGAAGCAGCAGATATTGATGGAGCGAGTGCTTTTCGAAAGTTTTTCCATATTACGCTTCCCATGATCACACCCGTGATCTTTTTTGATATTGTAACAAGCCTGATTGGAGGATTCCAAATCTTTCAGGAAGCGTACGTCATGACGGAAAATGGGGATGGAGGTCCTGTGAATTCCCTCCTGTTCTATAATTTGCATATGTGGAACAAAGCATTTGAAGTCTTTGACATGGGATATGCTTCAGCGATGGCATGGTTCCTGTTCGTCATTGTACTGGTTTTAACAGTCATCAACCTGAAATTCGGAAAACACTGGGTTCATTATGGCGGAGGGGATGAAAAATGAGTACGAGGCAGCACACACCAAAGTTCTATGAAACCATGTCATTTAGAAGAAAAATGAAGAAATCTTTTGTTCTCTTTCTTCTGATTCTCGGCAGTATCGTTATCCTGTCACCCGTTTGGTGGATGATCTCTACGTCTTTGAAAACTCCTGGAGAGATTGCCCAATATCCTCCCTCATTTATGCCGGAATCCTTTCAATGGAGCAATTATGTGAAAGCCTGGCAAACGGCCCCCTTCACCCGGTGGGCCCTCAATACCATTTTTATTACAGTATGTGTAGTGATTGGAAACGTCGTAGTGAACTCTTTTGTAGCTTACGGTTTTGCTAAAATCCGGTTCAGAGGAAAGAATCTTCTGTTTACACTTGTTCTATCCACCATGCTGATTCCGGGGTTTGTTATGATGATTCCCCAATATATGCTATTTTCAAAGTTGCACTGGATCAATACGTATTTACCATTGATTGTTCCCGCATTTTTCGGAAATGCATTTTTCATTTTTCTGCTGCGCCAGTTTTTCAAGACCATTCCTGATGAGATGATTGAAGCAGCCAAAATTGACGGCGCAAACCATTTTCAGATCTGGTGGAAGCTTGCGATGCCGCTCATGAAGCCCGCGGTCATTACTGTGGCCATTCTTTCTTTTAATGGCGCATGGAATGATTTCCTTGGACCATTGCTCTACATTAATGATGAGAAGCTATATACACTTCAAATCGGACTGCAGACTTTCAAGGGTACGGTGCAGACCCAATGGCATTATTTGATGTCAGCATCGGTACTTGTCCTGCTACCTGTGATTCTCATCTTCTTCTTTTTTCAACGGTACTTTATTGAAGGCTCCAACATCACCTCGGGAACCAAAGGATAAAAAAAAACGGGTATACCGCCATCTGGTATACCCGTTTTTTATAAGTTGAATGTTTCATAGCCATTCAGAATTAATTTTTCATACCGGCAGAAGCAATTCCCTGTACATAATACTTTTGGAAGAATACAAAAATGATCAACAGCGGTATGGTAGCCATCGTGAGGGCTGCCATAACATGTCCATACTTTACAGGCGGCTGGTGGAAAAAGAATTGCATCCCGACCTGCAGCGGTCTGACACTGTCGTCCGTAGTGGCAATCAAAGGCCACATAAAGTCTCCCCAGTGGGTAATGAAGGTCAGCAGAGCCACCGTAATAAATACGGGTTTCGATAACGGAATCACAATCTGAAAAAAGATTCTCAGGGTCGATGCTCCGTCCATCCTTGCCGATTCCTCAAGCTCCTTCGGCAGGTTCAAGAAGAATTGCCGGAACATAAAAATATTAAATGCATTGGCAATGAACGGAATAATGAGCGCCTGATACGTATTGAGCCAGTCAAACTCATCAATGATCAAATATAGCGGAAGCAAAATGCTTTCAAACGGAATGATAATTAAAGCTACCACTGCTGAAAACAAAAGATCTCTTCCCTTGAACTGCATTCGGGCAAATGCGTAAGCGGCAAGCGAGTTCACAAACAAGCCGAGAAGAACAATCACGGATACATACAGCGTACTTGTCAGCAAATAGCGGATGAAGGGAATTCGTTCAAATACCCCCGTATAGTTGTCCAATGAGAATGTATAAGGAACAAAGGCTCTAAATGATTTCAAATCCGCAAAAATTTCCGGCTCGGTTTTAAATGACGAAACCACCATCCAAACAAGAGGAAATAAAAAGAGAATGGCCAACAAAATGAGAACAACATACAAACCGATTTGTGCAATGATTCGATTCTTTTTCATACATTCTCCTCCTATTCTGTATTTTCTTTAATGAACCTTCGCTGCAGTATGGAAATAATCAATACGATCACAAAGAATAAAATGGCAATAGCGGAGGAATAACCAACATCCCGGAATTTAAAGCCGGTTTCGTACACCATATAAACAAGCGTTTTCGTGGAATCAAGCGGCCCTCCCTGCGTCATTACGAATGGCTGTATAAAAAGTTTTGTTGCCGCAATCATTGTAACGATGGCAATAAAGGCAAGAATATTGCGGATTCCCGGAATAGTAATATGAATCAGCTTTTGCCATGCATTTGCTCCGTCGATGGATGCTGCTTCATATTGATGATCCGGAATATCCTGAAGTCCCGCAAGAAAAATCATCATTTGATAGCCAGCACCCTGCCAGATACTCATAAAAATAATAGAGTACATTGCCTGGTCTTTATCCGTCAGAAATTGAAACGGCCCCAGACCGACAATATTTAAAATGGAGTTTGCCAAGCCATTGTCAGGATTATAAATAAAGGTCCAGAGGATGGATACGATAACCATCGATGTCACAACAGGTGCAAAAAAGGCCATCCTGAAAAATTTTATACCCATTAATTTTTGATTGACCAAAAGCGCAAGGGCTAGTGCAACAAGCGTTTGTACAGGAACGACAATCACTACGAAAATGGCTGTATTGCCCAGTGATTTCAGGAAGAGGCTATCCTCTGCAAGCCGCTTGTAATTTTCAAATGCGACAAATTTCGTTTGTTCCGGGGTTAGAAGATAATAGTTTGTAAAGCTGAAATATAACGCAAGAATAGCTGGAAGAATTAAAAATACAAAGAGCAGGATTATGGCAGGAGCTACAAAGCCATAGCTGGTAAACAAATTTTTTCTTTTTCTTTGCTTCGGGCTCACTGTGGGCAACGGATTGTTTACGTTTGTTTTTTGGGTAATTGGTTCCATCCTTTTCTCCTTTCCGCGTAAAAATATATGAAAAGGAGTGACATCATCACTCCTTTCCCTTCTTATTTTTTAAAGCGCTGAAGCTCACGGTCAGTGTCCTTTGCTGCTTTATCCAGTTCTGGCTTTACATCCTGTCCCAGCGCAGCTGCTTGGAACGCTTCAGCAAACTTGGCGCTCAGCACTGGATAGGCTGGAGTGGCCGGACGGGCTTTTGCCGTATTCAATACCTGGTCTTTGATTACCTTTTTCGGAAGTTTGTCATACTCTTTAATTTCCTTAAATGCGGATTCTCTCGCCGGGGGCATTCCGGTAATCTTTGAGATTTCAACGACGGAATCCTTATTGCTCATCCATTTTACAACTTCCGCCGCTTCCTTTGGATGCTGAGATTGGCTGGAAACACCAAATGCCCAAGAGCCTGAAGGCGACACTTTCTTCTTGCTGTAAGGGAAATAGGTCATCCCCCAATCCAGATTTTTATAGTCTTCAAAACCAGGAATCAACCATACTCCGCCGATCATCATAGCGGCTTTTCCTTCTTCAAAATCTGCAGGTCCGTTGGAAACACTTACAACCTTTGATTTAAATAAACCTTTCACATAATTCAACGCTTCTACCGATTCCGGCCCGTTTAAATAGCCTTCTGCTTTCGTTCTGTCCTTGTTTAGCAAGAGCCCGTCATTTGACCATACGAATACAGAACCCATGTACGTAAGCCACTCACCGACCCCAAGATCCATGTGCATGGTAAGTCCGCGCACATCACCTTTTGTCAGCTTTTTGGAGGCTTCCATGAACTGGTCCCACGTCCATGCTTTGTCGAGTGTTTCAGGAGCCTGAATACCCGCTTCTTTTAATAGTTTTTTGTTATAAAAAACTACAATGGAGGATTCCATCGCTCCAAGTGCATAAAGCTTGCCGTCATATGTACCTTGCTGGATGATGGATTTGGCAAAATCCTGTTTGTCACTCTTCTCCACATAATCATCGATTGGTGAAAGAATACCGGTAGCTGCATAGTTTCCGACAAAGGGACCATCCATATCGAGAACATCCGGCAGTCCATTGGAGGTGGCAGCTGCATTGATTTTATCTTCATACGCATGACCTGTACCGCTTGGGATAATATCAAGCTTTACATTAATTTTACCTTTGTGTTCTTTGTTAAACTCGTCAATCCTCTTTTTATAAAAGTCGACTTCCTTGGGCTGGCCCTGGTGCGCCCACATCTTAAGCTGCACCTCCCCGCCTTTCTCCGATCCGGACGCTCCCTGCTTGTCGTTGGAACAGCCAGCCATCGAAAATGCAAATATAAGGCAAAACAGCAGCAATATTCCCTTTTTCATAGAATTGCCTCCTCATTTTATAAACGTATGGGTGATTTAAATGGATCCTGCACCTCATCTTCAGATGGAAGCGACCGGATCACTTTGTCATTTTCCATAATCAATGTACCGTTCATGTCCTTCAGTTGGCCTGTTACGGTAACCGTCTCCCCTTTCGCAACTGGAAGGGTTAACGATTCAAACGACTGGACGGAATCTTTCTCAATCAATGGAACGGAAAATTTTTGCTGATCCACCAGCGTTCCATCTTCCAGGAACACTTTGTAGGTCACTTCATAATTTTCAAAAGCTACATTATAATCATTGATGATCCATGGTATAACCGTGGCTGTGCGTCCAAGTTCACCTTCCGTAATATCTCCGTTGAACGACAGATGGAGCGGTTCAAAAGCCTTTGCCATGGCAAAGTATGCTTTCTTCGGCTGGCGGTAATAGTCGATAATGGACCAGTCAATGGAAGGTCCGGTATTTACAAAGTGAAACTGAAGCAGTCCGCCTACCTGATTGTATTTCTTCCTTCTTAATGCCTCCGTATGTTCCTTGTAAAACTGCACCTGGTAATCCTGGGTGATGTTGATAAGATCCTGAAGCGACTGGGTCATCACAGATCCCATCATGGTCTGGTAAATGTTCGTCTGGAATCCCCATGTGCGGTAGATCTCCCAGTTAACCGGCCAGAGAGACTCCTGATTCATAAATTTCTTTAAGGAATCTTCATTTGGAATGGACTGAGTGCCGTATTCTGTTACAAACATCGGATTATAGAATTCTGCGTCCTCAATTTTCCCCCAGTACCATCCAACCCAGTGAACACTTAAATGTGTACCTATATAAGTTGTAAAATCGTCAAGTGTCTCAAAATAGTGTGGAAGATCTTCTTCAGAGACAAGGACTGAGTTTTTTATTACAGGGCGCAGGCTGTCGAGTTCCTTAACCACGCGCAGCAGCATATTATCCAGCTTATTGTAATCATGATAGCGGGATTCACTGTGGCATGACCAAAGAATGATGGACGGATGGTTATACAGCATTCGTATAAAACGCCTGGCGACATCCTCTGCTCTTTTTATAAAAAGACCTGTCGATTCATAGCCCCACTGAAAGGGCAGGTCCTGAAACACCATAATCCCCTTTTCATTGCACAGCTGGTAAAACTCTTCCTGTTCAGCATGCGCAAACAAACGGGTGGTGTTCATATTGGCGTCCAGCATCATCTGGACATCGAGCTGGTAGGATTCCTTGGTCATCAGGGAAAGGAACTGGTCGGACAAGTAATTGTTGCCTCTGATAAAAACTCTCGTTCCATTGAGATAAAAGATCCAATTTTCGTCCATTTTTATTTCTTTAATCCCAAATATTTGAATCTTTTTATCAACCAATACCCCGTTTGCCCAAACCTCAATCACAGCTTTATAAAGATGGGGAAAACCAAGCTCCCATGTCCACCACAATTTTGGCTGGGACAGCTGGTCGGTCATGGAGTAACTGCTTGTTCCCGGCCTCTGGAAATAACTTTGCCGTTTCCATCTGTATATTTTCCCCCTGAAATTATGAGGCAAAAAGGAGACCTCCACATCAATCCTTGCTTCCTTGCTGTTGTTGTTGTTTAATTCAACGTCCAGGTAGATGGTGGCTTTCTTATAGTCATCCTTCAAGTAGGGTGTAATCTGGATATGCTCAATATGTACCTTGCCTCGTTCCTCCAGATAAACATCCTTCCAAATACCGCCCGGGTTGATGAGTGGATTCGGATAGTGAGCGTTCACAGAAGAAGGGACCTCGGGGCAATCGGTAAGCCCTTCCTGGTTCACTGGAAGACAGTCCCAATGATAAAGCCCGCCCTTGGCAATCTTTTTCCTCTCCGGTCTCGTATCCAATTCTGAGGTCACTTTAACGACCAGAATGTTTTCCTCGCCATTATGGAGAAAATCGGAAACATTGAATTCAAATGCATCAAAGTCTCCTTCATGCGTTCCCAAGTACACACCGTTCAACCAAACTTCCGAATAATAATCTACCGCGTCAAAACAAATATAAAACATTTTATCGGACTTTTTGGGTGGTGCCCGGAATGTCGCCTTATACCACATCACCCCCTGAAAATCTTCATAACCCGCTTTCTGCCAATGAGCAGGAACAAGAATGTCTGTCCATGTTAACTCTTCAGCATGGTAAACCGGCTTATTTCGAATATTTCCTTCCAGCTGGTCATCTTCATCCTGCACACATTTCCAAATTCCATTTAAACTCAGTTTTTCTCTGCACTCTCTGCTCATCTTTATCACCTGACTTTTCGGGTATAAGTGTATGTTTTCTATTACTTTATGGGCCAGAGCCAAAGAACTTCACACTATTCTGAACTTTTCCCTTGTTACCGGTTGTGTAAACACCTTTTTTTGCCATTATCATCCATTTATAAAAAAGAGTCACCGCTTCACCCATGAGGAAACTGGCTCATAATGGTATGAAGCGGGACCCATGCCATTCCATCTTATTTGGTTCCTTTTCCTTTTGTCAGATGGCAAGGGACTCCATGGCCCACTGCTCCCGGATGGCTCATTTTTTCGATATATGACAGCCCTCTCGCACACTGCGTCTTGCATGAAATACAGGTCGAGCTTGTGACCATTTTTACTGTATGTGCATACTTGTTGACCGCCTGATCATACTTGGATGTCTTTTTTGCCGTTTTCTTCGCTGGTTTTTTCGCCATTTTTCTTCCTCCTTGCCTCACATCTTTCATATGATATGAAACGGGTAAAGAGGATGACACTGGGCAAAAACAAAAAAAACCACTTACAGAAACAAGTGGTTTTCATCATATTTCAATTCAAACTCCAGCGTGTTGTGATTCGCAAGTGAAAGTATATAGTCGCTGTCTCTTCTGTCATAGGAAGCCAAAAAGTCCCTTAGCGGCATGTGATATTTGTTCCACACAATATCCATCAGCCAGTGCTGGCTCACCTCAAAATATTCTCCGTCAAATCGATCAATTTTGACAGTTTCACCTAAATACATGCCTAACACTCCTTTCACAGGAAGGTAAACTGCATTAAGGCCCTACAATATATCTTAAATTATACTATAGTATTCAGAAAAGTGAAACAGTATGACAAAGAATAAATAAAAAAACAGACATATTTAATATGCCTGTTTTCCTGTTATATTTTCTTTGCTCCAAGATATTTAGGAGCCCAGTATGGATTTTTCATAGAAGCAATACTTACACCCTTCGAAGATGAGCTGTGAATGAACTCGTTATTGCCAATATAAATTCCTGCATGGGATGCTCCGCTCTTGTACGTATGGAAAAACACCACATCGCCGGCTTTTGGCTTGCTTACACGTGTCCCTTTCAAATAAATACCTGAAACCGTGCGTGGCAAGTCTACTCTCTTGGCTTTTTCAAACACATAATTGATATAGCCGCTGCAGTCAAAACCTTTTGGTGTCGTTCCGCCCCATCGGTATGGAACTCCCTTATATTTCTTTGCCACAGTTATTACACTTGCTGAGCTGCTTGAAGAACTTTTCTTTACTGCTTTTTTTACGCCCAGTGCTTTAAATGTGTTTGAGCCGGCAATGCCATCCGCTTTTAACCGTTTTGCTTTTTGAAACTTTTTAACTGCTGATTTCGTATATGTACCATAGTAAGTCGTTGTCTTTTTATATGTAAAGTATCCTTTTTTCTTTAGGACGGTCTGTAATTGTTGTACGTCTTTACTGGTCATACCTTGTTTTAATGTGTGATCGCCAAGCGCTGCTTTACCTACGATCGGATTGAAAGCCATCATTCCTACTAGTGCCGCTGCCGCTACCAATTTTTTCAAAGCATGTATCCCCCTAGAATCTGTATTACCAATGTTGGTATTTTCTTCTTGCTAACTTACTTAGATTCTACCAACAAAATATGACATCCGTGTTTTAGGAAGATTACATTAATATTACAAAAAGAGATAATTCCCGATTTTTCGTGACATTAAACCTAAAGAATTCCTCAAATTTTGCCAATACTAGTTAAAATATGGAGGGGGATTTCCGCCATTTGCTCTACTCATCTTTTATAGTAGGTCTTTTCGCCCCTTAAAAAGTAGTGTTTATAAAATGTCCCATCATATATTGGAACATTTAGTGACTTTTAGCATTCATTTCTAAAATACCTTCCTTTAAAGGGGTGCTATAGGCATATTTTTACGCTATTATGAACAAGAACCCGCATGATCTCATGTGGGTCGTATCCTGTTTTTGGAATGTCCATTTCTCTTTTGGAAACGCCGGCATTACTGAAAATATGGTATAATGTGGTAATCACCTGTGTTCGGTTTATAGTGTTCATTCGGGTAAAATAGGGTAATACATTGTAAGTACTTTTTATCACGGCTAAAGGAGTAGTGACTTTGAGTAAATTAAAAATGCATTTCTTTCCTTTGTGCTTAATGCTCTCTATTCCGCTTTTGCACTCTTTTTATGAGTTGCTTAATAATGGAAACCGTGGAGCCAGGAGCCTTATCACATCGTTTGACCAGCAGATCCCTTTTATTGAAGCATTTATTATTCCCTATGTCTTTTGGTATATTTTCATCTTTGGCTTGCTGTTTTACTTTTTTGTTTATGACCGGTCTCTCTACTATAAGACTTTGTTGAGCCTTACCACCGGAATGGTCATTTGTTATGTTATTTACTTCTTTTTTCAGACCACTGTTCCAAGGCCTCCTCTGGATGGAAACAGCATTTTCACATCCATGATCCGTTATATTTATTCGGCAGATGAACCGTACAATTGTTTTCCAAGCATTCATGTGCTGAGCAGCTACCTCATGGTAATTGCCTCCCGCCATTGTAAAACAAAGACACCCGTTTTTGTTGCTTCAGTGGCATTGATCGGATATCTGATCATTTTTTCCACCCTTTTTGTTAAACAGCACGTTATTCTCGATGCTTTTGCCGGCATCCTGCTCGGAAACATTTTGTTTAATTTAATCTTTTATTTTAAACCCATACTGGAATATGCCAGCAGCAAGAAGTACGCCAAAAACAAAAAAGCAGCAGAACCCCGCTAGAGGGACTGCTGCTTTTTTATTGGGTAAAAAATAAGGAGCGGCTCAGGCGTCCTCTCCTTTGTTTGATGCATTTCCATGTGTGTCCATAATTTCGTCTACCGTTCTCATCCGGCTGTCTTCAAGATTCTTTTCTCCATTACGGACAAACGAGGGTTC
The DNA here is from genome assembly GCF_001457035.1 of Fictibacillus enclensis. Classification (GTDB taxonomy): domain Bacteria; phylum Bacillota; class Bacilli; order Bacillales; family Fictibacillaceae; genus Fictibacillus_C; species Fictibacillus_C enclensis. Next base: position 183,784 of record NZ_KQ758617.1, on the reverse strand, counting down.
TTCAATTTCGTACTGGTCACTGATTTTTCCTTCCTTGTCCGCTACCGCCTGCGCTTCAACAGTCCGTTTGGCATAAGGAAGAGCTTTTAATCTTTCGTAAGGTATTTCTTCTCCCGTGTCAACGCATTTCCCATAGGTACCCTCTTCGATACGCTGGAGCGCTTCGTTAATGTCTTCAAGAATTTCCTCTTGATTTTCATCAAGCGCCATTGCCATTTCGCGGTCATATAACTCACTCCCCATATCACCAAAGTGGCTGTCAACTGAGCTGATTTCCCCTGTAGACTCCTGCAGGCTTTCCTGGCTCTCCCTTAACTCCTGCTGTTCCTCAAGCTGTTTCTTCATCCTCAGCAATGATTGTTCGAGTTTGTTGATTTGCTGTTTTGTTAAGCTCATGATGGGCCTCCTCATACTTGTTAGTGATTACTATTTACCCTATTTATCCGAAAATAACACGCATTCACCTGCTGAACATACATAATCACATTATGAGTGCTGACCTTTTTTATCCTTATGTTCGATTTCATCGATTGCCTCTTCCTCTTCCTTCAATACCCCTTCATCAATTTGTTCTTTATAAGCGTAAGACAAGAGCAGAGATACGAGAATGGCGCCGCCGACTAAATTCCCAATGGTAGCCGGAAATAAATTTAAAAGGATAAATTTGTACCAGCTGATATCAAAGCCTTCAAGAACAGATATACTGAAATAACCCATATTTGCTACGGCGTGTTGAAAGTTGCCGGCCTCAAAGATAATGACAGGCAGCATAATACCAAGTATTTTCCCTACAACATCCCTTGCCGCAGTAGCAAGAACCGCGGCCGCTCCAATGAGCCAATTGGCGAGGATGCCTGAGAAAAGGACCTGAAACCAGCCCCATGTGCCACGATGCGTAAATTCCATTTTCTTTTCCATAAAGGTTAGCAGATGATCGTAAAATTCCCCATGCAGCGATCCTGAAAAATTGAGCAGGAAGCCGACAAATAAAGCACCAAGGAAGTTTCCTATGTAACAGATCAGCCAAAAATAGAGCAGTTTTTTGCTGATCCAGTAATTGCTTTGCATGATATAACTGGGAAGGAGAATGTTTACTTCGGTAAAAAGGATTGAGCCGGATAAAAAAACCATGGCATAGCCGATGGTAAAGCCGACCCCTGCAAGCAGATTCATTACCCCCTGGCTGTCTACTTCTATTGTAAGCAGTACTGAACCGAGTGCTCCAAATGCGATGAACGCTCCCGCCAGAACCGAAAGAATGAACTGGGCCATATACGTCGTTTGCAGGGATTCCTTTCCCTTTGTAATAAAACTTTCTACAATTTGAGCAGGAAAATAATATTGCCGCTCCGGTTTCTTTGGCTTCGTTGTTTCTGAAGCTTCGTTTTCAGTACCTTTACTCATCCACACCCCTCCATTTCCCTGCTAAGATTCCCTGCCGCTTCATGCCTCAAACACAAGTGAAATAATGTTCATAGCGTTCCCCGAAAATCTCCGTGTTATGATGACGAATAGGAAGAAACAAAAATAAGGCGCTGTTTATGTGAATGAACATAAACGTGCGCCTCATTTAATGTACTTGCTATTCACTTATTGATTTTCCTTTCTTTACTTAAAACACATGCCTTGCATTACTTGCAGACTTGCATCTTTCAGTTTATTTTCCTTCTTTGGATTCCCACATGCCCACATGATGCGAAAATAGTTTTCACGGACTATTTTCCTTTGCGCCATGATTCTAGCATGTTTCGCTTACCGTTGTCATTGGAACCACGTCCTCTGAATTAATGCGTACCCGTCACTGGTTTCCCACATGTCCACATATCGCAAAACCAGTTTTCACGGGCTGGTTTTATGTTGGATACGATTCTGACATGCTTCGCTAACAATTTTCATTGGAATCACGCCTTTAACAGATTAGGTGTTATTAAATAGACTACTCTGAAGACCCACATGCATAAGCTCCTTAAAGCTTCTTTAGCATGCTTCGCTTTCATTCTTCATTGGAATCTACTCCCTTCGTTTGTTACGTTTATAATACTGTATTCTAAGCATAATTAAAATATTCAGAATAATCATTTTTGTCTGATATTAACGCTTTTTGCTTGCTTCACCTTCAACACATGAGTTTTTTTACAAAATTCCTTCTTTTTTCATCGTATCTCAACAAAAATTAAATAAATTCTTTAAAAAACAGCTTCTTTTTATATTGCGCGACATCTTTTACAAAGAACGTCCGGGTGAAAGGAATGCCGGCATATTGATAAACAATCACGATTTGCTTAGCCGGAAAGTCATGCAGAATACGTATTTTCTTTTTTTGTCCTGCAAAAATCTTTTGCCCGCGAACAGGAACCCAAGAAGTATTCATCTTCATAGTGACCTCGGGTGGAACTTCATTATTATTAATATAAAAAGCTTCTATTTTCAAAGGAAAGCGGCCCGTATTTTCTGCGTCCATCCACGTTTGAACCGCTGAGGTTCTTTTAGTTTGTATTTTAAGAGGCGGCATCAGGCTGATATACATATAGATTGCACAACCGCCGATTATAATCAAACCGGCCACCATGCTTCTCATTTTTTTCTTCATATTTATGATCACCTTGTTGCCTTTCCACCGTTTTTCTATATTGTCTCTTTCTTTACCAGCAAATATCAATAAAAAACCAAAATTCCTAATGTGTCAGATTTGAAAACATTTGAAATAAATGAAGGAATTCCTATGCAAAATAGTAAGAGATTTTTCCATTGTCTGCTATGCTTTTACTAATCAGGATATGAAAGGATGGTCTTGTGAGAAAAAAAGGTCTATCTCTCGTCACAGCTCTTTCCATTTTATCCGCATTGGTCTGGCTGGCGGGTCTTGCCTGGGTCCTTCAGGATCAATTTTTCGCGGATAACAAAAACCGGCAGGCAGAATCGCTGAAGCCGGATACCGCTCAACAACAGAAGCAAAATTCATCAGGGAAAACCCTGCAAATTGCGGCCATTGGTGACTCATTGACAAGAGGAACAGGAGATCCTGATGGCAAGGGATACATTGGTTACCTCAAGGAAGAATTGGCAAAGACAACAAAAAAGGAAATCGAGTTGACCAATTCCGCCATAAAGGGACAAACCTCTGTCCAGCTTCTTAAGCAAATCCAGCAGCCACAAATTCAGCGACAAATAAAAAATGCAGATGTGATTCTGCTGACCATTGGCGGCAATGATTTATTCCGCGGAGGACAAGCGCTCGAAGAGCTGGAATCGAAAAATATCAATAAAACAGAAGATGTTTATCTTTCAAACTTAAAAGTTATTTATAAAGAAATCCGCTCGCTGAACAAAAACGGTATTATCTATCATGTTGGGCTTTATAATCCCTTCAGTGACATGCAGGATTCGAAAACGACCTCCAGCATCGTCAGAAAGTGGAATTATGATTCAGCCAACGCCGCAGCTGCTCAGCCAAATATCATTTATGTACCTACTTTTGACCTTTTCGAACTGAATGTGAATGATTATTTGTACAGTGATCATTTTCACCCCAACAAACAAGGATATCAATTAATCGGAGAGCGCACAGCTTCCCTCATCCGTTTTAGCGAGGAGGACCAAAAATGAGCCAATCACCCGCTCTATCCGTAAAAAACTTGCGAAAGACAATCGGTAAAAAAGATATCATTAAAGGCATCTCCTTTGACTTGTACCCTGGAGAAGTTTTTGGATTTTTAGGTCCCAACGGAGCCGGGAAAACGACAACCATCCGTATGATCGTCGGATTGATTAAGCCCTCTTCAGGCACTGTCCTGATCGGAGGCAAAAACGTTCAGACCCATTTTGGCGATGCCATGAAAGACTTGGGCTGCATCGTAGAAAATCCGGAACTTTATCCTTATTTGACCGGCTGGGAAAACCTTGAACATTTTGCCCGGATGGATCCCTCCATTCCGCAGAAACGGCTTCATGAAGTAGTTGAACTTGTGGATATGGGAAACCGGATTCATGACAGAGTCGGCACCTATTCCCTTGGCATGAGGCAAAGGCTGGGGATTGCCCAGGCCTTGCTGGGAAACCCCAAACTGTTGATCCTTGATGAACCAACCAACGGATTGGACCCTGCCGGGATTCGCGAGATGAGAGAATTCATTCGCTTCCTCGCGGAAAAAGAAAAATTATGTGTCATGGTTTCTTCCCATCTGCTTAGTGAAATTCAGCTGATGTGCGACCGTGTTGCAATTATTTCAAAAGGAAGCATCATCCGTGTGGATTCGGTTCATGCATTGCTGGCAGAACAAGAACGGGTGGTCTGGAAGGCTGAACCGCTGGAAAAAGCAGAATCCCTGCTCAGGGAAGTCACGAATGTCACACGGTTGCAAGAAAATCTTATTACCTTATATGATGAAAATCAAATCGGGAAATGGAATCGGATGCTCGTCACTGCAGGAGTGGAAGTGAAAGAGATGCGAACTAAGCTGCCTGCCCTCGAAGATCTTTTCCTGGAACTGACAGGAGGCGAGCATATTGAATAAACTTGTCCATAACGAGTTGCTTAAGCTTTTCAGAAAAAAGCGTTTGTTCGTTATCATCCTCATTATCGCGGCTCTTGTGCCTCTCTTCACGTACGCACAGTATCAGGAAGTAAAAACAACACGGGAAAAACTGGGGAACGTGGATTGGAGAACACAGCTTCAACAGGAAATTGTGGATACACAAAATCGGCTAAGCTCGAGCAGGATGCAGGATGACTGGAGAAAATACCTGAAGATCCGTTTGGCTCAGCAGCAATACTATCTGGATCACAATATTAATCCGCAAGCTCCCGGTGCTCCAACATTCATGAGGGTGTTTGTTGAAAACTCCATTGATTTGCTGCTTCCGCTTCTGGTCATGGTTGTAGCTGCCGATCTCGTTTCATCGGAAGCAAGTGGCGGAACCATCAAGCTGCTGCTTACCCGGCCAGTCAAGCGATGGCGAATATTATTAAGCAAATATTTAGCTCTGATCTTATCCGTCTCCTTTATTGTAACGGCATCCGCGGTGTTATCCTATGCCATATCAGGCGTGGTGTTCGGTTATGGGGGATGGGGCATGCCGCTGCTCACCGGCTTTAGCACAAGCGGAGAGGAATTAGTTACGAATAACGTTCACCTCATACCCCAATGGCAGTATATCCTTATGGAATTTGGTTTAGTTTGGTTTGTGTGCCTTGTCGTCGGAACCTTAACCTTCATGCTTTCGGTTCTGCTCAGGAGCACAGCGGCTGTCATGGGAATCATGCTGGCTGCACTTATCGCCGGAGCGATTCTTTCCAACATGGTATCATCATGGGAAAGTGCGAAATATTTGTTTATGGTTAATCTCAGCCTCACCGACTACATTAGCGGAATGGCCACACCAATAGAAGGAATGTCCCTCGGCTTTTCACTGATCGTCCTATTGGTATGGGCAATCGGAGGCCTCGTTGTTTCCTTTGCCGTGTTTACCAAAAAAGATGTGTTTTAAATGAATTCAGCAAAAAAAGCTGATGCAGAACAACGCCTGCTTCAGCTTTTTTCGTTTCGTTTAGACACCGCTCTCGGATTGATTCGCCGGTTCTGCCTTTTTCCTGCTGGCCGAACGTTTCTTCAGCCAGCCGATGAGGACCACAGCTGCAATGATAATAATTTCAAAACCGTACTTTATGACCGGATTGCTGAAATATTCTTTCAGGAACGGCTCACCAACGATCATCTTCGCGGCTGTCCAGGCGAGAATAGCCGCCCCTATGGTAATAATGAATGGAAATTTGTCGATCAGTTTTAAGAACAATGTACTGCCCCAAACGACGATCGGAACAGAAATCAATAAACCAAGAACAACGAGCAAAAAGTCTCCATGAGCTGCTCCTGCCACAGCGAGTACATTATCAAGCCCCATAACCGCATCCGCTATAATAATGGTCCGGATGGCTGCCAAAATACTGTCCTGTGCTTTAATGTCGTGGTCTTTTTCCTCCACCATTAGCTTATAGGCAATGTAGATTAAGATCAGGCCACCTGCCAATAGCAAGCCAGGTACTTTAAGCAGCCATACAACGGCCATTGTTGCCACAGCACGAATCACGACAGCTCCGACCGTTCCCCAGATGATAACCTTCTTTTGCTGTTCTTTTTTCAAATTTCTCGCTGCAAGTCCTATGACAATCGCATTGTCGCCTGCGAGTACCAGGTCAATAATGACAATGGATAAGAGCGCAGACAGAAATTCGGTTGATAAAAAATCCATCAGTAAATATCCTCCTTGATTTCCAGCTCAAACACCTTATGATGTGAAAAACACATAAAATAATTTCAAATTCTTTACTATCCTTTCTTAAAAAGCCGGGAGACATGCATCGTCCATTTCCCTATCACAACCTTGTCCTTCACCTCTCAATTCTGCTTTTTAAGAATTTTGGCATGTTAAAGTATACGGTTCGTTACGCATAAGGTTTCAATCATTTTCGGGCGGTGAAAAAATTTGACGTCCACGTCTCTATTGCTGAAACAAGGGGAATACTGGGGCTAGTGAGGCAGAAGGAGTTTGTTATGATTGTATTTCTGAAGGAATTGAAATTGCGTTTTTTTGAAGATAAAGTGTTCGATTTGTCGGCACAGCTTGCTTATTATTTTTTGGTTTCTTTATTTCCGTTTTCGTTTTTGGTTTTCTCTATACTGGGCTTTCTGCCGATTTCGTCGTCCTCCGTACTGGAGCTTATCCGGCCGTTTGCTCCTGTTCAGGCCTTTAACCTGCTGGAATACAATTTGATATCGGTACTTGATCAAAGCCGCGGGGATATTTTTTCAATCAGTCTATTGGTTACCCTCTGGCTGTCCTCGATCGGCATTCTCGCCATTATCCGCGTGTTCAATCAAGCATATCATGTGGAAGAGAACCGTCCGTTTATCAGGGAACTGCTGCTGGGTATCCTTTTGACCATTGGCCTGGTTATTGCGATCGTTTCATCTTTACTGCTACCCGTTTTTGGAAGCTCGATTGGCCATTTTTTAGCCAATCACCTTGGATACAATCATCCAGCTTTCCATATCTGGGCAACGACCCGATGGACATTGGGCTTTGTGATCCTCATGGTTATGTTTATTTCCCTATACCTTATCGCCCCGAATGTCCGTTTGAAATTAAAACATGTTCTTCCCGGTGCTTTCTTTTCAACCATTGGGTGGCAGCTGATCTCCCTTGGATTTTCCTACTATGTGACCTTGTTTGATTACCGTCAGATTTATGGAAACCTTGGTGCTTTGCTGACGCTTATGATCTGGTTCTACCTGTCCGCCATGATTCTTATTCTTGGAGGACAGCTCAATGCCATCCTGGTTACCATGCATCAAAGGAAAAACTTGCAAAATTCATGAGATTACCAATATTACAGATTGACTTTTTACCCGTTCCATATAATCATTTAATTAGAGAGAAAGTTATTATACATAGAGGATGATGTACAGAAATGCGTCTAAAGAATGTAATTATTATTATTGTGCTGCTGGCAGCAGCCATTTTTCTTATTCCATACAGCATTCCATTGATTTTAGCGCTTGTGACCGCTTTGGTGCTTGAACCGGCGATTAAACTTTTCATAAACCACTTTAAAATTAAAAGGCTGCTGTCCGTAACGATTGTGTTTATTTTATTTCTTGCCGGATTCGGCATTTTCACCTACTGGCTGACAACCACTCTTGTTGTTCAGACGATTGATTTCCTTACGATGGTTCCGAAGTATGCAGTAAAAGTATTCAGTCTGATTGAAAATGATTTATATAAAGTAGAAAGGCTCTATGCCTCCCTTCCTCCTGAAGCCCTTTCAACTGTTCAGAATGCTTTGGACGGATTTAAGGATTATGCCGGAAGCTTTGCAACCAAACTGACTAACGGCATCATTGCAGTTGCGGCTGCCATACCCCAGCTGCTGCTTTACCTTATTATTTATCTGGTAGCTTTATTTTTAATTTCACTGGACTTGCCGAGGCTTTTTGCCAACTTTCTCAATTTGTTTACAACCTCTGCGCGGGAAAAGGTCGAGCTCGTCTTTACCCAGCTGTCCCGAGCAACCGTAGGATTTATCCGTGCCCAGTTGATCTTAAGCTTTATCACCTATGTGCTTGCATTAATCGGCCTTTTGATTCTGGATGTCAAATATGCCGTTCTGATTGCTTTATTCATCATTCTTGTCGATATCCTTCCCATACTGGGTACCGGATCGTTTATTGTCCCCTGGGCGATCTACAATTTTATTGTAGGTGATGACTTCCTTGCGATTGGCTTAATCATCATGTTTGTTGTTCTTACCGTAATCCGCCGTATTATCGAGCCCAAGATCCTTGGTTCCAGCCTTGGAATTTCAGCGCTTGCCGCATTGATCAGCCTCTACCTTGGCTTCCAGCTCCTTGGCTTCATCGGATTAATTGTCGGGCCGGCTCTTGTGATCATCTATGAAGCACTGCGCAGCGCAGGATTTATTAAGATTAAAATTGATTTTTAAGCCCTTTTTAAGAAAAGGATGATATGGTAAAAGTACAAACCCCCCGTTTGTACTTTTTTTATTTATAGGTTAGATTACCAGTCATTTATGGGAATTATAGAAAGAGATACAAAAAAACGGACCCTGCTCATAAAAAAGAAACGAATAACTATATTTGCACGTCTTGTAAAAGTTGGAGGAATTATGGCGACCCAAGTAAAAGAACGAGACTATTATTTTGACAATGCACGATTTATTTTAATTTTTTTAGTGGTGTTTGGACACTTTATTTCTCCGATTAAAAGCCAAAGTGACTGGCTTTACACTATCTATAATTTCATCTATACCTTCCATATGCCGGCATTTATTTTAATCTCCGGATTTTTCACCAAAGGAGTACGCAAAGACGGATATCTTTCCAAAATCTTCAGGAAGATTCTTATTCCATACATCGTCTTCCAATTAATCTATTCTTTTTTTTACTATGATCTCTACAATAAAAGTGAAATGAAGCTTAACTTTTTCGATCCGCATTGGGCGCTTTGGTTTCTATTAAGCCTTGTGTTTTGGAACGTCCTTTTAAAGGTTTTTGTGAAAATGAAATATCCCTTGCTGCTGGCGACCGGCATCGGAATTGCGGTTGGGTACATTACAGAAATTGGGACGTACCTGAGCCTTCTGCGAACCTTTGTCTTTTTCCCGGTGTTTCTATTGGGACACTATTTGACCAAAAGGGATTTCAAACAAATTCTAAAGCCATCCATACGCATCGCTTCGGGAGTTTTTCTCGTACTCATGTTTTTGGCCTATCATTTCTTTATTCCGGATCAAGCCAAAGACTGGCTCCTGTCCTCATCTTCCTATGCAGATATATTGGGGCATAATGAATGGTATGGCGGTGTGATCAGACTCGGCTTGTATGCGGTCATGTTTTTATCAACGTTCAGCTTTTTGGCGATTATACCGAAACGGAGATTTTTCTTTACCGAATTCGGAGAACGGACGTTATATATCTATCTGCTGCACGGGTTTGTATTAAAATATCTGTTTACAACCGATCTTTTTTCAAAGATTGAGGACAACAATTATTATGTCATGCTCCTTGTCCTCGCAGTGATCATTACCATGTTCCTGGCCAGCAAGCCTGTCATTGCACTTGCTCAGCCGCTTATCGAGCTCCGCTGGTCCAAGCTGAACCGGATGCTGAAAAAAGAGGGAAAATCATAAAAAACCATCCAGCGTCATTCTTCTGGATGGTTTTCTTCTTATATCAAGGGCGATTCAGAAGAAACTGAAGGATCAGGTAAGCCGCAAGACGGCTGGTCATATCCCTGAAATCAAGGGTTGGATCCACCTCGACAATATCCATCCCCTTAACATCCGGGCAGGTGGAGAGATATTGTACCCCCTGAATAAGATCTTCACTGTTCATTCCTCCGGGTCCGATCGCCGGACAACCCGGAGCAAACGCCTGGTCGAGTACATCCATATCCACAGAAACATAAATGGAAGAAACCTTGGATTTTAGAGTACGAACACTCTCCTCCAAAATCCTCCTTGCTCCCAAACGGTTGACATCGTTCATGGAATAGATCTTAATGCCATTTTCTTTGGCATAGTTTGTATACATTCTGCCATTTGAAAAATCCCGGATTCCGATTTGAATAAGATGTTCTCCTTTAATATCGTTCCCTTCTATTAATTGGCGGAAGGGGGTACCATTGGAAGGTCCCCCATCTTCAAGATTTCGGAGATCATGATGCGCATCAAACTGAATAATCCCAACCGGCCCTTTAACCTTCTTAAAGGCTCTGATACTCGACGCACTGATCGAATGGTCGCCGCCCAGGATTACAGGAATGATATCCGGATTGCGTTCAAGCACTTCTTGTATCACTTTTACAAACCTGTTCTGTGTTTCTTTCAGATCTGTTACATGGGGAGTGATGTCCCCAAAATCGGTAATAGCCATTGACTTGAGATCTTTGTCTTTTTCTACACTATAGGTTGTAAAGGAATGCAGCATTTTTCGAATGGCTTCCGGTGCCATGGCAGCTCCCGAATGGGATATCGAGGTCTTGGATAAAGGAGCTCCAATCAGTCCGATCCCGGTTGCCGGACTGCCGTTCCAGGCTTTTAGCAATTCACCTGCTTTCGTTATTCCACTATCCTTGAATTTAGGTTCACTGGCGGGCAAAAGATAACGGATATCAGGCATAAGAAGGCTTCCTTTCCCCAGCTTTCCTGCCTTTTTTCCATACAGTGTTTACGTGGTTTACACCATAGTGGTAGGGAAGATAATGATAGTTGGGAGCATCCCATAACACAATATCTGCCCATCTTCCAATCTCGATTGCACCGGCTTCTTCTCCTCTTCCAATTGCATGCGCTGCATTTACCGTTACCGCATTCCAGATTTCTTCCGGTTTCATTTTAAGGCGCAGAGCGGCCAGATTCATGATAAACTGCAGATTTTCAGTAGGTGAACTTCCCGGATTGAAATCGGTTGACAAGGCGACAGCTCCGCCCGCTTCAATAATGCTTCTGGCAGGAGCATAGCTGTCTTTGCCAAGATAAAATGTAGTCCCCGGCAGCAAGACGGCAATAGTCGGCGCTGTCCCAAGCAGGGAAATCCCTTTTTCGGAAACACCAACAAGATGATCTGCCGTAACCGCCCCAATTTCACACGCCATTTCCGTTCCGCCAAGAGGGTCAATCTCATCGGCATGTATTTTGACTCCAAACCCCATCTCTTTGGCAGATGCCAGAAAGTTACGGGATTGTTCAACCGTAAAGACGCCTGTCTCGCAAAAAATATCTGCAAATTCTGCAAGCCCCTCCGCTTTAATTTCCGGCAAGAGGTCAAGCATGCTGTTTAAAAATGCATCAGGCTCCGCTTTACATTCCGGGGGCAGGGCGTGTGCACCCAAAAATGTGGAGACGATGTCCATTTCATGCGCCTCATTTAATTGTTTAACGACCCTTAGCTGTTTTAGCTCCGTTTCCCTGTCCAGTCCATAGCCACTTTTCGCTTCCATGGTGGTGATGCCAAGATTCAGGCTCCGGTCAAGATGGAACAGCCCCTTTTGAAAAAGGGATTCCTCACTTTCTGCTTTCGTTGCTTTTACAGTGGAAAAAATACCGCCTCCCCGGCTCAGTATTTCAAGGTAGGACAACCCCTGCTGTTTTAATGCCATTTCGTGTTCCCGTGATCCGCCAAAAACAAGATGGGTATGGGGATCTACCAAGCCGGGAGAAACGACTTTTCCACTGCAGTCTATTCTTTCTTTTGCCTCTAGCCCATTTGCCTCTTCGGCACTTCCGATAAACGCAATTCTTCCATCCTTTATCCCGAGGGCACCATGCTCAATCACAGGAAGAACGGCCATGTCACTTCCCCGTTTTGGGCCTTTTGAACCCGTAATCATCAGCAGCTGTCCGATGGGTGTGAGTAGTGTATCCAGCATTTTTTCCCTCCTATTCCTGCAACATTGGCATATGAATTCCTTTTTCTTTGGCGGTCTTCTTCGCCGACTCATATCCTGCATCCGCGTGCCGGACCACGCCCATACCCGGATCTGAGGTAAGCACTCTTTCCAATCTTTCGCCTGCCTCAGGAGTACCGTCGGCCACAATCACCATCCCACTGTGCAAAGAGTAGCCCATTCCTACTCCTCCGCCATGATGAAGGGAAACCCAGCTTGCTCCGTTGACCGAGTTAATGAGCGCATTCAGGATTGGCCAGTCGGCTACGGCATCACTGCCATCCAGCATGCTTTCGGTTTCCCGGTTTGGAGAAGCCACCGAACCACAATCCAGATGATCACGGCCGATGACAATTGGAGCGGAAAGCTCTCCTTTTGCCACCATTTCATTGATGATACGGCCAAACTTTGCCCGTTCTCCATATCCGAGCCAGCATATTCGTGAAGGCAATCCTTGAAATTGAACTTTTTCCCGGGCCATTTTGATCCAGTTGCATAAATGTTCGTTATCTGCAAATTCTCTGAGAATGACTTCGTCCGTTTTATAGATATCTTCAGGATCACCTGACAATGCCACCCACCGAAATGGCCCTTTTCCTTCACAGAACAATGGCCGGATGAAAGCAGGAACAAAGCCCGGAAAAGCAAAGGCATCTTTTATGCCTTCATCAAATGCAACCTGTCTTATGTTGTTGCCATAATCAAACGTGACAGCTCCTTTTTCCTGCAGGTCCAGCATGGCTTGAACATGAACGGCCATGCTCTCTTTTGCTTTTTGGATGTACCCCTGAGGATCTTCCTTGCGAAGCCGTGCCCCCTCTTCCATGGTCATTCCTGCAGGAAGATAGCCGTTTAATGGGTCATGTGCTGACGTTTGGTCAGTCACGAGCTGAGGAATTTCATTTCGTTTTACAAGCTGAGGCAATAATTCTGCAGCATTGCCTAACAAACCAATGGAAAGCGGACGCTTTTCAGCCATTGCGTGTTTGGCCATCATTAATGCTTCATCAAGATCGAGAGCAAGCACATCGCAATATTTCGTATCAATTCTGCGTTGAATGCGGGAAAGATCACATTCAATGGCAATAACCACACCGCCATTCATCGTAACGGCCAGCGGCTGTGCTCCTCCCATACCCCCGAGTCCTGCTGTAACGGTAAGTGTCCCTTCGAGCGAACCATGAAAATGCTTGCGAGCCGCTTCCCCAAAAGTTTCATAGGTGCCTTGAAGTATCCCTTGTGTGCCAATATAGATCCAGCTTCCCGCGGTCATCTGGCCGTACATCATCAGCCCTTTTCCATCAAGCTCACGAAACGTTTCCCAGTTGGCCCATGCGGGAACGAGGTTCGAGTTGGCAAGAAGTACTCTTGGGGCCTCACTATGAGACTTGAAGACGGCAACCGGTTTGCCAGATTGAATCAGTAGGGTTTCATCACTTTCCAGCTCTTTTAAAGTAGCCACGATTTTTTCATAGCTCTCCCAATTTCTAGCCGCTTTTCCGATTCCTCCGTATACGACAAGTTCCTCCGGTTTTTCTGCTACTTCTGCATCAAGGTTGTTCATTAGCATCCTTAGTGCAGCTTCCTGTACCCATCCCTTTGTATGAAGTTTTTTTCCGCGTGGAGCAGAGATTCGTTGAATAGTATCTGACATGTTACGTTTCCCCCTTTTATCGTTGCATTTCTTTTGGATTTTCACCGGACACATTAATGAGGCTATCCCAGCGATTGTGTTTGAGCCATTCGTTCATTCTTTCAATATCATTTGAAAACATACGGTCCGATGTGATCGGCGGGCAGATTGAACTGGCCTGTTCATAAATTTTTCTTGTTCTAGGTGCCATCCGGTCAATTCCTCTGAACCTTACCGCCTGAAGAGCACAAATGAGTTCGATTGCAAGCACCCTTCTCACATTTGTGATGATCTGGTAAGCATGCCTGGCGCCGATGGTTCCCATGCTGACATGGTCTTCCTGATTGGCGGACGAGGGAATGGAATCGACACTGGCAGGATGAGCCAGCGTTTTGTTCTCTGACACAAGAGAAGCCGCACAATATTGCATAATCATTGCTCCCGACTCAAGTCCAGGGTTCGGACTTAAAAAGGCGGGGAGATCACTCAGCTGCGGATTCACCATCCGCTCAATGCGCCGTTCCGAAATGTTGGCAAATTCAGCCATAGCTATACTGAGAAAATCCATCGCCAGCGCTACTGGCTGGCCATGAAAATTGCCGCCGGAAATAACTTTCCGTCCTTCATCAAAAATGAGGGGATTGTCTGTCGCTGCATTGATTTCGATTTCAAGTTTTTCCTTTACATAGCCCAGCGCCTGCCAGGAAGCTCCATGCACTTGAGGAATACAACGGATGGAATACGCATCCTGTACCCTTGCTTCTCCCTGTCTGGTCGTCAGCCCGCTTCCTTCTAAGTAGGAGAGGATCCGCTCTGCAACCTCACATTGTTCCTTGTAGCCCCGGGCGAGATGGATTTCTTTATCAAACGCATCTGTAATGGCCGTTAACCCCTCCATCGTCATTGCCGCAATGGATTCCGCCTGGCTGGCCAGTTGTTCCGCCTCCAGATAGGCTGCCACCCCCTGGGCAGTCATGGCCTGCGTCCCGTTGATCAATGCCAACCCCTCTTTTGCCGTAAGAGTAAGCGGCAGGATTTCCTCCTGAAGCAAGGCTTCCATCGCAGCGATTCGCTTCCCGTGATACCACACCTCCCCTTCCCCGATCAATACAAGAGCCAGATGGGAGAGCGGAGCTAAATCGCCGCTTGCTCCGAGAGAGCCCTGCTGGGGGATAACCGGATGAATCCGATGGTTTACGAGCTTCAGCAACGTTTCAACCACAACTCGTCTGACGCCGGAGTAACCCTTAAGCAAGGCATTAGCACGCAAGACGAGCATAAGGCGGCTGACCTCTTCCGGAAACGGTTCACCTACCCCGCAAGCATGACTTCTGATTAAATTCATTTGCAGCTTTTCTGTATCTTCAGGCGCAATATAGACATCGCTCAGCTTTCCAAAACCGGTGGTGATGCCATAAATTACTTCTCCCTGATCCACAATCCGCTCAACAGCACTCCGGCTCTTACCTACCCTCTCCATACTTTTTTTACAGGCAGCAACCTGTTCACCGTCTTTCATGATTCGTTTTGTTTCCTCAAGTGTCAGTGTATTTCCTGTCAAAATGACCATGACGATTCTGCTCCTTTTTCCCTTTAATGAAGTGCAAACAAAAAGAGGCTGCATTTAAAGAAACAGGCACACCTGTTGTCTTAAAATACAGCCCCCTGATCACTAATCACTATGGGCTTTTGTTATCTTTTGTTATATGTGGTTAATACCGAGTCCAATGGCTTCATGCTCAAGTCCCTTAACGGGGGCGCCAATGGTTCCATATAAAGCTACAGCAATCCATTCTCCTTCTTCGGGCTGCTCATATGGTTGGCCTCTGACCACGGAAAAACGCAGACCGACGGTGCGAAGAACAGTTCCCAACTGGACCTGGCCTCGTGTTACACCATGAAGCGCTTCCATAATCGCATGGTAGAGTGCATGAGTCTCCCGGTAGACGCTGCCGTTGATCACTTCATTCTTCTTGGCTGCTGTTTCAATCGCTGCAACAATTTTATTGGATTCCATTGAGCCTACCTTGCCGCTGCAATGAATCCAACCCAGTTCTTCCACGCTTTCCTGCCGGGCTTCATCCAACAC
The DNA here is from genome assembly GCF_001457035.1 of Fictibacillus enclensis. Classification (GTDB taxonomy): domain Bacteria; phylum Bacillota; class Bacilli; order Bacillales; family Fictibacillaceae; genus Fictibacillus_C; species Fictibacillus_C enclensis. The sequence goes on along the minus strand of NZ_KQ758617.1, from coordinate 168,098 downwards.
ATAAAGCATGGCAATCTTACCGATTCGCTTTTGTTCTGCAAGTGACATCCTACCACTTCTTTCGATCTTTCCACTAATGGCTGAGTACTATCCTCAGTGTATTCGTTTCTGAATTGTTCGTCAATTCCCTTTCAACAACTTATCACTTTAGCGAATCAGCACAACCCAATGTATAAACTAGCAATCTAGCGGACAAGCTGTAGGTAACAATTCATGAAAGAGAGTGATAGTGTTGATAACCGTACAAAAAGAAATCGTACGAGCCACCATGAAACGGCAGCCTGTAAAAAATGAAACCAGCACTGATTTTTTTATCGGGTATGATGAGCAGGATATACCTTTTCTTATTCTTCCAACGGCACCCGGACTATTGCTTGAGGATGAATGCTATGGCATATCTTTTCAGCGTGATGAGTTTAATCCTTACAAATATCACCTGGATACGCATATTGCACCGGTCGATCTGAACAGGATCCGGATGTTTATTGATCATCTGGCTTTCTTTTTCGGCCCTGACCACAATATGCTCAATTCGTACCTTCAGGCTTCCGGATATCAGGCTTATGTCTGCTGGAGCGAGAAAAAACAAGGGGAAATGATACGAGAAACCTTGATGAAATACGGATCTGTGAGCACAAAGGACGAAAAGAAGAGATACAGTGACCTCCTCTCCCAGCTTCTCGGCAGTTAACATAAGATGGTAACTTTTCTCACTTAATAATTGTTGACAAGCAAGCTCTTCGACAATATACTACAAATAGTTTGAAAATATAAATTTTCTATATTTTCTATTTATTTTAAAAATGGAGGCATCTATGAATATACTTCGAAAAAAATCCATTTCCGAGATGCTGGCACAAAGCCAGCAAAAAGGGCTAAGCCGTTCACTCGGAGCATTTGATCTTACCTTGTTGGGTATTGGCGCTATCATCGGAACCGGGATCTTTGTATTAACAGGAGTGGTTGCTGCCGAACATGCAGGCCCTGCCCTGATTCTTTCGTTCATTATTTCTGGACTCGCCTGTGCGTTTGCTGCTTTCTGTTATGCGGAATTTGCTTCAACGGTCCCCATTGCAGGCAGTGTTTACACCTACACGTACGCAACCCTTGGTGAAGTATTTGCCTTTTTGATCGGCTGGGACCTTATGCTTGAATACTTGCTGGCGACTTCAGCCGTTGCCACCGGTTGGTCCGCCTACTTTCAGTCACTGATCGCAGGATTTGGTCTTCACTTGCCTGCAGCACTGGCTTCCGCTCCCGGAACAGGAAAAGGCGGTATAATCAATCTTCCCGCTGTTATTATTATTTTGATCATTACAACCTTGTTGAGCAGGGGCATTCGCGAAAGTGCCCGTGTAAACAACATTATGGTTTTCATCAAGCTGGCTGTAATTGTGCTCTTCATCGTGGCTGGAATCGGCTATGTCAAACCGGACAACTGGTCACCATTTATGCCGTTTGGCTTTCAGGGTATCGTTGCCGGTGCCGCTACCGTATTCTTTGCTTATATTGGTTTTGATGCGGTTGCGACCGCGGCAGAAGAGGTCAAGCGTCCGCAACGCGATCTGCCGCTGGGAATCATCTGGTCGCTTGCAATCTGTACAGTACTTTATATTATTGTGTCCCTCATCTTAACGGGAATGGTGCCATTTGCCAAACTAAATGTGGCAGACCCGGTTTCTTTTGCTCTGCATTATGTGGGACAGGATTCCATTGCCGGTCTTGTATCAGTAGGTGCCATAACAGGAATTACCACCGTGCTTCTCGTCATGCTTTTTGCTCAGGTCCGCATTTCCTATGCAATGAGCCGTGACGGTTTGCTGCCTCCCGTTCTTTCGAAAGTCCATGAAAGGTTTAAAACACCGTTTAAAAACACATGGCTGACTGGATTTGTAGCAGCAGGGATTGCAGGATTTATCGATTTGACTACCCTTGCCCACCTCGTGAACATGGGGACATTGTCTGCTTTTGCACTCATTGCTGTTGCTGTTTTGATATTAAGGAAAACCCATCCTGATCTTAAACGTTCGTTTAAGGCCCCATTTGTTCCAGTCCTGCCAGTCCTGACCGTCATCTTCTGTCTGTACTTGATGATCAGTCTTCCGGCCATCACATGGATTTCATTTGTGATTTGGATTTCTATAGGGTTAATCATCTATTTCCTTTACGCCCGCCGAACAAGCAACCTAAATAATAAATAAGTAAAAAAGAACGTGTGCGTACTTACCGCACACGTTCTTTTATCCTGTAAACAGATCTCCATCCGGATAGCGGATATTCGACTTATCGGGTCTTGCAATTGAAAACGCGAGTGTAAGCGGCCCGATTTTCCCCAGGAACATCACGCAAATAATAATAATCTTTCCAATCAAAGTCAATTTAAAGGTAAACCCCATGGTAAGCCCCACTGTACCAAATGCCGATACCACTTCAAACAGAATCGTTAAAAATGGAGCTTTCTCCGTCATGGCCAACAGCATGACCCCCGTAAACACAAGCAGCATGCTAATGGTGGCAATGGCAAGGGCACGAAGGATAATTCCTGTTCTTATGGTCCGCTTCAGAACGGTAACTTCATTTTTTCCCCGCAAAAACGTAAGTACTGCAAAAATAATCACTATAAACGTCGTCAGCTTGATTCCTCCACCTGTAGAAGCGCTTCCTGCTCCAATAAACATCAGCATAATCATAAAGAGCAGGGAATCCTGCCTCATGCCAGCGATATCAATTGTATTGAACCCTGCCGTTCGGGGTGAGATTCCCTGAAAATAGGCAGCCCATATCTTCTCCCCCAATGACAAATGACCCAAGGTGTGCGGATTATTATATTCAAACGCGTAAAACACGAGAATGGAAACCACGTTGACAAACAGCGTGCTCCAAATCATGATACGAGAGTGGAGCGATAAATCTTTCCACTTTTTGCTGTACCAAAGGTCAACCAGTACGGTAAAACCAATCCCACCGGTAATGATCAATAAGGTAATAACAAGATTGACCGTCGGATCGCCCACATACCTCACCAAGTTATCAGGCCACAGCCCAAAACCTGCATTATTATAGGCGGCTATGGTGTGAAAAATACTATAGTAGATTCCTTTTCCCCAGCCAAGATCCGGTACCCATCGAAAAGAAAGGAGAATCACCGCAATGGCCTCAATCGACAGGGAAAAGATGAGAAGATTTCTGACCAGACGGATCACTCCGCCAATGGATGGCTGATTTAAGGCTTCCTGCATGATGAGACGCTGTTTAATGCCAATCCGTTTACCAAGCATAAGGACAACGAGAACGGCAAATGACATGATTCCGAGCCCTCCCACCTGGATCAGGAAGAGAATGACAATCTCGCCAAACAGGGTAAAAGTAGAGCCGGGATCAACCGTCACCAGGCCTGTTACTGTAGCTGCAGATACCGCCGTAAAGAACGCATCAATCCAGCTGACCCCTTTTTCAGATGCAATGGGCAGCTTAAGCAGCAAGGCTCCGGCCAGCACAAGCACCAGGAAAAGAAGGGCAAGGATTTGGGGAGGATTGAGCTGGATTGGTTCATACAGAAAAGCTCTCCGTTTTTCAACCTTCAGAGCCACTGAACGTTACACCCCTTCATTTTCAAATGTATTGAGATCTCTGTTTTGGCCAATCACCACAAGCATGTCCCCTTGTCTCAGCACCACATTTGCTATCGGAGAAACAAGAATATCATTGCCTTTTTTAATAGCCACGATATTGCACCCATATTTGGCACGGATATCAAGCTCGGTTAACGTTTTACCAGCCAGCTTGTCTGTTACCCCTACTTCGATAATGCTGTGTTCATGAGAAAGTTCAATAAAATCGATAATTTTTTCGGAGGTGATCAACTGGGCCACACGAAGGGCCATATCCCTTTCCGGATGAATAATCCGGTCTGCTCCAAGCTTATCAAGGACTTTATGGTGATAATCATTTGTTGCCTTGACCCATACCTTTTTAACACCCTCTTCTTTTAAGAGAAGGGTCGTCATAATACTGGATTGGATGTCTTCACCGATTGATACGATGACATGGTTAAAATTACAGATACCGAGCGCTTTCAATGCCTTTTCATCCGTCGAGTTTGCCTGAACAGCCTGGGTGGCAATATTGGCGAACTCATTGACCCGTTCGATATCCTTGTCCACCGCCATGACTTCATAGCCCATTTTTGCAAATTCCCTGCATATGCTTCCGCCAAAACGGCCCAATCCAATGACCGCAAACTGCTTGTCCATTTTTTTCTCTCCTTGTACGTCAAATATCCCTTTAGTTGGCAAATAAAAAAGACCATCAAAAAAATGGTCAGTCACTATTCAAACTGTCCCTTTCTTCCTTGTTTAACGCTTACGAGGTTAGCTGACGGATTAGGAATCGGAAGTATCCCCTCTTTAATAAAAAGATTCACCCCAAATGATTGGTTCCCCCGCTTTTAAGCTTATACAAAATCTTAAAATTAAGCGATCTAAAGGTTATGTAATTTTGAATAGTTATAATGTAATCCTGCAGGAATCAAATGTCAATCCTTTCTTTCCTTCCTTCATAAAAGGTTAAAAAAGACCCGCCGCCTGCATGCCAATGATGGTGAATCCAAGCAGCCAGACATAGATGGCAAAGCCTTTTAACGATCCCTTTTTTACAAGGGCGATCATCCACTTAACCGCCAAATACCCAAAAACCGCCGACATCACCGTACCGAGAAACAAGGAAAAAAAGGAGAGCTTTTCTGCCTGGCCCCCGAGCACATCTTTTATCTGCAGAAGACACCCGCCGGCAATGGCCGGAATGGACAGCAGAAACGAAAAATAGGCAGCTGTCCCCCTGTCAATCTTCCTGAAAAGCGCAGCTGCGATGGTCAGGCCTGACCTTGAAACGGCGGGCAATATGGCCGCACCTTGAAAGCTTCCGATCAGAACCGCATCCATTAGTGTGATGTCTTCCAATTCCTTATAACCCCTGGATTTCATGGAATCGGCAAGCCAAAGAATACAGCCGGTGGCGAGAAATTCCCACCCAACCGTAATTCCGGTTCTTGAGATTTCCTCAAAGTAATCCTTAAATGAAAGGCCGATAATGACAGTGGGAACGGTTCCCGCAACGAGAAGAAGTGACAGCCGGCTAAAAGGCTGACGAATCAGTTCCTTTATTTCTTTCCAATAAATCGTCATAACCGCGATCAGTGTTCCAATGTGAAGCATGCTGTCCAGAAACAAGCCTGCTTCATCCAACCGAAAGAAATGCCTGCCCAGCAGCAAATGGCCTGTGGAGCTAATCGGCAAAAATTCGGTTAATCCCTGTATGATCCCCAACACCACTGCTTCAATCCAATCCATTAGATCACCTCTTATCACACAGCATGATAAAGGTTATTCACTTGGGGACAAGGATAGTACAGATTTGGAGAACCTGGGGTGCGACTTTTACAGAACTCCGGAAAACAACCTGGCAGTTGATTCCTTCGTCCTTTCCCATACGCTCCTTTTATAAAAACCTACGGGTCTGATTTTTTCACTGTCCTTTATATCTTCTTCATAATGTTCCACAAGCTCCTCGATGGAAGAGGTCCCAGTGAGAAACACGTTGACTTCAAAATTCAGATGAAAACTCCTCATGTCCATGTTCGCCGTTCCGATGGAGGCAAGGTCTCCATCGACAATGATTACTTTTTGGTGCAAAAATCCTTTTTTATAGGAATATATTTCGATCCCGCTGCGCAGCAATTCCGGAAAGTAAGACCTGGTGGCATATTGGGTAAGAAACCCGTCATTGATTTCCGGTACCATAATCCTTACCTGAACCCCTTTTCTCGATGCAATCCTGAGCGCAGTGCGAATGGACTCTGTCGGTACAAAATAGGGTGTGGCAATCCATATCGATTTGGTGGCACAGGAAATCATGGAATAGTATAGATCACTCATGATGCCTTCCTGGGTATCCGGACCGCTTGGGACCACCTGAACGGCACCATCCCCCTTCACTGGTGTCGGGGTTAAATATTCTTCGGTTTCCAAAAGGTATTCGTCACTTACGTAATCCCAGTCGAGCAAAAATATGGCATGCAGGGTTTGCACCGCTTCCCCTTCCATTACCATGTGGGTATCTCTCCAAAAGCCCATCCGTTCATCTTCACCCAAATACTCAATCCCGACATTCAGGCCACCAACAAAGCCGACAGCACCATCAATCACAATGATTTTACGGTGATTTCGAAAATTGAATTTTTGGTTGAAAAATCCGTACTTAATAGGAAGGAAGGAATACACATGAATGCCTGCCTGCTTCATCCGGTCTACTTCGGCAGCAGACAGGGATAAGCTTCCAACAGCATCATACAGAAAACGGACCTCCACGCCTTCTTTTGCTTTTTCAATCAGAATATCTATGATTTCCTTTCCCAGGCGGTCCGATCTGAAAATGTAATACTCAATATGTATATAGCGTTTCGCTTCTGAAAGCCGTTTCTTAATTTCAGGAAATGTTTGGTCTCCATTTTTTAAAATGTTTGTTTGGGTAGCTGTATTTTGAAAGGTCATTGTGACGTTGTGGGAGAACCGGGCAAAGCATGCCTGATGATCATTAAAATCAGAGAAGTCGGGTTTTTGCTCCCTTTTCGCCAACAGCTGAAGCTCTTCCCGGTCATGTTTGCGCTTTGTGCGAAACAGGTGTCCTTTTAAGTAAAGCTGACCGGAATAAAGATAAAAGATATAGCCTAAAAGCGGCAAGAAAATCAGGGCATAGATCCAAACCAGAGTATGCTGCGCTGTCCTGTTTTCCAAAACCAGGGAATATAATGTAATCAGGATGATGGAAGCATACAGGGCAGCGAAGCCCCATTTCCAAAAAAAGCCCAGGTCAGAAAAAATAATAACATATAGTGCAGCGACCATTATAAGCACAAAAATAAATTCAATAATCCGTTTCATGGTACATTCTCCTACTGCTAATGGATTTATATGAAAAATTCCCTATAAAACCTTTCTTTAAACAGAAAGAAGGAGAAAGAACTCCCCCTCTTACCATTCGTCCCGATCATGTTCAAATAAATCAATGACCCCAAGCACAATGTGCGCCAATCCAAAGCCAAGCAGAACCTTTGAAAGACCGGAATATTTTCGGGTGGATGCGCCAAACGAAAAAGAGGCCAAACTCACAATGATTCCAAGTACAGTCGGGACCATCCCTTCTCTTCTCAGCATAACAGCACTACCTCCTTAAGCTGGAATAACCTTAGTATTTTCAACTTTACGGGGAGTATGATACACAAAGGAGGTTTTGACACAAAAAAACAACGGGAAAAATTCCCGTCGCTTTAAGGGGCCAAGGTCAAGGCTTTATGCTGCTTAGTGTCATTTCCGAATTTATCATAAATCGTAATCAGTGCTTCTAGGTCGTCCCTGGAAATTCTGCTCAGCAGATTTTCCATGCTTTCAAGCCGGCGCTCTTCCGCTTCTTTTAATATCCCACTGCCGGTTTCAGATAATTCAAGATATACAATCCTGCGGTCTGCTTCACTGCGATAGCGCTGCACATAATTTTTTTTATACAGTCGGTCTACGGCTACAGTCACAGCACTTGGCTTTACTTCAAGCACCTCCGCCAACTCCGTAACCGTCCAACGGTCCCTTTCCGAAAGCATTCTCATAAGGATGTATTGGGTCCGTGTCAAATCTCCATCACCTGTTGTTTCCGGATGCAAACTTTTTGACAGGATATAATGAGCCACTTCCAGCTTTTCTACATATGCCTTTAGTCCTTCTATTTTCATTGAATAGAGTCCCCCAACTTTATGATCTAATAACATTATACTAAAAAATCTAAACATTGGAAATTTATTTTTTTGAAAATTTGGATGTCCTAGGCTGAATGGCCCATTATAAAGACAAAAGGTGATGATTACTGGAAAATATATGGCGAAGTGAGTAGAAAAAAAGGTTGCTGAAGAGAGGCAGCTGGTTGGAAGGCGAAATACGAAGCAGAAAAATGGGCTTTTTCATCATGGCACTTGTCCAGACTTCAGCCGGCATACGAGCATAATGTAATCATGTAGAGAATATCACTCTCTCTGCCGGCCAGATGTCTCACCGGCAAAACAGCACTTCCCCACCCCAATTCTTCATCATGCGTTCGGCATTTTGCCATAATCAAAACGATTATGGCCTTTTTTTATTTTTTGGGAAGATGAAACGATGAGTATAGGTCTGTAAATTTGGACAGTTCAGCCGGCAAATCTCCTTTTGTAAATACCTGCTGAATTTCCCGGTGTGTAATCTCCATTCTCGACAGAGCGGGGTAAATGGAGAAATCCGATTTCTGGTTATACCGGGTTCCGATGGTTTGAAAAGCCTGGAGTGTGGATTCTTCAATGCCATTCACGTATTGGTGAATCTGATGAATTTGCTGCACAATCATTAAATATTCAGCTTTTAATCGCTGCATTTCGTCAATTTTCTTTTTCATGGTCCTTGTTGCCGCATCAACTTCCCGGTCTCTTGCCTGCAGCAGCGTATCAACAAATTCCCTCATCCTGTCATTTTTGCTTTCTTTCAATTCATCGAGAAGTTCCATTGCTTCTCTTTCTTTTGCCAGGAGACGAAGATACTCATCCTTGCTTTCATGGAGAGTTTCGATATCTACTCTTGAATTTCTTCGGCCGTATTGCCCAAGCAATTGCTCATATTCTCTTGAAGCTGTCTCCTTTTGTCTGTTAATCACTTTCCAACGATCATGGGCCTCTTTTATACGTTGCTCATAATCCTTGCTCATTTGATTGAATTGCTTAAGTTCGGGATACACACTCTTTGCTCCTTTCATCTGGATCGAACGATAACGGAAAAATTCTCCTGTTACAGTATTCGTTAAAGGATTTTGGTTTAGCGGCCTCGAAACATACACAGTTATGAACAATACATAGTAGAAAGAGGAACAGCCATGAAACGAGTTATCGCTGTCCGGCATTGTAAGGCATCAGGTCAGGAAAGAAACGCTGTCCTTACATAAGAAGGAATAGCCCAATCACAAAAGTTAAAAGCCTTTTTAATGATGAAACCCTTTGACCGGATCATTTCAAGCCCCTTTGTCCGTGCTGTGGATACCATCGAGCCCCTTGCACACTTCAAAAACCTGCCCATCGAAACAGATGAGCGCCTGGGAGAACGAATACTGTCTCAAATGGATCTGCCAGACTGGCTCGATCACCTTGAATATTCGTTTACCAACTTTGAAGCAGTACTTGAAGGTGGCGAATCCAGCCAGCGCGCAACCGACCGTGTTAGTGAGTTAATACGAGACATCCAAGCCTCTCCGGATCAATGTACCGTTCTTGTGACCCATGGGAATTTATTGGCGCTCTTGTTAAGAAGGTTTGATGAGCGCATCGGTTTTCCCGATTGGAAGCAGTTCTCCAATCCCGATGTGTATGAGGTCTTACTGGATGAGGGTCTTGCCCAAAAAATCCGGCTGTTAAACTGGGAGTTGTTTCCAAACCCCCAATCATGGTCACCTATACCCGAAACCTGTGTTGTAGCTAACATCACTATACAAAAACGGGAGGAATTCATCCATGAAAAAGGTAGTAGTAGCTTCAATTCTAGGTGCATCTCTTTTTGGTGCGAACGCAGGGATTTCACATGCGGCTGATTGCCCGCAATCACAAAACGTACAGGTACAGCAGGTTCAATCCAATGCTGATATCAATAAATTAATCGAATCTCTAAAGGAACAAGGATTCGATGTACAAGCTCAAAACGTTGAGCAAAAACAAGCTCCAGCTCAAGAAAAAACACAGGCAGCTCCAAAACAAGAGCAGCAAAAAACAAGTGAAGCGCCAAAATCTGACGCTGCAGCAGGACAGCTTACAGCTGATGAAAAACAAATGGTTGAAAAAGTAAACCAAGAGCGTGAAAAAGCAGGAGTAAAACCACTTCAAGTGGACATGGAACTAACTAAAATGGCCCGTGTAAAAGCACAGGACATGATCGATAATAACTATTTCGATCACAATTCACCTAAATACGGATCTCCATTTGATATGATGAAACAATTTGGTATCCAATACCAAACAGCAGGTGAAAACATTGCTGGAAACTCTTCAGTAGATGGAGCTCATACTGCACTTATGAACTCTCAAGGTCACCGTGAAAACATCCTTAAATCCGACTACACTAAAGTCGGCATCGGAATTGTGGACGGTGGAAAATACGGTAAAATGTTCGTACAAGAATTTACTGGATAATAATGATTTTGAAAGGGGCAGGCCTTAAGGGCTGCCTCTTTTTTTGCTTACAGATAGAACAATCAGAACAAAAAAGCCAACGAAACACCTGCTAAAGCAGTATGGTTAAAGTCAACTTTCAATGTGGCTCATTTAGGGGGATAAAGGTAAGGATATTTCAAAGGTCGTCCCTTTTCCCACTTCACTTGATACATTCACGGTACCTTTATGGTTTTCAATAATTTTATAACTGACCATCAGTCCGAGGCCGGTCCCATCTTCTTTCGTCGTATAAAAAGGTTTTCCAATTCGGTTTAACACTTTGTTGGGCATACCTGTTCCGTTATCGGTGAATGTGAAGTGAATGTACTTGCTATCTTTGCGTTTGGCTGTAATTGAAATCTTTCCGCCAGCATTACTTGCTTCAATCGCATTTTTAATCAGGTTGATAAATACTTGTTTCATCTGAAACGGATCACAATGACTATCCGGAAGATCTTCTTCGCACACAAGATCGAGCGTGATGTTTTTTAAGATCGCCTGTGTTTCCAGGAGAGAGACCGTTTCCTTCAGCGTATTGACCAGGCTGATTTTCTGTACCTCCTGGCGGTCCGTTTTGGCGAGGAGCAGAAATTCTTTAATAATATGGTCAATTCTATCCACCTCGTTCAGAATAATGGAATAATACACCTCATGAGCCTGTCCCTCGTTTTGCATGAGCTGTACAAAACCCTTCAGGCTTGTTAAAGGATTACGGATCTCATGGGCAACACCTGCAGCCATTTCCCCGACTACATTTAATGTTTCTGCTTTGCGCAGCCGTTCCTGGGTTTGCCTTCGCTCCGTAACATCCTGTAAAATCCCCAAATGGATCCCGGGAAGAATATCTTTTTTTCCCGTAAACTCAATCAGCCTTTTATTATGTGCAGTACCCCGGTTAAACTCCCACCTGTACGCAGGGTCAAGCAAGAACAAATCCCAATTGAGGGTTACATCAAATCCAGGCTCCCCGACGATAAACGCATCTATCCTGCTCCGTTCTACATCATAAGGACTGATTCCGAGCAGCCGGCGGGCGGCAGGATTGGCATCAAGAATGACACGGTTATCATCCAACAGCAGGGTAGGATGGATACTATGATTAAATATTTCTTTATATTTTTGCGACGATTCCCTTTGCTCTGCAACGGGATAATTGTTTCCGGAATAATCTGCAGTAGCACCTGCTACTTCGATTACTTTCCCATTGGAAAAGACAGGGGTAAGCGAGGTATACAGGGTTCTTTTTGCATTACCGGTCCTGTAAAAACACGGCACCCCGCCAAATGCTTTTTCAAAATAGGGCTTCAATTGTTCTGCCGGCTGACCGGTGGCCATTTCCCCCGATCCCATAAAGTGAAAACCCAATTCATCGGCTATCACGCCTTCCGAGAAGGTGATTGTATAGTTTCCGGCCGTTGTTCGTTTTAGTCGAAAATAGTGGACTGAATCCATTTCCAAGGTAGTAATCTGCATATCCTCCCTTAGAGGTTTTTCTTGCGTCCTCTGCAGTTTCATCATTTTTACCAATGATCGTTCAACCATGGTTATACCCCTTTTCCTCCATAGTTGGATTGATATAGCCTCTATTCCCCTTTTACTATTTCGCTAAAAAGTCAAAAACTCCTAGTATTCGAATTGCCTAATTTTTCAATGTAAAATTTTAGGATAAAAAGACTAAAACCCCCGTGAAAAGGGGGTTATTTGGAGCGTTTAATAAACTCTGACATAAGACTAGGTGATAACGCGCCAATAATTTTTTTTTGGACCACTCCGTTGGAATCAATCAAATAACTGGTAGGAAGCGAAACAGCCTGAAATTTTTTACTGACTTTCCCCTCCCGATCAAGCAGAACCGGAAAGGAGGCTTTTCGATGCTCTACATAATCGGAGACTGCCTCCGTACTTTTTTCCGTATACCTTAGATTGATTGCCACAATCTCCAGTTGATCATCTTTATGGCGGCTGTACATTTTCTGCATATCCGGCATTTCTTTACGGCAAGGAGGACACCATGTAGCCCAAAAGTTCAAAATGACTTTTTTCCCCCGAAACTCTTTTAACGAAACGGTTTTCCCTTCCAACGAAGTCAAAGCAGCATCTGGAAGGGTATTGCCGGGCTTCAGGCCTGTCTGTCCGTTTCCGTTCACCGGTTGAAAGCTTTCTGTCGGCTTTGGATTTTCATGGACGCTGTGGGATTCCTTCTGTGACGTCCAGACACCAATCCCGATCAGTGCAGTCAGTACTAAAATCATCAATAATGGTTTTGTTTTCATGAAAAAGCCCAGACCCCTTTTTTTCTCCAAAGTTTAACAAACACTTCCTGTACCACATCTTCGGCGGCATCCTTACTCTGGGTCATTCGGAAGGCAAAGGAAAACAGCAGTTTTTCATATCGATCGCAAATCTGCTCCAGGGCTGATTTATCCCCATTTTGAACTTTGGTATAAAGTTCAAAATCAGTAAGCTTTGACATACTATTCTCCTTAGGTTGGTTTTACTGCTATTATACCGATTGAGTTTCTCTTTGTCTTATCCCATCGGAAAGTAGTTATAAAGCTAACGTACGAAATTGACATTTGGATGACTTTTTTCGTAAATTCTTTCACCTGTCTCCCACTATTGACCTATAAATATCCGTTTGAATCAGCCGATATACATAATATACGAAAATAGCAAAAAACGAGGATGAAACAAAAATGGACAAAACATCAGTTATCGGCATCATCACGGGCATTATTGCCATAGGAGCCGGGATGGTTCTAAAAGGGGTTGCACTTTCTTCCCTGTTCAATCCTGCGGCATTACTGATTATTTTTGCAGGGACGGCAGCAGCCATATTGATTGCCTTTCCGGTACATGAAGTAAAAAAGCTTCCCGGCCTTTTTAAACTATTGTTTACAGACCAAAAGGTCGTTCCCATTGAAGACTTGATCCGTCTCTTTATCCAGTGGGCGACGATTGCAAGAAAAGAAGGTCTGCTTGCTCTAGAGCCGATGTCGGAAGAAATTGATGATTCTTTCTTAAAGCAAGGAGTTAAAATGATCGTGGATGGACAATCTCCTGAATTTATAAAAGATGTTTTATTGAAAGATCTCGAGACCATGGAGGACCGGCATTTAAGCAACGCAGCCATTTTTACACAGGCAGGAACGTACGCGCCGACACTGGGAGTGCTGGGAGCTGTGGTGGGTCTTGTCGCCGCCCTGAGCCACATGGACGATATTGAAGCGCTTGGCCATGCTATATCCGCCGCGTTCATTGCCACCCTGTTTGGTATTTTTACGGGATATGTTTTATGGCATCCTTTTGCAAATAAACTGAAGCGAAAATCACAGCACGAGATCTTCCTCAAGGAAATCATGATTGAAGGCATCCTTTCCATACAAGATGGAACCTCTCCAAAAATCCTGGAAGAAAAATTATTAACGTATGTGCCATCCAGTGAACGAGAGAAGGTTAAGGAAGGTGTAAATAATGGCTAGAAGGAAGAGGAAGAAGCACGATGATCATGTGGATGAATCCTGGCTGGTTCCCTATTCAGACATGCTGACCCTTCTTCTGGCACTGTTCATCGTTCTGTTCGCCATGAGTGAGGTCGATGCCTCCAAATTCAAGCAGATGGCAAGTGCATTCAATGACGAATTTACAGGAGGAACCGGCATGATGGAGGAACAAGCGCCCATTTCATCTCCGGAAACAGATCCACTGCCGGACAAAGAGAAGCTGGTTCAACTGTCCCTTCAGGAAAAAGAACGCATGGAAAAAGCGAAGAAGGAACTGGAATCCCTTCAAGAGGTAAAAAAACACATTGACAATTTTATCGAAGACAAGGACCTGTCAAAAAGCCTGCAGACCAAACTGACGGAAAACGGGCTGTTAATTACCATTTTAGATAATGCGCTGTTTGATTCGGGAAGCGCGGAAGTCAAACCGGAATCAGTAGGCATTGGGAAAGATTTATCCAAACTGCTTGTGACGAATCCGCCGCGAAACATTATTATCGCAGGGCATACCGATAACGTTCCAATCAAGAATGCGCAGTATACGTCCAATTGGGAACTGAGCGCGATGCGTGCCATTAATTTTATGCAGATTTTGCGCACCAACCCCAATCTCTCCCCTAAAACGCTCAGTGCCAGCGGATATGGCGAATATCGTCCGAGAGCGAGCAACAAAACAGCTGAAGGCAGAGCGAAAAACCGGCGGGTTGAGGTTCTCGTCCTTCCAAACTACAGCCTTGAAAAAGACAAATGAAAGGCGGGGCAATGTGCCCCGCCTTTTTTACTGCTGCTTTTGCTGCTTTGCATTTTGAAGTTCTTTTGGCTGATATTTGTCCTTGTAGGAATCAAGGAAGGTGATTCTCTCGAGCATGGTGGGATGCCCGTATAAAAAGAATTTCACCAGCTTTGGCGGATTCACCTCGCTGAGTCCGGAAATCGTCAGCTTCTGAAAAGCTCCTACAGCCGCTTCTGGATCTTTAGTCATTTCAATGGCGTACCGGTCTGCATCTTTTTCGGCTTTACGGGAAACGGCATTTTCCACTGGTCCGGCCAGAAAAGAGAGAAGACTGAATATCAAAAGCAGAACAGGGAGTCCGGCAATATCCCCTGGTCCTTTAATTCCCCATCGTTTCCCCCATTTTGCCAGGGCCCACGTATAGACCTTGCTTCCCAGAAATAACCCGAAAAGCGTAAGAATAATCGCTCCGATCAAATTCTGGTACAAGTGGTTCATCACATAATGTCCCATTTCATGTGCCATGACGAATAAAACCTGTTTATCATTCAAACGATCAAGTGTGGTATCCCACAGCACAATCCGCAAATTCGAGCCGATTCCATTCACATAAGCGTTCAGGGAGTTTGTCTTTTCTGACATATTCACTTCATAAACATTTGAAGCGGGTATCTCCGCCCGGTCGGCAAGCGTCAAGATCTTTTCTTTTAACGCCTGGTCCTTCAATGGATAGAATTTGTTGTACAACGGATCAATCACAACTGGCTGGATAAAGTACATGAAAATGGTAAATGGAATGGAAATCAGCCAAGCATACAGCCACCATTTCTTTTTGGATTTCCTGATAAAGAAATAGATGACAACAACGGTGAGAAAGGTAAATAACCATCCCACCCAAAAATCGATGAGACTGTCCTTCATCCAGCCTTTGAACAGCTGAACTGAAATGTGATAATCCCTGGAAACAGTATAGCTGTAATATCGCAGCGGGAACGTCAAAAGCCAGCTTACAAAAGAAAGCAATAGAACATAAAGCCCGGTATGAACGAGTGAAAACCGGGTGATGCCCTTCACGGCGCTGCGCATCTTTTTCGAAAGGCCAAATCCCAATACAAGCAGGTAAATCAACCATTCCAATGGAACGGATACGAAGTAAATCCAGTCTTTAAGCCGGGAGAAATCATAGCTCAGTTTCAACTGACGGCCGTTCATAAACATGGTCGGATCAGCGGCCGATCCCCGGTACTGAATCGGCAGCTCAGTATGAGCTCCATGCAACAAGTAATACCACATCAGCACACCATATAAAATAAAGCCTGTGGCAAACAAAAGTGCCTTTTTCACACGCTCTCCTCCTTACGGACATCCTATTACCTAGTTTAGGTAACTTTGTCCGAAATAGAACAAAAAAGAGCTAAGGTGGTCCATTCTTTAAAAAGCATCCGCCAGCGTGGGAACCACCGTTAAATTATCATGCTGTAATTGGTAGCCGTTGGGCTGTATGTATACTGCGTTTAAGCCCATTAGCAGGGCAGGAGCAATCTCATTGATAAAGTTATCACCGATGGAAACCGCTTTCTCCGGAACAATCTTCCATTTCGCCAGGATCTCAGACAATACTTCTTTTGTTTTGACCGGCTTTTGGGTGGATGGATAAATGACATGGAAAAGTCCGTCCAGACCCAGCTCCTTGAGAAGTCTTAGCACATCATCTTCTTCACTGTTTGTCATTAAGACAAGGTACTTGTCCTTTTTCAGGCGTTCCAGGCTTTCTTTTAAACCAGGTGTTTTAGATAATGAAAATTCATCACTGACCATATAGAGTTTTGTCGCGTTATAGGCGTCCCATGTATCCTGCTGCGTAAGGCCGTAATGCATGGCAGTGACATAAGGCAGCCACCATCCGTCACCAATGGCGATAAACCGTTCGAAATCATAGAGTAACTCACCAGGATATTCCCTTTTCAAGGTTTCTTCTTCCATGGGGGAGCCATCCCAGTGATGAGCAGCGGTTACCTGCAGGGTTAGAGGATCAACCGTAAGTGCCATGTCCAATTTCAGGTCATACACTTTTCCAACGGCCACCGGATGAAGCCCCTTCTTCATTTTCTCGTACGCCCCGTAAAATTCCTCCTGAATCCCACGGTCTGCCCGTTGCTGGAGCAAACGACAGTAATAGTCAAAATGGTCCGTGTCCTCGTATAAGGTTCCGTCCAGATCAAAGATTAAAAGCTCACTATTTTCTATCAGATCTCTCAACTCTTCTCCACTCCTTTCCCCATCTATTGTATTCGCAATAAGCGGTGAAGTAAAACAGGACTGATCCTTTTCCAGTGTTTGTGATCGCTGTTTTCCGGCCAAAATAAGACTAGTGAAAAAGAGGTGAGCGCATGGACGGAATGGTAGAAACGGCATACAGGACCCTATTGGGACTGGCTTTCTTATTATTGTTCACAAAAGTCCTCGGCAAAAGCAGTTGGGTGAACTTACATACTTCAATTACGCAACAAGCATCGCCTTTGGAAACATCGTCGGAGAGATGATCATTCATTATAAGGATGTTTCCATTTCCAACGGAATTGTTGCTGTGGTCATTTGGGTGCTCTTGATCCTGGGCATTGAATTTCGTGGATGGGAAACTGATGAGAGGGAATTTGAAGGAATACGGACTAAGTGATAAATGGGTACAGAGCAAGCTTCATAAAGCCGGCATTTCCTCCAGCAAATCGGTGTTTCTCGCACAGCTTCAAGAAGATGGAACACTGTATATTGCTCCCAAGGACAATACAAAGCCGCTCATTGTCTGAGCGGCTTCGCGTTTTATTTAGCTTCTGCTTTATGATGAGGATCACGGTTTTCTTTTATAAGCCGGTGAAGCTTATCCGGGAAGTTCGTAAACATTCCGGTAACTCCCCAATCAATCAGCCTTTGCATATCCGTTGCCTCATTTACTGTATAAGGATGCACATCCAGGTGGGCTTGACGCGCGGTTTGCACATAGGCTTGGTCCAGGTAATTGAAGTTCGGCCCGATCCCCACTGCATATTTCTTCATGTCTGCTGCTTCCTGATCCGTCAGAACAGCATGCTTCTTGTAGGATAACAACTGGATCAATCTCACTGATGGATCAAGCTCATGCACTTTCAACAGGCTTTCTTTGCTGAACGATTGGACAAGCAGTGTATCCTTGTTGATATCATACTTGTTGACTAAACGAAGGAGAGCCTCTTCCATCCCAGGGTATACATCCGGTGATTTGGTTTCGATGTAATATTTTTTATTTTTCCCAAACGTCTTAAAGATTTCTTCAAGCGTCGGAACCTTTAATCCTTCATAGCGTGGATTGGCATATTGCGGGTATTTTTCGTTAAACCAAGAGCCCGCATCCAGCTTTTTAATCTGCTCCAGCGTAAAATCTTTGACCTTTCCTGTCCCATCTGTCGTACGGTCAACCGTCTCATCATGCATCGCAATCAGCTTGCCGTCTTTTGTCATTTGAAGATCGATTTCTATGTAATCTCCATGCATGCGGTCACCCATTTTATAAGAAGTGAGCGTATGCTCCGGCGCATAGCCTGACGCTCCCCGGTGGGCGATATCGAGCACATCATCATGCGGATTTTTTGCCGCCTCCGTCGTTGCCCCCGCAAATAAGCTTGCCCCAAGAACAGCTGCACCCAGCAAAGTTTTCATTTTTTTATTCAATTTTCTCTCCCCTTCCGCTTTTCCAACTGAGAAAAGCGTATCAAGGGAGTATTAAGCCTGATTGAAGACGAAGTAAATAAACTGTAAAGGTGTGTAACGTTCGGATTACAACACAAAAAAACCCGGCGTGTTAAGCCAGGCTTGTTTTCCGTTCTTCGAGATAATTTTCAATGGCATAGGCGACGCCGCTTTCGTCATTTGTCTTGGTCACGAATTTGGCGATAGTTTTGATTTCATCATAGGCATTGCCCATGGCAACGCTGATGCCCGCCTTTTCAAGCATGGAAACATCATTGTAATTATCACCTATTGCCATCGTGTCCTCAAGACTGATTTTATTCAGCTTCGCAAATTTTTCGAGTGCAAATCCCTTTTGTGCATCTGCATTAGTAATTTCAAGGTTGTTGTTTGCGGAAGAACTGACCGCCAGATGATCAATCTGTTTCAATCGTTCAACCGAATTGGCCACTTTTTCCGGTTCGCTGGAAAATGCCAGCACTTTATAAATTTCAAGGCCTTCTCTTTCCATCAAGAGGTCGTAATCATGGATATACTTGACCGTCCCAAGCTTAAAACGGCGCAATGCGGCTTTATGCACATCATCTTCTGTCGCATCCGGATTGGAGGTGAGTACAATATCCTTCATTACCTTGAAGGCCTTCTCACGGTTATCGGTATAGGTCCCCTCACTGGTATAGACTTCATAATAAATGTTGTTTGCGCGCAGCGCCTTTTCCACATTAAAATATTGCTTGAACGGAATTGGGATACTGGTGACTTTCTCCCATTTCTCATTACGGATTTCTGCTCCGTTCACACAAATCAACGGAAGATGCAGCTCTGCTTCACCAAGTGTATAGCGTGCTTCATCAAAGGATCTTCCCGTCGCAATAACCACCATATGCCCTTTTTCACGAGCCCTTTGAATGGCTTCCTTGTTTGCTTTGGTAACCTTCAGTTGTTTGCTGACAAGTGTTCCATCCATGTCTATTGCGATAAGTTTCATTTAACAATCATCCTTTATCTCCGTCTTTCCTTTTTCAGTGTGCCCTTTTTCATAAAAAAAAGAGCTAAGTATAGCTCTTTACCCTTTAATCTCTATGAAAAAAACCTGAAAAAATGTCCAGGAAGGCATGAAAAACTTCCAGAGACTGAAACAACATGAGGGAAGCCGCCGTCATTGAAAACAAACCGGTTAAAGCAAAACGAATCATATGAAGATACATTTGATTCCCCTCCAATCGTTTGAGTATTCATACTATCATAATGATTGAAGAAAGAAAACCTTAATCATCTTTATGTTATAATCCCAAAAAAGAGAAAAGGCTTACGGCCAACACCGAACTTAGGACCACGAGAATGATGTTCCAGTTCAGCCATGAAGAAAGCAAAGCTATACCAGCTCCCACAATGCCATACCACATGCTGCCTTCATTGATGTGCAGAATTCCGGGAAAAATCAAGGCCCCAAGAATGGCAAATGGAACATTCTTCAGGATGCTTTGCCATTTCTGGGGGATAATGGCCGTATCCAGGGCAATAAGCGGCAGCACACGCGGAAGATAGGTGACCACCCCCATACCGGCAATCATCCAGAGCAAATTAGTTTCCATGGGCTTCCTCCTTCATCAAAAATTCAATGCCGGCAGCTGAAATAATGGTGGATAGAATAATGCCCCATCCTCCTGACAGTGGCTCATACAATGAAAACAGCGAATTCAACAGAGCAGCTGTACCTGCCAGGAGTATGACCTTGCTGGATTTTTTGGCAGATGGAACAAGAAGGCCGATAAACATGGCATATAATGCAACAGCCATTCCGGCCTGAATGGTTTCCGGCAGTCCTGCTCCGATCAGGTATCCAATGCCCGAATTGATCACCCAGCTTCCGTAGGCCGTTAAACCAAGTCCCAGCATAAAAGAAGAAGCAAGTTTCCTTTCAGTCCGTGTTGCTGCGACAGAAAAGGTCTCATCTGTAATGAGGAATCCGTACACGGCTTTTCTCCACTTCGTATCCTCTTCCATTTTTTCGTTTAACGAAGCACTCATCAGCAGGTGGCGGATGTTCATGATAAAGGCAGTGATGATGATTTCAAAAGCACCTGTACCCGCTGCAATCATGGAAAGAGCAATGTATTGGGATGCTCCTGCAAAAACAATGATGCTCATTCCAACTGTTTCAAGCAGTGACAATCCACTCGACTTTGCCAGCAGACCATATGTAAAAGCAATAGGCAAATAACCGATGGCAATGGACAGTCCCGCCTGGATTCCTCTCTTGAAATCATGATTTGCAGCAGAAATAGCAGGAATCGGGATCATGATGAAGAACACTCCTTTTGTTCACTTTATTCAGAATTATATGTTATATTATACATATTGTATGTTATATAAAACAATTTCACAAGGAGCATTTTTTCCTATGAATTTAACCGAAATTATAGGTAAGAGATTAAAAGCCCTGCGAGGCCAGCGAAGCTGGAGCCTGGACCAGGCCGCCCATGCAACCGGCGTATCCAAACCGATGCTAAGCCAGATCGAGCGGGGAGAATCCAACCCGACAGTAAGCACGTTGTGGAAAATTGCGAATGGGTTTGGAGTATCATTCAGCTCCTTTGTTGAAGAAGATCAGCCTTCCATAAAAAAGGTCATCACGAACGAAATCAATCCGATTGCCGATGCCAGTGGCACCTTTCTCGTCCGTCCTCTGTTCCCGGTTGAACCGGGGAAATCGTTTGAAATCTACTCATTGGAGCTTCTTCCCGGCTGCAATTATTGTTCTGAAGCTCACCCCGATGGTGTGGAAGAATACCTGTTAGTCGAAGAAGGCAGCTTTGCTCTGACTGTTCACGAAAATACCTACACATTATCAACGGGGGAAAATCTGCATTTCGCCGCCAACTTTACGCACTGTTATCAAAACCATGGTGACAGCCCTGCCAGATTGATCATGATGATCTATTATCCGTATCCCAGGGCATAATGGTACAGACCCTAAGCTCCATTCAACGGAAACATTCTAAAAAGAAACGGCACCCTGGAATTTAGCAAAGCTAAACATTCGGGGTGCCGTTCAAAATTTTAAGATGTTGCCGTTTCTTTTCTGTGTGCCGGAGGCAAATGGATGGCTTTTCCGGTTGCTTGTTCAACTGCTTCAAGCCAGGTTTCGCTCAATGATGGATGGGCATAAACAGGATACGAAAGATCTTCATCTCGGGCTGCCATTTCCAATGCCAGCGTTCCCGTGCTGATCATTTCAGCAGCTCCAGCTCCCATCATGTGAACTCCAAGCAACAGGTCTGTTTTGGCGTCTATAACCATTTTAGCCAGCCCCTCCCTTTGCCCGCTAAGGCTGGCAAACCCATTGCCACCCATGGCGAACTGGCCGGTCTTAACCTCAAATCCCTGCTCTTTCGCTTCCTTTTCCGTCCATCCAACGGTTGCTATGGGAGGTGTGCTGTGAATCACTTGAGGAACAAGGGCCAGGCTGTATGCAGAGCTCAACCCGCCAATATGCTCGGCAGCCACTTTACCCTGTTTAATCGCCTTGCTGGCAAGCCTCATACCGATGGTGCAATCTCCTGCAGCATAAACTCCAGGGACACTGGTTTCTCCATATTCATTGACCACGATATATCCCTCGTCATCCAAATGAACCTTGATAAATTCAAGACCCAGTTCATTTGTGTTCGGCTGATAATTATCGGTAAAAACCATTACATCGGCATCCAAGGTTATCTTTTCCTTCACGCTTTGAAGCGTGATGGTGACCGCTTCCCCGCCTGCCTCTGCCTCAAGCAGCTCAGCATTTTTAAAAAGTTTAATTTTCGCTTTTTTGTATACCCTCTGAAGCTCCCTGGCAATAGATTCATCAAGACCAAACGTATCATCACTGCAGATCAGGGATACATCTGCCCCCAAATTACGGAAAGCCATGGCCGTCTCTATAGCGATATAATCCGAACCGCATACCACGAGATGTCCTGGTACCCCGTTCAGGTTTCTCAGTTCCTCCGCGTATATGATTTTCTCTTCAGCCCGGCTGATCCCGGAAGGCATTACCGGCCTGGCCCCTGTTGCCACAAGAGCATTTTCATACTGATACATCTCATAGTGATGGCCGGAATCCACCCCAATTCGATTCTCGGACATAAACGTTGCGGTTCCTTTGATCACTTCGATTTTGTTCGCCTTAAAAAGAGCTTCAACTCCTTTTTGCAAACCGGTAACGATTTTCTTTTGATATTCGATAAACGACGACCATTCAAAACGCGTTGCCTCTGTCTGAATTCCCATTTCTTTTAGATGGGGCATGGAGGCATATTGCGCGGCGGCATGAGTCAGAGCTTTGGAAGGGATGCATCCTGTATTGAGGCAGACACCGCCCAAGTCTTCTTTTTCAATAAGGGTCACTTCCAGCCCCAACTGGGCTGCTCGGATGGCGGCGATGTAGCCACCGGGCCCTCCGCCCACGATGATCAGCTGCCTGTTTTGGACAAATTCACCTACCACCATCTTATATCAGCTCCAATACCATAACCGAAGGATTTTCAATCAGTTCCTTGAACCGGTTTGTAAATTGTACTGCCGTTGCTCCGTCGGCCACACGATGGTCAAAGGACATGGACACATTCATGACCGAACGGATTTGGATATCATCATGAATAACGACCGGCATTTTCTTTGTTTTATGAAACGCCATCAAAGCGACCTCAGGAGCGTTAATGATCGGTGTTGCCCCCATGCTGCCAAGCGGTCCTACGTTGGAAATGGTAAACGTCCCGCCTGTAAGGTCTTCCCTCGTTAGCGTTCCTTCTTTTGCTTTTGTGATTTTCTTTTTCATGTCACGGTTAATGTCCTTTATGGAACGGCGTTCGACATTTTTAATAACAGGGACAATCAGTCCATCTTCTGCATCCGTCGCAATTCCGATGTTCACCTGCTTTTCGAGCCTGATAACTTCCTTTTCTTCATCCAATTTGCTGTTAAAGACCGGGAAATCGGCAAGAGCCAGCTGGATCGCTTTTATGAAAAAAGAGGCAACAGAAATAGCAAAGCCTTTGCTTTTGTCAGGATCCAGCATTTTAAGCTGCTTTTTCAGCTCCAGTACATTTGTCATATCCACTTCTTCAAAGTGTGTCACATGCGGGATCGTAAACAGGGATTGCGTCATCTTTTTGGCGATTTGCTTCCTGCGTCCCCTGAACGGGATCTCTTCCGTTTCCCCTGCAGGTAATTCTTTGTTTATCGTTGGGGCATCCGGCTGTTCTTTTCTTATGGAAGTCTTGGTTCCATTGACGAAACGAAGAACATCTTCCTCCGTGATCCGCCCTGCTGGTCCTGTTCCGGTAATCTGCTCAATGTCCACACCGTAGTCCCTTGCCACTTTTCGGGTATAGGGAGCGGCAAGCACCCGTTTGTTGAGCATGGCCAGAGATGCTTGCCCACTGGAAGAACTGCTGTCCGCTCCTGCTTCCATTAAAGGTTCCTGTGATTTCGGCGTTTGGGGAACAGCGGATGCTCCTTCACTTTCAAGACAGAGCAGGACGGTTCCAACGGTAACGGTTTCTCCTTCCTTTACAAGAATGTCGGTTACTTTTCCGGCCACAGGGGAAGGGAGCTCTGCGGTTACCTTGTCGGTCTGGACTTCAACCAGAGGCTGGTCAATGGAAACCACGTCTCCCGTTTTGACAAAAAAGTGCAGAATTTCACCCTCATGCATACCTTCACCTATATCGTGCAGCTTTACTTCCACCATAAACAAGCCCTCCTAAAAGTTGATCACTTTATGAATTGCAGATGTAATTCTTGGTGCATTGGGAAGGTAATGATCTTCCAGTGCAAACATCGGCACAGGTGTGTCGAACCCGGTAACCCTCTCAATAGGCGCCTTCATATATAAGAAAGACGTGTCATTGATGAGCGAAATGAGAGTGTCCCCCAGACCGCCGGTGGAGGGAGCTTCATGGACAATGACCGTTCTCCCCGTCTTCTGAACACTCTTGGAAATCAATTCTTTATCCAGCGGATACAATGTACGCAGATCGATAACCTCCACGCTGATCCCTTTGCTTTCAGCTTCATTCGCCGCTTTTAAAGAAGCGTCAACCATGGCCCCATAAGTTAAAATGGTTACCTGTTCCCCTTCCTTCATCACACGGCCTTTTCCAATTTCAACGGTATATTTGCTGTCCGGAACGTCCATCTTTGAGCTTCTGTAGCATCTCATCGGCTCCAGAAAAAGAACCGGGTCAGGGTCCTCGATGCTCGCAATGAGAAGCCCCTTCGCGTCGTATGGATTGGACGGCACCACAACCTTGATGCCCGGCATGTGCGTGAACAGGGCTTCAACGGAATCCGAATGGATTTCCGGAGCTCGTACGCCGGCACCAAATGGCGCACGGATGACCATGGGAACGGTAAATGCTCCGAGCGTTCTGGATCGTATCCTCGAGGCATGCGTCATAATTTGGTTAAATGCCGGATAGATGAATCCAAGAAACTGCATTTCGGCAACCGGTCGGAATCCGTTCATGGCAAGGCCGATCGAGGTTCCGATAATACCAGACTCAGCGAGTGGCGTATCGATAATGCGCTGATCCCCAAACTCTTCCATCAATCCGTCGGTTGCCCGGAATACTCCTCCATTTCGCCCGACATCCTCACCGAGAACAATTACGTTTTCACTTTCTCTCATCATAGTTCTCAGTCCATCGGTAACTGCCTGAACAAGCGTCAGTTTCTTTGTGCCAACTGCTGCTGTCGCCATGCTATTCCCCCCTCACATGTGCATATGCTTCTTTTTGATCCTCAATAGGCCATGGATTTTCGGCAAAAACGTGGTCAAACATATCATTTAGATGCGGCGGCTGTTCGTTCTCCATTTCATTTACCGCAGCTTCAATTTCCAGAGTGATGTCTTGTTCCAGCTCCTTTTGCCATGAAGACTCCCAGATGCCTTCCTGCTGCATAAACTTCTCAAGACGAGCAAGAGGATCCGTAGTTTCACGGCGGATACTACTCTCATTCTGGTCTCTGTATTTGGACGGATCGTCTGCTGTTGTATGTGCTCCATATCTCCAGGTCACAGCTTCAATCAGCGTCGGACCACCGCCGGCGCGGGCCTTCTCCACCGCAGCTTTCGTATGGAAATAAACCGCAAACACATCATTTCCATCCAGCCTGATGCCTTCGATATCATATCCGACTGCCTTTTGGGCGATCGTTTTGGATTTCATTTGTTTTTCGACCGGAACCGATATGGCAAATCCGTTATTTTGGTTAAAAAAGACTACTGGAATGTTAAACACACTGGCGAAATTCAACCCTTCATGAAAATCCCCCTCAGATGTGGCGCCGTCCCCAAAATAAACGATTGAGGCACGATCCGTTCCTTTCATTTTTTCAGCCCATGCCGCTCCTGTAGCGTGGAGAAGCTGGGAAGCGATGGGCACAGCAGGAGGAAAAATCTTTATACCCTCTGGAGGGATACAGCCTTCCTGGCGTCCTTTCCAGTACAAAAGCACATTCTTTAGCGAATGGCCAAACGTTAAGGTAGCCCCATGATCACGATAGGTCGGAAACATCCAGTCTCCTTCCTCCATTGCCATTGAACTGCCGATCTGGGCCGCTTCCTGGCCCTCAAAAGGGACATAGGTGCCGATGCGTCCTTGCCGTTGAAGATTAACACCCTTTCGGTCGAACAGCCGTGCTCTCAGCATTTTCGTATACAGTGTTTTTACCAGGCTCTCGTCCAGCAAGCTTTTATAGGCATCATCAACCACTACTCCATCTTCATTGAGAATTTGTTTTTTGGGAAATTGGGTCTCCATGTTAACTCCTCCTTGGTTTTAGGATCTTCTAATGCCTGACGCTCCACTTTGGCCGCTGTTGATGGGAAAAGAAACTGTTTCGCTTCTTTCGCTGCTCGATCCGGTCTTCGCAAAAACGGTTTGCTGCTTCCATGGTTGAAAGATTCAGCTCCCTGCTTTGTTTGTTTATAGATTTCAAGAAGTGAATCATAGATGGCCTTTGTCTGATTCAGCACGCGCGCTTTATTCGGTCCGTACAGTTCATCGGCTACCTGGATCAGCCCTCCTGCGTTCACGATATAATCAGGGCCGTACAGAATCCCTTTTTGCTGAAGGTAGATTCCGTGTTTATCTTCAAGCAGCTGGTTGTTGGCACTTCCCACTACCGCTTTAACCTTCAGCCTGTCAATGGTCTCGTCATTCACGACACCTCCGAGCGCACAGGGAACAAAAATATCGGCATCCACTCCGTAGATCTCATTCCCCTCAACCACTTCAACGCTTCCCGGAAGAAGTTCAGCCCGCTCCACAATGCTTTGTTGCGCCTGAGGATTAATATCGGTTACATAAACCCGGGCACCTGCCGCGATCAACTGCTCAGCCACTTTATACCCAACCTTCCCCAGTCCCTGGATACTGTAGGACATTTCGGAGAGATCCTCGGTTCCAAGGAGAGTCTGCAAGGTGGCTCTTAAACCGTAAATAACACCCTGGGCTGTCGGAACAGAGGAATCACCGCTTCCCCCGTATTCATCCGGCACTCCGACAATACAGGCGGTTTCCTTTAATGCATGCACAAAATCCGACGGCGTAGTCCCCATATCTGTGCCGGTATAAAACCTTCCGTTCAATGAATCTACGAACTGGCCAAACGCCCGGAACAGAGCGGGAGATTTATCGGTTGTAGGATCTCCGATGATCACCGACTTTCCCCCGCCGAAATCGACGTCGGCTCCTGCGCATTTATAGGTCATGCCACGGGACAGCCGGAGTACATCCTCAAGTGCTTCGTCTGTGGATTTATACGGCCGCATTCTGCATCCCCCCAGCGCCGGTCCAAGCGTGGTATTATGTATGGCGATGATTGCTTTTAACCCGCTGGCCGGATCATTGCAGAATACCACTTGTTCATGCAGCGATATTTTTTCAAACATGTTTTCTCCCCCCTGATGATCCTTTGACTCTTTGTCGCTTTAAAGTAAGCGCTTACATTTTGTTCTATAAAACTTTCATCTCTTCCAGCTTTTTTGAGATCTGTGCTTTTGGCAAAATATATTGGGTGACTTCTCCCCGGCCCACGACCGCTTTTTCATTACGTACCTCTACCTCGCAAATCACGGCCTTTCCTTTCAATTCCGTCAGCGTTGCGGTAATGGAAAGGGGCATCCCTTCAGGGGTAGGCGCCAGATGAGTTGCTTTAATGCCACCGCCTATTCCTTCCTCGTTCTCTTCTAGAAATGGAAGAATGATTTGTCTTGCCGCCCATTCCATATGGTAAACCATTGAAACGGTAGAATAGGCCGGATGAACCAGCTTTCCCTCAAACTGTGCAAACATTTCGGGTGTAACACGTGCTGTTATCGTTGCCGTGTCCCCAATCTTCATCCCTGGTTTCATCTTTTCACCTCATTATGAAATTGTTAAACGCAAAGAATAAGGACATTTTCCTTTTCCCGGTCCATGCCCTCTACTACTTCGCACTATTCAACTCGATAATTATATAACGTTTTCTTAACGTTATAATATCATTTTGTTAAATGATCAGTCAATGAGTACCCTTTGATTTCAATTCAATCACTCCTGAATGCACAAAAAAACCGGACCATGTGCCAGTCCGGCTTTTCCTGTAGAAGTGATCGGAGTGTATTAAAACAGCCCGGCCAATTTTGACGTCCATTGCTCATGCTGCTTCAAAAAAAAAATTTCCTCCCACTTAATTTCGATTCCTACCGTATATTTAAGCTCAAAGTCTACCTGTTTTGGGGAGAAAAACCAAGGAGTCCCAGAGTTCTTTCCGCTGGTAAAGTGTTACAGGGGTTTATGAAAGCAACGCTCTGTCGCTAGCCATTTTTTCTCCGCGGATTCTTTGAAACTCTTCCAGCAGCCGTTCCACCGTAAGCTGCTTCTTGTTTTCCTCATCCACATCCAAAATGATCTGGCCTTTATCCATCATAATCAGGCGGTTCCCAAGATCGATGGCCTGCTGCATATTATGAGTGACCATTAACGTGGTCAAGCGGTGCTTTGAAACAATCTCTTTTGTTAAATCCGTGATGAGGGCGGCACGAGAAGGATCCAGTGCTGCTGTGTGCTCATCCAGCAACAGGATATCCGGCTCGGTGAATGTTGCCATCAGCAAGGAAAGCGCCTGGCGCTCACCGCCGGATAACAGCCCCACTTTGGCAGTGAAACGGTTTTCCAGTCCCAGATGTAAAGACTTGACAGCTTCCTGGAAAAACTCCTTTGATTTCTTTGTAATGCCCCGCTTTAGCGATCTTCGCTTGTTTCTCGCGTACGCCATGGCCAGGTTCTCCTCGATGGTCATGGTCGGGGCTGTACCTGCCATTGGGTCCTGAAAGACTCGGCCAATAAACCTTGACCGTTTATGCTCAGGAAGATTGAGGACGTTTTTACCTTTGATGAGCAGTTCGCCCATATCCGGGTAAAGAACCCCAGAAACCACGTTCATGAGGGTGGACTTTCCCGCTCCGTTGCTTCCGATGACTGTAACAAAATCACCAGGTTCAAGCTCCAGCTGGATGTTGGACAGTCCAATTTTTTCATCAGGCGTACCCTCGTTGAAGATTTTATGAACTGATTTTAGTTGCAGCAATTTCTTCACCCTTTCTTTCCAGAGCCTGACGGTGAAGCTGTCTTCTCTTCGCTTTTCTTGCCTGCTCTTTTCGTGCGTCCAGCAATTTGGGCAGAACAAGTGAACAAACTACAATGAGGGCTGTAATCAGTTTCAGGTCACCGGTTTCAAAGAATTCAATTTGCAGCGCGAACGCAATGATAATGCGGTAGACAACCGCTCCGAGAATGACGGCCAGCGTTGCCCGGCCAATTGATTTTGTACCAAACAGCGCTTCACCAATAATAACGGAAGCCAGGCCGATAATGATCATCCCGATCCCCATTCCAACATCGGCAAATCCCCCGTATTGAGCAATAAGTGCTCCCGCAAATGCCACCAAGGCGTTGGAAAGCCCCAATCCTAAAACCGTCAGGCTGTCGGTGTTTGCGGAAAAGCTACGGATCATACGCTTATTGTCACCCGTTGCGCGTATAGCCAGGCCAACCTCCGTTCTCAGGAACCAGTCGGTGGCAAACTTGATCAATAACGTAACAATAGCCATGATAAAGAATATCCCCCACGTTTTTGGCAGGCTTCCTCCCAATCCAATGGCTGTAAACAGGTTATTGACGGCACCGTCAATCCCAAGCTTCTGCCAAAAACCCGTGATGAGTGTAAACGAAGTATCTTCACCGAGTAGCGGAACATTCGACCGCTGGTCCATGATCCGGAGATTGATGGAATAAAGAGCAATCATCATCAGGATACCGGACAAAAGCGGATTGATCTTTCCTTTTGTATGCAGAATCCCTGTGAGACAGCCCGCTATAAAGCCCGCGAGCATGCCTGCTATCGTGGCCAAAAACGGATTCTGCCCATGTACAATCAACGTGGCTGAAATGGCGGCTCCTGTAACAAAGCTGCCATCTACCGTCAGATCAGGAAAGTCCAGAATCCGAAAGGACAGGTATACCCCTAGAGCCATGATGGCGTAGATGACCCCGGATTCCAAGGCGCTAAAGAGTGCAAACATTATGTTATCCCTCCTGTAAAATGCATTTTAATATACTCTCAAAAGCTACTAAGATTACAAAAATCTCATAAAAAACGTGCCGGATTTGACCCAAGACATTCTGTGCCAAACCCAACACATATGCATTACTCGGTATATTCAGCCATGGATTTCCATTCCGGCTTCAGTTTGACACCCATCGCTTCTGCTGCTTTTTTATTGATCACAAGTTTAAGCTTTTGAGGATATTGCACTTTTAGTTCGCTCGGCTTTTTATCGCCCTTCAGGATTTTAGCCGCCATTTCTCCCGCTTCATAACCGATGTCATAATAATCAAATCCATAAGCGGCAAAGGCCCCGCGCTTTACTGAATCCAGTTCACCGGCAAACATCGGAATATCTTTATCCTCTGCTACACTGATGACGGACTCCAGCGCAGAAACAACGGTGTTATCGGTGATAATGTAAAAAACATCCGCACGCCCTACAAGGGACTCCGCTGCCTGTTTCACATCCGCTGAAGTAGATACACTGACTTCAACCGGCTTGAGATCTGATTTTTTCAACGCATCTTTTACAAGATCCACCTGAGCGACGGAATTTTGTTCTCCTTTGTTATAGATGAGTCCAACGGTTTTGGCGTCAGTTTCTTTATCAATAAATTCAATGGTTTTGGGGATGGCATCAGGATGCGTATCCGTGGTTCCCGTAATGTTGTCTCCCGGCTGGTCAAAGCTTTTTACAAGTTTTGCCCCCACCGGGTCGGTAACGGATGTGAACACGATAGGAATATCTTTTGTAGCATTAAGAGCGTGCTGCGCACTTGGTGTGGAGTTGGCAAAAATTAAATCCACATTGTCCCCAACCAGATTTTTTGCGATAGTCTGTGAATTGTTCGGGTCGCCTTGGGCAAGCTGAACATCATATTTCACATTTTTCAGTCCGTTGGCTGAAATCGCCTTTTTAAACCCCTTATAAGCAGCATCAAGTGACGGATGTTCCACGATCTGGGTAACCCCAATCTTAATCTCCTTATCCCTTGCTTCACCATTTACTTCTTTTCCGTCCTTTGTGCCGCATCCGCCAAGCAGCAACACTCCTGCCAGAGAAACGCCAAGCAAGCTTTTCCACTTTCTCATTCTCTTTTTCCCCCTTTTTACTCCCTCAGACATCTGCCTATCGTGCTGTAGTCCTTGTTGAACGGCCATGTCTCCATAATTTGTCGAACTATTTACAAAATTAATTATATTATAAATTCTAGTCCTTTAAAAGGCTATTTCACGTTTTGCCATTGGGTGGTTTCCTTTGCCTGGCCTTGGAGGGCTAAAGATGCTTCTTCCATGATGGATTGGATCAGTTCGCTTGCAGAAGGCACGTTTTTAATCAGTCCGGCCACCTGGCCACTGTTGATATACCCATTATCAAAATCGCCTTCCATGGCACCGGCCAAATGGCGGTTTTCAGCTGTGACTTCATTAAATTCCTCGAGTGTTATCCCTTTTTCTTCACGTGACAGCAATTGTTCCGAATAAGGCGTTCGCATGACTCTTCTTATTCGGCCGACCGATCGGCCGACGATCATGGTATCCCTGTCTCCCGCCTTAATGAGAGCTTCTTGATAGCGCAGATGAAAAGGCGCTTCCTTTACCGATATAAAGCGCGTTCCGAGCTGCACACCTTCCGCTCCGAGAACCATCGCGGCCGCCATGCCTCTTCCGTCTCCTATTCCGCCGGCAGCCACCAGCGGCACGTTTATCGCATCTGCCACTTGCGGAATCAGGGTCATGGTCGTCGTCTCAAACGGAGAGTTCAATCCGGCTGCTTCATACCCCTCTCCCACAATGACATCCGCACCGGCATCTTCTGCTTTTTGGGCATGATAGACCGATCCCACCACACACATGGCTTTTATGCCGTGCGCCTGGAGCCGGGGAATATAGGGTGCCGGATTTCCTGCTGATAGGGAAACCACCGGTACCCGGTGCTTAATAATGAGTTCAAAAATTTCTTTTAGATTTGATGCCACGGCGAGAGGGATGTTCACCGCAAATGGTTTTTCTGTTTTTGAAGCCGTCTCCGCAATAAGCCGTTCCACCTCTGAAGGAGATCGGGTGCCAACTCCAATCGTGCCGAGAGCTCCTGCATTTGAAATCGCTGCTGTCAATGGGGCATTGCTCGCATTTCCCATCCCTCCCTGAATAACCGGATAGCTGATTCCCAATTGCTTGCAAACTCTGTTCATCTTCTCTCTCCTTTCTATGAATCTGTTATACTTAGATAAAACCAAAGGAAGGATGTTACACATGAACTATCCATTTAACGGCAAAACTCCACAAATCGATGAAAGCGCTTTTATAGCGCCTGGCGTACATATTATTGGCGATGTGACCATCGGCAAGGAATCTAGTATTTGGTTCAACAGCGTTCTTCGCGGAGACGACGGGCCCATTACGATTGGTGACCGCTGCAACGTCCAGGACAATTGCACGTTGCATCTTTATGAACAATTTCCCCTTGTGCTTGAAGATGAGGTCTCCGTCGGGCACAATGTGATCCTGCATGGATGCACCATCCGAAAAGGCGCCTTGATCGGAATGGGAGCGACAATTCTCGATGGCGCCGAGATTGGTGAGCAGGCGTTTATTGGCGCAAATACCCTCGTTCCATCCGGCAAGAAAATCCCTCCCCGGACGATGGTGATGGGCTCCCCAGGCAGGGTGGTCAGAGAACTCACTGATAAGGATTTAGAGCTCATCTCGTTAACCATCGAAACATACCGGCAAAAAGGACAGCAATGTAAACAAGAGTTAAAATAACCGTTTTAAAAAAGCACTTTCCCTTGCGGTGGAAGTGCTTTTTGTTTGCATAAAAGGCTTAAAGCTCCTGAATGAGCGGATGGTTCAGCGCATTGTAGGATTTATCCTTCTTCAGCTCGTTCCCCTCCTGATAAATCTTTTCAAAAAAGGAGCTTGAAGGACCTGCGAGTGTTCTGTAGTAATCGCCAAAAAGTGAGGCCGCATAATCTCCGAGCCAGTCGGAGGGCAGCAGTTCCTGTGGAAGGCCGGGGTCCACAAACAGAAATTTCCGGTATTCATGGACAAGCTTCGTGCGCTCCACAAAGCATTCTCCCTCGCTCATCTCGCCTTTTTCAATTTTATTTTTATCAATCACATATTTCTGGGAATACGTTTTAATAAATTCATCATACTTTTTATTTGTTTCGGCCAGATCCCAGCACTCATTGACCAGCTCGGCGTTCTTGTGCGGTCCCTCGTATTTTGCTGTGAAATAATGGACATAATCCTGTATTTGATACTTCTCCATCATCTGTTTAATCTGTTCTCTCTGGTTATTCGGAGAGATCCAAAAGCTGTTGGCCAACAGACCAAAGCCGCTCCATACGAGCTCTTTTCTCAGCTCATCCCTGATGCTGCGCTTCTCCTCGGGAATGGTGTACGTGAACATATACCAGGACCCGTCCCATTTTTCCGGCTGAAGCTTGAAAATCCGTTTGGCCGCCTCATCCATACGCCTGACGCCGCGCGGGGTTAGATAATAGTAGCTTTTGTTCCCCTGTTTGCGGGAAACAATCCAGCCCTGTTTGTTCATCCGGGAAATAGCGGCCCTTACCGCCTGCTCATTATGGCCGAATTCTTCGAGCAGCCGGATGAGGCTGCCGATCCAGATTTCATTTCCATAGTGCCGGATATAATCCCCATAAAGCGTAAAAATCATTGATCGTGTATTTAAACTGTTTTGCATCATGTCCCCTCATTTGCTTTACTGTCCATTTTTAATGACTCTTATCCTACCAAAACCAGGAGTCTGGAACAAGACATCTGCGTCCCCCGGTCTATTCCCCCTTAAAAACAGGAGCTCTTTTCTCTCCGAATGCTTCAAGCGCTTCGACCCTGTCTTTTGTGGGAATGGTCAATTCATACGCTTTGGCTTCAATGGCCAGCCCTGTCTGAAGGTCGGTTTCCATTCCGTGTTTGACGGCATACTTCGCCTGCTGTACAGCAACGGGACCATTCTTTAATATAGCCGCTGCGTACTCCTCGCATACCGCCATCAACTCTGCTTTGGACACGGTCCGGTTAAGAATGCCGTATTGCTCTGCTGCAGCAGCGGTGAGTTTTTTTGCCGTCAGGATCAGCTCAAGCGCTTTTGCCTGACCGATCAGGCGCGGCAAACGCTGTGTTCCCCCTGCACCCGGGATGATCGCCCAGCTCAGCTCGGTAAGTCCCATGGAAGCTGCTTCCGACGATACTCTGATATCACAGGCCAACGCCAGCTCAAAACCGCCTCCGAACGCATGGCCGTTAATGGCTGCTATGGTAGGTTGCGGAAGCGCCTCAATGCTAGAAAAAACATCACGGATTTTCCGCACGTTCCGCTTTACGTCTGCTTCAGAAAGGGTGCGACGCTCTTTCAGGTCGGCACCTGCGCTAAAGGCCTTTTCACCCGCACCGGTAAAAATGACAACACGCACGTCCTGGCTGTGATGAATTTCTTCAACTACTTCGCCGAGGCGCTGGAGAGTGGGAAAATTGAAACAGTTAAGTACTTCCGGACGGTTCAGCGTGACATAGGCAATATGATTTTTCACTTGATAAAGAATGGATTCTGGCATGTGGTTCTCTCCTTTATTCTATGTTTTCAACAACTGCGGCAATTCCCTGGCCTACACCGATGCACATTGTTGCCAGCCCGTATTTGGTGTTTCGTTTTTTCATTTCGTGTATGAGGGTGGTCAAGATTCTGGCCCCGCTCGCACCAAGCGGATGGCCGAATGCGATGGCACCACCATTTACATTCACCTTCTCGGGATCAAGCTCAAGTTGATTGATGCATTCAAGCGACTGCGATGCAAAGGCTTCGTTCAATTCCACCAGCTCCACATCGTCCATGGTGAGGCCTGCCCGCTGCACGGCTTTCCTGCACGCTTCAATCGGACCGAGCCCCATCACTGACGGTTCGAGTCCCGCAACCGCAGACGCTTTATAGCGAACCAGCGGCGTAAGGCCAAGCGCCTTCGCTTTTTCCGCACTCATCATGAGCAGCGCTGCTGCACCGTCATTTACTCCTGACGCGTTTCCTGCTGTAATGGTGCCGCCCGGGAACAAAGGCTTTAACTTGGACAGTTTTTCAATGGTCGTACCAGGCCTGGGGTGCTCGTCTTTGTCAAAAATGCTTTCATTACCTTTTTTATCTTCAAGCCTTACCGGGATAATTTCATCCTTAAACCGGCCTTCTTCTACCGCTTTTTGGGCCCTGCGCTGGCTTTCTGCAGCAAACTGGTCCTGCTCCTCACGGGTAATGCCGTATCGCTGCGCCACATTCTCCGCCGTCTGCGGCATGGAGTCGGTGCCATACTGTTCATTGAGCAGCGGATTGATGAACCGCCATCCGATCGTCGTGTCAAACATTTTCATGTCTCCGCGCGGGAACTCCGCATCGGGTTTTGCCATCACAAGAGGAGCTCTTGTCATGCTCTCCGTTCCGCCAACAATAAAAATGTCTCCCTCATTGGCCATGATCGCCCTGGCGCCATAAATGACCGCATCCAGCCCAGAACCGCACAGACGGTTGATCGTCGTTCCGCCAACCTCGACTGGAAGGCCGGCAAGAAGAGCAGCCATGCGGGCCACATTCCGGTTGTCCTCACCGGCACCATTGGCGTTTCCAAGGACAACTTCCTCAATCTGTGAGACTGGCACATCCGGATTACGCTCGAGCAACGCCTTGATCGCGATGCCTGCCAGATCATCCGGCCTGACGGATTTAAGGCTGCCTTTATACCTGCCGATTGGCGTTCTGACGGCATCTACAATTACGACCTCTCTCATTTCGTCACGCCGCCCTTCTCCGCTGTATAATCATATACGCCGCGGCCTGTCTTCCGGCCAAGACGTCCTGCTTTCACATACTTAACAAGCAGTGGACACGGACGGTATTTTTCTCCCAGCGTTTGATGAAGATAATTTAAATTATTCAGGCGTGTGTCCAGCCCGACCAGATCCCCCAGCTCAAATGGTCCCATCGGATAATTCAGGCCGAGCTTGATCGCTTTATCGATTTCTTCCGGTGTACCTACACCTTCCTGAAGCATATAGAAGGCTTCGTTTCCGACCATCGCCGATATCCTGCTTGTTACAAAGCCCGGAAATTCATTGACCACCACTGTTTCTTTCCCCATCCGCTCAGCTGCTTCTTTGGCAGCATGTGCCGTCTCGTCACTTGTTTCGTGACCACGGACAATTTCAACCAGAGGCATTTTATGTACCGGATTAAAGAAATGCATGGCAATCACCTTATCCGGACGGGAGGTAAACGATCCGATTTCTGTCGGGCTCATCGTCGATGTATTGGTGGCCAGATAACAATGCGGCGGCGCAGAAGAATCAAGCTCGGTAAACACCGCTTTTTTTATGTCAAGATTTTCAGGTACTGCTTCAATGACCAAATCAGCTCTGCTGACAGCATCTGAAAGAGAGCTAGAGTAAAAAAGCCTCTGTCTCGCTCCTTCTGCCTGCTCCTCGGTCAGCTTCCCTCTTTGAACACCTTTTGAAAAAATCGCTCCTATTTCACCACGGGCATTTTGCAGCGCTTCTTCCTGCACATCCACCAGCTGCACATGAAAACCTCCTGCCGCCGCAGCATACGCAATGCCTCTACCCATTACACCTGATCCCACAACAACGATGGATTCCATCAACACCATCTCCTCCACTTCCCAGGATATCGTAAAAGCGAGCCGTTCAGCCCGCTATTTTTGTCTATTATCTTCCCGTAAACGCGGGCTTTCGTTTTTCCATAAATGCCGAAACGCCTTCTTTATGATCCTCGGTGCCGCCTGCCGTTTTCTGGGCAAGAGCTTCATATTCCAGAACCTCGCTCAGATCACTTTCCCAGCTTTTATTCATATACCGCTTGATCAGTCCAATGGCTTTAGTCGGCATGCTGGCAAGTCTGACAGCAAAGGCTTCCACTTCCTGAATAAAGGCTTCTTCTTCTGCCACTTTTGTTACCAGCCCCAATTCCTTCGCCTGGTCTGCAGAAATCTTTTCACCCAGCACTGCAAGCTCCATTGCCTTTGCATGGCCGACAAGCCGGGGAAGGAAATATAGGTTGCCCGAATCCGGTACGAGACCCACGTGGATGAAAGCTTCAATAAAGCTTGCTTTTTCTGAAGCGATTCTGAAATCGCAGGCAAGTGCAAGACTCATCCCCGCTCCTGCCGCCACACCATTGACTGCTGCAATGACAGGCTTCTCGATCGAAACCAGCTCCTGAATCATTGGGTTATATCCTTTGCGAAGCACTTCGCCATAATCTGGATTATCGCTTGAGCCAAGATCCTGGCCGGAACAAAAAGCCCTGCCTGCTCCTGTAATGACAATGGCCCGAATGTCCTTGTCTCTCCCCGCATTCTTTAAAGCAGCCAGCATTTCCTTATGCATCACTGCCGTAAAGGCATTAAGTTTGTCCGGCCGGTTCAGCGTGATCCAGGCCACCCCGGCTCTGGATTCATAGTTAATGGTTTCAAACATGGACCGCTCCTCCTTATTTTCCCTTGAAATGGGGATACCGTTTTTCAGTAAAAGCTTTCATTCCTTCTTTTTGATCTTCCGAAGAAAACAACAAATAGAAGTTCTTTCTTTCAAGCTGCATGCCGTCTTGCACGGAATGATCAGCCGCATACCGGACTGATTCCTTAATCAGCCGAAGAGACAGCGGTGCTTTATCTGCAATGGTGCGGGCAAATTTCATAGCCTCTTCCACCACAAGTTCTGGAGCAACTATTCTGTTAATGATTCCGTGTTTTTGCGCTTCCTTCGCTGTCATTGGTTCACCAAGCCACAGCCATTCGAGAGCATTTTTCGGTCCCATCAGTTTTGTCAGTTTGACGGTGCCTCCTGCACCCGGCATGACACCAAGCTTAATTTCCGGGAAGCCAAACTGAGCCTTTTCTGAGGCAAACAGGATGTCACAGCACAAAGCGAGCTCAAATCCCCCACCAAAACAATAGCCGCTGACCGCCCCGATTACTGGCTTTTTAATCGTGTGCAGCTGATCCCAGTCCTTAAACTGATTGAGCAGTTCAAGTGTGACTGCGTCATCCTCCATCATCTCATCGATATCCGCCCCGGCAGCAAATGCTTTCTCGTTTCCCGTGAGAACGATTGCCTTTACCGCATCGTGTTTGTCAAACGTTTCAAAGGCAGAGCGGATCTCTGTGACCATGCCTCTGCTGATGGCATTCAGCACATCCGGCCGATTTAACTCGATGAGCGCAATTCCGTCTTCCACTTTTGTTTTTATGCTTTGAAAATCAGCCATCCACTTCCTCACCGATCATCAGTGTGACCAGATCTCCCGCAAAGGACATTAAATCTTTTCCGGAGGCTTTTCCTTCGGCAGACTTCATGCCTGCCTGCAGAGATTCATGGTCGTCATAGTACATCTCGCAGAGCAAATAGTACTTGCTGTCTCCCATTGGCGAGCCTGTAATTTTAGTTACCTCCATCTTGCGAAGACCCGGAATTTTCTTCGTTACTTCCGTATGCGTACCGTAATAGTGCTCATCAAAGCTTTCCTTGTTTTTCGGAGTTTTGTAAAGGGCGATTAATTTGACCATTTAAATCTTCCTCTCATGTTATGGATTTAATGTTCTATCTTTCTTTTAATTCATGTCTGCGACAGGCTTCATGGCTTCAAACGGATTTTTGCAAGACTTGCAATACAGAATGCTGCGGCAGGCGGTAGGGCCGAAGATGTTTTCCATCGTGACATAGGATGACCCACAATACGGACAATCAATGCTCCACGGTTCTCCCATCACGTGATTGGCCGGAGGCGGAGCAATGCCAAATTCCTTGAGCCTGATTTTCCCTTCCTCCGTGATACGGTCTGTTGTCCAGGAGGGTGAGAACACGAAGTCTACCTTTACCTCTTTAACACCATCTACTTCACTCGCTGCTTTTTTTATGTCCCGTTCAATGATATGAAGCGCCGGGCATCCGACAAACGTTGGAAGCGCCTTGATTACAACTGAGCCGTCTGTGGCCTCCACATCCTCCACCATACCCAGATCAAGGATGCTAATGGATGAGATTTCCGGATCCGTGACTTCCTTTAACGCCAAGAGGACTTTTTCTTTGAGATTCATAGACTGCAACACCGCCTCCATGTTCTCTCCCCTTTCTTACCAGCCAGACGCCGGATTGGTCGCATAAACTTCTGAAAGAGTGGTAAGCGCGTCTGCGAGATCTTGCGTATGCTCTCCCTTTCTTCCATTTCCGCTTTCGATCAGCGGCTCACCCTGTGGTGGAACCCCTGTTTCCACAAACATCTTTTCAATTCGGTTCAGCCAGCGTTTTTTCAGCAGATTTTCATCCTCTATGAA
This sequence comes from Fictibacillus enclensis, assembly GCF_001457035.1. Lineage (GTDB taxonomy): Bacteria > Bacillota > Bacilli > Bacillales > Fictibacillaceae > Fictibacillus_C > Fictibacillus_C enclensis. Next base: position 128,864 of record NZ_KQ758617.1, on the reverse strand, counting down.
TCCGCCTTTTACCATTTCACTGTAGGATGGGCCGAGCGTAAGCACCCCGCCGAAATCTTTCCACGCCTTCCCTACTGCCGAGAGCATGCGCTTTTTGGCCTCTTCGGTACTTGTCACAAGCTGCTTGAACCACAGCTCCCAGTGCATTAAATGATAATATTGCTCGGTTATGATCTTTCTTGCCGCATCCGCCAGCGGCTCATAGGATGATAGTCTTAGAGATTCCAGACGAATCTGTTTGTATACCGCATAAAAGTAGTTTCTTACGACCGTAAACGCCCAGTCATAATCCGGCTTCTTGAGATAGGTGCCACTGCCATTTACTTTTTCAAGCAGAATGGCATTTCGGAAGGCTTCCGGTTTTCTGAGGTGCGCCAAGCCATCGGCTTCGCCTTCCCCCAATTCCTCCAAAAGGTGATAATACATTGCGGCATGCCCCATCATATCCTGGCTGATGGATGAGAAGGCCACATCTTCTTCGATGTGCGGTGCCAGCCCGAGCCACTCAGAACCTCTGTAGGCCAGAATGAAATCATCATCCCCAAGCTGGTAGATCAGTTCTATAAGCGCTGATTGCTCCTGTTCGTTCATTGTCTTGGTGTTCACCGGCTCTCTTCCCTTCCGCCCATGATGTGCTTCTCCGTAAACTGTTCCTGGTTGTAGTCGCGCCACTTTTTCTTTAAATAGCCGTAGCCTTTTGTCTCCCGGTAGTTTTTATCCATCCGCTTCAGCATTTCCCGCTCACCCTGTGTCAGGCCGCGGATATTTTCCCGTTTGACCACCCAGATGTCTGCGACCGTTTCTCTTCGAAAGAAATTCTCCTTCGCCATTACAAGGGCCATATCAGCATTCGGTGCCAACAGGCTGAACTGATGCTGAAACGGAGCTTTATCGGTCTTTTTGCTAAACACTTCATACACGTTATAAAATTGATTTTCTTGCTCGCTCATCCAATTACACTCTCCTCAGATTGCCTTTTGGGCGGCAAGCGCCTCACGAACCCAGCCATTGTTATCATAGGATCTTCTTCTTAGATCCAGGCGCTCCTGTGAACGAGGGCCGTTTCCAGAAACAATTTGCTTAAACTCCCTCCAGTCCACATCCTTGTAAATCCACATCTGTGCCTCTCCATCAAAGTGGATGGTCTCATCCGGAATCGTAAGGCCGAGCGCCCAAATCCTCGGGATATATTTTGTAAAGAATTCCTGTCTCAGTTCTTCATTGGTCTTGGTTCGGATTTTGTACATGATATTTCTGTCTGCATTGGAATTGCCGGTTTCTTTGGCAGATTTCGGACCAAAGAACATGATCAGCGATGTCCACCAGCGGTTAAGAGAATCCTGCAGAAGCTCGCGTTGTTCCGGTGTTCCTTCCGCCAAAGCGAGAATGATGCTCTCGCCGTGCTGCGCATGAAAAACTTCTTCGGCACAAATTCGCTTTAACGCCCTGGCGTACGGGCCATAGGAGGAATCAAGCATCATACTTTGTGAAATAATGGCCGCACCATCCACCAGCCAGGCAATCATTCCGGCATCTCCCCAGGTTGGCGCTTCCATGTGAAACACGTTATGAAACTTTAACTTTCCGGAAAAAAGATCCTGCATAATGTCTTCTCTTGATTTGCCAAGCGGTGCCATGAGATCCTCTGCTACCCGCAACAGGAGCTGTCCGTGACCCATCTCATCCTGCACCTTCGCCATGATGGCCAATTTGCGGTGAAGGGACGGCGCTTTTGGAACCCACTCCTTTTCCGGAAGCGCTCCCATAATTTCCGAAATGCCATGCATGGAAATCAGCCGGATCAAGCTGATTCGGTAATCATCCGGCATCCAGTCATCTGCTTCTATCTTTTCACCGCGGTTGATTCTTTGCATAAAATGCTGATGCTTCTCATCATTGGTCAACTGCTCAAACCTGAGACCTGCCTGCACAATAGCCCCTCCTATATATATTACGTATATTTACCGTTATTATAAAATAACGTCATATAAATAACAACCACCTACACTTTCAGTTGAGCCGCTTTATGCCTGACAACCCTGACCGCCTTTCCTTCCGAACGCGGAATGGATCCAGGCGAAAGTACATGAATGTCCAGGTTCACAAGGCAGCTGCTTTTGACCGCTTGTTTGATTTGATGCTTCAAGCTATCCATTTGGTCATGGTTTATATTTTGCCCGATTAATGCAAAGCACGACTCTGTCATTTCAACATGCAGCTCCACCTTTTCCTGGAATCCATCGGCATGAACATGAAGCTGATAATGAGGAACAAGCTCATTCACCTTAAGAAGGCAGTTCTCGATCTCCGAAGGAAACACATTCACTCCGCGTACGATCAGCATGTCATCAATGCGCCCCTTTACTCTGGACATACGGACCGAAGTCCTGCCGCACGCGCATTTTTCCTTATGAAGTGAGGCAATATCCCCTGTCCGGTAACGAATCACAGGAAAGGCTTCCTTTGTTAAACTGGTAAACACCAGCTCCCCCGGCTCTCCTTCAGGAAGAGGCTCCAGTGTTTCCGGATCAATTACTTCAACATAAAAATGATCATCCATAATATGCAGACCATTCTGAGCCTCATGGCATTCCATCGCTACGCCAGGACCCATCACTTCACTCAGCCCATAAATGTCATTCGCCTTAATATCAAGCTTCTCTTCAAGCGCTGCCCTCATCTCCTCAGACCATGGCTCCGCTCCGAAAATACCGTATTTTAATGAAGTTGAACGAGGATCTTTGCCCATTTTCTCCATCTTTTCGGCAATGGTCAGAACGTAAGACGGCGTTCCGCAGATAACCTCCGGCTTGAAATCTTCAATGAGCAGAATCTGACGCTCCGTGTTCCCTCCTGAGACAGGAACAGTCACCATGCCGAGCCGCTCGGATCCGTAATGAAGGCCAAGTCCCCCGGTAAACAGGCCATACCCGTAAGCATTATGCAAAAACTGCCCGGGTTCTCCCCCTCCAATGGCAATGCTCCTGGCCACCATTTCACTCCAGTTCTCAATATCTTTGGCTGTATAGCCAACAACCGTCGGTTTGCCACTGGTGCCTGAAGAAGCGTGCACGCGGACAAGATTCTTCGTTTCAACCGCGAACAGGTCAAACGGATAGTTGTCCCTGAGGTCTTTTTTCACAGTAAAGGGCAGCTTTTTTATATCTTCCAAAGAACAAAGATCTTCAGGCGAAATTCCTTTTTCCGCAAATGCTTTTCTGTAAAACGGTACCTTTTCATACACCTTCTCCACGGTTTCTTTCAGCCTTGAAAGTTGAAGGTTCTGCTTTTCCTCCTGATCCATGCATTCCATTTCCACATTAAAGATCACAGCTATTCACCTCTTGAACGGATTTGTAAGCCTTTACATTTACGAGTGAAATAATATGACGTTTTATTTTCGATTGCATTTTATATGTAATATGTTTTTCTAAAGCTTACCGTTTTACAATTATTCTGTCAAATATGTTATAAACTTTTATAGCTCTTGAAAGTGGTTGATTTCCGTTTCAGGTGGACTAAAAAACTGTTCCCAAAGCAACAATCTCAAAAAACAATCAAAAAAGAACACAGCCTGGCTGTGCTCTAAAACTTGCACATCCCTGCTGTGCTCTAAAACTTGCACATCCCTGCTGTGTTTCCTAATGTACATTAATAAAGTAAATCCAAAAATTCTTCTTTTGTAACGTTACCGAAGTAATGGCGCATGTTTATGTCTTTTATCGCTTTCTCGATTTCTTCCCGGTCATAGCGTTTGTCGATCAGTCGCTCCTCAATATCGTGCACATCGCCGACTCCGAAAAAGTCTCCATAAATTTTGCATTCCCTCATGATGCCTCTTTCGATCTGCAGCTTCACTTCTACTGATCCCCCGGCAAACCGGTTGGAGAGTTCGACGTTTGATTTGGGAGACTTACCGAAGTTCCAATCCCAGTTATCGTAACGCTGTTCTGAGATCTTATAGATTTTCTCCCAGTCCACTTCTGTCAGTTCATAACGAGGCACTTCTTCAAACTCTTCAAATAAGTAGGCGAGAAGCGTTTGCTTGAATTCGTCCATTGTCATGTCCTGATCAAGATGATCACGGATATTGGTTACACGGCTGCGGATGGACTTAATGCCTTTGGACTGGATTTTATCCATTTTTACATTAAGGGCAGAAACTACATTTTCGATTTCCGAGTCAAACATCAGCGTTCCATGGCTGAACATCCGCCCTTTCGTAGTAAACATGGCATTTCCGGAAATTTTCTTTTCGTCTACTTGAATATCGTTTCTTCCGGTCAGTTCCGCATGCACACCCAATTTGTTCAGAGCTTTTACGACAGGATCTGTAAATTTTTTAAAATCATGAAAGGAGTTTCCGTCATCCTTGGTAATAAAGCTGAAATTCAGATTGCCGGTATCATGATAGACCGCGCCACCTCCGGACAGCCGGCGGACCACATGAATGTTATGCTCTCTCACATAATCGGCATTGATTTCTTCTACTGTATTCTGATTTTTCCCTATGATAATGGAGGGTTCATTTATATAAAATAAAAGGTAGGTTTGATTAATATCGAGATGCTTTAATGCATATTCCTCAATAGCCAAATTCACCCTTGGATCTGTAATATTGCGATTATCGATAAACAGCATAGACCTATTCTCCTTCACTGCTCAGTTAGAAAAAAATTCTCCTTTTTCGTTATACAACTCTTTTAAAAGAATAGCAAGCTGTCTGACTTTCGTAAAGGTAGCAATTTATGGATGCTTTTCAATTTCCCCATGTCCAGCCTGCATATGCGGCTTCAATTCGTCCTGCATATTTTTCTCCCGCCTGAGATACCAGCTGTTTCCGGTCACCGAAATGAGGCAGGTGAGTCAGAAGAAGAAACGGCACACCTGACGCTTCGGCCAGATTCCCAGCATCATGTGAATTCATATGGCCGGGGCCGCTGCCATCCTGATCACTGTAAAAGTTGCACTCCGAAATGAGCAGGTCCGCTCCGGTACTGAACGGAATAAACTCTAGAAGATAAGCAGAATCCGCTGTATAAACGATGGTTTGATCTCCCGCTGTAATCCTCATGCCATAACAAACAGCCGGATGCTTCGTTTTTTGAAAGGTGATGGAAAACGGCCCGACAGTCAGGCTTTCTTCTGGAAAATAGGCCACTCCTTTCGTTGCCTCACGATAAGTCAGATTCGCAAAGCCTTGCTGGTCCTCATTATGACCATAGATCGGCAGCGTCTCAACACCTGACTGCAGAAAAGATTGGACAAGTCTGGCGTATTGGAGAACACCAATATCAGCCACATGATCATGATGATAATGAGAAAGAATAACTGCATCCAATTCTTCTGGCTGAATATAGGATTGCAGCCCGGAGAGAACTCCGCTTCCGCAATCGATTAATAGATTGAACCCATTGTGCTGCAGCAGATAACCCGAGGTGGCTTCCCCCTTTCCCGGATAGCCGCCCCAATAGCCAATAACGGTTAGTTTCATCTTCCCACTCCCTGTTTCGTCTCTAGGTAATAACAGTGTACCCTTAAATTGGATTTAAACAAAACTTCTGTTAACAGCAAAAAAGACCGGCTTGTGGAATGGCCGGTCTTTACTCTTACTCTTTTACAGCACCCGAGGTAAGCCCTGACACGATTCTGCGCTGGAAAAGCAGTACCATGATGACGAGCGGGATTGTAACAATAACAGTGGCCGCGGTGATATCGCCCCACGGTACGGTAAATTGCCCTTCAAACATGGCGATTCCTACCGGCACAGTTTTAAATGCTTGATCCGTATTTATCGTCAAAGCAAACAAAAATTCATTCCAGGCCGCAATAAAGACCAGGATGGCCGTAGTGAAGATACCAGGTACGGCCAGCGGAAGGATAACCTTCCAATAGGTTTGCATCAAAGTGGCTCCATCCATCTTGGCAGCCTCTTCAAGATCAAATGGAATCTTTCTGAAAAACGTAACCAGAATCCAGATCGAAAGTGGCAGCGTGATGGTGGTATACGGGATGATCAGTCCAAGATAACTGTTGGTCAGACCAATATTTTTCAATAAAATATAGATGGGTGAAATGGTTGCAATCTGCGGAAACATGGAGACCGATAATACCAATCCCAAAATAACAGTCTTTCCTTTAAATTGAAGACGTGCAATCGCATAGGCAGTAAACGATGCGATCAGAACGGTATATAACGTCGTGATGCCAGACACTACAAAACTGTTCCATAAATATTTCAGAAACGGGTAATTGGTAAAAACAGAAATATAGTTTTCAAATGTCGGGTGACTGGTAAACGGTGAGAATGCCTTGTCACCGAACAGTTCATTTATCGGTTTGATGGAACTGACAAGCATCCATATAAACGGAAACATAACAAGAAAAACAAAGATGGCAAGAAAGATATAAAACAACGGCCCTGCTTTTTTATTCACAAGTTCTCACTCCTTTTATACACGTTTCTTATCTGTCGGTTAGCAGGTCACGGCCAAGAACCTTAATAAAGATCATGGAAATGACGGCCACACATACAAATACAATGACCGACAGAGCGGACCCGTCCCCAAAATTGGTCTGTTCAAACATCCGTTTGTAGGCCAGGATGGAGATCGTCTCTGTGGAGTTGGCAGGACCTCCGCCTGTGAGTACGAACACAAGGTCAAACACACGGAAGGCATCAAGGGTTCTGAACAATAAAGCGACCAGAATACTTGATTTCAATAATGGAAGAGTGATCGTTGTAAACTGCTTCCATTTCGAGGCTCCATCAATGGAGGCCGCCTCGTAGAGTGAAGATGAAATCGTCTGCAGCCCCGCAAGCAGTAGGAGCGCCATATACGGTGTCGTTTTCCAGACGTCGGTAAAAATAATGGAAAACATGGCACCAAGGTTGGTGGTCAAAAGATCAGTGGCGTTGCCAACAAGACCTACCTTCTCAAAAATGTGGGCAACCACTCCATTTTGTCCGTCGTACAGGAACTGCCACATTTTTGCGGAAACCGCTGTTGGAATCGCCCAGGGAATCAAAATGGTAGCCCTCACCAGCCCCCGTCCAAAAAAAGCTTTATTGATCAGTACGGCAATCGCAAGCCCAATAACAAGCTCAAGGAAAACGGAAACAATCGTAAAGGCGCTTGTATTCCAGATGGCCATCCACATCCGCTTATCCGTCAGATTGTTTTTGTAATGATCAAATCCAACAAAGTTGGGTTTAATCACGGCTTCATTAAGGGAGGAAGAAAGGCCAAGGGCATCCTCTTCATTTTTAAGGCCTTTTAATCCTTTGACTTCGGACGATACCTTATGAAGGGTTTTATCGAGTTTCAGTGCATCACTTTTGTCGACTTTTACTGAACTTAATTCTTCACTTACCGGTTCCATGTTCGTCAGCTTGTCATCGACCTGCTGATATTGTTTTTTAACCGCTGAATCTTCCTGAATTCCAGCATCCACCTCTTTTAATTCCGAGATCAATCCATTTAACGTTTCTGCGGATGAGCCTTTTGCTTTGCCCGCTTCGTCTTCCAGGACATTGATAAGAAATGGATAGCTGTTCAGATATTTTTCCAGGTCCAGATGATAGCTTAATGTAACTTCCGATTTTGTTGGATTGTTCAATCTTAAGTCAAACAGACTGTAATAAAAGGATTGCAGAACTGGCCAGATGGCGATCAAAAGGATCAAGAGCAGAGAAGGGGCTACAAGCATGTAAGCCAGCCTTTTTTCAGATGCTTTTCTTTTTTTACTTGAAGATGTTTTTGCCCGTCCAGGATCCTTTTTAGGACTTGGGCTTGGATTTAATTTCACTTCCACATTTGCCACTCCCTTGTGTTACGGATGCAATCGATGGGCTGGCGAAGCAGCAGTCCATCCATTCCATTCTGGAATCGATACCAATATTTGTTATTTGTTATGCATAAGCCTCCATAAAATATGAAGGCTTATGCATTTAACAGTAAATCTTTACTTTTCCATTTTGGAAGAAATCTCTTTTTGCATGTTTTTAGCTGCTTGTTCCGGCGTAATTTCTTTCGCGATCGCTTTGGACACCTGGATTTGGATAATATCCGAGATTTCCGTATAGTTTGGAGCTACAGGGCGGGAAACCGCTGATTTGAGCGCATTTACGAAGCCTTCCTCTTTAAAGTAAGGGTTGGCTTTTTGGACATCCGGATCATCAAAGAGCTTGTTGATCGTTGGCGCGTGGCCGCCGTTTATCGCATCCATTTTCTGTCCTTCTTCTCCAGCCATAAACTTAAGGAACAGCCATGCTTCTTTTGGTACATCGGTGTTTTTGTTGATTCCTGCCTGCCAGCCGCCAAGTGCAGCAGCCGGTCCCTTATCGCCGGCAGGAAGCGGAGCTACGCCGACTTTACCGACAATTTTGGATTGAGATTTGTCATTTGCCAGCGCAAATTGATACGGCCAGTTTCGGATAAAGGCGGATTGCCCGTTAATGAATGCCGTATGGCTCTCCGGTTCTGCAAATGTGGTGATATTCTTTGGCACTACATCAGAAGTGGCCACTTCTACGAGTTTCTTCAATCCCTTTATGGCTTCTGGAGAATCTACCACAACTTCACCTTTCTCATTGATGATCTCTCCTCCATAGGAAGCGATGAACTCAACCGCATTACAGACAAGCCCTTCATATTGCTTGGCCTGCATCAGGTATCCAAATTTGGTACCGCCTTTTCCTTTGTCCGCTTTTGCCTGTTTCAAAAGGTCATCCCATGTTTTAGGCGGATCTTTTACGAGGTCTGTACGGTAGAACAGCATCCCGGCATCAATAAACTTTGGCAGGGCCCACTGTTTTCCTTTAAATTTTGAAGCGCTCAATGCTCCTTCGTTATATTCATCAAGTTTGATTCCATCCTTCTGTATAAAACGATCCAACGGCATAACATAACCTGCCTGAGCGAACTCTGCCGGCCAAACCACATCCATATCAAAAACATCAATCTCATCGGATTTCGCATTAAAAGCAGTTACATAAGCGTTATGCTGTTTCCCTGTATCTGCGGGCATTTCACGGAATTTCACATCAATGTTTGGATATTTTTTCTCAAATGCAGCTACCATCTTTTGAGTGGCATTCGTATCATCTTTACCACGTGCATAAATCAACTCAACCTTTTTGCCTTTGTTTGCAGAATCCTTCTTCTCGTCCGTGCTTGCCTTATTGTCACTGCATGCGGATAAAACGAGTGAAAGAGCAAGCGAGGTAGTAATGACTTTTGAGATTTTTTTGATGTTCATGTAGGTAATCCCCCTTTTAATATGTTTTGCGGGCTGCTGCTCTTTACAGATCAGGTAGACCGCCGTTTAATGAGCTCAAACTCCAGCTTAATTTCCTTTTTTTCACTTGGCAGTTTATGTTGAATGATATCAATCATTTGCTTCATTGCCTGCTGTGCCATGTTCTTAATCGGCTGCCTGATCGTAGTTAAACCAATCAAATCTGCAACTGGCTGATCATCAAAGCCGATGATGGCCAAATCGTTTGGTACATCCCATTTGTGATTAAGAGCTTCCTTCCAGATTCCTGCCGCCACTTCATCACTTCCAGTAAAAACCGCTGTCGGCCGGTCATTCATTTTCGCGATTTCGTTGAAGACCCGCTTCCCATCGTCAATACTATAAGCATTTGTGAGAAACCAATCCTCGTTCGTAACAATGCCTGCCTCTTCCAGTGCCTTTTTATATCCCGTGTACCGGTCGGATGCAACCCGTGACGCGTGGTTGTTTCCTGAACAATAGGCGATCTGGGTATGGCCCTGCTCAATAAGATGACGGGTCCCGATGTATCCCCCCTCAATTTGGTCCAGATAAACAGTTGGTACCTGTGCCTGGTCGTTGTACTCGTTGCATAACATGATGGGACCGTAGTTCATATAAGGCTCAATACTGCTCCATTCATTTTCAATCGATGTGAGGATCAGACCGTCTACCTGCTTTGTTTTTAACAATTCCAGATAATTGATCTCCTGATTGCGGCTGTAGCTTGTTTGGCAGAGAATAAGCTGATAGCCTCTGTCTGAAGCATAGTTTCCCATCACTTCTACCATTTGGCTGAAGAACGGATTTGTAATTCTGGGAACATATACAGCAATGGTTTCTGTCTGCTGCTTTCTGAGCCTCCGGGCAGAAGAATTTGGGACATAATTTAACTCTTCCATCGCGTTCATAACCAATCGTTTTTTTTCATCCGTTACATACGGATGACGATTGATTACTCTGGAGACAGTCGTTCTCGACAGTCCGGCCAGCTTTGCTACATCTTGGATAGTTGCCATTGCGTTTCTCCTTCAATTTAACTATGAAATCGAAATCATGAAACCGTTTCCATAGATAAAGTATAGGTGATATCGCCTATTAGGTCAACGACTTTTCAGAAAATTATTATAATGTTTTTGCAGCTGTTGTTAATTCATCGCATTCTTGCTATCTAACAGGTATAATCAAACTATCATCTGACAAAGGTTATAGAGAGAACAAGAAGAGAAAAAAAAGGGGGAACGCACTCTTTATGATAAAAGTACGAAATTTAAAAAAATCGTTTGGCGATCTCGAAGTGCTAAAAGATATTAATTCCGAAATCAAGGAACGGGAAGTGGTCTGTGTTATCGGTCCATCAGGATCGGGAAAAAGCACGTTCCTTCGTTGTTTGAATAAGCTCGAAGATATCACTGGCGGAGAAGTCATCGTCAATGGCTACAACCTGGTTGATCCAAAAGTAAATATCAATCTTGTCAGACAGGATGTCGGCATGGTATTCCAGCAGTTTAATCTTTTTCCGCATAAATCGGTAATAGAAAATGTAACTCTCGGACCGATTAAAGTACGGGGAATGGCTCCTGCCAAAGCGAAGGAAAAAGCACTTGAGCTTCTGGCCAAGGTTGGATTGAAGGATAAAGCATCCAGCTTTCCCGGCCAGCTTTCAGGCGGCCAAAAGCAGCGTGTCGCAATCGCGCGCGCACTTGCAATGGATCCGAAAATCATGCTTTTTGATGAGCCCACATCCGCTCTGGATCCCGAGATGGTTGGTGAAGTGCTTGAAGTCATGAAACAGCTCGCAAAAGAAGGGATGACCATGGTCGTTGTCACACACGAAATGGGCTTTGCCCGTGAAGTTGGTGACCGCGTTATTTTTATGGATGGCGGCTACATTGTCGAAGAAAATGTTCCTTCGGAGCTATTCGGCAACCCTCAGCACGAACGCACGAAATCGTTCTTGAGCAAGGTATTGTAAGACAACCAAAAACAGCCCGGCATAAATGCCGGGCTGTTTTTTGTCCAATTACTTAATTAACTTTTTCTTTTTAAGAAAATCCCTTGCGACATCTCTGGGCTCTTCTTTATCGATATCCACCTTGGCATTCATTTCGGCCATATCTTTATCGCTTATTTTTCCTGCAAGCTCATTGACTGTGCTTTTGAGTTTCGGATACTTCTTCAGCGTTTCTTCACGGACAATGGGCGCTGCATAATAAGGAGGAAAGAACTTTTTGTCATCCTTTAAAAGCTCCAGGTTATAGCGTGGAATCCTTCCGTCCGTTGTAAATGCAGCGATCGTATCCACTTTTCCGTTCTTAACCGCCGCGTACATCAGGTTTGGATCCAGGCTTTTTTTATCTTTAAAGTTAAATTTGTAGGCTTTTTGAAAACCAGGGTATCCATCCTGCCGCTCAAAAAATTCCGTAGGGGCTCCAAATGTGACCTCAGAAGATTTATCTGCAAGCTCAGATGTGGTCTTTACCCCGAGTTCCTTGTACTTTTGCGGCCTTACAGCAATGGCATAGGTATTCTGGAAACCAAGCGGCTTTAGCCAGTCCAGCTTGTATTTCTTTTTGTAGCCTTCTTTTACACGTTCATACGTTTGGTCTGCGGAGATGTCAGGGGAATATTCCTCTTTTAAAATATCCATAAAAGCTGTACCTGTGTATTCCACGTACATGTCGATATCTCCCTTTTTAATCGCCTGAGTCAGAATCGCTGTCTCTCCGAGTCCTTCTCCCACATCCATTTTATAGTCGGTTTTGTCTTCCACGTATTCTGCAATGACATACGGAAGTATATATTGTTCCGTCCATTTTTTCCCTGAAATTTTGATCGCATCGTCAGACGTTCCACCTCTGAGGGCAAAGAACAAAAGCAACGCGGCCACCGGAATAAGGATGATCCCGGCCTTCTTCCATGAAAACTTTTTGCGTCCTACCGGGTTGGAAGCAATCTCAATTCGTTTCAGCAAATAATCGATGACAAGAGCAAGAAGCGCTGCGGGAATCGCTCCAGCAAGCACCAATTCGTTTCTTGTGGTGGAAAGACCCCTGTATATGAGGTCACCGAGCCCTCCAGCTCCGATAAAGGCGGCAAGTGTAGCCACACCTATAGTCAATACCGTCGCTGTACGAAGGCCGGCCATAATAATCGGCATGGCCAGTGGAAGTTCGATCATTCTCAAGATCTGGTTTTTGGTCATTCCCATCCCCCGTCCGGCTTCCACGGCGGACTGATCGACCCCTGTAATTCCGGCGTATGTATTTCTTAAAATAGGAAGCAGGGCATAAACCGTCAAGGCGATAATTGCGGTTGTGCTTCCGATGCCAAACAAAGGCAATAAGAAACCGAACAGCGCGAGACTCGGAATGGTCTGAAAAATCGCTGTGACTCCGATCACCGGTTCGGCTACTCTTGCTCTTCTTGAAATAAAGATGCCAAGGGGAATGGCGATAACAGCAGCGATGATAATGGAAACCAGTGATAAAAACAAATGCTGCTGAAGGCCTTCCCAAATATCCGGCCAGCGTGTCTGGAACGTATCAGCAAGTGTTGAAAGGAAGTTTTTATTGTTCATCGGCCGTTGCTCCTTCCTGTCTTCCGGTGATCTTCAAGCCCGCAAGGCCGCGCATCATCGTAGAACGAGTGATCAGGCCAGCCAGTATTTCTCCGTCCAGCACAGGTATAAATGGGGATTTTTTTGTGGCAAAGATCTCTGCCACATCCGTATACGGTGTTTCTACAGAAACCGAATCAAAATCTGCTTCCATAATGTCTGCCAGCGTTTTGTCTTCTTCGTTGTAATGGCGCTCAACCGCATCAACCGTCGCAATTCCGAGTAAATGGTTGGCTGAATTGGTGACCAGCAGGCTGTCGACTCTATATCGTTTCATCATTTTTAATGCTTCGGCCAGTCCCCTCGTGGGTTTGGCTGTTACTACTTTTTCGATCATCAGGTCCGTGGCTGTGGGTTGCTCATTGGAGGCTTCCTCAAGTCTTTGCTCGCCAATAAATCCTTTCACAAAATCATCGGCAGGATGACGCAGGATTTTTTCAGGGGTGTCAAACTGAATGATTCTTCCTTCTCTCATGATGGCAATCCGGTCAGCAATCTTCAGTGCCTCATCCATATCATGGGTTACAAACACAATGGTCTTTTGAATGGTATCCTGCAGCTTTATCAATTCATCCTGAAGCTGCTCCCTGCTGATGGGATCAAGTGCACTGAAGGGTTCGTCCATTAAAATGACCGGTGGTTCGGCCGCAAGCGCCCTGATGACCCCGATCCTTTGTTGCTGTCCGCCGCTTAACTCTGCGGGAAATCTGTCTCGGAACGTCTCGGGTTCGAGCCCCACCAGGTTCAAAAGCTCATCCACCTTCCCCTCGTACTCTTCTTTTTTCCATCCCTTCAACCTGGGTACGAGCGATATATTTTCACCGATGGTCATATGCGGGAGCAAACCGATTTGCTGGATAACATAGCCTATGTTCCTGCGAAGCTGAACCGGGTCCTTTTCAGATATATCTTCTCCGTTGATCATGATGGTTCCGCCGGTTGGTTCAATCAGACGGTTGATCATTTTCATCGTCGTGGTTTTCCCGCAGCCACTGGGCCCGATCAGAGCAACTAGTTCACCCTTTTCAATATGGAACTCTATGTTTTTTAGAGCTTGAAACCCATCCGGATATGTTTTTTCCACATTTTTAAACGTAATCATATTCCACCCCTTCTTTCTTTATATATCTTTTGTCCTATGTATGTTTCCCTAATTGATCAAGCTAGAAACCAAGTTAGCAAGCAAACCATCAGCAATAAAAAAAGCAGCCCTTTCGCTTACGAAAGGACCGCTTTACTATTAAATAGTATTCGCTGCGTTCTCGTCATTTTTGAACTTTTTCATTTTAAAGGCAAAGAATAGAAGAGAAGCTGCAAGCATCGGCACCATAAAGTAGCCCAGTATAATGGCATTTTGCCACATCAGGCTGTAATCTCCGGTGGTGATGACTGCTCTTAACCCTGCGATGGAATAGGACATCGGCATAAAGGAATGAACCGTCTGTAAAGAAGAAGGAATCATTTCAGTCGGGAATGTACCTCCGCTCGACGTCAATTGGAAAATCAGCATCAGGATAACGATAAATCTTCCCGGATTTCCCATGGATGATACCAGAAACTGTATGATCGCCATGAACGTTAAACTGATGATGATACTGAAGACGATAAACCTTCCTGTGCTCTGTACTTCCAAATCCAGTCCCCTGAGCAGGATGAAATCTGCAATTAATGCTTGAATAATTCCTGTTACCGCCATAAAAGCATATTTGCTGAAGAACCAGCTGAAGGCGTTTTTAGGCTTAACCGCAGGTTCGACCAGCGGAAAGACAATGGTAAGCATGAGTGCACCCACAAAAAGACCAAGGGAAAGGAAGTAAGGGGCAAGCCCTGTACCATAGGTCATATCCTTTACAGTACTTGCATTAAGGGCTTTGACCGGATTGGATATCATTTTAATCTCATCGTCAGTGGCTTTCGCTTTTCCGGCTTTGTCCGCTGCCTTGTGAAGTTCCCCGGCAAGCTCCTTATTGCCCGAATGGATGGAATCCACTCCGGAAGCCAAGTCTCCGGCGCCTTTATTCAACTCCTGGGCTCCTGCACTTAGTTTCCCTGAACCGTCCTTGGCACTTTGAATACCTTGGGTTAAATCGATGCTTCCTTGGGCTAATTTGGATTGGCCTTCATTTAGTTTGCCCACATTTTCAACAAGTGATGGCCAACCTTTGGCCAGGCTGCCTGTTCCTCCACTTACTTGTGCAGAACCGGCCGCTAATTGATCGGCTCCATTCTTTGCTTCACCAATTTTGGACATAAAGGTTTTTGTGCCATCCAACAGTTTTTGCTGGCCTGCTGCGAGCTGATCAATGCCCTCCACCAATTTTTTCTGACCGGTATGAAGGGTTCGGACACCTTGCTGAAACAATGACTGTCCTTGTTGAAGCTGATTCGCGCCTGCTGACAGCTCATTTGCTCCTTCTTTAAGAGGAAGCGCACCGCCCGCAACTTTTTGGGTTCCCTGACTCACCTGCTTACTGCCTGCTTCAAGAGCCGCAACCCTTGCCAGGATTTCTGCTTTTGGCATATCCGGATTCTTTTCTAAATCGGCTTTTAAGGATGAAAGACCATCGCTTACTTTCGCTGCTCCTGCAGCCGTTTGGTCGGCACCGTCTTTAAGTGAAGATGCACCTGCTGAAAGTTCACCAGCACCTTTCTTTAAACGTTCTGCGCCAGCCAGCAGATCTTCTCCTTTTTCATCAAGCGTTGCGGAACCTGCATAAACCGCTTGAGCACCAGTTTTCAGCTCGTTTGCCCCCTGGGCGGATTGCGTTTGACCGGATGTGATTTGACTTCCTTTTTCGTTTAACTCACCCAAGCCTGCAGCAAGACGGTTTGTACCCTGGGTAAACTGCTCCGCTCCGTTATTCAGCTTCTCGATATCGGAGCTTTGCTGCTTCATTCCTGAATACAGCTTTTCTGTGCCGTCCTTGGAAGCCTTCAACCCTGATGACAGCTGTGAAGAACCTCCCTCTAATTCTCCAAGTCCGCTTTCAAGATCTTTTGTTTTATTGGACAGGGTTTCTGTGCCTTTCGCCAAATCGTGCGAACCCGTGGAGGCTTTTGAAGAGCCCTGTGCCAGTTTTCCTGCTCCATCAGAAGCTTTCTTAAACCCATCTCCCATTTCATCTATCTTATCAAATATAACGCCGGTATAGGTTTTGGAGATTTGGTTGGACAGCTTGCTTTCTAGCTGTTGTACCCCTTTTTGACCAATTTGGGATGCCAGATAGTTATATCCCGAATTGGTTTTGTATGTTAATTGCAGCTTGTCCGGATGGGGATCCATTGCTGTCATGGCTTTTTTTGAAAAATTGTCCGGTACCTCGATTACTGCATAATACTTATTCTCTTTAAGTCCGTTTTCCGCTTGTTTTTTTCCTACAAACTCCCATTTAAAATCGGGATTATCCTTTAATTCCTTGACGAGGTCATCCCCAATCTCGAGTTTTTCTCCATCCATTACAGCACCTTTGTCCTCGTTTACAACAGCGACAGGCAGCTGATCGGTATGGGAATAAGGATCCCAAAAGGCCCATAGATAGATGCCAGCATAAAGAATAGGAATAAATAAAATAGCCGCCACTGGTATCAGTAATTTCGGTTTGCTCAGGACGGATTGAAATTGTTTCCAAACCATGTGTTCTCACCCATTTCTTCCAGTTAATACATAATGACTATTTTAGTCATATGGTCATTTTCGTTTAAAAAAAAGAGATCTTTTTAAAAAGATCGCTGCAAAACTGACTAAAATCAAAAATTGGTCATTACTAAAAATACCACGAGTTTATCCGGTTTGCAACTGTTACTTTCTTAAACCGGTAATGAGGGTATTTTCAAAGATGTCGGCGATTTCTTCCTTGCTTAACGGCTTGTGCTCCATTTCCCAGTCAAATACAAGTGATACATACATCTTTAACATGACATAGGAAGTAATTTCTGTATTACATTTCTTAATTTCACCTTTTTCGATTGCCTTTTCAAGCTCTTGCCTGATGAATGACATCACCGCTGTTTCCAGCATGTTGCTTGCCTCTTTTACAGCAGGAGTATTCATCTCTCTGCCTTCCTGCGAAATTTTGATGGCAAGCTTGTGAGACTTGCGAAAGTCAAGAACGCCATAGAGGGCAGCATGAAGGTTTTCATGAAATGGACGTTCTTGCCGGATCGCCTCCACCGCTACATGTTTAATTTGCTGAACAAGGTCTGATACAATTTCTTTAAAAAGCTCCTCTTTGTTCTCAAAAAAAGTATAAATCGTTCCCTTTCCAACATTGGCAATTTTCGCTACCTGGTCCATTGTGGTTGCCTTGTAACCAAACAATGTAAAAGACTTTGCAGCAGCTTCTAAGATATTTTGTCTACGATCAACCATGGGCACATTTCCTTTCACTGACCATTTTTTAGAACTGGTCAATTCCTCACTTTACCATGTAACCGATCTTTATACAAGATTCATTTAAGGAGAAGAAACAGGCAATGTAAGCAAGACTCTCGTTCCCTCTAGGGCTTTGCTTTCAAATTGTACACTGCCTCCGATTTCCCTGATCAGCCGGTTAATAATCATGGTTCCGAGGCCAGTACCTTTTGTTTTTGTGGTATAAAAGGGCAAACCGATATTTTGAAGCTCTTCTTCCGTCATTCCTTTGCCATTATCCTCAATGACAAGCGTAACGGAGTTTTTCGAAGAAGAGTGCTTATAGATATCAATCTTTCCTTCTTTCCCCTCTGTGGCCTCGATGGCATTTTTTATAATATTAATCAAACACTGCTTGATATGCTGGGAATCTCCGACAATCTTGTAAGGCTGCTCTGTTTCTTTATAGTGAATAGAAGCACTATGCAAAGCACCATATGGAGTAATGAGCGCCAGCGTATCATGAACCACTTCATTCAAGGAAAGAACCGTCAGCTCCGGAGCGGAAGGTCGGACCAGCGTAAGATAATCCGTAATAATTTTATTTGTACGGTCAAGTTCTCCCAAAATAAGCGGTGAAAATTCCTTGAGTTTCTTATCCTCCGTGTCTTCCGCTAAAAACTGAATCAGTCCCCGCACCGTGGTCATCGGATTTCTCACTTCATGGGCAATAGCTGCAGCCATTTGCCCCACGACCGACAGTTTATCCAGGTAAACGGTTTCTTCCAGTCTCATGTTCACCGCAGTCAGTCTTTCAATCAACAAAATAGTAGAGAAAAAAGAAATATGAAAAGAGATAAAATACACCCAGTAAAAATCAACAGGCAAAAAGTTTAAGCGGTTATGGATGATCATCATATAAATGACCGTATAAATGGAAGCAATCACGATGCCTGCTTTCCCTTTCTTTTTGTTCTCTGTAAAAAATCCCTTGTAGGCTGCCGCAATAATGAATGCGATCAATGCCAGCCCTACACCAACCATTGCAAAATTCCCGCCAATAAACAAGCGTGCCGCACAGACAAACAAGGTACAAATAACTCCAGGGAGCAGTCCTCCGTATAAGGTGGCCACCATAATTGGAACGTTTCGTAAATCAAAGACAGAATCCTGAAGCGTCTGGATTGGATAGACCATGCAAAGCAGAGCACATGCAGTCGCGATCATGCCATAAATGCCTTTCATGCGAAGGGTAAACTCCCGCCTGATCATAAATGGAATCAGCGTGTTGGCTAAATAGGTCAATAAAAACACAATCGCAATATTCACAAACAATGGCTGTAAAAAGTCCCTCATTTTATTAAATCTCCTTCAAAAATCCCTATACCACTATAGAATTATACTGAAATAACCGTTTAAAAGCGAGATACACCGGCAATGCTGGAAAAAAATAAAAAAGCGGCAGGCGCTAATGGGCCGACCGCAAATTTTTAACAATATGCATTACTGCTTTTTCAGCTGAAGCCACACAATCGGGAAGCCCCACCCCTTCATAGGAAGCACCTGCCGCATAAACACCGGGAAAATGCTCAGAAAGGTTGGCCTGCAGCCTTTCCCATTGCTGCTTATGGTTGACTTCATATTGGGGCATGGATTGAATCCAGCGGGACACATAATAAAATTCCGGTTCAGCGGCAATATCCATGATGATATTTAAATCCTTCAATACGGTTTTCAATATCGTCTCATCAGACTCAAAAACAATATCCTGATTGTTGGCCCGACCCACATAACAACGCAGCAGCACCATTCCTTCAGGCGTAGTATGCGGCCATTTCCGATGAGTCCACGTGCATGCGGTAATGGTTGTCGGCTCTTTTCTGGAGATAACAAACCCTGTTCCGTTAATATCCGTTTTCAATGCTGAAGCAGGAAAAGCCATCGCTACTGTTGCTACAGAGGTAGATGGGGTTGCATGGAATCCATCTACTCTCAATTGTTCCGGAAGCAGATGTTTAGTCACCGAATAAGGAGAAGCCAAAATCACAGCATCCGCATGTGTATTGGTTCCATCCTCCAAATCGATCCGGTATCTGCCTGTTTCTTCCCTTGCCACGCCTGACACCTTTTTATTTTTCCAAATGCTTTCCGGTTCCAGTTGTTCCTCAATTCTTTCCACAAGCGATTCAAGCCCGGAAGACAGCGTGAGAAACTGCCCTTTTTTCTTTCCATACGCACCCGGACGGTCGGACGGCCTCGGAATGTTTTGTTTCATACCAAGAATAAGGCTTCTTGATTTTTTTTCAACATCCTGAAAATGCGGAAATGTCGATTGCAGACTCAGCCGGTCGATGTCGCCGGCATAAATGCCCGAAAGCAAAGGTTCGATCAAATTCTCCACCACTTGGTCACCCAGCCTTCTCCTGAAAAAGTGGCCTACCGAAATGTCGGTGTCTGCTTCTTCACGCCGTGGAAGAACGAGATCAAGCGCGGCCCTGGCTTTGCCAGCCGGAGAAAACAATTTGGTTTTAATAAAGGGACCGACTTTCGTAGGAACACCCATAACCGCGCCTTCGGGAATGCGATGAAGAGCCCCCCCGGACATCACATAAGCTTGTCCGGTTTCATTGTTGACCAGTTTGTCAGCTAGTCCTGCCTGCTCAATCAGACGTGTCATGCTTTTTTTCCGCCCAAGGTAGGAATCCGGCCCCCGTTCGATCACAAACCCTTCGCGATGAATGGTTTTGATCTTTCCGCCAAGCCGGCTTGAAGCTTCAATCAAAGTATAGGTTACCGGAAGGCCTTTTTCCTTCTCTTGCTGCAGGTAGAAGGCTGCCGTCAGGCCGGTTATTCCGCCGCCAATTATTACCACATGCTGCCGTTTGGGCATGATTATCACTTTCCTTCTTGGGTTAAAGCTTCTGATACAACATCAGCGAGTGCGCCAATAAATTCATCCTTGGCATTCGGCATTGCCGGGCGGTAATAATTTACGCCCAGTTCTTCGGTTACAACCTTGCATTCATAATCATTATCAAACAAAACCTCGAGGTGATCAGCAACAAAGCCGACCGGGCAATACACATAGGATGTATATCCATGTTCTTTATATAAATCTCTTGTCAAATCCTGTACATCGGGACCGATCCAGGGTTCAGGCGTATTTCCCGCACTTTGCCAGCCGATTGTATAATGAGGAATTCCAGCTTTGACCGCGATCAAGTCGGCTGTTTCTTTCAGCTGATCGGGATAAGGGTCTCCCATTTTCAAAATCCGTTCAGGCAGGCTGTGGGCTGAAAAGATAACGACTGTTTTTTCTTTTTCGGCCGATGGAATCCCGCCCATGACCTTATTAATCTCCGTTACCCAATAGTCTATAAATTTCGGATGATCATACCACTGGTCAATTGAGGTCAGTTGAATACCAACGTTCTCTGCCTCTTCAGCGGCACGCCCATTATAGGATTTCACACTGAAGGTGGAATAGTGCGGCGCAAGAACGATGGATACCGCTTCGGTTATTCCGTCTTCCTTCATTTGCTTTACTGCATCCTCAATGAAGGGATCAATGTGCTTCAAGCCCAAATAACTTTTAAATTCCACATCACTAAAGCGGCGGTTCAGCTCCTCTTCCAGCCTCAAAGCCTGTTCCTCTGTAATTTTGGCCAGCGGGGATATTCCCCCAATCATCTCATAACGGTGTGTGAGATCCTGAAGCTGTTCTTCGGATGGCTTCCTTCCGCGGCGAATGTGAGTATAGTAGGATTCTACTTCATCAAGGCTTCGTGGTGTGCCGTAAGCCATGACAAGCAATCCCATTTTTCGTTTTCCCATTTGTGTCACCCCAATTTTTCAGAAGAGTAGTCGTGTATAAATGCGGTCAGCCGCTGCAATGTTTCTACCTGTACCTGAGGGAAAATCCCTTTCCCTACATTAAAGATGAACCCTGGCTCTTCCATTCCTTCGTCGAGGATTTGCTTGGCTTTTTCCTCAATAACCTTCCACGGAGCCAGCAAGATGGAAGGATCCAGATTGCCCTGAAGTGCTTTGGTCACTCCCATTTCTCTTGCTTCCCTTGGAGACGTTCTCCAATCCAGCCCAATCACATCGATAGGCAAGTCATTCCAATCCTGCAGAAGATGGCGTGCCCCAGTTCCATAAAGAATGAGCGGAACTCCTTCGGTGCGCAGTTCAGAAAAGATACGGTTCATCACCGGCTTGATGTAGTGTCTGAAGTCTTCGGCGTTCAGGGCACCTACCCATGAATCGAAGATCTGGAACGCCTGTGCACCTGAAGCAATCTGTGCTTTTGCATAGGCAATCGACATGTCACCCAGTTTGTCCATCAGCAAAAACCAGGCTTCCGGATCTGAATACATGAATGCTTTTGTATGATGGTAATCCCTTGATGGGCCTCCTTCAATCATATAGCTTGCGATCGTGAACGGGGCCCCCGCAAAAGTAATTAACGGCACCTCGAGCTGCTGGCGGAGAAGCTGGATCGTTTCCAGAACATAAGGAACATCCTTTTGCGGTTCAATTGTACCCAATTTCTCAACATCTTCCATCGTCCGGACCGGTGCATCAATCACCGGTCCGATGCCGGTCTTGATCTCAACATTTACTCCAAGAGCGGGAACGGGAGACATAATGTCTTTATAGAGGATGGCCGCATCAACACCGTGCTGATCAACCGGCAATTTAGTAACCTGGGCACAAAGCTCCGGGCGGTGAGTAATGTCAAAAAGCGAATATTTTTCTTTCAGTTTTCGGTATTCCGGTTGAGATCGCCCTGCCTGGCGCATATACCATACCGGTACAAAACTGTTTTCCTCTTTTCGACAGGCTTTTAAAAACTCCTCATTCATCATCAACATCAACACACCTTTCTGCTTTGAAGCAAAAGCCCGATCCACACTTTCCCTGCTTTGTGTCCCGACCTATTATGAATTCCTTTAATATGATGATAAGAAACCCGTTCGCTCCATTATCCATAAAACATTGTAAAAGAATTCACAATAAATGTATAGGGTACCGATTTAAATGTCATGAATTCGACATGCGGCCACGGACGAATGTCATTTACAGCCGGTAAAAATTTAACGGAACAGATCAAGCGCAACAGAATTGGAAGGTTCACCCTCCTGATCGGTTTGCGGATTCAGTGGTACTACGTAGAATTTAGGCAGGGTGAACAGATATCGTCCTGAAACGGTATAAGAGCCCTTTCCGGTTACTGTATCGACATGGGTGGATTCCCCGTCTTTTATTGCGTAAATCTTGTACTGGAGACGTTCATCGTCAGATGGCGTCCAGGAAAGTTTAATTCCAGGCACACCGAAACTCCCAAGAGCAAAGTTGGCTTTCAAATCACTGATTTTGATCAAATCCACTGGTGGATCGAGTTCTTTCACACCTTTTGGTTTCTTGAACGTCAGCCCCCGTTGAGACGGCATCTGGGAGATCACATCTTTAAAAAGCAGTGTCGCTTTTTCACTTGATGTGTTCAGGTAGCTTTCGTTTGTGGTTCTGTCATATCCAATCCATGCGGCTCCTACCACTTTGGGCGTGTACCCGACAAACCAGGCATCTTTGTTTGCATGAGGAACTCCTTCATAATTCGTCGTACCGGTTTTGCCCGCCAATTCTGTGCCGGCGTTTCCGGATTTTCCGGTCCCTTTTTCAACCACCTGCTGAAGCATGCGGGTCATATACCATGCGGTTTGTTTTTTAAATACTTTCTTTTCCTTATGGCTGGCTTTTCCGACAAGCTCTCCGTTCCGGTCATAGATTTTGGCAATCGCATACGGTTTGACCGTCTTCCCTTCCCTGGCAAACGACCGGTAGGCGGCCATCATCTGATAGGGTGATACACCGTTGTCCAGACCGCCAAGCGCAATACCGAGCCCTTTGTCCGGGATGTCCATGCCAAGCTTCTTCAGTGCTGCTTTAGACTGGTCGATGCCCAGCTCATTGAGAAGCCATACCGCTGGAGCATTGATTGAATCCCTTATGGCCTCGGCCATGGATACTTTGCCGCGGTATTTTCCGTCATAGTTTTTGGGCGCATAGCCTTTGTAGCTAAGCTGCTCGTCTTTAAGCATCGAATACGGTTTGTACGCCTTGGTTTCCAGAGCTGGCGCATAAACCGCAAGCGGTTTGAAGGCAGAACCTGGCTGGCGATTAACATTCACCCGGTTAAGGCCGTCTCTTAAATATCCTCTTCCTCCCTGGGCAGCAATTATACCGCCCGTGTCTGCGTCCATCATCACCATTGCGCCTTCAGGCGGCTCTTTCCCCGTTCCGACAAAATAGTCAGGTTTTAAAAAGGTTTGATACAGGGTTTCCTGTGTGGCTTTTTGCAGCGGCACGACCACTTTATAGCCGCCTTTGCGCATTTCCTCGCGTGAAAGATGATATCTGTCCTTTGCTTCATCAAGCACCATATCAATATAGGTGGTCAGGGCCGGATTTCGTTCTTCTTTATGAAGATTCAGAGAGATTGTTTTGCCCTTCGCTCTTACCGCCTGTTCAGCCGTAATGAAATGATGCTTGGCCATCAAATCCAACACAAGGTCCCTTCTTTTTTTACTGGCCTCTCTATGCTCAATCGGTGAATAGTAGCTTGGTGCTTTTGGCATTCCTGCAAGCATAGCCCCTTCTTCAAGCGTCAGATCACTCACATCTTTATTAAAATAGAATTTGGAAGCGGCCTGAATTCCATAAGCACCATGCCCAAAATAAATTTGGTTAAGGTACATTTCCAAAATTTTATCTTTGCTGTATTTTCTTTCAAGATTAATAGCGATGACTGCCTCTTTCGTTTTTCGGAGCAGTGATTTTTCATGGGAAAGAAAAACGTTCTTTGCCAGCTGCTGAGTAATCGTGCTTCCTCCCTCTACTTTATGCCCCGCGGCAATATCCCGGTAAACGGCACGGGCGATGGAGCGGAAATCAAGGCCATGGTGCTCATAGAATCTCGTATCTTCCACCGACACAAATGCATCTTTCACCTCATCCGGTATCTCTTTCCCGGATACCAGCTCCCGGTTTTCAGAATAGATCCGTGTAATTGTATTCCCCTTCATATCCACCAGTTTTGAAGCAGAGTTCATGACGAGGTCATTCTCATCCACCACATAATCCCCGGCCATGAGTATAAATAAATAGCCCATAAATCCCGCTATAAAAATCCCGATTAATAAACCAATACCTAGCATTCCATTTTTAAACACGCCATGTACCTCTCTTTATGACAAAGTTTCCCTATCAACATGCCATTCTGATTGCTTATTTTACTATATTATTACAGATTACGCGAAAAGAAGGATAAATCACATAATACTGCAGACGCTATTCATTAACTTAACACTCGTTTATTATTTGCATTCAGCGGGTAATTCATGAATTAGAAGCTTTCTTCCCACTACTATCTGACCAAAAAGGAGCGGTTATATATGAAGCTATTTATCACTTTCGGAACACAGCATTTTCTAGAAAAACTGCCGGAAGCCTCTCATGAACATGCCATACTGCTTGAAAGCGGAGGAGATGCGGCATTAATAGCGGAAAACGAGGAAACCAATCCTTTTGAAGAAGGACATTCATATGAAATCCTGAATTCACGCGGAAACCTGAAAAATGGTTCATTTGCCGTGTTGAACCACATCCAGGTAACCGATGAAGGACGTGTCCTCTTTGAGGAACGATTCCACCAGAGAGCGGGCCTTGTAGAAAAGGAACCCGGCTTTGCAGCGATTCGCGTATTGCGGCCAGACAAAAATGACCCTTATATCATATTGACGTTATGGGAGTCCCAATCAGACTTTATCAATTGGCAGCAATCCTCCGCCTATGCGGAAGCCCACAAGGACAGGGGCACAGGTGGCGGTCTTCCACAAACCTTGTTTTCCGGACCGTCGTATGTAAAGCAATACCGAGTACTTTCCTAAAAAAAATCATATACATTCATTCATCTAAGCCTGCAGGCATCCGTAAGCATGCAGGTTTTTCCTTATGAGAAATAAATTCTGGAAGATATGATAAATCTATAGGAGCGTGCAATTACTTTTAGGAGATGAGGAGGGGTTCATATGAAAAAAGCAGCAATTATCCTGAATCCGTATGCGGGCAACAAACAGCTCGTTGACAATATAGATGATGTGGTAAAAAAAATAGAAGAAGCCTACGGCGAGGTTATTCTCCACAAAACAAAGGATGAAGGAGACGGCGGAAGATTTCTGGCAGAGATTGCTGACGATGTGGATCTGATTATCGGAGCCGGTGGAGACGGGACGATCCACGAACTTGTCAACGCTCTTTGCCCTCTTGAAAACCGTCCAACCTTCGCCATATTGCCCGGAGGCACATGCAACGATTTTTCAAGGGCCATTGGCATGGATCAGGACCCTTTTAAGGCCGTGGATCAAATTCTCGAGAACAGAATCGAAAAACTGGATGTCGGCCATTGCAGCACAAACTACTTCCTTAACTTTTGGGGAATCGGCTTAATCACTCAAGTTTCTGCGAATATTGACAGCCAGGTTAAGGACCGATTTGGGCGCTTGTCCTACTACCTTTCAACTGCCCAAACGGTGAAGAATTATGAATCGTTTCACCTCGAAATTGATAGCCCTGACTTCACCTATAGCGGAGATGCCTCCATGCTCATTGTCGGAAACGGCCCGTTTACCGGAGGCATTAGAGCGTTCTTTCCTGACACGGATATTCAGGACGGGAAGTTTGACATCCTGATTGTCAAAGAGCCTTCGCTACGATTAATCTGGGATGCGGTTCAATCCAAATTACTGAACACCACACCTGCCAATGAAGACCTGCTTTACTATAAAACCAGTTCACTTTCCGTGACCGCCACACCCGACCAATTGATTGACTGTGACGGAGAACGTAATGCACGAACGCCGGCAACACTCGAAAACTTGAAGAACTACTTGTCGGTTATCGTCGGCCAATTCCCGGTTTGATTCTGTTGTCCTTAAGAGTTACGCTGTTTATAAAAATAAACGGCTTCAAGTGCAGCTACGCATAAAAGAAGCCATACGAGACCAGCAGCATAACCGGCAACCACATCTGATGGATAGTGGACACCAAGATATATTCGGCTAATTCCAATCAAAATGATCACAATTCCGAAAAGAAAGCCCCAGAAGAATTTAATACCGGTCTTTCTTTTACTCCTGACAACCAAGTATCCCAGAAATCCATAATAAACTAAACTGCCCATCGCATGTCCGCTAGGAAAGCTGAAGCCCAGAGCTTCAACAATCGGATCTGTGTCGGGCCGTTTTCTTTGGAAGGCATTTTTCAGGATCAGGTTCAGCAAGCCTCCCCCGCCAACGGCAATCAGAAAAAAGAGCATTCCCCAAATATTTTTGTGTTTAAGCCATAGCCACAGCATTCCTGCTGCAACCAGAATCCCCAGCGCCAATTTCGATCCGATTTCTGTAAAAACAAGCATGACCCGGTCCATGGCTGGTGATGAATACGAACGAACAGCATCAATAATGACGGGATCAAACCCAAACGCTTCTTTTTCCAATACCTCCTCCGATAATTCGGCAAAAATCAAAAGGCAAGCTGTAGCCAGTCCAAAACCGGCCAGAAGCAAAAGCGTCGGGATGAGAGGAAAAGATACTTTTTTAATCAAACGTTTAATCATTGCGGCACCTCTTGCAAAAGAATATCTTATTAAACGAAAAAAAGCTGCCAAGGGTTTCAAAATGGCAGCTTCTTTCTCTATTGTACAAGTTTAATGAGCATATGGGCCAGTTGGTGCTTCTGCTGATCATCTCCAACCTTCCAAAGCTCTTTCAGAAGATTTTCTTCCGCGTTGCGTGGATCTTCTGATTGTGCGAGATGTTCAGCGACCTTTTGTGCCGCTTTGGCCAATGTTTCTTCATCCAATCCCAATTTTTCGCCAAGCGCTACTCTTGTGTGGAGGTAAGATTTAAATTCTTCAAAATTGTGCAGAATTTCATCTTTTCGCTCATCACTGATGCGTTCAACGGTGTCATCGACCTTGTTGAGGTTTACTGTATCGTCTTTGTGCAAAATATGTTTTTCTTCATTGCCCATGGCCTTTTTCTCCTTATCGATTTAATTTTGAAAGGATAGAGAGTGATTCTCGGTTAAACGCAGGAATATCATCCGGCTGTCTGCTTGTTACAAGATTTCCGCCGCAAACGACAACCTCTTCATCGACAAAGTTGGCGCCCGCATTCTTTAAGTCCACCTTGATGGAATTATAGCCCGTTACTTTCCGGTCCTTTAGCACGCCTGCCGTAATGAGCAGCTGAGGCCCATGGCAGATTGCAAAAATGGGCTTTCCGTTGTCTGCAAATTCTTTGGCAAAGCTGACAAAACGCTCATCATCTCTCAACTGGTCCGGAGAGAACCCTCCTGGGATAAACAGCGCATCAAAATCAGAAGGGCTGACCTCACCGATTCCTGCATCTGAAGTCACGGTTGCTTCCTGCTGTTTCCCTTTTAGTGTTTGTCCTTTTTCAAACCCGATTACCGTTACTTGGTGCCCTGCTTCCTTGTAAGCTTTTGCTGGATCGGTAAGTTCGACGTCCTCAAACAAGTTAGTTAATACAGTTGCAATTTTAGCCATCTACAATCCTCTCCTCTTCAGTAATCTACACCCTTTAACATTTCCTTTTGACAAAAGAAGTAAACCCGTTTTTTCTGGAGTTTATTACATGTTTAAATAGGGAAGTATATAGCTGAATGAATATTGGGAGGTAATGTATAAATGGAAAAAGATTTAGAAGTATTGATTGAAGGACTAAACGAAGACCTAGCCAACGAATATTCAGCGATCATTATGTACAACCATAATGCAGCCACCGTATCCGGAATTTTCCGCCAGGTTCTGAAACCGTTTTTCGAGTCTGAAATTGGTGACGAACAAGGACATGCCTTGTATCTTGCCGAGAAAATCAGCACGCTCGGCGGTACCCCAACTACCACTCCAAAAGAAGTAAAACAGGTAAATGATGTCCGCCAAATGCTGGAAGAAGCCCGCAATGCGGAGATTGATACCATCCGCCGTTATGAAGAGCGAAAAGAACAGGCGTCCAAGCTTAACATGACTGAATTGGTTGTGCAGCTGGAGGATATGATTGCGGATGAAACTAAACACAAAGAAGAAATGGATCGCTTGTTAAAAGATAATCGATTTTAAAAAACAGGAAATGCGATAAAAAGCTGCTGCTTTCACCCATTGAGGAAAGCAGCAGCTTTTTTTAAAGCCAGCCTTTTTGTTTCAGTTCATTGACTGTACGAAGTCGAAAACAGTTTTTAGCCGTCTTTCCCAGCTCATCAAGAAAGCGATAATTGGCAAAGGCGCCAACCACTGCACCAAAGCCCGGAACCATTTGCAGCATCTTCACCAAGTCAATGTGATCTCTGTAATCCTGTTGCAGTGTCTGCCAGTCAATCCCCCGCAAGTATTGCTGCTCCGTCGGGAAATCACCGGTGGTGTCCTCCCAGTTCAAAATCCGTTCAAGTAGCTCCACCCGTTTAAACGGACTGCTGTAAGCCAGCTGAAAAATATAAAGAATGTAAAGCCGCTCCCGGTAATCCTTCACATCGAACCCGTATACCCCGGCAGCATCGAACAGAAATTTCATTTTAATACCCAAAAGGATAGGGAAATCGGCAAGCCCCAGCAGGAATCCGCCCGCTCCTGTACCTGCTCCTTCCACCGCTGCTGTGCGCCGGTAAGAAACGATCAAAGCATCCGCTGTTTCATCACTTTCCCTGAGACTGCGGGGAGGCATCGGCTGTTTTTTCGAAATATACTCCGATCCGATCAATGTCCCATGCACCATGCTCTTTATACTTTTCGTGATCATCAGATGCACCTTTTCCGGGAGCATGCTGTTGAACCTATTCTGCAATTTTTTTGAGGAGCGGTCCCAAAGAGAAGGCTCTTTTCTCATCTCTTGCTCCCACCTGTGAAGCTCTGCCAAAATTTCGGTTTCATACCTGCCCATGGACTCGCCTCTTTCATGAACTTCAGGGTTGTTTTATTCTACCTTACTCGCAAGAGCTGCTTTTTAGTATAGTATTCGGAAAACAACCAGACAAAAATAACAGCAAGAATGCCAGAAACCACTCCATTGGTCCATGTCCCCCCCATAGCAAGAAGGAAGGCTACGTAAAGAAAAGCCTGAATGAGCATCAGCAGGCGCAGCCATCTCTGGAATGCCTGAAAGCGCCAGTGGTGCTTCACCGGATAAAGTTCAAACCAGACATTCCCCTTATGATGCTTATACAGAGGCAGAAGCTGTATCCCTGTAGCATGCAGAAAAAGAAGAACGAGGACGGTATGCCACCAGCCTTGTGGAATCCAGAAAAGAAACAGTCCTCCGATAAGAATCAGGCGAATATAAATGCCGAAATAATCGTTGGATCGGAAAAAGGTTTTTCGGTATAAACCGTCAAACGTGTGGCTGTGCCTGTAAGAAACTTTCGATAGCGAAGACAGCCATGTTCGCGGCCGTACCCTTTGAGCCAGCTGCGGCACATCGGTAAACAGGTTGGCTACACGGTAAAGCTTCATCATCATTCCGTTTTCCACTTCCAGGAGATGCTCCCACTTGTAGCCATGAACCTTTTTTATATAGCCAAAAACAAAGTTCGATAAAACGTACATAATAGCCAGAACAGCGATCAAAAACACATAGGCCATCTGAAACAAAAGATATAGAAATACAGCATTAACGACCAGGCGGAGGAGAGTGTAATTCCTTCTGTTCCTATGAAAGGGCAGCCGCTGCTCCTCCCACGATGTTTTGATGTTCCACAGCTTGGCAGCGAGCAAAAGAGCAATGGTAATCAGCATTTCCAGCCCTCTGCCGGAAATATATTTCGAAAACAATGGTCCCAATGCCACAAAAACAAGAACCACAATAAACGATTGAACTACCATGGAATACCGGATGGAATGTCTGAAATACTCCTTCATTCGCGATTCAACCGGCAAAAGAAACACAAGGTCTCCTTTCCTTAAGAAGGTGCGGACCGGGCTTTTCGTAAGTAAATAGGCAAAAACAGCAATGAACAGCCACAGTGCTGGGAAATTTTCAGGAAGCTGTTTCAGAATACGGGCGTAATAGAAACTTCCGGTTACAAAAAGAATATACAAAGACAACATGAATCCGCTGTTCCCAATCAGCCTGAAATACCGAAGCGCCAGGCTGAAATATTGATCCTTCCTCACCCGCCAAATTTTTGTGAAATCCATCATGGCCGCTTCCCTCTGCTCGCATGAATATAGATGTCATCCAGGGTGGCATCGGGGTTGCCCATCTGGCCTTTTAGCTCCTGAAGGGTTCCCTGCATCGCGATTTTGCCTTCATGCAGGATGATAAACCGGTCACAGTACCGTTCAGCCGTCGCAAGAATGTGCGTGGACATCAGGATTCCCGCCCCATTGTTTTTAAAGCTAACCATAAGCTCCAAAAAAGAATGGATGCCAAGCGGATCAAGACCGACAAATGGCTCATCAACGATATAAAGTTCGGGCTCAACGAGAAAGGCACACAAAATCATTACCTTCTGGCGCATTCCTTTTGAAAAGTGACCCGGAAACCATTTAATTTTGTTTTCCATATTAAATTCCGCCAACAGCGGCCGAACTCTCGTTAAAAAGGTCTGTTCTTCAAGCCCATAAGCCATCGCCGTCATTTCGAGATGCTCCCACAGGGTAAGCTCTTCATAAAGAATGGGTGTTTCCGGTATGTATGACAACTGTCCTCTATATTCTTCCGGTTCCTCCTGAAACGTTTTTCCGTTAATCTTAGTTGTTCCCATGCTCGGCTCCATCAGCCCCAATACATGCTTAATCGTTGTACTTTTTCCTGCGCCGTTTAATCCGATCAACCCAACGATTTCATTGGCATGTACATCAAAGGAGACATCGTGCAGGACGGGCCTGTCGGGAGAATATCCCCCTGTTAAACCGGTAATTTCGAGAATTTTTTTCATTATTCAATATCCCTTCTTTTGGACCTTTGTTTCTAGTTTGGTAAAAACGTTTCAATATTATTTCAACAAAAGCTGTCCTTTTGGTAAAGCACAGCCTGCACTCCTGTCTGAATTCCTTTTCATCATACTATTTTTCGTTTTTGTTTTCCAACCGTCGCAATTTGTATGGATAAACTTCAACAGATCTGGCAACCCTAAAAAAGAAGAAGGCATCCCCCCTTCTTCTAGGGAGATTTCAGGTACTATATCACGATTTGAACAACCAAATTCAGGGAGATGATTCTCTTGGAAAAGATTATGGCTTACCCAGGCATATAATCCAATGGAATGAGGTGTTCGCTAAAAAATCGGAATGTATGTTTCCAGGTTCTCCTTTCTTCTCTAACCTCTATAGGAAAAGGGCTCTGCTTACGCAGGGCTCTTTTTCTTATGTAATTTCTAAATGTTCCAATAACATATGGTCCCAAGTTGTGCTAAAATGAGAAAAAACATTCGAGGTGATGGAATGAATCATGATGATCAATGCATTTTTTGTAAAATTGTACAAGGTGAAATCCCTGCCTACAAGGTCTATGAGGATGAAAATGTAGTAGCGTTTTTGGATATCAGCCAGGTTACAAAGGGACACACCCTGGTAATTCCGAAATCTCATCACAAAGATGTGTTTGCCCTGCCGTCTGAGACAGCCGGAAAATTGTTCTCTGCTGTACCCCAAATCGCTACTGCCATTAAAGAAGCGTTTGACCCGATCGGTTTAAATGTGCTGAACAATAATGGCGAAGCAGCCGGACAATCTGTATTCCACTATCATGTACATATTATCCCGCGCTATGGGAAAGGTGATGGCTTTGGAGCTGTTTGGGAAACACATGATTACACCAAAGAACAATTTGAGGAAATATCAAACAATATAGCATCCCGTCTTTCCTGATCAAACCGATCACTGCCTGTCTAAAGGCAGTTTTTTATTTCACCAGAGGAGGAACTTCATTCATGAAACAAGTGTATAATTTCAACGCCGGTCCCGCTGCTTTGCCGCGGGAAGTATTGGAAAAAGCGAAAGAAGAGCTTTTGGACTTTGAGGATACCGGAATCAGCATCATGGAGCACAGTCACCGCGGAAAGCATTATGAAGCGGTGCATGAGGAGGCAAAAAGCTTGTTAAAGGAGCTCTTATCCATCCCCAATGAGTATGAGATCCTATTTCTACAGGGCGGTGCAAGCCTGCAGTTTGCCATGATTCCCATGAATTTCATGAAACAAAACGAAAAGCCGGGCTACATCCTCACAGGGGCATGGTCAGAGAAAGCCCTGAAGGAAGCGAAAAAAATTGGGGAAGCTGAGGAAATCGTGTCGGGGAAATCTTCCAACTATTCCTCCATCCCCGAAATCCCTTCTCTTTCTTCCGATGACTATACGTATGTACACGTGACAAGCAACAACACCATTTTCGGTACGCAATGGGCTTCGTTCGACAACCTGGAGCACCCTTTCTTGATCGCTGATATGTCCAGTGACATTCTCAGCAAACGATTCCCTGTTGAAAAATTTGGAATGATCTATGCAGGCGCACAGAAGAATCTGGGGCCAGCTGGTGTTACCGTTGTTATTATGCGAAAGGATGTAGCGGACAAAGCAAATAAAGAACTTCCGACTATACTCTCTTATGAAACACATATCAAAAACCGTTCGCTTTATAATACACCACCTACTTTTTCAATCTATCTGCTAAAGCTGGTACTCGAGTGGGCAAAGGACCTGGGCGGTCTTGAAGAACTGGAAAGACGAAACAAGGAAAAAGCAAAGCTTATTTATGACGCTATTGATGAAAGCGGCGGCTTTTATACCGGCCATGC
Source organism: Fictibacillus enclensis (assembly GCF_001457035.1). Lineage (GTDB taxonomy): Bacteria > Bacillota > Bacilli > Bacillales > Fictibacillaceae > Fictibacillus_C > Fictibacillus_C enclensis. The sequence continues at coordinate 95,743 of NZ_KQ758617.1, read as the reverse complement.
CGAAAAAGACAGCCGTTCTTTGATGAACATTACCTTCACCTTGCAAAACGAAGAGCTGACGAAGCAATTTTTAAAAGAGGCACAGGAGCAAGGATTCTCCGGACTTGCCGGACACCGTTCAGTTGGGGGATGCAGAGCTTCGGCGTATAATGCGGTTCCTATGGAAGCCTGCAAGGCACTAAAGAAATTTATGAATGAGTTTCAGGAAAAACAAGGTAATTAGGGCTTGTTGCCTGTTCAACGCTTGTGAAATTTGTTAAAATAAGATGAACTTCTTTGCAGAGGGCACGAGAGCACCTATGAAGGAAGTAACTAGTTGAGTTGAGGAGAGATGAGATATGAAAACAAGATCTTTAGCAATAACTGCTGTACTTTTAGCCTTGGGGTATGTCCTGCATGCCGTTATGCCCCCTTTATTTTTGGGCATGAGGCCTGACATGATGCTGACTATGCTATTTTTGACCATTATCATGTTTCCGGCGCTGTCCAATGTGATTGTCGCTGCACTGGCAACAGGGGTCATTACAGCCATTACAACCACTTTTCCAGGAGGGCAGATTGCCAACCTGGTAGACAAACCAATCAGTGCACTCGTATTTCTGGCACTATTCCTGTTGATTTCCCGTATTAAACTAAATGCCTTGACCGCTGCGATCCTCACACTTGTCGGAACCATGGTGAGCGGGTCCATTTTCCTAGGAACGGCTCTACTCGTAGCCGGACTTCCAGGAACATTTTCAGCCCTGTTCCTCACAGTTGTTCTGCCGACAGCTGCTATTAACTGTGTGGTCATGTTTGTGATTTATCCTGTGGCAAACAGCGTGCGTAAACGTACAGCGCCGCAGAACAGCAAAGCGGTTGCAGCTCAAAATACAGCAAAAAAAGCATAACAAAAAAGGGCCGGTACCTGGAATTAAGGTGCCGGCTTTATTGTTTGCTCTTTTTCTTCCCATTCCATGTAGTGATCGATTTCTTCCTTGATTGTTTTGTATAAAAAAGCGAGTACAGCCGCATCATCCAATAATCCAATTCCCACCAGGAAGTCGGGAACCGCATCAATCGGGCTGACAAAGTAAAGCAAGGCAGCAACCACAAGCATCATTGATTTTTTGGATACTTCGCGGTACGTGCCGTCACGGTAATGCTTCACCAGCCGGATCAAGCTTCTCACCTGGGTAATCAGCTCGCGAAGGCCGCTGTTGTTCTGTGCGGTTTCAGTTTTCTTCTCCGCATCCGTGATCAGCTCGCCCGTTTGCTTATCATCATCGAGAATGACAGAAGCTTTGCTTTTCATTTTGTTAAAATAGTTGCCAATGGTGTGACGCTCCATAATACTAAACCCCTTCCTCTTGACTTGTTGTTATTATACCTTTATCTCCTTTATTTCTAACATAAAAAAGCCGATTCACAAAGAATCAGCTTTCCCCTTTTTTCGTTATTTTATGACAAATACAATCAAAAAAAGCAAAAGTCCGCTAATTCCCATAAGACCGACAAATAAAGCTTTTTTTCTTTGTCTAATAATCTGTGTGTTACGAAAAGAGTAATGGCGGGTAGTGTTTAATGAGTACAGCATACGTATAATCAGAAACAGTCCTGCAGCCAGAAAAAACCAAGATATCCAGCTCATCTGTCCTCACCCCCTATTAAGATATTCAGGCGCCTGTCCAAACATGCCGAAAAACATCGTTAAATATTTCTCATTTCGGGAAATTTTTTAATAGGAATTTTTCTTTAACAGCAAGAAAGTAATTAGTAAATATAAAAGAGGAGGAATTAATCATGGCTAAAACAAAATCTCTACTTTACGGTTTCGCGATCGGAACAATTATTACAGGTGCTACTGCGCTTCTCTCCGCTCCCAAATCGGGCAAGGACGTCAGACAGGATATTAAAAACGGGGCGGCCAAGCTGAAAGGATCGGTTTCCAAAATGAAACAAAACAGCATCACATTGAAGGAAAAAGTGATGTTTATATCAAAGGAAGGTAAAGATGCCTTCAAGCAGGCATCAGCTGATCTGAAAAAGGACATCAGCCACTGGAAGGAAGGTGTCCAGCCCAACATGGAACATATTCAGGAGGGTGTAAAGGAAATCCAGGGAACCATTGAAGAGACAAAAAGCACTGTGGCAAAATAAAATTCACCAGGGATCTCCTAAAAAGGAGATTTCTTTTGTTACGGACGAAATCATCGTTGCTATCTTATCATACTTAAGTTTCGCGCCTTTATTACCAATTTTTCTTGCGTTTTTCAAAAATTTTACTTTCTTATTATAGGAAACACTGGCATAATGAGGAATAGATTGATGTTCTTATATGTTGTAATGGAGGGCATTTGGTATGGATAAGAATAATTTAACGAGTTTAAAAGAAGCGATGATTTTCAGTCAGACATTCGCTCAAATCAGTAAGGCGCTATGGAAAAGCGTGGAAAAAGACTGGCAAAATTGGATCAAGGATTTTGGGTTAAACATAAATGAACACCATATTTTATGGATTGCTCACCATCTGGAAGGGGCAAGCATTTCCGATATCGCAAAGTTTGGTGTCATGCATGTTTCCACTGCATTCAATTTTTCGAAAAAGCTGGAAGAACAAGGATATCTGTCTTTTTCCAAAAGAGAAAACGACAAGCGGAATACATACATTCAATTGACAGATAAGGGTGAAGAATTGCTCTTAAAAACAATGGAAACGTATGATCCAGCCAAATTTGGTGTTTATACATCAGCACTGCCGATCAAGGACCTTTTTGGGAAGTTTCCCGAATTCCCTGAGATTATGAGCATGCTTCGAAATATTTATGGTGAGGATTTTATGACCATTTTTAACAAACTGGAAGAAAAAATAGAGGAAAGCCTTGAGGAGAAAACACCGAGCAATGTCATTCCGATGACCCCAGAGCTGGCCAGCGTTCATTCATAACGCCGTGCCAGTTCATAGAGTTTATCCATGAGTTCTGGATGAATTCCCTGGAGACGCAAAACTTCGATGGTTTCTCCCGGCTTCAACTTTGAATTGAGCATTCCGGCGAAATGGAGAAGAAGAGGAAGGTATTGGACATAGCCGTTCTCCGTCTGAGCGGTGAAACGCCGGTGAAGTTCATTACACAATGAAAGGACATCTTCCACTTCTGCCTCGGTGAGGTGTTTTTCCATCACCAGTGTGTAGAAGGGATATGTCCTTAAATTAATCGATTGTACAGTCAGCCAGTTATAATACTCCAGCCGTTCAACACGTTCTTCAATCGTTTCCATCTTCATCCTGCTTTCTTTATCGTCGATCTATACTTTCTATTGTATAGCAAAGCCGCCTTTTTTGTAAGGCGGCTTTCTTGTTTTCTTCAAAATTTCTCCATATACTGCCTGCTTGTCTGCAATTACTTGCTCAATACATCGATGATAATTTCATCGTTTTTTAAATCCACCTTTTTTGCCTTTACTTCAATGTGTTTCTTCACCTTCATCTTTGTCAGCTGGACCTGGATCAGTTCCTCCTGCGGATAAACCTTAACCCACTTCGGCAGATCCACCGTATTGGATACCAGAGTGAGAACCTGTTCTCCCGGCAGGTTCAGCCTTCCTACCCGGACATTCTTTTCATGAAGAACCAAATCTCCGTTTTTCATTACTTCAGGATCGAGGTCCATCTGGTACATGATTTCCCGTCCAAACAAGTCTGCCTTACCGAGCAGTTTTACCTGATCGGTGAGCTCAGCTTTCATGTTCACACCTTTTTGGTCTTCGAGCTCTTTATTCATTAAAAAAGCAGCCTGCTCCTTGCCTGTATGTATGGTGAACAACTTTTTCCCTGCCGGCAATGAATCATTGGCATTTTGATCAAAATTCTTCTCTCCTCCGGAAAACAGCAAAGAAACAACGATGATGAGCCCGATGACCACTAGAGCAGCCAAGGTCAAAAAGGCCCACTTCCATTTATTTATCATTTATATCCTCCATCCGTGCTTTTTTTCTATTCTTATTCTCCAACTTTTGTTAAAGTAAGAATGGTAGCTTTTTATGGAGGTATTGTAACATGCCAGGATTAATATTTGTAATTCTTGCACCTATATTTTTGTTCATCTTTAATGCCCTGACGAATGAACTCTGTGCAAAAAAATCCATTCCGGCTGAAAGTCAGCCCAATGTATTCCGTACAATCAATGTTTTAATCACATTGCTTTTAGTCAGTGCCTATGTAGAAAACATTTTTACATACTAACAAAGGGGATGGCATGCGCCTCCCCTCCGTGCTTCATTAGCAAAAACAAATACAGCCAATAATAATGAGTAGAATAATCAATACAACAATCAGCTCAAAGCCACCAGCTATACCGCTCATTGTTTACCTCCTCCGGCGAAAATCACCGGTTTACTACTGTAGTGCACGGCAGGTGCTTAGCACCAGCCTCCCCAACATACACATCCGACGATGATCAACAGAATAAACAACACAACGATTAACGCGAAGCCTCTTCCATGTGCGAAACCCATGATGCCACCTCCTTTATTTCTTACGGTATCCTATGCAGCCTATTCCCGTGGGGCCTAGGCGAATGCCTGAATTCGTGAAGATTTTTTAAACTCATGCCTACTCGTCCTTTTGGTTCCTTAGCATGCAAAGCAGGTACAACCAATGATAATCAGCAAAATGAATAGAATAATCAGGAGTAAAAAGCTATGGCCCAATCCTGTACCGCACCCCATTCTAAATCTCCTCCTTTGTTCTTCTCCACATCATATAGTGATATGTCACGGTTTGATTAGACGAATGTCACGGTTTCCTAAAATTTCTTCTTCGCTTGCAAAGTAAATATGTGTAATTTTTCTCATAATTGTCATGATGCATAGTACTTTTTTGAATGTTTATGCTATAGTAGAAACAGTGAAAATATTACTCGAACAGTGGGAGTGTGTCAGATGAAAAAATGGTTAGTGTCCCTTGGACTTGCTGCCGGAGTTCTGTCGCTGTCTGCGTGCAACTCAGGTGCAGGATCAGAGAAAGTTGTGGAATCCAAAGCTGGAGACATCACCAAGGATCAATTCTACAATGAGCTTAAGGCCCAGTACGGCGATCAGGTTCTTAAGCAAATGGTAGATAACAAGCTTCTCGAAAAAAAGTACAAGGTTACAGATAAAGAAATTAACACCGAAATCGATAAAATCAAAAAAGAGCTGGGCGGCGACGACCAGTTTAAACAAGCGTTGAAGCAAAACGGCATCAAGAGTGAAAAAGACTTGAAAAAGCTTGTTAAAACCCAGCTGTTAAATAAAAAAGCGGCAACGGATGGCGTAAAAGTAACCGATAAAGAAATGCAGAAGCTCTTCAATGACAAGTACAAAGAAGAAGTAAAAGCGAGCCACATTTTGGTGGATGATAAAAAGACAGCAGATGAAGTAAAGGCGAAGCTTGATAAAGGCGGAGATTTCAAAAAACTTGCTGAGCAATATTCCAAAGACCCAGGTTCTAAAACCAAAGGTGGAGAACTTGGCTACTTTGGCAAGGGCCAGATGGTTCCTGAGTTTGACAAGGTTGCATTCAAACTTAAGCCTGGACAAGTCAGCGATCCGATCAAGACCCAGTTCGGCTACCACATTATTAAAGTCGAAGACAAAAAGAGCAATAAGTTTGAAGATAAAAAGAAACAAATCAAGGAAGAATTGCAGCAGCAAAAAGCAAAATCAACTGACGAAGTCATTTCCAAGCTTCAGAAGGATGCAGACATCAAGATCAATGACAAAGATCTTAAGGATGCCCTTAAGAAGCAAGATACACAATTACCGCAGCAAACACAGTAATCCGGGTATCTACCCGTTTGAGGATGGCTCATTTAAGAGTCTCCTCTTTTTGTTTCAACCACTCCTGCTCACTATAGATCAAAATAAAAAAACCGGCCAATTGGCCGGTTTTTTATTCATTTACTGATTTGTTTCTCCGCTCCCGCTCTTCAGCGATCCGCTTCATGAAAACTTCCCCTTCTTGTTCGATCACCTTCAAGTCCAGTTTCTTTTGTTCAGATCCCAAGTTGTAACTGCGGTAGGCGCTGAATATAATGCCTGCCACCACAAAATAAACCCAAAATGGCGTAAGATCAAAGAAATACTGAATAGGAGCAAAAAATTGCTTTAAAACAAACAGAACAACCAGCAAAACGCCAAGACCCAGGGCTACATATCCTTTCATTTCCCTTCCTCCCATAGACAAGCTTCGTATTTCCATCTTATGAAAGGAGAAAGGAATATATGTCACCCTGATGGTCTTTTTATTAACCGGCCGATTGCGGAGCCACTGCCTCCTGTTTGTTTTCCGCCGCCCGTTTTTGATCATGGAGACGAAACATCACGTGGTACATAAAGGCGCTGATTACCGTTAACACAAACAGAAGAAAGAACGTCCATCGGAAACCAATCCACAGCGTAAGCGGAATCGCCAATGGCGCAAGGCTGCGGCCGATTGAATAACGAAGTCCTGCTGCGGCGAAGTATTGACCGCGCATATGCTCCGGAGCAAGCTTGGAGATAAAGCTTTCCTGAATCCCAACCACCATGAGCTCCGCAGCGGTAAAGATCGCAATAGCCAATAACAGAAACCACAGAATCGTTGTATTCCCGTATAAAAGCATCGCCACTCCATATAAAAGAGAAGAAATTACAAACACATTCCCCTCTTTATATTTGTTCATCCACTTTGACATAAATACGGTGAACAAAGCGACCAACAGCCCGTTTGTCGAAACAATGTACCCAAATGCCTTTTCACCGGTAAGGGAAAATGACCAATTCCCAAGATGCAGAAGCGTTTGGACAGGCACCTTTTCGGTCGTATAAACAGCAATCAATAAATCGAGCTGCATAAACGTCTGTGCCACTAGGATACCTGCAAGAATAAACAGCAGAAACAGCTTATCCTTTGCAATGACACGGTAGTCCTTAAGCTGATTGAGGACAACCTGGTTCCACTTTTTCGGGCTTCCTGCCTGGTCCTCTGCAATCGGCTTTTTCTCCGGCACCGTTTCCCTGATATACTTTTGCAGTACAAATGTCAGAATAATACCGACAATCGTACAGGCCAGCAGCAGCTCAAACCGGTAATCAAAGAAGAAAATACTGCCCAGCGCAGGGCCAAAAACCACTGATATGTTGATACTTGTATAAAAAACAGCAAATACTTCACTGCGGTTCTTTTCAGGTACAACATCTGCAATCATCGCATGGCTGGCAGGCCAGTACAATGAACCGAATAATCCTAAAGCGGTAAACGCCAAAAAGGTTAATACCGGTGAATCCAGCCATGGAGAATTGGCAAGTGCAAAAACGGCAAAGGACACCGCTTGGCCCGCACCGGCAATTACCATCATTCTTTTTCTGCCAAACGTATCCGCACAATAGCCGCCAACCAGATTGGTAACAACGCCGACAAGCTGGGAAGCCACCAAAAGCATCCCTGCCTGTTCTTTTCCAAGTTGATCCGAAAAATAAATCGCCATGTACGGGAAAAACATCCAAAATAATAAATTAATAACAAACTCGCCAAGCAGGCGGACCTTAATGTTTCTGTCCCAATCTTTCCATTTCATTCCCATCACACTCTTTTCATCGTTTAAAATCCATTACAAATTCTCCCGGTCTCTTGAGGGAAGGGCAGGAAAGCATAAAAAAGCCTGCAGCTGCGCAATTCCACGTCAACTACAGGCTTCACCGTACGTTTTAGAAGGCCCGTGAGCTGACAGATAAACCAACACTCAAGAGAAAGGGTCATAACTGAATAAATCAATACTGTACATGAAAAACGCAAAGAAACAGATGTTCTTTTTGGCCATCATGGTACATGGTTGATTTACTCAGTTATTTAGCAGACACCTTTACTTGAACAATGGGTTTCATCTGTCATAGCCTCCATCTCATTAATCTCTCTTACAATTTACCATACTCCCCCGCTTTAAGACAATTACTTTTTTACCAATTCCTGTTCAAAAAGCGGTTTGTAGAGGCTTCTGTTCTCCAGAGGAAAAATCTTTTCCGTGAATTCCCCTGGTTCCACTTTGCCCAGTGCACGGTCCATCATGTTGATTTTAGCATCAAAGTTATCGATCATATGAAGGATTTCTGCTTCCCGGATCATTGGGGCCTTGGGGCTGCCCCACTCCGGCTTGCTGTGATGGCTAAGCACCAGGTGCTGAAGGACCGTCACTTCTTCTCCTTCAATATCGAGCTCTTTGGCGACAATCCCAATTTCGTTGACCATAATGGAGATATGTCCAAGAAGCTTGCCTTCGAGTGTATAATTTGCCGCCACAGGCCCGGAAAGCTCGATGACTTTTCCAAGGTCATGCAGAATAATGCCAGAGTACAGCAAATCGGTGTTCAATGATGGATAGAGGCTTGCAATCCCTCTTGCCAAATCAAGCATGGAGACGACATGATAGGCGAGGCCCGAAACAAACTCATGATGATTTTTCACGGCTGCAGGATACTTTAGAAAGTCTTCCTGATACTTTTTCAGAAGATGCCTCGTAATCCTTTGGATATTGGGATTTTGCATATCAAAGATGTATTGCGTGATTTTTTCCATCATCACATCTTCTGAAAGCGGAGCCGTTTCCACAAAGTCTCCGATTTTTATGCCGTCCATATCATTAGCGGGACGGATGTGCTTTAGTTTCAGCTGAAGCTTGCCTCTGTAGCTGCTCATCTCCCCTATGATCTTGATCAGTGCCTGAGGAACATACTGCTGCTCGTCTTCGGGAGAGCAGTCCCATAATTTTGCTTCAATATCTCCCGTCTGGTCCTGAAGCGTTAAGTTTAAAAATGGCTTTCCGTTACTGGCAGTTGATTTCGAGGAAGATTTAATCATCAGATAGGAATCTATCATCTCTCCCACTTTATAATGGGCCAAACCTTTTTTCATATGCGCACCTCATCTTTTAATAAGTATAGTAGTCTATGACAGCCTGTCTTTGGGCAGAATGACTTCAAATAAGATGCCGTCATCAACATTGGTTACCTTTGGTTTCCCTCCGTGCAGCTCCGCAATCCGGTTCACAATCGCCAGGCCAAGGCCGAATTGTCCTTTATTGCCTTTGCGGAACGGCAGGAAAAGCGTTTCGCGGTCACGATCGGATAGTTGCTCCCCATCATTCCAAACGCCAAGGGCAATGTTGCTGCCTTCTTCTTTTGCCGATAAAACAATCCGGGAATTGGCATATCTCATGGCATTCTGAATGAAGTTCTCAAAAACAATGGTGATTTGCTCACGATCTCCCCAGAACAGCACTTCATCACCTGTAATCGTGAATTCAATGTCATCCCTCTGAAACCGGAAGCGGCTGATAATCTCTTCGGCGAGCACTCCAAAATAGATCAGTTCCCATTGAAGAGTCTGCTGCTTAAGTGTATCAAGCTTTGTGAAATACAGCATGTTTTTCACCCGGTTTTCCATACGGTTCGCTTCACTCAAAATGACATCCATCATATCCTCTACATTGTTTTTCGGCATGATTCCGTCTTTCACCGACTGTGCGTAGCTTTTTATGGTCATCACCGGTGTCTTCAGTTCGTGGGAAGCATGCTGAATAAAGGTTTTCTGGGCAGTATCATAGCGGATCAAATTTTGCCGCATCGTTTCAAACTGCTGAGACAGCCGCTGAAATTCATCATCTTCATGCCAGATAAACGGCTCTTTCCAGTTTCGTTTGGCGATCTGTTCAAAACGTTTCCCAAGAATGGTAAGCGGTGCCCGCAAATACCGTGCCATCCAGAGCGCGGGGATCACGGCAATCATTCCGGTGAAAAACAGAATCCACAAGAGGCGCGTCCACAACCGGTCGACCATCTGGTCGCGATACGTATCCCACATGTAGGAAATCAGGTAAAAATTGCCCTGCGAGTGAGTTTCAAGTCTTTTCACAATGTAAAAAAGGGTGGCATCCCCATACGTAAGTTCATATTTTTGCTGCGACTTTTTTTGTTTATAGGCATGGGAGCTCATTTCACCTAGCACCCGCTCCGGAATATAATCTCCTTTTGTTCCCAGGTAATCGTTCTTGATCACTACATGGCCGACAGAGCGGCCCAGTTTTCTTCGTTCTATAAAATCAATGGAAGAGTCGGGATCAGGAACTTCCTTGTCCTGGTCCATCAGTTTATCCTGCTCCAGTGAGATAATTTTGTAGGTTTCATCTGTCATCGTTTTTTTTATGGAAAGAGGAAAAATAATGGCGAGTACAAGCCCGATCAGCAAAATGAGCAGGGCAAACGAGATCCAGATTCTTTGCGTCAGATTCAGCCGAATCATGAAGTTACAATCCTGTACCCGTTGCCATAGACCGTTTCAAGGTTTAAGCGGGGCATTTTCTTTCTGACCCGCCGGATCACGTCATCCACAGCACGTTCTGAACCGAAATAATCGGTCCCCCACACATGGGACAGAATCTCTTCCCTTGCCTTGGATGTTCCCAAATTTTCGATCAAGTACAAAAGCACATCCATTTCCTTTGATGTCAGGTTGATTAGTTCGTCATCAAACGTGATTTTTCTGGCGACAGGATCGATCACATAACCGGTAATTTCAATCTTCTTCGGCGCCATTGCTCCGGTTTCGTAAATCCGGGTTAACAGTTTTTTGGCGCGAATGACAAGTTCACGCGGCATAAAAGGCTTCGCCAAATAATCATCGCTTCCCAGCTCAAGTCCTACGATGCGGTCAAGATCCTGGTCTCTTGCAGAAATAAAAATGACCGGGGTGTCAGCATGCTGTTTGATTTTCCGCAGTACTTCATACCCGTCAATACCGGGCAGCATAATATCCAGAATCCATAGGTGAGGGGCATCCGTTACATTCCGGGCTGCCTCTTCCCCATTATTGAAGGCGGTCACGTTCCAACCTTCTTGTTCCATATAGGCTTTTAACACTTGCGCAAGATTTTCTTCATCTTCCACAAGGTAAATTTGGTAGTCAGACATTGATTGTCCCCTCCTGTTTTGCGCTTCTTTCATTTCTTTATATCATAACGCATCCGCTTATGAAAAAGCACCTTCCTGGCGGTAGGCACCCTCTTGCTTCTTTAACGAGATGACCGGAACGGATGGCCGGTCTTGAAACAGATGCTCATGGCATGTGAAAAATATCATTTGCTGGCCCGGACCCATCGAAGTCAGAAGATCCAGCGTATGCTTAGTCCGTACCGCATCAAAGTTAACCGTAATGTCATCCATGATCAATGGCATGCTCTCCTTTTGATAGAGGGACGCTAGAGAAAGCCGTACACACAAATACAATTGTTCCGCCGTGCCTCTGCTCAGTTCTCCCGGATGAAATCGTACGCCGTCATGCCGCTCGAGCTCCAGACTGTTCTGGCCGCCTCCCGACAAATACAACTGGACATACCTTGCGTTTGTCATTTTTGAAAAATAAAGCGAGGCCTGTTTGATGATGGCGGGCAGACGCTCGGCATGAAATTGTTCTTTGGTTTTCTTTAGAAGATCGGCTGCAATTTTGTACACACTCCACATTTTAGCCTGTTCTCCCAATGCATTGCGGAGATTTTCATATCGCTGCAGGCATTCCGAATAACTTTCCTCGTTTTGAAGTGTCTGCAGAACAAGGGAAAGCTCTGCACTTTTTCGCTGCAGCTGCTCCAGCTGCTGTTCTTTTTCTTTCAGCTCCGCTTCTGCCGAAGCATTTTCCTTGTCCACATTAAAGTCCTTATCCAGCAAAATGTCCGCCAGCTCTTGTACTTCTTCCCCTGTATAGCCAAACGATTGCAACTGAAAAGAAGCCTGTTCCAGCAGTTCGATTGTTCTTTTTCGTGTCTCTGCCTGCTTTCCTTTGAGCCTGAAAGCTTCCTCGTTCTGGGCTTTTGCCTGCGATAGGAGTTTGTTAATTTCCAAACCGTAACTCTGTTGTTTTGTGATCACTTCATTTAGATGTTCATTGGCGGTCGTTAATTTATCCTGCAGCGTTTCTTGCGCCTGGACTTTCTCTTTTTCTTGCTGCAGCAGCAGCCGTGCCTCCGTAACCTTCTCCAGATAGGAGGATTCCTCCGGCAGGCGGAGCCGGTGCGTCAGTGTGTCAGCCTCTTCAAGAATGACGGAAATCCGTTTGTCTGCTTGTGCAATGTTTAAAAGCAGCTGTTTTCTTTCCAAAACAATTTCTTTCAGCTTTTCGATCTTTTCGAAGTATCCCGGGATAAGAAGATAGCTCCAGGGTCCGGTGTAATGGTTTTTCTCGCACCATTGCTGAACCGCGGCTTCGTTATCATATTGATCAAGCTCCAGCTTGTCATAGTTAGCAGCCTGCTGCTGGTAAGAGTGTTCCAGCCGTTTGGCTTCTTCTCTCATTCTTTCAAGCTCCGTTCGCTTCGCTCTTTCATCCGCATATCTTTCATTAATCATGTCCAGTTCTGATAAGCTGGAAACACCTGAGAGTTCACCTTCAAGTGTCCGGATTTTGGCTAAAAGCTCTACATCATTTGTGCCAGCTGAGTAAGACTCATTTTTCCGGTTTGAACTCTTGATCCATAAATAGGCACCTGCTCCCAATGCCACGGCAAAAAGTGCCGTCCCAAAGAGCTCCCCTTTGACGGCAAGGTACATCAGGCAGCCTGCCGCCAAAAAGCCGAACACCAGAAAGGGCAGCAAATGTATAGAAGCAGAAGGAGTGTGCTGACGTTTCCCATTGGTTTGCGCCATCAGTGCCTGAAGCTGCTCCTTTTCAACCAACAGTCGCCTGTTGGTTGAATCCCTCTCCGATCGTTCTTTTAATTTATGAAACTCCTGTTCTTCCAGTACTCTTCCTTCATGCTGGCGCAGCCCTTCTTCAGCGGATTCAAGCCGCTCACGTGCGTTCTCAAGCTCCTGATCCAGCCAGCCTTTCTTTTGATTCAGCAAATCCGCCTTCTTAATTAATACGAGAAGTTCATTTTTGGAAGCCAGCCCCGTATCGAGCCGTTCCAACTCCTCTGTTGTTCCCAAAAAGCCGGTTTCATCTTTTAAGCGCCGGGCTTCCATTTGAACGAATTCTACTTTTTGGACCCAGCCGCGTTTTTCCTCCAGCAATTGTTCAAGATCGTGGCTCTTCTGACCGGCGGAAACGACGAGGCTTTCGGATAGCAGCACATCTTCATTGATTCGAAGGGCATTAAGCTGTTTTTCGATTTCGTGCACCTTGTTTTGAAAAACAGTCAAATCTCCCTCCACATCCAGCCGTTTCTCCTGAAGCTGTTCCAATAGGTGAAGTCCGTTTTCCGGGAAGCTGTTCTCTGGCAGTGCTCGAAGTGCAAGCTGATGCTCTTTCCACTTTCGAAGAGCAGGAAGTACATTTTTCCACTTCTTTGTGTTGTACCAATGATCCTGAAGTTGCTTCTTCTCTTCTTCTGCCTCCCTGATCGCTTCCTCTGTTTTTTTAAGTTCTTGAAGGGAAGGCTGAAACTCCTCATTTTTTCTTTTCCATTTCCTGAGTTCCTCTTCCGTGCTTTCCAGTTGCTGAAGCAATTCATTAATTACCGGTTTTCTTCCTCCCGGTTTAAACAGCGTGGTCTGCTTTTTCTCCAGTAGACCTTCAAGCTGTTGCAGTTCCCTGCTGCCGGTCATTCCCGCACCCAAAAGGTAATTCCCCAGTTGTTCAGAGCTTAATTTTTCAATTTCCTGAAGCCCTTCAAGACCAAAACAGTAAATGCCCTGAAACAGGGGACGGTCCATTCCTTTCAGCACCATACGAAGAAGCTCTTCTCCTCCCTGAAGTCCATTTTCACCGTAAACCGTCACATTCCCGGCTGCTTTGCCGGCAACCCGTTCAATAGTTAAATCCCCATATGCATCGGTATGAATGCTGATGGAACCGCCAATCCGGTTTCCATCTTTCGGCTCATACCGCCTCTCGTTCGTCACCTTGGAAGGAAAGCCAAAAAGCATACAGGTAATAAAATTCATGAGCGTCGTTTTTCCTGCTTCATTTTCTCCTGAAATGAAAAGAGGACCCCGGGATAATTGATCGATTTTGAGGTTGTGAAACTTGCCAAAATGATAGATGTGCAGCTTTTTAATCCACATATCCCGTTCCTCCTAATCTTTCAGTAAAAATTGCAAGAGCAGTGTTTCCGCCTCATCGACTATCTCTTTTTCCTCATTTGGAGTAAGAGGATCTATGTATTTCCTCGCCTTCCTGTGCAGGTAGAGCTCCTTTGTGGTCTTTTGAGTCTGTATATATTCCGTGCCGTTGGTTAATAGGGCACCGATAAACCCGCCGTCGTTCTGGAGCTCTTCGCGGTTCCAGTTTCGTCTGGTCTGATTGATAATGGCAAAGGTATAGACAAAGGATGTTTGATCCCCTTCCCCGGCCTGCAGTGTCTCCAACAGTTCCTCAAGCAATCCCTCTTGTTCCATTTCGTTAAATAAAGCAGAATGCCCGTTCAGGACCAATTTCAGTAGAATTCCTTTTCCTTGTATTCTCGCATTCTCCTTTATGTCCAGGCAGTGATCAATCATTTTTGATACAGAGGATAAATCAGTGAGGTCTATGTTCTTTTCCAGCCAATAAATATCGTTTGTTTCATGAAACGTCCGCCTTTTATTTTGCAGATCAATAATAAGACAACCTTTTGGTCCTGTTTCTTTTTGATTCCTGCCTTGGATGTTACCAGGATAAATAACTGGCGGATCGTGGTGTAGTTCCATTCTTTTATGAATATGACCAAGGGCCCAATAGTCATATCCCTTTTCAAAAAGTTCCGCAACCCGGAACGGCGCATAGGCTTCGTGGCCATTCTGCCCTTCTGCATTCCCATGCAGAATACCAATATGATACACATCATCTCCGGACTTTGCAGGATAGAAAGGGACACGGTTTTCAGCAACCGACCGCTTTTCATAGCTGAATCCGTGCAGCATTGCTTTCAATCTTCCATTCTTATAAAAAGGCACACTTTGCGGATGTCCCCCGTCAAACAGATGCACGTTCTTTGGCCACTCCAGATCAATCCATGTTCCTTCCAGATGGTCGTGGTTTCCATGAATCATGTATACAGCGATTCCCTGGGCGTCCAACCGGCCAAGTTCCTTGCGGAAATAGCTTTGCGCTCTAAGGCTGCGGGAATCACCATCATAAATATCACCCGCAATCACGATAAAATCCACCTGTTCTTTTATGGCCACACTGACAATTTCACTGAAGGCTCTGAAGGTGCTGTGCCGGATGCGTTCAAAGATTTCCCTCGGTAAATGAGATAACCCTTTAAAAGGGCTGTCCAGATGCAAATCGGCACAATGCAAAAACTTCAACACCATCGCCTCCTTTTCCCTAATCATTCTAACCTTTATTTTACCATATATACGAAAACACGTTCTCGTATTTGGGAAAATACACATATTTTCGGCAGAAATGTTGAAAGGCCAATTAACCGTACAAAAAAAGCAGGAAAATTGACGAAAAAACAGAAATACAAGAGAGGAAATCCTGAAAGGAGCTTCACACCTTATGAAAAAATACTTTCTTACTGTCTATGACAAAAGCGGGGAAAAACTGCTCGATGAAACCATCCAGGCTGCCGATGACAGGCAGGCAAAGAAACTGGGAGAAAAACGCTTAACAGAAGAACAATTCAATGACCGTACACACCGCCTCACATCGCCATCAGGAGCTCTTCTGCTGTTTCACCGTTAACGAGCAGCCTGCCCTGATGCCAACCTGGTCACGGTGCTTTTTATCAGATTTTCATTATTTGTGAAAGAGGTGCGAGGATGAGTGAATTCTTCATCAGGCGGGGAACCATTGAGGATAGTCTGTCTCTCTCTTATCTAATGGGTGATCTCGGCTATCCCACCACCGAAGAGGAAATGAGAGACAGGTTAACGTATATTCTGCAAGACCCCGCCTATACCTGCTTTGTCGCTTGCTGTGACGATCTGGTGATTGGAATGATTGGCGTCGTCAAAGAATACTACTTCGAAAAAAACGGGACATGCCTGCGGATCATTGCCCTTGTCGTAACCGAAGAATATCAGGGGAATGGCTTTGGAAAGGCCCTTGTCGGGCATGCGGAAAACTGGGCAGAGGAACAGGGCTGCACTGCCATTGTTCTGCATAGTGGAAAACAGCGCAAAGAAACCCACGAATTTTACAGAAACCTGGATTATGATGATACCGGCCTCCGCTTCATCAAGGTGATGTTATAAACCAAAGCTCCAGCACCCTGTTTAAATCCGACAAGCGTTGGAACTCCTGATCTGCAACACGTTCTTTGTGTTGTTGAGAAGGAGTGAAACGACCTAGAGGATTTGGGTGCTGGAGCTGGACGCGTCTTCCTCGAATACTCCAGCACCCTGTTTAAATCCGACAAGCGTTGGAACTCCTGATCTGCAACACGTTCTTTGTGTTGTCGAGAAGGAGTGAAACGACCTAGAGGATTTGGGTGCTGGAGCTGGACGCGTCTTCCTCGAATACTCCAGCACCCGTTTAAATCCGACAAGCGTTGGAACTGCTGATTGCAAAACCAAAAACCCGGCTGTCTGGATTGGACAGCCGGGTTTTTGTTTCCGCGCAGTTGTTGACCCCTTTTTCATGCCTATCTTTTTGTTTTTCCCCGATTGTTTCTCCGAATCATTTTGGTCTTAATCTTACTTCAGGTTTACCCACACGCTTTTTACTTCTGTATAGTTATTCAACGCATAAGATCCCATTTCACGGCCCATACCGGATTGCTTGTATCCTCCGAATGGAGAAGCCGCATCAAAGGCATTATAGCAGTTAATCCAAACTGTACCTGCCTTCAGGTTGTTGGACACATAGTGAGCCGTTTTGAGATTTTCTGTCCAAAGACCTGCAGCAAGTCCATATTCAGAACGGTTCGCACGCTCGATTACTTCATCAATATCCTCAAACGGCATTGCCGCTACAACCGGACCGAAGATTTCCTCTTTGGCAATGGTCATCTTGTCATCAACGTCCGCAAAAATAGTCGGCTCCACAAAATAACCTTGCTCAAACGGTCTGGATCCTCCAGTCAGAAGCTCAGCTCCCTCATCCTTACCTTTGGAGATATAGCTCATTACGCGGTTATGCTGCTCCTCGGAAACGAGCGGCCCCATTGTAGTATCCGGATCAAGACCTGGTCCCTGCTTGATGCTTTTCGCATGGGAGACCATGTCCGCCATAACATTGTCGAACGCTTTTTTCTGAACAAACAAACGGGAACCCGCACAGCAAACTTGTCCCTGGTTGAACATGATACCGCTCAAAGCACCAGGAATGGCACGCGTCATATCCGCATCCGGAAGGATAATGTTCGGTGATTTTCCTCCGAGCTCAAGCGTTACACGTTTGAGGGAGTCCGCTGCATTTCTCATGATCATTTTACCGACTTCAGTAGAACCGGTAAATGCGATTTTGTTAACTTCCGGATGGTCGACAAGCGCTGCTCCTGTTTCTCCGGCACCCGTTACAACGTTAAGCACACCTTCTGGGAATCCGGCTTCCTGAGCAAGCTTCGCAAGATAAAGAGCGGATAGCGGCGTCTGCTCTGCAGGTTTCAATACAACCGTACAACCAGTGGCCAGGGCTGCGCCCAGTTTCCATGCTGCCATCAAGAGCGGGAAGTTCCAAGGGATAATCTGGCCGACAACACCAACCGGCTCGTGGCGTGTATAGTTGAAGAAGCTTCCTGCCACAGGGATAGTTTGTCCGACAATTTTAGTCGCCCATCCTGCATAATAACGGAAATGTTCAATCGCCAAAGGCACATCACCGTTCATGGTTTCACGGATTGGTTTTCCGTTGTCCAGCGTATCGAGCTGTGCGAGCTCTTCTTTATTTTCTTCCATTAAATCCGCAAGTTTATAAATTAAATAGCTGCGCTTTGCGGCGCTCATTTGTGACCAGTATCCAGTATCAAAGGCTTTGCGTGCCGCTTGCACCGCAAGATCGATATCTTCTTTTCCACCTTCTGCAACAAGCGCCAAAACCTCTCCTGTTGAAGGATTCAGAGTTTCAAACGTTTTTCCTGATTTCGCTTCTACCCATTCTCCATTGATGAAAAACTTTTTTGTTCCGTTTAAGAATTCGGCCACCTTCGGCTTCAGATTCAGGTTAACAGTTTTTTCCATTTTAATCCTCCTCATATCCTTGTTTCTTACCTTATATCCGTTCGACAAAGTTATTGAAAACCCTTTCAAAAAATGTCGTTTTCTTGTTTTGTAACATAATTGAAATATTCTGGGATTTATATTCATATAAAAAAAGCCCCTGAATGGAGCTTTCTGGTTAGTATAACCCTACTCTCAACTGCTTTCTGAATACTTCTTTAATCATATAAGGAACTCCCAGCTGGTCATTGGTGCGTGTAATCCAGCTGGCGGCGTGTTTGACATCATCCGGCGCATTCCCCATGGCTACCCCAAGACCAGCCATCTCAATCATTTCACGGTCATTATGCGAATCACCCACCGCCACCATTTCTTCAGGAGCTATATCAAGCTTTAATCCAAGCATCCTTAAGGCATTGGCTTTGGTCACATTTGGAGATGTAATCTCGAAATTGCATTTAGTGGAGGAGGTGTATTCAAAATTGGCAAAGTGGTTTTTCAAATGTTGTTCTGCGGATCGGCGTTCTCTTTCTTCAAAAAATTGCACATCAATCTTGGAAGGTGTAATTTCCTTTTCAAGAACATGATGACTTAAGTTTTCTGTAAAGGTTACAGGATAAAACAACGGATCCCCTGCTCCGAGGGTCAGTCTGGCAACGAGCTGATTTTTCTGATGGACCTGGTTCCCCACAGAGAAGCGCTCATGAACCAGCCGAATATGGCAATTGTAATTTTCAAGTATGGAAACCATCTTGTTTGTATCTTCTCTGGAAATATGTGATTCAAAAAAAGGTTCATCCTGATTGGCTGCAATAAAACCGCCATTTTGGCTGATCAGATAACCATCCAGCTTGAGAGCCTTGGCGACTTTTTTGGTTGAAGGAAAGTTGCGGCCGGAAGCAAGCGTAACATAAACCCCTTTTTTTCTTACATAATCGATCGCTTCCCTTGTTTCCTTATCCATGCGAAAGTTGCTTCTCAACAGGGTCCCATCGATGTCCAGAACCAGCATTCGGTAAATCAAGGCAATCCCCCCTCTGACTGAAAGATAGACTCTCTCTGTCAAACTATATTCCGAATGAAGCCGAGATAGAACATGGAGCCCCTCCATGGTGATTTATCGCGTTCGCAATTAATTTGATTTCGTGCAATTGTTCTTGAAAACGTGCAATTCTCACTGTTCATACCAAAAAACGCCTTTCAGCAGGATGCAGAAAGACGTTTTTTCTCATGGACACTTATTGCTGCTTTTCGTCCGCCATCGGTCCATAAAGCTCTTCAAGCGGCTTTGTAATGATTTTGTTCAGATCAGAGATGGTTACGCTCATGCGCTGCTCAGTGTTCATCAATGTGCTGATTACCTCGTTTTGCTGCACTGACTGGAATAAAGCCTGTGCCTTTTCCACTTCCTCCTGTGTGATCTGCTCGCCGGACATTTGCTTTTGCTGAAGGCCCATTTGAATCGTGCGGAACTCGTCAAACATTTTTTTGGCTTCCGGATCCGCATTTACCTTCGCATAGCTATCCTTCAAGGTTTGAAAATCCTCGCTGTTGCGCAAGGCGTTTTCAAGATCGTACGCTAAATCATAAAGATTAGACATAGTTTGTTTTCCTCCTCAGACTCTAAATGTCTCTACCACTATAACAAACCTTAGAGGAACATCAAAATCAAAGCCTGGAACACGGCGATGATTCCTCCGAGCAATGCACCGAGCCAGGTGATCATGGTGAGTTCTTTTTTGGCTACATCAATAATGATTTGCTCCAGCCGTTCAAGCGAAAACGTTTCTACCTGTTCCTCCACAATTTTTGCAATCTGCAGTTTATCCAAAATCATGGCTAAACGGTCGTTTAACGATTTCATGAATAGGTCCACAATTCTTGGAATGAAACGTTCCAGAATGGCTTCCTTGTACTGATCCGGGATGCCATCGAGCGGTTGATGCAAAAGGTTGGTAATCGGAAGCTGCGAAACAATTTGGGAAGCTCCTGGTTCGATCCATGTTTCGGCATTCATTATGTCCTGAAGCTTTCCTGCCTTCTGCTGCTGAGCTGCCTCCCACTCCTGCCGGATTAACTTTTCAATGGTTTCCTTCGTTTGTGGCTGTTTTAACAGCTTGATCATTTCTGGCTGAAGCTTATCTACCATTTTTACATTACCAAAAAACATCGAAAGCATGTTCAACAGCATGCCTCTTTCTGCCAAGAAAGCATCAATGCCCTTGGATAGGGTTTCTTTACCATCTTTGCTTTGAAGAAAGGCGATACCTTTATCGACGATAAATTGGGCAGCTCCCCCGATTTTTCCGTCGACCGCAGCCGTCATACTTGAAGGAAGGAGTTCGCTTATTGTCTGCTCCTTTACCTCATCCAGGATGGCATTCAGCTTGTCCTGAACAAAGGATTTTGCTTTTTCAGAAATGACAGCCTCCGCATTTGAAACATTCAACTGTTCCGCCAAAAATCGCTGAAGCGTAATATCACTCTCAAGAACCCCCCTTGCTTCGGTTTTTACAAGGGAAGTAATTTCATCTATAAAAGCTGGATCCGTGACTTTACTCTGAATCCCTTCAGCAGTTAACAGATGGTTCTTGACGGTTTCCCCCATCTTTATGGCCAACTCATGCCTCCGCTTGGGAATCAGCCCCGGGGTAAAGGGCACTTGATACTTTCCAATTTTCCAAGGTTTATAAGGACGGAACAGCATCCGGATGGCGATCAGATTGGTTAATCCGCCAATTAACGCCCCCATCACAACCAAAAACACTATTTTTATCCATGTATCCATTGTTAATCTCCTAGTTTAAACACTATTTTCGTGCTGCTTTCATAGTATACGATATGGGCATCGGCCTAATCAAACGGGAATGCCCTTTTAAAATGATAAACAAGGAGCGAAAGAAATGACGATTCTTCCTCTTTATCCCTACAAGACGGAAAAGGCTGTACTTTTCATCCCCGAATGGCTGCTTTTGGATACAGGTAAGCCGGTTACTCTGTCCTTCGGTTCAAGCACTGTGACATGCACCGCAATCGCACATGCCAGGGATGAGCTTCGTCTTTCTTCACCCCTTTGGACTGCCCTGCAGATTCCATTTGCTTCAAGGGTTCATATACATATTCACGGCTCTTCGCTCGAAATCGGTCCTTTGGCTGGTATTTTCACATCCCATGTCGGTTTCTCATCTTCACGCCCTGCCGGGGAGCGTTCCTCCTTTTTTGCTAAGCTGCTTTCTGCTGCCAGGCCTGTCGGTTCCTACTATTTTCTGTTTGGCCCAAAGCAGATTGATTTAAAAAACAGTATTGTCTATGGTTACTTTCACGATGGAACACGTTGGACCACGCACAGCGTTCCGCTTCCTTCTGTAATCTACAACCAGATTCCAACGCGCAAAACCGAAAACAGTCCCTCAATTCAAAAAGCGCTTCACCTTTTTCAAAACGAGTGGAAAATTCCCGTGTTCAATCCTTCCTTTTTCAACAAACAGGAAATTTCCCAGATGATGTCCGGGGACAGTGAAACTGGGCACTATCTGCCCGAAACTTTCATCGATGCAGATGTCTATGAAATCGAGCGAATGTTGAACACTTATCCTGTTATTTTCTTCAAGCCCGCAGGCGGCAGTTTTGGCCGTGGCATTTCCACAGTCAGCAAGTTGAAAAACGGAAATTACATCTGCAGATTTCAGGATGGTCCCCGACTTCAATCCATGAATTTTGGTCGTTTATCCGATCTTCTTCATTCGCGAAAGCTTGTTTCTCAAAAAGAAAAGGTCCTTGTACAGCAAGGAATTGACTTGATCACCATCGGACATTCGCCTGTCGATTTCAGAATACATTCCAATAAAAACCGTCATGGCCAGTGGGTGATCAGTGCAATTGCCGCAAAGGTCGCCGGATCCCAGGCGCTAACCACCCACCTGTCCTATGGAGGCGAAGCACGACGTCCAGAAAATGCACTGGAGCTGGCAGGAATGCCATCTCAATTGCTCATAAAACTGAAGCAGGCAGCTCTTAAAATCAGCAAACAAATTGATGCCAAAACAGACGGACTCATAGGAGAAATCGGATTTGACATGGGAATCGACAAGCAGGGGCGTATATGGCTAATCGAAGCAAATTCAAGGCCGGGCAGAAGTCTTCTTTCTCATTCCTTGTTCCGAAAAGAAGACTATTTAACGCGGAGACTTTCTCTAGAGTATGGAATTCACCTTGCTGAACAAGCGTTTCTTTCCAAACCGTTGATTCATGCCCAATAAAACCTGTCCTTCTCCCTTCTTTTTGTTAGAACACTGTTTGCACTGGTATACTAGGGTGAGAACATGAAAAGGAGTTTTTGGCATGCTATCTAAACTTCAACAACATTACGGCAACCATTTTTCCTTACATACCGCCGACCATCCGGAACAGTATTACTGGTTTGCAGATCAGGCAGGTGTTACGTTCGGCATAGCCAAAACGGCAATTACTTCCAGTGAATTGGATTTGCTGCATTCGCTGTTTACAGAGGCAGAAACGGATACTCGTCTTTCGGAGCAGCAGATTTTTTGGAAGAACGTTATTTCTGGCGACCTTCAGGGCGAACACCCGCAGGTCCGTTTCCGGTTCATTCATTTTTTCTTAAAAAACGATCTCAGTGACCAAGATGCCTTTCTCGAAGCTGTCTCCGGCATTTTTCCCGATGAAGTGACTGTGCTTTTTATGTCCGGTCATCACGGAGTGCTGATCGAGCCCAAAACCAATGAAACGGAAGAGCTGCCGTATGATCAGGTTAAGTCGGTCCTCACAGCTGACTTTTATACCGATCTCGATTTGTTTATCGGCAGGTGGATGGATAGCTATGCAGAGGGAGCAGAACAGTTCAGAATTGAACGGGAAATGTTTTCCTCCATCCGGCCTTTTCTCCCTCCCCAGGAAGTATATTGCCGGGAGGACTTGATTCCCTACCTGCTTCTTCTTCATCTGGACAAGTCTGCCAGTCAATTCATTTCCAATCTCATACCGGATGAATTATTTAAAGACCGTGATCTGATTCACAGTATTAAAATTTTCCTCGAATGCAATATGAACCTGTCCATGGCAGCAAAAAAATTGTATATTCACCGAAACAGCCTGCAATACCGTGTAGACAAGTTCATCGAAAAAACAGGAATAGATGTGAAACAGTTTAAACAGGCGGTCGCTGTTTACCATGCGCTGATCAGCCGTGAAACAACGATAAGTTAGATCGTTTTGTGCACAATGCACAAAAAATTGACTGAAAATTTCGGACATGCCTCCAATATACGAAAGCCCTTACATTCGCTACAATTAAGGCAATCAGCAAAGGTCGTTCTTTTGCAAAACCAAGGAGGAAATACAATGGCAGGAATTAAACTACAAAAAATCGTAAAACGCTACGACAATAAAGTAACCGCAGTACATGACTTTAACCTTGATATTAAGGACAAAGAATTTATTGTATTTGTTGGCCCATCCGGCTGTGGTAAATCCACAACCCTTCGTATGATTGCCGGCCTTGAAGATATTTCAGAAGGAGAACTTGTCATTGGAGACCGCGTGGTAAACGATGTCGCACCAAAAGACCGTGACATTGCCATGGTTTTCCAAAACTATGCCCTTTACCCGCATATGAATGTATATGACAACATGGCGTTCGGCCTAAAGCTCCGTAAATTCAGCAAAGAAGAAATTGAAAAACGCGTAAAAGAAGCGGCCCGAATCCTCGGCCTTGAACAATACCTTGATCGTAAACCTAAAGCACTTTCCGGCGGTCAGCGCCAAAGGGTGGCGCTTGGACGTGCAATTGTTCGTGATGCACAGGTTTTCTTGATGGATGAACCTTTATCCAACCTTGATGCCAAACTTCGTGTACAGATGCGCGCTGAGATCACCAAGCTTCACCAGCGCCTGCAAACAACAACCATCTATGTAACGCATGACCAGACTGAGGCCATGACGATGGCTACAAGAATCGTTGTTATGAAGGACGGACACATCCAACAGGTTGGTTCACCTAAGGAAGTATACGATACACCTGAAAACATGTTTGTCGGCGGATTTATCGGAAGCCCGGCCATGAACTTTATCAGCGGAAAAGTAGAAGACGGATATTTTGTAATCAACAATGATATCCGCGTGGCGATTCCAGGAGGAAAAATGAAAACCCTTCGTGACCATGGCTACCTTAATAAGGAAGTAACACTTGGCATTCGTCCGGAAGATCTTCATGATGAGCCAGTATTCATTGAGTCTTCTGCCAACACCAAAATTAACGCCCGCATCGACGTAGCGGAGCTTATGGGAGCGGAAACTTTCCTATACTCCACAATTGCCGGCCAGGACTTCATCGCCCGTGTGGACTCCCGTACGGATGTACGAAACGGCCAGAATATTGACCTTGCTCTTGATATGAACAAAGCTCATTTCTTTGACAACGACTCAGAACAACGCATCCACTAAGTTAAAAAACAGCAAGGACATCGGAATCTCCATCAGGAAGAAGGCTTGCCTTCTCCTTGATGGAGATTTTTTATTTTTTTTTGTCAAATCATGTGAAAAACAAGGTTGATTAGGGAATAATGTTTTATCATTGACAATTCCTTCATTTACTGATTAAATGACTAAGGAATTCTGATGAGTTTTATCGGATTTAAACTTAAAAAATCATCCATTTATGGATATATTATGGAGGTACACACACATGAAAAAACTATGGGCGATCCTCATGGTTTCCGTCATGCTTGCAGGAATTTTGTCCGCTTGCGGCAATAATGACGGCGACAACGGATCAAAGAAAAAAGAACTGACGATCGGAACGGAAGCTACATACCCTCCCTTCTCCTATCGTGACAAGAAAACAAACGAAGTAACCGGCTATGATGTGGAGGTAGCAAAAGAAGTTGCGAAGCGCCTTGATATGAAGCCGAAAATCGTACCGACAGAATGGAAGAACATGTTCACTTCACTTGGGAGCCGTTTTGATATGGTAGCCAACCAGGTAACGATTACACCTGAACGTGAGAAACAATATGCCTTCTCCACTCCTTACACCGTTTCTGGCGGGAAAGTTATTGTAAATAAAAGTAACAAAGACATTAAAAGCATAAAAGATCTTAAAGGCAAGGTGGTCGGAACCACTCAAGGAAGCAACTATGCCATGGAAGCTGAAAAGGCCGGCGCAAAGGTTAAATATTACAAAGGCATTGCACAAGTACTGTCCGATCTTGACGTTAACCGTGTGGATGCGGCTTTGAATGATGAACTGTTCATTTTAACAGAACTGAAAAACACAAAATATAATGTAAAAGCAGTGGGCAAACCATTCAATGAGAATAAAATGGCCTTTGCCTTCAAGAAAGATAATAAAGACTTAGCGAAAAAAGTGGATAAGGCTCTTGCTGACATGAAGAAGGACGGCACGCTTTCCAAGCTTTCCAAAAAGTACTTCGGAGCAGACGTAAGTGAGTAGTTCTCTCCAGTACATGGTGGACTCCCTCCCGTTTTTACTGGAGGGAGCCAAAATCACCGTTCTCCTTAGTCTAGGGTCCATTATCGGCTCATTAATTTTTGGGCTGGTCATCGCATTATGCAGAATGTCGAGCAACAGCGTCCTTTCCCGCATTGCAAGAATCTATATTTCCTTTTTCAGGGGAACTCCCCTTCTTATTCAATTATTGATTTGGTATAACGGATTTACGTTTGCGATCACTCCTGAAGGATGGCAGGCAGCACTTGTCGGATTAATCCTTCATTTCAGTGCTTATATTGCGGAGTCCTACCGCGGAGCGATTCAATCCATACCTAACGGCCAGTGGGAGGCATCCTATTCACTTGGCATGAACTACTATCAGACGTTCCGTGAGGTTATCCTGCCTCAGGCATGGCGCATTGCCATCCCGTCCATCTGGAACTCACTGATTGACGTTGCCAAGTCTTCATCACTAGCATCTGTCATTACTGTACCTGAACTTACTTCTATTGCCGATCAGCGCAGTGCATCCAGCTTGATTGTTCTGCCGATTCTTTTGGAAGCCGCACTTATATATTGGGGATTATCCACCCTGCTTGAATGGAGCCGTGAACGTCTCGAACGGCGACTTCGTATTATTAAATAAATCACCAGCTCAAAACGGGCTGGTGATTTTTTTATGTCCACTCAGATATAAAAACAACCATTTCCTGCCGGCATATTTTGCAATAATAAACATGTGGGCACTGGGACTCCTTAAAATCTGCCGGATATCCATTTTCGAGCTTCAGACCATCGGAATCCACATATGGACTGTAGTCATCAAAATAATCGCTCAGCTTTCCCTGGTCCTCGCCCGCATTGCCGCAGTCCGGGCAATGGAAAACGACCGTATGTAATTGATTGCAGACCGGACACATGCTCATAAACATTCCTCTTTCCAAATGCAGTTAATTAAAAAGGGGCGGATCGCTCCACCCCTTACAGCCATGATTATAGAGTTATCGAGCTGAACCGCTGATTTGTTGTTGAGCCATTGCTACAAGACGTTTAGTGATTTCTCCACCTACAGATCCGTTAGCGCGAGCAGTTGTATCAGCACCTAGTTGAACACCAAATTCAGAAGCGATTTCGTACTTCATTTGATCAAGAGCTTGTTGAGCACCAGCAACTAATAGTTGGTTTGAGCTGTTGTTGTTTGCCATTGATATCACCTCCTTAAATCTATTGTGCTTCAATAAAATAAGGATATACGCTGCCCCATTTTCCAAATTATGTGGAGTTTTCTTTGGTTTTCCTTTCCTTGCTGCATTCTCTAAAATCAATTGGCATATCTTCTTGTGAGGTACTGAAATTTCCCTCCTACTCTGTTAAAGTGGAGAGGAAAAATCAGCCTTACATAAATCAGCAATTATAATTTTCCCATAAAAAAGAGGCGGGGTGAAACATTGAATGATCAATGGTTAGAAAAAGAAGGAAAAAAATGGGTAGCGGAAAATATTATCAGCGAAGAGCAATACCGTCTTATAGTGGCAAAATATAAGGATAATCATTCACAGCGGGGCATCGGTCTTATACCGATCTTCGCAAGTATTCTGATCGCCCTCGGAATCTTGTCCTTTATTGCAGCCAATTGGAGCGGCATTACTCCTCCTTTCAGGCTGATATTGCTGATCGCCGTTTTATGTACCAGTTATGGGCTGGGCCATATATTTCTTCAAAAAGGTAAGGAAGCTCTGGGACATTCGTGTATTGGCCTTGGAATAGCCTCTTTTGGAGCATCTCTGATCCTGCTGGGCCAAACGTACCACTTTGTTTCATATGACGCACGCACCTTTATTATCTGGTCCGTGCCTGCCTTGATCTATCTGTACTTCCTTAATGGAAGGCTGTTATTTTTTCTTACCTTTGCCATTTTAACCGGCGGGCAAATTTACGCCCAGACTGAGTTCTCCAGCTACAGCTATGTGCTCCTGATTTTGTTCGGACTTGGATTGGGCTGGTTGGCCCTGAACGAAAAGAACCGTCTGTATACCCGCTTTTTTGCCGCCGGGTTTATTTTGCATCTTGTTTTCCTGGCAGGAACCCTTGATGAAAACTGGCTATGGCTGATCGTTATTCTTCTCGGTGTTTACAGCCTGTCAGAATGGCTCGATCAAGGCCTTGGATCTTCCCTTAAGTTTTTTGCTTCTGCAGCGGCATTTGGGATAAATCTGGTGCTGTACTTTACATTAACGAATACACCATCGGATACCTTTGATTATCCCGAGCCGCTTTGGTTTTTACTTATTTTTATTCTCTTAGCTGCTTTCCTTATTTATTCGAGAATGAAAAAAGGTACCTTGCGAGCATTACTAAAAAGCGGCATTTTATTTATTCCCTGGTTTTATCTGTCCACCTTCACCGGAAATCTGGCGGTGGGAATCCTGTATTTAATCGTTGCTTTCGTTTTTCCCGGATTGCTGCTGTCCGAAGGGTACCGGACAGAACAGCGATATCAGATCAATTGGGGCATCATTTTGTTTTTGCTCGTCACCTTTATTGCTTACATTAATTTGGCGTGGTCGTTTATGCCGAAATCCCTATTCTTCCTGATTGGCGGAATCCTTCTGTTTGCTCTGTACTTCTTTTTGCAGAAAAAGAAAAAAGATGTGTTAGAGGAAAGGGGGACCCCACATGAAAAAAAATAAATGGTGGATTGGTTTAATCATTCTTCAGGTCCTCGTTCTGCTCGGAATAGCCGGAAGTTATTATGGAGTTGATTATTTTGGCAAGGAGATCCATCTGAAAACAAAGCCTGTAGACCCATCGGATGTATTTTCCGGGGACTATGTTTCCTTGAATTACGAAATCAGTGACGCTCCCGATTCCCTTTGGAAAGGAAAGCCTATTCAAGAGCCAACACCAGTATATGTGGTTCTTGCTCTGGAAAAAGGGAAGTACCACATTGAAAAGTTAACAAATCATTCTCCTGATGTTTCAGGCAGCCAGGTCTACTTAAAAGCAAAGGCTACCCCCTCAATGGTTGGGATGCTTCATTTGGAATATGGTCTGGAACGTTTTTATGTCGAAGAAAATACAGGAAAGAAGTTTGAAGAACCGGGACAGGAATACTCCGTAGCAGTAAAAGTCGCGCCATGGGGCAAAGGTGTCATTCAGAAAATCCAGACTGAAAAGTAAGACCGCTACAGTCCGCATCATTTCCAGTCATTCTCCTATCCGAATGGTTTATTCTTGTGCAATAGGGGTACATTGTTAGAGAGGTGACCCAAATGAGTGAAATGAAAATCATTGATATTAAAAATACAATAAACGACTGGGCAGGAAATCAGATTACCATTCGAAAAGAAGAAAATGAAGATTTGGATCAAATCAACATTCAACTGGAAAAAGCCACCTTTGAACAGCGGGATTCTGTTGATGACTACATTGCAGACAATGTCATGTTCCTTCATGGCACGGCCTACAGTACCGAGGATGGCGAAAAAACAGAGCTTCCTTCTGTTCTGTACGAAGTGCCGCTGGATGGCATTGAGGAAATCAATACAGATCAAAGCATCATAACCTTTAAAACAAGCAGAGGGCAGTATGCCATCATGAAATCGTAAAAGAACCCGCAGAGGGTTCTTTTTTTGCTTTTTCGTCATATAAGTTGTAAAATAGTTTAAAATATTCTAACAACAGGTATTGCTTTCAAAACGGATTTTCTTCACATTAAATAGGAG
The DNA here is from genome assembly GCF_001457035.1 of Fictibacillus enclensis. Taxonomy (GTDB): domain Bacteria; phylum Bacillota; class Bacilli; order Bacillales; family Fictibacillaceae; genus Fictibacillus_C; species Fictibacillus_C enclensis. The sequence goes on along the minus strand of NZ_KQ758617.1, from coordinate 66,472 downwards.
GGTATGCATGCATCCTGATTGGAAAAAGAAAATCGTGATCGGCGGTATGTCCACAGCCTTGGGAGGTTCATCCGTTTCAAATGCACATGATGAAACTTCCGTCCAGAAACATGAAGTACAGATCATGGGAGCAGAAAAAGCAGCATCTGAACAAAAAACAGCACAATAGATATAATAAAAGGGGGCCCTCAATGGCTCCCTTTTGTATTATACTGCTTTACTTGTCTGCTGCCCCTGCTGTATTTGGTACATCTGATAATAACGTCCGCCCGCTTCCATCAGAGACTGATGCGTTCCCCGCTCCATAATTCTGCCGCGGTCGAGGACCAAAATCTGATCTGCATTTTTGATTGTGGACAAGCGATGGGCAATAATAAAGGTCGTTCTACCTTGCTTGAGCACTTCAAGCGCACTTTGGATAATGGCTTCTGTTTCAGTATCAATGCTGGCTGTGGCTTCATCCAAAATTAAAATGGCCGGATTAAAGGCGAGTGCTCTGGCAAAAGACAGAAGCTGGCGCTGCCCGGCAGAAAGGGTGCTCCCCTTTTCGATAACCGGTTCATCCAGACCGCCGGGAAGGTTTTGTACAAACGGCATGGCTCCTACATCCGTGAGCGCTTTTTCTACCTTTTCCCTGGTGATGGAAGGATCATCAAGACTAATGTTGGAAGCAATCGTACCGCTGAACAAGAACGGGTCCTGCAGAACAATGCCCATATGCTCACGCACAACCTGCTTGGGCATCGTCATGATATCTTTGTTATCAATCATTATCTTTCCCTGCTTAATATCATAAAAACGGAACAGCAGGTTCATGATGGAACTTTTTCCAGATCCGGTATGGCCGACAAGCGCCACGGTTTCTCCTTGCTTTGCTTCAAAGGAAATATGGTTGAGCACATTTTCTCCCTCAATGTACGCGAAGCTTACATCATTGAAGGAAACATTCCCATCATAGCGCGGCGCCTTTTTCACTTCCACATCCATTCCTGGCTCGTCGAGCAGTACAAACACGCGCTCTGCCGACACGAGTGCCTGTTCAAGCTGTGCCAACTGATTCACCATCCCGGTAATGGGCTGGAACAAGCGGTTTAAATAATCGACAAAAGCATACAGAACACCAACGGAAATCAAGGCATCCGCCTTTAAAGAAGCCCCCCCGAAATACCAGATCAGAGCTACGAACGCCAGGTTCCTAAGAACACTTACAAGATTATGGGACGTCAGGCCGTTTAAGCTTAGCAGCTTGTTCTGGTAGGAATAATACGTTTTGTTCATGTCTTCAAATTCCTTAACCGTCTCTTTTTGCCGCTTGAACGCCTGGATGATCGTCATCCCTTGAATGGACTCATTGACCATACCGTTTATATCACTCAGGGTGGAACGGATAATATGGTTATACTTAGAAGCGACTTTTCTGTACAGCTTGATCCATACAAGGAGAATAGGAACCAAAACCATGGTGATCAGGGCGAGACGGGCATCCAGGATAAAGAGAGCTGTGAAGATCCCCGCCATATAGATGGTTCCAGTAAAAAAGTTCGACAGTACATTTACAAATAATTCTTTAATCGCTTCCGTATCATTCGTTACCCGTGACACTGTTTTCCCAGCAGGCTGATTGTCAAAGTACGTAATCGGCACCCGCTGTATTTGCGAGAAAACATCCTGACGCAGTTTTTTGATCACAAGGTTGGACGAGCTTTGCAGCATATAATGCTGACCATATTGAAAGATACTCGCAAACAATAGCAGAATAAAATAAAAACCGGTCAGTTTGACGAGTCCTCCAATCTCAGGTTTGTAGAAGTTGAAAAGATCCTTGTTTTTTATGAGTACTGCCGGGTATTCTTTTGTAACACCTTTATTTGAAACGGTAATTTTATGGTTGTTGTATTTCTTCTCCCCTTTAATATTGGCAGGCTGTGGAATGAAATAATAACTTCTTCCGATCTGGGTGATCCTGACTTGCCTTCCCTTGCGTTCACCCGGCAGCAGCCGGTCTTCCCTTTTATATTGCTTGCCCAGAAAAGCTACCGTGTTTTTTGAACCCGACCTGGTTTCAAACCATGGCTTTTCTATGCCCAAAATGTGTACATCTATCATCCGTTTTGCTATAAAAGGACCGGTAAGCTCTGCGGAAACCGCGAGAGCCAGCAGAAGAAGCCCAATTATAAAGCTTTTTTTATAAATTAAGGCGTATTGAAATAATCGTTTTCCAGGCTTCACGTTTTTACACCGCCCTTTCATCGAGACGTTCTTCGACCTTTTGCCGTTCATACTGTTCACTGTACCAGCCGCCTTGCTCCAGAAGCTCGGTATGTGTTCCTTCTTCGGCTATCTTCCCATCATTCATCACGATGATCCAGTCTGCGTGTTCCACCGCTGATAACCGATGGGTTGTAATCAACGTTGTTTTCCCTGCTCTCTCTCTTCTTATGTTTGTGATGATGGCTGCTTCCGTTTTTGCATCGACTGCTGAAAGGGCATCATCCAGCAGCAGGATCTCGGGGTCGATGAGAAGGGCCCTGGCAATGGAAACCCGTTGTTTTTGGCCACCTGACAAAGCGACGCCCTTTTCCCCCACCAGGGTATTGAGTCCTTGCGGCAAATACTTCACATCCTGATCAAAAGCTGCCATTTTAAGAGCATGCTGAAGCTCCTTCTCCGTCCCCTGGCTATTCCCAAACAGCACATTCTCTCGTATTGTTTTTGAAAAAAGGGTAGCTTCCTGCGGAACGTAGCCGATCCATCCCTGAATATCCTCTATGGCAAGCTGGGCCAGATCGATTTCCGAGATACTAATGGTTCCCTCTCCTAGCGGATACTCACGAAGAAGCTGCTTGAACAGCGTTGTTTTTCCACTTCCTGTTCGTCCGACAATGCCAAGCGTCTGGCCTGTTTTAACACTTACATGAATTTCTTTTAAATTATCTCTTTCTGATGACGGATATCGAAACGATACATTGTGGAATTGAATGGTTCCCGGCTGATCGAGCTTTATCGGGTGGGGATGGCTATTTACATCCGGTTCATAGGCAAGTGTTTCGTTCACCCGGTCCAAAGAGGCATTTCCACGTTGCATGACATTGATCAATTCGCCAACAGCAAACATCGGCCATATCAGCATTCCAAGGTAAACGTTAAAGGAGACAAGCTGTCCAAGAGTGATGGTGTTGTGAAAAACAAGGTATGCGCCATATCCTAATCCAATCAAATAGCTGATCCCAACCAGCACTTTAATGGTTGGCTCAAACAACGCATCCACCTTGGCAACAGCGATATTTTTTCCATAGACATCATCCGTGAGAGTTTGGAAGCGGGCCATATCTTCCTGCTCTTTTACGTAAGCACGGATTACCCTCACTCCCGAAATACTCTCCAACACCTGATCATTCATGTCTCCAAACGCATCCTGTGCCAGCAGAAACCGTTCATGAACCTTCTTTCCGTACCGATTCATGGCAATGGCCATCAGAGGCAGGGGAATAACAGCCGCGAGTGTCAGTTTCCAGCTGATAAATAACCCCATGGTAAGCAAAATGACCAGCATAAATGCACTCGAGTCCACAAGGGTGAGAATTCCGAACCCTGCGGTAACTGAAATGGCCTTCAAATCGTTGGTTGCCCGAGCCATGAGATCTCCTGTCTTATTTTTTTCATAAAACGATGGAGTCATTTTTAAAAGATGTCTCATAAATTTGGAGCGGAGGATCCGTTCCACAACAAATGCCCCGCCAAACAACTGATACATCATGAAATACGTTAAAATATAGGTAATGGTCAATAAACCGGTATACACTAAAATCGTTTGGATCAGTGTTTCTTTTGTCAAGTTGCCCAGGTTAATGGCATCAATCGCATTTCCGACGATCTTTGGAGGGATAACCTCTAGAATGCCAACCACGATTAATAAAACAACCGCTATCGAATAGCGTTTCCAGTGCTCTTTAAAAAACCATCCTAATTTGCTTAAAACAGAAAACATCGTTTCACTCCTCTCATCCTGAATCCTCTGATACGAAAGCTACCCTGAGCCCAAATGAAGCTGCCACTTTAATCTCACTACTGTTACTAATCTCATCTTTGCATCTCTCCTTTATATGAACGGTGAATAGAACCCCAAATGCAAAAAAGCATACCGCCTCAGGGAGGCGATATGCTAAAAATTAGAGACACGTCACGTCACAAAGGAAAAAGCGCGGCCGTGTGTCTATAGATTATGCGTTATTACGGAATGGCCGGTCACCATATGAAATTGAAAAAGAGCCGTTGGTTAAATGCTGTAAATCATTCATAGTCTTTTTCATGACACAACCATCCTTTCAATAAATTGTAATTCCATTTGACCTCAGTAATAGTAACACTATTTCAATTAAAGTGTCAATATAAAATAGTGTATATTTTCTAACAATTCACAAAAATAAAAAGCCCGCCAGAGGCGGACTTCCTATACTTAAAAATTAAATTGGCGATTTAAGTTGGCCATCTCAATGGCAGAAGCAGCCGCTTCCCAGCCCTTGTTACCAGCCTTCGTTCCTGCACGTTCGATGGCCTGCTCGATGGAATCAGTGGTCAAAACACCAAAAATGACCGGGATTCCTGACTGAAGTGAAGCTGCTGAAACACCTTTTGCCGCTTCGTTGCAAACATAATCAAAGTGGGGAGTAGATCCGCGAATAACTGTTCCAAGCGTGATCACTGCGTCGTACTTTCCGGAATCGGCCATTTTTTTGGCGATCAAAGGAATTTCAAAAGCACCAGGAACCCACGCGACGTCCACATTCTCTTCTTCCACACCATGACGTTTCAGTGCGTCCTGTGCGCCCCCAAGCAGCTTGTTTGTAATAAATTCATTGAACCGGCCTACGACGACTCCTACTTTTAGTCCTGTTCCGATTAAGTTTCCTTCAAAAATGTTTCCCATTGTTGTGCATCCTCCTCTGTTAGAACTGCAGCAAGTGCCCCAGTTTCATCTTCTTTGTTTTTAAGTATTTTTCATTGTCTTTATTTGCCGGCATCTGAATGGGCACTCGCTCAACCACTTCAAGATCGTAACCTTTAAGACCGGTAATTTTGCGAGGATTGTTGGTTAAAAGACGCATTTTCTTTATGCCGAGTTCCTTCAGGATCTGTGCGCCGATGCCATAGTTTCGAAGGTCTGGTGCAAAGCCTAGCTTTTCATTGGCTTCTACCGTGTCCAAGCCTTCTTCCTGAAGCTTGTAGGCGCGCATCTTATTCAACAGGCCGATTCCACGTCCTTCCTGCCTCATATAGAGCAATACACCTGAACCAGCCTCTTCGATTTGCTGAAGCGCCGCATGAAGCTGCGGACCGCAATCACAGCGATGAGAGCCGAACACATCGCCGGTCAGGCATTCTGAATGCACTCTTACAAGCACCGGCTGGTCTGGATCGATCCTTCCTTTAATCAATGCCACATGTTCTTTATCGTCAATAAGGTTGGAAAAGCCAATGGCAGTAAAATCTCCGAAATCCGTCGGCAATTTAATTTCGACTTCTTTTGTAACCATTTTTTCTTTCCGGTTCCTGTATTGAATAAGGTCTTTAATGGTAATGAATTTCAGATCATGCTCGAGTGCCAATTTTTGCAGCTCCGGCACCCTTGCCATGGTTCCATCTGCATTCATAATTTCACAAATCATTCCTGCCGGTTTTGCGCCTGCTAACAGAGCCAGATCAACGGCCGCTTCCGTATGTCCTGCCCTCCTCAGCACGCCTCCTTTTTTGGCGATCAAAGGAAAGACATGGCCGGGACGCTTGAAGTCAGGTCCCTTCGCACCTTCTTCCACCATTTTTTGAATGGTAATGGCCCGTTCAGCGGCCGAGATGCCTGTTGTTGTGCTTTCATGGTCAATGCTGATCGTAAAGGCAGTCCCATGGGGATCGGTGTTATTGGTGACCATCGGTGTCAGCTCCAGCTTAGCTGCAAGATTTTCGTCAATCGGAGCGCAAATCAGTCCTCTTCCATGAGTTGCCATAAAGTTAACCGTTGAAGGTGTTACTTTTTCAGCGATGGCGACAAAGTCTCCTTCATTTTCTCTGTCTTCATCATCCACCACAATGACAGGTTTGCCGTTAATCAAATCCTCAATCGCTTCTTCTATACTGTGAAACATCAATCATCCCTCCTCTGCTTTAAAACCCATGCTCTGCTAAGTATTCCAGTGTTATGGCTGATTTTTGTTTTTCTTCTTTTTTGCCTGTGATAAATTTTTCAACATACTTTCCAAGCATGTCGCATTCCACATTGACCGAATCCCCCTTGGCTTTATCACCTAATACAGTATGGGAAACGGTATGAGGGATCAATGAGACCGTAAACGTATCATCCGTCAAACCAAAAATGGTCAGACTTGTTCCATCCACCGCCACTGATCCTTTCAGCAACAGGTAGTTCAACAGTCTTTTTGGCACTTTTATATCATAATAGATAGCATTCTTCTCGGGACGTTTTTGAACAATTTCGCCGGTACCATCGATATGGCCGCTGACAAAATGTCCTCCAAACCGCCCTCCGGATGACATGGCCCGTTCCAGATTTACTTTGGAGCCAAAGGATAGAAGTTTCAGCCCTGTGCTGCGATAGGTTTCGGGCATAATATCAACGGTAAAACTTTTCTCGGAAAAGGTGGTCACCGTTAAACAAACGCCATTGACGGAGATGCTGTCCCCAAGCTGGACATCTTTAAGAATTTTTGAAGCGGAAATGGTTAATACAATGGTTTCGTTGCCTTTTTTAATTCCTTCGATTGTACCTAATTCTTCGACAATTCCAGTAAACATCGATTCACCTCCTGCTGTGCTGTTCTTTTATTCAAGGAATGAAAAAACCCCCGAAAGTCATTAAGCTCCCGGGGGTTTCTATCTATTGCATTCTGAAAATACTCATCATATCAATAAACAGTATGTCGAAATAAGCCTTTGGTGTACTTCTAAAAAAGCAGTCCAAAAAAGCATTTCGTCATTCCTTCTCCCATCCAGACTATACTGTCGGCTCTGGAATTTCACCAGATCCACCGTCCGCTAAAAAAGCGTCCGGGTCACGGACTAAGAGGATTACACCTCATCACCGCCGGTTGGGAATTTCACCCGACCCCGAAGGAAATATAATATTTAATTACTTGCATAATGTAAGTATACCTTTCTTTTTCGCTCGTTACAAATATCAAATCTCAAACTCGCCAATTCACTGCGTTTATTGCTTATCCAAGCCCTTGGATTCAATAAATTCCTTCATGTACGTTCGTTTGGGCTGGCTCATCACTCTGGCCATTTGTGTAGCCCAGCCTTCATCTCGAGCTCCACCCGTGCGTTCTCTGTAATACTCGGCGGACTGAAGTTCAAATTCTTTAAGGACCGGAAGAGCTTTTTCATCTTCAACATACTGGTTTTTGTGGAAAACTGCGGCCTGAGGCAACCGTGGCTTCAATCCTGGAGAAGCATCGGGATGGCCGACAGCCATACCGAACAAGGGTACCACATGATCGGGGCAGCGGAGAAGCTCTGAAACCTCCGGCAGATTATTGCGGATGCCGCCGATATAAACGATGCCTAATCCAAGTGATTCTGCTGCCACCGCCACATTCTGGGCCGCAAGCGCAACATCGATCATTCCGACCATAAAACCTTCTTTTGATTTAATCGTATCATCGACATTTTGTCCGGCGATTTGTGCCATCAATTGATGGCGGTGATAATCCAGGCAAAAAACAAAGAAATATCCATTTTGGGATACATAGGTTTGATTGCCCGCCAGCTCAGCCAGCTTGTCCTTGATGCTCTGCTCTTCAATGCCAATAATCGAATAAACCTGCTGATAGCTTGAAGTAGATGCAGCCTGAGCGCATTGAATCAGTGTTTCCACGGTCTCCTGCTCAATCGGTTCGTCCTTAAAACGGCGGATCGACCGGTGAGAAAGAATATTCTTTATCGTTTCGTTCATTCTGCTCAAACCCTTTCCTTTTGGATACATCATTTATGTTACCTAATCTAGCATAAGATTAATCAAAACGAAAAGCAGAGCGGCTTAAGCGACCTCTGGCGGCATCATTCGTAAGATACATAAAAGAAATGCCCATCATGCCTTTTGATTATAGGTTTAATATTGCAGAAGGTGCTGGATAAATTTTTTGACGGCATATGTTCTGTATTTTTGCTTTTCCATAATAATCCCAAGGTGCTTGAGGATATCTACATCCTGAATAGTAACCATTTGGATCTTAGGATCATTCGCTTTGTTAAACATGGAAACGGGCATTAGCTATTAAAACATGATTATATATTCATTTTACCCATGTCAGAGACAAAAAAAAAGCTGCGTTAAGCAGCTAAACTTTCAACTGCAACGCAGCTTGAGGGATCAGATTAAACGGGGAGACTTTCCAGATACGCACGAACATCCTCTGGTGTTTTCGCGTTTGCACTGTGCAAATGAGCCAGCTTTTCTCCGCCTTTGAACAATAACAGGCTTGGAATTCCCATCACTTCATACTTTTCTGCCAGCTCAGGAAATTTGTCCCGATCAACCTCATACCAAGCTTTATCCTTATGTTCTTCAAGAATTTCAGGAAGAAATACTTCCAGGCGCCTGCAGTCAGGGCACCATCCTGCTGTAAAAATCATGATCGTTTCCTTATCTGCGGCAATAATCTCATTGAATTCTTCTAACGTTTGAACTTCTTTCATTAAAATAACCTCCCTTTCTACTCTTACTTCTATTATATAACATGCCATGTTCACCACACGAAATATAATGCACTTTCCAAATGATGATATTAACATTTTTCCATGATTACTGGTATGATACTAGTAAACACAGTGAAACGAAAGGACGACAACATATGAAGATCGACATTCTGAAAACACATGGATCCTATAACGATTTTATTTTAATTGATGAATATAGCCATGATTATGGATTAAATGATGAACAGCGGACTTCTCTGACCAGAACGCTTTGTGACCGCGACCACTCTATCGGTGCAGACGGCATTCTTTTTATCCAAAAAAGCGATAATGCGGATGCCCGAATGCGGATTTTTAACTCAGATGGCACGGAACCGGAAATGTGCGGAAACGGCCTGCGCATTGCAGGAAGATACATTACGGAACTTCTTGGAAGAGATCATGCTGTGGTTGAAACGCAAAAAGCCAACTTGAATGTTCAAAAGACGGACAGCATTTATGAAGATATCCAAACCTTTGAAGTACTGATCGGGCCAGTTTCCTTTGATGTTTCCACTCTGCCCGTTATCCATAGCGAAAACACGCTCCAGAACACCGTTATACCAAAACTTTCACCCGACTTAACGTTTACAGCTGTCAGTATGCCCAATCCCCATATTATTACGCTGGTAAATGAAATACGTGAAAACCAGGTAGCGGAAATCGGAAAAAAAGCCAATGAGATTAAGGATGTGTTCCCAAAAGGCGTAAACGTGAGCTTTGTAAAAGACCTTGGCGATTCAACGATCTTTGTCCAGACCTATGAACGCGGAGTAGGGATCACCAATTCCTGCGGAACAGCCATGTCCGCCTCAAGCCTCATTACCTGCCTGCTTGGCATTAATCATCCGGAAAAGGAAATCACCGTATTGAACAACGGCGGAATGGTTCGCTGCAAAGTCAATTATCTCAAACAAGGAGGCTATTCCGTTCTTCTCAAGGGGAATGCAACGTATGTTTTCTCAGGAACACTTGATTTTGACTTCAGCAAACCCGTAAACTCGGAATTCCATTTGGAAGAAGAATTTCCGCACGAAGAAGAAAGCTACCGGAAGCTTGAAGCCTACGCGAATAATGTCCAATAGAATGACAGGGTCCTGTTTGTGGATCCTGTCTTTTTTAGCACACAAACTATTTAGTAAGCTAACGGACCGACACAGGAAAAAGATCATTTTTTGCCCGAAAATATTTCATAAACTCATTGACGAAAAATTGCATAAAAAATACAATTAAATAAACTAGTCAGTCAGTTTTACAAAAAAGGAGGATCCTATGAAACCATCATTTTATGCCGAGAACCGAAAAAAGCTTGCCGCACAGCTTCCAAATGAGAGCACTGCTGTTTTGTTTGCCGGTGAAGCTCCTTATAAATCAGCAGATGAGCGCTATCCGTTCACCCCGAACCGAAATTTTTATTACAACACAGGCATTGACGGTCCGAACGTCATTCTTGTGATTAAGAAGACAGCCGGAACTGTTGAAGAGACACTTTTTATTGAAAAGCCGGATCCGGTAATGGAAAAGTGGGTTGGCGTTACCATTTCACAAGAAGAAGCGAAAGCAGTCTCGGGAATCGGGCAGGTCCAATACCTTGAAAACTTCGAATCTTCGATGGGCCGGACCTTGTTTACCGAGCAGGTACAAACTGTATTTCTAGATTTGGAGCAACGGGAGTTCAAAGGATGGCAGTCCAAAGCCTCCCTCTTTGCCAAGCATCTTCAGGAGCATTACCCGCAAGTTGCGATTCGAAATGCATATCCCATTATTACTGAATTGCGGGTATTCAAAACAGCCGAGGAAATTGAAAAGATCAAAGAAGCGATTCAAATTACTAAAGACGGCATCTACAATGTGATGAAGCACGCAGGGTCCGGCATGCTGGAAAATGAGCTGGAGGCGCACTTTAACTTTGTCCTCAAAACGGCCGGAGTGAAGGACTTTGCTTTTCACACCATCCTGGCAAGCGGAAAAAATGCGACTGTACTGCACTACGAAAACAATGATTCGCACATTGAAAAGGACAGCTTGATTTTGCTTGACCTTGGTGCACAAAAAGACTACTATAACGCCGATATCAGCTTCACTTTCCCGGCTGATGGAAAATTCACTGAGCGGCAAAAACAATTCTACAACATCGTGCTGAAAGCTTTAAGAGAAACCACCTCTCTTATTAAACCCGGACTGAAATTCGCCGAATTAAACGAACGTACAAAAGCCATCCTTGCCGAAGAATGCATGAAGATCGGATTAATAAAAGAAACATCTGAAATCTCCAATTACTACTATCACGGCGTAAGCCATTTCCTTGGGCTTGATACCCATGATGTTGGGTCCTACAAGAACCGGGTGCTTGAGCCGGGGATGGTGCTCACTATTGAACCCGGACTTTATATCGCAGAAGAAGCGATTGGTATACGAATTGAAGATGACATCCTGGTCACAGAAGACGGATATGAGAACCTGTCCGCGGATATCATCCGCACCACGGACGAGATTGAAGCGTTCATGTCTGATCGATAAGAAAAAGGAGTCACAGACAACATGGTCTGTGACTCCTTTTTTTATCCGTCAATCTATCTACTGATTACCACCAAAAACGTCTAAATCCTCTGAAACCCCAGAATGGAAAACCGAACAGACCGAAACCTGGCAAAAACGGGCCTGCGAAAAACGGAAAGCCAAATCCCAAACCAAAGCCTGGGAAGAAACGTTCTGCCGCTTCATCCCTGTTCTGCATAGGCATGACCAGATAGATGTTATCATTATCGTGGCTATGGATTCTGCCCTGATAGATCTTTCCATCTGACATTTCAATTTCACAGTTGGCCCCTGCGTACTGCTTGCACATCTTCATCCAATTTTCTTTGTGGCCATGATGATGATGATGGTGATGATGCATCGCTTTGTTGTCTTTCGGCATGTGATAGCCTGGGTGAATATTGCTGTAGTTTTCGTACAAAGTAGATCCTCCTTGTGTGGTATATAGCCAGATTATTCACGTAAGACAAGGGTGGTTACCAAAATGGTTGTTTGACCCATCCGTAAGGTTTCTGCTCTCAATCATCCCGGTCAACGTATTTTCCATGCGCGGGAACAGCTAAATCATAGAACCGGTCAGCCAGTCTCTTCAAGCTCGTCCCAAGAAGCTGGCCGGCCATCGGAAGACCATGGCCTGTCACGGCAAGATGGGGATTTAAATCATTCAATTTCCTAACTGATTCATACGCCGCTTCCCAGTCTGTTGTTAAATATTTGGGCGGTCCGCTGATTTCCTGTTTTTGAGTCATCACCTTGTACAGAGATTCCTGCTGAACGGTAACAAACGCATCCCCGGCAATCAGCGAGGCATCACTTTCCCTGAAGAAGGAGACATGCCCCGGTGTATGGCCTGGCGTATGGATCCATCGCCAGCCGTTCATAAAGGGAACCGTTCCGTCTTCAGGCAAAGGTGACACATCATTTTCAAGATGAAGCGGTTCCGTCGGAAACATGGGAGACATGCCTGAAACAAGTCCTCCACCAACAGACGAATCAGGCTCTGGATAATCTTTCTTCCCCGTTAAATAAGGCAATTCAAGGTTGTGGGCGTAGACCGGCACCTTCCATCTCTCCACTAATTCCCTTAAAGCCCCGGTATGGTCAAAATGTCCATGTGTAAGGATTATGGCTCTAGGCCGTGTTCCCTCTCCAAATCGTTTTTCGGCTTCTTTTGAAATTTTATCCGCTGTTTTTGGCATGCCGGCATCAATCAATACCCATTCATCCTGGGTTCCTGCAAATATAACGTTAACAATCTGTACGGGAAAATAGTACAGATCAGGCATAACCTCCAGGCCAATACCGCTTGCGATTGATGTTACCGGAATAAAAGATTCTTTCATGCTCAGCCTCCTTGTCGTCGTTACGATAAAAGCTCATCCCTCCAACCACAGATCCAATACCACCAAGGCATCGGCACATTTCATGTCTTGCCTAAACCAATAAAGCCAAGCCATCATATTCTAAGTTTGAGGAGGTGTAAACTATGGGATTTTTTGGTGGCGGCGGAATTTTCGCCTTGATCGTCGTGTTGTTTATTCTTTTGGTTATCGTCGGTTGCGCTTGCTGGGGCGGCGGCGGGTTCGGTGGTTATGGTGCCGGATTTGGCGCAGGCGGTATCGGTTACGGCGGGATCTATTAATCCAAGTTTTACCGTTAATGAGAAAAAGCACGGGGAAACTTGTCCTGTGCCCGAAAATTGCAGGTTTAAAAAAGATGTTTCTCTCGTGAGAGAAACATCTTTTTTTGTTTGGTTAAAATACCTTCTTTCGATCCCGCTCTTCTTTTAAGATTTCCACCGCTTCGCGGAATCGCTGGGAATGCACAATTTCCCTTTCCCTCAAGAAGCGAAGGGAGTCGTTCAAGTCCACATCATCAGACATATCAATGATCCATTGATAGGTGGCCCTTGCTTTTTCTTCGGCGGCAATATCTTCATAAAGGTCCGCAATGGGATCTCCTTTTGCCTGGATATATGTCGCGGTGAACGGCACTTCAGCAGCATTGGAGTAGAACAGGGCTTCTCCGTGATTCACATAATGATCACCTAATCCTGCCTGCTTCAGCTGTTCAGGCGTTGCATCTTTTGTTAGTTTATAAACCATGGCCGCGATCATTTCGAGGTGGGCAAATTCTTCGGTGCCTATGTCATTCAGCAGGCCAACCACTTTATCGGGGATGGTGTACCTCTGGTTCAAATAACGAAGCGCTGCTGCCAGCTCCCCGTCTGCTCCTCCGTATTGTTCCACCAAAAACTTGGCGAGCTGAGGATTGCAGGTGCTTACTTTTACCGGATACTGCAGTTTCTTTTCATAAACCCACATTACGGATCTCCCCCTTCAGTTTTAAACCTGCCATGGCCACGGCCCTTTGCTCCATGTCCAATGGTCATCCATTCCGTCCGCCCGTATGGACCCAAACTTCTTCTCAAAAGGCTTCAGCAGCCTTTGCTTTTCTTCTGAAAGCTCTGTCAGCTGTTTAAACGCATCCTGGTCCTCAGGGTGGGTGTCCAAATATAAGTTGAGCTCGGTGATTGCAAAATCAACGGCCTGTATCTCTTCAAGCATCGAATAGTATTCCTTAGGCAACGTCTTCGGCATCACTCTTCACCCCTTCAGTTTTTGATTTTTTTCATACGGATCATACAAGGCGGGCCATAAGGTGCCTTTTTGCAAAGCTTCTTTTGGTGTATACTGCGGGAGTTTTTCCGGCTGGAATCCCATGTAAAGATGGGGAGGAGTTGAATAATGCTTCTCGCCGGGATCCGGACAAGGGTCATCAGGGCTGTGGTAGGGGTGATAGGATTTGGTGTAAACCTGGTTTTTAGCCAAAAATAAAACCTCCTATAAAAATAGTTGGTTACTGCTTTACCTTTTGATAACTGCATGGTTCAGTTATGTATCCCACACTTGGAAATCCTTTAAACTACTTATTTATAATTAATATAAAAAGGCTCCCTTGATAGGGAGCTTCTTCAATACAATTCTTATTCTTCGCGCTGTCCCTGAAAAAAGATCATCACAAATTTCAGCAGTTCCAATAACGAAATGAGGGCGGCAGCCACGTAGGTCAGGGCAGCTGCATTCAACACCTTATTTACACCGCGTTCCTCATCATTGCGTATAAATCCTTCAGCCAGCAAATAGTGTTTTGCCCGTGAACTCGCATTAAACTCTACCGGAAGGGTAACGAGCTGAAAAAGAACCGCAAATGAAAACAATACAATACCCACTCCAACTAATTGGAATTGCTGAAGCAAGAGCCCACCCATCAATAAAAATGGCGCAATACCTGAAGTAAGGTTAACAAGCGGAAACATGCGATGGCGGAAAACAAGGGCTCCATAGGAATTCTTGTGCTGAACCGCATGCCCCACTTCATGGGCAGCCACCGAAACGGAGGCAATCGAATCGCCGTAATACACCGGTTCGGATAAACGTACCACTTTTGAAACGGGATCATAATGATCGCTCAGCATTCCCGGCACAGGTTCTACCGGTATATGTGACAGCCCATTTTGATCAAGTATGGACCGTGCCACCTCTGCCCCGGTTCTTTCGGAATAGGCACTAACTTCCGACCACTTTTTGAAATTTCCTTTTACCTTAAATTGGGCCCATAATGAAATGGCAAACGCAATAATAATCAGAAAATCCATCGGATGAAAAAACATTTTTTTATTACTCCTCCTCCATATTGACAAAAAGCTTATTCCGTCACGGTAAGCAGTTTTCCTTTCAATTCCTTTTCCACACATCGTCTGCTAAAGTCGGACCAGTGTCATTTTTTAGTATTGAGACAATTTCTTTGATCATAATCTGCCTTTCTGCTGCTGCATTTACCGTTATATACGAAAAAAGGAAGGGAAGGTTTCAACTTTTACACAAAAAAAGAACGGCCGGAGCCCCTCTTTTCAGTAACGTTTTATTCGGTATGCTGCTGTAAGCATCGCAAAAGAAATGACAATACTGGCAAGAACCAAAATCCAGGCTTCCTTCATGTCGCCTGAATCAATGGCAAGATAGATTGCGGTCGGAATGGTCTGCGTGCGCCCGGGGATGTTACCTGCAAACATTAAGGTTGCTCCAAATTCTCCAAGCGCTCTCGCAAAGCTTAATATGGCTCCTGAAACAATGGACGTGTAGGAAAGAGGAATTGTAATAAAGAAAAAAACATTCCATTTCCCTGCTCCATCCACACGGGCGGCATTCTCAATATCATGATCAACGGCTTCAAACCCGGTCTTTGCCGATTGGTACATGAGCGGGAAGGCAACGACACTCGAGGCAAGCACTGCGGCCCACCAGGTAAAAATAACAGGCTGCTGAAACAATAATTCTATAAATTGGCCAACCGGACTTCGTTTTCCAAAGACAATAATGAGAAGGAACCCGATGACGGTTGGAGGAAGAACGAGAGGAAGCATTAATAGTGTTTCAATAATGAGTTTCCCTTTAAACGACTTGCCTGCCATTGCCTTCCCCAGCAGTACGCCTGACAGTATAACAATGATCCATGCGGAAGCCGCAACGGTAATGGACAAATAGATCGGCGGCCAAATGTTTGCTAGCATAGGTTCTCCTTAGATTTAAGCATCAAACCACTTATGTACTAGATTTCAAAGAATATATTCAACCTCCATTATAACGAAAAAGCCCACAGGCAACAAAAAGACAGCATCGGCTTAGCCAATGCTGTCTTTTTTAATAGAAGGGACTTTCATACAAGGAAGACTTGATCACCGGCTTAAACGGAAGCCTGTATTTTTCAAGCACCGACTGGACCACTTCCTTCAGCCACTCCGGACTGGTGGGAGACACATACACTTCGTCAATTAACGTGTGTAAATTGCAATCGACATAGGCCCCGTCCTTATGATTGAATCTCCGATGATTTGGATCATCGAAGGCAAGCAGCCGGATTTCATTTTCATGGCTGAAAGACCTCCGTTTATAGAATAACGTTTCATAGGGGTTCAGACTGGCCATTTCCGAATTAAAATTAATGTATTGAACCTGCCCGACATATGTCCGAAAACGTTTGTCATTGATGCTGGTAAACAGCTTATCAAGTGTGGAACAGATGGCAATTCCTTCATCCGATTTCAAATACAGGTTCCACATCCCCGCTGATTCCTCTTCGTTCAAATGCCAGCAATTGACCCCGACATAATCATGCATCTGCTTGATATATTCATGGAGTTGTCTTCTTTTCTCGGCTTTTGAGAGATTTTCATCCACCGGCACGGTAAGGTAAGACAGCGGATCATTGAGGATATTATTTACGTCCAGGGCAGAATAACTGCCTTCATGATTGTCCACAAAAAGGGACGGTTTCGGAAAGAACAACGATTTTTGATAAAGCATACCGACAAACTTGGCGAAATCCATATACTTCCATATCTTTGAGCTGCCGGACAATCTTTGGCTCTTCTTTATGTTGTAGGTCGTATTTTGATCAAACTGAGACTGGAATTTAACCAAAGCTTTTTCCGCCCAGTATTCACTCATACGGCAGTCCTTCCTTCATATGTTTTCTGCACATGGTCTATGATTATGCTTGGTGGTTGCCTTTTATAACAGGTTACCTTTCCTGTTTATCCTTCCCACCGGTCAGAATAAATCAAGGAATCCAGTTCTTTTCTGTTTTCCCATTTCGCCGTTTCGAGAATGGGTTTCTGCGGATAATCTTCCGTATATCCCAGGGAAAGGAGCGCCACTGGCTCAATGTGGGGTGGAATATGTAAAATATCACGGATATCTGCCTTTTTGTAAAAGCTGACCCAGCCCATGGCCAATCCTTCTGCACAGGATGCCAGCCACATATTCTGGATAGCACAAGCCGTGGACATCCTATCGGTTTCAGGAATTGAATTTCTGCCCAGAACATGAGAGCCGCCCCGCGTAGGATCACAAGTTACACAAATCGTTAAAGGTGCTTCTTTTATTCCTTCTATTTTCAGATTCATAAACATGGATGACCGCGAATCGTCTTCGTAATGTATGGCCAGGGCTCTTCTTTCCTTGTCGGCGGCCCATGCCAAACGATTCTTTACTTCTTCCGAGGTGACCAGAATAAAATTCCATGGCTGCATGAAACCAACAGACGGAGCTTGATGGGCTGCTTGTAATATAGAATAAACGGCTTCATCCGGAACAGGGTCCGGCAAAAAACTCCGGACATCCCTTCGAGCAGCAATGACTTTATAGACAGCTTCTTTTTCATCATTTGTAAACAAGGCGTGTTTCTCCTTCCTGGTTATTGGCCGATATTTGAGCGGTCTCGAATGTCGCCATTTCATTGATCATAAGTGAGGCCGACAAAAGAATGGGAAAAGCAACCGCCGCACCGCTCCCTTCACCCAGCCTCATGCCTAAATCCAGAATCGGTTCCTTATCAAGCAGCTTTATCAACATCTTATGGCCGGGTTCAACCGAGCGATGACCCATGATCATATAATCAGCAGAACGGCTGCATATCATCTTTGCGATTAAGGCAGCCGTACTCGCGATAAAGCCATCCACCAAAATGGGAATTCTGCTTGAGGATGCTGCCAGCATGGCTCCGGCCATTCCGGCAATCTCCAGCCCTCCCACTTTGGATAAAATATCAACCGGATCATCCGCATTCGGTTTCCTCAGCTCCAGCGCCTTTTGAATGACCTCTTTTTTGACCTGCAGCTTCTCTTTTTTAATGCCGGTGCCTGTCCCAACCAGTGTTCCGACTGTTTCACCGCTCACCACCGCGACTACGGCACTGCTCGCCGTCGTATTGCCAATCCCCATTTCACCCGGAATAAGACACTTAACTCCACTTTTAATCATTTCGTTTGCCGTCTGATACCCCGCGTCCACAGCCTGCTCGGCTTCCTCCCGGGTCATTGCATCTTCCACAAGGAAATTGGCCGTGCCATAACGTACTTTTCGGGAAATCAGGGTCTGGCTGTCAATATCAGCGGCTATTCCAATGTCCACGATGTTCAACTTGGCACCGATTTGTTTGCTGAACACGTTGATTGCAGCTCCGCCATTCAAAAAGTTACGCACCATCTGGCTCGTTACTTCCTGGGGATAGGCTGACACTCCTTCTGAAACGATGCCATGGTCAGCAGCAAAAATCAGAACACCCGGCGGAAATACAATTGGAAAACGTTCTTTCGTCATAGAGGCAAGACTCACCGCCAAAGCTTCCAACCTTCCAAGACTGCCAACCGGTTTTGTTAATGAATGAATGTAGGTCTGTGCAGCACTTCCCATCTTTTCATCGATTGCCGGAATACGGGCATTTTTCCAATGGTTATTCATCCTTTTCTCTCCCTTCCAATTTAACAAAAAACCTTGACTGCAGGCGCCAAGGTTTTGATCTAACGTACACTATCCCTTTCTTCCCACCGAAGACACAGAAATCAAGATTTATAAGCAGGTCTCCTGGCTTACCGGTTTAACTGGTTTTACAGTAGCGTGGGCTGCTCCAGAATTACACTGGATTCCCTATTATCTCTCAACCTTTTTGGTCTTGAGCACTCATAAATTTTATGTAATTGTTTTTTTATCATAACAATTCTTTAAAGAATTTGATATAGGAAAAACCAGAACCGGTCAAACGGTCCTGGTTTTTATATCATCCCAGCATTCTCACACTTTGTGCAATAACGAATGTTACGAAAATGGCGATCATGGTTGGAATGAGAAAAGCCAAAAATGCCCATTTTATGCTTTTTGTTTCTTTATAAATGTTGACCAGAGTCGTTCCGCATGGAAAATGAAGCAATGAAAACAGCATCGTATTCAATGCTGTGAGCCACGTCCACCCCTGGTCTACGAAAATTTGTTTCAAATCTCCCAGGTTATGAACCTCTGTCAGTGCCCCTGTAGAAAGATATCCCATAATCAAAATGGGAAGGACAATTTCATTTGCTGGCAGCCCGATCAGGAATGCCATCAGAATATAGCCGTCGAGCCCCAGCATCTGTCCAAAAGGATCCAGGAAATTGACGATATGCATAAGAATGCTTGTGTCGCCAACCGTAACATTAGCCAGCACCCAAGTCAGTATACCTGCTGGCGCAGCGACCTTAACAGCCCTTAGAAGTACCGCCCATGAACGCTCAAGTGATGAACGGATGACCGTTTCCCAAAATTTTGGCCTTCTATATGCAGGAAGCTCGAGTGTGTAGTGGGTAGGCACCCCTTTGAGAACCGTCTTTGATAATACCCAGGAGACCAAAAAGGTAACAAGAATCCCAAACAACACAATGCCAACAATGACCGACGTTGTAACAAGGGACTTGGCTCCACCTGTATATCCTGCCGCCATAAAGAGGGAAGCCAGCACAATCAGTGTTCCCCAACGGCCGTTGCATGGTACAAAATTGTTGGTTAGGATGGCAAGCATCCTCTCTCTCGGTGATTCAATTATCCGCGAAGACATCATTGCTGCAGCATTGCAGCCAAACCCCATCGCCATCGTCAGGGACTGCTTGCCGTGTGCGCCCACTTTTTTGAAGATGCGGTCCATATTGAACGCTACTCTCGGTAAATATCCATAGTTTTCAAGCAAAGCGAACGTTGGAAAAAAGATTGCCATCGGCGGCAGCATCACACTTACGACCCAGGTGGTGCCGCGATAAAGACCCAAAACGAGAACACCATATAGCCAATCCGGAGCACTCATCCACTGGAAAAAGGCTGTAATGTAGTTTTCGAGCCATCCGAAAAACCGGGCAATCATGTCAGATGGAACGTTGGCGCCGGCGATTGTAAGATAAAAAACAATGCCTAGCATGACCATCATGATTGGAAAGCCCCAAATGGGAGAGGTGAAAACAGCATCCAGTTTCTCCGTTCGCCGATCACGTTTGGTGTTTGAATGATGAACACCCGCCTCGCAAAGCCGCTTGCTTTCCTGATAAAGGCTGCCCACAATTTTATCACGAAGATCTGGTGATGTAAGCTGCTGTGCCTTTTCATAGAGAGCATTCAAATCTCCTCTAGAACCTGAACTTGCCAGTTCTGTATTCATGCCGATCCCTCCTTTACCTTCAGCCTTGATTTCAACTCATCCAGCAGAGATTCATCCCCATCCAACAAGCGCAAAGCCACCCAGCGGGAAGAGATGCGATCTTCCACCAGATCAGCCACAAGGGGCTCCAATGAAGCGATCTTTGTTTCAATGTCTTTGTCGTATGTCATCCGCGCGGGTTCGCATACAAGTTTGCCCTCTGCCAGGCGCTCGATGGTGTCGAGCAACATGGGAAATCCCGTTTTGTTCCGGGCTGAAATTTTTATGACAGGAACACCAAGACGGCGGGTCAGTAATCGTTCATTGATCGAGATGCCTCTCTTTTCTGCCTCATCCATCAAATTAATGCAAATAATTACATTTTGAGTCATTTCCAGTATTTGCAGAGCAAGGTTCAGGTTCCGTTCCAGAGAGGTTGCATCCACCACGACAAGTGTCACATCCGGTTTTTCAAATACAATATAATTTCTTGCCACTTCCTCATCCCGGGAGTTCGAGAAGATGGAATACGTTCCAGGCAAATCAATCAGCCGGTAGACTGTCCCCCTATGGCTTAATGTTCCTTCAGCAAGCGAAACGGTTTTTCCAGCCCAGTTCCCCGTATGCTGTTTTAATCCGGTCAATGCATTGAACAATGTACTTTTTCCCGTGTTTGGGTTTCCGGCCAGTGCGATCCGGTACGTTTCAGTCACGATTCATCAACTCCCCTTGAATCTTCGAACTTTCTTCCCTTCTCAGGGCAATGGTTGTCTGGCTGACACGAAAAGCAATGGGATCGCCCAGCGGGCTCTTTCGTACAACCTCCACTACTGCTCCTGGTACAAATCCAAGATCCAGCAGCCGTCTTCTCATCACACCTTCGATATCCATGGAGGTGATTTGTATGAAGTCGCCGTTCTTCCCTTCAAAAAGAGTGATATAGTTAGTCTCATCCACTTCTTTTTCCTCCACCCTTATTTTTTTCCTTAGTGCAACATTTGCTTATATGATATGTATATCCAATGGTTTTGTCAATGTTTCTTGAAAAATAAAAAAAAGCCCTCTGATATACAGGGGCTTATTGCCGCAGTTATTTTTGTTATTTTGAAGAAAGAAACGTCTTCATCTCTTTCCAATGCGAGAGTCGTTCCCCTTGTAAATGCCGGTTGTACGACTGGTCCCTGACCACAACTCTTAAAGAGCCTGATGATAAGGTATCGAGCACGCCTGGTTTATCGTCAAAATAAAAATCTAAGCCAAGCTCTTCAATGATTTTTACTTTTTCATGATCCTTCATTCCGCAATAAAATTTATCGCCATCAACAGGAAATCCCTGCTTCTTCATCCAATTCATCGTCCGTTCACCGTGTTCTCCCGGACGAGCCGTGATGTAATAAATTTCATGACCCTGTTCTTTCAACTCTTGCAAGGTTTCTACCGCATCAGGGTATGGTGGGCAATCAGAGAAATAGATTTCTTCGCGTAAAGTGTTCCACATCTCTTTTCCTTCGGCATTCGTCAGACCGAACGGTTCATGGATTTCAACCGTTTTCAATGCTTCGAAAATATCCATCGCCAGGTTTTTGTTTAATTTTTTATTATAGACCGTAAAGGCATAGCCTCTCAAATTAATCAACGTATCGTCAATATCAAACCCGAATTTCATCATTGTGCTCCTTCTGTTACTTGTAAACAGGGTATCCTGTAAACTTAAAATCATCCCCGACTTGTTCCACTGTCATCTCGCGAAGATCCACCGCTCCACTCATCCGCTCAGCACCCTGACCTTCAAGAAACGTGGGCGACAGGCTGCCGCCCAGGAGTTTGGGAGCCATATAAACCACGAATTTGTCGATGAGCTGCTGCTCAAGGAAAGATGCATTGACGGCTCCGCCTCCTTCAATCATCACAGATGAGATTTGCTGTTCTCCAAGAAGATGTAAGACCTCTTCGGGATTCACCCGACCATCCCGGCTTTTAGTTGTAAAGATGGAGACACCATGACTTTCCAGCACTTGGCGTTTCTCCTCTCGTGCCCGTTCTGTCGTAAAGATCCAGGTTTCTGCTTTTTTGTCCTGCACGACTTTGGAGGAGACGGGAATTCGCAGGGTGGAATCCAGTATAACCCGGACAGGGTTGCGGCCGTTCGGAATACGCGCGGTCAGCTCCGGATCATCCTTGATCACAGTGTTAACACCCACAAGGATGGCCATGTTTTCATTCCGGATCTGGTGAACATTCTTTCTGGCTGCCTCTCCGGTAATCCATTTGCTGTCGTGGGTTGCGGTGGCGATTTTCCCATCAAGCGTTGCAGCTGATTTCACCGTGACAAAAGGGAGCTTTTGCACAATAAATTTATTGAACACTTCATTCATTTGTTGCGATTCCTTCTCCATGATACCGGTGATGACTTCGATACCAGCTTCCTTTAAAATAGCAACTCCTCTTCCGGATACGAGCGGATTTGGATCCAGACTTGCGATGACCACCTTGCTTAATCCAGCTTTCACAATGGCTTGTGCACAGGGGCCCGTTCTTCCATAATGGGAACAAGGCTCAAGGGTCACATAAATGGTTCCCCCTTCTGCTTTCTCTCCAGCCATTCTAAGCGCATGGATTTCAGCATGAGGCTCTCCAGGCTTTAAATGGGAGCCGATTCCCACAATTCGGTTCTCGTTGACAATAACAGAACCGACCATGGGGTTTGGATCGGTTTGGCCTTTCATGGCCCTGGCGTTTTCAAGCGCTAATTTCATATAAAAGGTATGATCAGTCATTCGGGCAGCTTTCCTCCTCTTTTAAGTGGCCAGAACGGGAAACCTTGGTCTTCAGGTAGTTGGCGTTATACTCTGACTCATCTCCCCATAACGGTGTCCGTCCTAAAAACAGCATGCCGGATTTTTTTAACGCATCCAGCTTTTTTGGATTGTTCGTGATCAAGGTCACCGGTTTGGTTCGAAGTGTTTTTAATACCGAGATGGCATCCTCATAATTCCGGGAATCATCCACAAATCCAAGGTTCAGATTTGCTTCTACTGTATCATAACCACTTTCCTGAAGCACATAAGCCATGGCTTTTGAAAACAGGCCAATTCCGCGTCCTTCATGATTGGCCAAGTAAAAAAGCGCGCCTGTTCCATGATTTTTGATCATCTGCATTGATTTTTTCAGCTGAAAACCGCAGTCACAGCGTTTGCTGCCAAAGATATCCCCGGTATGGCAAATGGAATGCATGCGGATGAGCGCATCTTCGTTGTTTTTGAAGTCGCCATAAACCAGCACGCTTGATTGCTGATATTCAGAAAGGTTTGTGGAAGATAATTTTTCAATGATTTCTTCAATATTCTCTGTAACCTGCTCCCGCTCCAGCCAGCAATACCACTGAAAAACAACGGTCTCTCCAGACAGATTAACCGGAAGGCGAATAGGGCCGACAAGGTAAATGCCCCCGTTTTCGGATGTTTTAATCAATTCAATTTTATTTTTCAACAATGAAATAACATCAGATTTAAGAAGTGATTGTTCCATCTTGATGAATCCCCTTTTGTTTATTGTTACGCGTTTAAAATTAGTCTGCGTGCTTATTTGAACATTATCCTTGATTATACACCAACAGCAAACAAAAAGTAAGTATATAGCAAAAGGAAAGCCGCTTGTTAAGCGGCTTTCCTTCTAATGCATAAAAATATCCAGCCATATTTTGACCGCCGTTCCGGCAATCAAGATGGCCAAAGTGGACTGGAGCACTTTTGTACTGATCTTTTTTCCGACTTTTACTCCGAGAGGAGCTGCAATCAGACTGACGATCAGCATAAGAACGGCAGGATGGTACAGAATTTGTCCTGTTGCTGCTTTCCCAATCAAGGAACCGATGGACGAAAGAAAGGTGATTCCCAGTGAGGTGGCGATGGTCACCCTTGTTGGCAGCTTCAGCACGACCAGCATGATCGGTACGAGAATAAATGCTCCCCCTGCCCCTACAATTCCAGCAAATACTCCAACGGTCAGTGCGAGGATTCCTGCTAATTTTTTATTAAATACCAGTTCGGACCTGGTATCATCCACTGCTTCTTTTTTTGGAAAAAGCATAAGAACAGCAGCAATAACCGCCAGCAGACCATAAATAATATTAATAACTTTTTCAGTTAAAAGATGAGAGCCAAAACCTCCAATGAAACTGCCTGTTAAGGAGCTTAATCCCATGATCATGAGAAGCTTCGTATCAATAAAGCCGCCTTTCCTGTATGCCACAAGTCCTGCAAGCGTGGAAAAGAATACTTGTACCGCCACAATTCCTGAAACATAATGAGCACCAAAACCTGCATACCCGAGTAATGGAGGAACATACAGAAGAATGGGGTAATTAATAATCGCTCCGCCTATACCAAGCATGCCTGATATAAAAGAGCCAATAAAGCCAATCACAAATATGGTTAAAAGATAACCTGCATCCATTGCCATCATTTCACCCCGTGTTCCCTGCGATTATTTCTTTTGGATAAAGAATACAAATACTCCGTTGTCTTCGTTCATTTCCAGCAGCGTATGGCCGCCAGCTTTTGCCCAGGCAGTAAGGTCACTTTTTGCCCCTTTATCCGTAGCATGGACCTCGAGCACCTGTTCAGATTCGAGTGCATCCATTGCCTTTTTTGTACGTACGATGGGCATCGGACAGGCCAAACCCTTCGCATCGAGTAATTGATCAGATTTCATTATTGTTACCTCCTTTTTAGTCCTGAATGGCGCATCGGTTCGGACCGATTTCCATCTCCTGCTGTGCCTCTTGGTCAGGGCTTAATTTTCCCATGTTGGTCTTGCGGATTTCCTGATAGGCATTCGGTTGCGGAGGAAGATTTTCAGTAACCGCCTTTCTGAATTCAGCCTCATCGAGATGAAGACCTTCATTCTTTTCAAACAGATCTCCTAGTACAGCTTTAACCTCACCCTGGTCCCCAAGCTCTGAAACTTTTGAAAAGTGGGCGGGCAGGACAGTAAGATTGCCCGGAAGGTCTCTATAGCTATGATACAGTGTGTTTCTTAAGTCTCCAACCCAATCTTCTGCTTTTCCCGCCAAGTCCGGACGGCCAATGGATTCTACAAACAGGATATCTCCGGTTAATAAATACGTTTGGTCGATCAGAAGCGTGGTACTTCCGGAGGTATGTCCCGGAGAATGAATGGACTCCACAGATATAGACGTGCCGCCGACGGTTATGGTTCGGCCATCATCCAGAGGGGTGTAGGCAAACGTTATTTCGTCCGCATCCTTCGGCGGGAGATAGTAGGTGCTTCCGGTTTTTTCTGCAAGCATACGTCCCCCGGAAATATGATCCGCATGAAGATGGGTATCAACTGCATATTTAATCATTATCCCTTTGTCCTTCGCAAACGACTCGTATGGTTCAGTCATTCTTGCAGGATCCACGATCATCGCTTCTCCATCAGATTCAATCAGGTAAGACAGGCAGCCTTTTCCTAAGCGGACAAACTGGTATAATGCACCGCCATTCTTCAGGCTGCCCACCTTTACCGGTCTCAAATACTCGCTCCATGCTTTCATTCCCCCCTTAAGGTAGAAAACATCCAGCCCCTGTTCTGACAGCATTTCTGCCACCATGACAGATGATCCTTCTTTGGCACAAACCACCAAAATATCTGTATCCTTTGGGAGCAGATCCAAGATATCGTCTACCCCATCCAACAGATCAAAATAGGGAATATTTAAGTACTGGAAAGCTTCCCCTTCAATTTTCCAATCTTGAAAAGTATCTTCATTTCTCACATCCAAAATAAATAGGTTACTTTTTCTGATGACACGGCTTGCTACCTGTGCTGCCGTCATTTTTTGAATAGCCATTCCTTATCCCTCCAATTTTGTGATTGGTCCCTTCCATTCGCTCATTCCCGGTACAACATTAATGACGTTCTTAAAGCTTGCTTCTGTCAGCTTTTGTGCAGCAAGATCGCTCCTGTTTCCTGTCTGGCAAACGACATATACATAAACACTTAAATCTGTTTTAAGCTCATTTAAACGGTCGTTTAACTCTCCTAGCGGTATAGATACAGCGCCTGGTATATGGCCGAATTCATATTCTGCAGACTCTCTGACATCCAGAAGAAAAGCTTCCGTTTGATGTTCCATTTCGAGTAATAGTTCTTCATTGGAAATCACATCAGGATGATGCTTTTCTATCTTTTCCTCTTCAGCCGTAGCTTTGCGGATATAGTGTTTCAGAACTCCGTTTTCTTCAATGGTGCCTAAATAGTGATTGCCACTGCTCGTTGCCCAGGCTTTCATATCAGCTTTCGATCCCTTATCCGTTGCCTGTACTTCAATCACTTCACCTGCGCCTAATTCATTGATTGCTTTTTTTGTTTTGACGATCGGCATCGGACAAGCGAGCCCCTTGGCATCCAGCATAACGTTTGATTTAATCATTGTTATTCCTCCTTAAATACCCACACGGGTATATTCATTTGTAAAAAAATTTATTCTGTTGGGCCGTCCCATTCCAGCATGCCGCCTGCCATATTGAACACCTTAAATCCATGGTTCTCGAGCAGCTGCGAAGCTTTAAAGCTTCTTCCCCCTGAACGGCAAACCATAATATACTCCTTCGCTTTATCCAGCTCGTGCATTCGGAATTCAAGCAAGCCTAACGGAATATTTACGGCGTCTGGAATTTTTCCGGCCTTTACTTCTTCTGTTTCCCGTACATCAATGACATGAATATTTTCTTTCTTCAACAGGCTTTCCATTTCTTTTGGTGTTATCTCTTTCATGTTCCATGCTCCCCCCTTTAAATAAATAGGTTTACGTTGCCGTCAGATGCTTCCCCCAAATATGCTGCCACACCAGCATAATCTATGCCATCCATCAACTCTTCTTGCTGAAGGCCGAGTAAATCCATG
This sequence comes from Fictibacillus enclensis, assembly GCF_001457035.1. Classification (GTDB taxonomy): domain Bacteria; phylum Bacillota; class Bacilli; order Bacillales; family Fictibacillaceae; genus Fictibacillus_C; species Fictibacillus_C enclensis. The sequence goes on along the minus strand of NZ_KQ758617.1, from coordinate 39,274 downwards.
GTCATTGTGCAGGCAATGAGATTTACATCCTGCTCTTTCGCCATTTCAATCAATTGGGGTAATGTCATGGTGTTATGCTTCTTGATCACATGTTTAATCAATTTGGGACCCATTCCCGCAAAATTCATTTTTGACAAGCCCATTTTATCAGCATGACTCGGCATCATTTTGGCGAACATCTTTTCAAGAAAACCTTTTTTCACGGAAAGCGGCTCATCCTTTCGTAATGCATTTAATCCCCAAAATGTATGAAAGATTGTTACTTCATGATCATAAGCCGCCGCTCCATTTGCAATAATATACGCTGCCATTGCTTTATCATAATCGCCGCTAAATAAAACAATCGTTGTTTTCTTTTTTTCTTCAGACATAACTAAACCGTCTCCTTTTACCCATAGGGGTATATATTAAAATAAAAATACACATACCCGTACGGGTATATTACAACTTAAATAAAAAGCCCGTCAACCCGAACCTTTTATCTGCTTTTAATTAACAGCTCTACCGCTTCCTTCACCAAATGTTCTGTGGAAGCTCCTTTTTCAACGTTTTCTCTCACACATTGCTCAAGATTTTGACTTACAATCACCCCCATTGTACGGTCCATTGCATTTCTTGCCGCAGATAGCTGGGTCACGATTTCCCGGCAGTCTTTTCCTTGTTCCATCATGGAGAGCACTCCTTTGATCTGGCCTTCGATCCGTTTTAGGCGGTTTTTTACTCGGTTATCGTATTCCATAATTTACACCTCTTTCTCTTCTTTTTTACAAGGACATTTAGAATAAATATATCCGGCTACTTGGTACGTTAAAAGCCTCAACGCTAAGTTCCTTTCCGCTCTATTCGTTGATATAAGATAAAGTTTCGTAAAAGGAATCTCGTGATAATACCTGTTGAGGTATGGGTATAGTCTGTTAAAATTATGGGCATCTGCTGTATTGTAGGACCTTATGTTCAAAATGATTTTCTCATTAGTATTTGAGATCGAATCTATTTCAACACATGGTATTCTCCTAATTGGCTACGCCTGATCAGCACCAATACAATCGCAAACACAAGTGCACTTAAAAAATACTGCATATTACGCAACACTGTCTTTTAAATGTGACTTTCATTACATAATATACCCCCTATGGTATATTGTCAAGAAGCATGATTCATTTTTTCCATAGAAAAAGCATCACGTTGTCAAACGTGATGCTTTCAGAATGGGATTAGAGGTATTTTCTATGCATGCTTTTTCCGTCATAAGTAAAAAGCACAGGCTTTTCTTCAATTTTGGTTTCCATGTGCACAGGCCGTCCCCATAGCTGATTGATGTAAGGAAGGACCTTTTCAAGGTATTTCACATCCAGTTCAATATCCTCGTACGAGTGCTTGATGTAAAGTTCCCCATTCTTCAAATAGTCGCCGTCATTTACCGTCAAATACGGAAATCCTCCGTTCACTCTCATGCCCACAAGCTGATCGCGTACAGCTTCCCATTCTTTGTCCACAATTTTATAGTCCCGCCCCTGCTTTTGGAACAAATACATATCCTCACGCTGGCACAGTTCCTTTGTTAAATAGTTCCGGATAAACGACATATCGGATTCCAGTTCCCGCACTTCAAACATTTTCTCACGGCCCGATCCAGGCTTTACCCCCTGTCTAAGCAATTCTTCATCGGGGTTGTTATACCGTTCTTCAATATCTTTAAAAATCTGAAGTCCCATGTAATACGGATTGATGGAGGTTCTGGACGGCTGGACCACCCCGGCATTCAGTTTGGCAAACTCGATGGTTTCATGAGAGGTCAGATCCATTTCCTGCAGAATTTTGGCGTGCCAATACGAGGCCCAGCCTTCATTCATGATTTTCGTTTCCAGCTGGGGCCAGAAATAAAGCATTTCTTCCCTCATCATGGAAAGAATGTCCCGCTGCCAGTCTTCCAGCTCGCGGCTATATTCTTCAATAAACAGCAGAATATCTTTTTCCGGCTGCGGAGGAAAATGCTTCTTTTTCACTGGAGATGGCTGATTCCGTTTGCTTCTTGACTCATCTATGCTCCATAAATCATCATAGGGAGTTTCTTTTTTTACCGGCTCATCTTGTTCTTCATCTTCCAAATTATAGCTCAGCCGGTTGCGCACAATCGAAGGATCGATATGTTCCTGAATGGCGAGCACCGCGTCGAGAAAGACTTCAACTTCTTTTTTTCCGTGAATGATTTCATACTGGGAAATCCTTTCCGCAGTGGCGGTCATGCTGTCCACCATATCCCGCCGCGTATTGGAAAAACGGACATTGTTTTTGAAAAAGTCGCAGTGAGCGAGCACGTGGGCGATAATCAGCTTATTCTGGATTAAGGAGTTGGTATCCAATAAAAAGGCATAGCAGGGATCCGAGTTGATCACCAGTTCATAGATTTTGCTTAAACCCAGATCATATTGCAGCTTCATTTTGTGAAATTGCTTTCCGAAGCTCCAGTGAGAAAAACGAGTCGGCATTCCGTACGCGCCAAATGTATAAATAATATCCGCTGGGCAGATTTCATAACGCATCGGGTAAAAGTCGAGGCCAAATCCATCCGCGATTTCTGTAATCTCGGCGATTGCATTTCCGAGCTCTTTATTTTGCTCATCCCAAGACATGCTTGTTCCCTCCTCTATCATCTCTTACTTTCAATTTATGATGGTAAAAGCCATTTCATGAAGAAAGGGGAAAACTTCTATGGTCAAGTATTAGCTTGATACAATCTGTCCATAATAGTTGTACGTTTAGAAGGGGAGACACTTATGGCATTCATCTACAATCCTTTACTTATTTTTTTATTCGGTTATATCTTTTTACGGATTACAGGCAAAAAAGCCGTGTCGCAAATGCACAGCTTTGATATGCTTTATATTCTGATCATCGGGAATGTCATCAGCCAGCCCATGCAAAAGGACAATGTATGGCAAGCCCTGCTGTTTACGTTCATCGTCATGCTTTTATATAAACTGTTCATGTGGCTATCCCTCAACAACAAACTGCGATGGACTTTATTTGAGAGTCCTACCGTTCTCATCCGAAACGGAGACATCGACCGCACAGGATTAAGAAAGGTACGGCTTCCCATGGATGAGCTCCTTGCCCAGCTGCGTGTGAAAGGCTTTACCGATACCCGGAATATCGCGCTTTGTGCCATGGAGGACAATGGACAGATCAGCGTCATACCTAAATCCAATTTCCGGCCGGTTCAGCCGGGTGATTTAAAAATAAAGGTAAAACGAGAATTTATCCCCATTCCGGTCATTATGGACGGCCAAATCATTGACCATAACCTCAAATACTTGAAACTGGATAGAGAATGGCTTTTAAAACGGGTAAAACAAAAAGGAGCCGACGTACAGAATGTGCTGCTTGCCACGATTACGGAATCCGGAACGCTCCATATCGACACCAACAACCCGCATAATGAAGACAAAGGTCCATATTCCTATAAGCCCGGTGAGGATAATTAAAAGACAAAAAGCCAGGAATGATCACGAATATAGTAATGGCATTTAATAGAAACGAAATGTTTAGAAACCAACCAAGCAGGCAATATTAGTTTTGAGAGAAAAGGAGGAATGACAAATGACCTTTTTATGCAGCGTACTTAGTATATTTGGAATTGCTCTCCTGAACGAAATAAGGCATGCCAACCTAAAGAAAGCACCGGCAAAGCACCGTTTGCCGTCAAAAAAACCAATCCTTTAATGAAACCAGCCCACCCGGCATGTCAGGGTGGGCTTTCGTATGATTTAAGTAGGCATCTCCAGTTTTTCTTTGACTCTTTCAAAAAACAGATTGTTCTCATCTACCGATACATGCAGCGTATCGACTCTTTTCGTGAAGCCGTATAGGAGCCTGGCCGTTTCCGGTGTTTTCAATTTCATTTCAAATGCTGGCTTTTCTTTTGAAAATTCCTGAGGAAGAGCGTCAAATGTACGCCGCTGCTCTTCTTTAGAAAGGTGTTCCGGCCCCCTGTAGTGTTCAATGCTCTGTATATTTGAGAATTGTACCCTGAGGCCCTGGGCAAGTCCCGATTGTAAAATCAGCTCGTAGTCATCCAGGAGAATCGGACAAGTACGAATCACTTGAAGATCAGCAACAAGATATAGAAGGGTATAGAGATTCAGAGCCAATAACAGGATGGCTGCTGTATGGCTCCAATGCATCAAAAGGTAATGAAATCCAACCGACTCAATGAGAAGAGCATGAATGAGCATCAGACGAAAGGCCACCGCTGACGTTTTTTTATGATAGGAAAAATGGTGTGCAGAGGATCTTCGCACTCTTTTCGTCCAAGAGAAGAACGCATAACGGAATAAAGCACATTCAGTGAGCAGGCATTCCATCGTCCTTGTGAGTTTAAATTGGCGGGATAATGCTTCTCTGAAATCGTGCTGGAAGTGGCATGTGCGCCCGCTGTCCTTCCTGAAGGCAATGGTCGTTTTGACCCATTTGGGAACAAGAAAAAACAATTCGACAGCAATCCATATCCCTTCCATTCCAAGTATCAAACTAGTGAGCCACTGGGCATCTGGAGAATTTCTTATGGGAACAATGATTTCTGCCAGCCAGTAACCAGCAAGTATAACGAGGGGAAGATACTTCAGCGCCGATTGGCGACGGAAAATAAACAGATAGGCTAAAAGAGGAATAACAATCAAAAAATCGAACAAAGTAGCCCATCCCATATACTGTGGCAATGGACCGAAGGCATTCACCCGGTAGACGGAAAAATTGCAAAGAATAATAAGGACAGTCAGCACACTAAACGAGATTCGTTTTTTATTGATGGAGAAATTCATCGGACCGCCTCCTTCAATTCCATTATATAACATAATTGGAAAGCGAAGAGCCGTTTCACAAAATTGTCTTATTTGGAATGCTTATGAAGACGGGGAAGATGATTTTTACATTGTTTGGCATAGCGCCATGCCCATATTAAAGCAAAGGTAATGGCCGCTGAAGGAAAGATCCAGCTGTATGATCGAAAATAAGAATGAATCTGGGCAATATGTTCGCCATATTGATTTCCAATGGCGAAGTAAAAAACTGCCCAGAGGAAACCGGCCGGATAAATAAGTAAAGCGAATCGGGCATAGGGCATTCGGTTGCTGCCAACAATAAAGGGCATCAAGATCCTTAATCCCGGAATAAAAAAGCTTAAAACAAGGATTTTCTCTCCCCAACGGTCAAGCAGGCCAGATCCTTTTTGAATCCCCTTTCTGATCCGGCGGAATCGATAAAGCCGTTGGACGATGGCTGTACCGCCATACCTTCCGAGCATAAAACTCAATGTTAATACAGAAATAACACCCAAATAGGTGGCAATGAATGAAAAAGCAGGATTCAGTTGAACTTTATCTGAAAGCATTCCGCTGACCATTACAATGAATTCATTGGGCACGGGTAGCCCGAGGATTCCAATCCATGAAAGCACGAACACACCAAGGTAACCATGATCATGAAAAAACTGAAAAAAGAAGCCGTAATCCATCGTCTCTGCCTTCCTTCCTGCAGGCTGTTGGCCATTTTCATGAAGCTCCGGCCTTTTTCTTTTATCTTCTGTACCCTTTTTGCCTGTTTGGGTCACCCGTTTGCCCGTATTTATTTGTAAATTTTTTTATTTAAGCTTCCTGTGGTCAGTCCTGATCAAACCATCCTTTTTTCCTAAACCAGAAATACATGCTCAGTCCGAGAACCAGCATACATCCCAGCACAAAAAAATAACCCTCACGCCACTTCAATTCTGGCATATACTGAAAATTCATTCCGTAAATACCTGCAATAAATGTTAACGGCATAAAGATCGTAGTAATGACCGTGAGGGTTTTCATAATGTTATTCATTTTATAGGAATTAAGTGATATATAATTATCACGGATATCCGAGGTCATTTCCCGGTTGGAATCGATCATCTCACTTAATTTTATGAGATGGTCATAAATATCATGAAAATACGCTTTTTTATTTTCATTGATAATCAACCGTTTAGATTCCAATGTCCGGTACATTAAATCCCGCATGGGAAAAATGGAACGCCTTACTTTCAACAGGTCACTCCGAACATCAAATGTTTGTTGAATGAGAGAGTGCTTGTTTCCTTTTTCATAATTGTTTTCAATGTCGAGCAGGTGATCTTCTATGTTCTGGACAATGGGAAAATACGTATCCACAATTTTGTCCATGATTTTATGTCCGACTTCTATCGGTCCAATTGAAGAAAAATTTTCAATCCCTGCAAAGTAGTTCCACGTAGAGTCCATTTCTGCCAGTTGGTCATAATGAAAAGAAACGATGAACTTCTCTCCGATAAAAAGATCAACTTCTTGGGCAGCAAGAGACTGGGTATGAAGGGCGTGCATAACAAAAAAACTGTAACCCTGGTAATACTCAAGTTTAGGCCGCTGAAGAAACTGCAGGCAGTCTTCAATTGCCAGTGGATGAAAATGAAAATATGAGCTGAGCAGCTTAATTTCCTCATCATCCGGATCGATAAAATCGACCCAATACCACTCGATCCGATCCTCCGCCAGCTCTTCAACAGACGGGTGAAGGATAAGCTCATGATCTTTTGTGACTGCCATTATTCTAAGCATCAATGCTTCCCCCGGTTTATTAAAAGTGAATTAGACTGGCTGAACTTTAAGCATCGGCGTCTCATTCAGCAAGCTGAGCACCACTTCATAGGCACTTTTTTCCCGATGATTTTCAAAATAGCTCATTTTGTTCAATAGTCCTTTCACTTCAGGTTCATTTTCAAGTACAGAGGCGATCTGATCCTCCAGAGGCATATCCTCATTCAGCTTAATGATCAGTTTTTCTCTGATGAGCTTTTTTAAATTAATCTGTTCCTGTCCCGGCAACGCGGAATGGACAAAAATGGGCAATCGTTTCTTTAATGCTTCGCTGATGGTGATTCCGCCGGGCTTTGTTATAATTGCGTCCACCTGTTCGTACAGATGGTTCATTTCAGACCTCGTGGAAATATATCCTCTCGGTTTAATATTCGGATGATCCCATGAAGTAAGTTCTTTATACAGCTTCTGGTTTTTACCGCAGAGGACCGTATAGCGGTAATTGGAACCTGGTTTAATCTGTTTTAAGAAGCCTTTGATCTTTCCAAGCCCAATGCTTCCTCCTGAGATTAAGATATGCTTCTTCAAGGCGGGTTTCCCGGAAAAATAAGCTCTGATGTCCTCATTCACCGGAATTCCAGTAATAATAATCTGCTTGCTGTGAATTTGGTGTCTGTTTATCAGCTCTTTTTTCATGGATACATCGCTGACCAAATGATAATCGATCCCTCTTTTTCCCCAAATATCATTGATAAAGAAATCCGTGTACACATTCACAACAGGAATGTCGATCAACCCCCGTTTTTTAAGCCGGCTGATGACGGCTGAGGGAAAACAATGCGTACATACAATGACATTCGGCTTTTCCTCCTTCAGCATGCGCAGCATTTTATGCTCAAACAAAAGCAGTTGATGAGGAGGCATTAATCTTTTTTTTGCCGGGGAATACATCACATGATGATAGATCCAGTCATAGGTCCTTGGCATCATATGAATCCATTTTAAATACGTAGTTGATATGACTTTTTCCAGCGGCTTATTCCAGTAGCTGAGAAAGTCGATTTTTTTGCAAACCACCTGTTCATCACTGCTTTGCTCAATGGAAGACATTAATGCATCAGCAACCTGATGATGACCAGAAGGCATTTGAAATAAAGGTAAAAACAAGATTTTCTTCATGGCAAATCCTCCTTACAAACCTTTTAAGCCCTGTTTGTAAATTTCTTTCTGAATACAGTCAGCACGAATAACAGCAAAGCTGCTGCGGCAATCCACGGCAAGTAGGATAACTTGACTTGGTCTCCAAAGAAATAGCCGATGCTGATAAAAGCGGCCGTCCACATACCGCTCCCAAGAAACGAAAGCAGTACATAGCGCAAAAAAGAATACGTGCTGATTCCTGCAATATATGGCGCCAGCTGACGGAGGCCGGGAAGGTAAAAACCGAACAAAAGGGTCGTAATGGCGTGTTCATGAAACCTTTTCTCCACAGCTTTCCATCTATCCGGTGTTATTTTGATAAATTTTCCGTATCGCTCAATAAACGGCAGCCCCAGTTTGCGGCCGAGCCAATAAGAGGCAAACATACCCGCAACGGTACCCATAAATGCATAAAGAAAGCTCGTACCAAACTCCAAATGTCCTTTCGCAACCAGTACACCGACCAAAAACAAAAATGATTCTTCAGGAGCAGGGATGCCGGTAATCCCGCAAAATAAAACCAGTAAAATGATCCAATGACCGTAGTTTTGCAAATAGGAAATAACGGTATCTAAACTCATATTAACCTCGTTTGTTTGTATTCTTTAGTTCTTCCAAAGGCATTCCGATATATCCTTGTCTTTGGGCATATTCCAGAAAACCCCGCAGAGCTTCAAGCATGACAGAAGGTGCTTCATCATCCGCACCAGGGTTTTCACCGTTATCGTGAAGCAAATAAATACATCCGCTGTGCAGGCTTTTCTTTAACTTTGCGGCCAACTTGTCCTTTCCCTGACCGGCCTTCCAGTCTCCGGTGATCGAGGACCACATGATTATTTGATACTCTCTTGCGAGCAGAAGTGAAAACAAGTTAAACCTTCCCCACGGCGGGCGGTAAAAATCGGCTTTTTTTCCTGTCGCTTGTTGAATAACAGTGGCACATCTGCTGATTTCTTTTTTTAGTTTACCTGGTGTTAAAAGCCAGCTGTTCGAATGGGTTTGATGATGAATACCCACAGTGTGTCCTTCATTACTCATCCTTTTTAGGAGCTCTGGTTCCCTTTCGGCCCGTTCACCGACTATGAAAAATGCGGCCGGTACATTATACGACTTTAACAGGTCCAACAGTTGCGGCGTATACACCGGATGGGGGCCATCATCAAATGTAAGAAAAAATTCTTTTCTTTCCGTTGGCCCATTTTTAATAATGCGAACTGCAAACAGCCTGATGAAGATGGTAGGGATGATGCCATACAACAGAAAAAGAAGTACAACCGTACAAACGCAGTATAGAATTATCATTTCCCTTTTTGTACTCCTTCTAACTTATATTCAGCTTCCGCCAGCGAATAAAGGTTTTCCTCGCACTGTTTCAAGCACGCTTTGGCATGAAAGGATAATTCATAATTAAAGTAATCTCTTTTTAATATTTTTCTGAGCTGCCTTTTTAACCGCATAAGCTCCATTTCGCTTTCATCAATATTATAATAGGCAGAGCTGTTTGCTGCTTCCCTATCCATATCCTGCCCAAAGTGTCTGCAGCTCTCCAGCCAATCATGGTACTCTTTTGATCTCTGCTCATTAAACATTTTAATGAGTTCCTCCTCGGAGTAATCGGAGAACTTCAGGATCTCCATCATAAAGGATTCACCGCCATGGTCCTTAATCAGGGTATGCAGTTTGGTCAGCTTATTCCCTATGTCCCCCACTTTCGGGACAAGACAAACAGACTGCTGTATATAAAGCACTCCAAGTGCTTTCAAATTTCTCCATATCCTCACTCTAAGTGTGGAAGGCTCCACAGGGACTTTATAAGAAAACAAATACCACTTCCTGCTTTCTTCCATTAAACTCCCACCTTATCATCCATATCATGTAGACATAATAACACAAATAACAATTGTTTCAACCTATTACGTAACAGTTGTTTCGTTTATGGGTGGTTTTTGTTATTTTTCCCCGGACAAAAAAAGGCCCGGTTTAGAACCGGTGCCTTAAACCACCTATTAAAGGTCAAGAAAAAGTTCTCCTGAACCGACAATGACACTTTTCCCGCCAATTATTACTTCTTTATATTCCGCGTCTTTCTGAATGGTGATATCAATCAGGCTGCGTCTTCCCATCTCAAAGCCCTGTTCACTTCGCAGTTGATATATCCCTTCATGCCCCTGCACAATGTTCATATGTTCAACGATATAGGCACCTAATGGGCCGCTTGCTGCCCCGGTAGCCGGGTCTTCCGGTATTCCCATTGCCGGTGCAAACATTCTGCTGTGAACCGTTGATTCTTCCTCTTCTGTTTCAGCTGTGAAGGCAAAAATATGCCTGGTTGACGGGTTATGGCTAAAATCCTTCTCCCAAATATCCATTCTGAAATTAATGCTTTTCATTGCCTCAAGGGATTGAACAGGAATAAACAAGAAAGGGACCCCTGTGGATACCGTTTGAATGGGAAGGTCCACATCCAGGTCTTCCGGGGAAAGAGACAGTAAGGTCGCCGCCAACTCGCGCTCTTGAAAGGATGGGCCGAATTGCGGCATGGGCTGATTCATCTCAATCCTGAGATCATCACCGCTCCCTTTATGCACTGTGACTGAAATATCGCCGACTCCCTCTTCAAAGATCCATTCATTCCTGCCCTCTGAAGTAGCAATCCACCCTTTTTGTGCGAGCAGAAATGCAGCCCCTAAAGTAGGGTGCCCTGCCATTGGCAATTCCATCTCTGGAGTAAAAATGCGCAGCTTTTTATTATTTTTGCGATTGTCCGGTGATTGAACAAAAACCGTTTCCGAAAGATTCAATTCCCTGGCAATTTTTTGCATCCATTCAGTTGATAGTTGAACGTTGTCCTGAAAAACAGCCAATTGATTTCCGCTGAATGGTTTATTGGTGAAAACATCTAAAAGGGTATAAGTTAACGATTTCATTTTATTCCTCCTCAACATCTTCTTAGCTTTATCTTATGGCGGCTTTGAAGATTAATCAAATCCGTAGAAAAGGAATGCTAAAAAGGCCATATAAAAAAAAGAAGACCCCCGTACATATAGGTCTTCTTCAGGTTGCTCAGGCTATTGCCCAATAATAATTTTTTCTTTTGGATAATGAAAATGTTCAATGACGACACGTCCGCGAATGATGAATAAGAAGGAAAGAATTCCAATCCTTCCGATAAACATAAGCACCATCAGCACCACTTTGCCGCCTGTGCTTAAATGCGGGGTGATCCCCAGGCTTAAACCGGTTGTTCCAAACGCGGAACACACTTCAAATACAATCTTCTCGATTGGCATCGGATCGGTAACCGCCATTATTAAAGAAGCGATACTGCACAGCATAAATGCAACGATAAGCACGATAAAAGCCTTTTGAATATCTTCGGTAAGCACTTCACGCTTGAAAACTTTAATCGTATTGCGTCCTTTTGCATAAAACAATATGGCGAGAAAGGCAACGGCAATCGTTGTTGTCCGAACCCCGCCACCCACACTGCTCGGCGACGCACCGATAAACATCATGGCGCTTAGAAAAAGATTGGTGGGCACGGAAAAGTGGTTCATGTCCATAGTGGAAAGCCCGCCGCTCCGTGTGGTAACCGATTGAAAAAGTGAATAAAAAAAGGTTTCATGCCATGTTTTATCCGCCAGGAACCGGTGGGATTCAAAAGCATAAATTCCTACGGTTCCAAGCACAACAAGAATTAAAAACGTAAGGGTGGTTACTTTCGTGAACAGTGTAAACGTGTACCGCTCTTTGTATTTCCGTTCCGCAATAAAGTTTTTCACTTCAATGAGCACCGGAAACCCTATCGCCCCGGTAATAATCAAAATCATTGTCAATACCTGGATCAGGTAATCATGCCTGAATGGGATTAGTGATTGTCCTGTCAGGTCGAAACCTGCATTGGTTGTAGCCGTAACAGAAGCAAAGAACCCATGATAGGCAGCCTCCTGCCAGGTCGGATAATATTTAAGAAAAAGAAATGTAAATAGGACCATACCGATGAACTCAATAATGATAATAAGGCCAAGGATCTGCCTCATCAAATTAACAATACCAGCCAATGTGGACTGGTTCTGGTCCGTCATGATCAATTGACGCTCGCGCATGCCAATTTTCTTTCCGAGCAAAATCCATAAAGCCGTCCCGAGGGTCATCACCCCTACACCGCCAATTTGAACGATGATGGCCAAAGCAACAACACCACTGGTATTAAATGTCTCGTGAATCGTTACAACAGAAAGGCCTGTAACACTGACCGCACTGACTGCGGTAAACAGCGCATCAATAAAACTTAATGAAACACCGGGATTGTGAAATGCCGGCAGACTTAAAACTCCAGTTGCAACCACTACAGATATGAGGTAAAAAAGAACAATAATTTGAACAGACGTTAAAAATAACGCTTTTTTATCCCCTTTTCTTTTTACTCCGAGCAATCTTCTCACAACCCTGTCTATATCAACTATACTTTCTTAAACTATACCCAAAACAAGGATAAATCTACCCTATGCCGGGCAATAATTCAAGGGCTGTTTTCCACTCATCATTCAGTGGATGTTTTTCTTTTTAAATCTGCCGCCTTTTACATCATGAATGTTACCGACTGCTAAAAAGGCAGTAGGATCAATGTCATCAACGATATTTTTGAGCTTGGCTTCTTCCAGCCTGGTGATGACTGTAAAAATGACTTTTTTCTCGTCTCTGGAATAGGCACCTTCTCCGTTCAGGTAGGTGACCCCACGTCCGAGACGTGCAAGCAATGCTTCACCGATTCTCGTATGTTCATCACTGATAATCCAAACCGATTTGGATTGATCAAATCCGTCCAGCGTAATATCAATCACCTTAAAAGCAATATAGTAGGCGATTAATGAATACATGGCACGGTCCCAGCCGAAAACAAAACCGGCACTGCCCAGAATGAAAATGTTAAAAAACATAACCACTTCACCGACTGAAAACGGGGTTTTCGTATTAAAGAGTATGGCCATCACTTCGGTTCCGTCAAGTGATCCTCCATACCGAATGACCATTCCGACTCCAACACCAAGGATAATTCCCCCAAATACAGCGGCCAATAATGGATCATCGGTGAGTACAGGAACGGGATGCAGAACGGCTGTCCCAATGGACATGATAGTGACTCCAAACAACGTGGAAAGGGCAAAGGTTTTACCTATCTGTTTATATCCAAAGAAAAAGAAAGGAATATTAAGAACGATAAGAAAAAGACCAAGTTTCCAATGGGTTAAATGGGAAAGAATAATGGATATGCCGACGATTCCGCCGTCAATGATCTGGTTGGGAACGAGGAAAATTTCAAGTCCTGTGGCTACCAATGCAGCCCCTAATGCGATAAAAACCACTCTCTTTAAAAGATTTGTCTTGGTAATTCGTTTATGAGCATCCTGCTGCTGTAAAGCTTCCAAAAGCACTCCCCCTCTTAATTATAAGTTTCTCTTATGGTATATCTTAATTATAACAGTTTTTTACCACTATCTTAATCAATATGCCTGTATGCCAAATAAAAAAAGCCCCTGTACGGTACAGGAGCTTCTTCTTTATGATGCTTGTTTCACTTCATCAATATAGGATTGTGCTTTGGATTCATCAAACTGGCCTTCCCACTTGGACATGATAATTGCCGCCAGAGAATTACCAACCACGTTAACAGCTGTTCGTGCCATATCCAGAATACGGTCGATTCCTGCGATGAACGCCAATCCTTCAACCGGAATCCCGACTGAACCCAATGTGGCAAGGAGTACAACAAACGATACTCCAGGAACACCTGCAATCCCTTTAGATGTCACCATCAATACGAGAAGGAGGGTGATCTGGGAAGAAATCGGCATATCGATTCCGTACATCTGGGCGATAAACAGTGCGGCAAGTGCCTGATACAAGGTCGAGCCATCCAGGTTAAACGAATAGCCTGTCGGAATAACAAAGGATGCAATCGCCTTTGGACAGCCGAACTTCTCCATTTTTTCCATCAGTTTTGGGAGAACCGTTTCCGAACTTGAAGTGGAATAGGCAAGAATAAGTTCATCCTTTAAAATACGGAAAATATTAAAGATATTAACGCCTGCGATTTTTGCTACAAGACCAAGTACTACAAGCACAAAGAAGATCATGGTGGCGTATACGAGTACCACCAGTTTACTTAATGGAATCAAGGATGTTAAACCAAACTTGGAAACCGTCACACCAATAAGCGCAAACACGCCGAATGGAGCAAACTTCATAATTTGGTTGGTCACATAAAACATCGCTTCCGCTGTTCCCTGGAAGAATTTAAGAACGGGCTCACCTTTCTCTCCAATAGCCGCTACTCCAAGCCCGAAGATTACAGAGAAAAAGATAATCGCAAGCATGTCGCCGTTCATCAGGGATTGGAAGAGGTTTGAAGGGACAATATTTACAAAGGTTTCCGCAAATCCATGTTCTCCGGCTGTTTTTGCCGTGTCTACATAACTTCCGATGTCTGTTTTTTCCAGTCCAGAACGGTCTACTCCCGCACCTGGCTGAAAGATATTTGCAGCAAGCAAACCAACCGCAATTGCGATGGTCGTAATAATCTCAAAATAAAGAATTGTTTTGCCGCCGAGTTTACCCAGCTTTTTCATGTCGCCAACACCGGCTACACCGACAATCAAACTGGAAACCACGATAGGAATAACAATCATTTTAATTAGCCTGATAAAGATATCACCTATTGGCTGCAAAAATTTTGCAACATCATCGCTGCCGTAAAAAATCGCACCGACCGCAATACCCAGAATCAAACCGATAAGAATCTGCCAAGCTAGTCCAATTCTTCTCATGTTGTATCTCACCTCTTTGTTGTAATCGTTAACACATCATACTACCATTTTATATTCAAGGTAATTTACTTGTCAAAGTAAATAATTGCTAACTTGATTTTTTAAGTATAAAAGATAAAAAAAACACCCCTTAACGGGATGTTTAGTACTGATAAAAGACTTGTTAAATCGGGAAAATCGCTACAATCTCGCATATGCGGATGACGACACGGAACGTACAGTTGTTTTTTCGAACACGCAGTACGATGACATCGCGGCCTACTTCTACCAATCGGCCACGGAATGTCTGGTTTACGGTATCTACTTGTACACGTTCGTTAATCAGCGCACACGCTTCTCTTCTAAACGTATCTCCCCGGCGGCCGCCAAAGCATCCGCCATCAAAACCAAAACCCATGAATTACTCTCCTTTCATCATCGATTAAAAGCACAACCGATGTTACTAATAGTTAATGCAAATCCACTGGTTTTGGTGTGGACAATCATCATGGTCTTAAGCTGATATTTTAAAATTAAACGGTTGTTTAAATTAAAACGCACAGGGAAACCTGTAATAAGATAACTCAAAAGAAGGGATGACGTTCATATGCGAAATGCTGAATCGTTCGAAGAGGTCCTGGAATTCTCCAATGCTCACCAATCAGCTCATGGGAAGATGTATCTGAGTCAGAGAGAAACCTCACCAGGCGGTATCCTGTTCAGTGATGAAGATTCAGGAAAACAGCCTCTGGAGCTCGAGATCAAACTTCTTCTGAAAGCAGAAAATGACTCCCTTTACTTCTCCAAACGGTATATGGAAGATGAAGAAGAGGAATTTGAAGAAAGAATGAATCAACTGGACACGTTAAAAAATCAATTCGATATAGAATCGGTAAGCTCAGGTGAAATCAGTGACCTTCTAAAAAAGGCATAAATATTATCGTCTTTAATGAAGTGGAATTGCTGCCTCCCTCCCATCATAAAGTAAAAATATAGGGTGGACAGGAGTGAGACTATGCTGGCAAAAATGACAGCCGTCTTCATCGGCAGTTTTCTGATGGGAATCGGAATCAACATGTTTATCCTGCCTTTTCATCTCCTTGACGGCGGGATGATTGGCATTGGTCTCCTACTTAAATACATCTGGGGATTTAAAGTGGGAATGACGATCATACTGCTCAGCATCCCCATTTATTTCTTGGCTTGGAAATTTGACCGCAGGTATTTCCTAAACAGCCTGCACGGCATGTTGATCTCCTCATTTGTCATCGATTTGCTTGTACCGCTCAATGGGTTTCTCCATTTGCCTGAGATGGAAAGCGCGGTGGTGGGAGGCTTGTTGATCGGTACAGGGATCGGAATCATGCTCCGATACGAAACAAGTACAGGAGGTACCGATCTCTTGGCTTTGTTTATCGCCAAGAGATCTCCCCTTAATGTCGGTATCATCATTTTCTTTATCGATGCCTCCGTTATTTTGGCGGGATTGTACTTTATCGGGGAAGGAATGTTCTTTTATTCCATGGTTACCATCCTTTCCGTGGCGTTTGCGACCAGCTCCCTGACATTGATCCGCTCGGTATCCATCTTTCTTAGCCCGAGATAGTGGATAAAACAGCAGCCTGCCATCACGCTGATGGCAGGCTGCTGTTTTTATATTTATTCTGGATCGGTGATCAAGGCTGGCTGCCTAAAGGATTCTTCTTCCTTTTTCGGGCTCTCCACCTTGTTCACCTCAATCCGTTTAATTTGGTGGCCATCAATTTCGACGATCTTGAAGGTTAATCCTTCGTAATTGATAACCTCACCTTCCACAATATCGGAATTTTGGGAAAGTACCCATCCGCCGATCGTGTCCAGATCTGAATCGTCAATTTCAAGACCGTATAAATCATTCACTTCAGAAATTAAAACCTTTCCGTCCAGTGCGGTGACCTTCGGTGTAATTTTTAAAATCATCGGTGTCTCATCTGTATCAAATTCATCACGGATTTCTCCTACGATTTCTTCCAAGATATCCTCAACCGTTAGAAGTCCCGCAGTTCCTCCGTATTCGTCCATCAGTACAGCCATATGAACCTGTTGCTTTTGAAGTTTTACCAGTGTTTCCTGAATAGGCATGGTCTCAAGAACCGTCAGGATTGGACGCAGATAGCTTTCCAGCGTTTTTTCCTTGCCGGACATGAGGTCATAGAAAATTTCTTTAACGTTAACCATTCCAACCACATGGTCTTTATCTTCGTCTACAACAGGATAACGAGTATATTTCTCACTCGTAATAATCGCAAGGTTTTCCTCAATGGATTTATTTAGATACAAACACTCAATTTCCGTACGCGGCACCATGATTTCCTTCGCGATACGGTCATCGAATTCGAATACTTTATTCACGTAGCTGTATTCTGACTGATTAATTTCTCCGCTTTTATAGCTTTCTGATAAAATCAAACGCAATTCTTCTTCGGAGTGGGCCATATCATGTTCCGAAACAGCATGCAGACCAAACATTTTGGTAAACAGCCGGGCACTTCCGTTCAACACCCAGATAATCGGGTACAGGACCCTGTAGAACATGATCAGGGGACCCGAGAGCATTAAACTGATCTCTTCGGCTTTTTGAATCGCAAAGGTTTTAGGCGATAGTTCACCAAGAACGACATGAAGAAAAGTAATGACGGCAAAAGCGAGTACAACTGTAATTGTTTTTGTGAGTGCCGGTGATAAATCCAGCTGGCTGAACAAAGGATGCAGCAGGTGTTCAAGTGTTGATTCACCAAGCCACCCGAGCCCGAGGGCCGTAATAGTAATTCCAAGCTGGCAGGCCGAAAGATATCCATCAAGGTTCATCAGTACCTTTCGGACGGCAATGGCCTTTTTGTTTCCTTCCTCAACGAGCTGATCAATTCTCGTCCGGCGAATTTTCACAATCGCAAATTCAGCTGCCACAAAAAAGGCGGTTAATACAATCAATAATGCTACTAAGAATAGCTTAAATATGTCCAAATAGACTCTTTATTCTCCCGTCTAAAAGAGGAATAAAGATGTCACCTCCTAGAGTTTTTACTGGATAACCAATCGTTCCCTTAAACAAACGGCGTTTCTCCAATAATCAATAATAGGCTGTGAAGTAATGCAACACGCTCGGCAGGCATATGTTTAACTGCCAGTTTAAGTTGTTCTTTGTTCAGTTGCTGAAGCAGAGGTTTGAGCTCCTGAACATCTTTTTCAAGCGTATTGAGCTGCATATCAACTTTTTGTAGTGTTTCGGCATACTCTCCTGAATGTTCATTGAGTGATGCCATTTTTTCTTTAATCTTCTCTAAAGGAAGATGCTGATTTTTATAATAATTAATCCACTTAAGCTGCTCTAAAGCTTCTTCACTGTAAAATCGATAATTTGATTGGGAACGTTCAGCCTTTAACAGGCCAAGCTTCGTATAATAATCAATAGTTCTTTTTGAAACGCCTGCTAATGTTGCTAGTTCACTGATACGGTACTTCCCAAATCAATCACCCCAATGCATAGATAATAAACAATTTTACAGAATTTCAACTATACAGTCAAACGTTTCAGTTCCTCCAGCAACGGAGATTTACACAAAAAAATAGCTGACAATTAAAATCAGAATGACAAGGATCAGCGACAAAGACATGATAAAAACCATGGTTACCGGGGACTGAAAGGTCTGGGAATTAATTTGTTTCCGTTTGTTCAAATAATCAACCGTCGAAAAAATGATGGCCGCCACTCCAAGGAGAAAGAATATCATTCCTACTGCAGCAACCACCTTTCCCTCCAGCTGCAGCACCCTGAGCTGCAAGGAGAAATGAAAGTTCAAAAAGACAAAGCCTATGCCCGCCATAGCGATGGCTGTCCGTATCCAGGCCAGATAGGTCCTTTCGTTCGCGAGATGCTGCTGGATGTATTTTGAATCCACGGTCTGTTTACGCTCCCTTTCGATCATTTACACCTCCCGGATCCGCATTTCTTGAATCACCAAAAAAGCAGACCCGGAAGATCCGGGCTGCTTTGAGATGGATTACTGAGCAGCAGCGACAAGCTGGCTGACAAGGTCCATAACGTCATTCTTCAGACTTTGCAGCAGATTTTCACTGTCACTGTACGTATTGGATTGGACGGCAAAGTAAAATTTGATTTTTGGTTCAGTACCCGATGGACGTAGACAGAACCATGAGCCGTCTTCTAAAACATATTTTAAAACATTGGAGGCTGGGAGGTCAATCTGGGTCTTCTCTCCCGTTTGAAGGTTACGCTGTTTGCCTATGCTGTAATCTTCCACATACAACACTGCTTTCCCTGCTATTTCGGACGGAGGTGTAGCTCTGAAGCTGTCGAGGATGTTTGCAATTTGTTCAGCGCCTGCTTTTCCTTTAAGCGTAAGGGATTCCAGGCCTTCAAGGTGATAGCCGTAAGTGGAGAACACATCCATAAGGCCCTCATACATCGTTTTGCCTTGCTTTTTGTAATAAGCTGCTACCTCAGCTGCCAGCAGGCAGGCTTGTACCGCGTCTTTGTCCCTCACAAAGTCACCGATAAGATAGCCGTAGCTCTCTTCATATCCAAACAGGAAGGTATGCTCCCCGGTTTTCTCATATTCTTTAATCTTTTCTCCGATAAATTTAAATCCAGTGAGCGTATCCACCGTTTTAAGTCCAAAGGAGCTTGCAATCTCTCTTCCAAGTTCAGAAGTAACAATTGTTTTTAGCACAACGCCTTTTGGACAAAGTTCGCCCTGTGCCTCTTTTTGTGATAAAAGGTAATGCAGCAGGAGTGCTCCTGTCTGGTTTCCGGTAAGCACCACATACTCACCATCCAGATTCTTGACTGCTACCCCCACCCGGTCTGCATCAGGATCCGTCGCAATCAGCACATCCGCATCTTTTTCTTTTCCATACTGAATGGCAAGCTCGAAAGCGGCATGTTCTTCAGGATTTGGTGATTTGACCGTGGAAAAATCGGGATCAGGCAGTTCCTGTTCTTTGACTACCGTGACATTTTTAAAACCGATCGCCTCAAGGCCATTTCGAACAGGAAGGTTCGCCGTTCCATGAAGAGGTGTAAAGACAATGCTTAAGTCTTCCATGTCCTTGATCAGGTCTGGATTTACAGTGATGCCTTTCAACTGCTCCAGGTAAGCAGTATCAATTTCTTCACCCACGATCTGAATTAGACCGTCCTCCTGCAATTGGGATTTATCTTTTACAGAGATGGCAAGTTCATTTTCAACCTCTTCCACCTTTTCGGTTAATAGGTCTGCTTCACGTGGAGGAAGCTGGCCGCCGTCAGGCCCGTACACTTTAAATCCATTATATTCCGGCGGGTTATGGCTTGCTGTAATCACAATTCCGCTGAACGCCTTTAAATAGCGGACAGCAAATGAAAGAACGGGAGTCGGCCGCAGGCTTTCAAACACATAGGTCTGTATTCCCCTTGAAGCCAGTGTACCGGCAGCTTCCATTGCAAATTCAGGAGATTTATGTCTTGAGTCATACGCGATCACCACACCGCGTACCTTTGCTTTTTCACCTTGTTCTTCAATAAAGCTTGCCAAACCGGAGGATGCTTTTCGGATCGTGTATGTATTCATTCGATTCGTTCCTGGTCCGATTTCGCCCCTCATTCCACCTGTACCGAATTCCAGATTTTTATAAAAGGAATCCTCCAGGCCCGTCTCTGTTTTTTCTAATTCTTCCAGCTGCAATCGAAGCTCCTCATCAAGAGTTGGTTCGTTTCGCCATTTTTCATATGATGTCTGCCAGGTCATTTTCCGACTCTCCTCCTTTTATATGCTGAATCTCTGTTTATTAAATCATTATTGTCTCTTTATTATAGCGCAGAGCCGCAGACAGGAAAACCGCTTTCGACATGCTTCGCATAAATATCTTTCCATTTCTGTAAGAAGTGACATATTTCCCGAGGAATATTTCATTTCATGTAAAAACGGCAGGGAATTTCCCTGCCGCCATGCACCTTACATTTTACTTTTGCTTTTTTGAATGACTTCATAGAGATCCAGCCGCCTGTTCCGGAGCTGGGTGACATTCCCGGTCTTGCGCTGTCTGCGCAGGATTTCCAGGTCCACATCCCCGACGACCACGGTCTCAATGTTCGGGTGGCATTCTCCTACGATGCCGTCACGCGGAAATGCGAAGTCTGAAGGGGTAAAGATTCCGGACTGTGCATATTGAATATCCATGTTTTCTACCTGCGATAGGTTTCCAACAGTCCCCGCAATCACCGTATAAATTTCATTTTCTACCGCTCTTGCCTGCGAACAATACCTTACCCGGACATAGCCTTGCCTGTCTTCTGTACAGAACGGGCTGAAAATAATATTCGCTCCCATATCCGTAACAATTCTTGAAAGCTCAGGAAATTCAATATCATAGCAAATAAGGATGGCGATCTTTCCGCAGTCGGTATCAAACACCTGAACCTTATCTCCCGGTGTGATTCCCCACCATTTTCTTTCATTCGGGGTGATATGAATCTTATATTGTTTCTCGATCGTCCCATCTCTGCGGAACAGATAGGCAACATTATAAATATTTCCATCCTCCTCCACAAAATGGGAACCGCCGATAATATTTACGTTGTATCGTACGGCTAACCCTGTAAACAGTTCAATATAATCCTCGGTAAATTCAGTTAAACGGCGAATGGCCTGGCTTGGGCTTTTCTCCTCCACAAATGAGAGAAGCTGAGTCGTAAGCAATTCCGGAAATACGGCAAAATCAGATCCCTGATCTGCCGCCACATCGGTATAATACTCTACCTGTGTTGCGAAGTCATCAAATGATTCAATGGTTTTCATCATGTACTGAATCGCAGTAATGCGGATCGGCTCACTTGTTTTGAAGTGCCTTCGTGTATTATGCGGATGGTAGTCCACATTGTTCCATTCCATTAATGTGGCATATTCCTTAGATTGCTTATCATCCGGCAGATAATGGCGGTTGATTCTCATCACGGTAAAACCGTTCATGAGCTGGAAGGTAAGCACTGGATCATAAATGTTGTGGTGGATGACTTCCTTCACATAATCGCGTGGTGTCATTTCTTTGGAGTATTTATAATAGTTGGGAATCCGTCCTCCAAGAATAATACTTTTTAAGTTCCATTCTTCCGCAAGCTCTTTTCTTGCTTCATACAGGCGTTTTCCAATTTTCATCCGCCGGTAATCGGGATGAACCATAACCTCTATTCCATATAGATTATAGCCATTTGGATTATGGTTCGTGATATAGCCCTCATCCGTTATTTCATCCCATGTATGCTGATCATCGTACTCATCAAAGTTAACGATCAGGCTCGAACAGCTTCCAATAATTTTCCCCTCAAAGGTAACAACAAACTGGCCTTCCGGGAAAATATCAAGATGACTTTCAAGCTGTTCCCGCTTCCAGGGTTCCATATGCCCCGGAAAACAGATCCGCTGCAATTCAAGTATTTCATCTATATCATTGTATTGAATATTTCTCAGTTCAATTTTTTTCTCGAATTTTGAAACATCAACTTCGCTCAATGGATTCACTCCTTAACTCCTATTTTATTTTAATGTTTTTCAGCCCCAGACTTTCATTCTTCCGGCTAAAGAACCTGTATTCAATTCAAGCTGAATCCCGTCAGGATCCACAAAATTCACACACCTGCCGTCCCCGCGAATAACGGGTCCTCTGATGATGCTGACTGAACTGGCTTTTAAGGTTTCAACGGCCTCATCAAAATCAGAATCAGAGATCGTAAATGCCACGTGATCCATACCGGCTTTGCCAGCTTCTGCCCTATTATCTTCTCCCCGTTCAAGCAAACAAATCCAAACAGGCCCCCACTCGATATAAGCATCGGTCCGGCCCCGGTGTATCAAAACCGCACCTAAAACATCAACATAAAAAGAAAGGGATCTTGTCAGGCTGCTGACAGTCAGTGTGAGATGATTGATGCCCCGAATGGGAATCATCCGAATTTCCTCAGCAATTCCTTAAACTGCAGTTCGGCCATCGTTTCCATTTGATGGTCAACATCCCCAAACACAAGCCCCTTTGTTACTTCATTTGGAATAACCACACAATACAAGCCAGCCTCTTTGGCTGCTATGGCTCCATTCGCGGAATCCTCAAATGCAATAGCCTCTTCAGGCTTCACACCGAGACATTTTACAGCTTCACGGTATAAAGCAGGGTTTGGCTTCACGTGTTCTACGTCATCAGAGGTCTTGATGCAGTCGAAATAGGGAAGCAGATTCAGTTTTTCCAGGTAACCCGTCACCCAGGCACGGGATGAGCTTGTCGCCAAACCAATTTTCAAACCGAGCTCCTTGGCCGCCTCCAGATAATCCTCTACACCAGGAAGAGCGCTTGTTCCATCAAGCATGGCCACCACCCGTTCATGATGCATGGCACGGAGTCCTTCCCTGTCCACTTTTTCACCTATCTGTTCCTCTAGATATTCGAAGGGATCCAAGAAATCCTTTGTTCCAATGCATTGCTGCCAGACTTCAAGGGGCATATGGCTTGAATGCTCTGAAAAAATTTCCTGGATGGCAAGATACACGGATGTTTCCGAATCCAGAATCAGCCCGTCAAAGTCAAAAACAACAGCTTTAATCATATTGCTCTCATCTCCCCTCTCTTCCTTCTTATTTTCTTATCCAGCACAAAAAAGTGCAAGGGGGAAGCTTTAGATGCCAGCCAACATTTATACCCGTTTTTCTCATTAAAAAAACAAGACAGCCTCATTGCGGGCTGCCTTATTTGAAACCGTTCGTCCGGTATGTGATCTTTTTTCCGTTGCTGATGGCGGTAATCACGCCAAGCTGATCGGTTCGGTAAGTCGTCATGTTTCTGCGGGCCAGCCGGTACAACACTTCCTTTGAGGGATAGTGATAAGGATTGTTCTTGCCAACAGAGATAATGGCCGTTTTTGCATGGACCGCTTTTAAAAACGCCATGGTTGTCCCTGTATTTGCTCCATGATGGCCGATTTTTAAGACATCTGCCCGCACATCTTTCTTGGACGAAAGCATCTCCTTTTCGGATTCCATACCGGCATCCGCCATTAATAAAAATGAATTTTTGCCGTGGGTCACTTTCATTACGGCTGAATAATCATTAATGTATTTATAATAAGAAGACCTTGGAGCAAGCATTTCCATCTTTACAGAAAATCCAAATCGAAAGCTGACTCCTGCTTTTGCCCGCTCTACCGGTATTTTCTTTTCATTGATTATTTTAAACAAATCGTGGTAGTAAGCGGTGTCATAGGGCAAATTCGGCATATAAATCTTTTTGACGTTAAAATTCCGGATCACATCGTCCATTGAACCGATATGGTCATGGTGGGGATGGGTTGCCACCAGTACATCAATATCAGCCACACCCTGGCTTTGAAGATAGCGGGTGATTTCCGGACCGTCATTTTCATCTCCCGCATCCACCAGAACATTTTTACCATTTGGCGTTTGGATTAATATACTGTCGGCCTGGCCAACATCGAGAAAATGCACTTTGAGCGGCTCAAACCAGGCCCCACTCGCATTTTGAGGAGAGAACCACAATACAAGCGCAGACAGAAAAAAAACCGTGACCATCAGCTTTATTATTCGGATATTCACAGGCTCCGGTCCCTCCCAACTTTGGTTATGAATTAGTTATATGTAATTTTCGGGAATAATAAAAGAAATCCCATTATCCAATAGATGGATAATGGGATCCCTCGTTAGCGCGCAGCTTCCCTCTTTTTAAAGAAGCTTTTCATGGAATGATATACGTCTGCTTTTTCCTTTAAAATGTAATAATTGAACTTCGGATCATTTATGTTCTTATAGACACTCATTAAGGTGGAATGGCGATTATAGGCATTAACCTCGCCATAGCCAAACATATTGCTGTGCTGCATGATCTCCTGTACGAGCTTCACACAGCGTGCGTTGTCGCTTGTCAGGTTATCACCATCTGAGAAATGAAACGGATAAATATTAAAACGGGATGGAGAATATTTGGTTTCGATAAGTTCTAATGCCTTTCTGTATGCGGAAGAACAAATGGTTCCGCCGCTTTCCCCCTTATTAAAGAAGTCTTCCTCAGAGACCACCTTTGCTTCAGTATGATGAGCAATAAATTCAATTTCAACGGTTTCGTATTTGGATCGAAGAAAACGGGTCATCCAAAAGAAAAAGCTTCTTGCCATATACTTCTCCCAAATCCCCATACTTCCTGATGTATCCATCATGGCAAGCACCACAGCCTTGGATTCAGGCTTTACGACTTCATTCCATGTCTTAAACCGGAGATCATCGTTATAAATCGGCGCAATGGCCGGTTTGCCTTTTAGGGCATTACGCTTGAACGCTGTAAGAATCGTGCGCTTTTTATCGACATTGCCCATCAGGCCGGTTTTTCGGATGTCATTAAATTCAACTTTTTCAAGAACGATATTATCCTGTTCTTTTTGTTTCAGATCCGGCAGTTCCAATTCTTTAAATAAGAACTCCTGAAGCTCCGCCAAGGAAACTTCCGCCTCCGAATAGTCGGATCCCGGCTTATCTCCCGGCGCGCCTTTGCCCTTTCCGGCTCCGGCCTGGCCCGGATTTCCGTCCCTGGCCACCACATCGCCGACCTTGCTGTCTCCTTCTCCTTGCCCCACATGCTTGTTCTTTTCATAATTGTAACGTATTTTGTATTCATCCAATGAACGAATGGGTATTTTTATGACGTCCCGCCCATTGGAAAGAATGATGTTCTCTTCACTGATCAAATCAGGCAAATTGTTTTTAATGGCCTCCTGGACCTTTTCCATGTGACGCTGCTGGTCATGGTGGCCTTTGCGGTGGAGGGACCAGTTTTCCTGAGAAACTACAAAATTGTTTTTCGCTTCCTCGCCCATTATTTCCCCTCCTTCTTTGTACATGCTCATTGTTTTATTTGAATGGTAATGGATCAAATTGATAAAAGAACCACCCGCTTTTTGAATGTAAAAAGGGTTGGTTACACTATCCTATGCAAGATAAGACGAGAGTTGCTATGTAATTGGCACATTTTATAAAGAACCGTAAAAAAATAAAAGCATCCCATGGCAAGCCATGGAATGCTTTTTTTATTTCGTGTAGTTGTTAAATGCGACTTTGCTTTCTGCCATATCACTGCATGCGGATTGACAGCCTTTCTTCATTGAACAGGTCGCGCATTTTCCTTGTTTGCTTTTTTTCACAAAACGAAAGATAGTAAAACCTGCGTATCCAAAAATCAGTATTCCGAGCAAAATATTAAGCAGCATTTATACTCCCTACTTTCTGGTTAAACTTAAAATCCGAGCAGCTTGCCGCCCTGGTATATGATCAATGAAACAATATAGGCGATCAGCAGGGCATAGATGATGGAAAACCACGTCCACTTGGCAGATCCTGTTTCTTTTTTGATAACAGCCACTGTCGCCAGACAAGGAACATAGAGCAGCAAGAATGCCATAAAGCTGTAAGCCGATAATGAGGTGAAATGGTGGGCCATGACTCCTTGCAATGTATGAAGATCCGGCGCAACATAAATGATATTCATGGTAGAAACAACGACTTCTTTGGCCAGGAAGCCGGTGATCAACGCAGCACCTGCCTGCCAGCTGCCAAACCCGATCGGTTCAAACAGCGGGGCGATGGCTCCGCCGATCAATGCAAGGAAGCTTTTATTCATGTCCACACCCAGTCCGCCGGGACCTGCATAACTGAGGAACCAGATGATAACGGATCCTCCGAAAATAAACGTACCTGCTTTTTTGATGAAGCCTTTGCCCTTCTCCCATGTATTGCGCATCAATGTACGCCATTGAGGAATACGGTATGGAGGAAGCTCGATCACAAACATCGAACTTTCCTCTTTCAAAATGGTGGAAGAGAAAATCTTTGCCAGCGTTAGTGCAATCACGATACCAAGGAGGTAGAGCGAAAGGACAACAAGTGCCTGGTTTTGTGTGAAAAAGGCACCCACGAACAGGCTGTATACCGAGAGTCTCGCGGAACAGGACATGAGCGGTGTGAGTATGATGGTCAAAAGCCTTTCCTTTGGCTGTTCAATGGTACGTGCCGCCATAATTCCGGGTACATTGCATCCAAACCCGATAATCATCGGGATAAAGGCTTTTCCGTTCAGACCAATGCTCTCCAGCGTTTTATCCATCACCATGGCAATTCTCGCCATATATCCAGAATCCTCAATAAAGGAGATCAGGAAGAACAGGATCATGATTTGCGGAACAAAGACAAGAACGCCGCCTACACCGGCAACAATCCCATCGAGAATAACAGCCTTAATAAAGGCAGAAGCTCCTGCGGCTTGAAGCATTGACGTCAGGTCGTCAGTGAGCGGTCCCGTTAAGAACGCGTCAAGCATGTCTGAGATCGGGCTGCCAAGCCAGTCAAACGTCAATTTGAAAATCAGGTACATAAAAAGGATAAAAATTGGTATCCCCAAAAACTTGTTGGTCACGATGTTATCGATCCGGTCGGTCAATGTATAGGTGACCTCTTCGCCTTTTTGAAGGGAAACATCAAGCACTCCCTTTATATACTCCGCCCGTACGGCGCGGATATGATAGGAAAGTGATTTGGCCCCCTCTTCGGATTGAACCTGTGCCTCGGTTTCCGCAAAAATGCGTTGAAGCTCAGCTTCAGGCATCATTGTTTTCAGCAACGCATGCACCACTTCATTTCCTTCAAAAAATTGAAGAGCAAGCCAGCGTTTTGGCGGCAAATTTTCGGCGTCCGGCATTTTTGCCACGAGCGTCTCCATCGCTCTTTCCAGCGGCTGACCATATAAAATATACAAGGGCTTGTTCTCTTGTTCTTCATTGGTTAAAAGCCCTGCAAGCTCTTTACAGCCGGATCCTGTACGGGCCACTATCGGCAAAACGGGGCTTTGTAATCTCTCGGACAGTTTCTTTTCATTAACCATGATTCCGCGGCCCTTGGCTACGTCAACCATGTTCAGCCCGATCACTACAGGTTTTCCATATTCGAGAAGCTGAATCGTTAAGTATAAGTTTCGTTCAAGCTGGGAGGCGTCAACGATATTGAGAACCATGGAAAAATTCTCTTCAATCAAAAAGCGGGTTGCCACCCCTTCATCCCTGGACAAAGGATTAAGTGAGTATATACCGGGCAGATCGATAAGATGCCCTTTTTTATTATTCAGCATGCCGACTTTCTTCTCTACCGTTACACCTGACCAGTTCCCAACGTATTCATACGAATTGGTGAGAATATTAAATAAAGAGGTTTTTCCGGTATTCGGATTTCCGGCAAGTGCGATTTCAATCATGAATGGCACACCTGGATCAATTTGGCTTCACTTCTGCGAATGCCCACCCACTGTCCGCCGGCTTCCACCGCAAACGGACCTCCAAAAGGGAGGATTCGTTTAATGCTGATTTCCGTTCCTTCCATGATACCCAAGTCAAGCAATCTTCTTCGTACAAGTACATTCACATGTTCCGTATTGGTGATTTTTGCTTTTCCGCCAGCTTTAATGTCCGTTAATACCATATATAGCACCTCTGAGAGAATGATAATTATTATCAGTATTTTAATCTCATTATATGAGATTGATTCTCATTAGTAAATAGATATTTTGAATTTCCAAACAAATTCCGCAAAAAAACCTGTCCAGGTCATCCCGGAGCAGGTTTTTCGCAACGATTATTTATCTTTTTTTGCTTCTTCATCCTCAAATTGATCCGGATCAGGCATTTTTCCGCTTTTTTTCACATTTACGTTGGTGGACATGTGTTCCATCACTTTTCCATGCTCTTTCATTTCTTTTAAATTGGGTGTCATGGAGCTGTTTTTTGGTTTATCGATATAATCCTGTTCTCTGGACATAACCATCACCTCTTGCCTCCACTATTCCCAATACTCCTCGTCAATAAACTACTTTATGACTTTCAATTCCTCCATCGGCCAATAACGCAGGTTCACTTCCCCGACGATTTTGCTTTCATCAACCAGCCCGATGTGCCGGCTGTCAATGCTATGAAGCCGGTTGTCTCCCATCACAAAAACCTTTCCTTTCGGGATCACCTTTTTCCCGGTGACTTCTTCCAGCGTAAAATCTCCCGTCAGGTTCCCGTTGGTCACCTGTTTTTTATAATCATCCAAGTAAGGTTCATCCACCTGTTTGCCGTTGATAAAAAGATGATCGTTTATATACTCGATGTGCTCTCCCGGCATACCGATTACCCGCTTGATGTAATCCTCCTGCGAATTTGCATGAAACACGATTAAATCAAATCGCTTAGGTTCACCTATATTGTAGCCTAATTTATTTACAATCAGCCTGTTCCCGTTTTCGATCGTAGGCATCATTGATTCTCCATAAACAACGTACTGCTCAAATAAAAAGTTTTTTATTAGCAACGCTAGAATAAGTGCAATTCCAATGGCTTTGATCCAATCCCATAATTGGCTGCTCTTCTCCCTGGAACTCATCCTTTCACTTCCTTTTTGTTAGCGTATAGTATTAATTTACCACTATAGTTTATCATATTACAAGGTATTCTCCTCCTGTTTGGTTTTTATTCTTATCTGTAATGTGTTCTGCTGACAACCTTTTTAAAGATAAAAAAACGCATCCCATTTTTACAAAGGGATGCGTTTTTTACAGTTACCGGTTTAACAGGCTTCCTACATATTTCAGTAGTTCATTCGCTGATGTCGTATTATACCCATGCTCATCCACGAGACGGGCGATTACTTCATTCACCTTTTTCAGTTGTGCTTCATCCGGTGTTTTTGAGGATGTTGTAATCTTTACCACGTCTTTTAGGTCAGCAAACAGCTTTTTCTGAATCGCTTCTCTTAACCGTTCATGAGAATTATAATCGAATTTCTTTCCTTTTCTGGCATACGCTGATATTCGGATCAATATTTCTTCCCTGAAGGCTTTCTTGGCATTTTCAGAGATCCCGATTTGCTCCTCAATGGATCGCATGAGTTTTTCATCCGGGCTCATTTCTTCACCTGTGAGCGGATCTCTCAACTTGTTTTTGTTGCAATAAGCTTCAACGTTGTCGAGGTAATTGTCCATCAGTGTCTTGGCAGACTCCTCATAAGAGTAAACAAATGCTTTTTGAACCTCTTTCTTGGCAATCTCGTCATATTCTTTTCGGGCAAGAGAGATAAAGTTAATAAAGCGTTCTTTATCCTCTTTCGTAATGGACGCATGATGATCCAGTCCATCCTTCATCGATCTGAGCACATCCAGTGCGTTGATGGAAGTTATCTCTTTGCGGATGATGGCAGACGAAATCCGGTTGATGACATACCGCGGATCAATACCGCTCATGCCTTCATCGGCAAATTCTTTTTGAAGATCTTCGAGATCAATATGATTATAACCTTCCACGATTTCACCATCATACAGCCTCATTTTCTTGATGAGGTCCATGCCCTGCTTTTTGGAATCCATCAAGCGGGTAAGTACTGAGAAAATGGCCGCCACCCGAAGCGCATGAGGAGCAATATGAACATGGGATATGTCACTTTCTTTAATCATTTTTTCATAAATGCGTTCTTCTTCCGAAACCCTCAGATTGTAAGGGACACCCATTACGATAATTCTCGAATGAAGTGCTTCATTTTTCTTGTTGGCGATAAACGAACGGTATTCTGATTCATTGGTGTGGGCCACAATCAGCTCATCAGCCGAGATAAGGGCAAAACGTCCTGCTTTAAAGTTGCCTTCCTGCGTTAATGATAAGAGATGCCAGAGGAATTTTTCATCACACTTCAGCATTTCCTGGAATTCCATCATCCCCCGGTTGGCTTTGTTCAGTTCTCCGTCAAAGCGGTAAGCGCGGGGATCCGATTCTGAACCGAACTCTGCAATGGTGGAAAAATCAATGCTGCCGGTTAAGTCGGCAATATCCTGTGACTTCGGATCAGACGGACTGAACGTTCCAATCCCTGTCCGTTTATCCTCGGAAAAAAAGACTCTCTCCACTATTACATCTTCAATGCAATTGCCATATTCCTTTTCAAGCCTCATAGTGTTCAACGGGGAGAGGTTGCCTTCAATTCGAATGCCGAATTCCCGGTAAAAATCATCTCTTAAATGATGCGGTATGAGGTGCAGCGGATCTTCGTGCATCGGACAACCTTTAATGGCATAGACTGCCCCTGCCTCTGTTTTCGAATAATCTTCCAGACCCCTCTTAAGCATGGTGACAATGGTGGATTTCCCTCCGGAAACTGGCCCCATCAGCAAAAGTATCCTTTTTCTCACGTCCAGCCGTTTGGCTGCAGGATGGAAATACTCCTCCACCAGCCGCTCGATTGAATCTTCAAGTCCAAAAATCTGGTTGTTAAAAAAGTTATACTTCTTGGTTCCGTTCACTTCCTCTATTCCAGCATCTTTAATCATATTATAGACTCGGGAATGAGCGGACTGAGCGACATAGGGACGTTCCTTTAAAATCTCAAGGTATTCTCCGAAGGTACCTTCCCAGGCAAGACGCCTCTCTTCTTCACGGTGCAATTGGATTTTACCTAAAATATCCATGTGTACCCCCTTGCGTAGTGTTTGCATCCTTCGTTTGTTAATCTACTTTATGCGAGGATGTCCCCAATCATTCAACTTGTTTTATGAATTTCGCAGGATTGCCGTATTGCCACAGAATTTAATGAATGATAGTGGTTTTAGTATGGGTATGATACGAGTTGAAGAAATAGTCTTTTCTTTTTGTGGCTGTGTTTGCCGTTGTACGATGACAGCGGTTTCGTTATAATAAAAGAAGATACGGAACCATTACACCAAAAGGAGGAGACCGCATGAGTTTTATCCTGATATTAGGAGTTATGCTTACGTTCTTGACCGCTATTTTCACTGCGGGATACAATGATAATCCTGGAGCCAAATAATCAGTACATATAAAAAAACGCCCCGAGCCCGGGACGTTTTTTTATTTATTTCACCAGCAGCTTATGTGAGCGCCGGAAAACCTTGCTGGCGCAATGCTTCATAAATTAAAATGGCGGCTGTATTGGAAAGGTTCAGCGACCGGATGTTATCATTCATCGGCAGCCTGAAACAATACTCCTCGTTTGCCTTCAATAATTCATCCGGCAATCCGGTTGTCTCCCGGCCAAATACAAAAAAGTGATCCCTGGCCGGCACGCTGTAATCCATATCGGTATACCGCTGCTTTCCAAACTTTGTAATATAGTAAAACAATCCTTCCGGAAACCGTTCAAACAGTTCTTCCAGCGAATCATAGTAATGAACATTTACATGTTCCCAGTAATCAAGACCTGCACGCTTTAGCTGTTTGTCATCCGTTGAGAAGCCAAGCGGCCGGATCAGATGCAGTGAAGTGCCTGTTCCCGCACATGTACGGGCAATATTCCCTGTATTCGCCGGGATCAGCGGCTGATAAAGAACTACATGTAAACCCAAAACTCTCACCTCGTATACTTATATCTTCATTATTATAGCACTTTTATGAAGAATTAGCCCTGAGGTGGGACTTTACGTAATATGAAAGAACTTATATTTAATTTTCGGAGTATAAGCCGTAGAGTCTTCATACCTCCAATACCTCATCCGGCTGTCCGTGGAATGGGCATTTACCAGCGGCTCGCCCGAAGAATCCTTCCCCACGACAATGGTGGTATGCTGCCAGTGACCGTCGCCGTCAAAATCATAGCAAATAACATCACCCGGGATGAGCTGGCTGGCAGAGGATTTCTCCCTCGCCTGGAGGGTTGCCTTTGATCCGCTTAAATACCACCGCATGGCGTTGGCCACTGTCCAACTGTAGCTCCAGTCATGATACTTAAACCACCACCCTTTGGAACGTGTCCCGTGATGGGCCATGGGAATGCCTCCCCCCGCATGAAGGCACTGGGAGATATAGTTTGTACAATCAACATCAAATGACTTGTAGGCTGGATTGTAGGTATTCCACCATCGCTCGGCATACTGTACCGCTGCAAGCCGATCGTACGTATGCTTTCGAGGTTCAGGCGGATCCGTTTCCCTTTCGATCTTCACTTTTTCTTTATGCTTCCCTTCAGGATTCAGCAGCTGGTCGCTGATCAGCACGTCGTCTTTAAACACAGCCCGCCTCTGCTGGATCCACTCCTCAACATAAAAATCGAATCCATGCCGGATTAAATTGCTGAAGTGAAGTACATAATCTACCTGTCTCGTATCATTAAAAACCGAATGCCTGAGAACCTGCGCCTCCACATTATTATTGACAAGAACCGCATTCCTTTCATGCAGTGCCTGTTTTTTCCTTGCAAAGCTTTCCCTTTCCTCCATCGGAAGCTGAACACTATCACTCCAGTTCTCATTGACCATCCAGTCGGTCAGCTTTTGGACATAAAATTTGAGATGTTCCAGCCAGTTCATATGGCACCTCCACTGCTGCAAAAGTAACGTACTATTACCATATGAATCAGAGCCAAAAAAAAAGAACCGTCAAAATAAACGGTTCAAGAAGACTTAGGTATAAAGTTTTGAAGCTCGATGTTTAAAAGAAGCTCTTTTTTATCCAGACCCCCGCCGTAACCGACCAGGGCGCCATTGCTCCCTACCACACGATGACAAGGAATAATGATCGGAACTGGATTTTTATTGTTTGCACTGCCTACAGCTCTTACTGCTTTTGGTGCACCAATTCCTTGAGCAATGTCTTTATAGGAACATGTGGCACCATAGGGAATTCCCTTAAGCTCCTCCCACACTTTTATTTGAAAAGGAGTGCCATATAAATCCAAAGGAATAGTAAACTGTTGGAGATTCCCGTTGAAATAACTTGCAAGCTGATCAACAACCGGTTTGAGTTCTTCCGGTGAATGGATCAGTTCCCCCTTAAGATAGTGCTTTGACATCCAGGATTGAAGGGATGGTAAATTTTCTTCAAGGCTCCCAAAGTCAATCCGGCAAATGCCGTTTTGTGTAGCGATAACAGTCAGGGGGCCCATGGGGCTATCCATTTCCTCGTAAGAGAATAAGGTTTTGATATTACACATAAAAATCCCTTCTTTTATTTTCTTGGTTTCTATACTAACGGACATGTAGTTGCGATGCGATTAGTGTATGCCTTGATTTTGAATCATTTGAAGGCCTTTGTTGATCTCAGCTGACACATTTCCGTCATTTTCTTGTTCTTTCGCCGAAATAAGCTCGTTTTCCGCCGCCTCTGAGCCTATTTTACCGAGTGCCCAGGCAGCGGTTCCGCGAATAACAGGCCTTTGGTCCTCCTTCATGAGCTGCGCCAAATCTCCGACAGCACTGGTATCCTTAAAATGGGCAAGCGCTATGATGGCATTTCGTTGAATCGGCTTTTTCCCCCTCCAGGAACCGGACACATGGCCGAACTTCTCCTTGAATTCCCGGTTGCTCATCTTCAGTAACGGCTTTAATAAAGGTTTTGCAATTTCAGGATCCGGCTCCATTTCGGGATGAAGGTGAAAATCTTTTCCTTTATTTTTAGGGCAGACCGTTTGGCATGTGTCACAACCATACAACCGGTTGCCGATCTTTTCACGATATTGATCAGGAAGAAAATCCTTAGTTTGTGTTAAAAAGGCGATGCATTTGTTCGAATCGAGCTGTCCCCCTTGTACGAGAGCGCCCGTAGGACAAGCCTCCACACAGATGTTGCAATCTCCGCATTGGTCTGTGATGGGCGTATCAGGCGGAAGATAAACCGTCGTCAGCATCTCACCCAAATAAACATATGAACCAAACTCCGGCGTAATGGTTGCGCAATTTTTTCCGCTCCAGCCAATTCCGGCACGTTCTGCCACCGCACGATCAGACAGTTCGCCGGTATCCACCATCGACACAGAACGGGCATGCGGGGCTTTTTCAGCGATAAATGCTTCCAGCAGCCTTAATTTCTCACGCAAAATATGATGGTAATCCACACCCCAGGAAGCTCTGCAAAATATTCCTCTTCTCGCTTCCCTTGTACTTTGTGGAGCATCTTTCATCCTAGAAGGATAAGCAAGAGCAATCGAGATGATGGTGTTCGCTCCCTCAAGCAGCAGCTGGGGATTCGTCCGTTTCTCGATATCTTTTTCTTCGAATCCAGATTGGTATCCGTGGTTCTGCTGTTCCTTCAGCCTTTCCTTCAGTTCCGCAAAGACATCCGCGGCAGCAAACCCAATCTTGTCGATACCAATTGATTTACTATATGCAATGAGTTCTTCTTTTAACTGGGCGCCTGTCATGACTGCACCTCCTTTCTCCTTAAATGGATGATTTCATCTATGGTAAACTAACTATAAAATAAAGCTATAAGATAAGGGTGAAAAGTTGATGATTAAACTGGCAGAGGACATAAAAAAGCTTGTTCCTTCCTTTAAAATGGGCGTAATACTATATCATGATATCGTGATTGAAGAATCACCGCAAATGCTAAAAGGCAGATTCCAATTATTTCTTGAATCCCTGAAACTAGATGCTCTTGAAAAGGCGGCGGCCGACCACCCGGGTATACAGGAATGGCGTCAGGTCTTCAAAAAGCTCTCCATGGATCCGTCCCGCTACAGGCCTTCCTCTGAAGCTCTCCTGCGCCGTGTATATGGCGGCAAGGACGTAGCACTGGTCAATTCGGCCGTTGACGTAAATAACTTCTTTTCCCTTCAATATGGTATACCTTTAGGGATTTATAATGCAGATGGGGTCCATGGAGACGTTGAAATTAAAATAGGAGATCCTGGAGATCAATATGAAGGGTTAAACGGTCGTTTAATGAACATGGAAGGGAAACTTCTGTCAGCAGACGAAAACGGCGCATTTGGAAGCCCTATCGTCGATTCCAAACGCACCATGACAGGAGAACAGGTCAAAAATGCCCTCCAGCTCGTTTACCTCAGACCCTCCATGGCGGACGATGAGGCCCAAAAACTGCTATCAGCGATCGAGAAAATGTTTGTTCAAATCCACGGCGGTTCCTCTGACTCCTATCTCATCCAATAAAAAAAGCGCAGGACTTCATTTAAAACGAAGTCCTGCGCTAAAACCTACAACTGCCTTGATACCAATATAATCAGCGTGTATTAAAAATATGACAACCTTCCATTACTTTTTATGAAATCAGGAATTTTTACACGATGTATTAAAACCATAAAAAAAGAAGTGCACCATTTATGCACTTCTTTTTACCGTAATAGTTAACCTACTTCTTCCCCAGACTCGTTCCCTCGTTTCGACATTTCTTTAACTCTAACTTGCTCATTCAGTTTAGCTGCTTCGTCTAAATACTCGGTTTGAATCCCGCTTTTTACAGCCCAATAATAAAACACAAGGGCTAAGCATGCAATGAGAACCATATCCCAGCCAAATGGAATGATGTTGGCTCCTCCAAATTTTTCACTTCCCAGGTAGGAGATAAACATCATGCAGATTAAGTAAACAACCATCCAGAGTCCTGCCAGGAAATTCGTTTTGAAACCTTTCCATTTCTTTCTCGCCTGATAATAAAAGTAAATCGGAAGGCCAATCCAAATAAAGAATAGCACCTGTCCAGTCAGCGGCCATCTTGCCCAATACAGCGTTAAAGAGGCAAAGACGAACCCGCATGGTGCGATGATGCTTAGTGCTTTAACACGTAATGGACGATATAGATTCCTGCCTGTCCGTCTTAATGTCATGACGGTAACTGGGCCGGTGATATAAGAGATAAGGGTTGCTACTGAAATTACTTCTGCTAGTACCCCCCAGCCTCTAAAGACAAACAGAAACAGAAAACATACAGCAAGATTTAAATACATAGCAGGACGAGGCACACGGTAAAAAGGGTGAACCTTTCCAAACACTTCTGGTAAATATCCGTTCTTTTCCATTCCGTAGATCATTCTCGCTGTGGTGGCCGTATACGTAGTTCCTGTGCCGGAAGGAGAAATGAATGCATCACAATAAAGTAAAATGACAAGCCAGTTAATGCCCAGTGCAATGGCCAAATCGGCAAATGGCGAATTGAAATTTAAATGATGCCAGCCTTTAGCAATCGTGGCAGGACTGACAGCCCCGATAAAGGCCACTTGCAATAAAATGTAGATAACGGTTGCGATCAGAAGAGACCCTACAACTGAAAATGGAATAGTGCGGCCGGGATTCCTTGCCTCGCCCGCCATATTAATGGGGCTTTGGAAACCGTTGAACGCGAATACAATCCCTGAAGTAGCTACGGCAGTTAGTACACTTGCCCATCCATAAGGAGCTACACTGTGCCCGGATGTAAAGTTCTCCCCATGAAATCCTACGAAAAGAAGCGCTCCAACCGTGAGTCCAGGAATAACAATTTTAAAAATTGTTATCAGGTTATTTGCTTTGGCAAACAGGCTGACTGCCCAATAGTTCAAAAAAAAGTAAATCAGCATCAATACTGAAGCGATAAGCAATCCTTTCCCGGTAAGGGTGCCTTCCGTCACTAACGTGTGCGTCCACCTTGCCCATTTCCACGGCCATGAACTCATATATTGCACAGAGGCGATTGCTTCAACAGGAATAACAGAAACAATGGCAATCCAATTGGACCAGGCTGCAAGAAATCCTACAAACGATCCATGAGAATACTGTGTGTATTTCACCATACCTCCGGCTTCAGGAAACATGGCGCCTAATTCAATATAAGAAAGCGCTATAAATAAAATAACGATCATGCCGATGATCCAGGAAAAAACAGCGGCTGGACCGGCGATTTGTGCAGCTCTCCATGCCCCAAATAACCAGCCGGATCCAATGATCGATCCGAGCCCGACCATGGTCAGGGCAAAAGTTCCCATCTTTCGTTGCAAATCACTCATTCATGAAACTCCCTTCCAAATTTTAAAGAGGAATACTGAATATGATTACCGACAGCCTTCCATCTACAAATTTCGCCTTTTTTTTTACATTTGTTTAGGGTAGAGCACATAATTGGAAAAGTGTTTATTCTTTTGTGAACAATTTGAGAGTGGAATAGTATTAGGCGCCAAATGCACGTATATTAGTATGCGATAATGTAATGGAGAAAAAACGTATATCTCTGCGTACTGAAAAGTATAAAGAAAAAAAACGTTCCTTGCACTGTGCAAGGAACGTCTATATTTAACGTTATTATGTTATGTAATGGTACCGGTGGTCGGGGTCGAACCGACACTCCCAAGGGAACACGATTTTGAGTCGTGCGCGTCTGCCAATTCCGCCACACCGGCATGTGAAAAGTAAAGCTGGCAGTGTATTTAATTGGTGCCGAGGGCCGGACTCGAACCGGCACGGTAGTCACCTACCGCAGGATTTTAAGTCCTGTGTGTCTGCCAATTCCACCACCCCGGCTGGGTGGTATGTAGTGGAGGCGGCAACCGGATTCGAACCGGTGGATAAGGGTTTTGCAGACCCTGGCCTTACCACTTGGCTATGCCGCCATTTAAAGATCATATAATTGGAGCGGAAGACGGGATTCGAACCCGCGACCCCAACCTTGGCAAGGTTGTATTCTACCACTGAACTACTTCCGCATATATGGCTGGGCTAGCAGGATTCGAACCTACGAATGACGGAGTCAAAGTCCGTTGCCTTACCACTTGGCTATAGCCCAATCATATGGGGCGACCGATGGGAATCGAACCCACGAATGCCGGAACCACAATCCGGTGCGTTAACCACTTCGCCACGATCGCCATATGGCAGGGGCAGTAGGAATCGAACCCACACCAAAGGTTTTGGAGACCTTCGTTCTACCTTTAAACTATGCCCCTAAATCAAAATAAATGTGCTAAAAATTAGATGGTGGAGGGGGACGGATTCGAACCGCCGAACCCAAAGGAGCGGATTTACAGTCCGCCGCGTTTAGCCACTTCGCTACCCCTCCATGAGAGACAAAACCTATTTTAATACATATCCATGTATTCTTCAAGAGGAAATTTCTTACACTTCGAACAAAAAGGATAGTGGTGCCGGCTAGAGGACTTGAACCCCCAACCTACTGATTACAAGTCAGTTGCTCTACCAATTGAGCTAAACCGGCCCCAAAAATAATGGTGGCTCGAGACGGAATCGAACCGCCGACACGAGGATTTTCAGTCCTCTGCTCTACCGACTGAGCTATCGAGCCAAAACTTCTTATTAAAGATAAAATGGCGGACCCGACCGGGATCGAACCGGCGATCTCCTGCGTGACAGGCAGGCATGTTAACCGCTACACCACGAGTCCATTTGGTTGCGGGGACAGGATTTGAACCTGCGACCTTTGGGTTATGAGCCCAACGAGCTACCAGACTGCTCCACCCCGCGATGATATTAAGGTTACGGACGATGTGTCCGAGTATGAGGAACTCTTCCTCTACCAGTATTTTCTTTGAAGTGTATGCGTCGAGTTTACTCGCAGCTTAATCGTGCTGTAGCGCTCGTTGTTCCACCCCGCGATGATAATCAATATATTAAGATAAAATGGTGGAGGATGACGGGTTCGAACCGCCGACCCCCTGCTTGTAAGGCAGGTGCTCTCCCAGCTGAGCTAATCCTCCGAAAGGTTTATATGTATAAGTTTTTTTCTTCGAAAAAAACATGGTTGTTTTCATTTTCATGAAAAAACTTGGTGACCCGTACGGGATTCGAACCCGTGTTACCGCCGTGAAAGGGCGGTGTCTTAACCGCTTGACCAACGGGCCG